>JBLIEQ010000018.1:0-82228 GCA_047633175.1 Motiliproteus sp. | reverse complement strand
GGCCGCTCTGTCGCAGATCTTTCCGTTACCGAACACTCAGAACAGTAAAATCAGTGTCCGCTTCCATGTTTCTGGCTAGCAAGGGCAGTTGCCGTGATCACAGACCCCAAGAGGCCCCTTTGGGCCGACTAAAGCCACTCATTACTCTGGGCAGTGAATGTCCGCTCTCACGCATATCTTAATGTCACAGTACATTAACGCCTGTAAAAAAGCCGACTTAAACACTGATGCTGAGCTAACAGCATCAATTCGCCATTAAGCAACATACCCATCTGCTATTTTTTATATAAAGTTATAAATTACTAACCAACTTCTTTGGTAGAAATTGAACATCATTTATAAATTTATTTTCTATGAATTAAAAATCAACATAAATAGGAATTATTCTTAGATTTCTGCACTAGGAAAAGACTATTAGTCCAATGGACTTTGTCTAGAATTCGAGAGGGCGCCGAAAGGGGTCGGAGTTAAATTAATTAATTTAACTCCGACCCGAATGACACTTACTTAAGAGGCCGCTGCCTGCAGAGAAGACTTTCGAGACCGTATGCCAGCTGGGACGCGGCATTCGAGCCCCCAGGGACGGGTTCACGGCGTGTCTCGGAATTTTCTCTGTAGGGAGTGGACGGGTTAGTTTGCACTCAAATCGCTTAAGTCAGTGCTATTCAACTCCGACCCCTTTTAGACCGAGTTAGGAGTGACACTGCCGGTCAGATGGCTGCGGCCGTGAGCCGAATTCAGCTCAAATACAGGCCCGACAGGGACCACCCCGGTTGGATTAATGGTTGCGTGGCTGCGGTAGTAATGCGCTTTAATGTGTTCCAAATTGACGGTGCCGGCGATGCCGGGCCACTGGTATAACTCTCGAACATAGCCCCAGAGATGGGGGTAATCGACGATGCGTTTCAGGTTGCACTTAAAGTGGCCGTAGTAGACGGCATCGAAACGAATCAAGGTGGTGAACAGCCGCCAGTCCGCTTCGGTGATCCGCTCACCCGTCAGGTAGCGCCTTGTAGACAGGCGTTCTTCCAACTCATCGAGGCTGTCGAACAGCGGATAGACTGCCTGCTCGTACGCTGGCTGGCTAGTGGCGAAGCCCGCCTTGTAAACGCCGTTGTTGACGCTGTCGTAGATCCTGTCGTTGAGGACATCGATCTCGGTACGCAAATCCTCGGGGTAGAAGTCACTCGGGGTTGCCCCCAGGTGGTCGAAGGCGCTGTTGAACATACGGATGATGTCGGCCGATTCACTGCTGACAATCGTATTGCGCTGCTTATCCCAGAGTACCGGAACGGTGACCCGCCCGCTGTAGTCGGCTTGAGCCTTGGTGTAGATCTCATGTAGATAGCGCGACCCGTTGAGGGTGTCGGGCGTTACGCCCTCGCCAGGTTCGAAGGTCCAGCCCTGTTCGGCCATCAGGGGATTGACCACAGAGACACTGATCATCGCTTCGAGCCCCTTGAGCACTCGAAAGACCAGAGCGCGGTGTGCCCAGGGACAGGCCAGTGAGACATACAGATGATAACGCCCCGGCTCCGCCTTGAAACCATCACTACCGGTTACCCCGGCGCTGCCATCTGCCGTGATCCAGTTACGAAACAGGGATTCGCTACGCTCAAAACGTCCGCTGGTGGATTGGGTATCGTACCAGCGGTCAACCCACTGGCCATCGACTAATAGGCCCATGTTTTTCTCCTTGGTTGGTGGTTGGTGGTTGGTGGTCAATCAGGTTCAGGGTAACTCGAACAACAGGCCTTCTGCCTGGTCAGCCGCTTGGATATTGAGCAGGGGCTCATGGTCGATAGTCGCACCGTCACCGGCCTGCAAACGGATGCCATTAACCTCCAGCGCCCCTCGTGCAATGTGCAGGTAGTAGGTACGCGCTTTGGACGGGGTAAAGGTCGTTGCCTGGTTTGCGAGACTGAGCTTGTACAGGCTCGCCTGCTGGCGAATGGGCATAGAGCCGTTGCGGCCGTCAGGTGAGACGATCAGGGTGAGACCCTGGGCCTCAGAGTAATCCTGCTGCGCGTAGCGGGGCATCACGCCCTTCTCGTTCGGTTGAATCCAGATCTGCAAAAAATGCAGATCCTCAGAGGCAGACGCATTAAACTCACTGTGCTCAATACCTGTACCCGCACTCATCACCTGGACCTCACCCGCTTTCAATAAGGTATGAATACCCTGGGTGTCCTGATGCTCGATACTGCCTTCCAGGATATAGCTGATGATCTCCATGTCCCGGTGTGCATGTGTCTCGAAGCCGGCCCCCGGTTTAACCCTATCATCATTGATGACACGCAAGGCCGAGACGCCCATATGGCGGGGGTCATAATAATTGGCAAAGGAGAAGCTGTGACGCGAATCCAGCCAGCCGTGGTTCCCGTGCCCGCGTTCGTGGCCAAGTCTTAGAGTGATCATAGTGCGGTCCTCGTGTGCGGAAAAGACATCGCCCTCGCCGGTCATTGGTTTCAGGGAGACGTAGGGCTCTGGTTAAGCGGACGGTCGAGTGCGGCACTCCACTTGCGAGTCAGCAAACCGTCGACCGACATCGCGCCTGCGCCGTTTAACGCCAGGGCTACCGAGATAGTTAACAGAGACAGGCCAAATTCGTAACCGTTATTGCTCATAAACAGGCCGTTCGCGAGGTGCACCGTGAAGATCGCCATCAGCATGGTGAAGGCTAGTACCACTGCCGCCGGACGTACCAGAAAGCCAAGCAGCAGGGCGATACCGCCGAAGAATTCAGCACTGCCAGCTGCCAGGGCCATCAGGTAGCCGGGCTCCAGACCGATGGAGGCCATCCATTGACCGGTACCCTCCAGTCCGTAGCCACCGAAGGCAGCAAAGAGTTTTTGAGCACCGTGAGCGGTGAAGATAATCCCCGCAGGGATACGCAGCGCGAGGCCGGTCAGACGGTTGTCGCTGGCAAGTGCGCGCTTGATAAGATTGCTTTCCATCACTGTATTCCTCTATAAAGTCAGTATTGCTGATCGATGTGAGTACTATATAAAAGTAAACTGATAAAAAATAACGGAGATTTTTGATCTCAAAGATCAAAATATTTGAACTATGTTTTCACCCATTACCCTTGATGCTTTACGAACCCTGGATGCGATCGATCGCCGTCGTAGCTTCGCCGCAGCGGCCGATGAATTGTTTCGTGTTCCTTCCGCCATTTCATATACCATCAACAAGTTGGAAGCGGATCTGGGCGTTACCCTGTTTGACCGTAGTCGGCGTAAGGCGGAACTCACCCCTATTGGACGGCTGATGCTGGAACAGGGGCGACAGATCCTGATGGCCACCGAAGAGCTGACCGCTCTCGTCAAACAGACCGCAGACGGCTGGGAGCTGGAGCTGCGCATAGGTGTGGATACGGTGTTGGACTGCGGGCCGATCTACGCTCTGATCGACGCTTTTCAAGCGCTTCAACCCCGTACAGAAGTGCGGCTGATCGAAGAGGTCTTGGGGGGTTCCTGGGATGCGTTGAACGCAGAGCGCTGTGATATCGTTATCGGTGCTGAGGGGGAGCCCCCTAGCCAGGGGTTTGGCATCCATGCGTTAGGACAGGTGGTGTTTGAATTTGCGGTAGCGGCCAACCACCCTCTGGCTGCGTTGCCACAGCCGTTGCCCCTGTCTGCCATTCAACATCATCCCACGATCATCGTTGCCGATAGCTCACGTGATCTACCGGTTCGGTCAGCGGGCCTGCTGGATGGTCGTTCACGGATAGTGGTGCCCTCCATGGAGCACAAGATCGCAGCGCAGTGCCGGGGGTTGGGGGTCGGATATCTTCCACGCCATCGCATTGAAAGAGAGCTGAATGACGGAAGGTTGCGGCTGATTCAGCTGGAAGAATCGCGTCCGCCTCAGTCAATCTCTGTGGCCTGGCGTAATACCAACAAGGGCAAGGGATTAGCCTGGTTTGTCAGCCGTCTGCAGGGGATGGTCTTTGATTCGAATAAGGGACTCAGCTTGCCATCTGTGTGAACAAGGTTAGGCGGCATGCCTGCATCGTCTGAGATTAGCAGCAGAAAAAACATCTGTTCCCATTTTCCAGCCCCTCTTTTTCCACACTGGAGCTCTGAAAGGCCTATACACTTAATTCCGGTAAACAAAGCTGCCAGGTGGGCATCAGCCGCGTAAATACTTCTATGCCATCAAGTTCGCTACGCAACGTTTTCCAGCGTGCCAGATCGAACGACTCCAGATACAAGAAAGCAATCCAATCCGCCAAAAGTACCGCTGCATACGTCTCGGGATCATCCCTGTTGCAGCTAGCAAGTCCTGCGCTGTGCTGGTAGCCGGCGACAACGACCGCCTCGTCATAACCCCAGCGCTGCAATGCAATCGCAGCCGTACCTGCACGAAAGGTTAACTCCTCGGGGAGGTTCAATTCGGCAGCCGAGGCAACAGCATCGAGTGCTGTCGGTAACTCGGAGAAGTGCAGGTTGGCAAACAGAGTTTGTAGGTGCGTCGCAAGTTCGACGGTATTCGCCGCATGCCAGAAATTGAAGACCACTGTCTGTCGCGGCTGAGTAACCTGGGTGACTGCATGATATGAGTCCGCGTGCAGCGAAAAGCCAAACGCGGTGTTGTATTCAGGATCGAGTCTGAAAGACGCCGCACTCTCTGGTGATGAAAAGAGTTCCAGAACACCCCCCTGCTCAGGCTGCCATTGCTTATTGAGCTGTACGATCAAGCGCACGAACTCATAACCCAACAGCGGTCTGTCGCTATGTAACCCTATCACCTGTCCAGGCAGCATGCGCTGAACCGTGACCAACACACGGTTCACGAGGGGTAATCCGGTGATCTCGCGCATTCTAACGAGCGCCTCGTCCTGAAACATTGCCGGAAGAGTTTCGGTAACGTCCCTGAGTGAACAACTGTAAAAATCACCCCCATGATGTTGCCACTCTCCGGCTTGCAAAAACAGGTCTTCAAGCGCGGCACACTGCGCTTCGGAAAAGGCGGAAGTCACATGAAAGAAGGAAAACGGCTTATCCAGATGTTGGGGCTGCAAGAGCAACGGCTAAACTCCTCTATTTCTCTTCATAACACCTCCTCTATTAATCATCGAAGTGCGATGGATGCCATTTTCATCGTACTTGCAAATGATTCTGCACCCGCAATAAATAAACCATTATGGCAGAACATGGCATCATCAATACCGGTGGCTTCTTTAAGTGCCTTATCGGTCAATCCGGCCCAGGGTTTAGGCAGGGACTTTCTATCTTCGAATGATCCGGGTTCTACAGGGACTGTTTGAATTCTCCACTCGCCGGATGACGAGGGAAAAACCATAAACAGAGCCTCTGCCGATAAGGCGTGAACCGTCCTTTTCCACGGAGTATATTGTTCTAATACGATCACTCTTGGATCTTCTGCATTAGCGATAGCCTTAGCCACAATTGCTTTCGCACTAACACCACCCTTAGCAGAGGCAATAAATCGCGTTAAGACGCGCGATGCAAAAGCAACGGCCTCATCAAAACCGGCATCAAAATTACTCTCTTCATACCAGGTGGGGTTAAACATTGAGATAGTCTGACTAAGACTAATACCCTTAGAGACACCTTCGACATGACCACAATCGATGGCATCGATCGTTGATACCAGCCCCCTGTCAACAGAATTAGCGACATCCTGGTCACCCTGGCATATTTCTAAGCCATATTTCTGCCAAATCAAACCAAATGAGGAATAGGGAATACCATTTTCACGTTCACCTGCACCACCGCGTTGATGATGATCAAAACGACCTGCATCCGGGTCATATTCACCCCCTACATCCAGAACAATATCTGCCTCGGCAATACGCTCTAAATTACGGGTACGTATGAGTTTAAAAGAGGGATAGATATTCTTAAGTGCAGCGATACTGAAAACATCATCCGCATGAAAACTACCGTTATGAGTTGCTATCGTTTTATCATTCATATAGTTAGTATCACTTTAAAAAGAAATAGAGGGAGGGACAGCAGGATCTAATAATCGGCCACCGGATAGAGTACGGCGTCGTGATAGCCGGTCACCACTCGAATCAATCCTGACCATTCTTTATCCAGCGCGGGATCGCCCGAGTCGATGACCAGAGGGCGGCCCTCAAGCTGTTTGAGTTTGGTCTTAGTGGCGATCACTAGCAGATTATCGCGGCCCGCGCGCCGCAGCAGCTCGGTCGATAACTGCTGATTGCCACGGCCGATGATATGCCCCTGACCGCCGATCACGGTAACCAGAATACGGAATGGCTGATCTGCGATCTGCTCCAGCAGTTGCGCCGCACTCAGATCCGACCCCAGCAACGCGCCGTCACGCACCAGGTCGACCCCCAGCAGGGTATTGGCCAGCCCCATTTGCGCCATCACGGCCTGCACCGTGGTGCCGGAACCCATCACATAGCAGACGCCTGGGTCCATATTTTCGATGCTGTCGGCGGCGATATCATCGAGTACCAGGACTTCGACCTCCTTGCCACCACTCTTGGTTTGCTGCACAAAGCGCCCCTCTTCGGGCACCAGCAACTCGCCGTAATAGCGCGCCCGTACCTGACCCTGGCGAAAGGCTTGCTCGTCGATATCACGTACCTCCTGCTCCCGCAGGCTAACCAGGTCACCCGCGATCAACATCGCTACGACCTGGCCGGCAGCAACCGGAGTGATGGCATACACACCGGAATGGATCTTAACTCCGGCCGGAACCCCCAGTACCGGCACCCGGGCATCGATAGCGCTATGCAGATCGCGCGCCGTACCATCCCCACCGGCAAACAGGATCAGATCGACGCCGGCGGCCACCAGATCTAAGGCCGCACGCCGAGTATCTTCAGCACAGGTCTGGCCCGTCTTTATCGCTCCCAGTACCTGGGGACGGATACCGGCTTCCAGCGCGGCCTGCTCACCCATCTCAGCCGGATAGGTGTAACACTCGAACGCCAACCCTGCCAAGACATCCAGCGCCTGGCGCGCACGCTCCCCCGCCCTGGGTACGGCCCCCAGTGCAAGCGCCTGCTGCACAGTATCAGCACCGTCGCTGCCTTTAAGGGCAACACTGCCACCGATACCCGCTAACGGATTTACGATCAGTCCTAGTTTAAACATCATTTCCTCTATGCATTAATTTCATCAGAACCCAGACTGCCAGCACCTAAGCCCGCTAACGGATTCACGATCAGTCTCAGCTTAAACATCATCACTCCTGCTTGTTGGTTCCATCAGAGCCCGACCTGCTCGCGCAACAGCTGCTGATACACAAATCCGGTCAGAATCAGCTGAGTCTCCTCGTCCATAGCGCTAAACTCCAACCCATGCACCATCCTGAAGCCCTCGCTAAAACTGTCCTCAATCTCTTCCATATTGCGGATCACCCCTTCGACCAGCAGCACCTGATCGATCTTGCCGACCCTGACCCTTGCCGTCACATAGAGTCGGTCTCCGATCTCGCCCAGCTGATCGCTGGCCTCAATCCTGGCACCCAGCAGGCTAAGATCGCAACAGAGCGCCTGGCGCGGCCAACCACTGCCGAAATGTCCGGCATCAGCCTCATCCACCGAGACGATCACCTGAGTACTGACACGCGGGGCCTTACGCACCACCACTGAGTCTACCGTATCGGGGTAGTCAAGAAAAAGCATAGGTACCGGCAGGGTCTGCGCCCTGATCAACCTTGTCTTGAAGGCACAGGCGCGATTGAGGGCGATCAGCCGCAGCGTAATCGCCGCGCCCTCCTTGATCTGCTTATCTGCGCCCTTAACTACCGGCATCGTCACCATCAGGCAGCGTTCAGAATAAGCCCCTAAATAACACACCGAGAAACGCCCCCGGGGTAACGTTGTTTCCAGGCGGATACGCTCACCGACGGCCAGCCTCAGATCATCAAAGCGCAGCTGTTCTTTGAGGCCTGAGCCCGGAATAGAAGCCGACGCCGGCGCGGCCTGCTGCTCTAACCGCTTATTCGCCATCGTGCGCCTGCAGATCGAGGACCTGTTCATCCAGGGACTCTTTATCCAAGGTGAAGCCATAAGCTGATAGCTGTGCGGCCAGAGGGCTGTCGGACGCTATGCCTGTGATATTCAGGCTACTGAACTCACGCCGCTCGGGGTAGTAGCGTCGTAACCGATCAAATTCGCTGGCGATGTGGGGAGGCTGGCAACGAACCCTCTGGATCAAGGCCTCATGATCCCGGCGCAGGTCATACACCAGCCTGACCAGACGCGGCAACAGATCGACTTCAAGGGCCGCCTCAGCATTAAGATCCAGCTGCCGGATCCCGGGCCGGGGCAGCAACTGGGCTAGGGTTCTCTGCGGCGTCAGCCCCAGAAAACGGCAGGCGCTCTGGTAAATCATCTCGGTGCCGCGCGACTTACCCTCCAGGCTATAGCCGGCGATATGAGGTGTTGCCAGCGTCACCTGCTGTGCCAGATCCGTATCGATGGCAGGCTCAGGTTCCCACACATCCAGCACCACCTGCAGATCCTTACGCTGTTGCAGACAATCCGCCAGCGCCCTATTGTCGATCACCGCACCGCGCCCGGCGTTGATCAACCAACTGCCCTGAGGCAGGGCGTGCAACAGTTCTGCATCAAAAAGGTGATAACTTGGATGTCGGCCTTCTCGCGTCAGGGGGGTATGCAAACAGAAGACATCACAGCGCCCTAGCAACACCGAAAGATCGACAAAGCGGTCTGCAGATCCGAGTGTTGACGCCGGTTCCTGCTCAGCACGTGGAGGATCACACAGCAGACACTCGATACCCAGGCGCTGCAGTCGTTGCTGCAGGCGCCGGCCCACATTACCCACGCCAACAATACCCACCCGGCGCTCGGCTAGCGCGCAACCCTGCTGCTCAGCCAGATGAGTGAATGCCGAGAGCACATAATCAACCACCGAATCAGCATTACAGCCGGGCGCATTGCTGAAACCTATGCCACGCTGCTTCAGCAGGGGCAGATCCACATGGTCGGTACCGATAGTCGCGCTGGCGACAAATTTGACCGGCGTATCGGCAAGCAACTCTGCATTAACAGCCGTCACCGAACGCACCAGCAGCAGATCGGCTCGCTGTAGATGTTGTTGGGTTAGCGATCGGCCCGGCAAACGTTCAACCGTGCCTAGGTGACTAAAAAAAGCCTCGGCCAGCGGAATATTCTCGTCCGCAACTATATGCATCGCCGCCCCTTAGAAGACTGAAAAAGAAGCGAACCATAGCATAAAACCAACGCTGAGTTAGCCGTGCAGCGCTAGCGATTAGGGAGACCAAGAGGCTGACTGCGCCCTTTGTCTATTTTTTATAGAGGAGGGCAAGAAAAGGGCAAGAGAAGGTCGATCGTTGGTCTAGAAGACCAGCTGCGGATACGCAGCTGGTGAATGCGGATGTTAGATAACGAAAAGAGGGGGACCACTGATCCCCTCTATAGCGGGCCTATCAACAGGGCTGGTAACGGCAGCGGTACTGCTCGGGATCCTGCACCTGATTCAGGTCTGCAATCGTTCTGTGCAACTGCTGAATATCCACACCCTCGCTCTTGAGTTGCTGCTCGATATTCATTAACCGCTGTTTTTGCGCCTTGGCATTCCCAAACAGGCTCAAAATTAACTGGGCATCATGCTGCAACATTTCGGATTGCTGATTCATAGTCGTTGCTCCTTAGAGGATATAGACAGTGAAAAATGTGTAAACCACAACTAGCATAGTCCAATATTTTAAAAAGCCTGTCTACTGAAATCATCTGCTGCCATTTTGCGAGTATTTCTACTGGCAACGCGATCGAACAGTTCGGCATACTCCGACCGTAACGCAGACCAAAAAAAACGTTTGACGCAGGGTGCCTTCGGCCTGTCGGCAACAACCTGCTCAATCAGATTCGCAGCCGCCTGCGCCTCTCTGGGCAGGTCAGTCTCATAACTGGCATACAGAAATCGTGCCGGCACCAGCTCGGGGTATGACAGCCGTCCCGGCAGGACAGGTACACAGCCGGCCGCCACGGCCTCCAGCACGGCCAACCCCTGGAACTCGTGGATAGAGGTCGACAGGATAATATCGGCAGAGGACAGCCAGCGCTGATACTCGAACGTCGACGCCACAAACCCAAACTGTACAATACGATGCTCGAAGGCCTGTTTAATCGCATCGAACTCTTTGGGCGAGTGCCGAAACTGCTCACCAAGAATACAGATCCGGTACTCGGTGCCCCGACATTCGAGTTCCTCCATAACCGCCAGCAACCGATCCGGTCCCTTATCGTATTCCCAGCGCGAGGCCCAGATGATTTTGATCGCCGGCCGATTCGCGTCCAGTTTCCAGTCTTGATGCGTTCTGGGTTCAGCGTCCTCTGGCGGCGACAAGTCCGCATCGCCCCGCTCATTCAGCGGTACCGGCAACACCACTGAGCGACTCTCCAGCAGTGGCTCTATGGCCGTCGGTCGATGGTCCGGCAGCTTGGCCAGCAGGCGATTAACCCCGGCAAAGAAACTGTCGCGGTTAAAGGCCGAATTAAACAGCACCCCATCTGCCGCCAGAGCCGCATACAGGTTAACCATCTGCGCATCGACGCTGGCATGTTGCTCACGGCTTTTAGGGTAGGCGAACTGGTTCTCATGGAAATAGCACAGGCTCGGCGTAGCCGCCAGATTGGTATTAAGCCCTTTCAGAGTAGCCAGATCGACCATCGAGGTCGCGATCAACAGCTCAACCGGTCGATCTAACACCGCGGACTGTTCATGCAACCAGGACAGCGGAGCGCCCCGCACCCGCCAGTTAAAATAACGCGCCGGCAGAGTCAGACAGTGCCACTCATGCTCAGGAAAAGCGTTCATCAGCCCCTCACACCAGTACTTATGACTCGCAGCGTGATAACCGCTAAGCAGTAAAATTTTCAAAGAACCTCCTGTCTTTAATCCCTAAATATGCGAGTGAAAAACGCGTGTAAAAAACAATCCGGTGCCCTCCCGTAAGCGGCAGGGCTTCCGCACGACCCCTAAAACAGGTCGGAGTTGTCCGTCTGTCCGATCGCTTTTAATAGTGCCCAACAGGGACTGGACATATTTTATAATGCGGCCGTATTATAAATAGCATTTCATCGCTTTTGCACTCAAGCTCTGCACTCTCTTAAGCGTCAGGAAATATCATGGATGCGTTCTACCCAAAGCTGATTCGCCGGCGTTACCTCGTCTGTTTACTGCTACTGGCGCTGGTTGCGGTCGCAACCTATGGCGCACAGAAGCTAGTTTTTAAGAGCGATTACCGAGTGTTTTTTGGCGAAGACAACCCGCAACTGCAAACCTTTGAGCGGATGCAAAAGACCTTCGCCAAGAGTGATAATGCCCTCTTTATCCTGGTGCCAACCAGTGGCACCGTCTTCAATCCTGAGACCTTAGACGCGCTGCACTGGCTGACCGAACAGAGCTGGCAGCTGCCCTATTCCACCCGTGTCGATTCTATCACCAACTACCAATACAGCTTTGCCGAAGCCGATGACCTGATCGTCGAGGACCTGGTGCCCGATACTAGGAACCTGAATGCGGAGCGGATCGCCCGTATCAAAGAGATCGCCTTAAGCGAACCGCTGCTGGTTCACCGACTGGTCTCCACCGATGGCGCAGTCGCCGCGGTTAACGTCAGCATTCACTTTCCCGGCATCAACCTGGTCGAGGAGACCCCCGAGGTGGTGGCCGGGGTACGCGACATCCGTGATCGACTGCTGCAACGTTACCCGGATATGAAGGTTTATCTGACTGGCATGGTGATGATGAACAACAGTTTCTCCGAAGCCTCGATACATGACAGCAAGACCCTGGTGCCACTGATGTTTCTGGCGGTAATGGTCCTGATCGGGTTACTGGTCCGCACCCTTGGCGGTTTACTGGCCACGCTGGTGGTCGTCGTTGCCAGCATCACCGGAGCCATGGGACTGGCCGGTTGGGCCGGACTCTATCTCACGGCCCCCTCCGCCTCTGCACCCATTATTATCCTGACACTGGCCGTTGCCGACTGCGTCCATATACTGAGTACCTTCTACCATGAGCTGCGCTCTGGGGTGGAACGCACCCAGGCGTTGATCACCAGTTTGCGCATCAATACTCAGCCGGTCATTCTCACCAGTGTTACCACCGCTATCGGCTTCCTGAGTATGAATTTCAGCGACTCCCCACCCTTCGCCGATCTGGGCAATATAGTCGCCATGGGGGTCATGCTCGCCTGCATCCTGTCGCTGACGCTGTTTCCGGCACTGCTGGCGATCCTGCCCCTCAAAGCCGGGTCTAAAGAACAGCAAGGCCCCACGCTTATGGATCGCATCGCCCGCTTCGTGATCGGCAATCAACGCGTTCTGCTCTGGGGCTCTCTGGCCGTCATCGTCCTGACCGTCAGTCAGGTGCCTCGCAACGAGCTTAATGATAATTTCGTCGAATATTTTGATCACAGCATCCCCTTCAGGGTCGCCACCGACTTCAGCAATGAGCACCTGACCGGCATGGCCATGATGGAGTTCGAACTCAGTGCTGGCGAGAGTGGCGGCATCAGCGATCCGGCCTTCTTAGAGGCCACCGAGCGGCTGGTGCAGTGGCTGCTGTTGCAACCCGAAACGGTGCATGTCAACAGCCTCACCGATACGATGAAGCGCCTTAATCGCAACATGCATGGCGATGATCCCAGCTACTACCGACTGCCCGAATCACGAGAACTAGCGGCCCAATATCTGCTGCTGTATGAGATGTCATTACCCTATGGTCTGGATCTCAATAACCAGATCAATATCGACAAGTCAGCCATACGTATCGTGGCCAACTACCATAATCTGAGCAGTAACCAGATGCTCGACCTTGAGCAACGCGCCTACCGCTGGATGCAGACCCATATCCCCAATGTGGAAGGCCTTATCGCCAGCCCCCCGCTGATGTTCTCCCATATCGGCCAGCGCAATATCAAAAGCATGCTGATCGGTACCCTGACCGCACTGGTGTTGATTTCCTTGCTAATGGGATTCGCGCTCCGATCGCTTAAGCTGGGTATTCTCAGCCTGGCACCCAACCTGATACCGGCGGGAATCGCGTTCGGCATCTGGGGGATAGGCGTGGGGGAGGTAGGACTCGCGCTGTCGGTGGTGACCGCCATGACCCTGGGTATCGTCGTCGATGATAGCGTGCACTTTCTCAGCAAGTATCTCTATGCCCGGCGCCAGCGCGACAACTCGACCCGGGATGCGATCATCTACGCCTTTCACAGTGTCGGCAAGGCACTATGGATCACGACCGCCGTGCTCTCAGTCGGCTTTATGATCCTGTCGCTCTCCAGCTTTAAGATTAACGCCGACATGGGACTGCTGACCGCAATCACCATCGTCATCGCCCTGATCGTCGACTTTATCCTGCTGCCTATTCTGATTATGCTGTTTGATTCAGACGCCAACACCCCGCCTGCAAACAGCACCCACACCGAGACCCTCAAGGAGACCTGATATGGTACGACGTCTGTTCAAGTCAATCAGCCTCGGCACGCTGCTGCTGTGCCTGCCTCTCAATGCCAGCCTGGCGGCTAACGCCACAGACCCGATCGCCGAAGACCCTATGGCCAGAGGCGTGGCGATCGTCACCGAGGCCGAACGTCGTAACCAGGAATGGGGCGATGTCCGATCACAGCTAAAGATGGAGTTGCGCAATGCCCAGGGTGATACTAGCGAGCGCAGGCTGCGGACCCGAACCCTGGAGGTCGAGGGTGATGGCGACAAGAGCCTCACCCTCTTCGATCAGCCCCGCGATGTCCAGGGCACAGCCTTTCTAACCTTCACCCACGCGCTGGAACCTGATGATCAGTGGATCTACCTGCCCGCGCTCAAGCGCGTAAAACGTATCTCATCACGCAACAAATCAGGCCCCTTTATGGGCAGCGAATTTGCTTATGAGGATATGTCCTCATTTGAAGTGGAAAAATATCGCTATCGCTATCTGCGCGATGAAGTCCTCGACGGCCGGGATTGCTTCGTGGTCGAGAGCTACCCCAACGATGAGAACTCCGGCTATACCCGCCTGGTTAGCTGGCTGGACAAACAGGATTACCAGACCCGCAGGATCGATTATTATGATCGCAAGGACTCACCGCTTAAGACCTTGATCCTCAGTGACTATCAACAGTATCTGGAGCAATACTGGCGCCCTCACCGACTACAGATGACCAACCTGCAAACCGGCAAGAGCACCCTGTTAAGCATCAGTGAGATACGTTTTAAAACGGGATTGGACGATGCCGACTTCAATAGAAACTCGCTTGCGCGAGTCAGATAGCGGCATGCTGAGCCCCCTATCCCTGCCACGGCTCACCCTTAGCGCCCTCCTGTTAACGGTCGCACTGACGACACCGGCCATCGCCGCCCAGGTCCGTGGCTCACTGGAGCTGCAGATGCGCAGCTTCCTCAACGATCCGCTCGATCCTGCCCAGCATAACCATTACCCGTCGGCTGCCATCAATACCGAGTTTTATTACGGCTGGAATAAGCAGAACGACGCCCTAACCTTTACGCCCTTCGGCCGTTACGACGCGCATGACAGCGAACGCACGCACGTCGATCTGCGCGAGCTCAACTGGCTTCATGTCGGCAACGGCTGGCAGCTACGCACCGGCATCAGCAAAGTCTTTTGGGGCAGCACCGAATCCCGGCATCTGGTTGATATCATCAACCAGACCGACAATCTCGAGGGACTCGATGGCGAGGATAAACTGGGCCAGCCTATGGCGCACTTCTCCTATCTTCTGGAACAGGGGGAACTCAGCCTGTTCTGGCTACCCTACTTCAGAGAGCGCCACTTTGTCGGTAGCCAAGGCCGCCCGCGCACCACTCCGTTACCCGTGAATACCGGCAACCCGACCTACAACTCTGACAGGGGGCGCCACCATCAGGATGTTGCGATTCGCTGGAGCTACTATTTCGATAGGGTCGATGTTGCGCTGTCGCATTTTAGCGGTACCAGCCGCGAACCGACCCTCTCGCTCAACAGCCCTAATCCCCTTACTGCAACCGCGCTGAACCCACACTACGAATTGATCGAGCAAACCGGACTGGAGCTGACCAGCGCGCTGGGAAGCTGGCTCTGGAAGCTGGAGGCGATAAGCAACAGCGGGCTCGAGGCCGGACGCTATAGCGCGGCCGTTGCCGGATTCGAATACAGTTTTATAGGCCTGTTCGACAGCAGCCTTGATCTGGGGGTCTTAGCAGAATATCTCTATGACGACAGGAACCAGCTGGCCACCAGCCCCTTTCAGGACGACCTGTTCCTGGGCCTGAGGCTGACACTCAATGACTTTCAATCCACCGAACTGCTGACCGGCCTGATCGTCGATAACGACAGCCAGGCAACGCTGGGGTTTATCGAAGCCAGCCGTCGCCTGGGAAGTCAGTTCAAAGCCTCCCTGGAAGCTCGCGTGTTCGACAGGCTCGCTGCCAGTGATCCTCTGTACAGCCAGCGTGAAGACAACTTTGTGCAGCTGAACCTGGAATATTTTTTCTAAACAACAGCAAGAGGCTGATCAAAGCGCTGTTCTTTAGTGCGCTGCTGCGCCAGAATAACCCTAACCAGCGCTATCCCATTTGATGTATCAGGCACGTTATTCATGAAGTCGTATCAATTTTTTACCGCCGACGGACGCGGAGGCACCATGCTCTGCGATGACGAAACCCTTGAGGATGCGGTAGCCGAACTGCGACTCAGGTTTACCGGTGTCGTCAAAGTGCAGATCGGCAAGCAGCAATGGCACGCAGAGACCCCGGAGGCGTCGGAGGCGTCAACAGATCTGGTCAACTCAGAATAAGCAGTCCCTGCCCACCAGAATTGTTGGACTACTTTCTACCCACAGAACGCGACCCACAGGGACGTGGGAAGTGCTACAAGTCCGTCAGGAACGGACGTTGCCCAAGCCTCAGGGTTGTTATAAAGGTCAGGCTTTAGCCTGACGATGGCCGCACTTTATCAGCATTTGGTGCTGTTTATCGGTTCATTAGACGCTGAGTTAAGCGTCTGTTTTTCCTGAGCTGTAGCACCAACGCCAGCAACAGAGCCAATCCCAATATAGAGACCATAAACATCAGCCCCAGGGCGGTGCTCAAGGCTCCAATCCAACTATCCTGGGACAGACTGCATTGATAAGAAAAGGAGAGAAGCAGATTGCGCAGCCCACTGGCACTGTCAAGCAAGCCAGCCACCGCAGTGATCTCGTCCGAAGACTGGGTTAACAGTTTCAAGTCGTCTTGAACCGCCATGCCGGAGACCATTGCCGCCAAGATCACCACCGCAACGATCCCGCAGACGACCATAGACCCCGTTATTTTTGTTTCGCGCATCTTTACCTTCTGTCGTTACTCATTGCGGCTATAGCACTGCAGCTATATCACCAGGGCTATATCACTATGGAATAGCAGCGCTGCAGTGAAATCACCGCAGCCAGCCTCTTACTGAAGGTAGCGTCATTTCTTATGATAACTTGAGGATTAACAGCAAAAAAACCTGCCGACTACTCTCTTTCGGCCCCGGATTTCAGCTCAGGGACTCTTATCGCAGAAGTCTCTTTGACCTCCTCCATGACGATATAACTACGCGACTTATCGACATTCGGCAGCGTAAGCAGCAGCTCACCCAGCAGCTCTCGATAGGCCGACATCTCGCTGATGCGTGCCTTGATCAGGTAGTCGAACTCACCAGAAACCAGATGACACTCCATCACCTGGGATATTTTTAACACTTCGCGCTTAAAGTCTTCGAACACCGTCGGGGAACGGTAGGTCAGGCTTATCTCAACAAACACCAGCAGACCCGCTTCCAGATAATGAGGATCGAGCGTCGCGCTATAGCCCTGAATGACCCCGTCTTTCTCCAACCGTCTTACCCGCTCCAGACAGGGTGTGGTACTCAGCCCGACCTCGGTAGCCAGATCTACATAGGACATGCGGCCATTGCTCTGTAACTGACGCAGAATATTACGATCGATTCGGTCTAGTTTTCTTATTTTTTTCACCACAGCGTCTATTACCTTTTAAAACGGGTTTGATAGATCAACAACAAATAAATCTGTCGGATTGATGCAGAGAAGTGAGTTTATTGATCAAAAAAACAAAAAGCCAGAAAAACCGCTGCCTCGGGTTCAGGCGACTAACGCCCCTCCGATTAAATCGTTGCCGCTAAGAACAGATGATCACTGGAATTCATCTTGTTATCGATAAGTTGCTTCAAGCGATCATCAAACAGCGGAGATTCAGCGGGATAGAGGCCACAGAGGCGTAAGGCCTTACGCAGGTCGACCTGAGTTCCCAGATAGTCATAGGCAACCCGAACGCAGGCCGGATCGCGGGAGCTATCGGAAACCCCTAGCCGTAGCCCCGACAGACGGCTGATACGACTCTTATAAGTAGGAGAGAGTATGGTCTGGGTCAGCTCGTTACTGGTCAAAGACTCATAATCGACCATAAAGATCCGTTCGCTTAGAAAGAACGCGCAGCCCAGATAGCGGG
This sequence comes from Motiliproteus sp., assembly GCA_047633175.1. Lineage (GTDB taxonomy): Bacteria > Pseudomonadota > Gammaproteobacteria > Pseudomonadales > Balneatricaceae > Motiliproteus. The sequence goes on along the minus strand of JBLIEQ010000018.1, from coordinate 64,734 downwards.
CACGAAAGGTCGTGCCACCGTCCGGGGATTTAAGACGCTCAATCCGGCGATACACGACCTCCCCCTCAAGCCGATGAATCTGGACCAGATTCTTCAGTATTTTCCCGGGAAATGCCATCGATCGGTAGATTTCGAAATAGTAGCCCAGATATTGCTCCAGGCGTCCCTGACCCTGAGCCTGCAGCTTTTCGATATGGTGGCTGAAGGGGTGCTGTTCCGTTTGCGCCTGAGCGTTCGGACGAACCTGGATAATTTGAGCAAACTGGTTGTGAGGAAGAAAGATCTCATACTCCTCGACACCAAAAAAATCACAGAGCCTGCGCAAGATGAATTTCGAGGGGGTACTGCTGCCATTCAGATATTTATTGAACTGGGAACGATTGATCGGCAGCCGCCGACACACATCTGCGATCGATTTATAGTAGCTGCAGAGTAGCTGCAGGTTTTTACAAAAATTTTCGCTCATTGCCGACACTCGTTAGCCCCCCTGCTCTCTTAATGATGCTAGAGTAGCATCAAAGTGCATCGTACTGTATCAACTAGAGAACTTGCTGCCATCCGGCCGCTTTGAGATATTCACCCTTCATTCCCTAAGCCGTATCCTATGACGCATCGAATCTACATTCTTTATACCGGTGGCACCATCGGCATGCAGCGCTCTCCTCAGGGCTATGCGCCGATGCCAGGATTGGCCGAACTGATCGCGCAGAAGATACCGACCCACCTATCGGCCAGCATGCCCGAATATGTGCTCGAAGAGCTCGATCTGCTGATCGACAGCGCCAACGCCAACCCCGAAGACTGGCGGTGCATTGCGCAGCGGATTAGGGACAATTACGACCTGTACGACGGCTTTATCATTCTCCACGGCACCGACACCCTGGCCTACACCACCTCAGCACTCTCCTTTATGCTCCGGGATCTGAGCAAACCGGTGATCGTCACCGGCTCGCAGATTCCACTCAGTGAGTTGCGCAACGATGCCCAGGACAACCTGATCACCGCACTGGTATTGGCACGCCAGTACCCCATCGCCGAGGTATGCCTCTATTTCAACGGCCGTTTGCTACGCGGAAATCGCTCCACCAAGGTGAAAGCCACAGGCTTTGACGCCTTCGACAGCCCCAACTATCCCTGGCTGGGCCAAGTCGGCATCAATATCGAGATCAAGCACGACGCCATACGTCCCGCCACCGGCCAACCCTATTTTGAACTGCCTGAATACGGACACCAGCGTATCGTGCCGATCAGACTGTATCCCGGCATCGACAGCGCGTATCTGGAGCATCTACTGAAACTGCCCGTCGATGGCCTGATTATTCAGTCTTACGGCGTCGGCAACGCACCGGATCGAGACCCCCTGTTCCTCCGCACGCTGGAGCGAGCGACCGAGCAGGGCAAGGTGATCGTCAATCTGACCCAGTGCCTGCAAGGACGAGTGGACCTGAGCAGCTACGCGACCGGCGCCGCGCTGGCAAAAACTGGCATCGTCAGTGGCTTCGATATGACCCTGGAAGCGGCGTTCACCAAACTGCAGCACCTGCTGGCCCTCGAGCGTGGCAGTGACTGGGTGCGCCAACAGATGCAACTGGATCTCTGCGGCGAGCTGTCATAGCTCGGACTCGGTGCCAGTATCTGTTGGGCTAAAGCCCAACCCACAGCAGCCTGACACGGCATCGCTGCGTTGATAAAACCCTAGAAAACGCCTATACACTGCACAGCCCTTGTTACTGGCGGTTCGGCTCCGTAAAATATCGGCCTCGATCAGACTCTAGAGCTAAAACTATGCGCGCCAGCCAATTCCTGATAGCTACCCTCAAAGAAACCCCGGCCGATGCCGAAGTGATCAGCCACCAGCTGATGCTGCGTGCAGGCATGATCCGCAGAATAGCCTCGGGGCTCTATACCTGGTTGCCGATGGGACTGCGTACCCTGCGCAAAGTAGAACGTATCGTGCGTGAAGAGATGGATAACGCCGGGGCCCAGGAGTTGCTGATGCCCGCGATTCAACCCGCCGAACTGTGGCAGGAATCCGGTCGCTGGGAGGAGTATGGTCCCGAACTGCTCCGCCTCAAGGATCGTCACAATCGTGAATTCTGTGTCGGGCCGACCCACGAGGAGGTAATCACCGACCTGATGCGCCGCGAGCTCAACAGCTACAAACAGCTGCCCGCCACCTTCTATCAGGTCCAGACCAAGTTCCGTGACGAGATCCGTCCCCGTTTCGGGGTGATGCGCTCGCGCGAGTTTATTATGAAGGATGCCTACTCCTTCCACGCCAGCGGTGAATCACTGCAGCAGACCTTCAACCTGATGCGGACCGCCTATATCCGCATCTTCGAGCGCCTGGGGCTTGATTTCCGTCCCGTACTGGCAGATTCGGGCAGCATCGGCGGTGAGGGTTCGCAAGAGTTCCACGTGCTGGCCGACTCCGGTGAAGATGCGATCGCCTTCAGCGACAGCTCCGACTACGCCGCCAACATCGAAAAAGCCGAAGCCCTGGCTCCCGCCGGAGCGCGCCCCGAGGCCTGTGCCGTGATGAGTCAGGTCGCCACTCCCGATACAAAGACCATCGCCCAGCTGGTCGAACGCCATGGCCTGGCAATCGAAAAAACCATCAAGACTCTGATCGTTGCCGCGTCTGATGAGAGCGAGTCCGATTTTATCGCTCTGCTGGTTCGGGGCGATCATAGCCTCAACGAGATCAAGGCCGAAAACCTAGCGCAAGTTGCCAAACCGCTACTGTTCGCGACCGAAGAGGAGATGCGCGCGGTTATCGGCGCAGGCCCCGGCTCACTCGGCCCTGTCAACCTGCCGATGCCGGTCATCGCCGACCGCAGCGTCGCCAAGATGGCGGACTTTGGCGCAGGTGCCAATATTGACGACCAGCATTACTTCAATATCAACTGGGGCCGTGACTGCCCCGAGCCTACCGTCGCAGACCTGCGCAACATCATCGAAGGCGACCCCAGCCCCGATGGCAAAGGCACTCTGGTCATCAAGCGCGGTATCGAGGTCGGGCATATCTTCCAGCTCGGCAGCAAGTACTCCGAGGCGATGCAAGCCAAGGTACTCGATCAAAATGGCAAGGCCGTGGTTATGCACATGGGTTGTTACGGCATCGGCATCACCCGGGTGATCGCCGCCGCCATCGAACAGAACAACGATGAAGCCGGCATCCTCTGGCCCAACGCCATTGCCCCCTTCCACGTAGCCCTGATACCGATGAATCCGGATAAGTTCGAAGCGGTCAACGAGACCACCGAACGCCTCTACCGTGAACTGAAGGCGGCCGGTATCGATGTGTTGCTCGATGATCGTAAAGAGCGGCCCGGGGTAAAATTTGCCGATATGGAACTGATCGGCATCCCCCACCGCGTCGTGATCAGCGATCGTGGCCTGCAGAACGGCACCCTCGAATACAAAGGCCGCAGCGAAGCCGAGCGTGAAGATGTCGCAGCCGACACCCTGGTGGACATGCTCAAGGCCAGAATCCTGGGCGTGTAGGTCGGGCCTGTAGGTCGGCGTTTTGTGGGTATAAAGTAGCCCGACCTAGGCCACTCCTTGCTACTCGTAGGTCGGACTCGTAGGTCGATCTCGTAGGTCGATCTCGTAGGTCGATCTCGTAGGTCGGACTTTAGTCCGACAGCTTCGACAGCTTCGACAATTTCGCCAGCACCAAACGTAACCCTTGCTGCCAGTTATTCTCAAAGTCTTCCTGCAACAACCGCTCTAACCCACTGCTGTCGAGTACCGAGTACGCCGGACGCTTCGCCGGCGTGGGATACTGCGCCGTCGAGATCGGCAGCACTTTGGGTATGCTCTTAATGACCCCTAATGCCTGCGCTTCGGAAAAAATGGCTTCGGCAAACTGCTGCCAACTGACCACCTTATCGCCGGCAAAATGCTGAGTTCCCCAGTCTTTAAAATCGGGCTGCTGTACCCGCGGCAGCAACGCCAGCAGTGCATCCGCAAGATGGCCCGCATACGTCGGGCAACCCCGCTGATCATCCACCACCGACAGCTGCCCCCGCTCGGCACCTAAGCGCAGCATGGTCTTGACAAAGTTATTGCCATACTCGGAGAACACCCAGGCGGTGCGGATGATAAGGTGCTTATCCAGCGTACGGCGGACCGCCTCTTCACCCAGCCATTTACTCTGGCCGTAGACGCCCAGAGGGTTCACCGGCGAATCCGGCGTATATGCGCTAGTGGCTGCGCTTGTAGCTGCGCTAGTGGCTCGGCTAGAGGCTCCGCTGGTGGCGGGGCTAGCCGCGGCACCATCGAAGACGAAATCGGTCGAGATATGGATCAGCGCTATTCCGTGCTCGACACAGGCGAGTGCCAGATTCTCAGGGCCCGCCTGGTTAACCGCAAACGCCAGATCCGGCTGCTGTTCGGCACGATCAACCGCGGTATAGGCGGCGGCGTTAACGACCAGATCAGGCTGATGGCGCGCAAGCGCAGCACATACGGCACCGGGATCGCTGATATCCAGCTCGGATCGATTCAGTGCGATCAGCGTATGATCGATGCAGCGCTCCTTAAAACAGCGCCCCAGCTGTCCCTCGGCGCCCGTCAGCAGGACCTTCATTCGAACAACACATCCAGACGTTGCCCCTGCTTATCTTTGTCGGAAAGCAGCGGCTCTTTGATGGGCCAGTCGACGCCCACTCTCGGGTCATTCCACAGCAGGCAACCTTCGTCACTGGGATCATAATAGTCGGTGCACTTGTATTCAAAATCGGCACTCTCGGAGAGCACCACAAAGCCATGCGCGAACCCTGGCGGCACCCAGTACTGGCGTTTATTGTCATCGGACAGCACGACCCCTTCCCACTGACCAAAGGTTGGCGAACCCGGACGCAGATCCACCGCCACATCAAAAACCTCGCCGCGCACCACACGAACCAGCTTGCCCTGGGGTTTGGTTTTCTGAAAATGCAGCCCGCGCAACACGCCTCGGGCTGAGCGCGAATGATTGTCCTGCACAAAGGGCAGACTCATGCCATGCTCGGCATAGCGCTCCGCCTGAAAGGTCTCCAGAAAGAAACCCCGCTCATCGCCGAATACCCGGGGCTCGATAATCTTGACCCCTGGCAGCCGGGTATCGATCACCCGCATCAGCCTGACTCCTCCAGTAACCGCAACAGATACTGACCGTAACCGGTCTTGGACAGGGCATCGGCCTGCTGTGTCAGCAAGTCGCGCGTCAGCCAGCCTTTGCTAAAGCCGATCTCTTCGAGACAGGCCACCTTCAACCCCTGGCGTTTCTCGACGGTGGCGACAAACTGGCCGGCATCCAGCAGCGCATCATGGGTACCGGTATCCAGCCAGGCAAAACCGCGCCCGAGCATCTCCACCTGCAGCTCACCGCGTGCCAGATAGGCCATATTGATATCGGTAATCTCCAGCTCGCCTCTGGCCGAAGGCTGAATCGACTTGGCGATCTCGATCACCGAGTTGTCATAAAAATAGAGCCCAGTAACCGCATAGTTAGATTTTGGATGCTCGGGTTTTTCTTCGATGCTGATCGCCCTGCCCTCGGCATTAAACTCGACGACGCCGAAACGTTGCGGATCCTTGACATGATATCCAAACACCGTGGCCCCCTGGGTTCGCGATACGGCCGATAGCAGTTTGTCGGAGAAGTGCTGACCATAGAAGACATTGTCTCCCAGCACCAGACAGACCGGATGATCGCCGATAAACGCCTCGCCGATAACAAAGGCCTGCGCCAGGCCATCCGGTGAGGGCTGTTCGGCATAACTCAGTTCGATGCCAAAGCCACTACCGTCTCCCAGCAGGTTTCGATAACCTGGCAGATCCTCGGGGGTCGAGATAATCAGAATCTCACGAATCCCTGCCAGCATCAGTACCGACAGGGGGTAGTAGATCATCGGCTTGTCGTAGATCGGCAACATCTGCTTGGACACGCCCCGAGTGATCGGATGCAGACGGGTGCCGGAGCCGCCTGCCAGAACCATGCCTTTATAGGGTTTCATCGCTATAGATTCCTTAACATTGTCTTAGATCGCCTGCAGACCGGGCTTTGTGGGGTGGCCTTCCGCCCAATACAAGCCTACTCATGACGACCCCTACGCTCCAGCTGGTAATCACCAGACAGCACCCGTTGCCACCATTGCCGATTATCCAGGTACCAAAGTACGGTCTTGCGAATCCCGCTCTCAAACGACTCCTCGGGCACCCAACCCAGCTCGCACTCAATCTTCGAGGCATCGATCGCATAACGCAGGTCATGACCCGGACGATCCTCAACAAAGCGGATCAACTCGCGATAGGGTGTCTCTAACTGCTCAGCCTCAGGCACCAGCTCCTGAAGTAATTCACAGAGCGTCTCAACGACCTCCAGATTGGTTTTCTCATTATGACCGCCAATATTATACGTCTCGCCGATCTGCCCCTGCATGGCCACCAGACAGAGTGCTCGGGCGTGATCATCCACATAGAGCCAATCACGAATCTGCTGACCATCCCCGTACAGCGGCAGCGGCTTGCCCTGCAGCGCATTGAGAATCACATGGGGGATCAGTTTCTCGGGAAAATGGTAGGGCCCATAATTATTGGAACAGTTGCTTAGCACCACCGGCAGACCATAGGTGCGATGCCAGGCACGCACCAGATGATCGGCGCTGGCCTTGCTGGCGGAATAGGGGGAGCTGGGGGCGTAGGCGGTCGTCTCGCTGAACAGCGCCTGCGGCCCCTCCAGATCACCATAGACCTCATCGGTAGAGATATGGTGAAACCGAAATTGCGCCTGCCGTGCGCAATCCAGAGAGCGCCAATGTACCAGAGCTGCCTGGAGCAAGTTGTAGGTCCCGATCACGTTGGTCTGGATAAACGTACCCGGGCCATCGATGGAACGATCGACATGACTCTCAGCCGCGAGATGCATCACCAGGTCAGGCTGATGCCGTTCAAATACCCGGCCAATCCCGGCCGCATCGCAGATATCGACCTGCTCGAACCTGTAACGGGGATTCGATGCCGCGCCAGCCAGGGAATCCAGGTTCCCGGCATAAGTGAGGGCATCGACATTGACCAACTCAATAGAGGTGTTTGCAAGCAGATGGCGAACCAGAGCACTGCCGATAAAACCGGCCCCGCCCGTAATAAGAATCTTCACGTTAACGCCTTAACTTCAATAGAGAGCACAGAGGACTATTATTGCACGTCGGGAGCCTTAAACAGAGTGAAGGCATCAGGCCTTACATTTGACACTTTTTCAGCAATTGTAGTGGTCAAATACAACAGAGCCCCTCATTACTCATATTTTGTATGGGGAGTGTCCTTTCGCGCCGCAACAGTCAACAAGTACGCAGGCAAAAAAAAACCTGATAAGCCAAAGACTCATCAGGTTTAAAAAATTGGTCGGAATGAGAGGATTCGAACCTCCGACCCCTTCACCCCCAGCGAAGTGCGCTACCGAGCTGCGCTACATTCCGATTTTTTGAACAGCTAAATTGGTCGGAATGAGAGGATTCGAACCTCCGACCCCTTCACCCCCAGCGAAGTGCGCTACCGAGCTGCGCTACATTCCGAGACCTAAGCTATTCTTCCTGCCTCTCGACAGGACGCGCATACTACCGCAACCGCGCTAACAGGGAAAGCTTAATTGTAGGTGGGCTTCAGCCTGAGTGCATATTTGCAGCAGAAAGGGAGTTGTCAGGCTAAAGCCTGACCCCCTTTGGTAGCTGAACCAGGGGCAGATTGGGTATCAGCCTGACGCAGACTGGCCCTTTTCTGCTGTATCAGGAGCCGACGGAACCAGGAGTGCTTCGAGTTCACAGATCGTCTGACGGATCAGCTGCTGGCAACGCTTGTTATCATTCTGAGCCTGATCGCCCTGCAACCAATGTCTGGCACCGGCGATGGTAAAACCCTGTTCGTAAAGCAAACCGCAAAGCTGGCGGACCAGTAATACGTCCTGACGCAGATAGTAACGGCGGTTACCGCGGCGCTTAACCGGCTGCAATTGCTCGAACTCCTGCTCCCAGTAACGCAGGACATGGGGTTTGACCGCACAGAGAGAGGCTACCTCACCGATGCTGAAGTAGCGTTTATCGGGTATAGCACTGGACGTGTTATTCGCCTGCTGGAGCGACATAAGTCTCCACTTTCTCTTTAAGTTTCTGCCCGGGACGGAAGGTTACCACCCTGCGCGCAGAGATAGGGACCTCTTCACCGGTCTTAGGATTTCTCCCCGGACGCTCACGCTTGTCACGTAGGTCAAAATTTCCGAATCCGGACAATTTTACCTGTTCATTCTCAGACAGGCAGCCTTTAATCTCGTCAAAAAATGACTCTACCATCTCTTTGGATTCGCGTTTATTGAGTCCAATCTCGTCGAACAACCGTTCGGCCATCTCGGCTTTTGTCAAAGAACCCATAGTCACACCCCTGTTTGGTTACGCCACAAGGCGCTAACCTCTAAGCGTCGCACCCAGCTGCTGTTGTGCAGCATTGACGACGGCATCAAAAAACGTATTTACCTGATCATCGTTAAGCGTGTGCGATGGATGCTGCCAGGTCAAGCTGATTGCCAAACTTTTTTTACCGTTTTCAACACCTTCGCCATCGTAAACATCAAAAAGCCTGGCCTTTTTAAGCCATTCACCTGCCTGGGTGCGCGCCAGCGCCAACACCTCGGCGACAGTAACCTGGTTATCGACTACCAGCGCCATGTCTCTGCTGGTTTCAGGATACTTGGACAGCTCCGTAAAGGTGGGCAGATTATCAACTTCCACCGCCGCCAGCGCCAGCTCAAACAGGAACACCGGCCCACTAAGCCCGAGCGTCTTGCACAGATCAGGATGCAGCGCCCCCAGATAACCCACCAACGCGCCGTCACGACTAATCTTTGCACACTGCCCGGGATGCAGGGCCTCATGCGCTGCCGCCTCGAAGACGAAGGCATCAGGCTGGCCATTGACGGCCAGCAGCGCTTCCAGGTCCGCTTTGACATCAAAGAAATCAACCGAACGCTTGGCATTACTCCAGCCCAGGGGCTCATAGCTGCCGTAGACCGCACCTGCCAACACCCTGTCCTGGACTAGGCCGTCTGCGCCCGGCACAAACCGCTGGCCAGACTCGAACAGCCAGACCCTGTCCTGTTGCCGGTGCTGGTTATGCTGCATCGCCTTAATCAGTCCCGGCCAGAGCGTGGTACGCATCACCGCCATATCGGCAGAGATCGGATTGGCGAGCGCGACCGGCGTATTGACCGAATCAAATCGGGCCAGCAGTCCGGGCTCAACAAAACTATAGGTGATCGCTTCCTGATAGCCACGCGCGACCAGCAAACGCCGCAGCTCCGGCAGACCCTTGTGGGTTTCAGACTGAGGCGTGAGCTTAAGGGTTGCCAGATTGGTCCGCACCGGCATCCGGTTATAACCGTAGATACGCGCCAGCTCTTCCAGCAGATCCTCCTCAATCGACACATCGAAGCGATAAGAGGGTACCGCCACATCCCAGTCACCCTGGGCATTCATAACGGTCGGCATCCCTAGGCGGGTCAGGATCTCTTCGACTTCACTGGTGGCTATATCCAGTGACAACAACTTCTTGATCCGCGCAGGACGCAACCGCACGGTGCATGCCGGCGGCAGCTGCGATTCCTCCACGACCTCCGTCACAGGCCCGGCCTCACCACCGACAATATCCAGCAGCAAGCGGGTCGCACGTTCACAGGCCCGGCGTTGCAACTGGGAATCCACACCGCGCTCAAACCGGTGTGATGATTCGGTATGCAGCCCGTAAGCGCGTGCGCGGCCGACAATCGCCAGCGGCGCGAAGAATGCGCTCTCCAGGAAGATGTCGCAGGTACCGGCGCTAACCCCGGAGCCTTCGCCGCCCATGATGCCTGCAATGGCCAGCGGCCCCTGATGATCGGTGATCACCAGGGTATCGTCGTTAAGCCGGCACTCTTGTCCATCGAGCAGGGTAATCTGCTCTCCGGCGTCGGCCATCCGGACTCTGATACCCCCCTTGAGCGTCGCTAGATCGAAGGCATGCAGCGGCTGCCCGAGCTCCAGCATCACATAGTTGGTGACATCAACGACCGGGTCGATACTGCGGATACCGCCACGCCTTAAGCGTTCGACCATCCATACCGGTGTCGTTGCCTTAATATCGATCCCGCGGATAACCCGGCCGATATAACGCGGACAACCGGCAGCCGCGTCGATCTCTATCGGAAAACGATCTTCAATAACCGCGGCGACAGCGTCTACCTCAACCTCGGTTACCGCCATCTTGTTCAACACGCCTACTTCACGGGCAAGGCCGGCAAGACTCAGACAATCGCCGCGATTAGGGGTCAGATCGACCTCGATAATCTGATCATCGAGACCGAAGAACTGGCGAACATCCTCGCCTACAGAGGCTTCCGCCGGCAGTTCCATAATGCCATCATGCTCTTCATTGATGCCCAGCTCCTGACCGGAGCAGAGCATACCCAGCGACTCGACCCCACGCAGCTTGGCTTTTTTAATCTTAAAATCACCGGGCAGCACCGCACCCACCCGGGCAAAGGCAACCCGCAATCCGGCTCGGGCATTAGGCGCGCCACAGACCACCTGAAAGGTCTCAGAGCCGTTGCTGACCTCACAGACCCGCAGCTTATCGGCATCCGGGTGCGGCACGGTACTGAGTATCTCAGCGACCAGCACGCCACTAAAATCGGCAGCGGCGGGTTCTACGCCATCTACTTCCAGGCCGGCCATGGTGACCTGGGCTACCAGTTGATCGGTATCGATGGCAGGATTAACCCATTCCCGCAGCCACTGTTCGCTGAATTTCATCACTTGTTCCCATTAATACTCTGTTACCTGAACCGGGCGGTAGATGACGCTAAACGAACCCGGACCCTAGCTATACTGCTGCACTACTTGATCTGCTGCACTACTTGAACTGTTGTAGAAAGCGCAGATCATTCTCGAAGAACAGCCGCAGGTCGTTCACGCCATAGCGCAACATCGCCAGACGCTCGACCCCCATGCCGAAGGCGAACCCGCTGTAGGTCTCGGTATCGACCCCACAGGAGTCAAAGACCTTCGGGTGGACCATACCGCAGCCCATCACCTCGAGCCATCCCGTATGTCCGCAGACCCGACACCCCTTCCCCTGGCACATCACGCAGGCGATATCGACCTCCGCAGAGGGCTCTGTGAAGGGGAAATAAGAGGGCCGAAAGCGCACCGACAACGCCTCCTGCTCGAAAAACTCGCGCAGAAACTCCTCGACGGTGCCTTTAAGGTCGGCAAAGCTGACGTCGGTATCCACCAGCAAACCTTCGACCTGGTGAAACATCGGGGTATGGGTCAGATCAGAATCGCACCGATAGACCCGGCCCGGGCAGATCACTCGAATCGGTGGCTCTTGCAGCTCCATCGTCCGGATCTGTACCGGAGAGGTATGGGTACGCAGCAGCGTATGGGCATCAAAATAGAAGGTATCGTGCATCGCACGAGCCGGGTGGTGTGCGGGAATATTGAGTGCTTCGAAGTTATGAAAATCATCCTCGATCTCAGGCCCTTCTTTAACCGCGTAGCCGACACCGGTAAAGAACTGCTCTATCCGTTCCAGTGTCCGGGTCACCGGATGCAGCCCACCACTGTGCTGACCACGTCCGGGCAGGGTCACATCGATCGTTTCAGCCGCAAGTTTGGCATTGAGCTCTGCGGCAGCAAAGAGATCCTTACGCGCATTGAGGTGCTCCAGAAACTCCTGCATCACTTCATTGATCAGGGCACCCGCCTTAGGCCGCTCTTCGGCGGACAGCTTGCCCAGCCCTTTGCGGAGCAGGGACAACTCGCCCTTTTTACCCAAGTACTGCACCTGAACCTGGCCCAGCGATGCTGCATCGGTGGCGCTATCTACGGCCTCTTTACCCTGGGCCAACAGGCGGTCTAGGTTTTCCATCTTCGACTCCGACTATCCTGGGCGGCGCTATACCACCCAAAACATCGACAACAAGCCGAACCTCAACGGTTCGGCGTGTTGTCAGAAATTGGTTGTTATTGCTTGCATTGCTTACAGGTATAAACAAAACCTATAAACAAAAACAGGGGAAGAGCTCACACCCTTCCCCTGTTAAAGGGCGGTACCTATAGCACCGCCCTGCGATCAAGTGGCAATCGCGTCGATCAGGCCAGGGCAACCTTGGCTTTTTCAACGATTGCACTAAATACCGCTTTTTCATGCACAGCCAGATCCGCCAGCACCTTACGATCGATCTCGATCGCAGCTTTCTTCAGACCCGCAATAAAGCGGCTGTATGAGAGGCCATTGATACGGGCTGCAGCATTGATACGAGCGATCCACAGAGCACGGAACTGACGCTTACGCTGACGACGGTCACGGTAAGCGTACTGGCCGGCCTTGATGACCGCTTGCTTGGCTACCCGGAATACACGGCTGCGAGCACCGTAATAACCTTTGGCCTGTTTAAGAACTTTCTTGTGACGACGATGAGCGGTAACTCCACGTTTTACGCGAGCCATAATGGTATCCTTTTAACTAACTAATCAAAAAAACCAGATTAATACTGGCGCAACATCCGCTTAACCAGAGCAACATCAGAGTCATGAACCGCTGATGTGCCTCGTAGGCGACGTTTACGCTTAGTAGTTTTCTTGGTCAAGATATGACTAGTGTTAGCGGACTTACGCTTAAAGCCATTAGCGGTTTTCATAAAGCGCTTTGCAGCACCGCTGTGGGTTTTCATTTTAGACATAACAAACTTACTCCACGCATTCGTTGATTTCGATATAACCCTTTCTCTTCTACCGTTTAAACCCTTGAGGTCAGCACTAAGGCCGTCCCTAAGGTAAAAAACAGCAAAAGCCCGTCGCCCTGACGCCTAAACTGCTTATCAAAAACAGCTCAGGCAAACAGCGCTACGGACCCTGATCGAAGACGGGTTACTTCTTCTTCTTGGGCGCTATTACCATGATCATCTGACGGCCTTCCATCTTCGGATGTTGTTCGACGGTACCCAGCTCTTCGAGGTCAACTTCGACCCGCTTTAACAGCTGCATACCCAACTCCTGGTGGGCCATCTCGCGACCACGGAAACGCAAAGACACTTTGGCCTTATCGCCCGCTTCTAGGAAACGTACCAGGTTGCGTAGCTTTACCTGATAATCCCCCAATTCAGTTCCTGGACGGAACTTCATTTCTTTGATTTGAGTCTGCTTCTGCTTCTTTTTCTGGACAGCTTTCTGCTTCTTCACTTCAAATATATGCTTGCCGTAGTCCATCAGCTTACAGACTACCGGTGCGGCATCAGCCGCAATCAACACCAGATCCATCGAAGCGTCCTGTGCCGTCTTGAGTGCATCAGCCAAGGATACGATACCCAACTGCTCACTCTCGGCGCCTACCAGGCGAACTTCATCGGCTTCAATGGCATCATTGATGATGGCTTTTTTGCTCGCGCCCTTACTATTTTTTTTAATCGTTTAGCTCTCCTGTTCGACCTGACCTTTGTGTGCGATGTCCTGCGCCAATAACTCGACAAAGGCGGCAACAGACATAGAACCTAGATCTTCACCGGTTCTGCGTCGTACGGTCACGGTCTTAGATTCAACTTCCTTATCCCCTACGACAAGTAGATAAGGAACCTTGTAAATTGTGTGTTCGCGGATTTTAAAGCCGATCTTCTCGTTTCTCAAGTCCGCACGGGCCCTAAATCCACTATCTTTCAGTGTTTGTTCGATTTCTTTACAAAATCCAGCCTGATTGTCGGTAATATTGAGAACTACAGCCTGCATTGGCGATAACCATGCCGGCATCGCCCCTGCATAGTTTTCGATAAGAATACCGATAAAACGCTCAAACGAGCCGAGAATCGCCCGATGCAGCATCACCGGTGTTTCACGATCACCCGTTTCGTTGACAAACTGGGCATCGAGCCGGCCTGGCATCGAAAAATCGACCTGAATAGTACCACACTGCCATACCCGACCCAGACAGTCTTTGAGCGAGAACTCAATCTTAGGGCCATAAAAAGCGCCTTCACCCGGCAACAACTCCCACGGCAGACTCTTGTTGTCCAAGGCCGCGGCCAACGATTTCTCTGCCTTATCCCAAACCTCATCACTACCCACTCGCTTCTCAGGGCGGGTCGATAGCTTGAGGATAATATCGCTGAAGCCAAAGTCTGCATAGACCGAGTAAAGCAGGTCGATAAAACTGGAGACCTCGTCCTGAATCTGGTTTTCACTGCAGAAAATATGGGCATCATCCTGGGTAAATCCGCGCACCCGCATCAAACCGTGCAGAGTCCCTGAGGGCTCATTCCGATGGCAGGATCCGAACTCCGCCAGGCGCAGCGGCAGGTCGCGATAACTGCGCAGTCCCTGGTTAAACACCTGCACATGGCAAGGGCAGTTCATGGGTTTAACCGCGTAATCGCGATTCTCCGAATGGGTGGTAAACATCATTTCACTGAACTTATCCCAGTGACCCGAGCGCTCCCACAACACCCGATCGACCAACTGCGGGGTCTTGATCTCCTGGTAATCATGTTTGTTCAGCACGCCACGCATGTACTGCTCGATAGTTTGATAGATGGTCCAGCCGTCCGGATGCCAGAACACCATTCCCGGCGCTTCTTCCTGGGTATGAAACAGGTTCAGACGTTTGCCGATCTTGCGATGGTCACGCTTCTCCGCCTCTTCCAACCGATAGAGATAGGCCTTCAGCGCCTTCTTATCACCCCAGGCGGTGCCGTAGATACGCTGCAACATCTCGTTGTTCGAGTCGCCACGCCAGTAGGCACCCGCAACCTTCATCACCTTGAACGCCTTGATATGGCCGGTGCTCGGCACATGCGGCCCTCGACACAGATCGATAAAATCGCCCTGCTGGTAAAAAGAGAGCGGCTCATTCGTCGGGATTGCTTCAATCAGCTCGACCTTATAAGACTCGCCCTTCGCCTTGAAGAACGCAACCGCCTCATCCCGCGTCATCAGCGAACGGGTCACCGGTAGATCGGCCTTGACCAGTTCAGTCATCTTGACTTCGATCGCCTGTAGATCTTCAGGAGTAAACCCACGCTCGTAAGCAAAGTCGTAATAGAAGCCATTTTCGATCACCGGACCTATGGTGACCTGTACGCTCGGAAACAGCGCCTGAACAGCCATAGCCATCAGATGCGCACCCGAGTGGCGCACCACCTCGAGCCCTTCGTCATCGCGAATGGTAATGATCGAGAGCTGGCAATCCCGGCTCAGCTGATGACTGGTATCGACCAGCGTGCCATCGACGCGGCCCGCCAGAGCGGCCTTAGCCAGACCGGCACCGATGGATGCGGCTACATCATGCACGCTGACGGCATGGTCGAATTGACGAGTACTACCGTCGGGGAGAGTAATAACAGGCATTTCAAATCCTTTTTCTCAGTGGTGACCCCTACCAAAGGCCACTTAAGGTGAACAAAATCACAGCAAATCGCCATCCAGACACTGGGGCGACGAAAAATAAGAGAGGCATTCTACAGCTGCCTGACGCACTGCACAACCGATCCAGACTCAAAGCAGCCCGTAGGCTTGGGATATTGCTGGGATTGCATCCCAGCCTACGAACTTGCGGGAGCCTGCCTGCAAGCGACCTTTTGATTGTTACTCGGTCCTGCTCGATACAGGCAGATTCTACAATTCAGGACAACAGCAATCCACGTGTATAGGCGATATGCTCGCACGCCGCTACCCGCGCCGACTCAGGGTCACGTGCCATGATCGCCTGATAGATCTGCTGATGCTGAGCACCGATCTGCTCTGGATAGCGGCCGCGCTTCTTGATGTTCTGCGACAACACATAATAGATCGCGTTGAAATAGCGGCTATAGAGGATCTGGCTGATTGAGATCAGCAACAGATGATGGCAATTGTCTGCAACCTGCATATGGAAGCCCAGGTCAGACTTGGCCTGGTACAGGGTTGTCGCACCCTTGTTGCGCTGACTCATGCTCAGGTACTCCTCCGAAAGCAGGCTCAACTCTTTATCCGTGGCCCTCAGGGCACAATAATAAGCGGCCTCGCCCTCCAGCATCTCGCGCATTTCCAGCACCTGGATCGGCAGTGCCTGAGGGGCTGCCGTAGACTCCTCGCCGGTGCCGGCAAACAGGGGTGCCAGCAGATTCTGACAAAAGCTGCCGCCGCCATGGCGCGTTTCGATCAGACCAGAACCCTGTAGCAGCCCCATCGCTTCGCGTACAGACGCGCGTGAAGCCTGATACTGATCTACCATAGAGCGTTGCGATGCCAGCTTACTACCCGGGCGAACATCACCATTTAGCATTGAGCGCTGCAGCGCCAGAGCGATCTGCTGCGCCAGGGGTTCGACTCTTTCGCTGCTACCTACCATGACTGCACTGCTCCGCGGTGGCGTAAAGAACAGAGTCCGGCCAGGACAACCACTCCTGGTTGCACAACAACTGGTCAGACCACTTTGTGGTTATATTCTAGTCTCAATCGATACTTACTATATAGTACAACCACAACAATAACTTAATCAGCATTGAGAGACTCTTCATGACTACAGCCTCCGCGACTCAACCGCCCTCCTCCCCCCAGGTCGGGCTGTTCGTCACCTGCCTGGTAGATATGTTCCGCCCCAGCGTCGGCTTTGCCTCGGTAAAATTACTGCAACTGGCCGGCTGCAACGTACAGGTTCCCGAAAACCAGACTTGTTGCGGCCAACCCAGCTACAATTCCGGCGATCGCCACTCCACCGCCGAGATAGCCCGCAATGTTATCGATAGCTTTGAAGGCTTTAAGTACGTGGTCGGACCTTCCGGCTCCTGTATCGGCATGCTGCACCAGTACCCGGATCTGTTTACCGGCGACGATCCTTATCATGCACGCGCCGAGCGGCTGGCAGCACGCGCCTTCGAGATCACCTCATTTCTGACCGAAGTGATGCACTTCGATGCCCTGATTGCCAAGCATGCAGCTGATTACCCTAAAAAGGTCACCTACCATGACTCCTGCGCCGGGCTTCGCGAACTGGGTATCAAACAGCAACCGCGCCAGTTACTAAGCAAGGTCGGCGGTGTCGAACTCACCGAGATGGAGGAGTCCGAGACCTGCTGCGGCTTCGGCGGCACGTTCTGCATTAAATACCCCGATATCTCCAACCGCATGGTCGGTGACAAGGCGACCAACGCCCAGGCAACAGGCGCAAAGCTGCTACTGGGCGGCGACCTGGGCTGCCTGCTGAATATGGCTGGCAAACTGCAGCGTCAGGACAGCCAGCTGGAGGTCCGGCATATCGTCGAAGTCCTGGCCGGCATGACCGACACCCCCGCCATCGGTGCAGGCAACTCTGACCATAACTACAATCGTAACGATGTCCGCAGCTCTGGCAATAACTCTGACAATAACTCTGACTCTAACTCCGACAATAAATACGACCTGGGTCGGGAGGCGTAACCATGCAGATCACCAGCCCGAAATTCAAAGACAGTGCCAAGATCGCCCTCAAGGATGTCTCACTGCAGAAAGCGCTGGGCAACCTGCGCGAAGGCTTCCCCAAAAAACGCGCCCTGGCTGTCGAACGGCTACCCGAATTTGAGACGCTGCGCGATCAGGCCAGCGATCTGAAAGATCATATTATCGAGAACATGGATTTCTATCTCGAGCAGTTCGAGAGCAAGGTGATCGAGCAGGGGGGGCAGGTTCACTGGGCCCGCGATGCCGAAGAGGCGCGCCAGATGATCCTGGGGATCTGCAAAAAAGCCGATGCCAAGACCGTGACCAAGGGCAAGTCGATGGTCTCCGAGGAGATCAACCTCAACGACTACCTCGAAGAGAATGGCGTACAACCGGTGGAGACTGACCTGGGTGAATATATCCTGCAGCTGCGCGGCGATCACCCCAGCCATATCATCGCCCCGGCGATCCACCTCAACCTGGAAGATGTCAGCGATATCTTCGCCGAGAAACATGGCACCCCGCGGACCGAAGATCCGGCCGAACTAATGCTCGAAGCGCGCAACGAGCTGCGCAAGAAGTTTGTTGCCGCCGATGTCGGTATCACCGGCGCCAACTTCTGCGTCGCCGAGACCGGCAGCACCCTGATCGTCACCAACGAAGGTAACGGCGACCTGACCCAGACCCTGCCACGGGTGCATGTGGTGATCACCACCATCGACAAGGTCGTACCCACGCTCGAGGATATGACCCTGTTCCAGCGCCTGCTGGCGCGCTCGGCCACAGGTCAGGAGTTCACCGTCTACAACACCCTCTCCACCGGTCCGCGCCGGAAAGGCGACCAGGACGGACCCGAGGAGTTTCATGTGGTACTGCTCGACAACGGTCGCAGTGAGATGATCGGCGGAGATTTTCAGGAGATGCTGCGCTGTATCCGCTGCTCCGCCTGTATGAACCACTGCCCGGTCTATGGTGCCGTCGGCGGCCATGCCTACGGCTGGGTCTATCCCGGCCCCATGGGCTCGGTACTCACTCCCCAGTTGATCGGCATCGATCAGGCCGGTCATCTTCCTAACGCCTCGACCTTCTGCGGCAAGTGCGAGTCGGTCTGCCCGGTCAAGATCCCGCTACCTAAGATGATGCGCCACTGGCGCGAGCGCGAGTTCGAGCGCCACCTGTCACCCACGGGGTTCCGCTTTGGGCTGGGGATCTGGGCGAAATTTGCCCGCAGGCCCAAACTGTACCGTTGGCTGGCTCGCAGCAGCAGCTTCGGACTGAAACTATTAGCCGGAAAAAAAGGCAGAATCCGCACCCTGCCCCTCGCCAAAGGCTGGACCGCCTGGCGCGACCTGCCCGCCCCTGAAGGCGGTACCTTTATGGATCAATGGAAAAAACAGCAGCGTGCTGATTCAAACCAGCCAACCAACCCGTCAACCCAGACCAAGCCGGAGGGGAAATAACATGAGCAGCTCCCGCGAACAGATTTTCAGCAACATCCGCAAAGGCCTCGGCCGCGGCGAACTCCAGGGCGAAGCCCTGACCACCGCTCGTAAGCGGATCAGTATGCATCCGGCAAGCTGCATCCCCTCACGCAGCCAGCTACCCTTCGATGGACAGGTCGCGCTCTTCAAGGCGATGGCCACGGAAGCTGCGGCCGAGTTGCACGAACTCGAGTCCCTTGAGCAGCTGCCCGAACGAGTCGCCGCCTTTATGTCCGCAGAAAAACTGCAGCAGTTGGTGACGGCCTCCTCGCCCGAACTGACCTCCCTGCAATGGCCCGAAAGTATCGATATCCAGCAGCGGGTCGCTCAAGCCGGCGATATACTCAGCCTTACCAGCTCCTTTGCCGGGATCGCGGAGACAGGCACCCTGATGCTGCTATCGGGCAGCGACAGCCCCACCACCCTGAACTTTTTGCCCGATATCCATCTGGTACTGCTGCGGCGCTCGACCATCGTCGGTCACTACGAAGCCGCCTGGCAGAAAGTGCGCGAACTCGGCGATAACTGGCCGCGCACGGTCAATATGGTTACCGGCCCGTCACGCAGCGCCGATATCGAGCAAAAACTGCAGATGGGCGCTCATGGCCCCAAACGGCTGGTGATCTTTATTCTTAATGATTAAACCCCTGTGGGTCGACTGTAGGTAGGCACTGCCCGACATTGGCCGTGCCTTGCCAGCATTGTCGGAATGCTTTCTACCCACAAAACGCCGACCCACAAAAGAAGCCAGGTCCCCTGCAATCAGCTCATTCTTTACGCGGACACTGCACGTAAGCGATCTCATCCCAATCACCACCACCACTCTGCTGCAACTTGATCACATCAACCACGGCGATGGAAACGCCGAAGGCATTTAGCGCCTCCATCTTCTGACAGAGCCCCTGCGCATAGCCCTTGGGATCGAGCTGCTCTCTGATCACGCCTATGTAGAGCCGATCTTCTGGATTCCAGACATAGGATCTGATGCGCGGCTCGGCATCAAGCAACTGGTTGACGTCGGCTCGCTGCTCGTCGCTGAGCCCCGGCGCCAGCCCTTTAAGCGTAAGGACTACCGCTACCGATGCCACAAGGAACAAAAACATCGCCAGCTTGAAGTATTTTTTTAGCCACATCAGCCACATCGTTACAACTCTCTATTGATTAGTTAACACTCTGCTGCGCTCAAACGCACGCCTGGGAGGGTGGCCGCTATGCTACGGGAAAACACCGGGGGCGCAAGATGCCAGTGAGGACAAAGCCGAAAACAGCCAGACATAAAAAGGCCCCGGATCAACCGGGGCCTTTTCAGATCAGGCAATCAACGAAGGCTGGCTCCATTGATTACGAGATGATCTTTTAGCAGTAACCTGCTGCACCACAGGTACCACCAGTAGCCCAGCTAATCGTGCCTGTAGCATTTAGAGTCGGCATGAGTGTATAGGTTTCACTCGTTAGACCACCGGTAGCTATAGCCGTTGCTGTAACCAGCCCTGACGCTGCCATCGCAACAGACGCCACATACTGGCCATTAGCCGCGCCCGTGATTGAAGCAGCCACACCATTGGCAGCAGCCAAGCTCGCTATGGCAGTTTTATTGGTCTGGTATTCCACCTCTACAGCTGTTTTTACTGCGCTGGTCGCGAGAATAACTTCAGAAAACTTAGCTTTATTAGTATAAGTTTGATAAGCAGGCAGCGCGATCGCCGCCAGAATACCGATGATCGCAACGACGATCATCAATTCAATCAAGGTAAAACCCTTTTGCACATTCTTCATAGCACTGCTCATAATCTAGCTCCAACGGATAAAACTGGCCCGATCCTGAAAAAAATTCTCAGAGATATCGGTATGATTTTGCATCTTCGAGATCTTACTACCCTTTGATTCCATTCACTCTGCTTTTTAACCCTGCGACCTGAATTTGGGATGTTTCCAGTATAAGTAGCGTTTTCGGCGTTGTACATAAATGCTATTGTTTAACGCACTGCTCTTTGACTTAACTCAAATAATCAAGAATAACGATCCTATGGCCGCACAACCTATTCAGCCGCTTACAGGCTTGGCCCGACGCCTGGTCAACGACAGTATTCTCTCCTCCGACAATGCCACCCAGGCACTGCATGCCGCTAGCAAGCAGAATGTCACCTTTATCAGCTACGCGGTACAGGAAAGGCTGGTCAGCGCCTATAAGGCGGCCACCGCAGTCGCGGATGAGTTTGGCGCCCCCTTGCTGGATCTCGATGCCTTCGACCTCAGCTCCGCCCCCCTGGACCTAGTGCCCGAAGAGCTGATTCGCAAGCACCTTGCCCTGCCGCTGATGAAGCGTGATAACCGGATCTATATTGCCGTATCCGATCCGACCAATATCCAGGGGCTGGACGAGATCAAGTTCCACACCGGCATCAAGACCGAAGCGGTCGTCGTCGAAGAGGATAAGCTGTCCCGCTTTATCGATAAATTTCTGGAGCAAAACACGGGCGCAGCTTTCGAAGGGCTGGATGACGCCGATCTCGAAAATCTGGAGATCGACGATGGTTCCAACGATCCCCACAAGACCCAGGACGATACTGGCGATGCCGCAGGAGACGCCCCCATCGTGCGTTTCGTCAATAAGATCCTGCTCGATGCGATTAAGTCAGGCTCCTCGGATATCCATTTCGAACCCTATGAAAAAGCCTACCGGATCCGTTTTCGTACCGACGGCATGCTCCGCGAAGTGGCACGTCCGCCCGTCAATCTGACCCCGCGACTGGCCGCGCGACTTAAGGTGATGTCGCAGATGGATATCTCCGAACGCCGGATACCTCAGGACGGTCGGATCAAGATGAAGATTTCCAAGACCAAATCGATCGACTTCAGGGTCAATACGCTGCCCACGCTCTGGGGCGAGAAGATCGTACTGCGGATTCTGGATGCCTCCAGCGCCAAGATGGGCATCGACGCCCTGGGCTACGAGCCCAAGCAGAAAGAGCTGTTTATGAAAGCGCTGGAGCAGCCGCAGGGGATGATCCTGGTGACCGGCCCTACCGGCAGCGGCAAGACCGTTTCACTCTATACCGGCCTTAACATCCTTAATACACCGGAGCGTAATATCTCCACCGCCGAAGATCCAGTCGAGATCAATCTCGAGGGGATCAATCAGGTACACGTTAATAACAAGGTGGGACTGACCTTTGCGATGGCACTGCGCTCCTTCCTGCGCCAGGATCCCGATGTGGTCATGGTTGGTGAGATCCGTGATCTGGAAACCGCCGAGATCGCCATCAAAGCGGCCCAGACCGGACACATGGTCCTATCAACGCTGCACACCAACAGCGCACCTGAGACCCTGACCCGGTTGCGCAACATGGGGGTTCCGGCCTTTAATATCGCCACCTCCGCATCCCTGATCATAGCCCAGCGTCTCGGGCGCCGTCTCTGCCCGCAGTGCAAACATCCGGTAGAGATTCCGCCAGCGACCCTGCTGGAGGAGGGCTTTAGCCAGGCACAGGTCGACGAAGGCTTTACGGTCTATGGTCCCGTCGGCTGCAACAGTTGTGTCGGTGGCTACAAGGGCCGGGTCGGCATCTACGAAGTGATGCCTATGACTCCGGAGATCTCCGCGCTGATCATGGCCGAGGGCAACTCGCTGGAGATCGGCCAGCTAGCCGCCAGCCAGGGCGTTAATAATCTGCGCACCTCAGGCTTGTTCAAGGTGATTCAGGGGATGACCAGCCTCGAAGAGATCAATCGGGTCACAAAATCCTAGAGCTTGTCAATTGTTGATACAGGCCAATAGCCAAAGCCCTCCTTGCTGATATACTGCCGCAAGACAGCTAACCGCATCAATACAGGATCGCACCCGATGGCGGCAAAACAGGCGAAACTCAGCAGCTTTATCTGGGCAGGTAAGGACAAGAATGGCAACAAGAGCAAAGGCAAGATCGATGCCGAGTCTGTCTCTTTTGCCAAGGCACTGCTGCGCAAGCAGGGCATCAGCCCCTCTAAGGTTGCCAAGGAACGCGCCTCCGCTTTCGGTAGCGGGGGTAAGAAGACCACCCCGCTGGATATAGCGCTCTTCACCCGCCAGCTCGCCACCATGATGAAGGCAGGCGTACCTATGATCCAGGCATTCGATATAGTCGCCGGCGGGGTTGAAAAAAACGGCCTGAAGAAGATGATCTACGAGATCCGTAATGAAGTCGCCAGCGGCACCGGCCTGGCCGTATCGCTGCGTAAGTTTCCGCTGTTTTTTGATGATCTGTTTTGCAACCTGGTCCACGCCGGCGAGGAGTCGGGGGCGTTAGAAACGATGCTCGATCGAATCGCCACCTATAAAGAGAAGACTGAAGAGCTCAAAGCCAAGATCAAGAAAGCAATGACCTACCCCATCGCGGTCATTATCATCGGTGTCGTGGTCTCGGCGATATTGCTGATCAAGGTCGTACCCCAGTTCGAATCGATCTTTAAAGGCTTCGGTGCCGATCTGCCCGCCTTTACCTTGTTCGTGGTCGGCCTGTCCGGCTATGCCCAGTCCTACTGGTATGTGGCGCTGGGCGCAATCTTCGCCAGTAGCTTTTTGTTCAAGATGGCGCATCGAAGATCGGAAAGCTTCCGCGATGGCGTCGACAGATTCAGCGTTAAGGTGCCTATAATCGGCAATATCCTCCATAAAGCGGCCATCGCCCGCTTCGCCCGCACCCTGTCCACCACCTTTGCCGCCGGTGTACCTCTGGTCAACGCGCTCGAATCGGCTGCCGGCGCCTCAGGTAATGTCATCTACCGCACCGCAATCTTACAGATACGCAACGGCGTCTCGACCGGCCAATCACTGCAGAACGCCACCCGCATGACAGGGGTATTTCCTAACATGGCGGTGCAGATGATCGCGATCGGTGAAGAGGCAGGATCCCTGGATGAGATGCTCGATAAGGCCGCCTCCTTCTATGAAGCCGAGGTCGATAACGCGGTCGACAACCTGACCAGCCTGATGGAGCCTATGATCATGGCGTTCCTAGGGGTCATGGTTGGCGGCCTGGTTATTGCCATGTACCTGCCGATCTTTAAACTTGGCGAGGTCGTATAAAGAACTATGGATATTTTCACTCTGCTTGCCGGTTCGCCGCTGCTGTTGATCAGTCTCGTACTGGTCCTGGGACTGCTGGTAGGCAGCTTTCTCAATGTCGTTATCTATCGCCTGCCGCTGATGATGCAGCACGACTGGCACCAACAGTGCCGGGAGCTGCTGGCTAGCGCCGATGTGGCATCGGCTCCTGAAGCACCTTCCCCTGAAGCATCGGTTCCTGAAACAATCGCGCCTGAGTCCGACACACCCGAACCCTTCAACCTGGCGGTGCCACGCTCGCGTTGCCCCCAGTGCAATCATGAGATCAGCGCACTAGAAAACATCCCGGTGCTCAGCTATCTATGCCTCAAAGGCCGCTGTTCAGGCTGTAAATTCCCCATCCCTAAACGCTACCCGCTGGTCGAACTGGCGACCGGACTGCTCTCGGCGCTCATCGCCTATGAGTTCGGTTTTAGCCCGCTGATGCTGGCGGTGCTGCTGCTAACCTGGGTGCTGATCGCGCTGACGATGATCGACTTCGATCATCAGCTGCTCCCCGACTCCCTGACCCTGCCGCTGCTGTGGATGGGGCTGATTATCAACAGCTTCGGCCTGCTTACCGACCTGCAAAGCGCGTTCTGGGGCGCCGTGGCCGGCTATCTGGTCCTGTGGTCTGTGTACTGGCTATTCAAACTGGTGACCGGTAAAGAGGGGATGGGCTACGGCGATTTCAAACTGCTGGCGGCCCTGGGTGCTTGGATGGGCTGGCAAATGCTGCCACTGATTGTCATCCTATCATCGTTCGTCGGCGCCGCGTTGGGCATCAGTCTTATCCTGTGTAAAGGCCGCGATCAGCAGCAGCCGATGCCGTTTGGTCCCTTTCTGGCGATCGCAGGCGTTATCGCCCTGCTGTGGGGGCCGGAGATCGTCAACAGCTACCTGCGCTGGCTGACCTGATGACGTTTATCGTAGGCCTGACCGGCGGCATCGGCAGTGGGCGTGACAATAGCACTGCTGCCAATCTCTTTGCCGCTTGCTGGCCTGATTACCAATGACTTGTATATGACTTTTATATGACTTTTATAGTGGGGCTGACCGGAGGTATCGGCAGTGGTAAGACCACCGTTGCCAACCTCTTTGCCGCCCGCGGCATCGCGCTGATCGATACCGACCTGATCGCTCGAGAGATCGTAGCGCCCGGCGAGCCTGCCCTACGGCAGATCTGTGACCATTTTGGCCCCGGGGTGCTGCAGCTCGATGACAGCCTCGACCGCGCTGCGCTGCGACAGATCGTTTTTGCCGATCCCGCGCAACGGCACTGGCTTGAACACCTGACCCACCCGCTGATCCGCCAGCGCACCCTGCAACGCCTGGACCGGGCCGGATCCGCCTATGCCCTGCTGGTCTCCCCGCTTCTGCTGGAAACCGATCAGCAGCAGCTGGTCGATCATATCCTAGTGATAGACCTGCCCGAAGAGTTACAGATTGCACGCACAGTGCAGCGTGACGGCAATACCGAACAACAGGTCAGACAGATACTCGAGGCCCAATGCAGCCGGACACAACGGTTTGAATGCGCCGATAGTATTATCGATAATACCCAGTCACCGCAGTTGCTGAACCAGCAGGTCGACAACCTCGACCGGCAGTTTCGATTACTGGCCAGCGCCCAAAAGAATCAGGAATAACCCCCATGAACAGCTTCAACTGCCCTACCTGTAAGAAAGCCCTGCAATGGGATAGCGCTAATCCCGACCGCCCCTTCTGTAGCGAGCGCTGCCGCCTGATCGATCTGGGCGCCTGGGCCAACGGCGACTATCAGATCAGCAAACCCAGCGGCAATGAGCTGATGGCGCAGCTAGAGATGGACCCGGAGCTGGCCGAAGAGCTGCTTCTGGAGCTGGAACAGGCGGGAGAACAGCAGCTGCATTAGTAAACATGGGTGTCAAATGTAAGGCCTGACCCCTTCAGGTCTGTGACCCCTTCAGGTCTGGAGCTGGAACAGGCGGGAGAACAGCAGCTGCATTAGTAAACATGGGTGTCAAATGTAAGGCCTGACCCCTTCAGGTCTTATGACCCCTTCAGGTCTTATGACCCCTTCAGGTCCTTGACCCCTTCAGGTCCTGTAGCGAGCGCTGCCGCCTGATCGATCTGGGCGCCTGGGCCAACGGCGACTATCAGATCAGCAAACCCAGCGGCAATGAGCTGATGGCGCAGCTAGAGATGGACCCGGAGCTGGCCGAAGAGCTGCTTCTGGAGCTGGAACAGGCGGGAGAACAGCAGCTGCATTAGCAAAATAGGTGTCAAATGTAAGGCCTGACCCCTTCAGGTCTTCAGGTCCACAGGGTCGGCTCCCACAGAGCGCTGATCGAGGCAATCCCCTGAGCGCCCTGTTCGATCGCGGTGCGCTCCATTCCCCGCGCCATTCCCCCCAGGGCATAGACCGGCAGCGCCGCAGGGCCAGCCAGCGCCTTAAATCCCGCCCAGCCTAACGTCTCCGCGTCCGGATGGGAATCTGTCGGCAACACCGGAGACAACACCGCATAGTCAACGCCGAGTTGTTCTGCCCGCTGCAACTCTTGCGCGTTATGACAGGAGACCCCCAGCAGACCCCGTCGCCAGGGCGTCAACTGCTCGGCGCTTATCTGCAGCAGCAGATGCCGGTTCAGATGCAAGCCATCGGCCTCGATGCCACCCAGTTCTCGCGGGTCACGATTCAGAATCAGCCGAGCACCGGCTGCACGACAACGCTTGTGCGCAGCTAGTGCCAGAGACCGATAGGCCGGAGCATCCAGCGCAGGCGCACGCAGCTGCACAAGTTTGATACCGGCATCCAGCGCGGCCTGTAGTTTTACTAACCACTGCACCGCATCGACCGCAGTGCCGGTGATCAGGTACTGCTGCGGCAGGCTCAGGGCGGTAATAATGGCGCTATTGGCGGCAGGAAACTGCCCTGGATCCAGCTCATCGATTCCCAGCCAGTGTAGCGCCTGCCCTTCCAGCCCCTCGGGCTCGTCCAGATAGCGGCTGACCCGCCAGACATCCAGCAGCACCCGTTTATCCGGATACGTATGGGGGATCTGCAGCAAAGGTTCAAAAGAAACCGGGGTGATTCCCAGCTCCTCCTGCAACTCCCGAATCAGCGCCTGAGTGACCGTTTCTCCCGGATCGACCTTGCCCCCGGGAAACTCCAGCAGACCGCCCTGATGCAGATGATCAGGGCGACGGCTGATCAGCAGGCGGCCATCGGGGCCGAAGATCGCCGCGGCAACCACATGGACGACCCGCATCAACGCAGGGCACCGGTAGACGTTGCGGGGCTAGATAAGAGGCTGAATGAGGACTTAGCTACGGTAGTCGGCATTGGCATTGGCATTGGCATTAAGAGTCACATAGTCCCGGGAAACAGCGCCGGAGCCCGGCAACTGTGGCAGACTTAGCTGCGGTAGTCGGCATTGATCGTCACATAATCCCTGGAGAGATCGGTGGTCCAGACCGTTTCGCAATAGTCGCCGCGATTAAGCACCACCCGAATGCTGATCTCCTCCTCTGCCATCACCGCCTGTCCCTGATCTTCGGTATAACTGGCCGCTCGACCGCCCTGCTCGACGATACAAACATCACCCAGATAGAGCTGCAGGGCATCGATATCCAGCTGTTCGATACCGGAATAACCCACCGCCGTCAGAATACGGCCCCAGTTGGGATCTGAGGCAAACAGCGCGGTCTTGACCAGCGGCGAGTGAGCGATCGCGTAGGCGGTTTTAAGCGCCTCCGCCGAACTTGCCGCCGCACTGACCTCGATAGTCACAAACTTGGTCGCCCCTTCACCATCGCGTACGATCGCCTGCGCTAGCTCCAGCAATATCGAGTCGATGGCGGCAGAAAACGCTGCCCAGGCGGCTGTGCCGGGTTCGCAAACCACCGCCGAAGCACCTGTGGCGATCAGCATGCAGGAATCGTTGGTGGAGGTATCACCGTCGATGGTAATACGATTAAAGCTGCGTTCGGCAACCGCGCTCAACAACGTCTGCAACGCCGCCGGTGAGACCCGGGCATCGGTCGCCACAAACGCCAGCATGGTCGCCATATTCGGTTTAATCATGCCGGCACCCTTGGATATGCCGCTGATCCTGACCTGCTGACCATCGATCTCGATACAGCGGGTCGCGCCCTTGGGACGGGTATCGGTGGTCATAATGCCCTGCGCTGCATCCGCCCAGCCTTGCTCACACAAGGCATCGACTGCGGCGGGCAGTCCGGCGGTAATTCTGTCAACCGGCAGCTTCTCACCGATCACGCCGGTAGAAAAAGGCAGAACGGCCGTCGTCGCCGTCTCTGTTAACTGTGCCAACGTTTCACAACATTGGACGGCATCGGCCAGGCCTTCGGCACCGGTGCCGGCATTGGCATTGCCGGTATTGATCAACAGGAAGCGGGCGCCCTGCAGCTGCAGATGCTTCTTGCTCAGAATCACCGGCGCGGCGCAGAAAGCGTTCTGGGTGAATACCCCGGCCAGAGCGCTCTCCGGGGCCAGCTCCATTACCACCAGATCCTTGCGCCCCGGTTTTTTAATCCCGGCACTGGCCGTACCCAGGCGCAAACCTGCAATCACTTCAAAATCGGGTAGAGTTCCTGGACCTACGGCCATAATCAAGCTCCTGTTAATAAAATAGGGACTCGTCCTGAAGATCGAATCCCTATTGAATAGTTACAAACATGCAGACCTATACGGCCACGAGACCCCGCCTTAGTTGGCGAGCTTTCCGTGGCATTGCTTATATTTCTTACCCGAATCACAAGGACAGGGTTCATTACGCCCCACCTTCGGATACTCACGCACATAGGGTTGGGCAGGCTCCTCGGCCGGCTCTGCCTTGTCACCCTCCTGACCACCGTCCTGACCTAAGGAATCTGACTGCGCATGCTTAAACTCCATCTCTTGCCGTGCCAGAGCCTCACGCCGCTGCTGCTCCATCGCTTCGATATCCTCAGGCTGACGCACCTGCACATTGCAGATAATCCGGACCACATCCTGCTTGATTGTGGTCAGCAGTTCCTGGAACAGTTCGAAGGACTCGCGCTTAAACTCCTGCTTGGGATTCTTCTGCGCATAACCGCGCAGATGGATACCCTGACGCAGGTGATCCATGGTGGCCAGATGCTCTTTCCAGAGGGTGTCCAGTACCTGCAGCATCACCTGCTTCTCGAACATCCGCATCGACTCGGCACCCACGACCTCCTCTTTCTCGGCGTAGGCATCGAGCTCGGCCTTAAGAATTCTGGCACGCAGCGACTCTTCGTGGAGCTTATCGTCATCGTCCAGCCACTGCTGCAGCGGCAACTGCAGGTTTATCTCGCTGGCGATCTGTTTCTCGAGGCCGGCGACATCCCACTGTTCTTCCAGGCTCTGCGGCGGAATATGGATACTGATCAGCTCCTGGATCACCTCTTCACGAATCGCATCGATCGTATCGGAGATATCAGTGCTCGCCATAATTTCATTGCGCTGGTCGTAGATCGCCCGGCGCTGATCGTTGGCCACATCATCGTATTCCAGCAGCTGCTTACGGATATCGAAGTTACGCCCTTCGACCTTACGCTGGGCTTTCTCGATCGCGTTCGACACCATCTTGTGCTCGATCGCCTCGCCCTTCTCCATCCCCAGCTTCTGCATGAAGCTGCGCACCTTCTCGGAGGCGAAGATCCGCATCAAGCTGTCATCCAGCGACAGGTAGAAGCGCGATGTTCCCGGATCACCCTGGCGGCCCGCACGGCCTCGCAACTGATTATCGATCCGCCGTGATTCATGGCGCTCGGTGCCCACAATATGCAAACCGCCGGCCTCAATGACCTGCTGATTTGCCTCCTTCCAGGCCTGCTTAATCGTACTGATCAGCTCCGGGGAGGGGCTGTCCAGCTGGGCCACCTCGGATTCCCAGTTCCCACCGAGGAC
Organism: Motiliproteus sp.; assembly: GCA_047633175.1. GTDB lineage: Bacteria > Pseudomonadota > Gammaproteobacteria > Pseudomonadales > Balneatricaceae > Motiliproteus. The sequence goes on along the minus strand of JBLIEQ010000018.1, from coordinate 34,794 downwards.
GATATCGGTTCCCCGACCCGCCATATTGGTGGCGATGGTGACGGTTCCGGGACGTCCGGCATCGGCAATAACCAGGGCCTCACGCTCGTGATGCTTGGCGTTAAGGATGTTGAACTCGATCTTCTCCTTGGTCAGTAACTGCGCGATCACTTCTGACATCTCGATCGAGGCGGTACCCACCAGCACCGGCTGCTTTCGCGTCTGACAATCGCGCACATCTTCGACGATGGCATCAAACTTGTCCTGCATGCCCAGGAAGATCAGGTCATTAAAGTCGGTACGCTTGATCTGTTGATTGGTCGGAATAACGACCACGTCCAGACCATAGATCTGTTGCAACTCAAAGGCTTCAGTATCGGCGGTGCCGGTCATCCCCGACAGCTTGTCGTAGATTCTGAAGAAGTTCTGGAAGGTGGTAGAAGCCAGGGTCTGGCTTTCGTTCTGGATATTGACGCCCTCCTTGGCTTCGATCGCCTGGTGCAGCCCTTCCGACCAGCGCCGACCCGCCATGGTGCGGCCGGTATGTTCATCGACGATCACGACCTCGTTATTCTGAACGATGTAATCCACATCTTTGGTATAGAGCACGCTGGCCCGCAGACCGGCATGTACATGATGGAGCAGGTTGAGGTTTTTCGGTGCATAGAGGGATTCATCTTCGTTCAGCAGACCGATCTCTATCAGCAGCTTTTCGACATACTGATGCCCCTCTTCGGTCAGTTCGACCGAACGCTGTTTCTCATCCACAGCGTAATGCCCTGCAGGCTCGGGGACACCCTCTTCAGGCTCAAAGTCAGGCTGGCGTTCCAAATGAGGAACCAGAGTGTTGATCTGCTTATACAACGCCGAGCTGTCTTCGGCGGGGCCGGAGATAATCAGTGGCGTGCGCGCCTCATCGATCAGGATCGAATCGACCTCATCGATAATGCCGTAACTGAGCGCACGCTGCACCTTATCTTCGGTACTGAAGGCCATATTATCGCGCAGGTAGTCAAAGCCGAATTCGTTATTGGTGCCGTAAGTAATATCGGCGCGATAGGCCGCCTGTTTTTCGTCATGCGACTGACCGGAATAGATCACCCCGACCGTTAAACCCAGGGCGTTATAGAGCGTACCCATCCAATCTGCATCGCGCTTGGCCAGATAATCGTTAACTGTCACGATATGCATCCCCTTCCCGGGAATCGCATTGAGATAAGCCGCCAGCGTTGACATCAGCGTCTTGCCTTCACCGGTGCGCATCTCGGCGATACGCCCTTCGTGCAGGGTAATGCCGCCGATCATCTGCACATCGAAGTGGCGCATCCCCAGCGCCCGCTTGGAGGTTTCACGACAGACGGCAAAGGCTTCTGGCATCAGCTGATCCAGTGTCTCGCCCTGCTCAAATCGTTGCCGAAACTCTGCGGCCTTAGCCGTGAGCTCTTCGCTGCTAAGGTCTGTGACAGACTCTTCTAACGCATTAATGGCTTTGACGATCTTGCCCATACGCTTGAGTTCGCGATCATTTTTACTACCGAAAATTTTCTTGAACAGAGGTGCAATCATAATCCGTGACTTATTTTAATGGGTTATCGACTGGCGCAGATGGCCTCGGAAAGCTAAGTAAATGGGGGCATTCTACCTGTAAATCAACGGGGGGTCGAAATGAATTCCGACAGGTCGGGCTTGTAGGTCGGGCTTCAGCCCGACAGCAGGTTTGCAGCAAAACGCGAATTGTCAGAATACGCACCTGCCTACCCAAAAAAACCTAACCAGGTTGCATATAGGCGATGGGCGGTGTCTCACCGGCAAAGGTAACCAGCTCCCAGGCATCCTTATTGCGAAGGACCTCTAGGAGTAACTGATTGTTAAGATAGTGCCCGGACTTAATCCCTTTAAACTCACCGATAATGCTCTTACCCAGCAGATAGAGATCGCCTACGGCATCCAGGATCTTGTGTTTTACAAACTCATCGTCGTAACGCAAGCCCCCTTCGTTGAGGACCTTGAAATCATCGACCACGATGGCGTTATCCACGCTGCCACCGAGAGCCAGGTTATTGGCGCGAAGCATATCTATATCGCGCATAAAACCAAAGGTTCGCGCCCGGCTGATTTCGGTCACATAGGCCTGCGTGGAAAAATCCAGACAGCACTCTTTATTACGGTCGTCAAAGGCGGGATGATCGAACTCGATCGTAAACCCGACCCGGTAACCCTCATAGGGTTCAAAACTGGCCAGCTTGCCATCCTGTTCGATCGATACTCTACGCGTAATGCGAATAAACTGCTTGGCAGCCTCCTGCGATCGTAGCCCGGCAGACTGGATCAAGAACACGAAGGCTGCCGCGCTGCCGTCCATAATCGGCACCTCTTCGGCACTCAGTTCAACATAGGCATTGTCGACACCTAAAGCGGCCAGCGCCGACATCAGGTGTTCGATGGTCGCTACCCGGACATCACCCTGAACTAGATTGGTCGACATGGTGGTATCACCCACATGTTCTGCCCACGCCAGAATCTCGACTGGGGGGACCAGATCGACACGCCGGAACACGATACCGGTATCCACAGGGGCAGGTTTGAGTGCTAGGTAAACTTTATCTCCTGTGTGCAGACCTACACCTGTAGCCATAACGGTGTTGTTGAGCGTTTTCTGTCTGATCATCTGCGGTCGTGTTTCCAGGTTACATAAGAGCTCGTATAATACCAAAGTAGCCCCAGGTTATACAGCCGTACTACCGCTGAGTGCCGAGGCCTACCCGTACTGTCTATCCTTAAAAACCTGCCTGAACAGCCGCCGACTTAATCGGCCTGACGGCGTAAAAATGTTGGGATATCAAGAAAATCCGCATCCTCATCGGCCCGGGGCTTCGCGACCGGCTGCTGGCCCTGCTCGGGCTGCGCCGCCTGAGATGCGGCTGCACGCTGGCGTCGGACAATCGCCGGAATATCTATCTCATTAAGATTGTAAGAGCCATCACTGCGGCGCGGCAGAGGATTATTGATCACCTGCATCTGTACCTGCTTGTGGCCACCCAGACCGGTAGCCACGACGGTTACCCGCAGTTCGTCACTCATCTCCGGGTCGATGACCGTACCTATAACGACGGTGGCCTCATCGGAGGCGAACTGATGGATAATATCCCCCACCTCGGCGAACTCCCCCAGCCCCAGATCGAGCCCGGCGGTGATATTCACCAGGATGCCCTTGGCGCCCTGAAGGTCGATATCTTCCAACAGCGGACAGTGAATAGCCGCCTCGGTCGCCAGACGTGCACGGTTCTCACCGGAAGCCGCGCCGGTGCCCATCATGGCCATGCCCATCTCAGACATCACCGTCTTCACATCGGCAAAGTCGACGTTGATCATACCATCGCGAATAATTAGTTCGGCGATCCCCTGCACCGCACCCTGAAGCACATTATTGGCTTCATTAAAGGCATCGGTCAGCTTGGCACCCGGTCCCATAACCTTCAGCAATTTTTCATTCGGTACGATGATCAGCGAGTCGACACTATCAGCCAGCGCTTTAATCCCTTCAGTCGCGACAGCCATCCGCCGCCGTCCCTCAAACGGGAAGGGTTTAGTGACCACAGCTACGGTCAGGATACCCAGCTCTTTGGCGACTTCCGCCACGATAGGCGCCGCACCTGTTCCTGTGCCACCACCCATGCCGGCGGTGATAAAGACCATATCGGCACCGTTGAGCAGATCGATAATATGCTCGCGATCTTCCTGCGCAGCCTGGCGCCCGATATCGGGGTTGGCACCGGCTCCCAGCCCTTTAGTCAGGGTATTACCGATATGCAGCACACTGGCATTCTTCAATTTCGTTAGCGCCTGAGCATCGGTATTGGCACAGATGAAATCAACACCCTGAATATTTTCGTTCAGCATATGCTGGACAGCATTTCCGCCGCCGCCGCCTACGCCGATCACCTTGATAACCGCACTCTGCGGTGCATGATCCACTAGTTCAAACATGTTTTTATCCCCTTTGAAATCTATTCCAGACGTTCATGTCGCGACGTCCCTATCTATTAATCAACAAACGCTATTAATCAGCAATTGCTTTAAAAATTATTCGCAAACCAACCCTTAATTCTGCCGAACGCGGCTGGTAATTCAGAAACCTTCGGACGCGCCCGGGGGCTGATACCGCGCTGCCTGCCGCCATTGGCGGGCTGCTCCTTCTCGGCAAACAGCAGCAGGCCGACACCGGTGGCATAGATAGAGCTATGCAGAATATCCTCCAGCCCAGTAACACCCTGAGGCTTGGCCAGCCTCACCGGCATATGAAAAATCTCTTCGGCCAGTTCGACCGCACCCTCTATCCGCGAGGTACCTCCGGTCAACACCAGCCCGGCAGCCACCAGATCCTCGAAGCCGCTGCGGCGCAACTCGGCCTGCACCAGGCTGAACAGCTCGTCGTAGCGTGGCTCCACCACCTCCGCCAGCGCCTGACAACTCAGATTCCGGGGCGGACGATCGCCGATGCTGGGCACCTTGACGACATCCTCGGCACTGGCCAGCTGTGCCAGGGCACAGGCATATTTAATTTTCAGCTCTTCGGCATGGGCAGTGGGCGTGCGCAGCGCCATCGCTATATCGCTGGTCACCTGATCGCCGGCGATTGGAATAACGGCGGTATGACGAATGGAACCGCCGGTGAAAATGGCGATATCGGTCGTTCCGCCACCGATATCCACCATGCACACGCCCAGCTCTTTTTCATCGTCGGTCAGCACCGCATAGCTGGAGGCGACCTGTTCCAGCACCATCGAATCAATCTCCAACCCACAACGCTGGACACACTTCTCGATGTTTTGGGCGGCATTACTTGCGCAGGTGACCAGATGCACCTTGGCTTCCAGGCGTACCCCGGACATCCCCAGCGGTTCTCTGATCCCCTCTTCATTATCGATCACATACTCCTGTGGCAGGATATGCAGGATCTTGTGATCTGCCGGAATCGCAACGGCACGTGCGGCATCGATCACCCGATCGAGATCCTGCTCGATCACCTCCCGGTCATGGATAGCGACGATGCCGTGCGAGTTCAGGGAATTGATATGGCTGCCAGAGATACCCACAGTGACTGAGTGGATTTTACAGCCAGCCATCAACTCGGCCTCCTCCACGGCGCGCTGAATCGAGAGCACGGTGGACTCGATATTAACCACCACGCCTTTTTTCATCCCTCGCGAGGGGTGCGAACCGATGCCCACCACTCTGATAGCGCCGCCAGGGCCCACTTCAGCCACCAGCGCCACCACTTTGGAGGTGCCTATATCCAGCGCGACGATCATGTTGTTGTACTGTTCCAATATCTTTACTCATTTATCAGGGAGAGACGATTTCAGGTTCCAAGGGCCTGAGCAGCTGCATTTTTATTGTTGCTGCATGACCGGGGGCTCATTCCAGGTCACTGCCAGGCCGTTGGTATAACGGGCATCGATCTGATCGATGCGATCGGCATAACGCTCCAACAACTCAGGATATACCTGACTGAAACGGCGTAACTTTTCTATCGAATTGCCTCTGCCTATAAGCAACCGTATATCTTTGTCCAGAGTCAGGATCCAGGCACCACGCGCTTCCATTTGCAACCCCACCAGACTGACCCCCAGCGGGCGCAGGATCTGATTAAAATCACGGTACTGCCTCATCAGATTCTTGGAGTGTTGCGGCGGGCCGCTAAGCCGAGGCAGCGCAGCAAAGTCAGCGGGAAGCTGCTGGCTATACAGCGTTGCCGGGCTAAAAACCTGTCCCTGCTCATTAACCAGCCCCTGATCACCCCAGCGCGCGACTGGACGCTCCTCGCGCACCTGAACCCGCAGCAGATCAGGCCAACTGCGCTGCAGATCAACCTCATAAACCCAGTCCTGCTGCTCCAGCAACTGTTTGAGAGGTGCTAGATCCTCAAGCACCGAGCTTGCCGCCATCTGGCGCCATAACTGCTGTTCCAGCTGCCGGGAATCGAGTTGTTGAAAGTCACCACTGATCTCAATCTCAACCAGTGGACGCTGCAGCCAGTGCCCGGCCAGTTGCCAGCTAAGAGCCAGTACCAGTATCCACAGCGGCAGCTGCAACCATTGCCAAATCCTATAAGGGTCTCGCAGCAGCCCCAGAGGCTTTGATCCTGGCTGGGCGGCAGTCGTCATCAGCAGGCGCTTTCCAGAATTTTAACCACCAGCTGCTCAAAACTCAGGCCCACCTCCCGTGCAGCCTTAGGTACCAGGCTCTGGTTGGTCATCCCCGGCACGGTATTAACCTCCAGCAACCAGAAATCGCCCTGCTGATCCTGCATCAGATCGACCCGAGCCCAACCACTGCAGCCGATAACCGCAAACGCCTGTTCTGCGAGCAGCCTGATCTCGGCATCCTTGGCCGCATTTAAGCCGGTCTCAAAATCGTAGTGGGTATCATTCGCATGGTATTTGGCTTCGTAATCGTAGAACTGATGCGGAGTCTCGAGCCGAATCACCGGCAGTGCCTTGCCCTCCAGAATAGTGACCGTAAACTCTGCCCCCTGGATCAGATGCTCTGCAAACACGCAGCGATCTAGGACACGGGCTTGGTGGTAGGCGGCCGCAAGCTGTTCGGTGGTATCCGCGCGGGCGATACCGATACTGGAACCTTCGTGATCGGGCTTGACCATCACCGGCAATAACGCGGCCAACGCATTCCAATCACTGTTGTCGTCAAGCAGCTGATACCCGGGGGTGGGCAGACTCTGACTCGCCCACAGCTGTTTACAGCGCACCTTATCCATGCCCAGAGCAGAGGCCATCACGCCGCTGCCGGTATAGGGTTTAGCCATAATCTGCAGGGCACCCTGCACGGTACCATCCTCGCCTTCAGGTCCATGCAGGGCGATAAACACCCGGTCGAAGGACTCTGCCTGCAGCTGCCGGATCGGTGATTCCAGACCCTGATCACCGTACAGATCGATACCAAAGGCATCCACGCCGGCATTCAACAAGCCCTGCAAAACTGCCGCACCACTCTTAAGTGAGACCGCACGTTCAGACGAGCGCCCGCCGAAGAGTACGGCTACCCGACCAAAGCTTTCTGGTGTACGGCTACTGGGTAAAATCGCGGTCATAGGTTGTCCTCCAACGGATTCAGGGGCTCCAGGTGGCGCTGAGCCAGATCCATGGAGACCGCACCGACATCGCCCGCACCCTGAGTCAGCAGTAAATCTCCAGATTTTAATATATTTTTCAGCAATTTGCCGACATCGGCACCGCGTTCGACAAAGATTGGATCGAGCTGTGCACGCTGGCGAATGCTGCGACACAGGCTGCGGCTATCGGCGCCTGTCACAGGCTCCTCACCCGCCGGATAGACCTCCATCAACAGCAAGACATCGGCCTCCGACAGCACCTGGACAAAATCCTCATACAGGTCACGGGTACGACTGTAGCGATGCGGTTGATACAGCATCACCAGCCGCTTCTCAGGCCAGCCCTCACGAATAGCGGCGATGGTTGCGGCTACCTCGCGCGGGTGGTGGCCGTAGTCGTCGACCATCATCACCGCGTCCTGCTCTGTCTCAAGTGCTGATTCAGGTGCGGTCTCGAGTGCGGCCTGAGGTGCAACGGATCCGGGCAGCGGAAAATAGCCCTGAATCTGAAACCGTCGCCCGACACCCTGAAAGTTTGCCAGCCCCTCCTGAATAGCCTTGTCACAAACCCCTTCATCAGAGGCCACAGCGATGGTCGCCAGGGCATTCTGAATATTGTGAAGCCCCGGCATATTCAGCTTGATCTTCAACGCAGCCTGGCCATCGGGGCGCAATGCGGTAAAGCTGCTGATCATCCCCTGCTGATGGAGATCAACGGCGCGATAATCCGCGTTCTCATTGACACCATAGGTTAGCAGCGGGCGACCGATCTCGGGCAGAATCTCCTGCACCACCGGATCATCGGTACAGAGCACCGCCAGGCCGTAAAACGGCAGGTTGTGTAAAAATTCGATAAAGGCTTTTTTCACCTGATTAAAGTCGCCGCCATAGGTATCCATATGATCGGCGTCGATATTGGTGACGATAGAGACCATCGGCTGCAGGTGCAGGAAGGAGGCATCGCTCTCGTCTGCCTCGGCAACTAGATAGCGACTCTCGCCCATCCGCGCATTCGTCCCAGCACTGGTCAACTTACCGCCGATCACGAAGGTCGGGTCCAACCCGGCCTGCGCCAGCACCGAGGCCAGCAGGCTGGTGGTCGTGGTCTTACCGTGGGTTCCCGCGACCGCGATACCGTGGCGATAGCGCATCAGCTCGGCCAGCATCTCCGCCCGCCGTACCACCGGAATACGCAGGGCTCGCGCGCTGATCACCTCGGGGTTGTCTTCACCCACTGCACTGGAAACCACGACCACACTCACCTGGTCGACATTGCTCTGGCGATGGCCGATATGGATCTGTGCGCCCAGCAGCTGCAGCCGTTCGGTCGCCGCCGAGTTGCGCAGATCCGAGCCTGAGACCTGATAGCCCTGATTCAGCAGCACCTCGGCGATTCCACACATACCCACTCCGCCGATACCGACGAAATGGATCCGTTTAATCCGGCGCATCTCCGGCACCTCGTAGGAGACCTTATCCCGAACGGCAACTGAGGGGGTCCGGGTCTGTATAGTGGGCATCGCTTGATTTTTTACTTCGGCCATCAGAGTACGCTCTCCTGACATTGTTGGGCAACCAGGGCTGTCGCCCGGGGAGTTGCCAGGGCGCGGGCGCGCTGGGCCATCGCCAATAATAGGTCTCGGTCATCCAGCTGCTGTAACAGCTGCAGCAACCGTTCCGGGGATAGTTCGGCTTGCGGTAAGAGGATCGCCGCTTCTTTATCGACCAAATAGCGGCTGTTAGCGGTCTGATGGTCGTCGACGGCAAAGGGAAAAGGCACCAAAACAGAACCCACCCCGGCCATGGCCAGCTCGCTGACAGTCAGGGCGCCGGCGCGGCAGATAACCAGATCCGCCCAGCCGTAAGCTGTCTGCATATCCTCGACAAAGGCCTCCAGCCGCACCGGTACTCCCGACTGCTGATAGGCCAGCCGTGTCCTGTCTATATTATTCGCGCCCGCCTGATGCCACACCTCAGGACGCAGCTCTGCAGGGAACAGCGCCAGGGACTTGGGTAAACACTCGTTAATGGCCCGAGCGCCCAGGCTACCGCCCACCACCAACAGTCGCAGCGGCCCCTTTCGCCCACTAAAACGCTGCTCAGGCGGATCCAGTCTCGCGATATCACCCCGTACCGGATTGCCGGTATGCAGGGCCGAATACTTCGCAGCGAAGGCACCTGGGAACGCCTCCATCGGCCTGGCACTCAAATGTGCAAGCAGCCTGTTGGTCAGCCCGGGGATGGCGTTCTGCTCGTGTACCAACAGCGGTTTGCGCAGGATCCAGGCGGCCAGCCCACCGGGACCGCTGGCAAAGCCGCCCATGCCCAACACCGCATCCGGGTTGACCTTGCGGATCACTGCCAGTGCCTGCCAGAGGGCACGCACCAGTTTAAAGGGGGCCAGCAGCAAACTTAGGCGCCCCTTGCCACGCAAGCCCGCCACCGAGATGCGATGCAGCCTGATACCCGCTTCAGGCACCAGACGATTTTCTATCCCACGGTGGCTGCCCAGCCACTCGATCCGCCAGCCCTGCTGCCGTAGACAGTCTGCCGTCGCCAGAGCAGGAAACACATGGCCTCCGGTGCCACCGGCCATCACCAACAGGGTTTTTGCCGCCGTCATGCCGCCCCTCCTTTACTCTTAATAGAGGGTTTGGTGGAGGGTTCGGTTGAGAGCTGAGGCTGAGTCTCGTGACGATAGCGCTCGAGCTGAATGCGCGATAACATCGCCAGCATCGACAGACAGACCAGCAGACTACTGCCTCCGTAGCTGACCAGCGGCAACGTCAGCCCCTTGGTCGGCAACACCCCGGCGTTAACGCCTATATTGATCAGCGCCTGACCCGCAAACACGATGCCTATGCCGTAGGCGATATAGGCGTGATAACGCAGCCCCTGCTCTTCGGCGCGCCGGCCGATATAAAAGATCCGTATCACCAGCAGCGCAAACAGCAGCACCACGCCCAGGGCACCGACCAACCCCAGCTCTTCGGCCAGCACCGAGAACACAAAATCGGTATGCGCCTCCGGTAGATAGAACAGTTTCTGGACGCTATTCCCCAGCCCCTGTCCAAACCACTCACCACGGCCAAAGGCAATCTGTGCCTGAGAGAGCTGATAACCCGTACCAAAGGGATCAGCCCAGGGGTTCCAGTACGAGGTCACCCGCTCCCAGCGGTACGGAGAGGAGATCACCATAATTACCGCCGCCCCAATAGCCCCCAAGACCACCAGCAGAAACTGCCACAACACCATGCCACTGAGAAAAACCATACCCAGCACGATGCCGCCCAGCATCACCACCGCGCCAAAGTCCGGTTCGAGCAGCAACAGGCAGATAAACAGGCTCAGCACTCCCATAGGCTTAAGAAAACCGCTCCACTGAGTCCGCACCTCATCCAGGCGCCGGACCAGATAGCCACCCATATAGAGGATCATGCAGAACTTAGCGATTTCCGAGGTCTGAAGATTGATCGGTCCGACACGGATCCAGCGCGTTGAGCCATTCACCTTATGGCCAATACCCGGAATCAACACCACCACCAGCAGCACAAACCCCAGCAGTAACCACCAGTGCCCGGTTTGCTGCCAGAACCGCATCGGCACCATAAAGACCGCTAGTGCAACGCTCAACGAAATCAAAATAAACAGACCATGCTTCAGCGCATGGTAAAAGGGCGAACCATAGTCCCTGTTGGAGACCTCCATGGAGGCCGAGGTGATCATCAGAATCCCGATCGCCAGCAGACTCAGAGCGCTCAGCAACAACAACGGGTCATAGGCACGACCGCGGGCAACAAAATCCGGTTTGCGCCACCAGCGGCTAGGCCAGCGAACGAGGGTCGCGAGTTTCATACGGCCCCCCGCTCAGCTGCCGGAACCAGGGCCTCGACCGCCTCGATAAAACAGCGCCCGCGCTGCTCAAAATCTGTAAACATATCAAAGCTGGCGCAGGCCGGTGACAGCAAGACCAGATCGCCGGGCTGTGCCCGCTGCTGCGCCGCCTTGACTGCACTCTCCAAGGATTCCTGAGTCTCGCACGGGCAGTGTTCTTCGAGTGCGCTCGCGATCATCCGGGCATCCTCACCGATCAACATAGCCTGCGCACCCCAGCGCCCCATCGGCTCGGCCAGGGCGCTGAAGTCCGCACCCTTGCCTTCGCCACCGGCGATCAGAATCAGCTTGCCGCGCAGTTCCGCACCCAGACCGCTGATGGCCGCCAGCGTCGCCCCCACATTGGTACCTTTGGAGTCGTTATAGTAGGCCACGCCATCTAGCTCACGCACCCACTGGCAACGGTGCTCCAGGCCGCCGAAATGCTGCAGGCTCTGCAGCATCGACGCCATCGGCAAGCCCACCGCATCACCCAGCGCCAGGGCGGCCAGCGCATTAGCCTGGTTATGGCTACCCTTGAGCCGCATCTGGCTGACCGGCATCAGGGGAGTTAAGCCTTTGGCCAGGCAGAGCTCGCCCTCGTGCTGCAACAGGCCAAACTGCTTTAAATTGGGGGTTCCCACTCTGAAGCTGACCTGAGGAATGGCATCCGACAGCAGGGGTTGGGTCAGCAGGTCGTCGGCGTTATAGACCGCGTGTAAACAATTGCGATAAATGCGCTGCTTGGCGCTATGGTAAGCCCCCAAATTGGGGTAACGGTCCATATGATCCGGGGTGATATTAAGCACCGTCGCCGCTGCCGCCTGCAGCAACGCGGTGGTCTCCAGTTGAAAACTTGATAACTCCAACACGTAAAGTGCTTTTTCACCCTCGAGCAGCAGATCCAGCACCGGCGTACCCAGATTGCCGCCCACCCCTGCCTCGATCCCGGCATCCATGGCCATCTGACCTACCAGAGTCGTTACGGTGCTCTTGGCGTTGGATCCAGTGATCGCGATAACAGGCGCACGCACGGCCTGACAGAACAGGTCTATATCCCCGAGAATCTCGACCCCTGCCTCTTCGGCGGCAACGATAGCCGGATTATTGCGCGACACGCCGGGGCTGACCAGCAACCGGTCAGCAGCCATCAACCAGTCGCTATCGAGCGGGCCGCAGCGCAGCGGTACTGCCGGATACTGCTGCTGGAATGCGGCCAGGTTCAAAGGGGTTTCCCGAGTATCGGCGACGGCGAAGGCTTTGCCCTGGGCGGTCAGAAACCGGGCGCAGGAGAACCCGGTCTTGCCCAGACCTATAATGATGCTGAATGTATCGCTGCCGATCAATTGCATAGGGCGCTCTACCTTATCTTCAACGAGGCCAGCCCGATCAACACCAGGATAACGGTGATGATCCAGAAGCGTACGATCACGCGCGGCTCGGGCCAGCCTTTGAGTTCAAAATGATGATGGATCGGTGCCATACGAAAGATCCGCCGACCGGTGAGTTTAAATGAGCCGACCTGCAGGATGACCGACACCGTCTCCATCACAAAGACCCCGCCCATAATCACCAGCACCAGCTCCTGACGCACGATCACCGCCACGACACCGAGCGCAGCCCCCAGCGCCAGAGCACCCACATCACCCATAAAGACCTGGGCCGGGTAGGTGTTAAACCACAGAAAACCCAGGCCTGCCCCGACGATCGAGCCGCAGAAGATAATCAACTCACCAGAGCCTGCGACATAGGGGATCTGCAGATACTCGGCGAACTTGATATTACCGCTCAGATAGCAGAATATCGCCAGCGCACCCGCCACCAGAACCGTCGGCATGATCGCCAACCCGTCCAGACCATCGGTCAGGTTGACGGCATTGGAGGTTCCAACGATCACAAAATAGGTAAACAGGATAAATCCCAGCCCCATCTCGATCGAGACGCTCTTAAAAAAGGGTACGATCAGCTGCGTCTCAACCGGGCTGGTCGCGGTCATATACAGGGCTATGGCCGCACCTGCGCCTGCGACCGACTGCCATAGGTATTTCCAGCGCGCCGGCAATCCCCGTGAGTCCTTTTCCACCACCTTGCGATAATCATCCACCCAGCCGATCGCACCGAAAACCAGGGTCACCAGCAACGAGATCCACACATAGCGATTACTCAGGTCACTCCACAACAGGGTGCTGATCGCGATCGCGATCAGGATCAGGGCACCGCCCATCGTCGGCGTCCCCGCTTTACTGAGGTGGCTCTGGGGGCCGTCATCGCGTACCGACTGGCCGATTTGATAGTGTTGCAGTTTACGAATCATCAGCGGCCCAAACAGCACCGAGATCGCCAGCGCCGTCAGTACACTTAGGATCGCCCTCAGGGTCAGGTACTGAAAGACTGAAAACCCGCTGATATAGTCCGAGAGCAGGTCCGATAATATTAACAACATCTGTCGATCACCCGTATGTAAGGCCGCTGACGACCTCTTCCATCGCGGCACTGCGCGAGCCTTTGATTAATACTGAGGTATCGGCATCGAGTCTCGGTGCCAACACGGCCAGTAACGTCTGCTTATCGTCGAAAATCTGAGCCTCCTGCTGCTTTAATTGCGCAAATACCTGGCCGGTATACGCGGCGAGTGCGCCCACGGTATAAATATCATCGAGCTGCATTTCGAACGCGAAGCGACCCAGCTCGGCGTGCAGGCTGGCGGCCTCCGATCCAAGTTCGGCCATCTCACCCAGAACCAGCACCCGCTTACCCGGCAGTGATGCCAGCACGCGGATCGCCGCCCTGACCGATTCCGGATTGGCGTTATAGCTGTCATCGATGATCTGTGCACCCTGGCGCCCGGGCATAGCCGCCAAACGACCGGACACGCCCTGATAGGACTCTAAGCCCCGGCAGATCTGTTCCAGACTAAAGTCCAGCACATCGGCTGCCGTCGCCGCGGCTAACGCATTGGCGACCATATGCAGCCCTAACACCTGTAAGCAGACCTCAACCTGGCCCGCATGGCTGTGCAACTGGAAACGGCAGCAACCGTCGGCGCCGGTTTCCAGATCGCTGGCAAACAGATCGGCCAGCCGGGAGTCCAGGCTGAAGGTCCGCAGCTTGCGGCCCTCAAGCTGATCCAGCCAATACCCGCAATGGGGATCATCCAGATTGACGACCGCCACCCCATCGGGCTTTAGCCCGGTGAAAATCTCGCTCTTGGCTTCGACCACGCCCTGCAGGCTGCCGAAACCGTCGAGATGGGCCGCCGCCGCATTCGTCAGGATGGCGATATCCGGTTGGGTCAGGGCCGTAGTGTAGGCGATCTCACCCCGCGCGCTGGCACCCAATTCGACCACCGCATAGCGGTGTTCAGGCTTTAGCGCTAGCAGCGTCAGAGGCGCGCCCAGGTCGTTATTCAGATTGCCGCGGGTCGCCAGCACCGGGGCTTGCTGCCCCAGCACCCGCGCCAGCATCTCTTTGACGCTGGTCTTGCCGCTGCTGCCGGTGATCGCGACCACAGGGCCGCTAAAGGCTTGACGATGCAACTTTGCCAGCTGCCCCAGGGCGATCCGAGTATCCTTAACCACCAGCTGCGGCAGATCGACCGGCTGCAACTCGGTGACGATGGCTGCAACGGCTCCCGCTGCTTGCGCCTGCGCTACAAACAGATCACCGTTAAAATTGGGACCCTTCAGCGCCACAAACAGATCACCCGCTTTAAGGCTCCGGGTATCGGTACCTATGGCTTGAATCTCAACCGCAGCATCGGCGTCAGAACCGCCGTGCAGACTGAGCGCCTGGAGAGGCTCTTGCAGCTGCGGTAACGTCCAGTGAGTCAGCATCCCCTTAGTAGACAGCATCAACAGCCCCCAGACACCCGCGTACAATTTCTATATCACTGCAGGGGTAACGCACCCCTTTAATCTCTTGATAGGCCTCATGCCCCTTGCCGGCTATCAGCACGACATCCCCAGGGGCCGCCTGAGCGATAACCGTTTCGATCGCCAGACGCCGGTCTGCCTGACGCAGTGCCCTGGCGGGCCATTTCAGCCCGGCCATCAGTTCGTCAATAATGGCCTCGGGCTCTTCCGATCGTGGATTATCGCTGCTGATCACCAGACGATCGGCGCGCAGTTCCGCCACCTGCGCCATCAGCGGACGCTTGCCGCGATCACGGTCGCCGCCACAACCAAACAGACACCAGAGCTGTCCGTCACAATGCTCACGCAACGAGGCCAGTGCTTTATCCAGGGCATCAGGCGTATGCGCATAATCCACCACTAGCAGCGGCTTATTATCTTTTTTGAAGGCTTGCATTCGACCTTCGACGCCCTCTAATTGATTGAGCACCGCAACCGCAGCCCCTGATTCAACGCCACCCAGCAACAACACACCCAGGGCGCTGAGCAGGTTATAAAGATTAAAATAGCCCAGCAGCGCAGTGCTGATTTGCAGTTCACCCCAGGGAGAGGCGATAGTCGCCTCGATACCACCGCTATGCAGGCGGCTGCGCAGAATTTGCAGCTGCCGGGTGCCCGGCTGTAACTGCTCACCGATAGCGATCGCATCCACCGATGCCGGCAGACGCTGCAACAGCTGTCGCCCAAAGGCGTCATCGGTATTGATCACCGCCTGCGTGATGCCGGTGTCCAGAAACAGCCGCGCCTTGACCTCTGCGTAGGTCTCCATGGAACCGTGGTAATCGAGATGATCGCGACTCAGGTTGGTAAAGACCGCCAGATCGAACGCGATCTCTGCCACCCGCTGCTGGTCCAACGCGTGCGACGAGGCCTCCATCGCCACCGCCTCCGCGCCCTGATCTCTAAAACGCGCCAGTAACTGCTGCAACCGCACCGCATTCGGGGTGGTATGTGTCGTCGTTTCCAGGGCCCCGGCAAAACCGTTGCCGGTGGTGCCGATCAGCGCCGTTTTTCGGCCCAGCCCTGTCAGCGCCTGGGCAATAAAATGGCTGCAGGAGGTCTTACCATTCGTGCCGGTAATCCCGATCATCTGCAGCGCCTGGCTAGGCTGCCGATAAAAGCGGCTGGCCAGTTCGGCCTGACGCCGAGCAATATCTTTAACCTCGATCACCGGCACCGTCAGAGCCCGCGCCCCGCTTTCCTTACTAGAGCAAGGGTCTGAACCAAACCCAGTGCCAGAACCCTCCTCACAGGCGATCGCGACCGCCCCGCTGGCAATCGCAGCTTCTATATACCGGCCGCCGTCCTGGTTGTTCGGACCCTGTGAGCCTCCGGGGCAGGCCAGAAACAGATCGCCGCCCTGAATGCGGCGGCTGTCGTTACTAATCCCTGTAACCTGTTGTAAGGCGCTCCCCGGCGGCAGGTTACTGTTTGGAAACAGCGCCTGCAATGTCATCGTATAGTCAGGGGTCATGGGGTCTTCCAGGCTAGCTGTTGATCCACTGGCAAGCCTAACTTGTCCGGTGCGACGTTCATCAGTCTCAGGGTACCGGCCATAATGCGCGAGAACACCGGGGCAGCCACTTCGCCGCCATAATACTGTTGGCCCCTGGGTTCATCGACGACCACGATAGCGACAAAACGAGGATCCTGAATCGGTGCGATACCCGCAAAAATCGCCACATACTGGTCGTCTTCGTAGCCATCGGACCCGACCTTATGCACGGTCCCTGTCTTGCCTCCCACTCGGAACGCAGGCACCTGGGCTCGGCTGCCCGTGCCACCCTTGAGGGTCACCTGCTCCATCATATCCAGGATCTGACGGGCAACGGGCTCAGGCATAATGCGCTCGCCCGGCATCGGCTTTGCCGTCTTAAGCAGCGACAGATCACGGCGAACGCCGCCGCCGCCAAACGCCATATACGCCTGTGCCAGCTGTAGCGGGGTCACCGCTAACCCGTAGCCGTAGGACATCGTTACCCGCTCCACCAGCCGCTTTGCCGGCACATAAGGCAACTTACCGACCCGCTCACCGGGAAACCCGCTCCCGGTTACTCGACCGAGTCCGGCATTAGAAAACATGTTGCGAATCGCATCCGGTTCCAGGCTCAGCGCCAGCTTGCTGGCACCGACGTTGCTGGACTTACTGATGATATGACTCAGATCCAGCACCCCGTAATTTTTATGATCACGAATGGTGTTGCCTTTCACTCGAAGATAACCCGGGGAGGTATCGATCTCGCTGTCCGCTGTATATTTTCCACTGGCCATCGCCGCGGCAATCGTTAGCGGCTTCATGGTCGAGCCGGGTTCGAAGGTATCGGTCGTGGCCCGGTTTCGAAGATGAGACACCTCCAGCACGCTACGATCATTAGGGTTGTAGGAGGGCTGATTCACCATTGCCAGCACCTCACCGGTAGCGACATCCAGAACCACCGCCGAACCCGACCGGGCTCTATGCTGCTGTACCGCTGCCTTAAGCTCACGGTAGGCCAGATACTGAATCCGCAGATCGATGCTCAGGGTCAGGTCATCACCGGGATTGGCCTTAGTCAGATCTTCAATATCTTTAATGGTACGACCCAGCCGGTCTTTCAGGACCCGCTTGCTACCCTCGGCGCCTCGAAGCCACTCATCATACGCCAGCTCCATCCCCTCCTGACCGGCACCATCGACATTGGTAAAGCCTACCAGATGGGTCGCGACCTCTGCCGCCGGGTAGTAACGCTTATATTCACTCTGACTATAGACACCGGAAATCCCCAACGCCACCACCTGCTCGGCATCCGTGGGCGCCATCTGGCGATTGAGATAGACAAACTTTTTCCCCGCACTAGCCTTTATCAGCCGCTGCAGCCGGGCTGTGGACATATCCAACGCCCCGGCCAACACAGGCAACTGCGCATCATCGGCGACAAACTCCCGTGGATCAAACCAGATACTCTCTACCGGCGCACTGACGGCCAGTGGCTCGCCATTACGGTCAAGGATCATCCCCCGATGCCCGGGGATGCTTACCACTCTTAGGCTCCGGGCATCCCCCTGGCCTTTTAGAAACTCATTCTCGAACAGATGCAGATAGACGATCTTCGCAGCCACCAGCAATGCCAGCACCGACAGCATCAGCAGCATCAGCCGAAACCGCCCCGTATAGGAGGGTGATGCGCTTGAGGGCATCATCTAACGAACCACCACGATTTCATCAGGTGAGGGCACATACATATCCAACTGTTCAATGGCCATCTTCTCGACCCTGCTGTGCGCCGCTAATGCGCTCTGCTCAAGCAGCAGCTGCCCCCACTCGACATCCAGGGCATCACGCTGTTGGAACAGCTGCTGATGGGTATTAAAACCCTGACGGTAGAGAAAGGCGCTGTAGATCACCGTCAGCGCGCTGACAATAAAGGCGATAAACACCAACGCCAGCACCAGCGCCTGCAACGAGATACTAAGGCTTTTAGCCTGTGCACCTAGGTCACCTATAAGGGCCGCTATGCGCTTGATCATCATCGGCTACGCCAACTTTTCCGCGATACGCATAATGGCGCTGCGCGACCGGACGTTGGCCTGCACTTCCTCATCACTGGCCTTGCGCGCCTTACCTATCGCCTTCAACCGCTGGTTAAGCTCCGACTGAGGGATCGGCAGACCCAGCGGCATCTCGTCGCCAAGGACATGCTTGCGAATAAAGCGCTTAACGATCCGATCTTCGAGTGAGTGAAAGCTGATCACGACCAGCCTGCCACCCACACTGAGCCCCTCCAGCGCCTGTTCGAGACAGGTGGTCAGATCATCCAGCTCGCTGTTTACAAAGATACGTATGCCCTGAAACGCCCGGGTCGCCGGGTTCTTACCCCGCTCCCATTTTGGATTTGCTACCTTCACGATCTCCGCCAGACGCGCGGTCGTCGTTATCGGCTCTTTCAGGCGCTCGGCGACAATGGCCTTGGCGATGCGCCTTGAAAACCGCTCTTCGCCATACAGGTACATTACATCGGCGATCTCTTTCTCAGGGGCTCGCGCGATCCATTGCGCCGCACTCTCCCCAGCCTGGGTGTTCATCCGCATATCCAGCGGCCCATCATTCAAGAAACTAAAGCCGCGCTCCGGGTCGTCCAGCTGCGGCGAAGAGACTCCCAGATCCAACAGGATGCCATCTAACTTGCCCATCAGGCCGCGCTGTTCCAGCTGGTGTTGCAGCTCGGCAAAGGAGCCGTGAATCGTCTCGAAGCGCGCATCCTGCTGCTGTAACTCTTCTGCTACGGCGATCGCCTGAGGATCCTTATCGAACCCCAGTAACCGGCCCTCAGCACCCAGCTGTGACAGGATCACCCGCGAATGACCACCCCGGCCGAAGGTACCGTCGACATAGCTGCCCGAGGGATCGGTTATCAGCAGCTCGACCGCCTCATCCAGCAGTACGCTCTTATGTTTGAATTGATCGCTCATCGGCAGCCCTATAGGGATAGATCGTTCAATTCACCCAGCAGGGTCGCGGTATCTGCTGATGAATCCATGTATGCATTCCGGGTCTCGAGCCATTGATGCTCCGCCCAGATCTCGAATTTATTACCCTGCCCCAGCAGCACGACGCGCTTGTCTATCCCGGCGAAATCGCGCAAAGGGGCCGACAACAGCAACCGGCCATTGCTATCCATATCCACTTCGGTCGCATGCCCAAGCACCGTACGTCGTAATAACCGTCCCGACTGCGAATACGTCGGCATCGCGACGATCTTCTCCTGAACCAGCGCCCACTCAGGCTCGGTATGCAGGGTCAAACAACTGTCCAGCGGATCTATCGTCACAAACAGCTTGCCCTCACAGCAGTCAATCAGACGCTCCCGGTAGCGCGTTGGCATAGCCATGCGCCCCTTCACATCTAGATTGATCTCACTGATCCCACTGAACATCGCGACACCTTGGTAAAAACCCACTTATACCCACTTCTCCCCACCTTACCATAAAAAAAGGGATTAAATACCACTTTCATTTAACGGCTCCCGCGCATCAACCCGACATCAGTCGGGGCCTGGATAGAGAGGCCCATAAAGACGCTCTAAAATCGCCAAAATAATTGTTAATTTGTTTCAAAACAGCGTTTAAGAAAAGAGACAGCCACTCAGCCCAAGGCGGGGTTCGAGCCATATTCTGAACAGCCAGCGCATCCCGGATACCCGGATCGGCGCTCATTCAGTGCTAAGCTGGCGTCATTTGGTAGACGGGAGAAAATAAGGGGGATGGGGAGGAATATTCCCACCTTGGGGCATGCAGGAAGGGGGGCACGGGGAAAAGAGAAAATAGAAAAGAGAAAAGAGAAAGGGGACCAAAGATCGCCTGCAGGCAGGCTCCCACAAGGGCCTGCGATCACAGCCCTATCAATACGACCAGCAGCCCTTGCCTTTTTGCTTGGCGCGGTACATCGCCTGATCGGCGGCCGAGAGCAATGCATCCACCGAATCGCCGGATTCGGGATAACTGGCGACCCCGATACTCGCCGTCAGCTGGCACTGGGCGGCGCCTGTATCAAAGGGCTCGACAAAGAGCTCCTTGATCTTGTCTGCCACGATTTCGATCTCCTCCTTGCTCTCGGCATCGTCAACGATCATCGCAAACTCATCACCCGACAGCCGTCCCGTCAGGTCGCTCAGCCGCAGGTTGTGATTCAGGCGCTGCGCGAATTCAAGCAGCAGCTGATCTCCGGCGGCATGCCCATAGGTATCGTTGATGGCTTTAAAGCCATCGAGATCGATAAAGAACACTCCGAACAGACCCTTATGGCGCCTGGCCTTGGAGAGGGTCTTCTCGAGGGTATCCTTAAACAGGGCGCGATTAGGCAAGCCGGTGAGATCATCATAGCGCGCCATGCGGTAAAGACTGTTCTCTACCTGCTTGCGGGTGGTGATATCCTGAAAAATAAAGACCCCGCCACTGATCCCGTAGTCGGGTGAATAGGGCGAGAAGGAATATTCGGCGGCAAAGTCAGCATTTGAGCCTGAAACCATCCGCCCCTCTCCCGTACGCAGCCGCTCCTGATTGACCATCGCCCCGGCCAGAACCGACCCTTCCCAGGGCACGCCAAAGTTGGGGTCACCCTCGGCAAACACCGAACTCAGCGGGCGTCCGCTCATGGCCGCCGAGCTACCGGCCAGACGCTGCGCGGCAGGATTGGCGAAGGTAATCAGCCCCTCCTTATCGACGCCGACAACACCACTGCAGGCGCTGTCGAGAATCACCTGATATCGGTGTCCTACCTCGCTGATAATACTGAGTACCTGCTTGAGCTTACGACGCTGGGTATCCAGCTCCATAAAGACGCTGACTTTGGAGATCAGCATATCCGGATCGACCGGCTTACAGAGATAATCGACGGCACCGCTGCCGTAACCGGCCGCGATATGGGCCTGCTCTGTGCTGATGCCGGTCACGAAGATGATCGGCACATGGGCGGTCTCAGGATTCTCCCGGAGATAGCGGGCAGTTTCGAAGCCGTCCATGATCGGCATCTGCACATCCAGTAGAATAACTGAGAACTCGTGGCGCAGGGTCAACGCCAGCGCCTCGGCACCCGAGCAGGCGGCGAACGTCTCACAATCGAGCCTGGCCAGCGTTTTCTTAATCGCGAAGATATTCGCGTCGATATCATCAACGATCAGCACCCTGGACCTGCTCACCTCCTCAGCGGCAAAATCAGACGCCACATCAGACGCCACATCAGACGCCACATCAGACGCCACATCAGGAAAAATAGTTTTCAGCTCTTCATTCATACAGCAATCACTCCTTCTAAATAAACAAGTCGCAGCGCGATGCGACCTGATTCGAGCCACTCGGCATGGGAGACCTCAGGGTCAATGAGGGCGTTCAAACAACCACAGCCGCATCATCGACAGCAGCCTGTCCATCTCTACCGGCTTAGGCAGATAATCGCTGGCCCCGGCCTGGATACATTTTTGGCGATCGTCGTTCATCGCCTGAGCAGTCAGGGCGATAATGGGCAGCTTGGCGAAGATCTTCTGCGCTCGAATTTTCTGCATCGCCTCGTAGCCATCCATGACCGGCATCATGATATCCATCAGCACCAGATCGAATGCCGGCTCAGTCGCCAGTTTTTCCAGCGCCAGCTTACCGTCATCGGCCATGGTGACGTCCAGGCCGTTCTTACGCAGCACGCTGGACAGCGCGAACGTATTGCGAATATCGTCATCGACCAGCAACACACGCTTACCTTGGAGGGTCGCCGCGCCGTCGTGCAGCAGATGAATCATCTTGCGCTGCGAGGGCGACAGGTTGCTCTCCAGGGTATGTAGGAATAGCGTGACTTCATCGAGCAGCCGCTCAGGCGAATGCACCCCCTTGATCACCAGCGCATCGGTGTAAGCGCGCAAATCCTGATACTCCTGGGGGCTAAGCTCCTTGCCGGTGTAAACCACTACCGGCGGTGAATGCTCGCCCATCTCTTCATGCAGCGCCTTGAGGAACTGCTGGCCAGACATGCCCGGAAGCGTCAGGTCGAGAATAATTAGGTCATAGCGCCGGGCCTTAAGTGCTTCGAGCCCTATTTCAGCCGTTGCAGCCGCCTGCATCTTCAGCTGCTTGTTTTTCAATAGCCGGCTGATCGACACTTGCGAACCCGGATCATCCTCGATCAGCAGCACCTCACGCAGCGGACTGTCGATGAGGCGCTCTACCTGGGTAAATATTTTCAACAGTTCATCCTTGCTGACCGGTTTACGCAGGTAGCCGAGTGAACCTTTGAATAACCGTGCGGGATCTTTGTCCCTGGCGGACACCACATGCACGGGAATATGGCGGGTATTGAGGTTGTATTTGAGCTGTTCCAGCACCGTCTCCCCGCTGATATCCGGCAAACCAAGGTCGAGAATAATTGCGCTGGGACGATACTGGCGGGCTAAGGCGAGACCGTCATTGCCGGTCAGTGCCTGCAGTCCCTTGAAGCCTTTTTTAGCCGCCAGCCCCAGGACGATCTTACCGAAGTCGTCATCATCTTCGATGACCAAAATA
The DNA here is from genome assembly GCA_047633175.1 of Motiliproteus sp. Lineage (GTDB taxonomy): Bacteria > Pseudomonadota > Gammaproteobacteria > Pseudomonadales > Balneatricaceae > Motiliproteus. The sequence goes on along the minus strand of JBLIEQ010000018.1, from coordinate 11,874 downwards.
CTGCGCTCTCCCTGCTTTATCTGGGCGCGATCATCATCGACGGCCCCCGGCCGTCCCGACTTAGCACCACTCTGCTTAGCACCAGCCGGCTTAGTGCTACCCAAACCCTGAGGTAGCGCATCGAGGCCGGTCGCTGGGGCGTCAAAGCTAAACGAAGGGCTGCTGGCATCCGCCTGGATGGCGTCCTGGATAGCGACGCTGCCTTGCTGCTCTGGCGGCCGGAGAGGGACATAAAGTGTAAAGGTACTGCCGACACCTTCCTTGCTGCTGAGCCGGAGTTCTCCGCCCAGCAACTTGGTGAGCTCACGCGAGATGGTCAGACCCAGGCCCGTGCCGCCATACCGGCGACTGGTGGAGCCGTCGGCTTGCTGAAAGGCTTCAAACACGACTTTTTGCTGGTCCTCACCGATACCGATGCCGGTATCCTGAACGGCAAAGCCGATGCAACTAGTGGCGGTCAGCCCAGGCACCCTAAAGTGGATATCGGTGGGCGGTTTAATCACCCGCACCCGGACACTGCCCGATTCGGTAAACTTAAAGGCGTTGGAAAGCAGGTTTTTCAAGACCTGCTCGACCCGCTGACCGTCCGTGTACAGCGTACCTTCTACCCCTTCCTCCTGCTCAAAACAGAGTTCTAGCTTGTGCTGCAGGGCGACCGGGGTAAACAAATCCCGCAACCGGGTGTAGAGACTGTCGATAGCGAGTTCGTCATATATCAGGCTCATCTTGCCCGCTTCGACCTTGGACAGGTCGAGAATCTCATTAATCAGGTTCAGGAGGTCGTGGCCACCGGAGTGGATCACATGCAAGGATTCCTGCTGCTCGGACGTCAGGTTGCCTTCATCGTTTTCTTCTAAGGAGCGCGACAGCAGCAGCATACTATTGAGGGGCGTGCGCAGCTCATGCGACATGTTGGCCAGAAACTCGCTCTTGTAGCGACTGGTCACCTCGAGCTGCGCGGCTTGTTCTTCGACCTCGAGGCGGGTTGCATCGAGGATAATATTTTTCTGGAGGATATCCGCACGCTGCTTTTCCAAGTACGCGGTTTTCTCTTCTAACTCTTCGTTGGTAGTCTGCAACTCCTCTGTCTGCTGCTTGAGGCGCTCTTCCGAATTCTTAAGCATTCGAGTCTGTTCTTCCAACTCTTCGTTGCTACCCTGCAGCTCCCCGGCCTGCTGTTTAAGCAGCTCTTCCGAGCCCTTGAGCATTCGGGTCTGCTCTTCCAACTCTTCGTTGCTCCCCTGCAGCTCCCCGGCCTGCTGTTTAAGCAGCTCTTCCGAGTCCTTGAGCATTCGGGTCTGTTCTTCCAACTCCTCGTTGGTCTCCTGCAGCTCCCCGGCCTGCTGCTTGAGGAGCTCTTCCGAGTCTTTAAGCATTCGGGTTTGCTCTTCCATCTCCTGATTGGTGGTACGCAGTTCTTTCTGCCGGGTCTGCTGTGCCTGCAGCTCTGCGGACTGGGCCTGGCTTTCCTGCAGCAACTCGGACATGCGCTCGCGCGACCGGGTCATGCTGATGGTGAGCGCGAGCGATTCCCGCATGCTGTCGATCAGCGCCAGGTGCTGAGGACTGAAGGCGCCCAGGGTCGCGACTTCGATGGCGCCATAAAGCTGGTCCTGATAGACCAGCGGCACCAACAGCAGCTGGTGCGGCGCGGTCTCGCCGAGCGCCGAGCCGACCGCCAGGTAGCCGGGTGGCACAGCATCGATCACCCTCACCCGGCGCTCGGTGCAGCACTGGCCGAGCATGCCCTGATCGATGTCGATATCGATACTGGTGTCGCGGGGATGGATGAAGGCGTAGCTGGCCACCTGCGTCATGCTCTTCGGACCGCTGCTGATATAGATCACCGCCACCTGCGCATCGAGACACTCGACCAGCACGTCGAGAACCCGCTCGCCGAGCGTCTTAAGGTCGAACTCGCCGCGCATCTGTTCGGCCAGACTGTTCTGCCACTGCCCCAGCCGCTGGCGGGCATCGGCATCCAGCGACATCTCGCGCAGTTTATTGCCCATCTTGGCGATGGCCAGCGACAGGGCGTCGCTGTTGCTGCGCGGTACGATCTGCGCAGAGAGGTCGCCCCCGGCGATCTGGTCGACGCGCTGCGTGGTGTCGCGCAGGGTTTCGACCAGCTGGTTGATCGACTGGCCGAGCAGGTCGCCTTCGCCCTTGATTTCTATTTTCTGGCTCAGGTTGCCGTTGGCGATCTGCGCCACGATGGACGAGGTATCACGCAGCGAGCGCGTCATCTTGGCCAGGGCATAGCCCAGGCGGTCGGCCGGACCGCGCGGCACGATCTCGGCGCGGTAGTCCCCAGCACTGAGCTCATCGGCCTGATCGGAAGCGTTGCGCAAAGTGTCGGAAAGCTTGCTCAGCGACAGGCCGAGCAGGTCGTTGTCACCCTTGGCCTCAAAGCGACGCGAGACGTCGCCGCTGCCGAGCACGTCAAAATACTGCGAGACGTCGCGCAGAGTCCGCGTCATATTATAGAGGGCCAGACCCAGACGATCCTTATTGCTCTTGGCGCGCACTTCGGTGCGGAAGTCGCCCATGGCAATAACCTCTGCCTGTTCGGTGGCGTTGCGCAGGGTGTCGATCACGCTGTTGAGTGCCACGCCGAGCTTGTCGTCGCTGCCCTTGACGATGACGCGGGTGTCGGTATCACCGCTGGCGATGGTCTGGCAGACCAGGGTCATGTCGTCCATCAGCCGCATCATTTTTTGCACGCTGGTACCTACCGCATCGTAACGGTTGCGCACCTGCCAGCTGGCGTCGTATTCGCCACGCGCCATGGTGTCGATGCGGTCGGAGTAATCGGCCAGGTACTCGCGCACCGCGATCAGCCGCTCGGCGAGCGCCCGCTCGCTCGTGCTGAACTCGCGCAACGGCAGCGGGATTTCACGAACATCGCCGTTGGCCAACTTGTCGAGCGAGCCGCTCAGCCAGTGGTCAAAGTTGTCAAGACTGGCGCTAGCCGGGGTCGAGTATGCCCGGACTGGAGGGCTGGCCGGTTTTTTGGGGGCCCGGGCTTTTCGGGGCTGGCCATCGGCGGCCGCCTTGGGTGCTGCTGCCTTACGGGGGGCTGTGGCCTTGCGGGGAGAGCCTGTTTGGTTCGCGATTGGACGCGTCGCCATGTAATCTACCTCGGCCAGGGTGGCTCAGATATCACAGCGCAATAATCTCTTTATCCCCGGGGCTTTTCAAGAGCGGTTATGGCCACTCGCCTGACGGCGAAGCAGAACCGGAAAGGCGGCCTTCGGGGTGGGCAGGCCTGTAAAAAAAGGCCTGTGGGCAATATCTTTGATAAGACTATAAAAAGGTCTCCTGCACCCCTTTTAGAGCCTGTCTGCGGCTATGCAGCCGCTTAACGGTCGGAGATAAAAACGTGATTTATTTTCTAGAGACTGCTCGGTCCGGACAACCGCCTACAGGCCATAAAGCTGGTCGTTTGCAAATAGCTCCAAGACGATCGCCTGAGTCTGCGGCTGCTCTAACCAGCCGCTGATCTGCTGCGTCGAATAGCTATTATGATCACTCAGCAGCTCGGCCAGCGGCATACTCTCAGGCGCCAGATCAAAACTGTGCCCCTCGACAAACAGCTGGCCCCCTTTGCTGTTTCGAACATAGGCCATGCGAATCCCTTCACCGCGGCGCACCGCATCGGACTCCTCCAAGACCTGGTGCAGCTCTGCCACTGTCAGAGGTTGGGCGCTGCAACCGTCCTCAGGATTTTTGGCCTCGGTCACGTATTCTCCCCACCAGCGCGCCAGCCGCTCCGGATCGCCGATCAGGCCGTGCAGCAGGTCCCTGACCTGATCCAGATCATCGACCTGGATCTCGCCCGGGTGTGGACGCAGCTGCAACCCCGCATCGCCATAGCGCAGCTCGTTAGGCGTATTATCGGCGCAGTAGAGGGCCAGATGCTCAAGCATCTCTGCCGCATGGGGCGCCCTATAGCCCACCGAGTAGTTAATACAGTCATCTGTCAGGGCGATGCCATTATGGCCGACCCGGGGCGGGATATAGATCATATCTCCAGGCTCCAGATCCCAGCTCTGCTCGGGCTGCCAATGTTTGAGAACCCGTACCGGCTGGTCGGCAATAAATTCGCTGCTGTGTTGCTCATAGTGGCCGCCGATCTCCCAGCGTCGCCGCCCCTCGGCCTGGATAATAAAGACATCGTAGTTATCGTAATGCGGCCCCACGCCACCGCCCCGGGTCGCAAAACTGATCATCAGGTCGTCCAGCTTCCAGCTGGGTATAAACGTAAACCGCTCCAGCAGATCAGAGGCCTCGGGCAACCAGAGATCCACACCCTGAATCAACAGCGTCCAATGGCTCTCAGGCAGCTCTTGAAACGAGGCTTCATCGAAGGGGCCCTCACGGAGCTCAAAGGCCCCGCTGAGCGGATCGCTGATCACCAGGCGTGATTCTATGCCCTCCTCGCAGGCCATGCCCGCCAACTCATCGGCACTGGCAACCTCGAGCGCATCGGCAAAAGCGCCGCGAAACACACAGGGCTTGCGTTGCCAGTATTCCTTAAGAAAGAGCTCGGTATCGATCGATCCCAGCTGGGTCAGGGCATTGATAGGATGCATGTAACGGGTTCTCTGCTTGATGATGTAACGTACATCAGGGTGAAAAAAGTGACCATTATCATCGGTTGCGACCCAGGATCCAAGAGAAAATGCCCTTGGGTTTCTGTGGGTAGGCCTGCGCATCCATGCTAAAGTGCGGCCTGAAAAATCGGTAACTATCGAGGCTATATGATTCCCTGGACCGTGCTAGGCAATGCAGAGATCCCTAATGGCGGCGGCGAGCTCAAGCTCTCGCGGCGCGGTGACGAGTTTTCCATTCGGCTCTCGGGTGTGCGTGGCGAACTGATGAACAGCCGTGTTCATGGCTCCGAAGAAGCACTGGCCGAACTCGGCTGTGCGCACCTGCACCTCAATAGAGCGCCTGGAATGCCTGATGCCCAGGTATTGGTAGGAGGGCTAGGGATGGGATTTACCCTGGCCGCAGCCCTTAAGACCAGCCCCGCCTCTGCCACTGTCACGGTGGCGGAGCTTATACCCGCGGTCGTAGACTGGAATCATGGACCCCTAGGGGAGTGTGCAGGCCAGCCGCTACAGGACCCCCGCACTCGAGTGCAGATCGGCGATGTGGCCGAACTCTTTACTAAAGACCAGCCCGGTTACGATGCGATCCTGCTCGATGTGGATAACGGCCCCGAAGGCCTGACCCACACCGACAACCATCGGCTCTACTCCTCGAGTGGATTGCGGGTGATCTATCGGTCGTTGCGCGCCGACGGCATGCTCGCGGTCTGGTCGGCGTTTCCAGACCCGTCTTTCGTCGCTCGCCTGAAAAAAACCGGCTTTACGGTCAGGGCGCAGATGGTAAGAGCCCGGCCGGGTAAGGGCAGTCGGCACACGATCTTCCTGGCAAAAAAACCCTAATCGAACCGCCCCGCCCGCTGGAGAATCAAGCCGAATGACGCTTAGCACGACCCCTGACATCAGCACTGCCACGGCCCTGATCGGCATCGCCGCCTTCAGTGGCACCGGCAAGACTACCCTGCTTAAACAACTGATTCCGCTGCTGCAACGCCGCGGCATTCGGGTCGGCATGATCAAACATGCCCACCATGGATTCGACATCGACACCCCCGGCAAGGACAGCTACGAACTGCGCAAATCAGGCGCCGACCAGGTGCTGATAGGTTCCCGGCATCGCTGGGCACTGATGACGGAAACACCCGAGGAACAGAGTGACCCGGACCTGAACTATCTGATCGGCCGACTCGACCACAGCCGCATCGACCTGATTATGGTGGAAGGCTTTAAACACCTGCCATTCCCCAAAATAGAGCTGCACCGGCCGGGCACCGGCCATCCGCTGCTGTTTCCTGACGACCCCAATATCGTAGCGATTGCCCACGATGAGGTTCTGCCGGTCCCCACCCAGCTGCCGCATCTGGATATCAACAGCCCTGAGGCGATCGTCGATTTTATCGTTGCCTATTGCCAGCTCGGCTCTTAAGCACTATGACAACGACCAGCGACTAGCGACAACGGCCAGCAACATCAAGCGTAATAATCGAGTGGATGCGGCGATCGTCAAGACTGTCTTAACGCCTGCCACTAAGCCTCAAGTATGATGTTATTGCGAAAAAAAAGGGGGGGGGCCGATAAGCAGCGCCTAGGCCTGTATGATAAGGGCTGTATGCTAACGGCTGCACTCAGCACCAGGGGTTCCTGTTTAGTCGCCACTGCCGCTGCGATTAAAACTCTGGTAGCCTCAGGTGCTCTACTGCTCAGGTGCCGTTAAGCACCCCTGAGCAAACAGAGGCTGCGCAGCAAGCAGTGCTTCTTGACGCTTAGCGTACGGTCAAGGGCCGGCTGAGCGCTATTTATTACCTAGAGAGATGTGCTTGGGACCGGCCAGATTCAACTGCCCGCTAACGCCGGAATTGATAACCTGAATAGTGCCACCGCCTTTCAAGAAGGCTTCAGTCTGCTCCTGTATCGACATTGCAGTCTCGGTAGGTGCGGACTTCTTCTTAGAAGTGGTCTTCTTCACTACGGCTGGGGCTGGAGTTGCGGCCATGGTCAAACCTCTATGGTTGAGTAAATTAGCCCTACAGTATACAGCAATATTGCGCAACATGCTGGACTGGTTTTCGACAACATCCGTTTTAAGCCCGACAGGCTGCCAGGCTGGTCATTCATGTATAGCCTGATTATGATCCGCTAACACAACTCAAGGAGAGCGCTATGAACTGCTTGTTCTGCAGCATCATCGATAAAAAAATCCCTGCCGATATCGTCTACGAGGACGAGCATGTATTGGCCTTTCGTGATATCAACCCTCAGGCACCACAGCATATGCTGGTGATTCCCAAGCAACATATCGCCACGGTCAATGATGCCGAAGAGGCTGATGCCGCCACGCTGGGACGCTTATCGCTGGCCGCGGCTAAGCTTGCCAGGCAGTTCGGCTTTGCTGACGAGGGCTACCGCACCGTGATGAACTGCAATGAGCACGGTGGCCAGACGGTCTACCATATCCATATGCATCTTCTGGGCGGCAAGGCGCTGGGCTGGCCCCCTTTTACTGATCGCCTGAAGACGGCCTGATTCAAACCTCCCCCCGATCCGACCTCTACCCATACTCTAAATAATACCCGACCCATCCTGCGCTGGATCCATTGATCCAGCGCAGGATCTTAAAGCCTGGATACCCCTAATCAACGTTGCAGTGCAACATCAGCTTGCTATTATAATACCCTTACTTTCTGCTTCCTGAGGTTACTCCATGGCTTTGGATAACACCCCCCCCGCGCACGACCAGCTTGAATATTTTATTGCCCAGACCTCGAGAACGCCGCCGGTCAGTACCGCGGTGATCCATCCGGTCGATGCCAACAGCCTGCTGGGTGCGATCGAAGCCGCCGAGCGTAGCATCATCGATCCGGTGCTGATCGGGCCCGAAGATAAGATTCGCGCCACCGCCGAAGAGCACGAGCTCGATATCAGCCAGTACCGGATCATCGATACATTGCACAGCCATGATTCGGCCGAGAAAGCCGTGGCTATGGCACGCGCCCGCGAGGTTAAGATCCTGATGAAGGGAGGCATCGCAACCGACGAGATGCTGCGTGCTGTGGTGCACAAGACCAATGGCATACGCACCGAACGTCGTCTGAGCCATCTGTATATGATGGATATTCCTGCCTACCCCAAGCCGCTGATGATCAGTGATGCCGCGATCAATATCACCCCGGACCTGGATATCAAGCGCGATATTATCCAGAACGCGATCTACTTCTGCCACGCTATCGGCATCCCTGAGCCCCGGGTGGCGATTCTGGCGGCCGTGGAGAAGGTAAAATCCAACATGCGCAGCACCCTCGATGCAGCGGCCCTGTGCAAGATGGCCGACCGCGGCCAGATCACCGGTGGCATTCTCGACGGTCCGCTGGCATTCGATAACGCTATCTCACTGGAGGCTGCCCTGGACAAACATATCGTCTCCCGCGTCTCCGGTGAGGCCGATATCCTGCTGGCACCCGACCTAGAGTCGGCTAATATGCTCGGCAAACAGCTTATCTATCTGGCGGGCGCCAAGTCTGCTGGACTGGTACTGGGTGCCCAGGTGCCTATCGTACTCACCAGCCGCGCCGAAAAGACCCTGGGGCGCCTCGCCTCCTGCGCCCTGGCCGCCCTGCAGGTCACTTATGGAGAACGGCCATGAACAGCATCCTCAGTGTTAACGGCGGTTCTTCCAGCCTCAAATGCGCGCTGTTCTGCTGCCGAGGCGAACATCCGCAGCTGCTGTATAATTTCAGAATCAGTAATATCCTCGGCCAGCCCCGGGCGCAGATCCGCAACGACCAGAGCGAGCAGATTGCCGATCTGGCACTCGATGTCGTCGGGATCGACCATGACGATCGCCACCAGGCCTGCCTGGATTTTGTATTTTCCTGGATCCGTGCCCATGCCGGCAAGCAGACCCTCAAGGCGATCAGCCATCGCGTGGTCCATGGTGGCACGGAATTCAGCGCGCCGGTGGTGGTCGATGATGCTGCACTGGAACTGCTGCGCCAGCTTATCCCGCTGGCACCGCTGCACCAGCCCTACAACCTGAAACTAATCGAGGCCTGCCACCGGCTACTGCCCGACGTACCCCAGATCGCCTGTTTCGATACCATGTTCCACAGCGATATGCCCAGGGTCGCGACCCTGTTCGCCCTGCCACGCGAACTCAGCGAATCCGGCGTGCGCCGCTACGGTTTCCACGGCCTCTCCTACGAATATATCCAGCGTCAGCTGGAGCTGCGCGGCGCCGGCACCCTCAAGACGGTGGTTGGTCATCTGGGTGCCGGGGCCAGCCTCTGCGCCATCAAAGCCGGACGCAGCATCACCTCCACCATGGGCTTTACCGCGCTCGAAGGCCCTCCGATGGGTAGCCGCTGCGGCAGCATAGACCCGGGCGTACTGCTGTATCTGATGCGCGAAAAAGCGATGGATGTCGATGCCATCGAGCATCTGCTTTACAAGGAGAGCGGCTGGCTGGGCGTGTCGGGTGGCATCAGCAGCGAGATGACCGAACTGCTGGCCAGCGACCAGCCCGAAGCCCGGCAGGCGGTGGAGCTGTTCGGCTACCGTGTTGCCCGTGAAATCGGCAGCCTGAGCGCCGCACTGGAGGGCCTGGAGCAGATCGTCTTTACCGGTGGTGTGGGTGAAAACAGCGCCGAGATTCGCGCCGATATCTGCGCGCGCAGCCAGTGGCTAGGCGTGCAGATCGATGAGCGCGCCAACCGAGCCAACGCCGAGATCATCAGCACCCCCGACAGCCGCGTAATAGTTCGCGTGATCCCCACCAATGAGGAGCGGATGCTGGCGCTACATGGCATGGAGCTGCTGGACTAAGGGGGCTAAGGGGGCTAAGGGGGCTAAGGGGGCTAACTGGCGCCCTGTTCGATCCAGAGCCGAAGCAGTTCAAACGACTCGGGATCGACCGCTGCCGGTCCCGGCGGCATAGGACTAAACCGCCCCGGCACCACGCGGATCAGGTTAATCAGTGTCCCTTTGTCCGGCTCTCCGGCAAACAGCACCGCGCCATTCGCCCCCCCCTTATAAATATTCTCTAGTGAGTCGAGTCGCAGCCCGCCCTTGGGAAACCAGCCTGAATGACATCCGCTACAGGCGCGATCCAGCAGCGGTTTGATCTGCTGCTGATAGGTTATCGGTGGATCGATCACCGGCTGCGCCCTGGCCGACACTGCAATGCAGCATAAAACGAGGATGGCTCTTTTTTTCATCTGCGTATACCTTAAAAAATCTAATAATTATAATATATTAAAGATTATATCAATAAATATAAGGCCTTCGTCGCTTTTCATTGCATTGCAATATTTACCCTTTACTCTAGCCTCTATTCTACTAAAGTTTAGCTACTCACAGGTATCCCTATGACCTCCGCCCTGATGCAAGGCAAAAAAGTGCTTATCGTCGGTATCGCCAACGATAGCAGCATCGCTTATGGCACCGCGCGTAAACTCAAAGAGCAGGGTGCAGAGCTCTGCATCACCTATCTCAACGAGAAATCGCGGTGCTTCGTCGAGCCGCTGGCTCAGGAACTGGGTGCCACGCTGCTCCTGCCGATGGACATCACCGTGCCGGGTGAACTGGAAAGCGTGTTCGACGTCATGAATGAAGAATGGGGCGTACTCCACGGCGTCGTTCACTCCATCGCCTTCTGCCCGCTGGCAGACCTGCATGCGCCGGTCTCCGAGTGCTCGCGCGAAGGCTTCACAAAGGCGCTGGATGTCTCCTGCTACTCCTTTATCGAGATGGCGCGCTACGCCAAGCCGCTGATGAGCGAGGGCGGCTCGATGATCAACTACTCCTATCTGGGCAGCGCCATAGCCACCGGTGACTACAACATCATGGGGGTCGCCAAGGCCGCCCTGGAAGCGGCCACCCGCTACCTGGCCCGTGATCTGGGCAAGAACCGCATCCGCGTCAACTGCATCTCCCCCGGTCCGATCCAGACCCGCGCCGCCAGCGGCATCAAGAACTTCGATGCCATGCTGGAACATGATGCTAGAATGTCCTGCGACGGCAAGCTACCCAGCATCGATGAAGTCGGCGATGCTTCCCTGTACTTCCTCAGTGACCTGTCACGCGGCGTAACTGGCACCATCCACTATGTGGATCACGGCGTCTGCATCACCGGCTGAGGTGCTTTTTTGTAGGTTAGGCTTGTAGGTCGGACTTTAGTCCGACGCTGCCTGCTCCTTGCCAATCTTGTCGGACTTCACTCAACCCACAAAAAGCCGACCTACAAGACCGCTTTGCGGTTGACCCCTCCGCGAAAGGTCGCTAGTATCCGCGCCCTGTGTTGCACAATTCCTTGATAGCTCAGTTGGTAGAGCAGTAGACTGTTAATCTATTGGTCGCAGGTTCGAGTCCTGCTCAAGGAGCCACGCAATAACTCTCCTAAGGAGAGCTAGCACAGTCATGATCGGGGTATAGCGCAGTCCGGTAGCGCGCCTGCTTTGGGAGCAGGATGTCGGGAGTTCGAATCTCTCTACCCCGACCATTCAATCGTATTATCTGTATTATTCCTCGATAGCTCAGTTGGTAGAGCAGTAGACTGTTAATCTATTGGTCGCAGGTTCGAGTCCTGCTCGAGGAGCCAATACGCTTCATACACAATACCCTTCCTCAGTATCCTGTATAGATAGCTATCCACAAACCCGGTAGAGCAGTAGACTGTTAATCTATAGGTCCTAGGTTCGAGCCATGTGGGAGCCTGCCTGCAGGCGATCTTTTGAAAAAGATCACAAGTTCACAAAGGCCCTCCACCCGCAACATCCTCTAGCAAGACCTTCTAGCAACAACCTTTCTCGATACTCCCCACAAACCCGGTAGAGCAGTAGACTGTTAATCTATTGGTCGCAGGTTCGAGTCCTGCTCGAGGAGCCAATACGCTTCATACACAATACCCTTCCTCAGTATCCTGTATAGATAGCTATCCACAAACCCGGTAGAGCAATAGACTGTTAATCTATAGGTCCTAGGTTCGAGCCATGTGGGAGCCTGCCTGCAGGCGATCTTTTGAAAAAGATCACAAGTTCACAAAGGCCCTCCACCCGCAACATCCTCTAGCAAGGCCTTCTAGCAACAACCTTTCTCGATACTCCCCACAAACCCGGTAGAGCAGTAGACTGTTAATCTATAGGTCGCAGGTTCGAGTCCTGCTCGAGGAGCCAATACGCTTCATACACAATACCCTTCCTCAGTATCCTGTATAGATAGCTATCCACAAACCCGGTAGAGCAATAGACTGTTAATCTATAGGTCCTAG
>JBLIEQ010000017.1:0-84483 GCA_047633175.1 Motiliproteus sp. | reverse complement strand
ACAGACAGCTCGGACCCGCAGCCCGGCCTCACCGCCAAGCCCGCAGCCCAAGCCCACAGCACAAACACACAACACGAGCCCGTAACCCAAGCTCGTAGGTCGGGCTTTAGCCCGACACAGACCGCTCGGCTTTTACAGCCCAGATTTGCAGCCCGGCCTCACCGCCAAGCCCGCAGCCCGAGCCCACAGCACAGACACACAACACGAGCCCGTAACTCAAGCTCGTAGGTCGGACTTTAGTCCGACACAGACCGCTCGGACCCGCAGCCCGGCCTCACCGCCAAGCCCGCAGCCCAAGCCCACAGCACAAACACACAACACGAGCCCGTAACCCAAGCTCGTAGGTCGGGCTTTAGCCCGACACAGACAGCACCTTGGCGACATAACTTAGCTTTTAAACGTGGATCACTATGAAAATTCTCACCGTATTTGGCACCCGCCCAGAAGCCATAAAAATGGCGCCGCTGGTGCACGCCTTGGCGGCCGAACCACGCATAGAAGCCCGGGTCTGCGTCACCGCCCAACACCGCGAGATGCTGGATCAGGTACTAGAGTTGTTCGAAATCACGCCCGATTACGACCTCAACCTGATGAAACCGGGGCAAGACCTCACCGACATCAGCTGTGGCATCCTCCAGGGGCTCAAGCAAATACTGGCAGAATTTAAACCCGACCTGGTGCTGGTGCATGGCGATACAGCCACCACCTTTGCCACGACGCTGGCCGCCTATTACCAGCAGATCCAGGTCGGGCATGTCGAAGCCGGACTGCGCACCGGCAACATCTACTCACCCTGGCCGGAAGAGGGCAACCGCAAGCTGACCAGCGCTCTGACAGCGCTGCATTTCGCCCCCACCGAAAGCTCAAGGCAAAATCTGCTGCAAGAGAACATCGCAGATGCCAGCATCGTGGTCACCGGTAATACCGTCATCGATGCCCTGCTCCAGGTTAAGCACAAGCTAGAGACCGATACCGCGCTTAATACCGAGCTCGCAGCCCGCTTCCCCTTCCTGGATGCCGATAAAAAGCTGGTACTGATCACCGGCCACCGGCGCGAAAGTTTTGGTGGCGGCTTCGAGCGAATCTGCCAGGCGATCAACCTGCTGGCCAACGAATTCCCAAAGGCGCAGTTTGTCTATCCCGTACACCTCAACCCCAATGTCCAGGAACCGGTCAACCGGCTGCTGAGCGGCCTGGCTAATGTGACGCTGATCGAACCCCAGGACTATCTGCCGTTCGTCTATCTGATGAACCACTGCACCCTTATTCTGACCGACTCCGGCGGCATCCAGGAGGAAGCGCCCTCCTTGGGAAAACCGGTGCTGGTGATGCGCGATACCACAGAACGCCCGGAAGCGGTCGATGCCGGCACCGTCAGACTGGTCGGCACCGCTGTCGACCAGATTGTTAGCAACGTCAGTCAGTTACTGACCGATAAGATCGAATACAACCGCATGAGCGTGGCCCACAACCCCTATGGGGATGGCCAAGCCTGCCAGCGGATAGTCGACGCCCTGCTAGGGCGTTGATGCTGTCGGTTAACAAACGCAGCAATGCGAACAAAAGCATATAAAGGAAAAGTGTAAATGGTATTTAAAACTGTCTCCGTCATCGGCCTGGGTTATATCGGCCTGCCGACCGCCGCTGTACTGGCCTCACGTGGGCTGCAGGTGATTGGTGTCGATATCTCCAAGCATGCCGTCGACACTATAAATGAAGGCAGAATCCATATCGTCGAACCGGATCTGGATATTGTGGTCCGCAGCGTGGTCGCCACCGGGAATTTACGCGCTACCACCCAACCCGAACCGGCGGATGCCTTTATGCTCGCCGTGCCTACCCCCTTCCTCTTAAGTGGAGAGCAAGGTGGAGAGCGTGGTGGAGAGCAACAGGACCATCGGCCCGACCTGAGTTATATCAAGGCGGCGGCAGAAACCATCGCCCAGGTCTTAGAACCCGGCAACCTGGTGATCCTGGAATCGACCTCACCGGTCGGCGCAACCGAAAAGCTGGCGGGTTGGCTGGCGCAATACCGTCCGGACCTGAGCTTTCCGCAACAGGCCGGCGACCAGGCCGATATCAATATCGCCCACTGCCCGGAGCGGGTCCTGCCCGGCCAGGTGCTACAGGAGTTGGTCTCCAACGACCGCATCATCGGCGGCATGACCCCGCGTTGCGCCGAGCGCGCCACCGCGCTTTACCAGACCTTCGTTCGTGGTGAATGCATCACCACCGACAGCCGCACCGCCGAGCTGGCCAAGCTGACCGAAAACGCCTCGCGTGATGTCAGCATCGCCTTCGCCAACGAGCTCTCGATCATCTGCGACAAACTCAAGATCAATGTCTGGGAGCTGATCAAGCTGGCCAACCGCCACCCCAGGGTCAATATCCTCAATCCCGGTCCCGGCGTCGGCGGCCACTGCATCGCGGTCGACCCCTGGTTTATCGTCAGCTCGGCACCGGACGAGGCACGCCTGATCCGCACCGCGCGTGAGGTCAACGACAGCAAACCCGGTTATGTCGTTGCCCAGGTCACCAAAGCCGCCGACCAGTTTAAGAAGCCGGTGATCGCCTGCCTGGGACTGGCCTTTAAAGCCGATATCGATGATCTGCGCGAGAGCCCGGCATTGCAGATCGTCCAGCAACTGGCTGCCAGAGAAATTGGCGAGCTGGTCGCGGTGGAACCCAATATACGCACGTTACCGCAGGCTATCGCCGATAAAGGCGTCGAATTAGTGTCGCTAAACGGTGCGATAGAGCGCGCCAATATAGTGGTGGTGCTGGTGGATCATAAGGAGTTTAAGAAAGTAGATCGCGGGTTGCTGACGGCGAAGGTGGTAATTGATAGTAGGGGGATTGTGTAGCACAAGGCGGTAAGCATAATGTTAAAAAAATTGATGATAGTCGGTGGGCTTACTGGAGTAGGTCATCTTCTATCCGTCGCTATTGTACCTGTTGCTGTTAGATATCTGTCACCAGAAGATGTTGTCAGCGTGGGTTTAATCGATAGCACCTTTGCCATTGTAGTTTCCGTTTTGGCGTTTGGCTTGCAATTAACAACGACAAGAAATATAGCAACATTACCAAATTGGCAAGAGGTGCTGTCTAAGGCACAATCAGCGAGGTTAAGTGTTGGATTAATTCTTGCCTTTATTGGCATCGCTGGGCTTGTAAGTGGGTTGTTAAAGGCTGAAGTAGGGTTGCCGTTGCTGTACGCGCCTTTTTTAGCATTGAATTCAGATTACGCATTATATGGCAGAGGATTGCCAATATATGCCGCCATTATGTCCTTTGTGCGGTTGTCTTTTCCAACGGTGGTATTTATCGTTGCAGTGGTTTTCTTAGACTGGAAGGACCCGGTTATTTATGCTTTGTTAGTCGGCGGGGGGGTTTTGGTATCAGGTGTTCTGGTATGTCGTAGGCTAGATGTTAGTTACCTATTAAAGCCATCTGTTCTATTTATAAAAGCGTATAAAGATGTTTGGTTGGTTGGATTGGCTGGCCTTTGTCTTGTTATAGCAAGGCCCGGCCTAATTGTGCTCTCTGATCTGTTTTTAGAAAAAAGCCAAGTTGTTATCGTCATGGGATGTATGAAGCTTTTTTTGCTGTTTGTAGGGGTTCGTCGGCTGTTTATTCAATCATTCTATAAAGAATTAATAGATAAAAGTGTGGCTAATAAAATCGATCTGTTGACATTTGCTTGTGGTTTTGTTGCTTTTTTATTGCTTAATGTGTTTGTGAATGAAATATCTTTGTTTTTGTATGCGCGCGTTAGTGTCGACTTGGTGTTTAATCTTAGAGTTCTAAGTTTTATTGTTTTTATCTCTTCTATCTTTTCTACTTCTGATGCCAGATTGATGCTTATGAATTTGGATTCTAAATATGTTGTTTCAAATAGCATCTCAGCATTATTATTTTTGTTATCATTTTATTGTTTCATATTGTTAGGGTTTTCTTCGTTGGCATCTATATGTTCGTTGCTTATATTCGAAGTATCGCTTGTTGTTAGTTATAAAATATTTCTAACTAAAGCGTTGCGAAAAGAAGAGGTTGTAGTTTGATAGAATATAATGACATTAAAATTTCACATAATGATAAACGTACAAGTTATGGGTCACCGTATTTCAATACGTTCATATTTATTATTCTATTTTCTAGTTTGGGACCTATATTTGATGGCGTAAGATATGTGAAATACCTAGTCCCGGTGGTTGCTGTTTTGTTTTATATTCGTGTAGGTTCAATGCGAATTGTTATTGACAATATTACCAAGCCATTTTTGATATTGATGCTGTTTGCAATTCCATTTATATGGCGATCTAATGCTTATGGTTTATATGACATGTATTTTATGTTTTCATATCTGTTGGTTTATTTGTTGTTTAAGGTGCCAAGATATAATGTTAGAAAACTAGGCATGCTAGTCGCTTGTCTTTATTTGTTGGATTATTCTAATAAGATGTTTTCTGGTTTTGAGTTTTCATTTATTGAATCTAAATCAAGTATTGAGTCACATCAGTTTGGTTTTGTGTTTGGTCTTTTTTGTGTGTTTTTTATAACAAAAAAAGATTGGTTGTTTTCAATAATTTTTTTGATATTCTCAATTCTGTCTCTTAAACGTATAGTGTTATTTGCAGTAGCGGTTGTTTTTGTTGTAAGTTTTTTGCCAGATAAAATTAAAAAGATTGTTTTCGATAGATATATGTTGATATCTTTAGTGTTGTCTTTTGTTTTTGTTGCGTACTTTATTACTACTGAAATGTTTGACGAAATTGTCATCCAGTATTATGGAGTAAATGCGGATTACTTAACAATGGGTCGGACGATATTGTATCGAGGTTTGTTCGATGGTTTGTTCTCCGATATTTTAAACATATTGGTTGGTGCTGGCCCTGGGGCGTCGTATGAAGTGGCATCTTTTTCTCTCTATATTGTTGAAAAAGAGAATATACATAGCGACATACTGAAGTTGCTGTATGAAAATGGCTTTCTATGTTTGGTTGTATTTCTATATGTGTTATTTAAACCAAAGGTTCATTCAGTTGTTTTAATTAATTTATATGTGACAATATTGTTTATGACTGATAATGTTATTAGTTATACGTTTGTTATGTTTTTCTATTTTTTGATATGTTATCAGTTATTGTATGTTGAGTCTGATAAGATCGGTGAGGTTAATTAGTTCTATGAGTCAAAGTGACTGTGGTAATAGGCCAAGAGTTTTGTTTCTGTTTCAATTACCACCACCTGTTCATGGTGCATCAATGGTTAATTTGAGCATTAAAGATAGCGAGTATATAAGCTCTAGAGTTGACGCAAGATACGTTAACATCTCTCCAGCACGTGAAATGTCTGATTTAGGGAAACTAACTATTTCTAAGTTTTTTTCAACAATATATATTTTTATTAAATGTATCTTTTACTATTTAAAACTTAAGCCTTCTCTCGTTTACATGACCTTATCACCACATGGTTTTGCATTTTGGAAGGATGCGCTTATATTACAAGTGTTGAAGATTTTTGGTGCGAAAACTGTGGTGCATCTCCATGGCAAGGGTATTAATTCAGAAGTTTCTGGATCAAAAATAAAACTATATATTTATAAGGCTATTTTCAAGGGCGTTGATGTAATTCATCTATCAAAATCACTATTTAGTGATATAAACCTAGTGTTTGATAAAAACATGTCGTTGACCGAAGTTAATAATGGTGTGAGAGACCATGGATTTATTAGAAATTATTGTACAAAAATCCCTGTTTTTTTATATCTATCCAACTTAGAACCGACAAAAGGCGCTGATACTCTAATAGAAGCTATAAATTTGCTTGGAGCGACTTACGAAGGTAAGTTTAAAGTTAAAATTGTAGGTAAGATAACAAACGTCCAATATAATAATAATTTAATTAAGCTTGTTGATGAAAGATTAAATAAGTCAATTGAATTTGTTGGACCTCTTTACGGTATAGACAAACATAAAGTATTTTTAGATAGCGATGTTTTTGTTTTACCAACAAGATTTAGAAATGAATGTTTTCCTTTATCAATATTGGAAGCCATGAGTTATGGCCTGCCCGTTATATCGACGTATGAAGGTGCTATACCAGACATTATCGATCATGGAGTTACTGGGCATCTATTTCATTCTTACGATGCGTCTATGTTAGCGACTTTAATTACTGAGTATATTGACAACCCAGGCATTATTTCTAAAAATGGATTGAATGGATCTATGAAATATAAAGATAAGTATACGATTAAATGTTTTGAGCAGAAATTTGTTTCTGTTATTAAATCACTAACATAACGAAAATAATATCAAGTAAACTGAAGAAGTAAATGTAAACATTTTATATATAATACAGGATCAACAATGAACTTTAGTAAAAGCATGAGCATTAAACATACCTTATTAGACGTTGCTCGCTATTGTTATTATTCATTTTTTAATGATCGACACAAATTCAACATGGCCCGTTATCATTCTTGCGAATTAAGAAAGCCTTGGTTAATAATGAGGACTGAACTTAAAGCTCTGAAGAAATATTGGGGTTGCATACCCATGCAATATTACACCCATGATTTTTATCGCGCTGATTGCAAATTAACCTTAGATGAAATGAAGTCATATATTCCAGGTTATTATTTTTATAATATAATTTATAATAATTTTGATGATGTAAAAAAAGCCAAGGGCGCATTGGAAAACAAGATCCTTTCTTACTTTGTTTTTAAAGGGATGGGTTATCAATCAAGTCATGTCATTGCCTTTAAAAAAGATGACTTTATTTTCTCGGCTGTTGGTCAATTTATTGATAATGATACGTTTTTAAAAGTTATAACAGCGCTTAATTGTCCGAAAATATTCATAAAGCCAGTAGAAGGTAAGGGCGGTGTAGGAATATTAATTGCAAAAAAAAATGATCAGCAGTTTTTTGTTGGCAATGAGTTACTTACTTTAAAGTTTTTACGTGATTTAAAAGGTGATTTTTTAATTGAACAAAAAGTTGAACAAGTTGATTATTTGAATGCTGTTTATCCACATAGCGTCAACACATTACGTGCTGTAACAAAAAGAAACTTCTCTGGAGAAGTACAATTAATTGCTGTAACACTCAGGATGGGAACGAGCGGTCGCGAAGTTGACAATAGCCACTTAGGTGGACTTCTAATTGGTATTGACCTGAAAACAGGACAGCCGCTAAGAAATCATGCTGGTTATGAGTATGGCGCGGAGATGGTTTTTAACCATCCAGATACAAACTATTGCTTTGCATCTCTCAAAATAAAAAATTGGCTAGACATAAAGAATTCAATTGTGGGCTATGGCGAACAAATGTTGCTACAAAATTTAATTGGTTGGGATATTGCTATCACAGAAAGAGGTCCTTTAGTTATTGAAGCCAATACAATGTTTGGACTTGATCATTCCCAATCAGGTGTAGGCGGGATGCGTGATCTCTTTGACAAATAATATTTATTACTAAAATCAAACTAAAGGATATAGTTTTGAAGAAATACCTGAAGATTGTTCTTGAAAGATTGCCTGCATTTATTGGAGTTGCTCTAGCAGGCATAGACTTTAGGTTTCGTCTAGGCAATAGATATGTTATTTTTAAGATTAAAGCTAATTATCAGCTTAGTAAAGATAAAGTAAAAATGTACGAAGAGATGAAAACATTAGTTGAATTTAGTGAAATGAATATTCTTTTTTATAAGGATTTTTACAAAAAAAACAACTTTTCAAGCATGCAATTAAAATCGTTTGATGATCTTAAGCTTATCCCTATTGTTACTAAGGAGGACTTTCAGAAATTCAATTTAGCACACCGCGTGCTGAGCATTTCTAAAGGTATTGTTACCAATACAGGCGGAACATCAGGCCAACCACTTAAATTATTACTTGATACAGACTCTTATGCTCGTGAATGGGCTCATATGCACACTATCTGGGAAAAGCTGGGCTATAAAACTTCCTGTATCAAGCTGACCTTCAGAGGTATGAACCTTGGCACTACGCCAATTAAATATAATTTCATCCATAATGAATTTCAGGTTAATGCCTATTGCGATGTTTTAGAAGTCATTGTAGCACTAGAAAAATTGTTAAAAAAATACAAGATTGAATATCTACATGGCTACCCGAGCGCCATCTACGAGTTTGTAAAGTATTCAAGCAACAATTATCCTGATGTTGTACTAAAACTAAGAAAAAATCTTAAAGGCATATTCTTCGGCTCAGAATATCCTGCACCTGTTTTCAGGAGTTTTGTCGAAGATCAACTTAAAGTACCTACAATCTCCTGGTACGGCCATACCGAGATGGCCGTGTTAGCCTATGAGAAAGATGAACCCTTTGTGTATCACCCTTTTCAGTCCTATGGTTTTACCGAAGCGGTTGAGATCGATGGTAAGCAGCACCTGGTGGGTACGACGATCCATAATCAAGTAGGCCCCCTGATTCGTTATGATACAGGCGATATTATCGAACCGCTGACCTATAAGGATGGTGTTTTGGAATCATTTAGAATATCAGAAGGCCGAACGGGTGAATTTGTTGTCGATAGCAATGGGCGTAATATTTCACTCACAGCACTCATCTTTGGTCGTCATCATGATCTATTTGGATCCGCCGATTTTGTACAGGTCAGCCAAGATGAACCCGGCAAGATAACGGTCTATGTGACCACACAAGATAAATCACTCGCCGCCGCGTCTCTGTTTGACGCGTCCGGTATCAATATGACCTTTGAATTTATTTTGGTCGATAAACCCTTTAAGACTCCCGCTGGCAAGGTCCCTCTTGTCGTTAAGCCTGTGACAGCACATTAAGGATTAAGGATGAAGCAAGTAACCCAAACCCTACGGACAGGTGTTGTGCAAATTAACGATGTCCCTGTACCCGCATTAAACGACAAATTTGTATTAGTCCGTAGCACTGTATCCGTTATCAGTGCCGGTACCGAAAAGACCAAGATCGATATGGGTAAGAAGAGCCTGCTGCAGAAGGCCAAGGCGCGCCCTGATCTGGTTAAGCAAGTGATCAACAAGATACAAACCGAAGGGCTGGCCAAGACCCTGCAGACGGTGAGTTCTCGCTTAAATTCGCCCAGCCCGCTGGGTTATAGCAGTGCCGGGGCGGTGGTAGCGGTGGGTGGTCTGGTCGAGGGCCTGATGCCCGGCGATCGCGTCGCCTGCGCCGGGGCTGGTTATGCCAACCATGCCGAGTTTGTCGCCATCCCCCGTAATCTGGTCGCTAAGATTCCGGAGTCAGTGTCGGATGAAGACGCGGCCTTTACCACGGTTGGCGCTATCGCATTGCAGGGCATACGGCTGGCCGATCCCAAGCTGGGTGAAACCTTCCTGGTATTGGGTCTGGGCCTGCTCGGGCAGATAGCGGTACAGCTGCTGCGTGCCAATGGCTGCAGGGTACTGGCGACCGATCTTGATAATTCCCTGGTAGGACTGGCCGAAGGTTTTGGGGCCACCGGCATTCGCTCGGGGGATGACCTGGAGCGCGTCTGTCATGAGCTAACGAATGGTCAGGGCGTCGATGCTGTGGTGGTCTGTGCTGGTACCTCCAGTAACCAACCTATCGAAACCTGCGGTGCGGTAACGCGTGAAAAGGGCCGCGTCGTGGTGGTGGGTGCTGTTCGCATGGATATCCCGCGCGAAGACTTCTTTAAGAAAGAGATCAGCGTAGTGATCTCGCGCTCCTATGGCCCAGGCCGCTATGACCCGTCCTATGAGGAGGGCGGCAACGATTATCCATTGGGTTACGTTCGGTTTACCGAACAACGCAATATGGAAACCTTCCTGGGTTTGCTCGCGGCAGGTACGGTCGAGGTTAACAGCCTGATTACCCATCGGTTTGAACTGGCTGAGGCGGCCAAGGCCTATGACCTGATCGAAGGCAAGAAGACCGAGCCCTATATCGGTATTACGCTTAATTATGCAAGTTTCGAGGCGAGTGCCAAGACCCAGCAGAGCGCCAGAATCAAGATCGGCACTCGGGCTGTTAGCAATACAACAATGAAAATATCCTGTATCGGTGCGGGTAATTACGCCACCGCCAGTCTGTTGCCGCCGCTTAAAGACAATACCGGCGTTAGCTTTGCGGGTTTGCTGACCTCCAGCGGCCGTTCTGCAGAGGGTGTGGCGCGGCAATTTGACTTTGGCTTCTGTACCGATAAGACCGGAGAGCTGCTGGCCTCCGATACCGATGCGGTGATCATCGCCACCCGCCATGATTCGCACGCCAGCTCTGTCGTGCAATGCTTCGAGGCCGGTAAGCACGCCTACGTCGAAAAGCCGCTGGGATTAACCGTCGAAGAGCTTGGCCTGGTACACCAGGCCTACCAGGCCAGCGCGGGCAGCCAACTGATGGTCGGATTTAACCGCCGTTTTGCACCGTTAACCCAGAAGGTCATGCAACATTTTGCCGGGGTGCGCAGCCCGCTGATGGTCAGTATCCGTGTTAATGCGGGGGAGATGCCGGCTGATCACTGGATTCAGGATCCGGAAATGGGCGGTGGACGGATGATTGGCGAAGGCTGTCACTTTGTCGATCTGGCCTCTGCTCTCGTAGGCGCTAATCCGGTCCGAGTTTCTGCGTTTGCTACCGCCAAATCCCACAAGTCACCGTTATTGAATGACAACCTAGCTATCACGATGCAGTTCGACAATGGCAGTGTCGCCTCCATTCTCTATACCGCCGATGGTGCCAAGGCGATGCCTAAGGAATACGTCGAGGTGTTTGGTGGGGGCCGCTCGGCAGTGATCAATGATTTTAAGGAAGCCCAGCTGTACGCCGGGGATACGACCTGTACCAAGCATAAACTGAGCACCCAGGATAAGGGCCAGAAAGCGATGCTGGCGGCCTGGCTCGATGGCTTGAAATCCGGTGTTCCCTGCATCCCTTATGAGACCCTGCAGTTGAATAGTCTCACGACCATTTTGGCGGTGGAGTCCTTAGGACTAGGTCAGGCATTAACTGTGGATCTTAACCTGTTGAACAGCGCGGATGCTGCTGTATGACGGTAATTGCACCTGCTTTTACCGAGGTCTCGCAATCACTGCTGCTGAGTATGCAGCAGACGGACTACGCGGGTCATGATCCTTTCGATGGCCTCAATAGCGCTTTGTTTGAACACTCCGGTCTTGGGCGGAGTGAGTTTGCCCGCCTAGCCTGGTTGCAGCTCTATAAGCGTTCGCCCGTGAATTTCAGGCCGTTGACCGGTACCGCCAAGGCCCGCAATCCCAAAGGGGTTGCGCTGGTGATCCTGGGGTTGCTGGAGTCTTATCACACATGCCGGGATAACGTCTTGCTGGCAGAAGCGGTTAGGTTGGCGGACTGGCTGCTAGAAAACCCCTCGCCCAAGACGACCTGGGATCACGCCTGCTGGGGCTATCACTTCGATTGGCAGGCCCGCGCCTTCTATGTGCCCAAGGGCAAGCCCAACATGATCACCAGCTGTTATGTGGCGCGGGCACTCTGGGCGCTAAGCGAGGCCAACGGTGAGCCCCGGTATGCCGAAGTTGCGCGGGATGCGAGCCGGTTTATCTTTAAGCACCTGTATAACACCGAACAACAGTTCTTTGCTTATATCCCCGGCGAGACCACCTTTGTCCACAACGCCAATCTCTGGGGAGCGGCGATGGTAGCGCGCGGGGGAGTTGAGCTGGGTGATCAGGCGATGCTCGATGCGGCCAAGGCCGCTTGCGACCTGAGCCTGACTCATCAGGCGACGGATGGCAGCTGGGCCTATGGGACCCGATCGCATCATGGTTTTATCGACGGTTTTCATACCGGCTATAACCTGGAGGCATTGTCGATGGCGCAGCAGTATCTTGAGCCGGGCTGCTTTCAAGCGGCGATCGATCGCGGGCTGGCGTATTACCGCGCCCATTTCTTCGAGCCCGATGGCTTGCCCAAGTACTACCACGACTCACCCTGGCCGATCGATATGCACAGCACGGCTCAGGCGGTGATCACCCTGATCAAACTGGGCAATGATGACGATCAAGCCCTGGTCGAGCGGGTATTAAACTGGTCAATTGCGCATATGTACGATGCCAAACGGGGTGCGTTTTATTACCAGAAGCACCGTTTCTTTACCAATAAGATCCCCTATATGCGCTGGACCCAGGCGTGGATGTATTACGCCCTGGCATTCTTCAACAGCCACCAACCACCATCATCAATCAGCACAAGGAGTGGCTCTTGAGTCTGCCTAAGGATCGCCTGTTCGGCATCGATTATCACCCCGTCACCCAGGCCCAGACGCTCGATCTGATTATGGAGCGCGTCGAGCAGCAACGCTTTACCCAGCATGTGGTGATCAATGTCGCCAAGATGGTCCATATGCAAGCCGATCAACAGCTGCATGAGTCGGTGCATGGCTGCGATCTGATCAATGTCGATGGCATGGGTGTGGTCTGGGGCGCACGGTTGCTGGGCCAGCCGGTGCCCGAGCGGGTCTCAGGGGTTGATCTGTTTAGTGCGCTGCTCGCGCGTGCCACCACCGAGAATAAGAGCGTTTTCCTGCTCGGGGCCGAGGCAGAGGTGGTCGCTAAGGTGGCGGACGTGGTGCAGCGTGATAATCCGGGATTAAAGCTCGCCGGCTACCATCACGGCTATTTCTTTAATAATGAGGAGGGGAATAACGAGCAGGCGGTGGTCGATCAGATTCGTGAATCCGGTGCGCAGCTGTTGTTTGTGGCTATTACCTCCCCCAGGAAAGAGAACTTTATCAATCGCTGGCAGGATCAGCTGGGGGTCGATTTTGTGATGGGGGTTGGCGGTACCTTCGATGTGGTGGCCGGTAAGGTCAAACGCGCCCCGCTGTGGATGCAGAATGCCGGGCTGGAGTGGTTCTTTCGTATCCTGCAGGAACCCGGCCGGATGTGGAAACGCTACGCGGTCACTAACGGTAAGTTTGCCTGGATGCTGCTGAGGGGTGGGCTGTCTGGGAAGTTTAAGCGTGAGGGTTATGTGCAGGCGCAGGAATGATAGTAGTTTGTGGCTTTAGGCTATTGTGGGTCGGGGTTTTGGGGGGCCGGTAGTTGTCGAAGTAGTCTGACGATGGGCGGTCTTTGCTAGGTTTGTCGGACTACTTTCTACCCACAAAACGCCGAGGTACGGGTACGGGGTTTGGGTTCGGGGTACGGGGTACGGGGCCGACTATGGGCGCTCCATGCTAGCCTTGTCGGACTAAAGTCCGACCTACGAGAGCGAGGTACCGGTCTGAGCTACGAGTCCGTGGTACGGGTTCGGGGTACGGGGCCGAGGTACGGAGCCGAGGTACGGGTTCGGGGTACGGGGCCGTGGTACGGGGTCGAGGTACGGGGCCGAGGTACGGGTTCGTGGTACGGGGCCGTGGTACGGGTTCGAGGTACGGGGCCGAGGTACGGGGCCGACGATGGGCGGGCTTTGCTAGTCTTATCAGGCTCGTAGGTCGGACTTTAGTCCGACGCAGGGCGCTCCCTTGCTGGCATTGTCGGACTACTTTCTACCCACAAAACGCCGAGGTACGGGTTTGACGATGGGCGCTCCATGCTAGCTTTGTCGGACTACTTTCTACCCATAAAACGCCGACCTACGAGAGCGAGGTACGGTTCGGGGTACGGGTACGGGGTACGGGGTACGGGTTCGACTATTTCGAGGTACGGGTCTGACGCGACTGAGGCACAACTAACTGGGAAATGATTTTTTGGCGCATCACATTTTAACCACCGGATCGAGTCCAGATGGTCGATAACACCGGCTTGGATGACGTGGCCACCGCTGCACCCGCTGAGCGACTGCTGAACAGCGTGCTGCCAGGGCGTTGCCCCCTGCTCTCTCGGCTTGGCCGCTGGGGGCTGTTTCTCGGCTGCGGGCTGCTGCTCGGTTACGCGGTGTTTAGCCGCCAGCCACCGCCGCTGCTGTTTGCGCATGCCGATAAGGTCGGGCATCTGCTGGGGTTTGCGGCCCTGGCGGTCAGTGCTCGGCTGGCGTTGCTAAGCTGCCCCTGGAAGGTGCTCTGGGGCGGGCTGTTGGTGACGGCGGTGGCGCTGGAGTCTCTGCAGCATCTGGTCAGTCCGCTACGCCAGTTTAGTCTGGAAGATATGGCGGCCAATCTGGCGGGGGTGTTGTTGGGCGGCGTGGTCTGCTGGTGGGCGCCTGCCTGCAGGCATCTTTTGACCTTTTGCTGGAAAAAAACAAAAAGATTAAAGGATTAAAAGATCGCCGGGGGCCCGGCTCCCACAAGGGTCGAGCCTGCAGGCGATCTCTTTAAGGCTAGAATGGAGCAGGCTGCGTCGGACTACTTTCTATCCACAAAATGCCGACCTACAAAGTCCGACCTACAAAGTCCGACCTACAAAGTCCGACCTACATTTTGGACATCTTAATGTCTCTTTTAGGGTTTTTAACCTATAATAAGACCCTATAGTATCCAAAGGTGCAGGTAGCATGAATAAACTCAGTCTTCTGTCGACACTGGATGTGCAGGTCGCTTTCAGCCAATCCATTCGTGATAAGCGTAAAGCGCTGAAGCTGTCTCGGGCCGCGCTTGCGGAGCGCAGTACGGTGCCGGCATCAACCATCAAAAAATTTGAAACCACCGGTCAGATCTCGCTAAGGCAATTATTGCTCTTGTGGCAGTGCGTGGATGATTTGAGGCGCTTGTTCGCGGTGACGACTCAAGCACCGATAGCCGCCGGCCGTGCCCCGACCAGCATTGACGAGGTGCTGGCGCTTTGAGCTTTACACCTATAAAACGTCTGGATGTGTGGCGAAGGTATAGCCAGGGTCAACGTGCACGCGTGGGAACCTTAGCGCAGAGTCCTCAGGGTGTGTTTTTTCAGTATGACGAGGATTATCTTCGGCAGCACAGCAATATTTCTCCCTTTCAGCTCGCGTTCACGAATGCGTTGCAAGCCGCACCCAATTCCCCTCATCACGGGCTCCATGGCGTGTTTGGCGATTCCATCCCTGATGGCTGGGGCCTGTTGCTGATGGATCGCATGTTCCGCCAGGCGGGTATTCTACCGTCACAGATAACGGCGATGGATCGGTTGGCATTTGTGGGGAATTCCGGCATGGGGGCATTAAGCTATAGTCCTGTTTCTGACTTTGCAGCAACCCAATCCGGCAGCTTTATGAGTGTGGGTGATTTGGGCCTGCAAGCGCAGGCGCTGTTTGATGGACAAACGCAGGATGTTCTGGCGGCCTTGGTCGCGGCGGGCAGCTCGGGAGGAGCGCGCCCTAAAGCACAGTTGTATTTTTGTCCTGATAACCCGCAATTATGCAGTACCCAGCCCCAGGAAGGCTTGCGGGCCTGGTTGGTTAAATTTACGTCTCAACAGCTCGCCCTCGGTCATGAGGAGGGCCTCTGTGAAGCGGTTTACCTGACGCTCGCCAGGCAAGCCGCTATAGAAGTTCCCGGCTGGCAACTGGTGGACGCCCCCGAACAATCAGGCGCTAAAAAATGGCTGGCGCTGGAGCGTTTCGATACATTTGAATATCCGGATAAGCAGCGGCCAGGACGTCTTCATCTGCATAGCGCCTGTGGTTTGTTGGATGCCGATTTCAGGTTGCCGAGCCTCGATTATGAAGACTTAATCAAGGCCAGCAGTCTGTTGTGTCAAAGCCCTGCCGCAGGGCAGCAGCAGTTTCGGCGGGCCATGTTTAACCTGTTTGGAATGAACCAGGACGATCACAGTAAGAACTGGGCCTTCTTGCAGTCTGATGAGGGTCGGTGGTCACCGGCACCCTTTTACGACGTTACGTTCAGCCCATCGCCTTTTGGAGAACATTCGACAGCTTTCGCAGGTTTTGGAAAAAAACCACCGCTCAAAGCGATTCAGCGCCTGGCCTCACAGGCAAATTACAAGAACTGGGCGCAGGCTCGACGCGTTATCGAGGAAGTGGTTACCGCTATCGGTCAATTTGCCACCGTTGCCCGCCAACTGGGCGTCTCGGCTGAGAGTATCGATCTGATAGAACGGCAGCTGAATCAGGTATACCAAGAAAACAAAGCCTTGCTAACCTGACGCCCTAGCGACGCAGATCAGGCAGGGCTAGTAAGGAGCAGGCTACCTCGGACTACTTTCTACCTACAAAATGCCGAGGTACGGGTTCGAGATACGGGTTCGAGATACGGGTTCGAGATACGGGGCCGACGATGGGCGGGCTTTGCTAGTCTTGTCGGACTACTCTCTACCTACAAAATGCCGAGGTACGGGTTCGGGGTACGGGGCTCGACGATGGCAGGGCTTTGCTAGCCTTATCAAGCTCGTAGGTCGGACTTTAGTCCGACGCAGGGCGCTCCCTTGCTGGCATTGTCGGACTACTTTCTACCCACAAAACGCCGAGGTACGGGTACGGGGTACGGGTTCGGGGTACGGGGTACGGGGTACGGGGTACGGGGCCGACTATGGGCGCTCCATGCTAGCCTTGTCGGACTAAAGTCCGACCTACGAGAGCGAGGTACCGGTCTGAGCTACGAGTCCGTGGTACGGGTTCGGGGTACGGGGCCGAGGTACGGGGCCGAGGTACGGGGCCGACGATAGGCGGGCTTTGCTAGCCTTATCAAGCTCGTAGGTCGGACTTTAGTCCGACGCAGGGCGCTCCCTTGCTGGCATTGTCGGACTACTTTCTACCCACAAAACGCCGAGGTACGAGTTCGAGGTACGGGTTCGGGGTACGGGGCCGAGGTACGGGGCCGACGATGGGCGGGCTTGCTAGTCTTATCAGGCTCGTAGGTCGGACTTTAGTCCGACGCAGGGCGCTCCCTTGCTGGCATTGTCGGACTACTTTCTACCCACAAAACGCCGAGGTACGGGTTTGACGATGGGCGGGCTTTGCTAGCCTTGTCGGACTAAAGTCCGACCTACGAGTTCGATGTACGAGTTCGAGGTACGAGGCCGAGGTACGGGTTTGGGGTACGGGTTCGACGATGGGCGCTCCATGCTAGCCTTGTCGGACTACTTTCTACCCACAAAACGCCGACCTACGGGTTCGGGGTACGAGTTCGAGGTACGGGTCCGGGGTACGGGTTCGGGGTACGAGTTCGAGGTACGGGTTCGAGGTACGGGGCCGGGGTTCGGGGTACGGGTTCGAGGTACGGGTTCGAGGTACGGGGCCGAGGTACGGGGCCGAGGTACGGAGCCGAGGTACGGGGCCGAGGTACGGGTTCGACTATGTGCGGGCTTTGCTAGTCTTATCAGGCTCGTAGGTCGGACTTTAGTCCGACGCAGGGCACTCCCTTGCTGGCATTGTCGGACTACTTTCTACCCATAAAATGCTGAGGTACGGGTTCGAGGTACGGGGTACGGGGTACGGGTTTGAGATACGGGTCCGACGCCACTGAGGCACAACTAACTGGGAAATGATTTTTTGGCGCATCACATTTTAACCACCGGATCGAGTCCAGATGGTCGATAACACCGGCTTGGATGACGCGGCCACCGCTGAGCCACTGCTGAACAGCGTGCTGCCAGGGCGTTGCCCCCTGCTCTCTCGGCTTGGCCGCTGGGGGCTGTTTCTCGGCTGCGGGCTGCTGCTCGGTTACGCGGTGTTTAGCCGCCAGCCACCGCCGCTGCTGTTTGCGCATGCCGATAAGGTCGGGCATCTGCTGGGGTTTGCGGCCCTGGCGGTCAGTGCTCGGCTGGCGTTGCTAAGCTGCCCCTGGAAGGTGCTCTGGGGCGGGCTGTTGGTGACGGCGGTGGCGCTGGAGTCTCTGCAGCATCTGGTCAGTCCGCTACGCCAGTTTAGTCTGGAAGATATGGCGGCCAATCTGGCGGGGGTGTTGTTGGGCGGCGTGGTCTGCTGGTGGGCGCCTGCCTGCAGGCATCTTTTGACCTTTTGCTGGAAAAAAACAAAAAGATTAAAGGATTAAAAGATCGCCGGGGGCCCGGCTCCCACAAGGGTCGAGCCTGCAGGCGATGTTTTGAAGGCTGGTATGGAGCAGGCTGCGTCGGACTACTTTCTACCTACAACATGCCGACCTACGAGCCCGGCGTACGATCTGACCTACGAGCCCGGGCTAGATATACCCTCTCTCCTGAATCATCGCTAACACCTGATCGGCGGCTTCATCGGCGCTGAGGCGGGTGGTGTCGAGGATGCATTCGGCGTTTTCGGGGGCTTCGTAGGGGGAGTCGATGCCGGTGAAGTTTTTCAGCTCGCCGCGGCGGGCTTTTTTGTATAGCCCTTTCACATCGCGCTGTTCGGCGATATCCAGCGGGGTGTCGACGTAGATTTCGCAGAACTCGCCCTCCTCCAGCAGCCGGCGTGCCATATCCCGCTCGTTTCTGAACGGTGAGATAAAGGCGGTGATCACGATCAGTCCGGCATCGACCATCAGGCGGGCGACCTCGGCGATACGGCGGATATTCTCTACCCGGTCGGCATCGGTAAAGCCCAGGTCCTTGTTTAGGCCATGGCGGACGTTGTCGCCATCGAGCAGGTAGGTGTGGTGTCCCAGCGCAAATAGCTTTTTCTCCACCAGGTTGGCGATGGTGGACTTGCCCGAACCCGATAGCCCGGTTAGCCAGAGTACGCAGGGCTGCTGGTGTTTCTGCTGCTGGCGGGCCTGCTTGTCGACATCCAGGTGTTGAACGGTAATGTTCTGGCTGCGCCGCAGGGCAAAGTTGATCAACCCGGCGCCGAGGGTGCTGTTGCTCATTCGGTCGATCAGGATAAAGCTGCCGGTCTCTTGGTTGTCGCTGTAGGGATCGAAGGCGATATTCTGATCCAGGCTGAGGGTGCAGACGCCGATGCCGTTCAGCGGCAGGCTCTTGGCCGCCATGTGTTCCAGCGTATTGACGTTAACCTGGTGTTTAATACCCGTCACGGTGGCGGCAACGGTGCGGGTGCCGATCTTCATCAGATAGCTGCGGCCGGGCAGCAGCGGCTCTTCGTGCATCCATACCAGGGTGGCCTCAAACTGCTTGCCGATAGACGCGGGGGCTGCGGCCTGCATCAACAGGTCGCCACGGGAGATGTCGATCTCGTCGTCCAGGGTCAGGGTGATCGATTGCCCTGCGACGGCCAGATCGAGATCGCCTTCGTAGGTGACGATCCGCGCGACCCGGCTCTCCTTGCCGCTGGGCAGGACGCGGATCTTATCGCCGGGTTTAACCGTGCCGCTGGCCAGATAACCGGAGAAGCCGCGAAAATCCAGGTTGGGCCGATTGACCCACTGCACGGCCATCCGCATCGGCAGGCTCTGCAGGTGCATCTCATTGACCTCGACGGTCTCCAGATAGCCCATCAGGGTGGTGCCGTGGTACCAGGGGGTCTCGGCACTGGGCTTGGTGATGTTATCGCCCTTAAAGGCCGACATCGGAATAAAACAGATATCTTGAATGCCGACCTGTTTGCCAAACTCGCGGTACTCCTCGACGATGCTGTCAAAGACTTTCTCGGAGTAGCCGACCAGATCCATCTTGTTGACCGCCACCACGATATGGCGAATCCCCAGCAGGGAGACCAGATAGCTGTGCCGCCGAGTCTGGGTCAGTATCCCCTTGCGGGCATCGACCATCAGGATGGCGGCGTCGGCGGTGGAGGCGCCGGTGACCATATTGCGGGTGTACTGTTCGTGTCCGGGAGTATCGGCGACGATAAACTTACGCGTATCGGTTGAGAAGAAGCGGTAGGCGACATCGATGGTAATCCCCTGCTCCCGCTCGGCAGCTAGGCCGTCGACCAGCAGTGCAAAATCTATCTCATCACCCTGGGTGCCGAAGCGCTTGGAGTCGGCCTCGACGGCGGCCAGCTGATCCTCAAACAGCATCTGCGATTCATAGAGCAGCCGCCCTATCAGGGTACTCTTGCCGTCGTCGACGCTGCCACAGGTGATAAAGCGCAGCAGGCTCTTGTGTTGGTGCTGCTGGAGGTACTGGTCGATATCGGTGCTGATCAAATCAGAGACGTGTGCCATTAGAAATAGCCCTCCTGTTTCTTCTTTTCCATCGATGCGGCGGCATCCTGATCGATGATCCGTCCTTGGCGTTCTGAGGTCTTGGTGAGCAGCATCTCTTGAATAATATCCGGCAGGGTCGCGGCGGTAGATTCCACCGCGCCGGTCAGCGGGTAGCAGCCCAGGGTGCGAAAGCGCACGCTTTTCAGCATCGGCACCTCGCCAGGGTTGAGCGGCATGCGTTCGTCATCGACCATGATCAGCTGGCCATCGCGCTCCACCACCGGACGTTCGGCCGCCAGATAAAGCGGCACGATCGGCACATTTTCCAGGTGGATATACTGCCAGATATCCAGCTCGGTCCAGTTGGAGATCGGAAATACCCGGATCGACTCGCCCCGTTGCTTTTTGGCGTTATAGAGCTTCCACAGCTCCGGACGCTGGTCTTTGGGATCCCAGCGATGTTCGGCCGAGCGGAACGAGCAGATGCGCTCCTTGGCGCGGGATTTTTCCTCATCGCGCCGCGCGCCACCAAAGGCGGCATCGAAACCGTATTTATTTAGCGCCTGCTTGAGCCCCTCGGTCTTCATGATATCGGTATGGATCGCCGAGCCATGGGTAAAGGGGTTGATCCCTTTAGCCACACCCTCTGGATTTTTATGAATCAGCAGTTTGAGCCCATATTCTTCGACGATCCGGTCGCGAAAGCGGTACATGTCGCGAAACTTCCAGCCGGTATCGACATGCAGCAAGGAGAATGGCGGCTTGGAGGGGTAGAAGGCTTTCATCGCCAGATGCAGCATCACCGCGCTGTCTTTGCCGACGGAGTACAGCATCACCGGATTTTCGGTCTCGGCCACCACCTCGCGTAGAATCTGGATGCTTTCGGCTTCCAGCCGTTGTAGGTGCGTCAGGGGCTGGGGGGTCACAGGGGAAACAGGGGGCATAGGAGGCCTCGTAGTCATCGGTGTTTCAGGTGGCACAGTCTCGCCAGGCGGACTGCTTTCCATTGTGGGAGGTATTGAGGGAGGTATGGCTGGAGGTACTACGGGAATCACCAGCAGCTCGACCCGATCTGCATGCAGCGCTAACCAGGCATTAATGTCCAGGTAGTTGCTCAGGTCTACGCTTTTAAACAGCAGCACAAAACCTTGGGGATGGCCGCGTAACAGCCGCTGCAAGAACGCCAGTATCGTCTGGCTATCGATGGCTGCTGTCGCTGTTATCCAGCTCAACGCCCCCCGCAGATCGCGCGCAAAGAGCAGTTTGCCGTAGCCCTGCAATCGCTCTGGTGCCACGGCGCTGTCGGCGTTAACAACATCCGCATGCGGGGTTATAGCGCTCATACCGCCGATAAAAACCGGGAGCTTGTTCGCCGTTGCCCGAGCACGCAATCCCGGAAACTGGGTATCGAGCCACTGCTTGGGGCTGGCCGCAGCCTCGGCATTCACCGCCGCCGGATTAAGTCCCAGCTGAGTGGCGTAACGCGACAGGGTGCGCGGTCCGGCCGTCACCGCGTAGCGCTCTGTTAACCATTGCCCAAACAAGCGTAGTGACCACAGCGGATGATCGGCGGCGATCTCTTCCGGCAACTGCAGCAGCAGCTGGTCCAGCGTGCTCATCGAGACCGCCTCCGGGTTGGCTCGACTGCCTGCCGGCCGACCCCGGCTCTGAGTCCTGACCGCTTGCCAACCGCCCAAGCGGAACGCTTTAAAGGCATCGATAATGGTCGGCGCACTCAACCCGGTAAGACGCTGGGTTTCACTGAGCGAGTGTTGGTTGAGACGCAGGGAGACCGCTTCTATTCGAAGCCGATCCAGCTCATCAGGACTGAGTCGTTTGCCGCTCATCAAAAACCGCCAGGTTGCATGTTCGGTAGTAGTCAAAGTAATTCTTGAGGGTTGAGAGACTAAGCGTTGCTGGGTAAGATATCAACCGCACCTATTAAACCTTTAATGTCATGGTATTAAAGGCAGCAAAAAAGGGGTCAGGTCTTTACATATAACATCAGGGTTCCTTGTGGGAGCCTGCCTGCAGGCGATCTTTTGACTAATGATGCTGAAAGGCTGACCCCTCCTTGGCTGAAGACCCCTCCTTGGTCGAAGCAATTTCAGAAGGATGGGTGCGTTTTGATAGTTTTGTCGGACTAAAGTCCGACCTACGAGCCCGAGTTACGAGGGCCGAGTTACGAGTCCGAGGACAAAAAAGGGGTCACAAAAAAGGGGTCCGGTCTTTCCATATAACATCAGGGGTTCCTTGTGGGAGCCTGCCTGCAGGCGATCTTTTGACTAATGATGCGGAAAGACCTGCCCCCTCCTTGGTCGAAGCAATTTCAGAAGGATGGGTGCGTTTTGATGGTTTTGTCGGACTAAAGTCCGACCTACGAGCCCGAGTTACGGCCCGTGTTACGGGCCCGAGTTACGAGGGCCGAGTTACGGTCCGAGTTACGGGTCCGAGTTACGGGCCCGAGTTACGGGCCCGAGTTACGGCCCGTGTTACGGGCCCGACCTACGAGCCCGAGTTACGAGTCCGAGTTACGGGTCCAACCCACAAAAGACCTACCCCCTTAGCGGAGATATCGATGCATGACGACTGACGCCTATCTCACTCTGGCGGTGATCGGGGTGGTGCTGACGCTGCTGCTGAGCAGTCGTCTGGCTACCGATGTGCTGCTGATGACTGCGCTGGCAAGCCTGATTATCCTGGGAATTTTGACACCTGCCGAAGCGCTGGTGGGCTTTTCCAACCCAGGGGTGATGACGATCGCCATTCT
Source organism: Motiliproteus sp. (assembly GCA_047633175.1). Taxonomy (GTDB): domain Bacteria; phylum Pseudomonadota; class Gammaproteobacteria; order Pseudomonadales; family Balneatricaceae; genus Motiliproteus. The sequence continues at coordinate 61,799 of JBLIEQ010000017.1, read as the reverse complement.
CTATGTGGTGGCTGCAGGGCTTAATAACACCGGTGCGGTCCAGTGGCTGGCACGGCGGCTGCTAGGCCAGCCGAGTACGCTGAGACTCGCCCAGTTACGCGTGATGCTGCCGGCCTCGCTGCTCAGCGCTTTTATGAATAACACCACGGTGGTGGCGATGCTCCTCCCCGCCATCCAGGCCTGGGCGCAACGGCTCCAGCTGCCGACGTCCAAACTGCTGCTGCCCCTGAGCTATGCCGCCATTCTGGGTGGCACCTGCACCCTGATCGGCACCAGCACCAACCTGGTGATCGATGGCTTGCTGCAAACCGAAAAACAGATCTCGCTGTCGATGTTTGAACTCGCCTGGCTGGGCATCCCGCTGGTGCTGATCGGTGGTACCTTTATGCTTCTGGCGGGCGACCGCCTGCTTCCCAACCGCAAAGGCGCTGCCGAGCAAATTGAGCAGATACGCGAGTACAGCGTGGAGGTCCGGGTCGATGCTGCGGGCCCTCTGCCCGGCATGTCGATTGCTGAGGCGGGACTGCGGCAACTCAATCACGGTTATCTGGTCGAGATCGAGCGTCAACATCGACTGCTGACGGCGGTCCCGCCCGAAACCCTGCTAGAAGCCCATGACCGATTGCTGTTTATCGGTGCACCCGAGTGCGCTCGCGAGCTGCGGCTGATCCAGGGACTCACCGCGGCTAACGGCGATGCCGATAAACTCGAGACCGCGCGCCACAACCGCTGCCTGGTCGAGGCGGTCATAGGACCTGGATTTACCGGCCTTAACCAGACCATTCGCCATGCAAAATTTCGCTCGCGCTTCCAGGCGGCTATCATCTCGGTCTCGCGCGGCGGCAGCCGGCTGCCCGGGAAGATAGGCAATATCGAACTGCAGGTCGGCGACTGCCTGCTGCTGGAAACCGGCCAGGAGTTTCTGGAGCAGTACCGTTTTCGTAAAGACTTCCTGCTGGTCAGCGCGCTTAATGACTCGACCCCGCCCCATTTTGAAAAGGCGCCGATGGCGCTGGCAATCCTCGCTACCATGGTCCTGGTCAGCGCGCTCGGCCTGTTATCGATACTGGAAGCGGCGCTGATCGCTGCGGCCGCGATGCTCACCACCCGCTGCGTCAGCCCCGCCAAGGCGCGACGCTATATCGACCACACGGTGCTGGTTGTTATCGCCGCGTCCTTTTCGCTGGGTGTGGCTATGACCAAAACCGGGGCCGCTGCCGCCATCGCGCTGTGGTTGATCCCCGAGAGCAGCCACTCCCCCTGGCTGGCACTGGCGATCATCTACCTGCTTACGGTGCTGTTTACCGAGTCGATCACCAACAGTGCCGCCGCGGTGCTGATGTTTCCTATCGCCATGGCGGTTGCCGACCAGCTTGGTGTTAATGTGATGCCCTTTGCGGTCGCGATCATGTTTGCCGCTTCCGCCAGCTTTATCACCCCGCTGGGCTACCAGACCAACCTGATGGTTATGGGCCCTGGCGGCTACCGTATCCGCGACTATCTGCGCCTGGGTATCCCGCTCAGCCTGCTGGTGGGCAGTACTTCTATCCTATTAATTCCCTTGATCTGGAGCTTCTGAATCGAGCTTCTTAATCTAGGGCACCAGAGAGATTTTTATGTCCAATTCCGTTACTACCGTTCCTGCTACAGAGTGCTTTGATGGCGATATCGAGGCGATTATCCAGCTGGCTAAAACGGCGGGTGATGCGATTATGGCGATCTATCAGCGTGATTTCACCATCGTCGACAAGGCGGATGCCAGCCCGCTGACCGAAGCCGACCTGGCCTCCCACCACTGCATCGTCGAGGGTCTTGCCAGGCTGACACCGGGGATTCCGGTCTTGTCCGAGGAGTCCGATGCGGCGGTGCTCTTTGAGCGCAACAACTGGAGTCGTTACTGGCTGATCGATCCGCTGGACGGTACCAAGGAATTCATCAAGAAGAACGGCGAATTTACCGTCAATATCGCCCTGATCGATGCCGGCGTGCCGGTGCTGGGCATCGTTTATGCCCCCGCTCTGGAGACCCTCTACTGGGGTGGCCGCTTGCGGGGGGCTTTCAAGCAGATCACCGGCCAGCCCGCCACCGCTATTCGAGTCGCCACGCCGCCGGCAGCCGCGGGTACCTGGCGCGTGGTCGGCAGCCGTTCGCACCAGTCCGAGGCCTTTAAGGCGTTTGTGGCCAAGCTGGGTCAGGCCGAGATCGTGGCGATGGGCAGCTCCCTGAAGCTCTGCCTGGTCGCCGAAGGTGCGGCCGATCTTTACCCCCGCCTGGGTCTGACCAGCGAATGGGATACCGCCGCCGCCCAGGCCGTGGTGGAAGCGGCCGGCGGCCTGGTACTCGAACACTCGGGTCTGACCCCGCTGCGCTACAATACCCGCCCGGATACCCTGCTCAACCCGTTTTTTATAGTCTGTGCGACGCCTCAACCCCTGTGGTCTGAATAAAGAGTAGGGGGTCAGTTCTTTCCGCGTGCCTGTGGGAGCCTGCCTGTGGGAGCCTGCCTGTGGGAGCCTGCCTGCAGGCGATCTTTTGTAGGTTAGGCTTCAGCCTGCCCCTCCCCCCCTTGTTTCGGTTAGCTCAATAGCGTTTTCGCCCATGCTGGCAAGGATTCAAGGTGGATTTCCAGCGACTGGTTACGGCGTGTCGCTACAGGACAAAAAGGGATTTCGCAGCTGGAATTATCCAAGATGCGAACCTGATCGCAAAGCGGCATCGCCATTCTAATGTTGGCAAGCAGCCTCGGTATACGCGATTCTACCTTAGCGTCTGGTACCTGGTGCCCTCCTTCTGCTACCCGCTGAGCGACCCGCGCACGATTGATCTCTGGATTTTCCAGGTGTATCACGACCATGATGACCTGATAACCCAGCGCCTTGGCCTGGGCAACAAAGTCTATTTTGGAGGGATGTGAAAACACCGTTTCGAAACAGAAATTCCGACCTTTAAGCAGCAGATCATGGCGCAGGTCTGCGGCTATTTTTGCGGCCTTGTAACTATGCGCCTCCGGGGACTCGGGAAAGAGCTGCTTTGCGATCACGTCGGCATTAACGAAGGGGATACCCAGGGGCTCAAGCGTTAATCGGTAAAAGGTGCTCTTGCCCGCCCCGTTACCGCCCACCAGCAGCCAAAGCTGCTTAGTATTCGTCAATGCTCAGGTTCTTGCAGCGCTATAAACACCCCATTAGTAAAACTACCGGTTTCAACACCTCCACCGGGAGAGATACGCTCCAGTAAGCCCCGGTGAGAGGCTGACGCCTGGTACTTAACGGCAGAGGCGGTCACTACGGCAGCGAGCCGTCCGCTGGCGCGGTCAGTCTCTAAGGACGCGAAGACATCCTCGGGGTTTACTACGGGAGCGGCAACCTGTTCGACGTTAACCCGCGCCAGCCCAGCCGCAATTTGTACCAGGGTGTCCGGATCGATCATCTTAGACAGATTCCGGCCTATATCGGCCCAATACTCAACCTGCTCTGCGGCGCTTCGGTGGTAGATATCTCCGACTACTTTCGCAGCTTCCATCAAGTTTTTTTCAAGCCTTACGGGTGATGCCGCCTTAGCCATAACGATCTCCGCTACTGAGGTTTGTTGGATTACTGTAGCAGATCGCTACAGGATTACAAAAAGCGATGAGGGGGGTCAGCTCTTTTCGCGTGCCTGTGGGAGCCTGCAGGCAGGCGATCTTTTGTGGGTTGGACTTTAGGGCGACAACTCTAGCAATGTGTAGTGGTTGTCAGGCTACTTTCCACCCACAGAAAGCTAACCCACAAAAACCCTACAAAAAAACAACTTACCAACCGCACAGGGCTTTGCTGTAGCGGTCATTGGGCAGGTAGCCGCAGAGTTGGTCGCGCTTTTGATGGCGCTGGACGATGGCGGTGATACCTCGGCTGTCCAGCCGCAGGCCTCGGGATGCGGTGCTGCCCAGCGCGCGGCGGGTGTCGGCATCCAGCTCAAACCAGCCGCTGAGGCCGGCTTCGAGCAGGGTCTTATGCACTCCCGGCTCCCAGGGACCGTATTTAACGGCCTTGGCGACGGCCGCAGTAAAGACCTGATCAAACTCGCCCAGGTAGGATTTAACCAGCGCCAGCCTGGACCAGCTGTAGGGCCATTTGGGGCGCAGCCCGGTCGATTGCTGATAGAGCGCCAGCGCCTCCCGGGTCAAGGGCTCGACCCTGACTGAATGCTCTGCTTGGGTCTCGTTATTGACCGGCAGCAGGCTCTTATAGGTGAGGAGATGCGCCCGAAGGTCCAGATACTCGGGGTTTTTCGGTGCCCAGGAGAGCGCGCCCGAGGCCTTTTCTAGGGCATCGTCGGCTTCGGCCATGGTGGGCAATCGCGCCGCCTGCTCCCAAGTTTTAAGCGGGTATCTGGCTTTATAGGCGACCACATCCGCCATTCCCATGCGGAGTGCCTGATAGAGCCCCCAGAGGCAGAGCGTGATCACCGCACAGGCGATCAGTACCTGGGGCTGGCGAAATCGGGGGGTCAGGAATCGGGGGGTCAGTGTCGGCTGTATGTTGTGCTGCATAACCTGTTCATCCTTGTGGCTCATCCTTGTGGTTCATCCCTTTTCTTATCTCTTATCCCTGACAAAAACCGGCTTTCCGGCCAGTAGGCTGTGGGTGACCTGGCCAACCAGGGTCTGACCCCAATAAGGGCTGTTGCTGCCGCGGGAGCGGTTGCTGCTCGCGTCCAGGGTCCAGCGCTGTGTCGGATCGAAGATACAGATATCCGCTATGGCGCCGACGCCCAACTGGCCCTGCGGCAGTCCTAACTCCTTACCTAACTCCTTACCTAACTCCTTACCTAACTCCTTACCTAACTCTTTACCCAGGATCCTAGCCGGAGTGCTGGTCAGCATCGCGATCAGCTGGGGCAGGGTCAGGAGTTCCTCGGCGACCAGCGACAGTCCTAGCGGTAGCAGGGTTTGCACGCCGATCATGCCCGATTCTGTGGCGCTGAACGGGGCTGCCTTGGCTGCGGCTTCATGGGGCTGATGGTCGGAGCTGAGGGCGCCGATACCGCCGCGCATCAGGGCCTCACGGAGGCCGTCGCGGTGGCTCCTGGAGCGCAGTGGCGGGGAAAGATGGAAGCGGCTGTCGAAGCCCTCCAGGAAGGTATCGTCGAGCAGCAGCTGGTGGACGGCGACATCTGCGCTGACCTGCTGGCCGCGCGCCTGTGCCTGTTCGATCATCTCGATGGAGCGTGCGCACGACAGCTGGCCAAAATGTAGCCGGGCGCCGGCCTGCTCTGCCAGCAGCAGATAACGCGAGACTTCGAGGGTCTCTGCGACCTCGGGGATGCCGTCCAGCCCGAGGCGCATCGCCATGGCGCCGTCATGGGCGCAGCCCGCGCCCAGCACCGGTTCGTTGGGGCGCACGAAGATCAACAGATCCAGGGTGGCGGCATATTCCAGACAGCGCAGCAGCGTCTGGGCATTGGGTATGCCGACACCGGCATTGCTGAAACCGACGGCACCGGCCTCTTTCAGGGCGTGCATATTGCTGAGCTGTTCGCCTTCGAGCCCCCGGGTCAGGGCTGCCAGGGGCAGTACCCGGACAGTACCGGCTTCGGTTGCCCTATCCTGAACCAGCCGGACGAGCGATGGGGTGTCCAGCACCGGCTGGGTCATCGGCGAGCAGCACAGGCTGGTGATGCCGCCGCTCGCAGCGGCGGCACCCTCGCTGGCGACACTGCCTTTGTGGGTCTGTCCCGGTTCACGCAGGAAGGCCTGCAGGTCGATCAGTCCCGGACAGACGACCTGGCCGTGGGCATCGATCAGCTGCTCGGCTACAAAGCCTGCAGGCTTGGTGCCGATCGCGACCACCCGCCCCTGCTCTAGATAGAGATCGAACTGTCCGTCGAGCTGCTGCGCCGGATCGATCAACCGACCGCCTTGAATATGAATCTTCATCGTTTTACTGCCTGGCTATTCAATTAGGGGGACGCACGCTTAGTCCGCGCTCTGTTGCTGCTGGCCACTCTATAGGGAGTCATGGACATCTATCAGCGTCCCGGTGCTTAGTCTGTGCTTAATCTGTGCTTAATCTGTGCTTAATCTGTGCTCAGTCTGAGTGCTGTTGTTGCTGGCCGCTCTATAGAGAGTCATGGACATCTATCAGCGTCCCGGTGCTTAATCTGTGCTCAGTCTGAGTGCTGTTGTTGCTGGCCGCTCTATAGAGAGTCATGGACATCTATCAGCGTCCCGGTGCTCAGTCTGTGCTCAGTCTGTGCTCAGTCTGAGTGCTGCTGTTGCTGGCCGCGCTATAGAGAGTCATGGACATCTATCAGCGTCCCGGTGCTTAATCTGTGCTCAGTCTGAGTGCTGCTGTTGCTGGCCGCTCTATAGAGAGTCATGGACATCTATCAGCGTCCCGGTGCTTAATCTGTGCTCAGTCTGAGTGCTGTTGTTGCTGGCCGCTCATCGCCATGGACATCACCGCCATTCGGGTCGCGATGCCGTAACCGACCTGCTTGAGGATCAGCGACTGGGCACCATCGGCCACTTCGGATTCGATCTCGACGCCCCGATTGATGGGCCCCGGATGCATAACAATCGCATCGGGGTTGGCCACCGCCAGCCGCTCCCGAGTGAGCCCGAAGAGCTTATAAAACTCCGCCTGGGAGGGCAGGAAGGCGCTCTTCATCCGTTCGAGCTGCAGCCGCAGCATGATCACCACATCCACATCCTTGAGCCCTTTGTTCAGGTCGCTGTAGACCTTGACGCCCAGGCTGTCGATCTCGGTGGGCAGCAGGGTCTTGGGGGCGATCAGTCGCACCTCGGCGGCACCCAATGTATTGAGCGCATGGATCTGCGAGCGCGCTACTCGCGAATGCAGGGCATCACCGACGATGGCGACCCGCAGGTTACTGAAGTCGCCCTTATGGCGGCGGATGGTCAGCATATCCAGCATCGCCTGGGTGGGATGGGCATGACGACCGTCACCGGCGTTGATAATGGCGACATTGGGGGTCACATGCTCGGCAATAAAGTGCGCCGCTCCCGAGTGTGGATGGCGCACCACAAACATATCGCTCTGCATCGCCTCCAGGTTCCAGAGGGTATCGCGCAGTGTCTCCCCCTTGGTGGTCGCGGAGGTGGCGATATCCAGATTCAGGACATCCGCCGACAGCCGTTTGGCGGCCAGCTCAAAGGTACTGCGGGTGCGGGTGCTGTTTTCGAAGAACAGATTAACCACGGTCTTGCCGCGCAGCAGCGGCACCTTCTTGACCGACTGGGCGCCCATATCGACGAAAGAATCGGCGGTATCCAGGATCGCGGTCAGCAGCTCAGTACTGAGCCCTTCGGTGGTCAGAAAGTGGCGCAGCTTGCCCTGGGCGTTTAGTTGCAGCTGCAGGCTGCCAGAGTTCGGATTCATTACAACATTTCCAGGTCGGTTAACGGTTCAGGACGCTCAGTCTCAGGGGTTCGGGGCCCGACAGCTTGACCTGCTGGTCGGCGGCCAGATACAGGGATCTGCCGACGATATCGGCACGGATCGGCAGCTCGCGCGCCTGCAGGTCCAGCAGTGTCATCAGCAGTACCGAGGCCGGCCGGCCGTAATCGAAGAGTTCGTTCAGCGCCGCACGCACGGTCCGGCCGCTCATCAGGACATCATCGATGAGGATAATATCCCGGCCCTCGGTCATCACCGGCAGCGCCGAGGGTTTGACCTTGGGATTAAGACCGATGCGGGTAAAGTCGTCACGGTAGAAACTGATATCCAGGATCCCGATCGGATCCGTCTGCCCCAGCAGCAGCCGGACGCGCTCGGCCAGCCAAACACCGCCGCTGCGGATGCCGATCAGCAGCGGATTATCGATCTTGCGCTCTGCGAGCTGCTGTTTCAGCTCGGCGGTCATCTGCTGTAACAGCTGTTCTACATCGATGTTTTCGGGCATATGTCCATTCCTATGGTCATTGATGCGGTTCGTTCCTCAGCACATCCTACATTTGCTGTGCTGTGGGAGCCGGGCTCCCGGCGATCTTTTAATCTTTTAATCTTTCATCTTTCATCTTTTCAGGAAAACAGTCAAAAGGTCGCCTGCAGGCAGGCTCCCACAAAGAGCCTGCCTCTATCCTGCCTACAGCTGCTTGAATTTCTCTAGGCTGGACAGATGCACCGGTTCCCGGAACCAGCTTTCGAGAATCAGCTGGGCGGCCAGGCCATCCATCGAGTGCTTTTTAAAGTCGGGCTCCCCGCCTGCCGCCAGATGTAGGCCCTTGGCTTCGTGGCTGGTGAGGCGCTCATCCATCAGATAACTGGGTCGATCGTAGAGGGCATGCAGGCGGTTGGCGAATTTGCGGGCCCGGTGGGACATCTCACAGAGGCTGCCATCCATATTCAGCGGCAAGCCCACCACGAAGGCCTCGGGTTGCCATTCATCGATCAGGGCCTGTATCTGCTGCACATCGGGAATCCCCTCTTTAGCGGGAATAGGTTTAAGCGCCCTAGCCGTGCCGATAAGCGCCTCTCCTACTGCTACACCGAAGCGGGTCGTACCAAAATCAAATGCCAGTATCAAAGCCGGTGCTCGCTATAGGTGAAGTGATAAAGAGTGATAAGGGGTCAGGCATGCCCGCTCTGGGTGCTCAGCAGGTCGAGATTAACGCCCAGGCTGGTGGCGGCAGCGCCGAGCCGCAGTTGCGGCTCAATATTAAACAGTATATCCAAATCCGCCGGACAACTTAACCAGCTGTTGGCCAGAATTTCCTGCTCCAGCTGCCCCGCATCCCAGCCGGCATAACCAAGGGTCATCAGATACTTCTCCGGGCCACGGCCTTCGGCGATCGCCATCAGGATGTCGGTCGAGGTGGTCAGATGCAGCTGTTCGTTGACGGCATGGCTCGAGCCCCAGACGTGGTCGACCGGACTATGGAGGATAAATCCGCGATCACCCTTAACAGGGCCGCCCGCATAGATCGGGCACTCGCCGTTCTGGATCGGCGCCATCGGCATGTCCAGATGCCCCAGCAGCTGGGCGAAATTCAGGTCCAGCGGCCGATTCACCACCAGCCCCATCGCCCCCTCTGCGCTGTGTTCGCACACATAGGTCAGGGTCTGCTCGAAGCTACTGCCACGAAGATGCGGCATCGAAATCAGAAAGTGATGACAGAGATTGATTACTGCTGAGGGTTTTTTCATAGCTTAAGTATCGGCCTAGCGCCGTTAAGACTCAAGCAAAGCATTGAAAACAGCCTCCGGACTGAAAGATCGCCTGCAGCCAGCCTCCCGCGACTGCCTGACAACCGCAGAGAGCGTTAAGACTAGTGACCCGAATCCAGCTCAGGTATCCTCTCCGCAATAGGGTTTGGAGTAGAAGCATGGAACACGCAAGAGTACTGGTCGTTGATGATGCCGCCTTTATCCGCGACCTGGTGCGCAAGACCCTGCTGGCAAAGTTTCCGGGGATGCAGGTCGAGGACGCTATCAACGGCCGCACAGCACAGCAGCTGCTGAAGACTAATGCCTATGATCTGATTCTCTGTGACTGGGAGATGCCTGAGATGTCCGGGATAGAGCTGCTGCAGTGGATTCGGCAACAGCACAGATCCACCGTCCCCTTTGTGATGGTCACCAGTCGTGGCGATAAGGCCAATGTTATTCAGGCCATTCAGGCTGGGGTCAGCGATTACATAGGCAAGCCGTTCTCCAGCGAGGCGCTGCAGGCGAAGGTGATCAAGGTGCTGAGCAAACCCCTGGCGGCACCGCCCCCCGCAAGCGATAGCACGGTCAACGCCCTGACAGGATCCGGCCCCGCGCGGCAACCTTCGCCTCCGCGCTCACCACAACCCACATCCCTGGTTTCCAAGCCTGCGGCCAAGCCCGCCGCCGTTAAATCCAACACCCCGGCTGCACGCGTCGCGCAACTGCGCTTTGGCGAGCATGTAAATCAGTGCCTGATCAAGACCCTGAGCCTGAAGCAGCTGGTGCTGGTCTGTAAGGTCGACGAGGGGCTGCCGGCGTTGTTTGAAGCGGTGGTGATCGATCTGGAGCAGCACGCCGGCACTCATTCGGAGGTTGCCCGAATCAACGCCATGGTTCGCGGCCTCAAAGCCAACGACAGCGGCATCGATTGCCAGCACGTCAGCGTGACCATCGATATCGTAGATCAGGATCCCGGCAAGCTGAGCTACCTGTCACGGATGATCGCCAGCGGCACCGTTCAGCAAAGCTATGTGCCTGGGGCTTAAAAGATGTCAGGCTGTGGGTTGGCTTTTTGTAGGTAGAAAGTAGTCCGACGATGGCCGCTCCATGCCAGCCTTGTCGGACTAAAGTCCGACCTACAAAAGAGATTAGCCATTGACCCCTAGCTTTGTGCGTTCGAACTTCCAAGTGCGGATGATCTCTACCCGATCGGCGCGTTTACGCAGTTCTGGAGGAAAGGCGGCATAGGGGGCGGCGAGGCGGACAATCCGTTTGGCGGCGTTATCGAGCACCGGGTGTCCGGATGATTTGAGTACATCCACGCGCTCCAGGCTGCCGTCGGGGCGCAGTACCACCAGCAGGCGCAGGTTGCCGTGCAAGTCCTGACGCCGGGCCTGTTCAGGATAGTTGATATTGCCGACCCGCTCTACCTTACGCCGCCAGCTGTCGAGATAACGGGCGTCAAACGAGGCCCGGGTCGAGGCCGATGTCAGCCGGCGCACCCGGGGCGCATTCGCCTCCTGCTGCCGCAGGTCGTCCAGCCTGGCTTCGAGGCCGGCGATCTCCAGGCTCCGCGCCAGCAGCGAGGCGCTCAGCCCGGAAGCTGCCGGTGCCACTGCTGCGGGTTTCTCTGCTGCAGGTTCAAACAGTTTCCAGCTGCTGTCGCCCTGGGTCTTGAGCCGCTCCGGCTGCTCGCTGCGGTGCGGTTTCCGTGCCGCAACCTCGACGGGCTCTTCCTCCGGTGCCAGCCGCGGCTGTGGCGGCTGAATCAACGCCTGCTGACTGGGGACGATACCGGGGGCCACAGGCTTCGCTTCATTATTTTGAAAGGGCGCTACTTCGCGGCTGCTGGGCAGGGCTTTGTCTTGCGAATCACCACTGCCAAGCTGATTATCCTGGGCGATAAAGTCCGCCTTTTCTGGCGCCTGTTCGCTGGAGAAACTGGCCAGGGTGACCTCCAGCGTCGTCGCCACCGGGGCGGGTTCCTCGGCATCGAACGCCACCCCCAGAATCAGCAGCGCATGCACCGCGATCGCCACAAACAGCGTAAAGCCGAAGCGGTCAACCGAACTGACCGCCGTCTGGGTATGCATCTCTACCGGATTCGATAGCGCCTGGGTCATAGTGCCTCGCCGCCATTCAGCGATCCAAGCGCATGCCCATCCCATCTATCCGCCACAAACAGCGTAAAGCCGAAGCGGTCAACCGAGCTGACCGCCGTCTGGGTATGCATCTCTATCGGATTCGATAGCGCCTGGGTCATAGTGCCTCGCCACCGTTCAGCGGTTTAACCGTCCGCCTATAGCATCCATCAGCTGTCCGCCGATATCCAGGCCGAACTGGTCGTTGAGTTCGCGAATACAGGTAGGACTGGTGACATTGATCTCGGTCAGGTAATCACCGATCACATCCAGGCCGACAAACAGCAGCCCCTGTTCCTGGATGATAGGTTTAACCTGTGCACAGATCCAGCGGTCACGCTCGGTCAGCGGCCGACCGACACCGGTGCCGCCGGCAGCCAGGTTACCGCGGGTTTCACCCTGCATGGGGATGCGGGCCAGGGCGTAATCCACCGGCTCGCCATCGATCAGCAGGATACGCTTGTCGCCATCGACGATCTCGGGGATGAAGCGCTGCGCCATGATCTGCTGGGTGCCATGTCCGGTCAGCGTCTCCAGAATGACACCCAGATTCGGATCTCCGGCCTTGACCCTGAAGATCGATGCCCCGCCCATGCCATCCAGAGGTTTAAAGATCACGTCCTGATGTTCCCCATGGAATGTCTTTAACAGCGCCTCATCCCGGCTGACCAGCAGCGGTGGACAGCACTGCGGAAAACGGGTCGCGAACAGCTTTTCATTGCAGTCGCGCAGACTCTGGGGCCGATTAACCACCATGACCCCTTCACGCTCGGCCTGCTCCAGCAGATAGGTGCTGTAGAGAAATTCGTTATCGAAGGGCGGGTCCTTGCGCATCAGGATCACATCCAGCTCCGCCAGCGGCAGATTCTGGTAGTCATCCCGCTCGAACCAGTCGGAAGGGTCGCGCTTGACGCTCAGCGGCGCCATCCGTCCCATAGAGACGCCGTCCTGTAGATAGAGCCCGGACTGCTCCAGATAGTAGAGTTCCCAGCCTCGATCCTGGGCGGCCCACAGCATCGCCAGGGTGCTGTCTTTTTTATAGTTGATCGCTTCAATAGGGTCCATGACCACGCCGAGTTTAAGACTCATTCAACAGTTCCTCAGGAGCAAAAATACAATAAACCGTCAGGCTGAAGCCTGACCTACAAAAAAAACAGCCTGTAGGTCGGCGTTTTGTGGGTAAAAAGTAGTCCGACAAGGCTAGCATGGAGCAGCCATCGTCGGACTAAAGTCCGACCCACAAAAGACATCCCTACAAAAAAACAAAAGCCTCAGCCCAGATCGCCCCACAGATACTGCAAGACTGACAGTGCCGCGACCGGCGCGGTCTCGGTGCGCAGTACCCGCGGGCCGAGCTGCAGGGATTCAAAGCCGGCATCGCGGGCCTGGGCGATCTCCTGATCGCTCAGGCCGCCTTCCGGCCCGATCAGCAGGTCGACCGATGCCGGGGGCTGGCGTTGCGACAGCGGTTTGGCGGCGTCGGGATGCAGCACCAGCTTGAGCTCGCCGTCCGTGCGTGCCAGCCAGAGTGACAACGACAGGGGCGGCAGAATCTCCGGCACCTGGCTGCGGCCGCACTGTTCGCAGGCGCTGATCGCCACCTGCTGCCAGTGCTGCAGCCGTTTATCCTGACGTTCGCTGCTGAGTTTCACCTCGCAACGCTCGCTGAACAGCGGCTGGATCCGGGTCACCCCCAGCTCAGTCGCCTTCTGCACCGCGTAATCCATCCGCTCACCGCGAGACATCACCTGTCCCAGCTCGATCGCCAGGGATGATTCCTGGCTGCGCTGGCTGGCAGGCCCCACCCGCACGCTGATCGACCGCTTGCTCAATTCCAGCAATTCCGCCCGATGCTCATGGCCGGCCCCATCAAACAGCAGCACCGACTCTCCCGGACGCATCCGCAGCGCGCGCCCCAGATGCTGGACCGCACTGTCACTCAGCGAGATTTCGGCCCCTTCGATCAGGGGCTGGGGTTCGTAGACGCGGGTCAGACGCATGGGGAGAGTCCCGTAATTTGGGTCGGAGTCGGAGTCAGAGTCAGAGTCCGGCGGCCTGACGCAGTGCGTCAGCCTTGTCGGTCCGCTCCCAAGTAAAGTCATCTTCTTCACGACCGAAGTGACCGTAAGCCGCCGTGGCACGATAGATCGGGCGCTTGAGATCGAGCATCTCGATCAGGCCGCGGGGCCGCAGATCAAAATGCTCACGGATCAGCTGGACGATCTTGTCATCACTGAGCGCTCCGGTACCGAAGGTGTCGACACTGATCGAGGTCGGCTCGGCAACGCCGATCGCGTAGGAGACCTGGATCTCACAACGATCGGCAAGGCCGGCGGCGACGATATTCTTGGCCACATAACGGCTGGCATAGGCCGCCGAGCGATCGACCTTGGAGGGGTCCTTGCCGGAGAAGGCTCCGCCACCGTGGTGGGCCATGCCGCCATAGGTATCGACGATGATCTTGCGTCCGGTCAGGCCGCAGTCGCCCATAGGGCCACCGATAATAAACTGCCCCGTAGGATTGATATGGTACTGGGTATCCTTGTGCAGCCACTCGGCGGGCAGCACATGCTTTACGATCTCTTCCATCACCGCCTCACGGATATCGGCCTGCTTGATACCCGGAGCATGTTGGGTGGAGACTACGACCGCATCGATGGCGACCGGCTGGCCGTTTTCATAGCGCAGGGTGACCTGTGACTTGGCATCTGGACGCAGCCAGGTCAGGACGCCGGTCTTGCGCAGCTGCGCCTGACGCTCCATCAGCCGATGGGCGTAATAGATAGGCGCGGGCATCAGCACCGGGGTCTCGTTGCTGGCATAACCGAACATCAGCCCCTGGTCGCCAGCGCCCAGATCCTTGTCATTGGCCTCATCGACGCCGACGGCGATATCCACCGACTGCTTGCCGATGGCGTTGATCACGGCGCAAGAGGCGCCATCGAAGCCGACATTCGAGCTGGTGTAGCCGATATCCAGAATGACGTTGCGGACGATATCTTCCAGATCGACATAGGTCGAGGTACGCACTTCACCGGCGACGATCGCCATGCCGGTCTTCACCATCGTCTCTACCGCGACGCGGGAGTTGGGGTCGTCGGCCAGGATCGCATCCAGGATGGCATCGGAGATCTGGTCGGCCATCTTATCCGGATGTCCCTCAGAAACCGATTCGGAGGTAAATACAGAATAATTACTCATAGTGTTCCTTAATAATTGAATGTATTTTGAACACTCAGCGTTCAAAATACAGTGACTTAATTACCAGGCTGGAGAGCGTTTCACGGGTGAGGGCTAAACAACCGGCACCGGCGCTGACTCCAGAGTGGGGGCGCTATGATAACGATATTTACCGAGACTCGCACGCTGTGTAAAGGCTAAAAGAGAGAAAGGGCATTGCCCCCTCAGCGGCTAGGGAGATTGCTTATTACTCACATTAAAGGCATTCATATTTGCTGCTGCCGACTGGGTGCGGGATAATGCGCCTCTCTTTAAAACCTACCTCGTTTATACCTGGAGTTTTACTCATGCTATCCCGCAGAGACCTAGCCAATGCCATCCGTGCCCTGAGCATGGATGCTGTCCAGAAAGCCAAATCCGGTCACCCCGGTGCACCTATGGGCATGGCTGATATCGCCGAAGTCCTGTGGAACGATTACCTGCAGCACAATCCCGCTAATCCGCAGTGGATCAACCGCGATCGCTTCGTGCTCTCTAACGGCCATGGCTCGATGCTGCTTTACTCCCTGCTGCACCTCTCAGGCTACGAGCTAGGGATCGAGGATCTGAAAAACTTCCGCCAGCTGCACAGCAAGACTGCGGGACACCCGGAGTTCGGTTACGCGCCCGGCATCGAAACGACCACTGGACCCCTGGGTCAGGGGCTGGCCAATGCGGTCGGCATGGCGCTGGCCGAGAAGACCCTGGCGGGCCAGTTTAACCGTGAGGGTCACGAGATCGTCGATCACTACACCTACACCTTCCTCGGTGACGGCTGCATGATGGAGGGGATCTCCCACGAGGTCTGCTCGCTGGCAGGCACCCTGGGACTGGGCAAGCTGGTCGCCTTCTACGATGACAACGGTATCTCCATCGATGGCGAGGTCGAGGGCTGGTTTACCGACGATACCGTCAAGCGCTTCGAAGCCTATGGCTGGCAGGTGATCCCGGCGATCGACGGCCACGACGCCGATGCGATCCACGCCGCGATCGAGCTGGCGCGCGATAACAGCAGCCAACCCACCCTGATCTGCTGCAAGACCGTGATCGGCTTCGGCTCGCCTAACAAGCAGGGCAAAGAAGATTGCCACGGCGCGCCCCTGGGCGACGACGAGATCACCCTGACCCGCAAGGCACTGGGCTGGGAGCATGCACCCTTCGTGATTCCCGAAGAGATCGCGACCGAGTGGGATGCGCGTGAGCATGGGATGATCATCGAAAACAGCTGGAACGCGCAGTTCTCCGACTATGCAGAAGCTTATCCGGAACTGGCATCCGAGTTCCTGCGCCGGATCAGCGGCGACCTGCCGAAAGATTTTGCGGCTCAGTCACAGGCTTATATAGAAGAGCTGCAGGCCAAGGGCGAGACCATCGCCAGCCGCAAGGCCTCGCAAAATGCCCTCAATGCCTATGGCCCGCAACTGCCGGAGCTGCTCGGTGGCTCGGCCGATCTGGCCGGTTCCAACCTGACGCTCTGGAGTGGTTGCAAGACGATCACCCAGGACGACGCCAGCGGCAACTATATGAACTACGGCGTGCGTGAATTCGGCATGTCGGCGATCATGAACGGTCTGGCCCTGCACGGCGGCTTTATCCCTTACGGCGCGACCTTCCTGATCTTTATGGAATATGCCCGCAATGCGGTGCGGATGGCCGCCCTGATGGGCCAGCGTTCGATCTTCGTGTATACCCACGATTCCATCGGCCTGGGCGAAGATGGCCCGACCCACCAGCCGATCGAACAGCTGACCAACCTGCGCACCACCCCCAACCTGGATCTGTGGCGTCCCTGCGATGCCGTGGAATCGGCGGTGGCCTGGAAGAACGCCCTGGAGCGAGTAGAGGGTCCCTCGGCGCTGGTCTTCTCACGCCAGAGCCTGGCGCACCAGCCGCGTAGTACCGAGCAGCTTAACAACGTCCAGCGCGGCGGTTATATCCTGCGTGACTGCCCCGGGCTACCCGATGCGATCCTGATCGCGACTGGCTCGGAAGTCGGTCTGGCGATGGATGCAGCCGCTCAGCTCAGCGAGGCGGGACGCAATATCCGCGTCGTATCGATGCCCTGTACCGATGTTTTCGAGGCCCAGTCTGCGGAGTATCGCGAATCGGTCCTGCCGGCATCTGTCTCGGCACGGGTGGCGATCGAGGCCGCGCACAGCGACTTCTGGTACAAGTATGTGGGCCTAAACGGCCGTGTCGTCGGCATGACCAGCTTCGGCGAATCGGCACCGGCCCCTGAGCTGTTCAAGCTGTTCGGCTTTACCGTCGACAATGTGGTCTCTAAGGTCAACGAACTGCTGTGATCGCACGCCGGGGCCGCGCGCGGTCCTGGCATCTTCGACCGAGTCTGAGAGACGCCGCCTTTGACTGACCTTTAACACTCGAACGAACACTCGAACGAACACCTAACTTTGAGACTAACCCCTGAGACTCCTTGAGACCCCTATTGAGACACGCCTTTGAAGACCTTTAATATCGCGATCAATGGTTATGGCCGGATTGGCCAGTGCGTGCTGCGGGCGCTCTATTCGAATGCCCAGCGAGGCCCGGATGGCCGACCCTTTCGCGTTGTCGCTATCAATGAGCTGACCGACCTGGAAACTCTGACCTACCTGACTCGCTATGACACCACCCACGGCCGCTTCCCGCTGCCGGTCGAGCACGACGACACCCACCTGCTGATCGATGGCGATCGAATCCTGGCGCTTAATCAGCCCGACCCCAGGCTGCTGCCCTGGGCGAAACTGGAGGTCGACCTGGTGCTGGAGTGTTCCGGCTCCTTCTCTGACCGCAGCCGGGCGGAGATACACCTGCAGGCCGGGGCGAAACGGTTGCTGTTCTCACAGCCGGCGGACGCGGATATCGATGCGACCATCGTCTTTGGTTTCAATCATCAGAACCTGCAGCCCAAGCACCGAATCGCCTCCAGCGCCTCCTGCACCACCAACTGCCTGGTACCGGTGCTGGATCTGCTACACCGAGAGTTTGGTATCGAACAGGGGCTGACCACCACCGTCCACTCGGCGATGAATGACCAGCCGGTGATCGACAGCAACCACCGCACCAATCTGCGCCTGAGCCGCAGCGCGCTCCAGTCGATCATCCCGATACAAACCGGCCTGGCCCGGGGTATCGATCGCCTGCTGCCGGAGCTGGCCGGACGCTTCCAGTGCAATCATCTGCGGGTGCCCACCACCAACGTCTCCTTGATGGATCTTTCCTTGCAACTGAGCACCCCGACCACCCCGAAGGCCGTCAACCAGCTGCTGGAGAGGGCGACCCTCCAGGGGCCGCTGCAGGGGCTGCTCGGCTATACTGATGAGCCACACGCGTCGGTGGATTTTAATACTGACCCGCGTTCCGGGATCGTCGACGGCACCCAGACTCGAATCAGTGGGGATCGCCTGCTCAAGCTGATCTGCTGGTTCGATAATGAGTGGGGATTCGCCAACAGGATGCTGGATGTCGCACAGATCTGGCTCCAGCCGGATACTGAGCAGTTCCACACTCAACACCAGACAAAAAGCCAAAGCCAAAGCCAAAGCCGGACCCACTCTCAACCAGACTCTCAACCAGACATACAGACCACAGAATTCTCAACAATTAATGCTGACAGGATAATTTCATGACTGTACTGAAAATGACCGAGCAGGATCTTAACGGCAAGCGTGTACTGATCCGTGAAGACCTCAACGTCCCCGTCAAGGAAGGCAAGGTTTCCAGCGATGCAAGAATTCGCGCCGCACTGCCCAGCATCGAACTTGCCTTGAGCCAGGGCGCCCGGGTGATGCTGATGTCGCATCTGGGCCGCCCTACCGAAGGCGACGCCGATCCCAGCTACTCACTGGCGCCGGTCGCGGCCCACCTCTGCGAGCTGCTGGGGCGTCCGGTGCCGCTGATCAGCGACTGGATCGACGGCTTCGACAGCGACAGCGACCTGGTACTGCTGGAGAATGTCCGTTTTAACTACGGCGAAAAAAGCAACGACGACACCCTGGCCAGAAAGATGGCGGCCCTGTGCGACATCTTCGTGATGGATGCCTTCGGCACCGCCCACCGCGCCCATGCCTCGACCCATGGAGTCGCCCGATTCGCGCCCATCGCCTGCGCCGGCCCGCTGCTGGTGAACGAACTCGATGCCCTGGCACGCGCGCTGGATAAACCCGAACGTCCGGTGGCTGCGATCGTCGGCGGCTCCAAGGTATCGACCAAACTGGAGGTCCTGGAGATACTCACGGAAAAGGTCGACCAGCTGATCGTCGGCGGCGGCATTGCCAACACCTTCCTGGCAGCGGCGGGCTTTCCGGTCGGCAAGTCCCTGTTTGAACCCGAGCTGCTCGATCAGGCCAGGGCTCTGATGGCAAGGACCTCAATCCCGCTGCCGACCGATGTGGTGGTGGCGACCGAGTTTTCTGAGGCGGCAACGGCGACCATCAAGCGGGTCGAGGATGTGGGCGAAGACGACATGATCCTCGATATAGGGCCAGAGAGCGCCATCAACCTGGCGACCCTGATGTCCAAAGCGCGTACCGTCATCTGGAACGGCCCGCTGGGTGTCTTCGAATTCGATCAATTTGGCGAAGGCACCAGGGCGCTGTCACTGGCGATCGCCAACAGCGACTGCTTCTCCATCGCCGGCGGTGGCGACACCCTGGCGGCAGTGGATAAATACGGCATCACCGATAAGATCTCCTATATCTCTACCGGTGGCGGCGCCTTCCTGGAGTTCGTGGAGGGCAAAATTCTGCCCGCCGTCGCAATTTTAGAGACCCGGGCGCGCGGCTAAACGGCGTCCAGGTCCATCTAACTCTGTCCCCTGACTCTATCCACCTAAATAGAATCAAGAACAACCGACTAAGCTGCAGGGATCGACACCTCGATCCCTGCACTGAATTAATCAAGAGAGGCACTTATGGCTTTGATCAGTTTGCGACAGCTGCTCGACCACGCAGCAGAAAACAGCTACGGCATTCCGGCGTTTAACGTTAACAACCTGGAGCAGATGCGCGCCATCATGGAAGCGGCCGATAAGACCGACAGTCCGGTGATCGTGCAGGCCTCCGCGGGCGCACGTAAATATGCCGGTTCCAACTTCCTCAAGCATATGATCCTGGCGGCGATCGAAGAGTTTCCCCATATCCCGGTCTGTATGCATCAGGATCACGGCACCTCGCCTGCGATCTGCCAGCGCTCCATCCAGCTGGGCTTCTCCTCGGTGATGATGGACGGTTCACTGCTGGCGGACGGCAAGACCCCCAGCGACTACGAATACAATGTCGAGGTCACCCGCCGCACCGTCGAGATGGCACATGCCTGCGGCGTCTCGGTCGAGGGTGAACTGGGTTGCCTGGGCTCGCTGGAGACCGGCCAGGCCGGCGAAGAAGATGGCGTGGGTGCCGTGGGCACTCTCTCCCACGAGCAGATGCTGACCGATCCCGATGAAGCGGCCGACTTTGTCACCCGGACCGGCTGTGATGCGCTGGCGATCGCCTGCGGTACCAGCCACGGTGCCTACAAGTTTACCCGGCCACCTACCGGCGATGTGCTCTCGATTGATACCATCAAGAAGATCCACCAGCGCCTGCCCGACACTCACCTGGTGATGCACGGCTCCTCTTCGGTACCTCAGGAGTGGCTGGCAATCATCAACCAGTACGGCGGCGAGATGCCCGAAACCTACGGCGTGCCGGTCGAGCAGATCGTCGAGGGGATCAAGCATGGCGTACGCAAGATCAATATAGATACCGACCTGCGTCTGGCCTCGACCGGTGCGGTACGCCGCTTCCTGGCCGAGAACCCGGCCGAGTTCGATCCGCGTAAATTCCTGACCGTGACCATCGCCGCGATGCGCGACATCGCCAGCGCCCGCTACCAGTCGTTCAATGCCGCAGGCCAGGCCAGCAAGATCCGCGCCCTGTCGTTGGAAACGATGTCCGAGCGTTACCAGTCCGGCGCCCTGGATCCGAAGGTTAGGTAGGTTAGGATCTTTTGTGGGTCGGACTCGTAGGTCTGACTCGTAGGTCTGACTCGCAGGTCTGACTCGCAGGTCGGACTCGCAGGTCGGACTCGTAGGTCGGACTCGTAGGTCGGACTCGTAGGTCGGACTCGTAGGTCGGACTTTAGTCCGACGATGGCCGCTCATTGCTACATTTGTCGCTCCCTGCTAGATGGCAGCACTCTGCTAGCCTTGTCGGACTACTTTCTACCCACAAAACGCCGACCTACAGGGTGTTTCTTTTGTAGGTTAGGCAGCGTCCGTTCCCTACGGATTTGCTGCACTTCCCACATCTCTGTGGGTCGGCTTCAGCCTGACAATGGCCAATGGAGCATCTACATGCCTTTCACCCCCTGCTCACTGATCGCCTCACTGCCGCCGCTTAACTGCGACCAGAACAGCGCCTTTGCTGGCTATGCGGACTTCTGCCGTCTCTACCAGCTGGAGTTTGGCAGCCTGGCTGCCTCCCAGCATCTGGGACAGGTCGGGATCGAGGGTCAGCAGATCGCGGTACATCTGTTCCGCCCTCAGCGACCCACCGGCACTCTGGTGATCGTGCATGGCTATCTGGATCATCACGGCCTCTACCGGCACCTAATCCGCTATGGCCTGGAGCGTGGCCTGAACATCCTCTGCTTCGATCTGCCCGGCCATGGACTCTCATCCGGAACCCGTGCCTCAATCGATAGCTTTGAGCATTATCAGGCCGTCTTCCAGACCCTGCTGGGTAAGCTCCCCGAGTGGAGACTCTGCCGTCCCCTGCACCTGTTGGGCCAGAGCACCGGCGGCGCCATCATTAACCAGTTCCTGTTAACAACCCCGGCTCAGTCCCCCGAGATCGATGGCCGGATCGTGCTGCTGGCGCCGCTCGTTCGCCCTGCCCGCTGGCGCTGGGTGCGCCTAGCTCATGCGCTGCTAAGTCCTTGGAAAACTGCGGTAACCCGCGATTTTTCAGCCAACAGCCAGGATCCGGCCTTTAATGCCTTCCTGCGCCGCGACCCCCTGCAATCCCCCCTTATCAGCACCGCCTGGATCGGCGCCATGCAGCGCTGGATCCGCACCTTTGAACAGCTTCCCCCGACAAACGCCTACCAACCGCTACTCATTCAGGGCCAGCAGGATAACACCGTCGACTGGAGCTACAATCTGCCCCTGCTGCGACAAAAATTCCCCCGACTCCAGCACTTGCTGCTTCCCAACGCCCGCCACCAACTGGCCAACGAAACCGCCGAAACTCGACAGCAATATCTCGACTGGCTGGATCTCCAGGGTTTTGCCAATAGGGCGGGGGTCAGGCCTTACATTTGACATGTCAAATGTATGGCCTGACCCCTCACTAAAGGAGACAGACTTATGACTGAAAAAAAGAGACTCCTGATTATCGCTAACGCCCCTTCCGACAATACTCGGCGGCTGCGCGATGCCGTTCTGGCGGGTGCTAACCACCCCGATATCGATATCGAGGTGGTCTGTAAGGCGCCGCTGGAGGCCGATGCTGCCGATGTGCTTTCCGCCGATGCGATCATTCTGGGCACTACCGAAAACTTCGCCTATATGAGCGGTGCGCTGAAAGACTTCTTCGAACGCATCTACTATCCCTGCCTGGAACTGAAACAGGGGCTGCCCTACGCCCTGTATATCCGCGCGGGCAACGACGGTCAGGGCGCCAAAAACAGCGTCGAGAAAATTGTGACCGGTCTGCGCTGGAAGGCGGTACAGGCACCGCTGATGATGCGCGGCCCCTTTGAGGAAGACTTTATCGCCTGCAGTGAAGAGTTGGGTATGACCCTGGCGGCAGGTCTGGAAGCGGGGATCTATTAGGAGGCTGCTGTGGGTTGGCTTCAGCCCGACCCACAGGGACGTGGGAAGTGCAGCAAGTCCGTAGGGGACGGACGCTGCTAATCCACAAAAAAACACCAAAAAAAACCGGCGCACAGGCACCGGTTTTAAATCTAGCAAAGAGTCTCTGTGTTAAAACAGTACCCGGCAGCGGATCGTGCCTGGAACCTGTTTGAGCTGTTTGACCGCCAGCGGGCTGTGCTCGGCATCGATATCCATCACCACGTAACCGACCTTGTTGTTGGTCTGCAGGTACTGACCACTGACGTTGATCTGGTTATCGGAGAACACATGGTTGATCGCGGTCAGGACGCCTGGGATATTTTCATGGATATGCAGCAGACGATGCTTGTCGGGGTGCGCGGGTAGCGACACTTCCGGGAAATTGACCGAGGTGATGGTCGAACCGTTATCAGAATACTTAACCAGCTTCTCAGCCACCTCATAACCGATATTCTCCTGCGCTTCCAGGGTGCTGCCACCCACATGCGGGGTCAGGATCACATTATCGAACTCACGCAACGGCGAGATAAACTCGTCGCTGTTGGACTTGGGTTCGACCGGGAACACATCGATAGCCGCACCCAGGAGTTTGCCCGAACGCAGGCTGTCGCTGAGTGCCTCTATATCGATGACCGTGCCTCTTGAGGCGTTGATCAGGATGCTGCCTTGCTTCATCTGCGCCAGCTGCTCTTCACCAATCATATTCTTGGTGGTGGCGTTCTCAGGCACATGCAGGGTGACAATATCGCTGTGCTCGAGTAGATCGAGCATCGAACCTACCTGGCGGGCGTTCCCCAGAGGCAGCTTGGTGATCACATCGTAGAAGCAGACCTCCATCCCCAGGGATTCGGCCATCACACTGAGCTGCGATCCTATGCTGCCGTAACCGATGATGCCCAGTTTCTTGCCGCGGACCTCATAAGAGTTAGCCGCCGACTTGCTCCAGATCCCGCGATGCGCCTTGGCATTTTTCTCGGCCACGCCGCGCATCAGGATAATCGCCTCGGCCAGCACCAGTTCGGCCACACTGCGGGTATTGGAGAAGGGGGCATTAAAGACGGTAATGCCGAGTTCTATCGCGGCCTGCAGATCGACCTGGTTGGTACCGATACAGAAGCAACCGACCGCCAGCAACTTGTCTGCTGCATTGAGGACGCGGGCATTGAGTTTGGTCGCGGAGCGAACACCGACAAAATGCGCACCCTTGATCCGCTCGATCAACTCCTCTTCGGGCAGCGCCTTCTCGAGATAGTCGATATTGGTGTAGCCGGATGCCTTGAGGGTATCGACGGCTGAGGGGTGCACCCCTTCCAATAGCAGGAACTTGATTTTGTTTTTAAGCAGTGACTTGCTCTTGTTCATGGAGACAACGACCTCGGTCTGATCTGTGGTATCAACCCAAACGGGCGGCAATCATAGCATAAAGCTGGCGCGCTTCTGCGCTGCACCTTATGAATAGGGCTGAAATATATCCACGTTAACCTGAATTTTTTTCATTCACTGAGGCCGAGCATGACTCAACAGGAATTTTACAAACTGCCGATCGGCATGTGTCAGATAACCCCCGCGCTTCCAGGCGATACAGAGATCCAGCCATACAGGTTCGGCGAAGGAGCGCGCTACCAGCCTCCTGTCGTCCTCGACCACCATCTTTAGAAACGTGGTGATACCGAAACCCTTGTGTACGATCGAGCGAATCAGGGGGATCAGGTTGGTCTCAAACTCGATCTGCAGCGCGTTACCGCTGCGTTGTGCAAGCCGGTCTATATACTCGCGATGGAAATAACCCGGCTTAAACAATACTAGGGGTTCGGCAAAAAACTGATCGAAGGTGATCTGCGACTGCTCGACGAAGTGATGATCGGGGGGAACGCAAACCACCATTTCCTCACGCAGGAACAGCTCGGCCTCCAGCTGCTCGGGAAGCTGATCCCGCACGATAATGCCCAGGTCCAGCTCACCGGTATCGAGCATGCGCTGGATATCGCGCGTTCCTGCCTCCTCGACCCGCAGTTTAAGTGCTGGATAACGCTGTTTAAACGCCATCAGCAGCTCGGGGAAATAGTAGCTGCCAAGCATGCTGGGGATGCCGATCCGCACCTCGCCCTTACGCAGCCCCCGGAGTTCATCCATCTCCAGCTGCGCCTGATCCAGGGTCGCCAGTACCTTCTCGGCATGGCCCAGCAGCACCCGCCCTTCGGACGTGAGGCTGATCTGCCGGTCCTGACGCTGAAACAGCAACAGATCCAACTCCTGCTCTAACTTTTTTATCGCGATGCTGACCGCAGATTGCGCCATCTGCAGAGATTCGGCAGCGCGGGTAAAACTACCCTGCTGCGCTACCGCATAGAAAATGCGTAGTTTTCGACTATCCAATAGACACGCCCTCCCAAAAACCGATCTTGTTTTGATATAAGTCTGATAACTATTATATATTTTTGATATCCGATTGCCACTGCTAGAGTGCCTTCTAGACGCCACAGACAAGACCCTCACTATGATTCAAGCCGGCACCCCAGCTTTCTACCGCGCCACCCTGGCACTCTGTCTAGGTTCGTTTATCGTGTTTGCCAATCTGTATATCACCCAGCCGCTGTTTCCACTGCTGCGCGAGCTCTTTGAACTCAGCGCCCTGCAGGCGACTTGGTCGCTCTCTTTAGCGATGCTGACCCTGGGGATATCACTGCTGGTCTATGGGCCGCTTTCAGATTCGCTGGGACGACGTCGGATTATGCTGCTAACGTTGGCCGGCGCCAGTCTCCTGACCCTGCTGGTGCCGCTGGTGGATAACTATGCCGGGTTCCTGGTCTTGCGGATGCTGCAGGGGTTTCTATTGGGCGGGGTGCCGGCTATCGCGATCGCCTATATGGGGGATGAGTTTGAACGCCCCGCGCTGCTGCTGGCGGTCGGGCTCTATATCAGTGCCAATAGCCTGGGCGGCATCAGTGGACGGTTGCTCGGCGGCGGCATGACCGATCTGGCGGGCTGGCACTCGGCATTCTATCTGGTGGGCGGCCTGAGCATCCTGGGGGTGCTGATCTTTGCCTGGCTGCTGCCCGCCTCTAGGCAGTTTCAGCCCCGACCGCTGCGGTTGCGCACCATGATCAGCGATCTGGGCGGCCACCTCAAAAATCCACGGCTGCTGGGCGCCTATCTGATCGGCGGGCTCAACTTCTTTATCTTCTCCAACCAGTACAGCTATATCACCTATGTGCTCAGCGACAGCCCCTTCTATCTGCCGCCGACCTTGCTAGGGCTGCTATTTCTGACCTATCTGAGCGGCACCCTGAGCGCGGCGATATCCGGCAAGCTCAGCCTGCGCTTCGGGCCACCACTCTGTATGTTGGGCGGCATCGTCATGCTGATGCTGGGCACGCTGGTCACCCTGAACCTGAGCCTGAACGCTATCATCGGCGGTTTGCTGATCAACAGCCTTGGCTTCTTTATCTGCCACTCGGTCTGCAGCGCCTGGGTTAACCACCATGCCGGGCAGGCACGGGCCAGCGCCTCATCTCTGTATCTGCTGTTTTATTATCTGGGCGCCAGCGCGGGAGGCTTCTATCTGGATCCGTTCTGGCAGGCGGCACGCTGGCCGGGGGTGGTGCTGGGCTCGTTGCTGGTGCTGCTGATCACTGCAGCCCTGGCCCTCAGGCTGTATTACCGGCAGCGGAGAGATTCTGTTGTAGGTCAGGTTTTAACCTGACAGCTTAATTGCAGCAGAGCGCGAGTTGTCGGACTAAAGTCCGACCTACAAAAAACCTACCCACAAAACGCCGACCCCTTTTAAGAACCCTCAGCCAGCCACTGCCAGGCCTGAGGGAGCTGCTCAGGTTCGAAATAGCGGACCTGGCCATGGGTGAAGGGGGTCGCAAGCTTAGCCATCCAGCGCTCCCACTGCTGCTCGCCGATCACCGCCAGGCGTTCCACCCTGGGATTGATCTCTAGACCAAACACCAGATCGTCCCAGGCCGCCTGCAGCTCCCAGCCGCGAAAGCCCTGCAGCTGAAACAGCAGCCGGATCGAGGGGTGGGCCTCAATCGCTTCGCGTACCTGAGGAATCAGGAAGTTTTTGTAGTCATTGTCGGTCAGCAAGCCGCTGGCCATAAAGCCCAGCCGGTCGGCGCTGCTCTGCTCCAGTTTCATCAGCATGGCGTACCTCCAGAAAAGTTACGTCCAGAAAAGTTACGTCCAGTTTAGCCCCTGCGCCCGGACTCAGTCATTCGTCTTGGCCAGTTCCTTCAGCCGCTTGACCACCTCGAAGTTGAGCGAGCGCTGGGTAAAGCTACCATCGGGTTTACGCACGCCCGGCTTGCGCCCGGTCAGCAGCTCCAGGGCCTGATCGACCGTGGCCACGGTGTAGATGCAGAACACCCCCTCGGCAACCGCCCGGACTACCTCCTTTTTTAGCATCAGGTTGCGCTGGTTAGCCTGGGGGATAATCACCCCCTGCTCGCCCGTCAGCCCCGTGGCGAGACAGAGGTCGAAGAATCCTTCGATCTTCTCGTTAACGCCGCCGATCGCCTGGACCTCGCCGTACTGATTGATCGAGCCAGTAAGGGCAAAATTCTGCCTGATCGGCGTGTGGGTCAGCGCCGAGATCAGGGTGCAGATCTCGGCCAGCGAGGCGCTGTCGCCATCGACATAGCCATAGGACTGCTCCAGGGCGATATTGGCCGACAACGCCAGCACGAAATCCTGGGCGTACTTATGCCCCAGATAACCCGAGAGGATCATCACTCCCTTGGAGTGGATCGGCTGCCCCAGGGTGACCTCTTTTTCGATATCGACGATGCCCTTGTCACCCGGATGTACGGTAGCGGTGATCCGCGCCGGGGTGCCGAAGCGCACCTCCCCGACTTCCAGCACCGTCAGGCCATTGCACTTACCGACGGCGGTGCCCTGGGTATCGATCAGGATCACGCGATTGACAATCTCCTCGCGCATCTTGGAGCTCAGGCGATCGGTGCGCCGCTCTTTCGCATCCAGCGCCTGCTGGATATGCTGCACCTGGATCAGCTCATCGCCAGCCTTCTTGCGCTTGTAGTCGGCCTCGCAGATCAGGTCTTTCATCTCCCCGATCTGGGCCGAGAGCTGGCCCTGATCCTCCGCCATCCGCGAACTGTGCTCGATCAGCCGCCCCACCGCAGGACGGCTCAGATGGGCACAGCCCTCCTGTTGCGACAGGGTGCGGATCAGGCGGGCGTAGTTGCGGATAAAGGCCTCGGTACGCGGCAACTCGTCCTCAAAATCCACTACCACTCGAAACAGGGTGGAGAAGTCCGGATCCATCTGCTGTAACAGGTAATAAAGTTCGCGGTCACCGATGATAACCACCTTGACCTGAAGATCGATCGGCTCGGGATCCAGGGTGATATTGCTGGCCCCCGACTGTTCGGCAAAGGGATTTTCGATCTTAAGTTTGGATGACCGCAACGCCCTTTTGATCGCCGACCAGACCAGCGGTTGCTCGAACAGTTTCTCGGCCTCCAGCAGCAGATAACCGCCGTTGGCCTGATGCAACGCCCCGCCCCGAATCAGCTGATAGTTGGTGACCATCGCCCCCATCTCGGTGCTGTACTCGACCCGTCCGAAGAGGTTGTCATAGCTGGGATGGGACTCAAACACCACGGGCACCCCCTTGGTGCGCTGATGATCGACGATCATATTGACCCCGAACTGCTGCTCCAGCTGCGCTAACCGGGAGGCATGAGTGCGCTCCTCGGAGGCCCGGTCATCACCGGCCAGCTCGGCGGCCTGCTTGACCAGTTCTAGCTCCATCTGGCTGAGGTAGCTGACGACTCTGGGTTGCGAGGCGTACTTCTCTTTCAGCGGCCCGAAGACCGGCGTCATCGCCCCGCGGGCGGTCAGATGCTCGAGTTTTTTCTGCTTCTCATTCGCTTCGCGACGCCACTGCGGCAGGCTGGTGAGCGACTCGTTCAGAAACTCCTCCAGCTCGCTAATATCGGCGTTGACCTGGGTTCGCTGCCCCTCCTCCAGCTGCGAGAAGGCGGCCTCATCCATCGCCTGGCCATCTCGCACCGGGGTAAAACCGACGCTACCGGCCTCACGGTACAGGGCGATACTCTTGCTCCTGGCCTGATTTTCAACCTTCTCCAACGCCAGATCGTAGAGCTTGTTAAAGTCGCGCTCGATACGACTCTTGGAGCGCTGATAAGAGGGGATTTCGAAGGCGGCGGGGATCTCCGAGGCCATCGCATCCAACAGCTGCCCTATATCGTTCTTAAATACCGAGCCCTTACCCGGCGCAAAATAGAACGCCTGGGGATGGCGAAGATCCGACAAGTTATTGAGGTAGCACCAGTCGTGCGGTTTCTTGGCCTTCTTGGCCTCGCGCTTGAGGGTATCCATCACGAAGGAGAAGCGGCCACTCTGTGAATGGCCCATCACGAAGAGG
Organism: Motiliproteus sp.; assembly: GCA_047633175.1. Classification (GTDB taxonomy): domain Bacteria; phylum Pseudomonadota; class Gammaproteobacteria; order Pseudomonadales; family Balneatricaceae; genus Motiliproteus. The sequence goes on along the minus strand of JBLIEQ010000017.1, from coordinate 33,035 downwards.
TTATAGTCTGGACGGTGCATGCCCATCCCGAACTCCATCGCCTCGACTGCACGCTCCTGGCCGTAGACGCCCTTAAAATTTTCCAGCGTCTCGGTGGTTTTAAACGGCAGTAGTTCCAGATTACAGGTGCGATACAGCTGATCGACGTCGAGTCGGGTAGCAGAATCCATATTAATCTCCGCTGACATGTCTGTTATCTCCATGAATATCAAATGCTTAAAGCAGCAAAACGCTAGAGATTTGCCAGGTTTAAAGAATGGTTCTTTTGTAGGTTAGGCATGTCAAATGTAAGGCCTGACCCCCTTCAGGGGATGACCCCCTTTAGGGGATCAGGCTCTGAGTTTTTCCCGGATCTCGGTGATAATGGCGGACGTCTCCGGCCGCACGCCACGCCACAGCTGGAAGGATTCGGCGGCCTGCTCGACCAGCATCCCCAGGCCATCGAGCGTCTTGGCGGCTCCCTGCTGCTCTGCCCAGTTCATAAAGGGAGTGGGTTCGGCGCCATACATCAGGTCGTAGCACCAGCCACCGGGGGCCAGCACTCCGGCAGGAAGCGGCGGCAACTCACCCTGAAGGCTGGCCGAGGTGCCGTTGATGATCAGGTCGAACGTGCCCTCTATCGCCTCAAAGCCGCAGCCGCTGATAGCCCCCAGCGCCGTAAAGACCTGCGCCAGCTCCTGCGCCTTAGCGACCGTACGATTGGCCACCAGTACCCGCTGCGGACGCTTCTGCAGCAGGGGCTCCAGCACCCCGCGCACCGCGCCTCCGGCCCCCAGCACCAGCACCCGTTGGCCTTCGATGCGGCCCAGATGGTTGTGAATAAGATCCTCGATGAGTCCCGCCCCGTCGGTGGTATCGCCACACAGCTGGCCAGCCGGGTCGATATAAAGAGTATTGACCGCACCGGCCAGGCGCGCCCGCGGGGTCAGATGGTAGGCAAGGCTCCAGGCCTCCTCTTTAAAGGGGACGGTGATATTGAGCCCGAGCCCCCCCTTGGCAAAGAAGGTCAGTACTGTCTGGGAAAAATCCTCCAAGGGCGCTTCGAGGCTGTCATAGCTCAGGTCCTGGCCACACTGCCGGGCAAACAGGCGGTGAATCTCGGGTGACTTGCTGTGCTGAATCGGATTTCCTACAACGGCGTAGCAGTCTGTCATCGTCTAAGTCTCGGAAAGCCGGTCATGCGGCGGTGAAAAGTGAGCGTTCATCGTCTAGCAGTTTCTGCTTCTGATTCTGCTTCTGCAAGCCAGTCGTGCGGCTGTAAAAAGTGTTCTGTCAGCTGTGCTTCGGCGCTACCGGGTTCGGGCTGATAGTTATATTCCCAGCGCACCTCCGGCGGCAGCGACATCAGGATAGATTCGGTCCGGCCTCCCGACTGCAGGCCGAACAGGGTGCCTCGGTCAAACACCAGATTAAACTCTACGTAACGGCCGCGCCTATAACGCTGGAAACGCTTCTCGGCCTCGCCGTAGGGCGTGTCTTTGCGACGCTCCACCAGCGGCAGGTAGGCATCCAGAAAACCTGCGCCGATCGCCTTGACGAACTCAAAGCTACGCTCGAAACCGGGCTCGTTCAGGTCATCGAAGAACAGGCCGCCGATTCCCCGGGGCTCATCACGGTGTTTGAGATAGAAGTAGCGATCGCACCAGGCTTTATACTCGGGGTACAGTTCCGGGCCAAAGGGATCACAGATCGCCTTGGAGGCCCGATGCCAGTCGCGACAATCCTCTTCATAGCCATAGCAGGGGGTCAGGTCAAAGCCGCCGCCAAACCACCAAATCGGCTCCTCGCCCTCTTTTTCGGCGATAAAAAAGCGGATATTGGCGTGCGATGTCGGCACTTGGGGATTTTCAGGATGCATCACCAGGGACACCCCCACCGCCTGATAGCTGCGACCGGCAAGCTCGGGGCGATGTGCGGTGGCAGATCCGGGCATATTGTCACCGAGAACATGGGAGAAATTGACCCCGCCTTTTTCAAATACCCCGCCTTCGGTGATCACCCGCGAACGTCCACCGCCGCCGCTCGGTTTAACCCAGCTATCCTGCTTAAAACTCGCCTGGCCATCGACCACTTCCAGCGCACCGCAGATCTGATCCTGCAGCTGCTGCATAAACTCTATCACCGGTTGAATATCAACTGCGGCCATCAGGGTCCTCCTGTCGTTGTCGTTGTCGTTGTCGTTGTCGTTGTCGTTGTCGTTGTCGTTGTCGTTGTCGTTATCGGTAGTCCGCTATGTCGTTGTGCTCGAAGCTTCAGCGCAAAATCTACTAGGTCTCAGCGCAAGATCGCTCCGCTGCACAGGTCGCGGATCATCGAGGGCCGGGCCTGTCCGCCCAGAGCCCCCGGCAGCAGGCAATCGAGCGTATGTCCGAAGCGCTGCCGAACCTCGGCCGCGCTCTGTGCGGCGGTGCCTCCCGTCAGGTTGGCCGAGGTCGATACCAGGGGGCCACCGAAGGCACGACACAGGGCGACGACCTGCGGATGATTACTCACTCGAAGGGCGACGCTCGAATGCTCGCCCTTGATCCAGAAAGGGATCAGGTTATCCAGATCGGGGACCAGCCAGGTGGTCGGGCCCGGCCAGCTCAGTTCCAGCTCGGCCCGCTGCGCCTGGCTCAGCGGTCGCAGCAGCGGTCGCAGCTGATCCCTGCCGGCGGCCACCAGAATCAAGCCCTTGCCGACCGGTCGCCGCTTTAACCGCAATAAGCGCTCGACCGCATCCTGCTGCCAGGGATCGCAACCCAGCCCCCAGACCGCTTCGGTCGGATAGCCCAGCACGCCGCCATGGCGCAGGGTCGCGACGGCTCGCTTGATCTGCCAATGATTAATCATCGCTTAGATCAGCTGTTGGCCAGCCGCTCTTGCAAGGCACGATCTTTAGCCAGCACCGCTTCGGTATTGGCTTGACGCTCGGCAGTCAGCCGCAGCCCCAGGGCGGAATCCAGCGTCGCCATAATCTGGGCAGCCAGATAGGCCGCATTCTTGGCGCCTGCCTTACCGATCGCGACGGTGGCCACGGGTATGCCAGCCGGCATCTGGACCGTTGCCAGCAAGGCATCGAGACCATCCAATGATGAATTGATCGGTACGCCGATCACTGGCTTCAGGGTATTGGCGGCAACGGCACCGGCCAGATGCGCGGCCATACCGGCTGCGCAGATAAAGGCCACGCAGCCACGGCTGTCAGCATCGACCACATAATCATGGGTTGCCACCGGCGTGCGGTGCGCGGAGGAGATCTTCATCTCAAAGGGAACCTGCAGCTGCTTTAGTACCGCAACTGAGGCTTCCATGATAGGCAGATCGGAATCAGATCCCATAAGGATCGCAACAAAGGGTTTAGACATAGTACAGCCTCAGAATTCGGAGCAGGGAATGTAGGGGGGGGAAATATAGAATCGGAAAATACCTTAGTCTGGGATCGCTTTCAAGTCTGGGCCCCTGTGGTGCGTTGATAACCGCCGGGGACGGCCGCAACCCAGCCCTGAAGCTCCAGCGATAACAGCTGCGCCTGTAGCTGAGCGACCGACAGCCCAGAGCGCAGCATCAACCGATCCAGGGAGCTAGTTTCGTAGCCGAGCGCCTGCAGCAGCAGCTGCTCTGACGCCGACAACCGCGCTAAGGCCGGCCCTGCGGAGGGTCCCGGCAATGCGGGACCGGTCTGGCTACTACCCAGTTCCGCCACACAGGCGCCCAGCTGAGGCGCCAGTTCCTGCAGGATCTGCTCTGCCGAATCGACCAGCAGCGCGCCCTGTCGAATCAGGCTGTGGCAGCCTTTGCTCAGCGGATTATGAATCGATCCGGGCAGTGCGAACACCTCCCGGCCCTGCTCCAGCGCCTGTCTGGCGGTGATCAGGGAACCGCTTCGGTAGGCCGCCTCTACCACCAGGACGCCCAGGCTCAGACCACTGATAATGCGGTTGCGCCTGGGAAAGTGCTGCGCCAGAGGCGGGGTGCCCAGCGCCATCTCCGACACCAGCACCCCGCCCTGAGCGACGATGCGTCGCGCCAGGGCCTGATGGCGGGAGGGGTAGATCCGGTCGACGCCGGTTCCCAGTACCGCGACGGTTAATCCCAGACCCTCCAGGCCACCGGCATGCGCGGCGGCATCGATGCCCAGGGCCAGGCCACTGGTGGGGACCAGGCCCTTTTCAGACAGGTAGCGGCCATAGGCGTAGGCGTTTTCCAGGCCTTGGGCGCTGGCATTACGACTGCCTACCAGCGCGATCTGAGGGACGCTCAACACCTCGGCATCACCGACCAGATACAGCAACGCCGGCGGATCGGAAATCTGCTTTAGGGCTTCGGGATAGGCGGGATCGGGTAGGGTTAAGAGGTGGTGACCTGGCACGGCCAGCCAGGCATCGAGTGCGGTGTCACTCGCCTCGACTCGACCCTTGCCGGCGGGCGGGAGTCGGGTCAGGGCGTCTATCAGGGGGCGGCGCAAGCCAAACTCGACCAGCGCGGCTGCGGGGGCCTGGACTATCGCCTCGGCAGACCCGAACTGTTGCCAGAGCCGCCGAAGGGTAACCGGACCCAGGCCTGGTATTCGGGTTAGCTGCAGCCAGAGCTGCTGCGCTGGCTGCAGGTGTAGATAGCGACTGGGCATAGATCGATCATCCTTGATCGGGGTGTTGGTTTCTTTTGTAGGTTAGGCTTGTAGGTCGGACTTTAGTCCGATGATGCCTGCTCCATGCTAGCCTTGTTCTTTTGTAGGTTAGACTTCGCCTGATGCAGCCTGCTTCTTACTAGCCTTGTCGAACTAAAGTCCGACCCACAGGAGTGTTTTTTGTAGGTTAGGCTTCAGCCAGGTTATCGTGGCGAGCGCACCTCATCCATCACCGCTAGGCTATTTTCGGCGCGCATCACCAGCGCATAACTGATCTTCTCGAAGGGTTTAAAGACCATCAGCATACCGCCGCGCTCAGAGGGGAGCTGGATGGCCTCTTTAGTCACCGGATCGACCACCGTCTCTCCCTGTTTATAGACCAGGAGTACATTGCCGGGTTTGATCCCTTCACGCAGGCCACGATTGATCGCGACGACATCGAATTGACCGATCTTATTCACCCCTCGAAGCACCGCAAGAATACTGCCGGTTATCGGCTCGTCGGTTACCGAAGGATAGAACACCGACTCGATAACGCCTTCGGGTGTCGGCAGCACTCGATCCATAATGCGCACCTCCTGGGTGCTGTGTTTCAATTTCAGAGTCAGAATATCCTCATCCTGGGCCTGCAGATAACCGCTGCCGATGCTCTGGGATTCAAACCCAAGGTCTTCACCGGTATTCGGATCTATATAGTGGCGTGCCGGACGGTAGATGCCGAAAAACGTCTGGGTCCGCGCATCCGCCAACGTCCCCCGGGCATAGATCTTGTCCCCGGCGCCGGAGATAATCCGCTCGTTAACACCGGCGATCACATAGGGCGCGCGCTCCAGCGTGGCGCGATCCATGATCAGGTTATCGGACAGGAAGCTCTTGATATCTTGCAGCGGGATGGCAGGAATCGCCTGCGCCAGCGGCGTGCGGCGAATACTGGGAGACAGTACGCGGGGCCCGCGTTTGAGCCGCAGCTGCGGCTGGCCATTCACAATCACCAGATAGATGGTATCGCCAGGATAGATCAGATGAGGGTTGTCGATCTGGGGGTTAACGCTCCAAACTCTTGGCCAGAGCCAGGGACTCTGTAGAAACTCTGCCGAGATATCCCAGAGAGTATCGCCCTTAACCACGACATGCTGATCGGGATGATTAGTAGCCAACTCAATAACATCCGCCCGAACACTGCTGATAACCAGCAGGGTTGCAGCGATGGCGAACAACAGTCTTCTCATGATCGATCCCTTTATGCTGGCCTTGGTAACACCCAGATTAACCTATAGGGGCTGCGGCCGGAAACAAACCTGCCGTCTAATTGTAGGGTCTTCCGGGGTAAGGGCGTATTCTTGCTATGGAATGTAGGTAAGTAACCCGTATAATACGCTTAGTGCAGTACCCGGCGTATTTCGCCTTCTTCATTAGCTTCTAATCTGTTGTTTTATTATGGCTTTACTACATATTCTTGAGTTTCCCGACCCCCGTCTTCGCACCCGCGCCGAAGCGGTTAAAAACGTCGATGCCGACCTCTTAACGCTGATCGATGCGATGTTCGAGACCATGTACGACGCACCCGGCATCGGCTTGGCGGCTACCCAGGTGGATGTGCATCAGCGTCTGGTGGTGATCGATATCAGTGAGGAAGGCAACGAACCCCTGGTGCTGATCAATCCTGAGTTCGAGATCCTTGACGATGAACGCGAACAGTCCGATGAGGGCTGTCTGTCGGTACCCGGCTATTATGAGACCGTCGAACGCGCCAATCATATCCGCCTTCGCGCCCTGGGCCGCGATGGCCTGCCCTACGTTCTTGAGGCTGAAGGCCTGCTGGCCGTCTGTATTCAGCATGAGCTGGACCATCTGGATGGCAAGCTGTTTGTCGACTATGTCTCGCCGCTGAAACGTAATCGCATCCGCAAGAAGCTTGAAAAGCAACACCGTCTGGATGACCAGGCCTGATATCCACATTCGTTCCCGGGCTCGGGCAATCGAGCCTGGTTGACAGAAGGCCAGACCATGCCACAAGCGCCGCTGCGCATCATCTTTGCCGGCACCCCTGAATTCGCCGCGGCCAACCTGGATGTGCTGATCAACAGCCGCCATCAGGTCGTCGCCGTCTATACCCAGCCCGATCGTCCTTCAGGACGCGGTAAGAAGTTGATTCCCAGCGCGGTTAAGCAACGGGCCCAGGAGAGCGGCATCGCCGTATGCCAGCCCGAGAGTCTTAAGAGCGCGTCGGAACAACAGCTGCTGGCCGCCCATAATGCCGATCTGATGGTCGTCGTGGCCTATGGTCTGCTCTTGCCCCAGGCGGTCCTCGATATTCCCCGCCTCGGCTGCATCAATATCCATGCCTCCCTGCTGCCGCGCTGGCGTGGGGCGGCACCGATCGAGCGCGCCCTGATGGCCGGAGACCGCGAAACGGGGGTGACGATCATGCAGATGGATGCAGGACTCGATACCGGCGCGATGCTACAGGTGCTGCGTTGCCCTATCGAGGACACGGATACCGGCGGCAAACTGCACGACCGACTCCAGGGGTTAGGCACCCGGGCGCTGCTGAGCACCGTCGAACAGCTGGCCGAAGGCACCGCAGAATCCACGCCCCAGGATCATGCCCTGGCCACCTATGCCCACAAGCTGCTGAAGACCGATCGCGAACTGGACTGGGGCCGCAGTTCGACGAAGCTTTGCCGGCAGATCCGCGGACTCAGCCCGGCACGCGTCGCCTTCAGTTACCTCAATGGCCAGCGTCTGGGCATCTGGAATGCAACCGAGCATCCCGGCGTGGCCGAGCAATCACCCGGCCGTATCCTGGGTGCAGACAACCAGGGACTGCTGGTCGCCACCGGCGATGGGATCCTGCAACTGACTCATCTGCAGTTGCCCGGCGGGCGTCAGCTGCCGGTCGCCGAGCTGCTTAAATCGCGCCAGGATCTGTTCCGCCCCGGTAACAAATTCAGCGCGGAGGAGCTCTGATGAGTGTCCGACTCCAGGCGACCCACGCCCTTGCACCGATTCTCAAGCAGGAGGGCTCTCTCGCCTCGACCCTGCTTGGGCCTCTGGAAAACCTCCAGGAATCGGAGCACCCGCTGCTGCGCGAACTCTGCTACGGCACGCTCCGGTATCTGCCGCGCTTAGAGCTAATCGCAGCAGAGCTGATGCCCAAGGCGCTAAAGCGCAAGGATCAGGATATCCAGGCGCTGATCTTGCTGGGCCTCTATCAGCTCGGTTACACCCGTATTCCCGCGCATGCTGCGATCAGCGAAACCGTGCAGGTGACCAGCAAACTCAAAAAACCCTGGGCCAAGGCGCTGCTCAACGGCATCCTGCGCAACTATCAGCGTCGCGAGCCAGAACTCACCACCACGCTGGGCGCACAGCCCGTATACCTGCACATGCATCCCGCCTGGCTGATCGGCAAGCTGACGAAAGCCTGGCCCGATCAGGCCGGCGAGATTATGGCTCAGAACAACCTGCAGGCGCCGCTGACCCTGAGAGTCAACCGCCGCCTGGTTGAGCGCCAGGCCTATAGCGAACAGCTGCGGCATGCGGGCATCGGTTTCAGTCTCTGCCCGTTTTCCGAAGACGGCATCAGTCTCACGCAAGCGGTCGATGTCCTGCAGCTGCCCGGCTTTACTCGGGGACTGGCCAGCGTCCAGGATGAGGCGGCCCAGCTGGCCACCGGCCTGCTCGATCCGCAACCCGGCGATCGCGTGCTGGATGCCTGCGCAGCCCCAGGCGGCAAGACCTGCCACCTGCTCGAACGCCAACCCGAGATGGCGCTCTGCCTGGCGCTGGATATCAGTGACCGGCGCTTGCAACGGGTGCAGCAGAATCTGGATCGGCTCGAGCTTAGCTGTGAGCTGCTGGCGGCTGATGCGGGCGCTGACGACTGGTGGGATGGCCAGGGGTTCGACCGTATCCTGCTCGATGCACCCTGCTCGGCCACCGGCGTTATCCGCCGCAATCCGGATATAAAACAGTTGCGCCAGCCCGACGATATAACGACGCTGGCCACCCTGCAGGGACGCATTCTCGCCAACCTCTGGGGAATGCTGAAACCCGGTGGCAGGCTGGTCTATGCCACCTGCTCCGTACTACCGCAGGAAAACGATCGGGTCATCGGTGCCTTTTTGGCCAGCCAGCAGGATGCCTGCGAGCAACCCATCGCTGCGTCCTGGGGGGTCGCGCGCGTCGCCGGACGGCAACTGTTTCCTCAGCCCGGCGGCCACGATGGCTTTTACTATGCGGTGCTAGAAAAAAGAGCGCAGAAACAAAGAGCAGAAAAAACAGCAGAGAGCACTGCAGAGCAAGTCATCGAAGAGCCTTCTAGATGAAAATAATCATTCTGGGTGCCGGTCAGGTCGGTGCCACCCTGGCTAAGCACTTGGTTAAACACCTGGTTGAGCGCCTGGCCAACGAGGCCAACGACATCAACATTATCGATACCGAGGTGAGCTTGAGCGCAGTTCGAATGTCACTAATCGGGACGGGCTCTAGATGAAGATCATTATTCTGGGCGCCGGTCAGGTCGGTGCCACCCTGGCTGAGAACCTGGCCAACGAGGCCAATGACATTACCATTATCGATACCGATGCGCTCCGTCTGCGCGAACTTCGGGATCGACTCGATATCCGCACGATCGAGGGCCAGGGCTCCTCTCCGGATATCTTGCAGCAGGCCGGTGGCGAAGATGCCGATATGCTAATTGCGGTGACCAATTCGGATGCCGTCAATATGGTGGCCTGCCAGGTCGCCTACTCCATGTTTCATACCCCGACGCGCATCGGACGGATTCGCGGGCACGACTTTTTGGCCCAGAAAAAACGGCTGTTTTCTGACAAGGCGATCCCGATTAACGTCCTTATCAGCCCCGAACAGCTGGTCACCCAGCATATCAAACGCCTGATTCAGCACCCCGGTGCTCTACAGGTTCTCGATTTTGCCGATGGCAAGGCCCAGCTGGTTGCCGTGAAGGCATTCCATGGCGGTCCTATGGTCGGCCATGAGATCTCCTCCCTGCGTACCCATATGCCCAAGGTCGACACCCGGGTGGCTGCTATTTTCCGTAAGGGCAGTCCGATTATTCCGCAAGGCGACACCGTCATAGAGGCCGATGACGAGGTGTTTTTTATCGCCGCCCGCAAGGATATCTTATCGGTGATGAGCGAGCTGCGCCGGCTCGACCGACCCTATAAGCGCATCATCATCGCCGGCGGTGGCAACATAGGCGCAGGACTGGCCCGCTCACTGGAAAACAAATTTCAGGTCAAGATCATCGAGCGCAACAGCAAACGCTGCACCCTGCTCGCTAACGAACTCGATCGCAGCATCGTCCTGCAGGGCAGCGCCTCTGATCAGGAGCTACTGCTCGAGGAAAATATCGAAGGCACCGATGTTTTCTGCGCCCTGACCAATGATGACGAGGCCAATATTATGGCATCGATGCTGGCCAAGAGACTGGGTGCCAGAACCGTGATGACGCTGATCAATAACCCCGCCTATGTCGATCTGGTACAGGGGGGGGTTATCGATATAGCCATCTCTCCCCAGCAGGCAACCATCGGCAGCCTGCTCACTCACGTAAGACGCGGAGACGTGGTAAACGTTCACTCCCTGCGCCGTGGCGCCGCCGAGGCGATGGAGGCGATCGCCCACGGCGATAAACGCAGCTCCAAGGTGGTGGGCCGCGCCATCGAAGAGATCGACCTGCCGGCAGGCACCACGATCGGCGCCATCGTCCGTAATGATACTGTGTTGATTGCCCACGACGATGAGGTGATCCAGAACGGCGATCATGTGATCATGTTTCTTATCGATAAGCGTCGTATCCCTGATGTGGAACGGCTGTTTCAGGTCGGACTAACCTTCTTCTAGCTCCAGTAGCGGACGCCACGAAATATGCATTTTCGCGTTATATTGCGCATTCTCGGCATCCTGATGATGCTCTTCAGCTTCAGCATGCTGCCGCCCGTGGCCGTGTCACTGATCTACGCTGACGGCGTCTTTATCCCTTTCTTAATCGCCTTTGGCATCACCCTGGTCACCGGTTTCCTGACCTGGCTGCCGGTCAGGAGCGTGCGCCAGGAGCTGCGGACCCGCGATGGCTTTCTGATCACGGTGCTGTTCTGGGTGGTACTGAGCCTGTTTGGTGCTATCCCGCTGATCATCTCGGTAACCCCGCACCTGTCGATCGTCGATGCGGTGTTCGAGTCGGTATCGGGGTTGACCACCACCGGCGCCACGGTGATGACCGGCATCGACCTGCTTCCCAAGTCTATTCTCTGGTATCGGCAGCAGCTGCAGTGGTTCGGGGGCATGGGTATTATCGTGCTGGCGGTCGCCATCCTGCCGATGCTGGGCATCGGCGGCATGCAGCTCTACAGGGCTGAAACACCGGGACCGGTCAAAGACTCTAAGTTAACCCCACGCATTACCGAGACCGCCAAGGCACTCTGGTATATCTATCTGTCGCTGACGATCGCCTGTAGCCTAGGTTATTGGTTAGCGGGCATGAGCGTCTTCGATGCGATCTGTCATAGCTTCTCGACCGTGGCCATCGGCGGTTTTTCGACCCATGATGCCAGCATCGGCTTCTACGATGATCCGGCTATCGAAGCCATCGCCGTGTTCTTTATGATTGTCTCAGCGGTCAATTTTGCCTTACATTTCAGCGCCTGGAAGCACAAGACCCTGCGCCATTACTGGAATGATCCTGAGTTTCGCTTCTATCTGAGTATCCTGGTGGGGATCACCATTTTTTGTACGCTGGTATTGGAGCTCACGGACACCTTTATGGGCCTGCAAGCCCTGCGTCACGCTCTCTTCCAGGTGGTCTCCATCGCCACCACCACCGGTTTCGCCACCGCCGATTTCGCTCACTGGCCGACCATGCTGCCCTTTATGCTGTTTATCGCCGCCTTTGCCGGAGGCTGTGCCGGATCGACTGGCGGTGGCATGAAGGTGATCCGGGTGTTGATCATCCTTAAACAGGGAATGCGCGAAGTCACCCGGCTGCTGCATCCCAGCGCCGTTATTCCGATCAAGCTGGGCAACCGCTCCATCCCCGACCGGGTCGCCGAGGCCGTATGGGGCTTTTTCTCGGTCTATCTGATCGTCTTCGTGATTATGTTTATCGCCCTGATGGGCACCGGTCTGGATCAGGTCACGGCCTGGACCGCCATCGGCGCCACCCTGAATAACCTGGGCCCGGGCCTGGGTGATGTCTCGGCTCACTACGGCAATCTCAATGACACCGCTAAGTGGATCCTGTGCTTCTCGATGTTACTGGGCCGACTCGAAGTCTTCACCCTGCTGGTACTGTTTACGCCGGCGTTCTGGCGCCGCTAACTCCCTCGCCTATAAGCCAGCGCCTATGAACCCGCGCCTATGAACCCTCCGCTATGACCCCTGCCATCGACTGCCTCAAACGCGCCAAGATTGTCTACCAGCTACACCAGTATCAGCCTGATCCTGGTGCTAGCTCCTACGGCACCGAGGCCGCCGAGGCCCTGGGGATAGCCGAGACACAGGTCTTTAAGACGCTGGTGGTCAGCCTTGCCGGTGATCCTAAACGACTTGCGATCGGTCTGGTGCCGGTTTCCGGCAGCCTTGATCTTAAGGCGATGGGAACGCTTCTCGGCACAAAAAAGGTCGTTATGGCCGATCCCCTGGATGTACAGCGTGCCACCGGCTATCTCCTCGGCGGCATCAGCCCGCTGGGACAGAAGAAACGCCTGCCGCTTATTCTCGATCAGAGTGCTCAGCCATTAGCGACCCTCTTTATCAGCGGGGGTAAACGCGGACTTGAGATCGAACTCAGCCCTGCCGATCTGCTCCGCCTTACTGCGGGCCGGTATGGCGATATAGGGAGGGGTTGAAGAGCACCCCTGTGTGGATCTGGCTTTAGGCCGACGATAGCCGCTCCATGCTGTATAATCTGCGGTTTTATAGATCTCTAGCAACGCGATAGCGACAGGCTGCTAGCCCATCTGAAACCCACCGAGAGGGTGATTACACCGTGAGTGATTCGATAAAAGCCGATGCCAGCACCTTTCAGGGGCTGATCCTTGCTTTACAACAATACTGGGCCGCCCAGGGCTGTGTCCTTATTCAGCCACTGGATATGGAGGTGGGTGCAGGCACCTTTCATCCGGCGACGACCCTGCGCTCTGTGGGGCCTGAAAACTGGCGTGCCGCCTATGTCCAACCCTGCCGTCGGCCGACGGATGGTCGTTACGGCGATAATCCCAATCGACTCCAGCACTATTACCAGTTTCAGGTGGTGATCAAGCCCTCACCCGAGAATTTTCAGCAGCTCTATCTCGGCTCTCTCGAGATGCTGGGCATCGATCCGCTGGTACACGATATCCGCTTTGTCGAAGACAACTGGGAATCACCGACACTCGGTGCCTGGGGACTCGGCTGGGAGGTCTGGCTTAACGGCATGGAGGTGACCCAGTTCACCTATTTCCAGCAGATGGGCGGCCTGGAGTGCTTCCCGGTCACCGGTGAGATCACCTATGGCCTGGAGCGCATCGCGATGTACCTGCAGGGCGTCGACAGCATCTATGACCTGGTCTGGACCGATGGCCCTCAGGGGCGGGTTACCTACGGCGATGTATTCCATCAAAACGAAGTCGAGATGTCGACCTACAACTACGAAGAGGCGGATGTCGAATTCCTGTTCAGCAGCTTCGAGAACTTCGAAAAAGAGAGCAAGCGACTGGTCGAAAAGCAGCTGGCACTGCCCGCCTATGAGATGGTGATGAAGGCCTCGCATATCTTTAATCTGCTCGATGCCCGCCACGCGATCTCGGTCACCGAACGGCAACGCTATATTTTGCGGGTTCGCGCCCTGTCCCGTGCGGTCTGCGAAACCTATTATGAGGCGCGCAAGGCTAAGGGCTTCCCACTGGCGGATGAAGCGCTGCGTAACGAACTGCTAGCCGCAGGGGAGAAGTAATTATGAGCATGGATATCAAAGATTTTCTATTTGAGCTGGGCACCGAAGAGCTGCCACCCAAGGCCCTTAAAAAGCTGTCTGCTGCGTTTGAAGCGGAACTGCGTAAGGGGCTGGCGCTGATCTTCGGCGATAGCGCCAAAGAGATGCTGGCCGCCAGCGGTTTCACCTCTTATGCGACGCCCCGGCGGCTGGCACTGCTGATTGAACGCCTACCGACCCATGTGCCTGGCAGATCGACCCTGGTGGTCGGCCCGCCCCAAAGTATCTGTTATGACAAAGAGGGGGTGGCGACCAAGGCCCTGCAGGGCTTCGCCAAGAAAAACGGCGTCGAGCTCGATGATCCTGGCCTGAAGATCGAAGGCGGCAAGATCGCCTATCTCAAGGAGGTTCCGGAGCAATCGATCAGCCCCCTACTGCCTGCCGCGATACAAACCGCGCTCGATAACCTGCCTATCCCCAAACGGATGCGCTGGGGCGCTAACCGTATCGAATTCGTCCGTCCGGTGCATTCGTGCGTGATGCTGTTCGGTGATGAGGTCATCGACGCGGAAATCCTGGGGGTTAAGGCCGGTCGTCACACCTTCGGGCATCGCTTCCATGATAACCGCGCCATCGAGCTGAACATGCCTGCCGATTACGAATCCACCCTAGAACAGGGCTTCGTGATCGCCGACTTTGCCACGCGCCGTGCCAGGATCGAACAGCAGATCAAGCAGGCGGCCGAGGCGCTCGATGCCCAGGCGGTGATAGATCCTGAACTGCTCGACGAGGTTACCGGCCTGGTCGAATGGCCCGTCGCACTCGGAGGGCGTTTCGACGCTGGCTTCCTGGATGTCCCCGCCGAAGCCCTGATCTCGTCGATGAAAGAGCACCAGAAATACTTCCATCTGGTCGATGCCAACAGCAAGATTCTGCCCTACTTTATCACCGTCGCCAATATCGAAAGCAGCGACCCCCAACAGGTGATCGCCGGCAACGAACGGGTGATCCGTCCTCGTCTGGCCGACGCCGCGTTCTTCTTTGAGACCGATAAGAACAGCCCTCTGGAATCAAGGATCGAAAAGCTCAAACCGATCATCTTCCAGGCGCAGCTCGGCACGGTTTACCAGAAATCTGAGCGGGTGGCCGCATTGGCCGCGGTGATCGCCGCACAGATCGACGGCAATATCGACTGGGCAGGACGGGCATCTCGCCTGGCCAAGACCGATCTCGTCACCGAGATGGTGCTGGAGTTTCCCGATCTGCAGGGCCTGATGGGCTCCTACTACGCCCTCAACGATGGTGAACCTGCCGAGGTGGCTCAGGCGATCAACGAGCAATATCTGCCCAAGTTTGCCGGTGACACTCTACCCCAGAGCCGGACAGGCATTGCCCTGGCCCTGGCGGATCGCATAGACACCCTGGTCGGCCTCTTTGGCATCAACCAGCCCCCTACTGGCAGCCGCGACCCCTTTGCGTTGCGACGCGCCACCCTGGGAACCCTACGCATCCTGGTCGAGCATAAGCTCGATCTCGACCTGCTGGAGCTGATCACGGCGGCGGCGGATCTGCATACGGATCTTCCTGCGCGTGAGGGCCTCGAACCGTTGGTGCTGGCCTTTATGCTCGAGCGCTTCCGCGCCTGGTATGCCGATCAGGGCGTTCCGGCCGAGGTATTTCTGGCGGTTATGGCCGTGCACCCGACCAAGCCACTGGTCTTTGATCAGCGCATCAAGGCGGTTAACCATTTCCGAAGCCTGCCACAGGCCGAGGCCCTAGCCGCCGCCAATAAGCGGGTCGCCAACATCCTCGCCAAACAGGGCGATCCCGGCAGCCAGCAGGCACCCACTGAAGCACTGTTCCAAGAAGCGGCCGAGAAGACGCTTTATCTCGAGCTTAACAACCTCAGCGCGACTATTGGCACCCTGCTGGCACAGGGCGATTTTAAGTCGATCCTGGAACAACTGGCCAGCCTGCAACCCTGCATCGATGCCTTCTTTGACGATGTCATGGTGATGGTAGAGGACACGACTATTCGTGATAATCGCATTCGGTTGCTCAACCAGCTTCGCCAGCGCTTCCTGCTGGTGGCTGACATATCCCTACTGTAGAGGCCCTACTGTAGAGGCCCTACTGTAGAGGCGCCTGTAGGCGTTTCGATAGCAACCAGCCCGCCCTTTAGTGCGCTGTAAAAGACCGGTGTTATACTCTGACAGCGGTTTTTTTATGTCTGGGTATAAGTCTGTTGTTGAAAGCGGTTAAAGCTGTATTACTGTGCTTGCAGTCAAGCGAGGTTCCGCCTCTCGGCGGCTTCATTTCTTTGTACACGACAAAGAAACCGAAGCAAAGAAAGCGTGCCCCTGCTAACCCCCTGCGGGTACGCGCCTACGGCGCTATGAAATCCAGCCTGAGGCAGACAGATTCGGCATCCTGCCTCAGCTGCCTGTCTCGCCATCCCTGGCTCGACCCTGCGGGCCTTTTTCAGGCTGGAGCATAAAGAGGGTCAGACCTTACATTTGACACACCGCTGAAGGGGCCCGCTGTGCGTTCTTTGGCTTCTGAACATAGTGGGTACAGAACCTTTATTATCCCTGAAACACAGTATTTTTCGGTATCAATGCCATGAACCAACTTATCATCCTCGACCGCGACGGGGTCATCAACCTCGATTCCGATGCCTATATCAAGAGCGCCGCCGAGTGGATCCCGATCCCTGGAAGCGCCGAGGCGATCGCTCGGCTTTGCAAGGCGGGTTACCGGGTTGTGGTGGCGACGAATCAGTCAGGACTGGGTCGCGGCTATTTCTCGAGCGTCGATCTCGACGCTATGCACGCCAAGATGCGGGCCCTTATAGAAGCTGCGGGCGGAACACTCGATGGCATTTTCTTCTGCCCACACACGCCAGAGCAGCAGTGCAGTTGCCGTAAACCGCTGCCTGGATTGATCTATCAGGCCGAGCAGGCTCTAGGCATCAGCGCCCAGGGCGCAATCCTGGTCGGCGACAGCCTTAGAGATATCCAGGCGGGCCAGGTCGCCGGATGTGTGCCGTTTCTGGTCCGGACAGGCAAGGGTGCTAAGACCCTCAACAAGGGCGATGGGCTTGAGGGCGTCGCCGTGTTTACGGACCTGACGGCTGTTGCTGAGCACCTACTCAACGCTGACCTGAGTCCGGGATGTTCCACGTGAAACATCCCTCGGCACCCGCAGCCGTTCCGCTGGTCTATAGCCCCAACTACAGCATCCCCTGGGATGCTAAACATCGGTTCCCGATGGTTAAATATCGGCTGCTGTACGAACGTCTTTTCGACCTGGGAATAGCCACTCGCAAGAACACCTATATCTCCTCCCCCTGCACCCGCCCCTCCCTTTCGCTGGCGCATACTGATGCCTACATAGACGCTTTTATCGAGGGCTCATTGAGTGCGCAGCAACTTAAAGATATCGGCTTAAGCTGGAACGAGAAGCTGGTCACCCGCACCCTGACAGCCGTCGGCGGAACCCTTCTCAGTTGCCGGCTGGCACTTTCCTACGGTCTGGCATGCCACCTGGCTGGAGGCACACACCATGCCTTTGCGGCTAAGGGACAGGGGTTCTGCGTGTTTAATGATATCGCCGTGGCGGTCAAGACGCTGCTCCACGAACAGCGGGCCAGTCGAATCCTGGTTTTGGATTGCGATGTCCATCAGGGCGATGGCACCGCGCTGATGCTTGAGAATGAACCCCGATGCTTTACCTGTTCGATTCATGGTGAGCATAACTATCCGCAGATCAAACAACGCAGCGATCTGGATGTCGCTCTACCCCGAGGTACCGAGGATGCCGAGTACCTGCTGGCACTCGACAAGACCCTGGCTCAACTAGCGCTGCTACCTGCCTTCGATCTGCTGATCTACGATGGCGGCTCGGATGTACATCGTGACGATCGGCTGGGTCAGATGAACCTGAGTGATGCGGGGATCCGTAATCGCGACCAGCGCGTTATCGACTGGGCGCAGCAGCGGCAACTGCCGACGGCCTGCCTTATCGGTGGCGGTTACGATCATGATCATCCTCGTCTGGCGCGCAGGCATAGTCTGCTGATAGAAACGGCGGATAGGTGTTATCGGCCTGCGGCATATTGATTACAAAGTCTAAGAGCTGCAATAGTGTGAAATGTAAGGCCTGACCCCTTCATGTGTGTGAAATGTAAGGCCTGACCCCTTCATGTGTGTGTGTGTGACCCCTTCATGTGTGAACCCTTCATGTGTGTAGGTCGCCTGTAGGTCGGACTTTAGTCCGACGCTGACAGCTCCTTACTAGCCTTGAAATGATCGCCTGCAGGCAGACTCCCACAGGGTCACCCACCAATGTTTCACGTGGAACAAGGATAGTTATTGCTCAGCCAACGGACGAGGCCGAGGCCTGAGGCGCGTCCGGTAGCCAGGCAGCCGGTGATCAGATAACCGCCGGTCGGGGCTTCCCAGTCGAGCATCTCACCGGCTATAAACAGTCCGGGACTGTTCTGAACCATCAGGGCCTCATCGAGGTCCGAAAAGCGTACCCCGCCAGCACTGCTTATCGCCTCCTTGATGGGCCTGGGACGCAGCAGAGGCAGGGGTAGGTTCTTAATGGCGGCGGCTAACAGTCGCGGGTCGGCAAGCTGTTCTTTGCTCAGCAGCTCATGGAGCAACCCGACTTTGAGGCCTTGGAGCCCCGTGCATTTTCTCAGATGGCTGGACAGGGTCGCTTTTCCCCGCGGCTTAGATAGGGCCTGAAAGAGCTGCTGCTGATCGCGATCCGGGGTCAGATCCAGATGCAGGTTAACGTACTCCTGAGTGTCGAGCCCTCTACGCAGAGCCGCAGATAAGGCATAGACGGCACCGCCTTCGATGCCGCCAGCAGTGATCATCAGATCGGCTCTCTGGGGCGGCCTGCCACTCTCGGGATAACAGACGGCGACCGACTTTAAGGGTTGCCAGGCGAAGCGGCTGGAGAAATGGTTGCTCCAGTTGCAATCGAAACCGCAATTGGAGGACTCTAGATCTGCGACCTCGATGCCTCGTTGTCGC
The DNA here is from genome assembly GCA_047633175.1 of Motiliproteus sp. Taxonomy (GTDB): domain Bacteria; phylum Pseudomonadota; class Gammaproteobacteria; order Pseudomonadales; family Balneatricaceae; genus Motiliproteus. Next base: position 14,440 of record JBLIEQ010000017.1, on the reverse strand, counting down.
AACAACTCGACCCAATGGCCATCCGAACCCATGCGCGGCCAACTGCCACCGCCTAGTGCCAAAACGACACCCGAGGCTGCCAGCTGCAGCTCTCCCTGTTCGGTACTGAAACTCAGCAGGCCGGCAGCATTCCAGCCTTGCCAGCGATGCCGGGTGTGGATACTGACACCCTGGAGTTCGAGACGCTTACGCCAGGCCCTGAGCAGGGGCGCCGCCTTGCGATCTTCGGGAAAGACCCGCCCCGCCACACCGACAAAGGTATCGAAACCCAGCCCCTTTACCCAGTCCCTGATCGCCTCGGGATCAAAATCGGTGACAGCCGGTGCCAGACGGTCGGCCGCTTCGGCATAGCGTTGCAGCAGAGCCGACAGTGGTTCCTGGTGGGTAATATTAAGACCGCTTCGACCCGCTAACAGGAACTTGCGCCCTATAGTGCCCATCGCATCGAACAACTGGACCCGATGACCGGCGGCACTGATTATCTCTGCCGCCATAAGCCCGGCGGGTCCTGCACCTATCACTGCAACAGGCAGTGTCGAGGAGACAACCATGGAAAATACTCAAGAGTTCAAAGAGGCCTCACTTTACCATAGTGAGGCCCCTGGCTGAGAAAACAGCGGTATGGCGTGTAGAGGGTGGAGAAGGTGGAGATAAGTGCGGGGAGACTCTTAGTAGGGGGCGACCTGTAACCCGGCGACGGCGTCATCAGAGAGCCCGAAGAGTTTACCTACGATGTTGGCCTGCTGGGTATTCAGTCTCATCTGTCCGTTGCAGGCGGCAGTGGTCCACTCCTTTGAGACGCCCAGGGCGGTCGCGACTTGGCTCCATCTGATCCCTTTGGAAACTTTAGCGGACAACAGTTGTTCCGTTAGCTGGTCACGATTGTTGATCATAGCGATTTCCTTATAGAGATAATTAACACTTAGCTAGGATGCAGGCAGTTTGGCCGGCGCTAACATTAAGAAAGCAATAGGCATGCCAATAATAGATAAACAACCTAAGACACTCTAAAACAGTAACTTGAGACAAGCAGCGCCGGACGAAGGGTCTGGTGATGCCTGCTGCTGGTGCGGACAAGGCGGTGGCTGCGCAAAAACAGAGCCGAAACAACTATGAAGCTATATTTGTCAGACTCGTAGGTCGGACTCGTAAGTCGGATTCGTAGGTCGGACTCGTAGGTCGGATTCGTAGGTCGGATTCGTAGGTCGGATTCGTAGGTCGGACTCGTAGGTCGGATTCGCAGATCGGATTCGTAGGTCGGACTTTAGTCCGACGATGGGCACTCCATGCTAGATTTGTCGGACTAAAGTCCGACCTACAAGAGATCGCCTGCAGGCAGACTCCCACAGAGGATCATTTTTGTAGTTCAAGCGCCAGCCAACAAAAAAGGCCCGGACTTGCGTCAGGGCCTTTTTAGAGGAAGTGCTCAGAATGCTCAGCCGCTCACTACATCGACGTCAGCGGGCGAGACCCTACAGGATCTAGATATCCAGATTGGTGACATTCAGAGCATTGGTCTCGATGAAGTTGCGGCGAGGCTCGACCTCGTCTCCCATCAGGGTGGTGAACATCTGGTCAGCGGCTATCGCATCCTCGATCGTTACCTTGAGCATCCGCCGGCACTCTGGATCCATCGTGGTCTCCCACAGCTGCTCTGGATTCATCTCGCCTAGCCCCTTGTAGCGCTGGATATAGTAGCCGCGCTTGGCCTGAACCATCAGCCAGTCCAGCCCCTGTTCGAAGGTGGTTATTGGCAGCGTGCGCTCACCGCGCTTGATAAAGGCCCCCTCCTCCAGCAACCCGGTCAGGGTCTCACCCAGACTCACCAGAGCCTGGTATTCGCCAGACTGGAAAAAATCATGGCTGAAACGGTAATTGCGCGGTATGCCATGCGAGGTCATCACGACTTCGGGCAGATAGAGATGGCGTTCATTATCCTCGGCCACGGCTGATTCGAAGGTGTTGGACTTGCTACGGTTAACCTCGATGCTGGCGACCAGCTCTCGAGTCCAGGTTGCCACCTGGTCCTGATCGTGCAGCATCTCTTCGGTCAAGCGCGGGGCGTAAACCATCCGCTCCAGAACATCATCCGGGTAGAGCCGTGACATCCGTAAGATCAGTTTTTGAACTCGACGGAACTCGTTGATCAGCGCCTCCAATCCCGCGCCGGTGATGCCTGGCGCCTCGGGGCTCACATGCAGGGCGGCACCTTCGAGTGCGGCCTGAAGCATAAAGTTATCTAGGGCATCATCGTCCTTAAGATACTGCTCCTGCTTGCCCTTCTTGATCTTGTACAGCGGCGGCTGGGCAATAAAGACATGGCCGCGCTCGACCAGCACGTTCATCTGGCGGAAGAAGAAGGTCAGCAGCAAGGTGCGGATGTGGGAGCCGTCGACGTCCGCGTCGGTCATAATGATAATGCTGTGGTAGCGCAACTTATCAGGATTGAACTCCTCCCGACCAATGCCACAGCCCAGGGCGGTAATCAGGGTGCCGACTTCCGCCGACGAGAGCATCTTATCGAAACGCGCCTTCTCGACGTTAAGGATCTTACCCTTGAGCGGCAGGATCGCCTGAGTCCTACGGTTGCGTCCCTGTTTGGCGGAGCCACCAGCCGAATCACCCTCCACCAGGTAGATTTCAGACAGCGCAGGGTCCTTCTCCTGGCAATCTGCAAGCTTTCCGGGGAGGCCTGCTATATCCAGAGCGCCCTTGCGGCGGGTCATGTCCCTAGCCTTACGGGCCGCTTCACGAGCACGGGCGGCGTCGATCATCTTGCCGACGATCGCCTTGGCCTCACCCGGATGCTCGTGCAGGAAATCACTCAGGTGCTTGTACATCGCCTGTTCGACCGCGGTCTTCACCTCGGAGGAGACCAGCTTGTCCTTAGTCTGGGATGAAAATTTGGGATCCGGTACTTTAACCGAGATGATGGCGGTCAGGCCTTCGCGGGCATCGTCGCCGGAGGTCGCTACCTTGGCTTTTTTCTGCACGCTCTCAGAATCGATATAAGTATTGAGCGAGCGGGTCAACGCGGAACGGAAACCGGACAGGTGGGTACCACCGTCGCGCTGGGGGATGTTATTGGTAAAGCAGTGCACGCCTTCGGAGTAGGTATCGTTCCACTGCAACGCTACCTCGACCACGATCCCCTCTTCGTTAGTATCCACAAAGTGGAACACTTCGTTGATGGTGGCCTTGTTATGATTGAGATACGTTACAAAGGCGCTGACGCCGCCTTCGTACATAAAGGTATCTTCCTTACCGCTGCGCTCATCTTTAAGGTTGATGCGCACCCCGGAGTTCAGGAACGACAGCTCACGCAGCCGCTTGGCCAGAATATCGTACTGGAACGCGATATTGGTGAAGGTCTCGGGAGAGGGCTTGAAATGCAGCCGCGTGCCGGTGGTCTGGGTATCGCCGACCACGGACATGGGACCGGCCGGGACGCCATGATGATAGATCTGCTCGTGGACTTTGTTGTTGCGGCGGATCGTCAGCTTAAGCTCGGTCGACAGGGCGTTAACCACCGACACTCCGACACCGTGCAGACCCCCGGAGACCTTATAGGTATTGTCGTCGAACTTACCGCCGGCATGGAGCACGGTCATGATCACTTCGGCAGCAGAAACGCCCTCTTCGTGCATATCGACCGGGATACCCCGGCCATCGTCAAACACGCTGATGGTTTCATCAGGATGGATAACCACCTCGATACTGCTGCAGTGGCCGGCCAGCGCCTCATCGATCGAGTTGTCTACGCACTCAAACACCATATGGTGCAAGCCGGTACCATCGTCGGTATCGCCGATATACATCCCCGGACGCTTACGTACTGCATCCAGACCCTTCAATACCTTGATACTGGACGAATCGTAAACGTTTGCTGTCCCGTCGTTCATGCCTAACTCCCGTTATAATCTTATAGGGTCAATGCTATCTTCGTGCGCAAGAGCGCCTTCACTGAGCGTAAAGTCACGCACCTCAACATCAGTACTCCAACAGCCCTCAAAAGCATCCTTATCGGTACTGGTGACCAGAATCTGGCTCTTGAGCTGTTCGAGTAGCCGGCATAAGCGCTGCCGGTGTTGCCGATCAAGTTCGGCAGGTAGATCATCAATCAGGTAGATACAGCTGCGTTCTGTCAGTTGCTGCAACAGGTAGCCCTGAGCTACCTTCAGGGCACTGACCACCAGTTTCTGCTGGCCGCGGGATAAAATATCCGCCGCCAGCATGCCGCGCAGTTTGACCTTCAGGTCTGCGCGTTGCGGTCCCTGCTGGGTAAACCCGAGGGTGCGATCCCGCTCCAGACCCTGTTCAAGCACCTGGTCGAGGCCGCGTTTCTTATCCCAGCCGCACTGATAATGCAGGCTCAGATCATCGAGTTCCAGCAGCTGCCGCAGCAACTGCTCAAAACAGGGAATTAACAGATCCAGATAGGCCTGACGGTAGCTATCAAGTTCCAACGCTCGTTCGATAAACTCGTGGTCCCAGGTCGCTCGAACCGAAGCCTGCATTCTACCATGTTTAAGCAGACTATTGCGCTGCTGCAACGCCCTTCTGACCGCTTTCCAGGCCGCCAGGAACCGTGGTTCCAGATGGAAGCCACCCCAGTCTATAAATTGGCGGCGAACCGACGGACTGCCTTCCAGTAACAGGAAAGTATCGGAGTTGATCAGCTGTATAGGGAGCAGCTCTGCCAGGGTCGCGAGCGAATCGATCGACTCGCCGCTAATGCGGATCTTCAGCACCCCATCCCGCTGCCGCTGAAAGCCGATCGGCAGCTCCCCCTGGTAACCGGCCAGGACACGGCCGAAGAGCAGAGTATCGGGCTGCTCATGCTGGATATAGAGCTTGTGTTTGCTGGTACGGAAGGAGCGACCCAGGCTCAGCAGGTGAACCGCTTCGAGAACCGAGGTCTTGCCGCTGCCATTAGCGCCGTGAAACAGATTGATCTGTGGCGACAGTTCCAGTTTGAGCGAGCCAATATTGCGCAGATGGGTGATCGAAAGCTGACTAATCGACATTCAGAGTACGCAAAGGGCCCTGGAGGCAGTGTCTGTAGGGAGAGCAGCGCCCCATTAATGGGGGAACGACGCCTGAGGCTACAGATGCCTGGGCACGGTTGCCTGGTGCCGCTGTAAAAAAGAGTACAGCCTTTACGGCGAGGGCCTCAGGAGGCTTTCCACAAAACACTAAATTCTCTATCGAACGCATAGGAAACTGCACTTTAGTCTGTCATTATTTCAACACCTTCATTGTGATGTTGAGTTTAACATGACCGGACTTCAGGGTCAGTGTTTGTAGCTGACCGCACCAGCAAGCCTCCTGGAGGCTGACAGAGAATAGGCTGGCCTAATGCGCAATGCGCATTCAATTTAACAGGACGGGTCTTTAAACCGGTATACCTAAGCCATGTTTTCGATCTCTCAGCGACTCCTGTATAAATACGGCAGGACTACCCGCCGACCAGGCCAACGGTGGCGCTATATACCCCTGATAGCGATGAATCCCTCGTGCAAGAAGCTCTGCAACTTGCGCTGAATCCTCTACCCGTACAGCGATGATCTGAATAGCCGCATCCTCCGCAATCAGCCGCAGTGCCCGAAGAAAATCCCGGTCTTCACTGGTTTCTCTGAGCAGCGAACTGCGATCAATTTTAAGGTAGCTCGGTTGCAGCTCAATCAGATTACGGATCTGATTGAGGTGACGGCCGAGCCGATCAAACCCATAATTAACGCCCAACCGGCGGAAATTTCTGACCAGAATTTCGACGCCATCACGCTGGCTGATCAGAGCAGCGCCCGGAATTTCGAAGCCGATACTGCGGCACAGTGCCGCCGAGGATGAGAGACGTTCGGTCAGCCAATCGACAAACGTCAGATTCCCCACTGAGCTTTCTGAGAGATTGATCATGATCGGGAATTCAAACGCCAGGTCATGACCGATCAGCAGCTCCAGCACCGCCCGATCATAACGGGGGCCCAGAGTGTACTGCTCGACAAAGGGCATATACTGTGTTGCCCGGTACTCCCTGCGCTGCTCCTCAATATAGGTGAGCAGCTCAACAGCACAGACCTCGCCATCGACACCCAGCACCGGCTGCAATTGGCATTTAAGCTGATTATTATCCAGGGATCTCACGACGAAATCTCGCCACTGGATCCGCCCCCAGATCGGTGCCAGCCCCTCAGGTTCGGACAGATGATAGCTGGATCCGGGGTTCCTCCGCGCACGTTGCAGCGCCGCATCGGCGCGTGCCAGAAGCTGCCCGACATGGCCACACTCCGTATAGGCGGCACCCAGCGCATGCATACGACTGTCCTCGACACGATACCCAGCAAGGGCCGACCCCAGGGAGCGGTCAAGATCCCGCAGCAGTAGAGTAAACTCATCCGCATTGTAGCCCGTCACTATTAATGCGAACTCATGCTCTCCCAAACGGGCAACCAGGGCGCCCGCAAGGTGGCGCTCTGCCTCTCGCAACTGATCGGCGATCAGTCGTAAAACAGCATTGCGCCGCTGATAACCCTGAGTATCGTTAATACTGTTTAGATGGTTGATCGCAAGGACGATCAACCCGCCCTCCACGGCCTCTTCAAAGCGATGCTCCAGCTCAGCGAGAAAGGCGTTACGGTTCGCTAAGCCCGTCAGAGGATCAAGGCACGCGGCGACACGCAAGCGTTCCGTCTCTGCGGCCTGGCGCTCAAAGACGCCCTTGAGTTTTTGAGCCATGGCGTTAAAGGCGCGTACCAGCCCCCTTAGCTCGGGGATACCTGGATTGGGTAGCAATTGGTTAAAATGCTGCTCTCCTATCTCGTTTGCACCCTGCTCCAGATCCCGTAAGGGCAGAAACAACTTTTGCATGGCCAGCAAGAGTACGCTTAACACCACCAGCGCCATAACCAGTAGTCCTGAGAAAATATTGACGCTTAGCATCCATAGATGTTGGTAAGCCCCGCTTACATCTGGCGCTATCCTGAGCTTACCTAGCTGCATCCAGCCATCGGTCAGGGTTCGAGAGCCGCTCATATCGGGAAAGAGTTCCAAGCCGACAAACCAGCCTGGAACCCCCTCGACTAAGTCAGTTACCTCCCGCTCCAGCACTGTCTGATCGCGCTGTCGAACATACTTAATCGACTGGTAACGGCCACCGTCAAATAAGGCATTGATGGTGGTTTGTGCGGAGGCAAGATCATCGCTCTGCAAATACGGCATAAGCTGTAATCCCAAGGCGTTTAGGGTATTAGCAACATGGTTGGCTTGTTGCTTGATCAGGTAATCACGGGTGTGGGTAAATTGAATCGCGAACATCAGTACGACCAATAAGGTGAAGGCCAGGGAGGTCACTATCGTTAGCTTTCTATAGAGAGACATAAGGCTGCCCTATTCAAGATTAATAAGCGGATGGCGAAGCTTCTGTACTCGGTAGCGAGAACGCAGATCATTCCAGAGGCTAAGCCTGTCAGCAGGGCCGGCCAGCACCCCTCGATCACGCTCTCGATTGAGCCAAAGGCTTTTACCATTAAAGCTGTAGACAGGGATAAGATCAGGACGCTGGTCGGCCGGCTTGATTTCACCATCGATATTATCTAACACCAGCGGCATCGAAGAGGGCGTCGCGTAATAGGTCACAACCATATGAGCCTGGTTATAGCGGATCGATTTGACATAAGAGATGCGCAATTTTTGCTCGTCAATACCCAGCTCGATAAGGGTCAGGTACTTGGCGATACTAAAATCCTCACAATCACCGCCATTGGCACCCAGAAACTCCAGCGGGGTCGCCCAATAATCCGCTTCCCCCCAAAGCACGGGATCCTCAATCCAGGCCAACTGGTTAAAAAACCGGTTCACCTTAGCGAGTGTTTCACCCTCGCTGGATTCAGGACCTTGCTGCACCATATCCCGCCAGGCTTGCATACGCAGGCCGGCGCGCTCGCCATAGACCGCGACAACCCGTTGCAGGGTTTCGGGCCACTGCGATTGATAAAAACCGATCGCGAGCACCGGAAACAGCAGCAGGCCGGCACAGAGCACCAGCCTGACGGCTGACACCTTAGCGGCGTTACGGGTTATCGGGGTAATCTTGCTCAGCCGCAACGTGTGGGCGCTGCGAGCAAGGGGGAGGCAGGGATCCGACTCGGGCCCGGCCCGAACAGCCGCGTAGGCGGCTGAACAGGCGTGACCGCCCCAGACGCGTTATCAGCTCTCGGGTAATTCAACCTTAAAGGCGGAGAGCAGGGTACCGGTGGCGTTAAGGACGCGATATTCGGCAATATTCCCATCCCGCTCGGCCACAAGCCGGTCCCGGCGTGCCTCAAAGAGTTCATTTTCAGTATCCAACAGGTCCATCAACGAACGTTGTCCTAGTTCAAACTGCTTACGATAGGCGATCATCGTAGCGCGGCTGGCATCCACATGTTGCTGTAAAAAACGCTCCTGGCGTTCCAGTGATTGGTAAGCGTTCCATGACAAAGCCAGCCCTTCAGTCACCTGCCGTGAGGCACTGCGTAAAATATCAGCGGCTTCACCGCGCTGCCCAGCAGCTTGGCTAACCTTGTGACGGTCCCGGCCTCCATTAAACAGATTGTAATCAAAACGGACCATCGCGGCGTTATCATTGTTATGCCCCTCGACGCCATCCACATTATCGGTCCAGCCGGAACGCAATTCAAGATAGACCTCAGGATAGTAGTTACTCTCAGCTTGAGAGATCTGACTCTTGGCGGCCTCCAGATCTTGCTGTGCCGCAAGCAGGCGAGGATGGTTAGCCAGGGCGTATGCTTCGGCTTCGGCCTGCGTCTGTGGCAGCAGGTCGGCTGTAACGTCAGCAGTGACGTCGGCGTAGGTCAGCGCGTCTGGCGCATCTCCTACCCGCCTCAGGTAGGTGGCACGCGCATCGTAGAGATTATTTTCGGCCGCGACCTTGTTGCTTGCGGCGCGCGCCAGGCGTCCGTCGATCTGAGACAACTCCGATGCGGAACCGACACCCTGATCGGTACGCTTCTGGATCTTATCGTGAATCTCCCGATGCGAGCTCAGGTTCTCCTCGGCTAATGAAAGCGTGCGCTCGGCATTGAGGACCCCAAGGTACACCTCGGTAATCTCTAGCGCCAGATCCGATGCCGTGGCGTTCACTTCAAAACGATTGGCATCACGCTCTGCACGGCTGCGGCTAATATCTTCTGAGGTTCGAAAACCATCAAAAATCAGCTGACTGAGTGTAACCGAGAGTTCGCCACGCGTGAGCCCCTTGTCATGATCGTCATAGAGTGTCCGGGTACCGGGGCTATCGGTGTTTTCCCGACCATAGCCGGCATTGAGATTCAACGTGGGCAGATAACCACCCTTGGCAATGCTCAACGCCGATTCCTGTGCCCGCAGCTGGTTTAAGACGACACCCAACTCTGGATTTTCTACCAGACCACTGAGTACGGCTTCCGGCAGGGTCGCGGCGTGTACCAGGGCACTGCCCATCAGGCCGAGCGCGAGAGTGCTAATTAATTTATTGCGATGATACATACTGTTTCCTTACTTTATGGCGTATACGTTAGCGTTCGGTTAGTGCGCGTTGCTTCGCCCTCAAGATGGGCTTGATCAGGTAATCTAGAACCGTTTTCTGTCCGGTAATAATATCGACGGTTGCCGTCATGCCGGGGATAATCGGCAAGGACTGAATACCCGTCCCCTCCGCCGTGCGCGCGGTCCAGATGCGCACCCGGTAGAACTCTTCGCCCTCATCATTCTTGATGGTATCTGCGCTGATATGTTCCAACGTGCCCTTCATGCCGCCGTAGATAGCAAAGTCATACGCGGTGAAGCGTACCGTCGTATCCAGCCCGGGCCGAAGGAACGCTATATCCTTAGGTGACACCCGCGCTTCGACCAGCAGGCGATCTTCACTGGGAACGATCTCCATCACATTCATCCCGGGTTGAATAACCCCCCCCTGGGTATTGACGATGATACGTTTAACCGTTCCGGCGACAGGTGATAACACCAGGGTTCGATCCACCTTGTCCTCGAGCCCGACGCGGGTCTCTAGCTGCTGGGCTAACTGAAACTGTACTTCGGCAAGTTTCTCCTGCGTTTCGGCACGAAACTGTAACGCCACATCGCGGCGCTTATAGATAGCCGACATGATCTCAGAGTCTATCTTGGGTAGCATCAGCCGCGCACTGGACAGCTCTGACAGCTGGCCGTTTACCTCTCGCTCAAGCTTGATCAGCTCGATACGGGGTACCACACCTTCCTCGGCAAGCGGCTCTGTCAGGCTGAGTTCCTCCTGACCCAGGCGGTAACTGGTTTCTAGATGCCCGGTCTTAGATTCAAGCTCACGTCGATCCTGGATAGTCTGTTCGATCTCGCTTTCCAGAATATGGACCTGGTTAGCCAGGTTCCTCAGCCGTTCTGAATACTGCGCTTGTGCCTGTTCGCGGATCTCTGGATGGCTGGTATCAAGGCGGTCACCAAACTGGATGGCTACGGTTGTCAGGCTGAGCTGTTCACGCCAGTTAGCCGTCGTGAGCTCCTCGATGCCGATCTTAACGCTGCCCAATTCGGCATTTAAGCGCGCGACGGTCGCCAACGAATAAAACAGCGCCTGCTGCAGCTCCTGCAGGTCCGAGCGAAAGCGCGTTTCATCGATACGCAGCAGCGGCTGATCGCGCTCCACGATATCGCCTTCATGGACAAACAGCTCTTCCAGGATGCCACCTTCGAGATTCTGAATAACCTGCAGCTGCATGGAGGGGATGACTTTACCGACGCCCCGGGTCACCTCGTCCAGCTCTGCGAATGCCGACCAGGTCAATAAAAACGCGATTAAAGCGACCAGCGTCCACAGCAGCAACCGCGATCTTTGTGCAGGTTGCAGCAAGATGGCCGCATCGGCACGGTCGATAAAATCGTCAAGATCATGCGGATCTTTCTTTCGGAATATCTTCGGCAGGAACCTCATGGCGCGGCGCCCTCCGTCCGCTCAGTCTGCATCCGGGCCAGCACCTCACGTTTAGGACCGTCAGCCACGATCCGGCCGTTATCCATAACGATCAAACGATCGATGGCGTCCAGGATGGGGGTTCTATGGGTGACCACGATCAGGGTACGCTCCTTGTCCAGTTGTTTGAGCCGCTGTACGAATTGCTGCTCGGTACGGCTGTCCAGGTTGCTGGTGGGTTCATCCAACAGCAGCAAGGGCGGGTCCAGCAACATCGTCCGTGCTAAGAGTATCGCCTGCCTCTGACCCCCCGAGAGATACCGACCACTCTCACCGATGGGACGCTCCAGTCCCAGCTCATGGTTATCGGTAAACGCTAAGACACCACCAAAGTGCGCCGCTTTGCGCAACGCTTCATCGCTGCTGTAAGGCGCGCCAAACAAAATATTGTCCCGTATCGAACCGAAAAACAGCTGGCTATCCTGAAAGACCGAGCCGATCTGGCGGCGCAGGTCGGCAGGATGCAGCTGACAGACATTAATGCCGTCCAGGTGTACCGCACCACTCTGAGGCTGGTACAGGTTTAGGATCAACTGTCCCAGGGTGCTTTTACCGGCCCCCACGCGACCGATCACCGCGACCTTCTCACCCGGAGAGATATTGAAGTTGAGGTTTGTCAGGGCGGACTCGTTCTGCTCGGGGTAGGAGAAGCTGACATTCTCAAAGGCGATCTGCCCGGAGAGCCTGCCGATATTCAGCGGCTTCTGTTCGATATCCTGCTCTTCCGGCATATTCATGATGCCGTCGATTAGCGCTAACGACGTCTTGAACTGGTTATAGCGGGTGGCTAGCAGCGATAACTGGGCCATCGGTGCCACCGCCCGGCCGCCGAGCATCACCGCCGCGATGATCCCGCCCAGGCTCAGGGTGCCATCGGCCACCAGATAGACCCCAAAGACCACCAGGGCGACCGTTACCAGCTGCTGCAGATAACTGGACAGGTTGGCGACGGAGTTTGAGAGCCGCCGGGTTTCCATCTCTAGCCGCCCGATCTCGCTGACTTTGCGTTCCCAGAGTTCCTGCATCTGGCCCTGTGCATCACAGCTGCGCACCGTGTCCAGGCCCGCCAGAATTTCGACCAGGGTGCCGTGTTTCTCGGCGCTGTGCCGGGAGGCGGCTTCGATACTGCGCGCCAGCGGCCGCTGTACATATAAGGCGTAGCCCGCCATCACGAGCATGGCCACGATCGGTACCAGCACCAGGGGTCCGGCCACCAGCCAGATCACCAGCAAGAATATCAGCGCAAACGGCAGGTCGATCAGGCTGCTGAGGGTCGCCGAGGTGATGAATTCGCGGACCAGTTCAAACGCCTGCAGCTGATTAGCAAAGGCACCCACCGATGCTGGACGCGCCTCCAGCTTGATATTAAGCACTCGGCTAAAAATGGCTGAGGACAGTTCCAAATCGACTTTTTTACCGGCGATATCGACAAACCGGGCCCTTAGCTGGCGCAAAAAGAAATCAAAACTAAAGATCACGATCACCCCAAACGCCAGCACCCACAGGGTGTCGAAGGCCAGATTGGGGACGACCCGGTCATAGACGTTCATCACAAACAGCGGCGAGGTCACGGCGAACAGGTTGATCAGCAGGGAGGCGACCGCAACGTCGCGATAAATCGGACTATTGCGCTTTAATGCGCCCCAGAACCAGTGGCCGTCATGGGTTTCGAGCAATTTGGGGGTACGGGCATCGAAGCGATGTTTCTTCTTCAGGTAGAACAGTTGGCCGATATAATCTTCGGCCAGGATATCCAGCGAGACCCACTCTTCGCCGCTACCCGTTTCGGGTATCAGCAACCGGGCGCGCTCCCCGTCCAGTTCCAGCAACACGCAGGCACGCTGATCACGCAGCAGCAGGATCGCAGGCAGCAGCGTCGGGGAGATATCCTCGAGTGATTGCTTGACCAACCGGGCGCCCAGCCCACCCCGCTCGGCCGCTCTCGGCAGCAGGCTTACCGTCAGCCGCTGATCTTCCAGAGGCAGCCCCGAGGACAGCGCTGAATCGGAGCAGGGGTTGCCATAGTATGAACACAGCAATGAGAGCGAGGCCAGCAACGGATCGAAGGGCCGATCCGTGCTGGCATCCGGGTGCCACTGCGGCTGGACCGGCTCTTTATTTAGGTTTAGTGCAGGCAAGGTTCCGCTCCCTGATACTCGGTTTTATAGAACAAGGGAGTTCCTTAGTTATCGATGATCAGTTGGGATTGGCTTAACATTCGACTAATCAGCTCCGCATCACTGCTGCCAGAGGCACCCAGATCGGTTTGCAGGTCGTTCAGGGATGAATAGCTATCTAAGATGATCGTCTGTGCATCACCGCTGCTACCAGCGCCGTCGGTATCGACAGAGAGTTCGACCCGTCCGCCGTTTTCGGCAAAGCTCAGGTACTGCTCGATAGTGCTGACGGATTCGCCCTGCAGCAGATCGCTCAGGTCCAGCTGGTCGAGCTGCGCATCAAAATCGATCGTATCCACAACCGCCGTCCCCTGGGCATCGCCCGCTTCCCAGACAAACAGGTCGCTATCGGCGCCGCCTGTCAAAATATCATTGCCCTGGCCACCCGTCAGAGTGTCGTCACCGGCGCCCCCTATCAGGGTGTCGGCACCCGAGTCTCCCGCCAAGATATCGTTGCCAGCGCTGTTCTCGAGGAGAGAGACGGTAGCCGTGTTGCCCTCTAAGCCATCGGAGTCAATCGGTGTATAGGTAAAGCTGGAGCTGGTGCCCTCGTCTTCAAAATGCGCCTCTACATAGCGCAGCTCCCAAGCTCCACCTCCCTTGGCGCCGAACGCTAGTTCGGTAATATACTGACCGCCAGTATCGAAATCATATGAGGCCCCGTCACCGACAGTAAAAACGCGAAACTGCGCGTTTTCGCCTGTAACACCGGGCTCTTTTTGTAGATATTTGCTCTCGGTCGTGCCATCGGAATAGGTCGCTTCTATATAGATATAACCCCCCCTACCTACAGTATAAAAGGCGCCCATACCATCAACACCGAGCTTGGCAGAGGTCACACCCACATCATTGATCATATTGGTAGCGTTGAAATCGACAGTGAGTAACTCACCCACTTCGATCCCAGTCCCATCGTTGTCACCAATACCGTAGCCGACACCACTGTTCTCGTGGTTCCATTGGTGTAAAGGGCCGCTGTCGCTAGTCACCGAGATCTCCTGGCCGTTATCCAGGGTCTGGGACCGCTCCCTACTGCCGGCATAATAGCCCCAATTACTCAATCCCAAATTCTGGGTATTGTAACTCCCCAGCAACAGACTCGCGGGCGCGGCCCCCAACTGATAACTCAGATCAGACACCTCATAGGTTTTCCCGGAGGCAACATCGGCGCTGCTGATGACGACCGCGCTGCCACTGCTCATATCCAATAACTGACCGGCATCCGGCAGGGATTCCAGCCGGATCAGCGTCACACCCGCGC
>JBLIEQ010000016.1:0-87170 GCA_047633175.1 Motiliproteus sp. | reverse complement strand
CTGTAAATATCGCCCTGGTTACCCCTACAAGGGCTTTGTGGTATTGGAGAACGTACGCGCTTGGGTCTTAGAGTTTGTGCACTGGTATAACGTGCGGCACCGCCACAGTGGGATTAAATTTATGACGACATCACAGCGACATAATGGCAAGGCCAAACAGATCGCGGTAAAGCGCTCGATAACGTATGAGGCTGCAAAAGCACGTCACCCCGAGCGCTGGAGTGGCAAGACGCGAGACTGGTCGCTGCCAGAAAAAGTACACCTGAATCCCGAGAAAAATGACCTCGAATTTCGGAGTGCATTACAGTTGATCACGACAACTACTTTGACAACTACCGAGCTTTAGGCTGCTTTAGTTGGAATTAGCAGATTTACATTCTCCATAAGTAGAGTATAATCAATTACAGTAACATATATGGAGTAATAATTATGCCTGTTAATAACGCGATTAAACCGGCGACATTTACCGAAAAGCAGGGGCACACTGCTCTCAAGGCGGTTTTTAATATTCTCGATAAATGGGAGTGCACGACTGCTGAGAAAAAAGCTCTGCTTGGTATAGAAGCCAACTCAACCTTTTTCAAATACCAGAAAGATCCATCCAATGCGAAAGTGGTTCGGGACACTATGGAGCGGCTTTCATACCTGTTGAACATCCACGCAGCACTTCGAATTTTATTTTCGGCTCCAGAGTCCGTTTACGGATGGGTTCGCAAGCCAAACAATCACCCATTTTACGACGGCCGTAGCGCAATGGACGTCATGAGCCAAGGTCGAGTCGTGGATCTTTACGATGTAATGTCGCGCCTAAATAGCGAGCGGGGAGGCTGGTCTTAATGGCAGAAACGGCGAGCTTTAATGATCAAACGTGTTACCGGCTAATCCCGAGCAAGTTCCCGCCTATCGCCCTATTTGATGACGTGGCCGATGGTGAAGATTTCGAGGAACTTTTTGCAGTTCAAGCCATGACTAACCCGCGCCTGCAAGAGCAGATCGGTGATCTGAATCTTGTGCCGAAAGGCGAAAGGATTTTTGGGATAGCGGGGTCTGGCTACGTCATGGCCGCGTTCACGCACGTCAATCCTGATGGAAGCCGCTTCAGCAATGGCGAGTATGGAATTTTCTACGGCGCAGCTGATCTCAAAGACGCTATTGAAGAAACCAGGTATCACCGAGCAACGTTCATGAGCTATACCAAAGAGCCGGCTCAAGAGATCGACATGCGCTGTCTGGTCGCTAAATTCTCGGCAGAGCTGAAGGATGTCCGGGCGGTCCCGTATTTGGGAACAGCTCTATACCATCCTACCGACTACAGCCAAGGTCAATCTCTAGGATTACAGTGTAAAAAAGACGGGCTAGACGGAATCGCTTATTCCTCGGTGCGAGGGAAAGGCGATTGCTTCGCATTGTTCAAGCCGAGCCTGATCAGCAACTGTGTGCAGGCCAGCCATTTTGGATACGTCTGGAATTGCCAGACAATAGTAGAAGTTTACAAAAAAGAACTCGATTTCAACTCACCCTAATGTACTCGAATAGCGAGTTTATTTATTGGTAACGGACTGAAAATACAAGAGTTGACCTGATTGTCGCAAAGAAAAGCATCACGTGAGACCCTAGTAAATTTTTTCATAAGAAGTGATAACTGTGATCCATATTGACGCCTAGATCGCCTTGTTAATGACCTGTTTATCCTGACGAATCTTGACGACCAAACAGTCCAGATAAACTATGGGATACACGCTATCCAAGGGTCGGGATTGCCACTCCACGAGCTGTTCAATCACCACACTGGTGATCTTGGAAATAAGGCTGGGGGAGATATCGGCACCGAACATCTCTTGAAACGTAGCGACGATCTATCGTGTCCTCATGCCTTTGGCAAAGCTGGAGTTTGTTTACGGCATGTTAACAACAGCTCGTTACGATCATCAAAGGTAGCGCGGTGGGTTTCAAGCCACCTCGCGGTATATTTTGGTACTTCCAGTAGTCTCCACTGTTGGAAGTGCAGGCGCTCTACACCAGGTTTTTCAATGACTCGATGGCTGATGATTAGGAGTAATCAGGCATTATATTTGATACAAAACACGTATTAAAAATGATGCATGTGGGTCATCGGCCCGCCTTCAATGACCGTTTTCCAGTCCATTCAGCTGTTTCTTAGCCAGCGCATAGCCAAATTCGATCAGCTCTTCGGCGCGATCAAATTCCAGGGTGCCGCAGAGGTTTCGCGGTACTTCCAGCAGCAGATCAGGGGGGTAGGCCGCGAGCTTTTGGCGGGCGATGGTTCCTTGCATGGCATCGATAGCCTGGTAGGCGATAGCGTACATGCCCAGGGTCTTTTTTTCTGTTGGGCTAGGGGTTATTGAATTAACCAGCCGATCGATCTTCTTCGACATGGCCGATTGTGGCACCGTATCGGTGATAAGGGCTCTCTTTTTGATTCCCAGTGCGGTATCGGGAGGGCCGGAAAGGTTTACGGCAATGGTCAGGTCGGTATGATCCCTGAACGTCGGGGCGATCGGTACCGGGTTAAGAATACCGCCATCGAGTAGCTGCACGCCATTGCGGATAAAGGGAGCAAACAGCAGCGGCAGGGAGATGGATGCCCGGATAGCGTCAAAGATGGGTCCTTTACTGATCCATATCTCTTTTTCATTGGTGATATCCGCCGCGACGGCGGTAAAGGAGATGGGCAGGTCTTCTATCAGGCTGTGGCCTGTCAGTGCGGCCAGGGTATTGATGATCCTGTCACCCTTAACCAGTCCTCCCTGACCCAAGGAGAAATCCAGCAATCGAAGCATCTCTATCGTAGAGATCGCCTTAACCCAGTCCGTAAATTCATCCAGCTTGCCTAATGCATAGACACCCCCGACCAGGGCGCCCATCGAACAGCCTACGATGGACTCGATACGGTAGTTGCTTTCTTGCAGGTAATTGATAATCCCGATATGAACCAGGCCGCGAGCGCCGCCACTGCCCAGGACTAACGAGATCGTTTTTCCAGATCCTGGCATGAGTTAACGCCATCCTTGATACGCGGGTGAGTGATAAAGTTTAGCCCAGTGTTGGCCGTTGATTACGCGTGCTTATGTCAGTGCGAGTGCCAGGCAGGGGTGCCGGGATGGATCGGCTCAGGTTTCAACGCTGATCAGTTGATACGCAGGCGTTTCGTAGGGGTGGCTCTGCTTCAGGGCAGTCACAACGGCCTGCTTTAACGCACGGCTGAATACCAGCTCCACCTTCATCTCCGGCTCTTTCTGAACGCTACCCTGCTGGCCTATAAACGGCGTTGCGCCTGCTAGTGGTCTGAACTGTCCAAGACCCTCGGTAACCCAGCAACATTCTGCATAGTCACCGATCTGGCCTGCGCCAGCGGCAAAGAGCGCCTGCTGGGTGATGTCGAGGTGGCTGTACGGCACATAGTATTCGAGTTTCAACATGGGCGCTCTCGTGTCACTAGTGCTTACGTTTTAGGGGATGTTGACCAGCTTGTGGGTCTGCAGGCTGAGTCGCCACCGGGGGTGCTGGCGGCAATGGTCAAGACAGGCCGCCAGGCTCTGGCTTGCAGTAGGGCCGTCGAGGGGTTGAAGGAAGAAATGATCAAACTTCAGCGCGCTAAACCGGGCCGGATCGATGCCGGATTGCGGGTGTACCAACTTGAGTTCGTTGCCACTGAGGAGCTGGAGTTTTGCGTTACTTTTAGGGCTGACGCAGATCCAGTCCAGCCCTGCCGGCGCCGGCAGGGTGCCGTTGGTCTCTACGGCGACTTCGAAGCCCTGGGTCTTGAAGGCGGTGATCAGTTCGCTGTCGAGCTGTAGCAGAGGTTCTCCGCCGGTACAGATGACATAGGGTATGGCGCCTTCGCTGTCGTTACACTGGCTGTCCCAGAGTTTGCGTACGGCGGCGGCTAAGAGTTCGGCATTGAGATACTTGGCGCCTAGTTCACCGTCGGTGCCGACAAAGTCGGTGTCACAGAAGTTGCAGACGGCCTGGGCGCGATCCTGCTCGCGCCCGGACCAAAGGTTGCAGCCGCTAAAACGACAGAATACGGCGGCACGTCCTGCGTGCGCGCCTTCGCCTTGAAGGCTGTAGAAGAGTTCTTTTACTGAGTACATCGCATTCGCTAATTATTGGTTAGGCGCTAAAGCCGCGCGGAATAATGTCGGTTAAGTGGAGAGGGGCGGCAACATCGGGGTGTAATGCCGCCATCTCCACTCCGGTGGCCTGCCCGCTGCTTAGCTGGATGTTATTGCGGACTGGTAGGCGTCCTGGTTTTCCCCGCCCAGCGCTTCCAGCACTTCGGGAATCAGCTTGGCCAGGGTCTCCGTCATCAGGAAGAAATCGGCATCGAAGGCGGCGGCCGCATCCTCGGCTCCGGCATCGGCGGCTTGATCGAGCAGCGTCTCGGAGAATTTTAGCCGGCGCAGGATCAGGTCCTCTCCGAGGATCATCTTACAGCTATCACGCCAGCTTAGCGCCAGCTTGACCGCCATTTTTCCGGCATCCAGATGGGGGCGCATTTCGTCGCCCAGCAGGTCCTGCTGCTTGCAACGCAGGGTCGCGCCATTTTCGCTGGGATCTTTAAGCTCAGACTCATCGCCCAGCTCGAAACCGACCGGCATCGACTCTTCTTCGAGCAACCAGCGGGTCATGATCGAGGTCGGGGCCTGATGCAGGGCGGGGATGCTCACCGGCAGCGAACCCAGGGTCTGGCGCAGGTAGGCACAGAGCTCTTCGGCGCGCTTGGCGCTGCTGGCATCGATCACCAGCAGGCCGAGTTTGGGGTCGATATAGGCATGGGTCTGCTGGTATCGGCTGAACGCCTTGGGAAGCAGATCGATGATGATCTCGTCCTTGAGTTCATCCTTCTCTTTTTTGCGTACCTTGCGCTGCTGTTCCGTCTCGATCAGTTCGACGCGCTCATTTAAAAAGTCGCGGATGACCGAGGCGGGAAGGAGTTTGTCCTCTTTCTGGGCGCAGATCAGCAGTGAGCCGTTGCCGGAATGAACAGGCTGGTCGCTGAGTTTTGCCATCGGCGAGGTCCAGCCGTAACTGCTCAGCTCTTGGGCACGGCAGGGGCCGAAGCGGTGTTGTTCAAGCTGTGCAGCCAGGGTCTCGGCATCAAGATCAAAGGGACGGGTGAAGCGATAGAAAACCAGGTTCTTGAACCACATATATAAAATATCCTGACAACAGGGTGACGAAGGCGGCACAGTATACGAATTCAGCCCTTAGCTGGCTAGTGACATCCTCTCGGCAATAAATTACCGATCACCGACAAGGCCCTTTGTGGGTAGTAAAGTAGTCCAATGATTCTAGCAAAGCGCTGTCATCGTCAGGCTGAAGCCCGCGCTACAGGGACGTAGTTAGTGCCGTTCATACAGGAGCGTTTGACGGCTAATCTGCAAAAAACATCGTCAGGCTAAAGCCTGATCCACAAAAGAAAGCCCCTCTCCTACGGATATTTTTTGGGCTTAGTAACGGATCTGTAACACGCAAAGAGCGCGCCTGTTGGCTGTTCTATTGACGAAACTTCTCACTAAAGGATTAGACATGAGCAAGCTAGCGATTCTCTCATTATGTGTTCTCGGCGCCCTGCCCATGGCTGCGAGCGCCCAGCAAAACTTCTTCGGCCCTGCTGCGGTTGACCGTGAGTTCTCCCTATCAGGATCCGGCAGCAGCGAGCATAATTTTGACACGAGCAACTTCGGAGCCGTGGCTAAGGTCGGTTGGTATCTGCAGGATAACTCGGTATGGGGTGTCAGGCAGAGTCTCAACTACGCTGACATCGAAGGAGCGGACATCAACAAAGACTTCTGGAATGGCTCCACTCGCGCCTACTACGACTATCAGTTCGGAGCCCACCAGGCGAAACCCTTCGTGGGCGGCAGCCTGGGTTTCATCTACGGTGATGGTGTCGAAGACGATGCCTTCGCGGGACTCGAAGGCGGGATCAAGTATTACGTGTTGGCCAAAACCTATGTACTGGGCCGGATCGAGTATTAGTGGTTTTTCGACCAGGGCCGTGATGCCGATAATACCTTCGATGAGGTGGCCTGGGCCTATACCCTCGAACTTGGTTTTAATATCTGAGCGCTGATGTACCCGTCGGCCGTGGTTACGCCGGCGGGTATTGTGGTCAGCCTCCTAGTAAGCGATCAGGCAGTGCACGGGTATCTCCGCCCCATGTAAGCGGGTCGATCCCTGAAGGAAGGGGAGGTCGACGATTGCTGCGGCCTCATAAATCTCGGCGCCGAGTCGTTTGATCAGCGTGCTGGCGGCAAGCAGGCTGCCGCCGGTGGCGATGAGGTCGTCGATCAGCAGTACCCTGTCTCCTGCGGTACAGGCCTGTTTCTGAATCTCAACACAGGCTGTGCCGTACTCCAGCTGGTAATCCTGACACAGAGTGTCACCGGGTAATTTCCCCTTCTTTCGAATCAAAATGAGAGGTTTGTTTAGCGTATAGGCGAGCACGGATCCAAGCAGGAAACCCCGAGCATCGAGTGCTGCGATATGGGTGATATCGGTGTCGATATAGCGCTGCGTAAACGCATCAACAACCATATGCAATGCTTTGGGATCCAGAAATAGCGGTGCGATATCACGAAACACGATGCCTGGCTCCGGCCAGTCGGGAACGGCGCGAATGACAGAGCGGATATGGAGTTCATCGTATGACATGGTTATTCCTTAGCAGGGCTATGTTACAGGTAGAGAGTTGTAGGCAGTATGTATAGGCAGAGTGTGCAGGAAGCTGTATAGCGGATGTTCAGCCGGCGTTGTGGTCGCAGGTGCGGATCTCGCCGGAAACCTGGCGTAGATCGTCGAGGCTTAACACTTCGATCTCTTTGCCCTCTACGCCGATCAGGTGTTGCTTTTGGAAGCGGCTGAAGATGCGGCTAACGGTTTCCACCGCCAAGCCGAGGTAGTTGCCTATCTCGTTACGGGACATGGACAGGCGGAACACCGATGCTGAGTAACCCCGGCGCTTAAAGCGATCCGAGAGTTGCAGTAGAAAGGTGGCTACGCGCTCTTCAGCTGTTTTTTTACTCAGCAGCATCATCATCTGTAGCTCTTCTCTGATCTCCTTACCCATGGAGCGGATCAGTTGCCGACGCAGCTCAGGAATCTGATTAGACAGACGATCGAGTAGTTCGTAAGGGATTTCGCAGACAGTCGTTGTTTCCAGTACTTTGGCCGAAATGGGGTAGTGATTGATGTCGATCGCGTTAAGAGCGATCAGGTCGCCGGGAAAATAAAAGCCGCTGATCTGTTCTTCACCCTGATTGGTGATCATGTACGTTTTAATGGTGCCGGCGCGGACTGCGAAAATGGACGTGAAAGGTTCGCCCTGGTGAAAGAGGTAGCTGCCTTTTTTTAGCGGTGGGCTTTTTTCGATGAGCTTCTCTAACTGCTCGGCTTCATTGGGTTTAAGGGCGTAAGGCAGGCATAAAGACAGCAGGCCACAGTCATTACACTTGAACTCATTGGCTGAGCGGGCTTTATAGACCGAGTGGGACTTTACGGTCATAGATACTTCCTGGCAGAGACGGGAGACTTCAATTCAATGATTTATCGGGGCATTATGGCTTATATATCGGCAGGGTTGAAGCCAATATGAGGGCCATCTTAGGGATGGACCTGTTTTTTTTCAGGATGCTGTTAGCCCGGATAGCGCCCCCATACCGTGCTGGTCACGCAGCTAACTGGTTTCACAGCAATTCTGCCGATCAAACGCCGTACTGGGGAGTACGGACGAGTCTTGAGCAGTATCCTGTAGGCGCAAGGATCAGGCGAGCGCAGGAGTAATCGGGTGCCCTATACGGGTTAAATAATACGCGAGAAGGTTCGTCCCGCCTGCTGCTTGGGCATATACGCATCGAAGGTCATGCAGATTCTGCGAATCAATAATCGACCAGCGGGTGTGACTTCGATATGGCGGTGATCGTAGCGGATCAAACCATCCTGAGTGAACTGCTGCAGTAGCGGCTGTTCAGCTGCGAAATACAGATCAAAACTGATATCGAACTCTGCCTCTATCTGTGCGGGATCGAGCATGAAGTGGCAGATCAGCTGGGTGATAACGCGACGCCGAATCCGGTCGTCCAGGGTCAGGATAACGCCTCGTTTGATCGCCTGAGCCGTATCCGCGACAACCGTCTGATAGCGCTTAAGATCATGTTCATTCTGATAAAACACCTCGCCAATCTGGCTGATCGCAGAAACCCCCATGGCGACCAAGTCGCAGTCGCTGTGGGTACTGTAGCCCTGAAAATTGCGGTGCAGCTGGCCTTCGCGTTGTGCGATCGCTAGTTCATCATCGGGCTTGGCAAAGTGGTCCATGCCGATATATTGATAGCCGGCCTCGATCAGCTGATTGATCGTGTTTTCAAGAATAACCAGTTTATCAGCCGGTGAAGGCAGGTCTTCATCCTTGATATGCGCCTGTGAGCGAAAGCGGTCGGGCATATGGGCATAGTTGAAGATCGATAAGCGGTCGGGGCTGAGCTCGATGATCCTGTCGAGGGTACGGGAGAAGCTGTCGATGGTCTGGTGTGGCAGGCCGTAGATCAGATCGACGTTAATCGATTTAAATCCGAGCTCCCGGGCACTGTCGATGATCACCTCGGACAGTTCGATGGGCTGAACTCGGTTGACCGCCTCCTGAACTTTGATCTCGATATCCTGAATGCCCAGGCTGATGCGATTAAAGCCCAGCTCGCGGATTACCTTCATGCGCTGGGCGTCGGCCTCGCGAGGGTCTATCTCGATCGAGTAGTCGCCCAGGTCATCGTCGCGGAGCCTGAAGTGCTTGCGGGTTTGAGCCATCAGCTGGCGCATCTCATCGTCACTGATAAAAGAGGGCGTGCCTCCGCCCCAGTGCAGCTGATTAACAATGCGCTCATTCGAATACCAGTCGGCGACCGTTGCGATCTCTTTGTACAGCTCTGCAAGATAGGGCTCGGCGCGCTTCTTGTTGCGGGTGATGACTTTGTTGCAGGCGCAGAAATAACAGACATGGGTGCAGAACGGAATATGGAAATACAGAGACAGAGGTGCGCTGGTATCTGTGGTCTGTTGCCCAGTCTCGACCAGCTGAGCCGGGCTCAAGGCAGGATCGAACTGTATCGCGGTGGGGTAAGAGGTGTAGCGGGGGCCAGAGAGGTCATAGCGTTGGATAAGCTCTCTGTCCCATATGATCTGAGTATCTTGTACCACTGTATTTGCACCCCGATAGTTACATAAATCAGCCGCCTTGGCCGTAGGTGCTAATTAAACCACACTAAGTATCAGGTTACAGCAACAGTGATAGACCAATAGCCAGGAGTGTATTAAGTGGGTTGACCCGGGCATCAGTGGTTGGCTTTCGGGGTCGTGGCGGAGGTTATACTGTACTTTTTTAGTCAGGATTGTTGCGACACAGCGTGGCTAAGTAGTCATTGACATAGATCAATGTTACCAGTAGTTAAATGTCCGGCTGTGAATATAAAATAGAGCTAACTCAACTAGTTGAATGCTAGTTGGAGTTCGTTTTGTTTAATCGAAGGCGCGTAATTATGTTGACAATTGTCAGGAAAAGCGCTCTTATGGCTGCCGCAAAAACCAGAGTCTTTGTCTGGTTTTTTTGCACCACAACATTTTGCACCAAACATTTGCACCACACATTTTAGTCTAACCCAAGAAGGGGGGGTTCATGGACGCCAGAGCAGAGCAGAAGTATGACCTGGGGGTCGTACGCTGGTTCGCCGTTATGTCTGTTGTCTACCTAGTGGTAGGCGCATCCATCGGGGTATATATCGCCTCGGAATTGGCTTGGCCGGTATTAAATTTTGATATTCCACAAATAACTTTTGGACGTTTACGTCCACTACATACCAACGCAGTGATCTTCGCTTTCGGCGGTTGTGTACTTATGGCTGCGGCTTTCTACTCGGTACAGCGCACCTGCGGTGTACGTCTGTGGAGTGAAAAGTTGGCCTGGTTCACCTTCTGGGGCTGGAATCTGATCATTCTCAGTGCGGTTATTACGCTGCCAATGGGGCTTACCCAGGGCAAGGAGTACGCCGAACTGGAATGGCCGATCGATATAGCCATTGCGATCGTTTGGATTACCTATACATTCAACTTCATTATGACTATCAAAATTCGAAAGAGTTCCCACATCTATGTGTCGAACTGGTTCTTTCTGTCGATGATGATCATGATCACCTATCTGCATGTGGTTAACAGTCTGGCGATTCCAGTGGGGATGTTTAAGTCCTACTCGATCTTCTCCGGCGTGCAGGATGCCATGATTCAGTGGTGGTGGGGCCACAACGCTGTGGGTTTCTATCTGACAGCAGGCTTCTTGGGGATCATGTATTACTTCGTTCCTAAGCAGGCTAACCGTCCTGTTTACTCTTATCGCCTGTCGGTTATTCACTTCTGGGCGCTGAGCTTTGGCTATGTCTGGCTGGGTGCTCACCATCTGCAATACACTGCATTGCCTGACTGGACCGGTTCTGTGGGTGCAGGGGTCTCTCTGGCAATGATCATCCCATCTTGGGGTGGGGCTATTAACGGGATGATGACCCTCTCAGGCGCCTGGGATAAGTTGCGTACCGACTACACGCTGCGCTTTTTGATCATGTCATTGGCGTTCTATGCGATGTCCACCTTCGAAGGGCCGGTCATGTCGATCAAGACTGTCAACGCCCTGTCTCATTACACCGACTGGACCATAGGCCACGTACACTCGGGTGCCCTGGGCTGGGTTGCCATGGTAGGTGCCGGTGCGCTGTACCATATGATAACGCGTTGTTTCCATACTGAAATGTGGTCTACGAAGTTGATTAACATCCACTTCTGGCTGTTCACTATTGGAACGGTGGTTTATATAGTGGCGATGTGGGTATCGGGCATCATGCAAGGTCTGATGTGGCGTGCCTATGACGAATACGGCACTCTGGTGTATACCTTCGCCGAGTCGGTTGAGGCGATGCATCCGTATTACGCCATGCGTGCGATCGGCGGGGCTATCTTCCTGACTGGCGCGATCATTATGCTCTTTAACGTGCTGATGACAGTTCGTCAATCTGTCACTGAAGGCAAAGTTGCGCAGGCGCGTACTGCCGACTTAGCTATCGCTTAAGGGAGAATGAGATAATGGCTGAAAAGCAAAAACCTAAAGGCCTCCAGGAAAAAATGGAGACCAACATCTGGGCGCTGATACTCGGTGTCGCGATTGTTGTTTCAATCGGCGGGATTGTCGAGATCGTGCCTCTGTTTACCATAGATAAGACCTGGGAGCACAAGAGTACCGCACCCGAGATTCTCTGGCAGCGAGAGGCGGGTACGGCTCTGGGCGACTGGAAAGCCGGAGATGGTATTCGTCCCTATACGAGTCTGGAGCTCGCGGGTCGTGATGTTTACATTCGCGAAGGCTGCTATCTGTGCCACTCGCAGATGATCCGTCCGTTCCGTGACGAAAAGGAGCGTTATGGACACTACTCTCTGGCATCGGAATCGATGTACGATCATCCGTTCCAGTGGGGATCAAAGCGTACCGGGCCTGACCTGGCGCGCGTAGGCAGCAAGTACTCTGATGAGTGGCACCGTATCCATTTACGTGCGCCGCGCTCGGTAGTCCCCGAGTCTGTAATGCCTAATT
Organism: Motiliproteus sp.; assembly: GCA_047633175.1. Lineage (GTDB taxonomy): Bacteria > Pseudomonadota > Gammaproteobacteria > Pseudomonadales > Balneatricaceae > Motiliproteus. The sequence continues at coordinate 75,520 of JBLIEQ010000016.1, read as the reverse complement.
ATCCCTGGCTGCAGCATGCGATACTGGATGGTGAAGAGGTCGCCAGCCATATGGTTGGCATGCGTACGGTAGGGGTCCCTTATACCGATGCGGATATAGCGGAAGCGCCGTCGATAGTAAAGGGTAAGACCGAAGAGGATGCGGTGGTCGCATTCCTTCAGGTGCTGGGCACCATGGCTACCCTGGATGACAATAAGGTTTATCGTGAATAGCCTGAAAGAGTATTTCAGTACTGATTGGGCGGCGATGACACCGCATGACTGGGTCGGAATGATTCTGACCCTGGTCATCTTCGTCCTTATGGTAATAGCTTACGTCTATGCCTATCGTCCTAAGAACAAGGAGAAGCTTGAAGCAAGAAAGTACCTCCTTGATGACGGTGAGCCACTTGATAGCGGAGATAAAAATGGCGGATGAAAAAAATCCATTCCCGGGTGAGAATAATACCGGGCACATCTGGGATGATAATATTCGGGAGATGGCAAATCCGATCCCGCGTTGGTGGATGATCGGTTTCTGGGCTTCGATCGCCTGGTTCGTGGGATACGGAATCCTCTATCCGTTTATTCCGTTAGCCGAGGGCAGTACTAAAGGGATTCTTGGCTGGACCCAGATAGGTGAATACCAGGAAGATCAAGCCAAGCTTAATAAGCTGCGTGCGCCCTTTGAAGCCAAGATCGAGGCGATGGCCTTGGCTGACGTGTTGGCAGACGACGGCTTAAGTGGCTATGCAGTGGCCTCGGCCAGGGTGCTGTTCGGTGATAACTGCGCGGCTTGTCATGGTGCGGGCGGTCAGGGCGGCCCAGGCTTTCCGGTGCTTGCTGATGATAATTGGCTCTATGGTGGAAGCATAGAGACGATTCAGCAGACTCTCATTAATGGTCGTAACGGGATGATGACAGCTCATGCCGGCACGCTTTCCGGGGATGAGATCGCGACCCTGGCACAGCATGCCGTTAATCTGAGTCAGGGTAATCCTACGGAGGCTGGTACGCAGCTGTTCCAGGATAAATACTGTTTTGCTTGTCACGGTGCCGATGCTAAGGGTGTGCAGGCCATGGGTTCTGCCAACCTGACGGATGCGATCTGGCGTTTTAATGAAGACGATAAGCTGGCTTCTGCGGTGCAGACCATTACTCATGGTGTGAACTACCCCCTGGATCCTCTTACGCGTATCGCGCAGATGCCCGCGTTCGGCAAGCGTCTCGAAGAGAACGATATTAAGAAACTGGCTATCTACGTCTATAAGTTGGGCGGTGGTCAGTAACCTAAACTCTGAGTACAGACGCTGTGCTCAGAACTCAAGGATGGAGTGAAGATTATGGGTATCGATGCTGTAGTAGTAGGCGCTATATTTTGCGTGGCTGCCTCGACAGGGATAGTTGTCTATCTGTGTATCAAGGCCGTAAAGCTGATCAATGAAACCCCTAGCAACAATTAAGCGCTGAGGTTCCATAATAAAAAGGGCCTCAGGCCCTTTTTTTGTTTCCAAAATTATTTACCCCCACTGTTATCAAAGCCGTGTATTGCTACAATGGCGGGCATACGACACTTTATTAGATAGTTCTGATATTTATTGAAGTCCAGATGGCTCATATCGACAGGTTCTGGGTTCTTTATAGACAGGAGGTTTGCAGGTGAACGATCAGAATAACCAGATTCCAATGACCCTAGTCGATGATCTCTACGCCGACGCGGGTCACTGGGAGATCAATACTGGTGAAGATACGATTCATGCCAAGCGGATGCCGGGAAAGTGGCGCACCCTGAAGTGGTGGGCTAATAGTTTTTGGCTGCTGTTTTTCCTGGGTCCCTTTGTTCGCTGGGACGACCAGCAGGCGGTGCTTTTCGATATTCCCAACCGCCAGTTTCATCTCTTTGGTGTCACGATCCTGCCGCAGGATTTCTGGATGCTGGCACTGTTGCTGCTGTTTTTTGCTATTTTGTTGGCCGTGGTGACCGCTGTTGCGGGTAGGGTCTGGTGTGGCTTCTTCTGCTTTCAGACGGTCTGGACCGATCTCTACACCTGGATAGAAGAGAAATTAGAAGGAAGTCCTCAGAAACGGCGCAAACTCGAAACGGCCCCCTGGGGTTTCAGTAAGATTAAAAATAAGGTGATTAAACACGCTCTGTGGCTGGTTATTGCTTTTGTCACCGGTATCAGTTTTGTCGCATGGTTTATCGATATCTTCGCTTTGTTGGGAGGGCTGTGGCGCTTCGAGCTCGGCTTTGCGGCGACGCTAAGTATTAGCATGTTTGTTGTGGGTACCTATATACTGGCCGGTTTTATGCGAGAGCAAACCTGCCTGTGGTTATGTCCCTATGCCCGAATTCAGGGGGTGATGATCGACAACAGTACTGTGCTCCCGACCTATGATTTTCACCGCGGTGAACCCCGTGGGCGGCTTAAAAAGAACCAGGTCGAGGCTGAACGTACCAGCGGCGATTGCATCGACTGCAATCAGTGTGTTGCCGTTTGCCCCACGGGGATCGATATTCGTCAGGGGCAGCAGGAGGGCTGTATTACCTGCGCCCTGTGTATCGATGCCTGTGATTCGGTCATGGAGAAGATAGGACGCCCCAAGGGGTTGATCCGTTATGACTCCCTAGACGGCTTAGAGCAGGGGGTCAGTACTCCCATCGCTAAGCGCCCCCGGGTGTGGGTTTATTCCGCTATTTTGCTGGCGGCGCTGGGTGGCATCGTGTACGGATTAAGTACCCTCGATGCGGTAGAGTTGAACGTCATTCATGAGCGTCAACCGCTGTTTGTGCTCCAGAGTAACGGCGCCATCCAGAATAAATATACCCTGAAAGTTCTCAATAAGATGACGGAGGATGTGCTGGTCAGGGTCACGGCTAAGGGGCCTGAGGGTGCGATTCTAGTCGGTGCTGAAGAGGGTTTTAATGCCCCTCATGGCAATGTGACAGCCCATACGGTATTCGTGCGGGTGCCTGCTGAACGTTTAACCGCAGCCTCACTGCCTATTACCTTTAGGATCACTACTTCGGCATCCGGAGAGCAGTTTAGCGAGGTACGTAAGAGTGTATTTATGGGGCCGTCTCGCTGAGGCGGGCCTGTTGGTTTATTTTGAATATTTCTGGTTAGAGTGAATCGTATGTCTAAATCTTCTCTTTGGGGTAGTCCTGTTATTCTGGTCTGGGGCGGCCTGCTGCTACTTTTTTTTATCGCTAATGGCATCTTTATCTATCTGGCGTTAAGTAGTAATCCGGGCCTGGTGGTCGATGATTATTATGAGCGCGGACAGGATTATGAGAAGCACATGCTTAAGCGCCGCGCCGAAGACCCCGGCTGGAATATGCGTATCGAACTGGTTGCCCCGCCGGTCCTGAATCAGGCCGGGCCGATTCGGTTTCATCTGAGTGATCGTTCTGGCAGCCTGTTGGTTCCCGATAGCGTGACCCTGTATGCGTATCGGCCTGCCAATGTCGACGATGATTTTGATGTTCCCCTGTTGGAGTTGCAGGTAGGGGTCTATCAGGCAGAGGTAAGCTTCACAAGGCCAGGGCTCTGGGATCTGCTGATGGTTGTTGCTAAGGATGGCTCTGAATATAACCAGGCATTGCGTGTCAACGTTGCTAAAAAATCCGAATAAAGTCCAATGAGTGAAGCATCCAGCCTGCAAACGCCTGGGGTCGCCGATGGGCTCGGAATCGCCAACGACCCCAGGTGCTACCACTGCCAGCTGCCGCTGCCTGATCATGAGGTGGTGCAGGCACCTATTGACGCACGGCTGCAGCTTTTTTGTTGTCATGGCTGTCGTTCGGTAGCCGAGACGATCCATCTGGCAGGTCTGGGAGGGTTCTACCAGCGAATCCAGGACGGGGAGTGTCTGGCGCCACCGCCTGAACTCGCTGAAGCGCTGGCGATGTATGACCTGGAGGAGGTGCAGCAAGAGTTTGTAACCCAGGCCGAGTCTTTGTCTGAAGTCCAGTTGCTGGTAGAGGGGATCCATTGTGCCGCCTGTGTCTGGCTGATCGAAAATAGCCTCAAGCGATTGCCGGGTGTCGTTGAATCCCGGGTCAATCTGTCCGGTCGTAAACTCAGGGTCAGGTGGGATCCTGAGCAGTTAACTCTCTCTGCGCTGATCACCCATCTGGGCGTGCTGGGTTATAAGGCGATACCTTTCGACCCCAATTGTGCCGAAGACAGTCATAAGCGTATGCACCGGCATCTGCTCTACCGTATGGGGTTTGCGGCCTTTGCGATGATGAACCTGATGTGGATCTCGATTGCGCTCTACACCGGCGCGGACCAGGGCGAGTTTAGAGGCCTGTTTCACTGGGTCGGGTTTCTGATCGCCACACCGGCGCTGATGTATTCAGGCTATCCGTTTTTTAAGGGTGCCTGGTATAGCCTGAAGACCCTGCGTCCGGGCATGGATCTGCCGATCGCTATCGGTGCCTCGATAACCTACCTCTACTCAAGTTACGTTACCTTCAGCGGCTCGCAAACCGGCGAAGTCTATTTCGATACGGTGGTCAACTTTCTGTTCGTGATACTGGTGGGGCGCTATCTTGAGGCGATCTCCAAACGTAAGGCGTTGGCGTCAACTCAGCGGTTACTGGATATGCAGCCAAGAGTCGCGACCCGCCTGCTTGATACCGATCAGGGTGAGAGCTCTGAGCTGGTGGCGATCCGGGCTATCACTATCGGTGACCGAGTGTTGGTCAAGCCAGGTGAGCGCTTGCCCGTCGACGGTCGTGTGCTGGAGGGTAGCAGTCAGGTCGATGAGGCGATGTTGAGCGGAGAATCGGCTCCGATGCTGAAGGTGACCGGTGCCCTGGTCAATACCGGTACGCTCAATGGCAGCGGCAGCCTGGTCGTCGAAGTCACGGGGTTGCTACAGGACAGCGCCCTGGGTCGAATTATCCATCTGGTCGAGGAGGCGCAGTCGAGCCGTGCACCGATTCAGCGTCTGGCCGATCGTATTGTCCCCTGGTTTGTGACGGTTACGCTATCTTTGGCGTTGATCAGTTTCTTCTGGTGGTTCAGCGCCGGTGTCGAGCAGGCGCTGCTGATAGCGACTTCGGTGCTGATCATCACTTGTCCCTGTGCGTTCGGCATGGCGACACCGATGTCCATTGCGGTGGCATCCGGGGTGGGGGCACGCCAGGGTATTCTGGTTAAAAATGGCGAGGTGTTGGAGCGCCTGTCGGGGATACGTCATTTTGTCTTCGACAAGACAGGGACCCTGACCGAAGGCAGGATGCAGTTGACCGCGCTAATCACGGCCGCGGAGCGCTGGAGCTTCAGCGAGGGTTCGGAACCACTCTCGGCGCCGTTGGCGACCCTGTTAGGGCAGGTCGCCTCGGTTCAGGCGTTATCGGAGCACCCCATAGCCGCCTCGATCGTTCGCTGTGCCGAGCAGCAGCAGGTCCGATATCAGGCCGTTGCGGCGGATCACTTCGAGAGTCGGCCCGGACAGGGGGTCAGGGGCTTGAGTGCAGGCCAGAGGGTCTGTATCGGCAGTCCCAAATGGCTGGATCTGAACGCTGTTCGGCGCAGTCCAGAGTTGGAGCTGCGTGCCGCAGAACTCGATGCCAGGGCAGTCAGTTCGGTACGGGTAGCGATAGCGGGTGAGGAGGTGGCGTTGATCGCCCTCGAAGACAGTCTTCGACCCGGCGCTTATGGCCTGATTCAGAGTCTCAGAAAACAGGGTGCACGGCTGACGCTGCTCAGTGGAGATCGGCGTCAGACGGCAGAGGCTGTCGCCGATCAGCTGGGTGGTATGGAGGTCATTGCAGAAGTCTTGCCCGAAGATAAGGACCTGACAATCGCCGAGTTGCAGCAGCAGGGTCATGAGGTGGTGATGGTCGGTGATGGCATTAACGACGCGCCGGCGCTGGTGCGTGCGGCTGTAGGGATCGCCCTGGGATCCGGCACCGATGTTTCGATTGCCAGTGCCGATATAGTGCTGTTGGGGAATGATCTGAAGCTGATTGATCAGGCGGCGCTCCTGTCGCAACGCACCCTGCGTACGGTGCGGCAGAATATCGCCCTGTCGATTGGCTATAACAGTATTATGGTGCCGTTGGCGATGCTGGGGCTGGTCACGCCTCTGGTGGCGGCGATAACCATGCCGCTAAGCTCGTTGTTGGTGATCGGTAATTCAGCCCGGATTGCTACGCTGTTTCGTCGCTCTTAGTGACTTGGTGGCGTGCAGGGTTTATTTGACGCAGTGTTTAACCAATTGCAAATTGGAATCGTGATATGGAAGTGATCTATGGTCTTATCCCCGGCATGATTTTGATGGGGCTAGCCGGTGTGGCCGTGTTTTTCTGGGCTGCCAAGAGTGGTCAGTTTGATGATATGGAGGGCGAGGGGTCCCGGATCCTGATGGATGATGATCTCGAGGATGAGGTGCCGCTGCTGTCGGAGAAACCGTCAGCTAAGCAGGCACCTGAGCCGTCTGATGCCGGTTCCGGCGCTGAAACGGCTTCCCGGACTGAGCGCTGAGCCTTATTTTTCGGCCGCAGGAACGCTTTTTAGAAGCGGCTCGAGTAGCTGGTTAAAGTGCTTAGGTTGGACGTACTGAAACACCTCATCGGCATCCTCGTTGACGTTGATATCCAGGCCCCTATCGGGGTATAGCCAATGCGCTCCGGCCTCAGGGACATCGATGATCCGTTGCGGTTTGCCGAAATAACGTTCGATCAGCGCGGGTTCTAAGTCGGTAGCGGGGAGGTAGGCGATATGTCGAATGGCGCTGGACATGGCCAGGTTGACATCGGTTTCGGAAAGATTGACCTTCTTGCTGCCGCTGCCGAGCTGGCTGATGCGCAGCCCGCGTGAGAATACGTCTGCTGCGACCGCCTGGTCGATCTCCAAGGTCAGGACAAAGTCGGCACGCAGGCCGCTAAGGGCGACGCGCTGAAAATAGGCTTCGATGCTATATTCGCCGCTGGGCGAACGGAACAGGCTCAGTACCGGTGATTCAGACAGCATCTGAACGGCCTGGCTGAGAGGGCTTTTCCCCAGGGTGAGTTCAAATACTTGGGTCGAACCATCCTCGAGTATCGTGATCTGCCAGGGTAGTTTGGGGTTCTCGTCAGCTTTGCGACCGCCCGGAGCAAAGATGGCCACAGCAAGAATGACGATAACGATGGCTAGAATGATAAAGGGAGTTTTGTGCTTCATGAATCTGTCCTGGCAGAGAGCGCGAAGAGAACGGCTTGATTGAGCGTGTGCCGAGGTTGTCGATTGACGTGAACCGATCGAAATCGGCAGACGATTGTAACAACCTATGCCGAATATGAAACAACCGAGTACACTTGACGTCTCGGTATCTTGAGTTAATGCGACACGGAGACATAAGTATGCAATTTGAAGTCAGCCCTCAAGAGATGGCTAGGGCGAAGGTGCCCCATGAACTGTTCTTAACCAATCTGGTAGGCAATCATATTCTGTGGTTTATCGGTTCTTTAGGTATTTTTGGTTCTTTTTGGCAGCCCATGGCGCTGGTGCCGGTTATATCATTCCTTATCCTGAGCTACACAATGCTGCGGGCGCGTCGCGAACGTGACGGAGACAGCTGGTATGTGATGTGCCACTGGCAGATCGTCGCGCGACGCTCTCAGGTCTTTATGGGGATAATCTTGTTGTTGGTAGTGATTACGTCATTGGGCTGGATCGGCTACAGCTATCTGGGGATGAAGAAGGTGGCGGTGCTGGCGTTTATCGGTGGTGTAGGTCTGCTGCCGACACTGGTTTCGGTGCTGGTGCTGATTGTGATGGAATCAGATGCCATGTATCAGGCTTCGCAGGGGGCGTTAAGTGATGCAGTCTACCAGCGGTTTCCAAATCCGGATGCGCGTATTCTGGAGAGTGCTGCGCTGTATCTGGATGAGACTAAGCCGGCGCCTGACGGCTCCTGATGCTTAGGCGAGTCCGAATAGGGCGCGGTAAAGCGTCCAGAGACCAAATCCGATAATAATTGATCCCGACAGCTGTTTGATCCCCCTGGCTTGCAGTAGGTGGGCGGCGGCTCCGGTTAGCATCCCCATCAGCAGTAAATTCGGTAGCGTTCCCAGGGCAAAGGACAGCATCAGTAGGCCGCCCTCGACGATACCGCCGGCAGCGGTCGCGTTGATCAGCATGCTGTAGACCAGGCCGCAGGGCAGCCAGCCCCAGAGAATGCCCAGAGTCAATGCCTGGGATCTGCTGCGCACCGGCAGTAATCGCCTGCCAAGGGGCTCGATTCGTGTCCACAGATGCCGGCCGAGCCGCTCGACTCGGTTTAATAGCAACCACCAGCCACTCAAATAAAGCCCCAGCAGCAGCATAAATAATCCGGCGGCTATTAACAGAACCCGCTGTGCGGCCTGAACAGGCAGCCACTGAACCAGAAGCAACCCCAGCCCTCCCATCAACGCGCCAGCCAGGGTATAGCTGAACATGCGACCGCAGTTATAGGCCAGTTGATAGCTCAGGAGTGTGAGGGGGTTCTTACGTTGTTGTGGATCCAGCCCCAGATTGAGGGTGCTTATAATACCGCCGCACATCCCCAGGCAATGAACACCCCCCAGTAGGCCGACGAGAAAGGCGCTGAAATAGGGCAGTGTATCCATTAACATCGAGCATGCATCCTGCAAAAAAACAGCCCCAAAAACGGGGGCTGATTAGAGGTTGGCGTTAGGGTTAGGCGTTGAGAGGCAGGCCGGAGGCTTCGCGGAGAAGCTCAATATCGAGAATTCGAATATGTTTGCCTCGAACGGCGATGCCGCCAGACTGGTGTAGCTTGGTAAACAAACGGCTCAGCGTCTCTTTGCGAAGTCCCAGGAAGTTGGCGATATCGTCACGCGACATCGGTAGCTGAAACTGTTTACTGGTGAAGCCGCGTTCATCCAGGCGCATCGATAGGTTGAGCAGGAATGCGGCGAGCCGCTGTTCTGCGTTTTTGCGTGCCATCAGCATTGCAAATTGACGATACAGGTCAAAGTTTTCTTTGTTGAGCATATGCTGAAGGTTCTGCTGCAGGGCAGGCGTCTGGGCACTGAGGTTAACAATGCTGTCCATCGGCAGTTCGCAGACATAGCTGTCTTCTAAGGCGATTGCACTGCAGGGGTACCGCTGAGGATAGATGGCGGTCTGGCCAAGGGTCTCCCCTGCCAGGACAAAGCCTACCACCAGTTCTTGAGATTTAGGATCGTTATTAACTAGCTTAAGAGCGCCAGAGGTAACGGCAAAAATAGCCGTAAACTGTTCATCTTCTCGATACAGGTAATCGCCGGCTTTGATAGGCTGGCGGCGTTCAATAAATTCGTCGGCAATACTCAGTTCACGTCCACCGATATCAATCGGTTGGCACAGAGGAAAGTGCCCAAATTCGCTACATTGGATGTTTTTGCTGATATTTTTATTAGATGCGGTACTAGATATCCTAGGCATGGCAGTTCCTATCGAAAAATGGCCGCCGTCCGATAGCGTAATTGTTAGTGGATCAAAATGACATAAAAGCTGTGATAAAGCTACGCGAACTTCATTTTATAATAAAAATAATTAATTGATATTAATAACGCCTGTTAGGGGCGTTGCAGCGTTGACGGCTGTGAAGGCCCTAGGGAATTGAAAATATAATCCTGAAGTCGTCTAAATGACCGTGCGCTTAGCGCTGTGCCGGTTATAATGCTGCCCCTATGAATCATCTTATCCTATATTGTCGCCCCGGTTTTGAACCGGAGTGTGCGGCTGAAATTAATGATCTGGCTACTCAGGCTGGTGTCCCCGGTTTTTCTAAAACAAGCAGGGGCGACGGCTATGTCGTCTATGTCTGTCATGCTGCCGAGGGTGCATCGCTGCTGCAGCGGCTGCTGGTTTTTTCGCGGCTGATCTTTGTGCGTCAATGGTTCGCAGGTCCGGGGTTGATGGATAACCTGCCTGTGGCTGATCGCATCACGCCGTTGATTGCGCAGCTGCGTCTCTTTCCTCAGTGCGGTGAGCTGATGATCGAAACCGCAGACACCAACGAGGCCAAGGAGCTTGCGGGGTTCTGCCGTAAGTTTACCTCCCCGTGCGCGCAGAAGCTGCGGCAGGCCGGTATTCTCAGCCCCAAGCGCACCGCCAAACTTCCTCGGCTGCATCTGTTTTTTCTCGATTCTGAGCGCGTTTACCTTGGCGTGAGCTATCCTGGAAATCACGCCCTGGACCCGATGGGGATCCCGCGGTTAAAATTCCCAGCAGCGGCACCGAGCCGCTCAACCCTGAAGCTAGATGAGGCATTTCTGCATTTTTTAACGGCTGATCAGCGTGAGCGGTTGCTGGTGCCGGGTATGAGATCTGTGGATCTGGGCGCAGCGCCCGGAGGTTGGACTTGGCAGCTGGTAAAGCGTCATTTGCAGGTTGTTGCTGTCGATAATGGCCCTATGGCTGAATCCCTGATGGATAGCGGCTTGGTTACGCACGTGTGCGAGGACGGGTTTCGCTTTCAGCCTCAGCGCTCAGTGCAGTGGTTGGTTTGCGATATGGCAGATCAGCCTTCGAAAATTGCCAGGCATATGGCGCATTGGTTGCAGCAGGGCTGGAGTGACAGGATTATATTTAATCTTAAATTGCCGATGAAAAAGCGTTACCAAGCCGTTTGTGAGTGCCAGGATCTGATTCGTGAGCAGCTGGGAGAGGCTGGAATCGCATACCAGCTGGATCTGAAGCAGTTGTACCATGATCGGGAAGAGGTTACCGGATACCTGCGCAGGGCTTAGGGGCCGTCTCCTAGATGTGTTCCATAATGGTTATCTTTTCATCGTAGTTTAGCATCGGCCACATCGTGCTCAGCATCTCCTTTCGCTCGGCGCTGTGGTACCATTTGAGTCAGTGGTCCAGAGTGCGATAGTTGGCAAAAATGATGCGATGGCTTGGGTCATTTAGATCCTTGAGGGATTCGCCGCTGATAAAGCCAGCGCTGCCCATAGCCGCCTGTAGGGTGTTGTTAGCGTGTCGGTGATAGTGTTCGGCTATCTCTTCGTCTACCAGACGTTCGATCATCACTTTTATCATTTGCTTATCCTTTGTTTCGCCTTTCTCTGCACCCAGTATAGAGTCAGGGGCCTCAGTGGGTAAGTTCTTTCTTAGGATCGTTAAAAAAGAGCGATATCGGCTTTTTCCTGTCATCAGCATTTGCGACAATGGTGGTGGTTTTTCAAGGTGACACTATGTCTGAGACAAAAGCAGATCATTTTATGGATGCAGTCGGGTTGTATTGTCCCGAGCCGGTGATGATGCTCCACAATAAAGTACGAGATATCGCGGTCGGTGATCTGCTTGAGGTGGTCGCTACAGACCCTTCTACGGAGCGCGATATCCCTAAATTTTGTGCATTCCTCGGACATGAATTGATCGCCAAGCGTGAGCACGCTGATTGCTATTATTATCTGATCCGAAAAGGTGCTGGTTGAGTCGATTGACGCCACCTTTGTTACTTCAATTAATCCAAAACGAAGCTTTTATGACTCAGACTCCCTCCGCTAAGCCTGCAAAGAATAAGAACCGCGCTGCAAATCAAGCTGCGGTGGCACTCATTACTGAATTTTATCCCAGCACGTTTAATCGTGATGCGGTAAAGCCTCTGAAAATAGGGATCCAGGAAGATCTGTTAGCAGAGGAAAAGATTCCACCCGGTAAAATAAAGCGGGCTTTGGCCTCTTATGTACGTGCGCCTCAGTACTATAAGAGTCTGGTGGCTGATGCTGACCGTGTGGATCTCAAGGGTGAACCTGCCGGCAAGGTGTCCGAAGAGGAAGCTGAGCACGCTAAGGCGATGTTAAAGAAGATGCGCGAGCAGCGCCAGCAGCAGGTTAAGGAGGAAAAGCTACGGATACAGAAAGACAAGCAACGGCTGCAGCAGGAGCAGAAGCAGGAGAAAGAGGTGCGTATCACCGATAAGCTGTCGCAGTTGCTTGATAAGCACGGTTAAAGCTGGTGAGAGTAATGCTGTCATCGTCAGGCTGAAGCCTAACCTACAAAAAACACTCCCATGCGGGTCGGCGTTTTGTGGGTAGAAAGTAGTCCGACAAGACTGACAGGGCTGACAGGGCTGACAGGGCTGGCAGGGTCATAGAACCAAAAAAGGGGCTCAAAGAGTCCCTTTTTTATGCGCTGGATAAAGCTACGCCTCTGGTATCAGAGGCGATGTAGCCTTCGGCTTAGCTGCTGCGTTTGCACACGTAACGACCGGGTGCAGCTTCAATCGGCTGGTAGGTGTCAGAACCCAGTGTTGCGGGTGCCTCTATCTGTTTGCCGCTGCGCTTATCGAGCCATGCAGACCAGTGAGTCCACCAGCTTCCTTCCTGGCGCTCAGCCGTTTCATGCCACTGCTCTGGGGTATTGCCCAGCTCACCGTTAGTCCAGAAATGGCGACGGTTCTTGGAAGCAGGGTTGATGACGCCGGCGATATGGCCGCTGGCGCCGAGCACAAATTCACAGTTCTTGAGCAGCTGTGTGCCCTTGAATGTGCTCTTCCAGGGAGCGATATGGTCATCGACGCAGGACAGGAAGTAGCTGGGCGTCTTAATGGTGGAAAGATCGATCGGCTCACCACAGATGGTCAGCGCGCCCGGCTTCGATAGATTGTTTTCAAGATACATGTTCTTCATGTAAAAGCTGTAGAAATCAGCGGGCAGGTTGGTTGGATCGCTGTTCCAGTAGAGCAGGTCAAAGGGTACCGGTGACTGTCCTTTGAGGTAGTTGTTGACGACGTAGGACCAGATCAGGTCGTTAGAGCGCAACATGTTGAAGGCAGTCGAGAGATTCTTACCATTGAGAACCCCTTCCTTCTGTACTTTATCGATCAGTTTGTTGACCTGCTTTTCATCTACAAATACGCCGATATCACCGGGCTCTTCGAAGTCGGTGAGCGCAGTCAGGAAGGTGGCTGAGGATACAGTGCTATCTTTGCGAGCGGTCAGTACGGCCAGGCTGCTGGACAGAATGGTTCCACCGATGCACCAGGCGACAGCGTTGACCTTAGGGCTGCCCGAAATCTCTTTTACCACTTCCAGAGCCTTGATTACGCCGGATTCGACATAGTCATCCCAGCCCAGATGGCTCTGCTCGGGTGTCGCGTTAACCCAGGAGATCATAAAGGTATTCAGTCCCTGGTCGACAACGTGTTTAACGAAGGAGTTCTCCGGCTGCAAGTCCATAATGTAGAACTTGTTGATGGTCGGAGGAATGATCAGGGTCGGGCGTTCTGCGATCTTATCGTTAGCGGGCTTGTATTGAATCAGCTGAAAGACTTCGTTTTCGAAGACAACTTCGCCCGGAGTGGTTGCGATGTTTTCTCCCAGGACAAAAGCGGATTCATCGGTCATGCTGATGCTGCCTTTGTCGATATCGCCGAGCAGATTTTGCAGGCCATCTATCAGGCTCTGTCCCTTGGTTTCGATAGCTTGCTGGATAACCTCAGGATTAGTAACGGCGAAATTACTTGGCGACATCGCATCGATATATTGCTGAGTATAGAATTCGAGTTTTTTCTGGCTTTTATCATCCAGATTCGCCTGAGAGACTGTCTTGTTCAATAGTTGTGATGCTATCAAGTAAGATTCTTTGATGTAGTTAAAGACGGGGCTTTCGCTCCACTCATCGGCCTTAAAGCGACGGTCTGCCGGAGTGGCTTCGGCTTTCAGGGCGCTATTGCCACTGAGAATGGTTGACCAGAATTGTAAAGATGTCTTTTGGTATTCGCCAATAGCGTCTGTCCAGCCCTTGGCATCAGTCGGTTGGCTTAGCAGTTGCGACCAGGCACCGTTAAGATTATTGAGATACTCTTCACCGACCTTGCCACCAAACATCTCAACGAGTTTATGAGTTTCAGCGTTCATCGCGGTAAAGTAATTCTCGGTAGTCGAGGAATTGCTGTTATCCATACTTAACTCTCTTTTCCTGCAGTATGTGGATAGTGTCTCGCGAAGCGTAGAACGGACACTGGAAGTGTCGCATTATAGACCAGAGTCATGACGGAGTCCTGTTTCCTTAGTCTACCTACCGGCCGTTCATGTTTTTGCTAATATACGCTGTTTGCGGGGAGTAATATGCGGAGTTTTGTGTTGTATGGCACGTTGGGTTGCCATCTGTGTACGGTGGCTGAGCAGCTGATCGCCACGACCCTTGATCTGAATGTTGTGTCGATAGAGTTGGTTGATATCGCCGATGACGATGGGCTTATTGAGCAATATGGGGTTCTTATCCCTGTTCTGGCGGAGTCTAAATCAGGGTTTGAGCTCTGTTGGCCCTTTGATTCGCAACAGCTCATCCGCTTCGTTACGGATTCGGTTGCCAAGTCGCTAAAAGATTAAAGGTCGAAGAACGCCTTGGCTGTTGCGCTGCTTGATTGTGCGAGTTGCTCGCAGCTGACGCCCAGATGGCTGGCGGCGACCTGGCAGATATGGGGTAGGTAGCAGGGTTCGTTACGTCTGGATTTGGGTTTGGGTTTCAGGTCGCGGGGTAGCAGGTAGGGGGCGTCGGTTTCGAGCATAAGTCGATCTGAGGGGATCTCTTTTAATAGCGGTAACAGATGGGCGCCGCGACGTTCGTCACAGATCCAGCCGGTGATACCTATATGTATATCCAGATCAAGCAGCCTGAAAAGCTGATCCCGGGTTCCGGTGAAACAGTGCAGTACGGCACGGGGTATCTGGTCTCGATATTTGCGGATCAGGTCATAAAAAGGTTGATGAGCGTCGCGTTCATGCATAAGGACGGGATATTGCAATTCGGCAGCCAGCATCAGCTGTTGCTCAAAGACCCTTATCTGGTCTGGGCGAGGTGAGAAGTCACGATTGAAATCAAGACCGGTTTCTCCCACGGCCTTGACGCAGCTCTGCCGGCATAATAGTCGTAGTTGCTCTATGCCATCGGCGGGGAATTGGCTGCTGTAATGTGGATGAACACCGGCAGTTGAGAACAGGCGCTGAGGTTGTTTCTGGCACAGGACGATCGCCTTGCTACTCTCCTCTAATGAGGAGCCGGGAATGATCAGCTGAGAGACGCCCGTTGCCCGGGCGCGTTCGAGAACCTGCTCGTAGTCATGCTCGAAGGCGTTGTCAGTCAGGTTGACTGCAATGTCGATAAGATGAGCGTTGCCTGAGGTCATATTTTTGTTGATATGGGCGCAGAGTTAGAGATGTTGGTATTCCCTGATGCTGAAAAATAACTATGCTAACATCTTCAACTTATTTTGGGGTACCCGGTGAATCCTTTATAGGTAACACTCTGAATTTATCAGCAGGTCCTCTTGGTGTTAGTTAGGCCTATCAAATTTAAGGTGTTTTTATATGGCTGGAATTTTAGACTCCGTTGATCAGCGCACTCAGTTAGTCGGCCAGAACAGACTCGAGCTGTTGTTGTTCCGGCTTGGACGTCACCAAATATTCGCCATCAACGTATTTAAAGTGAAGGAGGTCCTGAAATTACCCCGCCTAAACCTTCTGCCCAATTCGCATGCGGTGGTCAGAGGGGTCGCCAATCTGCGTGGTCAGACCGTTCCTGTGATCGACCTGAGTGCAGCTATAGGTATGGGGCCCATCCTGGTAACAGAAAACTCTCATTTGATAGTGACTGAATATAACGGTTCGGTTCAGGGGTTTCTGGTCAGCGATGTGGAGCGCATTCTTAATCTGGATTGGGCTGATGTGTTGCCACCTCCCAAGACGGCAGGTCGGGCGCATTATCTGACCGCAATTACGCGGATGGAGGATAATCGCCTGGTTGAGATTATTGATGTCGAGAAGGTGCTTGCCGAAGTCAGTCCCTATACGACAGAGGTTACCCCCGGGCTGATCGATGATCAGGTGCGGGAGTTGGCTAAAAAGTATGACGTCCTGATCGTTGATGATTCGCAGACAGCTAGAGATCAGGTGCGCAGGACGCTGGCTAGCCTGGGTATTACCCCTTACGAGGCGCTCAATGGTACCGATGCCCTCGAGCAGCTCAAGGCGTTTGCAGAACAGGGTGGGCCGTTGTCTGAGCGCTTTCTTATGGTGATTACCGATGCAGAGATGCCGGAGATGGATGGTTACCGGTTAACCACGGAAATTCGTAAAAATGAGCAGTTTAAAGATCTCTATATCGTTCTGCATACCTCATTATCGGGTTCGTTTAATCTGGCGATGGCGCAAAAGGTCGGTTGTAACGATTTTCTGCCCAAGTTTGTTTCGGATCGTCTGGCGATTCTGGTGAAGAACCGAATCAAAGAGGTTAATGGTCTCCATTAATCCTCCATTAATCCTTCATTAATCAGGTAATAGGACCTGCTGCCGGAAATCTTGCTTAGGTCTTGGGAATCTCTCCCTGCAGCTCCTGCGGCCTGAGCAATTGCTTGGGTAACCCCAGCATTTCGCTGTAGATAAGCGAAAAACTCAGGACGTTCTGGACATAATTGCGGGTCTCGTCGAAAGGAATAGTCTCGATCCAGAGATCGATGGGCAGGTCTTTGCGTTGCTTTAACCAGCGGTTAACCCTGCTGGGTCCTGCGTTATAGGCAGCGCTGGCTAAAACCCGGTGGTCTGCATAGCGTCGACTGAGGCGACCCAGATAGTGACTACCAATTTTTATATTTAATTCAGGGGCTATCAGTTGCTGGGGACCCCGATAGCGAATATTGGCCTTTTTGGCGGTCGCCTTAGCGGTTCGAGGCATCAGTTGCATTAAGCCCATGGCGCCGGCGGGCGAGCGGGCATCAGGCATGAAGGCGCTCTCCTGGCGGGCGGTGGCCATAATCCAGGAGCGATCGATGCCGTTACTCTTGGCTGATTGCGATATCTGTGCCCCATAGACCAGCGGAAATCTCAACAGCAGATCATCCCATTTCCGGGAGTTGATTGCAGAGCGTATTCCCTGTTCGTACCAGCCCCATTGTTGCGCGAGTTGAGCGGCCTGGAGGAGTTGCTGCGGACTAAAATCTCGTGTCGCCTGGCGCCATTCCCTGCGCGCATCGCGGCGTTGCTGGTGATACAGCAGCTCACGGGCGCGCAGCATAGGGGCACTCTGAGACAGAGTTCTCAAATAGGGCTTATCAGGTAGTGTCGTATGGTTGTTGAGGTTGTACTCGATACCCAGATTATCGGCCGCCAGGAAACCATAAAAGCTGCGTTCATCGGCCAGGGTGGTGTAAAGCGCGGTGGCGCGCTGCTGTGCGTCAGTGTCGGGTTGGGCTTCCAGCGACCTAGCCTTCCAGTAACGCCAGCGGCTGCTTAACCGCTCCGGGTCTGGTAGTTTCTCGATTAGGGCATCTATCGTTTGCCACTCCTTGCGTAGCAGCAGATTGCGAAGTTGCCATTCGAGCAGAATTGTATCGCTCTGATTAGGATTGATCTGGTTGCTGAGTGCCTCTAGGGATTCGGGATAGTTGCGCAGCAGGCGGAGACCTAAATAGCGCTGCAGTTGCTGCCGTTCTTGAGGATCCAACACCAGGGTCGCGTTAAATCGTTGTAGCTGAAGCAGGGCTAGGGCCGGATCACGTCTCCCTAGTCGACTGAGGCTGTTGTGGAGTAGCTGTTGGTAGCCGGCGATGTCGGGGTCAATGTTTATGAGTGCAAGTTGCTCCGGCTTTCGATGCAGCTGTAGCGCCTGCTTAGCCGTTTTCTGCCAGCGGGGTTGGTTAAGAAAGGTGCTGCTGTATTTGGCCAGGCTCGGATTGTTTTTGTCTAAAGCCAACCAAAAGCGCTCCCAGGCATGCTGTTCGGTGAAGGCGGTGCTCTTTAGCCAGACTGCAAAAATCTGGTCGCAGCTGTTAGGTTGGGAGAGGCCTTGAGTCCAGAGTCGCGCAACCTGTTTAGAGGTCTCCTGGCGGCTGCCCGTTTGATGTAGTGCCCAGAGTTGCAGGCACTGCAGGCTGGTATTAGCGACCCCGGGTTGATAGTTGTCGAGCAGCAGTTGCCACTGTTGGTGCTTGCCCAGATGAGCGAGCCAGGCGCTTAGCAGTCGGCTGGGAAGCGGAGAGTCAGGAAAATCGATACTGAACTGCTTCAGAGTGCTGGCGTCGAGTCTGTCGAGCTGGAGTCTGTGGCGTTTATAGATCAGGTAGGGGTAGAGCGGGTAGCTTTTCAGCTGGCTGCTGAAAGTAGCAGCCAGGGTCATATTATGCCGTTCTAGAGCATTTGTTGCCTTTTTATACAGAACGCGCTGTTGCTGGTACTGTTGCGGGTTCTCCGACTCTTGCTGTTCGATATCAGGCGCTATTAGGGCCTGGACATCGCCAGGCGTAATCAGTAGTAACACCGCAGAAAAAAATAGAATGCGGTAAATAGACGAGATAGGGGGGCTTTGGATGGAGATGCAGCGTAAAATCGCCAGATAAGGATGTCGCTGAACTGTTAGGGAGGGTTGCAAAACTAGAACCTCTTCGTTTCAATTACCGGGCTTCGTCCAGTATGGCAGTAGAGTAGCTCAAACCCCAGGCCATCGCGATTCAATTTTTCTTGGTCGTGATGCCGTTTTTTTAGGTTGGAACATTTTTTTATGGCACTTTTGAGATTAAATCAGGCAGCCTTAGCCTTTGGTGATAAACCCCTCTTGGATCAGGTTGACTGGGTGGTCCACCCGAATCAACGTATCGCATTGATCGGTCGCAACGGTGAGGGGAAGTCGACGCTGATCAAAGTCATTAATGGTCAGCAGACGCTCGATTCCGGCAGTGTATGGCTGAGTCCCGACATCCGTATAGGGGTGCTCGATCAGGAACTCCCCGAAGCCGATCAGCGTACCGTGTTCGAGGTAGTCGCGGCGGGGTTGCAGCATATGCAGGTGCTGCGGGCCGAGTATGACCGGCTGGCCATGGAAGCGCATGACGATGCGGGCATGAGAAAGCTTGAGCAGTTACAGCATCGTTTAGAAGCGGTGGATGGCTGGAGCCTGGAGCAGAAAGTAGAAACGGTGTTGCTGAAATTGAAGTTGCCGGCTCAGATCCGTATGGAGCAGCTTTCTGGTGGTTGGCGGCGGCGGGTGGCATTGGCGCAGGCGCTGGTGGTTGATCCTGATATTTTGTTGCTGGATGAGCCCACCAACCACCTCGATATTCATACCATCGACTGGCTAGAGCAGCAGTTGCTGGAGTTCCGCGGTACGCTGATCTTCATTACCCATGACCGGGCCTTTCTGCAGCGGGTCGCCAATCGAATCGTCGAGCTGGACCGGGGTAAACTTTTTTCGCTGGAAAGCGATTATGCGGGTTTTCTGAAATACCGGGAGCAGGTGCTGGCCGATCAGGAACGTCATAATGCGTTGTTTGATAAACGCTTAGCACAAGAGGAAGTATGGATCAGGCAGGGCGTCAAGGCGCGTAGAACGCGCAACGAGGGCCGGGTCAGGGCGCTGAAAGCGATGCGCAACGAACGTTCCGATCGGCGTAATCAGCAGGGCAAGGCAACGTTCTCGGTGGAGCAGGCGCAACGCTCTGGCAAGCTGGTGGTGGATGCCCAGGGCGTCAGCTACAGCTACGGTGACCGTACTATCATCAATGATTTTTCAGTGCGAGTGCTGCGCGGTGATCGTATCGGTCTGATTGGTCCTAACGGGGTCGGTAAAACTACGCTATTGCGCTTGTTGTTGGGGCAGTTGCAGCCGCAGTCGGGTCATTTGGATCTGGGCACCAACCTGGAGGTGGCTTACTTCGATCAGCTGCGTGAGCAGCTGGATCCGGAAAAAACAGTCATCGATAACGTCGCCGAAGGGCGTGATTACGTAGAGATCAACGGCAACCGCCGGCATATGATCAGCTATCTGGGTGATTTTCTGTTCTCCCCCGGGCAGACGCGCGCCAAGGTTAAGTCGTTATCGGGTGGTGAGCGTAATCGGTTGCTGTTGGCGCGTCTGTTCAGCAAGTCAGCCAATATTCTGGTTCTCGATGAGCCCACAAACGATCTGGATCTGGAGTCTCTGGAGTTGCTGGAGGAGGTGCTGAGTGAGTTTAAAGGCACTGTGTTGCTGGTCAGCCACGATCGCGCCTTTCTCGATAATGTGGTGACCAGCACCCTGGTATTTAATCGCAACGGCTCGATCAGTGAGTTTGTCGGAGGCTATGAAGACTGGATTCGTCAGGGCGGCGTCCTTCCTCGATCTGAGATGCCGCAAGTTAGCGATGCCGATGCCGCGGGTGTGAAAGAGGAACCCCTGGCGCAGCCTCAGCCGGAGGTGAATAAGCCTGCACCCAAGAAGCTCAGCTATAAACTGCAGCGGGAGTTGGATCTGTTTCCGGAGCATCTTGAGACCCTCGAATCACAACTGCTGGCATTGCAACAGGAGGTTGCCGGCGCCGATTTTTATCAGCAGGCGATAGAGGTCGTTACTGAGCGACTGGCGGCGGTGGAGGGCTGCGAGCAGTTGTTAGAGCAGGCGATGGAGCGCTGGGTGGAGCTGGAAGCGATGCGGTAACCCGCATCACTTTTTAGTCTTACTCTAATCTGGTGTTTTAACCCGTACGGCCAGTACATCACACTTGGCCCCGTGCAGTACGCCGTTAGCGGTCGATCCCAGCAGTAGGGACAGGCCGTGACGGCCGTGGCTGCCGACCACAATCAGATCGGTATCGGTCTCTTTGGCGATTCGATGTATCTCGCTCTCGGTGTGACCGGTAACGACCAGAGTCTCTTTGACCGCTATCCCTAGCTGCGCGGCTAATTCCGCCAGCTGTTGTTGTGCCTGGGTGTCCAGTTGCTCTTGAATGCTAGAAAGGTCCATAGGGACGTCGCCCCCGTAGGCGAAGCTCAGCGGCTCGATAACATGCACTAAGCTCAGGGATGAGCCGCTCTGCTGCGCTAGAATGACGGCTCTGTCGGCCACCTGTTTGGACTCGTCGGTTAGATCCAATGCCAATAAGATGTGTTGATAGGCCATGATGAGTTCCTCGGTTTCAGTCTGATATCCTGTCACTAATAAATAGCCTATTATAGGCCGCTCGTAAATAGCTAGGTAATATAATGAATTGGTTTGTTATCGCATTGATTTTATTTGCCATTTTTGGGTCGATGATGTGGATGATGCCGTCGCCACGGCAGCGTGTCCAGGCGTTACTGCGACAGTGTGCGATGCGCTCAGGCTTTCAGGTACAGATTGTAAGGGTATTGATGCCGCGTGCGCTAGGTGAAGCGCTCGCGGATGAGCGTGATTGCGTGGCATACAGGCTCCCCCGCATCGCGGGAAAGACGCGGGGGAAACAGGTTCCCTGGCAGATTTTTAAGTTAGACTCTTATGCCATCGAGGGGCTCGCCGAAGGCTGGAGCTGGTCCAGAGGTGAGGGGGAGCTGGATGGGGCCGCGCTGGCCCTCATAAAGGAGCTGATAGAGACGCTGCCGGAGGATGCCTATGGGCTGGAATCTACCCCTATCAGTGTCTCGATCTTTTGGGCGGAGCGTGGAACGCCAGAGACTGTAGCCTCGATTAAGCAGTTACTTAAACGTTTACTCGAGGCGGGGGTGTAGTCGGTATGTTTTTAATTGATAGCAGGTTACCGCCCGGACGATATCGCCATTATAAGGGCGGCGAATACCGGGTGCTGGGTATCGCCCGGCATTCGGAAACGGATGAGGAGCTGGTGGTCTATCAGCCCCAGTATGGGGAGGGTGCGCTCTGGGTACGCCCGTTGGCGATGTTTCTCGAAACAGTTTCAACAGAACAGGGCGTACAGCGGCGTTTTTCGCTGTTGTCTGAAGTCGGTTAGTGATTTTTGTTATCGTTGTTGTGAACGGTCTTGGCTTGAGTGGGTGCCGAGGTCGTACCAAAAACGGTAGCCTGAGCAATTAATTGATTGATTTCATCCATCAGTATCTGCCGGCGGGGTTCTTTATGCGACAAGTGTGCGATGATGCTTTTAGCAAGCTTGAAGCGCGATACGGCCAGTACCGCTTTGTCACTCTTTAGAAGTTGCTTACCGGTCTCGGTATGAGTCTCTATTTCTATTTCGCTGCTTAGCCACTGTAACTCTCGAGAGAGCTCATTGCATTTCAGGCGCGATACTGCGCCCAGGCTGCGGCGTCGCTGAATAAACCCGAGGGTAAAACGGATCGTATTCTGAGCGCTCTTCAGGGTGCTGTCGTTTTTTAAATCCAGACTCTGAGCCTGTTCGGGCGCCCTGGGTATCTGACTTTGCAGCTGCTCAATAACGCCGCTTTGAGGGTTGAGTCGCGCGAGCTTGCCGAGCATGTCGACCACCTCGTTATTGAGCAGCTCTATCACCGGTTTAGGACACTGCAGTTGTTTGAGTGTCCTGAGGGTGTCGAGTAGCAGTTCGGCGTCACGGCGGATTTTCTTGGCGAGTATAAAGCGCTGTCGATGGCGCTCCTGCTGTTGGTAAATAACGTAATTTACCGACAGGGCGATAAGCAGGAGCGCTACCAAGCTTAGCAGCAGCAGTGCGTTGTTTTCCGAAGACATAAATTATAGAAACAACAGGGACAATAAAGTACGTTCAGGGTACCCAAATTGCCCCCCAATAACTATCAAAAACAGCAGTCAGAGAGCGTTGTAGATAAGGTGTTTAAGAAATGGTTGCTTGACCCGCGTTTGTACAGGCCTTATATATGACCGCCTCTGAACCCTGTCGCACGCTTCATCTTTTTAAGTTTTAGGTTTATTCATGGGTAAGTCACTAGTAATCGTCGAGTCTCCGGCTAAGGCCAAGACCATTAATAAGTACCTTGGTAAAGATTTCATCGTGAAGTCTAGCGTCGGCCATATACGCGATCTGCCAACCAGCGGGGGCATTAAGGCGCCGGTGGATACCAAGGCGCGAGCACTGGCGGCAGCGGAGACGCGCAAGCTGTCACCGGATAAGAAGGTGATACACAAAAAGAAGAAGGCTCGTGAGCAGTTGCTGGCGCGCATGGGTGTCGATCCTGAACATAATTGGGATGCTAATTACCAGATCCTTCCTGGTAAGGAGAAGGTGGTCGATGAGTTGAGGCGGTTAGCGAAGAGCGCCGATCAGATCTATCTCGCGACCGATCTGGATCGCGAGGGGGAGGCGATTGCCTGGCACCTGCAGGAAACGATTGGCGGAGATCCGAGCCGTTATAAAAGGGTGGTGTTTAACGAAATTACCAAGAAAGCGATCACCGAAGCGTTTGAGACGCCGGGTGAGCTGGATATCAATCGTGTTAATGCCCAGCAGGCGCGACGCTTTCTCGATCGCGTGGTTGGCTATATGGTCTCGCCGCTGTTGTGGGCCAGGGTCGCACGGGGGCTGTCAGCCGGTCGAGTACAGTCGGTCGCCGTACGTCTGGTGGTCGAGCGTGAACGCGAGATCAGGGCTTTTATTCCTGAAGAGTTTTGGGAGGTTGCCGCACAGTTGCAAACCTCTCAGGCGGATCAGGTCCGCTTTGATGTCACTAAGCACCTTGGGAAGGCGTTTCGTCCCAGTGATAAGGCGACCACGGACCTGGCGCTGGCGGCGTTGCAGCAAGGCAGCTATCAGATAAGCGAACGTGAGGATAAGCCGACTCAGAGTAAACCCTCCGCCCCCTTTATAACCTCAACCCTGCAGCAGGCCGCCAGTACCCGGTTAGGCTTTGGGGTAAAGAAAACCATGATGATGGCGCAGCGGCTGTATGAAGCAGGCCACATTACGTATATGCGTACAGACTCGACCAATTTGAGTGCCGAAGCGGTTGCCGGTTGTCGGGACTATATTCAGAAAAATTTTGGCGATCAGTATCTTCCCGAAGCACCGCTGACCTACAGCAGTAAAGAGGGTGCTCAGGAGGCGCACGAGGCGATCCGTCCCTCGAACGTCAACATCAAGGGCTCATCGCTGGATGATCTGGAGCGCGATGCACAGCGGATGTATGAGTTGATCTGGCGCCAATTCGTGGCTTGCCAGATGCCTAATGCCCGTTTTACCAGTACTCGAATTCAGGTGCGCAGTGGCGATTTCGAGCTCCGTACCCGCGGTCGTATTCTGCAGTTTGATGGTTTTCTGAAGGTCCAGGCCTCTGCGGGTAAGGCCGATGAGGACGTGATACTGCCGGAGTTGCACAAAGGCGATACTCTGACTCTGGAAAAGCTCGAGCCAAAACAACATTTTACCAAGCCATCCGCCCGTTTTTCTGAGGCGGCATTGGTCAAAGAGCTGGAAAAACTCGGGATCGGCCGACCCTCAACCTACGCGTCGATCATCTCGACTATCCAGGACCGGGGTTATGCGAAGTTGGAAAATCGGCGTTTTTATGCCGAGAAGATGGGCGATATCGTCACAGACCGGCTGATGGGTAGTTTTGAGGATCTGATGGATTACGGCTTTACCGCCAAGATGGAAGCCTCATTAGATGATGTAGCCAAGGGCGGTGCCGAATGGAAGCAGTTACTGGATCAGTTTTATAAGGGTTTCAGCCAGCAGCTGGAGGAGGCCGAGAGTGCCGACGCCGGGATGGCGCCTAACGATCCCACCCCAACCGATATCCCCTGCCCAACCTGTGGCCGGCATATGAATATCCGCACCGCCAGCACGGGCGTATTCCTGGGTTGTTCGGGTTACGGCTTGCCTCCTAAAGAGCGCTGCAAGGGTACTCAGAACCTGGTTAATGGCGATGAGGCGATCAGTATCGATGCCGATGATGAGGCGGAATCGCGGCTGTTACGCGCTAAGCATCGTTGCGGCCTCTGTGATACGGCGATGGATAGCTACCTGATCGATGAGACGCGCAAGTTACATGTGTGTGGCAATAATCCGGCCTGTGCCGGATTTGAAGTAGAGTCGGGGCACTACAAGATCAAAGGTTACGATGGCCCTCTGATCGAGTGTGATAAGTGCGGTGCCGATATGCAGCTGAAGACGGGCCGGTTCGGGAAATATTTCGGCTGTACTTCTGATGACTGTAAAAATACCCGCAAACTTCTGCGCAGCGGGGAAGCGGCGCCACCTAAGATGGATCCAGTCCCTACGCCGGAGCTGTCCTGCGTGAAGGTCGAGGACCACTATATTTTACGTGATGGTGCCGCAGGATTATTCCTGGCTGCCAGTCAGTTCCCGCGCAACAGGGAAACCCGTGCGCCGCTGGTTGTAGAGTTGCTGCCTCATCGTCTGGAGATTGATCCGAAGTACCATTTTCTGATGGATGCGCCCCGGGCCGATCCTGACGGGCAGCCGGCAGTCATCCGCTATAGTCGTAAAACAAAAGAGCAGTATGTGATGTCTGAGGTCGAGGGTAAGGCCAGTGGCTGGCGGGCATTCTATGAAGGGGATAAGTGGGTAGAGGAGGATAAGCGCAAGAGCCCCGCTGCAGTTAAAAGTAAGGCTAAGGCTAAAGCTAAGGCTAAGTGAATTCGGACCGATAGCAGGAGCAGTCATGTCCAATATATATATATCCAGAACCAATCAGAAGCTGACGTTCGCCAGGTTGCATCTTGACTGTCTTAAGAAGGCTGAGCAGGCGAACGGCTGGAGTAAGCATGCACAGATAGAATCCTTCGAGGAGTCGGTGCTGTTTCATATGGTGTCGGCTTACAGTGCTTATCTCCGTGAAATTGCACAGGTGTATTACCTGGAGCCGGAGAAGATATCGACTCGAGATGAGTTGGTTGCACAGATGGAGGTCAAGGGGCTGGAAGCCCCTGAAGCCAATGAGCTCAGCCAGCTGGCGGGATCGGACTCCTGGTTATCACAGCTGCTGGCGGCATACCGGGCTTGCTGGATGGCGCAGGAGCGTGATCAGGCAGCAGATTCCAAGCATGCCAGCCTATCAGAGATACAGGTGGTGCAGGTTAATCCTGATCATGCCTCTGATCAGGATGTTATTGCGCAGCTTGAGAGCTGGCTTAACCTTATGCGCGAGCTGGTTGACCGCCAGCGTGAAGGGTTAAAAGAGTGGTAGGCAGAACCGCTTTGTGTGCTCTTTTGGGTGCTATAAAGAACGAGCAACAGGATTACTGCCGGAGTTATAATGACAGCTGAAGTATTAGAGATCGTAGAGTTGATAGAGGGTGGTTACGTTCTGCGAAAAAGTAACGCAGCAGAGGAAGCCCCGATGATCAGTATCCAGTTTTCTGAGCGCGCCTTACGTGATTTTGACGGCCAGCAGGCCGAGCTGGCACGGGCTATGATTGCGTTGGGTGTGCAGCTGATGGCCAAGAACCGAGGTGGTCAGGTAGTAGAAGATTCAGTTAACCCTATCCTTCACTGATAGAAAGTGTCAGCTTTGAGATAGTGAAGATCAGGTGCTGATATAGAGGAAATCCCGTAAAAAGGTGCTATAAGCGCTGCCGCTGTCTGGGATTGCATGCCTCAGGCAACGACGAATCGCAGAGCCGATTAGCGTGGTTGGATGACGATGGCGTGGCTGCTGCCCGTCTGCGCCGCTTGCTCGAGTTGCTGTAGCTGTTCCTGAGAGATCTGGCCGGGCCAGCTGATAACGGCATGACAGGTACCGGTTGCCAGCGCCTTGCGCGCCAATGCCAGGGTGTCATGCGAGCCTCTGGGCTGCAGCATCATAATCTTGTTAATATCTATACCGGCTTCGAGCAACCAGCGCTTGGGTAGTTTGAGTGGAGGTGCGATCCAGGCAAACCAGCGATCATCACGGCTTAATTGCGCCAGCAGAGGCATCAGAAGCTGAAAATTATATTCATCTTCGTCCTGCATGATGATCTGAGTGATTTTACCTGCCATGCCCTTGGCTGGGCGCCTTGACCTGAAGGAGGTGAACTCCTCCAGGATCTGGTTGGGTACGAGGTTGGTATGAGAGTGCAGTGGAATCATGACTAACTACCTTTTCTGAGGACGCCAACAGCTAAGCCTTCAATCGTCAGTTCCTGACGTCGGAGGTCAACTTCTATAGGAGCGAAATCACTGTTTTCGGCGATGAGCTGGACGATTGAACCCTCTTTCTGAAACCGCTTTACCGTCACCTCATCATCGATACGAGCAACGATAATCTGGCCGTTACGCGCGTCTCGCGTCTGATGGACCGCCAGCAGATCACCGTCAAATATTCCGGCATCGATCATGCTGAGTCCCTGAACTCTCAGGAAATAATCGGCCTGCGGAGAGAAAAAGTCGGGTGGCAGTGCGCAGCGCTCGTCGATATTTTCCTGTGCGAGGATCGGAAAACCGGCCGCGACCCGACCGATAATCGGAATCCCTGATTCGGCGGTCTCCATCTCTGGAATGCGAATCCCACGTGAAGTGCCGGGAATCATCTCGATAGCACCCTTACGAGCGAGTGCCTTGAGGTGTTCTTCGGCGGCATTAGCCGAACGGAATCCTAATTCACGCGCAATCTCTGCGCGGGTTGGCGGATATCCGGTGGCTTCTATATAGTTCCGGATACTGTTGAGTACTTCCGTTTGTCGTAAGGTCAGCTTGATCATCGCTTGTCTCTGCTACCTGTTTTTATGTACAGTACATGTGTTTATATACAGTTGTCTAGCAGTCTGTCGAACTTAATGCTGATCTGCTGCGGAAAAGCCCCTTTCTTAAGGCCGGGAGCTTCAAAGTAGAGAGGGGGCCATTTGCAGCTCTATTTTTATTTAAATAGAATCACTAACGGTCAGTTCCGACAGGCTGCGGCCCCGGTTTATATTTTTATACGACAGGCCTTTTTATGATGATCAGCTGTACCTATATTTATATCCAGATAACCCTTCGAGTCCTCTCTTTTGAGTAAAATACCCAGCGATTTAAAGCAACAGATCCAACAGGCGTACTCTGGTTATCTCGAGAGTCGCCAGCTCAAGCCACGTTATGGTCAGAAGCTGATGATCGCCGAGATCATTAAAGGCTTGATGGAGACCGATCAGTCACCTCCCGTTTGTGTGGTTGAGGCCGGTACAGGTACGGGTAAGACGGTCGCGTATCTGCTTGCTATGTTGCCTTTGGCCAAGCATCTGGGAAAGAAGCTGGTGCTGTCGACCGCGACGGTGGCGCTGCAGGAGCAGATCGTATTAAAGGACCTGCCTGAGCTGCTCAAGCACAGCGACCTGTCGTTTGATTTCGTGCTGGCTAAGGGGCGTGGTCGTTATATGTGTCTGTCCAAACTTGATCAGTCGCTGCAGGCGGATACTCAAAACCCAGGTATAGGTCTGTTTGAGGATGAGCTTGCCCTGCGTCTCGAGCCCAAGACGCTCGAACTGTATCAGTCGTTTGCCGATGCTTACGTCAAGGGCACCTGGGACGGTGACAGGGATAGCTGGCCACAGGAGGTGGCGGCTGATGAGTGGAGCGGGGTGACCACCGATCATCGGCAATGCACCAATCGCCGCTGTTCAAACTTTAGCGCCTGTAGTTTTTACAAGGCCCGGCAGACACTGGATCAGGCCGACTGCATCGTGGCCAATCATGACCTGGTGATGGCCGATCTGTCACTCGGCGGTGGCGCCATCTTGCCGGAGCCTGAAGAGACCCTGTATGTGTTCGATGAGGGCCATCATCTGCCCGATAAGGCGTTGAGCCATTTTAATCATCAACTGCGTCTCAATAGCTGGAAGGGTTGGCTCAAGCAGTTGCCGACCACGCTTAAGCGGATGAGCAAGGAGTTGCGCGAGCCGGACATGTTGACGCGGATGGTCAAGCCACTGGAGGTGTTGGTGACGGATGTCCTGGAGCTACTGCAGCGGCTTGATCTGCCGTTACAGGCGATGGTGGCGCAGATCCCCGAGGATAACCGGCGGGACGATGTGCGCTACGTCCGCTTTCCCGGAGGTCTGGTGCCTGCCGGCATCCTGGAGCTTGCCGGGCAGCTAGAGCCACGCTCCAGAGAGCTGCAGCTGCAGCTTGATACGCTGACAGAGAGGCTTAAAGAGGCCATCTCTGAGCCTGTCGCCGGGATTGACAGAGAGTCTGCCGAGCGCTGGTATCCGACTGCGGGGCGCCTGTTGGCAAGGGCAGAGGCTGCCCAGGCCCTCTGGCGTAGTATGATTACGCCCGACAAATCGGGTGCCGCCCCCCAGGCACGCTGGCTCAGTTATCACCAGAGCCCGGAGGGGGAGGAGCTTGAGCTGTGCTGCAGTCCGATACTGGCAGCCGAAACCCTGGCCAAAAGCCTGTGGCAGCGCTGTGGCGGCGCAGTAGTCACCTCCGCTACCCTGACCGCCCTGGGGCAGTTTGAGCAGTTAAAGATGCGCAGCGGCATACCGGACGATTCGCGTTTTGCCGTTGTTCCCAGTCCTTTCCATTATGCACAGGCGGCGCAGTTGCGGTTGCCGCAGATTAAGGCCGCGCCTAACGAGGTCGATGCTCACGATCTGGCCATTGCGGAAGAGCTCGGTCGTTGTTTGATCGCCGATCAGGCCGCCCTGGTGCTGTTCACCTCCTGGCGGCAGATGTTTAAAGTGCGTGAGCTGGTCGCACCTCAGCTGGCCGAGCGTATTCTGGCCCAGGGGGATTGCTCCAAGCAAGAGATGCTTAAACAGCACCGGAGCCGGGTCGATGAAGGTCTGGGCTCGGTGCTGTTTGGTCTTAACTCTTTTGCCGAAGGGGTCGATCTGCCCGGTGACTATCTCAAGCATGTGGTCATCGCCAAGATTCCGTTTTCGGTACCGGGGCGACCGGTTGAGATGGCGTTGGATGAGTGGGTGCGTGCCCAGGGCCGGGATCCGTTTATGGAGGTGGCGGTTCCTGATGCCTCGGTGCGGTTGATTCAGGCCTGCGGACGACTGCTACGTTCAGAATCTGATACCGGGCTGGTCACAATTCTCGACAATCGCCTGACGACCAAGCGTTACGGCCGTGCACTGCTGGCAGCGCTGCCGCCTTTTAGTCGCTCAACGGGGATTTGATACGTAAATTATCGATGGGAACGGCGCTGCGAATGCAGTAAAATATCAAGTATTTATCAGGCTTCTAGTCGAAGCTCATTAGGTCCAGTCAAGCTGGACGCCGAGGTATCGCAGTGTTTAAGTGGTTATCAAAATCTAAATCTCTCGAGGATGTTGTGGCTGTACAGGCAGCGTCCCGCCCAGCGCCGCAGCCTCCTAAAAGGTCGCCGCAGCCGTTTGAAAAAGCGCCCTCTGCGGGAAAACCCGCTAACCCTAAGCTTGTGCCGAAGCCGCCTAAGGCTGAGGTAGAGTTTGAGGCTGTAGAGCAAGAGCAAGTGCCTGTCGCTGCGCCCTGGACTCCTGATCAGTTTAAGGCGGAAGTTAAAGAAGGCGAGGTGCGTTTTCATGATCTGGATCTGCCCGATACCCTGATGCACTCCATTGCGGATCTTGGCTTTAAATACTGCACTCCGATCCAGTCGCAGACGCTGGTCTATACCCTCGAGGGTCAGGATTTGATCGGCAAAGCTCAAACAGGTACGGGTAAAACCGCAGCCTTTCTGATCAGTATTATCAGCGATTGTATCGATTACCCGATCCCGGGATCGCGCCCTAAGGGGCGGCCACGGGCGTTGATCGTAGCACCTACCCGTGAGCTGGTGATGCAGATTGCCAAGGATGCCCAGGGACTGGTCAAGCACTGCGGACTTTCGGTGCTGACCCTGGTGGGAGGCATGGATTACGAAAAGCAGCAGACTCAGCTGCGTCAGACCGAGGTGGATATCCTGGTCGCGACTCCCGGGCGCCTGCTCGATTTCAACC
The DNA here is from genome assembly GCA_047633175.1 of Motiliproteus sp. Taxonomy (GTDB): domain Bacteria; phylum Pseudomonadota; class Gammaproteobacteria; order Pseudomonadales; family Balneatricaceae; genus Motiliproteus. The sequence goes on along the minus strand of JBLIEQ010000016.1, from coordinate 45,000 downwards.
AGAAGGGCGTGGTTGATCTGAGCGCCGTCGAGGTTCTGGTACTGGATGAGGCGGATCGCATGCTGAGCATGGGTTTTATTCCCGATGTACGGGCCATTATTCGCAGTACCCCGCATAAAAAGGAGCGTCAGACGCTGCTATTCAGCGCCACCTTCTCCGATCAGATCATGCATCTGGCTTCGCTCTGGACCCGGGACGCCGTCAAGGTTGAGATCGAATCTGAGCAGGTAACCGCTGCCAATGTTGAACAGATCGTCTATGTGGTTAGCGAAGAGCATAAATTCAACCTGCTTTACAATCTGGTGTGCCAAGACGCGCTGGAGAGGGTGATGGTGTTCGCTAATCGCCGTGATCAGACTCGGCGTTTGACCGAGCGTCTGACGCGGGTAGGTGTAAAGGCCGCGCTGCTCTCGGGTGAGGTCAGTCAGGCGCAGCGGGTTAAGACTCTGGAAGCCTTTCGCAGCGGTGAAATTAAGGTGCTGGTAGCGACCGATGTCGCGGGCCGCGGGATTCATGTCGATGCCGTCAGCCATGTGATTAATTATAATCTTCCCGATGATCCTGAAGATTATGTGCATCGTATAGGCCGTACGGGCCGTGCCGGTGCCGCGGGGATTTCGTTCAGTTTCGCCTGCGAATCTGATGCTTTTATGATTCCCGATATTGAGGAGTTGATAGGGCGCCGGCTAGGCTGTATTCAGCCCGAAGAAAAGCTGCTGCAGCGCCCCCAGTGATGAAGACAAATTTAGAGCCGCTAGAGGCTAAGATCACCACGGCGATCGCCCCGGCCATTGATCCCAACACTATCAGCGTTCTTGGCGGTGGTAGTTTTGGCACTGCCGTAGCCAATATCGCCGCCATGAATGGTTACCAGGTCTACCAGTGGATGCGTAATGCCGAACAGGCCCGGGAGATGACCGCTCTACGTGAGAACTGCCGCTACCTTCCGGGCTTTGTTCTCGATGAAAAACTGTATCCGGTCAATGATTTCGCTGCCATCGCTCGCAGTCAGGTGGTGTTCGTTGCGATTCCCAGTAAAAGCTTCCGCAAGGTCGTCCGCCAGGTTGCCGCAAGGCTGCAGCCCGGGCAGATGCTGGTCAGTACCACCAAGGGGATAGAGCCGGAAACCTTTGCGAGGATGAGCCAGATCCTAACGGAAGAGGCTCCTCAGTGTAGGGTGGGAGTGCTGAGCGGACCTAATCTGGCCAAAGAGATCGCCGACCGTCAGTTGACGGCGACGGTTATCGCTAGTGATCACACGGCGTTGCGCGATGTTATTCAAGCGACCCTGCACTGCGATTTTTTTCGGGTCTATGCAGGTACCGATATGTACGGCGTTGAGCTGGGCGGGGCGCTGAAAAATATTTATGCGATCGCAGCCGGAATGAGTGCGGCGCTGGGCATGGGCGAAAATACCCGCAGCATGCTTATGACGCGATCCCTGGCCGAGATGAGCCGCTTTGCGGTGCAGATGGGTGCCGATCCGTTAACCTTTCTCGGGCTGGCTGGGGTGGGTGATCTGATCGCGACCTGCATGTCGCCACTGAGCCGTAACTACCGTGTGGGATTTGCGCTGGGTAAGGGGCAGGATCTGGATATGATCGTGGCTGAGTTGGGCGAAGTTGCCGAAGGCGTCAATACCCTGAAGTACGTTAAGGAAAAAACGGATCAGCTGGGTATCTATATGCCCCTGGTGCAGGGGCTGTACGGTGTCGTATTTGAAGGCAAGAATGTGGCCTCTGTGATCGGCGGGATGATGATGGCGGCCCAGGGTGATGATGTTGAGTTTGAGTTGCTCGACAAGTCGGTTAAGGCGTAACTGCGATGGCGCTGGAACTATTGCTGCTGCGTCATGGGGAGGCTATGCTCAGTCTCCCCGATGCTAAGCGCAGCCTCTCGGTGCGAGGTATTGAGCAAACCCGTGCCGTCTTAAAGCGGCGTATCGAGGCTCTGTCGGGATTAACGGCGGTCTATGTGTCGCCTTTACGCCGTGCTCAGCAAACACTCGGGCTGGTGGCCGAGATTATCGAACTTCCTGCCCCCCTGCGTTTCGATGGACTGCAGCCTGAGGCGTCGGTGACTCAGTTGATCGAATGGCTGCAGCCGCAACAGGGTAAAATTCTGCTGGTTGCTCACAATCCTCTGCTTTCCTATCTGCTTGGCCGATTGCTCGGTGAAGGGCCGGTTTATACGTTCGATACCAGCACCCTGGTCTGTACAACGATGCCGGTGGCTGCGGCCGGTTGCGCTGATCTGAGTTGGATCGAGTCCCCCTAACTGCGTTTATCCTCAGGCTCTGTGCGTTTTTTCCTGTGGGCTCTTGCTTGTTGGCTATGGCCCCGGGCCAGGCATCTTTTTTTGATTGTTGGCAGGCATAGCTACGGCGCAAAGGTCGTTGACAGCTTCGTAGTCCGCGCCTAATAATATAAATATGGGTTGTATGGATATGACCCCGGCCCTTCGGGGCTTCCTGAGGCACAGGGACTTGCCCGCAGATGTTTTATTGCTGTGATAACGATTGACCAGGGTGGTCAGCAGTTTTTTACGGCTGATTTTCGTGATGCGTGTGGAGTTGAGTAATGGATAAGGAGTTGAAGCCGTTATCTGATGTCTGGCTTGAGTTACAGCTCGTGACGATGAGCGCGGATGTGTCACCTGATGACCGTCGTCGTCTGGAGAAGCTGCTTGATCAGTTAAAAGAGCATGCCAATCATAATCAGGATAAAGAGCGCAAGATGGTATTGCGGTGGTTCGCTTCTCGATTGAGCAATCGTCTTTTTTCGAACCATTATCGAATGCTGCTGTTAGAGCTCGCTAATCTGATGTCGTCGATCTGGGTCGGGTCACCGGCGTTTCGCACCAGCGAGGAGGTATTGCTGTGGTTGCAGGAATCGCCCTCTTCTGTAGTGGTTGAGGACTGGGCTGCCTGCAATGAAGATCGACTCTGATCAGTTATTTTCAACAGAGTTCAGTCAGCCATGGTGATCGATACGATTAGCCGCAAAATTATTGCCGCCTTGCAACGCAATGCCCGAATCTCCTACGCCGAGCTGGGTAAGTTCGTGCATCTGTCAGCCCCGGCGGTAGCGGAGCGGGTGCGTAAGCTGGAGAATGCCGGGGTCATTCACGGCTTTGTTTTGAAGGTGGACCTGGATAAGCTCGGCTACCCTATCGTGGCTCTGGTGCAGTGCAAGGTTTTTAGAGCGAAGGAGCGTGACTTTAAGGCGCTGGTGCTCGCATGTGACTCAGTGATCGAGTGCCATAATGTCACCGGGGAGCAGGCCTTCCTGGTTAAGCTGGCGGTGAAATCGATGTCGCAGCTGGATCTGATTCTCGAATCTTTTTGCGATTTTAGCGATACCAATACCATGATGATCCTGTCTACACCTGTGGATCGCAGTCTGCCCGAGACCTATCTTGATTAGGGCCGACGCCTAGGTCTCTAGCCTTGTTGGGGTTTTAGCGACACCAACACCAACACCCTGATGATGTTATCCGCGTGCCTACACCGGTGGGTCACGCTCTGCCCGAGACCTATGTCGATTGGCGCACTGTCTTAACTCTGGGTGATCAGTGTCTGGTGTTTCCGAGTTGGCCATTGGCTGACGAGCATGCCTGCCAGCATCAGCGAGCAGCCCAGCAGTTCTTTAGCGCCAATGACTTCTCCTAACACCAACCAGCCTCCAAGGACCGCAAAGATCGCTTCGGTGGAAAGTATCAGCGCGGTAATGCTGGGTTCGATCTTACGCTGGGCGATTATCTGCATGGTGAAGGCGATGCCGCTTGAAGCGACGCCGGCATACAGCAGCGGTAACCAGGCCGCTTGAAAATCGGGCAGGCTGGGAGTCTCGAAGAGCAGCGCGGCGATACTGGCCAGGACTGCGGCGACTATAAATTGGCTGATCGACAGGCTGATCGCATCAACTTTACGTGACAGCCAGCCGATCAGGATGACATGTGCGGTCCAGAAAAAGGCACCGGCAAGCATTAGCTGGTCACCGTAATTCATTGATAAATTGGGGCCGACCGAGAGGCTGTAGAGGCCGAGTACTGCGAGGATGACGCCACTCCAGGTTTGTTTACTGGTGCTTTGGCCCAGCAGCATGCCCGCGACCGGAACCATCACAATATACATGCCGGTAATAAAACCGGCATTGCCCGCCGTCGTGTGGAGCAGGCCGACCTGTTGGAAGCTGAAGCCGCCGAACATGATGGTGCCTGCCGCCAAGCCCCCTAGTAGCAGCGTTCTCCCTTGCGGCAAGCGTCGCTTACCCATCAAAAACCACAGAGGCAGCAGTGACAGTGCTCCCAGCAGGAAACGCGCTGCGTTGAAGCTGTGCGGTCCTAGATAGTCCATGCCGACACTCTGGGCAACAAAGGCTGATCCCCAGATCATTGCGGTCCCAAGCAGCAGCAGATGGGAAGGGGTGATGAACGTCATGTGGATTCCCTAAGGTAAGTGTAAAGGTGAGAGCAGGCCGAATTTGATGACTATTTTAGGTGCCAGAAGCGTATTTTTGCTAGCGTTAAGCGAATGATTAGACGGTCGATTACGTAACAATCGAGGGTGTAGTGACTATTTTTCTTACGAATCGAAAGTCTGGGGGCATTGCTGGCGCCTCTATACCCTGATCTGAGAGCCTGCTCTGTCCCTATTCTGTACCTATCTCCTGGCGACAGCAGGTACAATGCGCCCTCTTCTACCTATCTTTCAGCCTTTGTTGGCCGCCCACGTATAAAAGGAGTTTTGTTTGAGTATTCCCGGTATTGAAATCTATCGCGGTCACGATGAGTGGGGCCCGGTCCGGGTTTATGAAGACGGACTGCGCCGCTATATGGCCTTCGGGACGGCGGCACAACAGAGTTGCATCGATCTGCTGGCGCCCGAAACGCTGGTGTATGAGTATACTCAGGCCATGATGCTGGCGCTCATCTATAATCCCGAACCCAGTCGGGTGACTCTGCTGGGGTTGGGCGCCGGCAGTCTGGTGCAGGCATTGCAAGCCTACGATTCTGACATCCCTCTGAGTGTGGTCGAATTAAGGCCTCTGGTTGCCGAGATCGCCCAGCAGTGGTTTGAGCTGGAGTTAACGCCGCAGTTGTCGCTGCATCTGCAAGATGCCGGCAGCTACATAGCGCAAACCAGTGCGCGTAGTGATCTTATTTTTGCCGATATCTATAACGACGACGGTATGATTGAATCTCAGCTCAACGTGACTTTTCTCGAAAATTGTTATCGCAATCTTAATCGCGACGGGATCCTGGTGCTCAATCTATGGGAAGAGGGACGAGGGTTGCATCCGTTGGCGATGCAGCGGTTGCGAGATCAGTTTGGTGAGCACTGTATGAGTTGCCTGGTCGAGGACGGTAATCTGATCGCCTTTGCCTTTAAGGGCGGCAAGCCCCAGGATAATTCCCGTCGCTTGCAGCCGATCGCTAAAAAAATTGGCAGGCAGCTGAATATTCCGCTGCACAAACTGGTCGGCCGGCTAAAGTTGGCCTGAGCGTCAGGCTGTGCTGCCTGACTCAGGTCGATGCTGATGCCGCATATTCGCTGAGGTTGAATCCCGATGACTAAGCCGCCTTCACCAGGCTCTAAAAAAGACAGTTATTTGCTCTATGGGGTAGGCACCCTCCTGTTGCTGCTGGGTTTTGTCCTGGCGTATCAGTTTGTCGAGCCGGCCCCGCCGACGCAGCTGAAGCTATCAACAGGTTCGCCGCAAAATACCTATTACCGTTATGGGCATCAATATGCGGACTTTCTGGCCAGAGAAGGGGTTGAGCTGGAGGTTCTGAGTTCGGCAGGTTCGGTCGAAAACCTGCAGCGCCTCGCCGACCATCGGGTCGATATTGCCCTGGTACAGGGCGGTATCGGGCATGCCGACAGTGCAGACCTGCGTTCGCTCGGCAGTCTCTATTTTGAACCTTTGTGGGTCTTTTATCGCGACAGTATCGCGGTTGAGCAGCTGACCGATCTGGCAGGCAAGCGCATCGCCGTTGGCGGCAAGGGGAGCGGTACGCGTCCCGTCGCGTTGCAGCTGCTTCAGGATAACGGCATCGATGCAGGCAAGGCGCAGCTGCTGGGGTTGAGCAGTCAGGCGGCTGTCGAGGCGCTGACGGAGGGGTCGCTGGATGCTCTTTTTATGGTGACCAGCCCGACCTCAGATTTTGTGCAACAGTTGATGTTAGATCCCTCGATCAGGCTGCTGAGCTTCTCCCGGGCCAGCGCCTACCAGAGCAAGCATAGTTATCTTTCCAGTGTCACGCTGCCCGAAGGCGTATTCGATTTGGTCAATAATATCCCCGACCGTCCGGTTTCGCTGCTGGCGGTGACGGCGACGCTGGTGGTCAGGGCTGACTTTCATCCGGCGCTGAGCGTGCTGATGCTTCAAATCGCCACAAAGATTCATGGTCAGGGAGGCCTGTTTGAACAGACGGGTCAGTTTCCTGCGGCGCGCTTTGTCGATTTTGAGCTTAGTGAGGAAGCGGAGCGCTACTACCGTTCAGGGCCGCCGTTTCTGCAGCGTTATCTGCCCTTCTGGGCTGCCAACCTGGTCGACCGCCTGGTGGTGATGCTAATTCCTATCTTTACCCTGATGATTCCGCTGATGAAAATACTGCCGCCTACCTATCGCTGGCGAATCCGTTCGCGAATTTATCGATGGTATGAGCAGCTGCGCGATCTGGATGTCAGGACCGGAGAGGCCAGCAGTGCTGCTGAAATTGAGGCGCTGCTGCGAGAGCTGGTCGAGGTCGAGCACGAGGTGATGCAACTTCCGGTACCGAAATCTTACGCCGATAATCAGTATAATCTGCGCCTGCATCTGCAACTTATTCGTGGACGACTGGAGCGTAAAGTTGATGAGTTGCGGTAGGTCTCGCTATCACTGGTCAGTCTCTTAGCTCACGGAGCCTGCTGACGGCGGCGAACAGTTCATAAAGACGGGGCTGCGACAGGCCTCCGTGGGGTTCGGGGTAGAAGGGTGACAGCGAATCCAGCCCTCGGCTATCAAGCTGTCGTAACGCCCGTTGCAGCGCCTCCAGCAGGCTTTGAGGGGTGCTGCCGTTAGCGCTGTCTTTGGCCGAGAGGGCAAGTAGCCAGCCGATGGCATGCAGCTGTCCCGGTTCCACGAGTTGCTCAACCCGTCCAAGATCGATGCGATAGTCGCCCAGTTGCAGCTGCTCGCAGCCGAACACTCGGATCCTGGGTCTGGCACTCAGATGTAACCTCAGGTTGGCTAAGCCGCTCAATGCTGTCGATGTCGTGCTTAAACTTGATGTCGGGATGGCTGCAGGGCAGGTCATCAGTAAGGGCTCCGGCGCCTTGGTTACCAGGGCTCTGGCCTGTTGGCTGGCATCACGGGCCTGGTACTGATCCATCAGGATGACCCGATCGGCCACATCGAAATAGGCGCTTGAACCGCCGCTGACTAGGATCGTAGACACGCCTTGCTGCTGGTAGAGTGCCCGAATGCGGGCGATCAGTGGCGTGATCGGTTCCTGTTCGAGTGCGACCAGGCGCTGCATGCGGCGATCACGAAGCATAAAATTACTGGCCGAGGTGTCTTCATCGATCAGCAGGGTCCTAGCGTCACAGGACAGGGCCTCGATAATATTAGCGGCCTGCGAGGTACTGCCGCTGGCGTTGTCAGTGCAGAACTGGCGGGTCTCTTTACCCAGTGGCAGGTTGTTGATAAAAGGGCTGATATCGACCCGGTTGATGCTTCTGCCATCCTCGGAGCGGATCTTTACGGCACTGGCATCGCAGATTACCCATTCCCTGCCATCGCCGGGAATATGGTTGTAAACGCCTCGTTCCAGCGCCTGCAATAGGGTGGACTTGCCGTTAAAGCCCCCGCCGACGATGAGGGTGACGCCCTCGGGAATGCCCATGCCGCGAATCTTGCCGCCCCGTGGCAGTATCGGTTCGAGCGCGAGTTGCACCGGTGACGTGAAGGGGATCACCGGCCCGTTCAGAGGGCGGTCATCGATGCCACTGCGGCGGGGCAGGAACGCGCCATCGCCGACAAAGGCCACCAGTCTGGCCTGCTTGAGAAAGTCCCTGAGAAAGCTCTGGTCCCGGGCGCAATCGAGATGGCGTTGCAGGGCAGTCGGGTCCATATTGCTGTAGCGCAGACTCTGCTGCACCAGCAGGGGGATCTCCTCGAACAGCATGCCCAGGGCCTCCCTGGCCCGTATCCAGCGTCCGGATGCTGGCAAGGCCAGTCCTAGGCGCGCCTCGATGCGACCCTTAGCGACGATCAGGGCGTCGCGGCGCACGACCTGCTGACCGCACCGGGCAATGCGGACCTCACCGCTATGGCCGCTGCCCCTATCCCCTTTGACATGACGCCGGATCGCCTGCGCCAGGCCGCGACAGATAAAATCCTCTAAGGCCAGGCGATGGACCGGATCGGCATAGCTCGATTGAGGCAGGGCGGCGGTGCTGGCAGGCACGGAGAGTCGGATACGCGAGGGATCGGCGAAGGGGTCTCCCTGCACATGATCTATCCAGAGTTCGAAATCATCGAACTGGTAGCGTCCCTGCAGGGTCTTGTAGGTCTTGTAGTTGCGACCGTCGATCGCCTGTAGTCGTGCTCTGAGGCGTTGCATTATGGACTCCTGGAGTCAATCTGCTTGTTTTTAGAGTAGTGTCAAATCCTGGCTCTCGCCCTGTAGTCGGACTCGTAGGTCGGACTTTGGTCCGACGATGGGCGCACCTTGCTGGATTTGTCGGACTAAAGTCCGGCCTACAAAAGAAACTTCAGCCCGACAATGCTGCTTTCCTGTCTTAAGTCTTTGTAAAACTATAAATGACCAACTATAAGCGTCGGGTACTGCTTTAGTGATCAATATGCGGGTATAATGGCCCCCCGCATATTTTTGTCTGTTGTTTCCTATGAATAGCTTCCTATGAATACTGCTACCCTGCCGCCACTGTTAGTCGCTCCCTTCTATCCCTTCTCGAAACCTGCGCCGGTGCTGCCGATGACGCGAGCAGAGATGGATCAGCTGGGCTGGGATGTCTGTGATGTAATCCTCGTTACGGGTGATGCCTATGTCGATCACCCCAGTTTCGGGATGGCGGTGATCGGCCGAGTTCTGGAGCGCGCGGGGTATCGGGTCGGCATTATCTCGCAGCCCAACTGGCACGATAAGACTGATTTTATGCGCCTGGGGCGGCCGCGGCTGTTTTTCGGTGTCACCGCCGGCAATATGGATTCGATGATCAACCGCTATACCGCCGAGCGCCGCCTGCGTCATGATGATGCCTATACCGCCGGAGGTGAGGGCGGTAAGCGGCCTGATCGTGCCGTGGTCGTCTACGGGCAGCGCTGTCGCGAGGCCTTTAAGGGGGTTCCTCTGGTGTTGGGCGGTATCGAAGCCAGCCTGCGTCGCATCGCCCATTACGATTACTGGTCTGATAACGTGCGGCGCTCGGTCCTGGCCGACTCCAAAGCGGATATTCTGCTTTACGGTAATGCCGAGCGCGCCCTGCTGGAGGTTGCTAATCGCCTGGCCGCGGGTGAGCCGGTGAATGAGATGCTCGATATCCGCGGTACGGCGGTAATGCGCTCGAAACTGCCGACCGATTGGGGGGTGATCGATTCCAGTGATATCGATCTGCCGGGGCGTGTTACACCGCCCGTGAGTCCCTATCAGGAGCAGCCGGGATGTGAAACCAAGGCAGCCGAAGCCGTCCAGGTCGCCGATCCCGCGTCTGATGCCGATGCACCGCAACCGCTGAAAATGATGGGTCTTAAGTCACTCAGGACGCAGAACTATATTCGCTTGCCCTCCTTTGAACAGGTTAGCGAGGATCCGGTGCTATACGCCCACGCATCCCGGGTGCTGCATCTGGAAACCAATCCCGGCAATGCCCGCGTGCTGGTACAGTTGCATGGCAATCGCGAACTCTGGGTTAATCCGCCGCCGATCCCGCTGTCGACCCCAGAACTGGATGCGGTGTTCGATCTGCCCTATTTGCGGTTGCCGCATCCGAGTTACGGCGATGCCCGCATTCCCGCCTATGAGATGATTCGCTTCTCGGTCAATATTATGCGCGGCTGCTTTGGTGGCTGTACCTTCTGTTCGATCACCGAACACGAGGGGCGTATTATCCAGAACCGCTCGGAGCGTTCGATCCTTAATGAGGTCGAGCAGATCCGCGATAAGACCCCCGGTTTTACCGGTACCATCTCTGATTTGGGCGGGCCTACGGCCAATATGTACCGGTTGCACTGTAAGGATCCTAAGATCGAGGCCTCTTGCCGAAGGCTCTCCTGCGTCCATCCGGGGATCTGTAGCAATCTGAAGACCGATCATGCGCCCCTGACCCAGCTCTATCGCAAGGCGCGCACACTTCCCGGTATTAAACGGATTCTGATCGCGTCGGGACTACGCTATGACCTGGCGGTGGAAAACCCCGAGTACGTGCGTGAGCTGGTGACCCATCATGTCGGTGGCTATCTCAAGATAGCGCCCGAGCATACCGAAGAGGGCCCGTTGTCGCTGATGATGAAGCCGGGCATGAGCAGCTACTACCGCTTTAAAGAGATGTTTGAGAAGTTTTCAAAGGAAGCGGGTAAGAAGCAGTATCTGATCCCCTATTTTATCTCCGCGCATCCCGGAACGCGTGACGAGGATATGGTCAATATGGCGCTCTGGCTAAAGAGCAACGATTTCAAGCTAGATCAGGTGCAGAACTTTATCCCCTCGCCCATGTGTAATGCCACCACCATGTACCACAGTGGTCGTAACCCACTGAAAAAGATTAAGCGTGACGGCGAAGATATTCTGATCCCCAAGGGAGCCCGGCAGCGACGCCTGCACAAGGCGCTGTTACGTTACCATGATCCGGATAACTGGCTCCTGATCCGAGACACCCTGAAGCGGATCGGTCGCGCCGATCTGATTGGCCGCAGCCCTCAGTGCCTGGTTCCTGCCGAAGGGCGTACGGCGACCCAGCACCATGCTAAGTCCACCGCCAAAAAGCCTTCTGCCAATGAGCACTCGCGGCAGAATAATTCAGCCAGGCCGGCCCTGGGCCGTCGTCCGGTGAAGGGTCTGGATCAGAATCAGAATCAGAACCAGAACCAGAAGAAAAAGGGGCAGGGCCGAGGGCAGAACGTGCGGTCGGCGACCACTACGTCAGGAAGACGCGGTTAACGGCACCCCTGTAGGTCGGCTGTGGGTCGGCGTTTTTTGGGTAGGCTCTTTGTGGGTCGGCGCTGCCCGTTCCCTACGGGCTTAACGCACTTCCTACATCCCTGTAGGTCGAAAGTAGTCCGACAAGGCTAGCAATGCCGGCAAAGAGCACCCTGTAGGTCGGACTTTAGTCCGACAATGTCGCCTCGAGCACTGTCTTGATCCGAAAGATCGCATCTTCGAGTACTTTCATGCTGGTCGCAAAGGACAGCCGCATCTGCCCGGGCGCGCCAAACGCAGAGCCGGGAACCAGGGCGACACCCGCTTCGTTGAGCAAAAATTCCGCTAACTCGACATCATCATGAAAGGCGGGATTGTTGTCGATCACTTTTTGGAAGTTGGGGAATGCGTAAAACGTACCGTCAGCGGGGATACACTCGACGCCTTCGATCGTGTTGAGCGCCTTGATGACGAAGTCGTGGCGCTGCTTGAACGCAACCAGCATCTCCTCCACGCAATCCTGGGAGCCCTCCAGTGCGGTTTGGGCCGCCACCTGAGAGATCGAGGCCGGGTTGGAGGTGCTCTGCGACTGAACCTTCTTCATCGCGCCGATCAGCTTCTGGGGGCCGGCAGCGTAACCGATCCGCCAGCCTGTCATCGCATAGGCCTTGGATACGCCATTGAGGACGATGGTACGGTCGTAGAGTTCCGGGCAGGCCATCAGGATGTTACAGAAGGGCTCCTCGCTCCACAGAATATGCTCGTACATGTCATCGGAGGCGATCAGCACCTTGGGGTGCTTTAGCAGCACCTTGGCCAGCGCTTTCAGCTCGAGCCGGGTATAGGCGACGCCGGAGGGATTGGAGGGGCTGTTCAGGACCACCATCTTGGTCTTGGGGGTGATCGCCCTGTCCAGCTGATCCGGGGTGATCTTAAAACGCTTCTCCTGCGAGGTGCGGATAATCACCGGGACACCGTCTGCGATCAGTACCATGTCCGGGAAAGAGACCCAATAGGGTGCGGGGATAATGACCTCATCACCCGGATTGATAAAGGCCAGGGACAGATTGAAGAAGCTCTGTTTACCGCCACAAGAGACCAGGATTTGGTCGGACTTGTAGGTTAGGCCATTGTCCTTCTTGAATTTATTGATGATGGCGTGCTTAAGTGCCGGGGTGCCATCGACGGCGGTGTACTTGGTGAAGCCAGCATTAAGTGCGCTGATGGCGGCGGCTTTAATGTGGTCAGGGGTATCGAAGTCCGGCTCGCCTGCACCCAGGCCTATGATATCTTTACCCGAGGCACGCAGTTCGGCAGCCCGGTTAGTGACGGCAAGCGTCGGCGATGGTTTGATGTTATTAACGCGATCAGAAAGTTGCAGGACCAAGCGGGTCTCCTCTAAAGAGAGCGGTTCATGGTGGATTATTGTTTTATAGTATCAATTGCTATTGCTGCCCCTAACTAAATGTTTAGGGCCACTTACAAAGCGTACAATTGTACAGACTCGTTTTAGTACAGGACACTGCATGCCCCGTTTATTTGAAATCAATTCGCGCTTTAGCCCGGCAGGCGATCAGCCTGTTGCGATTCGTGAACTCCTCAAAGGGGTTCAGGCGGGTCTCGCGACCCAGACGCTGCTGGGGGTGACCGGTTCCGGCAAGACCTTTACCATCGCCAATGTGATTGCCGAGATGCAGCGGCCGACCATCGTGATGGCGCCGAATAAGACTCTGGCGGCGCAACTTTACGGCGAGTTTCGTGAGTTTTTCCCCAATAATGCGGTCGAGTATTTCGTCTCCTACTACGACTACTACCAGCCCGAAGCCTATGTGCCCGCCTCTGATACCTATATCGAGAAGGACTCGGCGATCAATGAGCATATCGAGCAGATGCGGTTGTCGGCCACCAAGGCGCTGCTCGAACGCAAAGACGCGATCATCGTGGCCACCGTCTCGGCGATCTATGGCCTGGGCGATCCTCAGGCCTATCTGAAGATGATGCTGCATCTGGATCGTGGCGACAAGGTAGATCAGCGCACCATTCTTCGGCGCTTGGCGGAGATTCAGTACACCCGTAACGACGTCGAGCTACACCGCGCCACCTATAGGGTACGGGGGGATGTGATCGATGTCTTTCCGGCCGAATCGGAAAAGGATGCGATCCGCATCGAGCTGTTTGATGATGAGATCGAAGCGCTCAGTTATTTCGATCCGCTGACCGGCGAATCACTGCGCAAGGTGCCGCGGGTCACCATTTATCCCAAGTCTCACTATGTCACCCCACGGGCAACTCTGCTGTATGCGGTCGAGCAGATTAAAATTGAACTCAAGGAGCGCCTGGAGCAGTTGCGCGGTGCCGGTAAACTGGTCGAAGCGCAGCGGTTGGAGCAACGTACCCAGTTCGATATCGAGATGATCCTGGAGTTGGGTTACTGCACGGGTATCGAAAACTATTCACGCTACCTCTCCGGGCGCGGGCCGGGGGAGGCACCCCCCACGCTGTTCGACTATCTGCCCGATAATGCCCTGCTGGTGGTGGACGAGTCCCACGTCACCATTCCACAGCTGGGCGCCATGTATAAGGGTGACCGCTCCCGCAAGGAGACGCTGGTCGAGTACGGGTTTCGAATGCCTTCGGCGCTGGATAACCGGCCCATGCGTTTCGAGGAGTGGCAGCTGCGAGCGCCCCAGGCGATCTTCGTCTCAGCAACACCCGGTAAATATGAGGCTGAGCATGGCGGGCAGATCGTCGAGCAGGTGGTACGCCCCACTGGACTCATTGATCCCGAGATCGAAGTGCGGCCCGCCACGACCCAGATCGATGACCTCTTATCCCAGATCAGCGCCCGCGTCAGCGTCGGTGACCGGGTGCTGGTAACGACCCTAACCAAGCGGATGTCTGAAGATCTTGCCGAGTATCTCGATGAGCACGGGGTGCGGGTGCGCTATCTGCATTCGGATATCGATACGGTGGAGCGGGTCGAGATTATCCGCGATCTGCGCATCGGGGTCTTCGACGTGCTGGTCGGGATCAACCTGTTGCGTGAGGGGCTGGATATGCCGGAGGTCTCCCTAGTAGCGATTCTCGATGCCGATAAAGAGGGGTTTCTGCGTTCCGAGCGTTCTTTAATTCAAACCATCGGCCGAGCTGCCCGTAACCTCAATGGCAAGGCGATTCTCTATGCGGATCGGATGACCGGCTCGATGCAGCGGGCGATCGACGAAACTGATCGCCGCCGCGTCAAGCAAAAGGCACATAACCTTGCCAACGGCATCGTGCCCAAGAGCATCACCAAGTCGGTCGCCGACATTATGGAGGGGGCGCGGATACCGGGTAAGAAAGCGGCCAAGGGCGTCAGTAAAGTGGCAGAAGCGACGGCAGAGTACCAGATTGATCCGGCCGCGATGACACCCAAAGAGCTGAGCAAGGCGATGAACCGGCTCGAGGATAAGATGTATGAGGCTTCGAAAAACCTGGAATTCGAGAAGGCCGCGCAGTGCCGCGATCAGATGCACAAGCTGAAACAGCATGCGTTCGTTCGCTAAAAAAGAGTTCGATTTAGGAAAAAAAAGATGATTGCAGATGCGGCGCTCCAGACGCGCCCCCGCGAACGCCTGGTACTCCTGATCATGCTGTTGCTGGCCCTGGGGTTACTGTTGCTGGGCGTGTTTTTACCCCTGATGACGGTAGAAAAGTTTTGGATTATTGAGAATAGTTTCTCGCTGTTAAGTGGTTTGTGGCGAATGTTGCTGGAGGGGCGCTGGGTCCTGGCGCTGGTGATCGCCAGTTTCAGTGTACTGCTGCCCCTGCTTAAAATCGCTGTCTTGCTCCGGGTGCTGGGGTTTTCCGCCTGTGCCTCGGGGTCATCGGAGACGCTGGCGCGCAGCCTGCACTGGATGCACCTGTACGGAAAATGGTCGATGCTGGATGTGTTCGTGGTGGCGGTGCTGCTGGCGTCGGTTAAGTTAGGGGCCTTAGCACAGGTGCAGATTCATACCGGGCTGTATGCGTTTGGCTTATCGGTGGTAATCAGCATGGCAATCACTGCCCGGGTCAGCTACCTGATCCAGCAGGCTTCACGCCAGGCGACAGCCACGGCTGTTGATCATCAGACTTCCCTCATGGAGTGACTTCCGGGCCGCGTTTCTATATTATTAGCCCTCTTTTTAGCTGTAAGTTGCGCCGTTCACCCGTGAAAAACCAACTCATTCTAACCCTGACAACTGTCAGCGGTTCTCGTCAGTTATCCCTGAGCAGGGTCGCGCGCTATCTGCTGGCGGTATGGGTGCTGATGTTGCTGGGCAGCTTTTTTATCAGCAATACGTTGCTGGTGCAAACATCGGACGAACTCAATAGCCTGAGCGCCGATCACCAGCAGTTAGCCGAGCTCTATACCGATGTGATCGACAGCCGGGCGTCTGTACGTACCGAGTTAGACCAGTTGTCTGACAATCTGGGCGAGCTGGAGCAGGAGCGCAATGCCTTGCAGCGCCTGAGCAACGACTGGGCGCAGCCGGTCCGGCAGTTGGAAGTAATGATGGGGTTGGAGCCGGTAGAGCCTGTAACCGTCGTGCGGATTCAGGAGTTGCAGCAACGGGCTTCTGAACGACTGTTTATGTTGCACGGAATTCCTAACGGTTCCCCGCTTGAAGAGGTGACCCTGACCGACCGCTTCGGTCAGCGGCGGCATCCGGTGACCGGTAAAAAAAGTCACCACGATGGCCTCGACTTTCGGGCAGCATCAGGGACTCCCATTTATGCCACCGCAGATGGTGCGGTCGAGTATTCCGGATTTCATAAGAGCAGCGGCTATGGCAACCTGATCATCATTAATCATAATTTCGGCTTCAAGAGTTATTATGCCCATCTTAAAAAAACCGTCGCCCGCAGCGGTCAGTTACTCGAAAAAGGGCAGTTGATCGGATACAGCGGCAATACGGGTATCTCGACGGGACCTCATCTGCACTACGAGGTACGCTATCTGTTTAAACCCCTTAACCCTATTCTGTTTCTGAACTGGAGCATGGATAATTACGAGTCAGTGTTTAAGAGTGATTCGTTTACCAGTAAAACCTTGCAGACAGTCAGGGTCCTGGGGCAGGATTGGGGCATGGGGGCTGATATGTAATTCTTTGTTTTATCTGATGTGTTTGTATTATTATGGATTTTTTATGAACAGATATTTACCGAGAGGAAGGGGATTCAATGGGATGGTTTAAACAAGATTCTGACGAACAATCGGCGCAATCCGCTCGTGCGGCCGTTACTATTATCGCGCGCGGTAATAAACTCACCGGTGAAATGAACTTGGTGGGAAAACTCCATATCGACGGATTTTTTGAAGGTGTTATCTCATCGGTCGATAGCATCACGGTGGGGCGGCGCGGCGAGGTCAAGGGTGTTATACGTGCAGAGCAGGTCAGTATCAGTGGTCGCGTGGACGGTGATATTCAATGCAACGAACTCACCATAGAACACAGCGGTCATGTCTGTGGGACAGTTCGCAGTCGGCTTATGACGATAGAGAAGCAGGGGTGCTTTGTCGGCGAGCGTGAGATGACGGCAGACTCCTCGTTGCAGTCCTCTCAGCAGCTGGAGCAAGATAATGCCGAGGCCCCCCTGTCCGGTGATTACGCGGCGATCGACGTGGTAGAAGATGTGTCGTAGTACAGGCACCACGGACGGTCTCTGCCGGCAGGGTCGGTGTGAGGGCGTTCGTATTCTAAGGATCCAGTCTCCGGCCCGGTGTTGAGAGAGGTAAGCCCTCTATGTCAGGATTGTTGTATCCTGGCTGTAACAAAGTGACCCATTGCGCGTCTCTATTTTATAACGGCTGTTAGTCCCTGTGGGCAAGTACTTATAAATATGATGTTTATAAATACCAGCTATAAATAAGAGCGTCTTATGGAATATGCACTACCGCTGGTGATTGCAATTATCGCCCTGGGATCGGTCCTGATCACCGCCAAAGCGCGAACTGAAGGCGCTTTTTTCCGCGGCCAGGCTGCCGATGGCCACGCTCCCGAATTATTGACCCTGATCTTCTCACAGGTAACCACCTGGGTCTTTGCGCGCTCATTGATGAACGCCGCGATCCTGGGCTTTTATTACGGCATCTGGGGTACGCTGGCGTACGCAGCCTATTATCTTTCGTTTCTGACCGGTGCCCGAATCATCGATAGTCTGAGGTTCGAACACGGCTACAGCAGTGTGCAGGCGTTCCTGAGAGACCGTTTTGGCGGCTGGGGAACCGGCTGTTACAACCTGGTGGTGGCGATTCGTCTGGTCAGCGAAGTGTTCGCCAACCTGCTGGTGATAGGTCTGCTGTTTGGCGTGGCAGGAGGCCAGGCATACAGCCTGGCGATCATTGGCTTTGCGGTGGTGACCCTGGGGTACTCGATGCTGGGCGGACTGCATGCCTCGTTGAAAACCGATCTGTATCAGATGTGGATCTTCCTGGTGGTACTGGTGCTGCTGTTGGGGGTGACGCTCGGGAGTGGTCAGTTTACGTTCAGTGATCTGCTGTTTGTGCCCTTTGAATTCGATAAACCCGGCCCGATACTGCTGCTGGTCGCGCTGCTGCAGGTGTGGAGCTATCCGATGCACGATCCGGTGATGATGGATCGTGGCTTTTTGGCCGATCGGGAAACCACCCGGCGCAGTTTTAACCACGCCGCCTGGATCAGTGGCCTGTGCATCATCAGCTTTGGTGTCCTGGGTGTGCTGGCGGGGGCTCAGAGTCTCAGTGGCGAATCGATGAATACGGCACTGATTCGGTTGCTGGGGGACCTGCCGATGCTGGCCTTTAATGTGGCCCTGGTTATCTCCGCGATGTCGACTCTCGATAGCACCCTCTCTAGCTCTGCGAAACTGGTCGCGGTGGATATGGCGATCCTGCGCGGCAGTGTCCGCAACGGCAGAACCGTGATGCTGCTGTTTGTCGTGCTGGGCCTAGGTTGTGTCTTTCTCGGTAATAAGGATCTGTTTAGCGCGGTGGCGGTGAGCGGTACGGCATCGATGTATTTAGCGCCGGTGATCTTCTTCTCGCTCTGGGGTAAGCGTCGCGATATTCCGCTGTGGAGCTATCTGACCAGCTTTGTACTGGCGGTCGGCGGGGCGCTGCTCTACTTCCTGGAGTCCTCAGGCTACAGCGCACTGTTAGGTGGCAGTCATAAATACACCAAACTGCTGTGGATCTCGCTGACCATCTTAAGCGGTGGTTGTCTGGCTTTCTGGATCGGCGGCCTGATCAGCCCGGTTAGACGTGGCCTAGTGGATAGTGCACTAAAGTCGGCCGCCAACGGCTAAGCCTGGCTATTCCCGGTCAGCCTCCTAGCATGCAGCACTTCTCAACATTGGACTTTTTATATGGCTGATCAAGAACATCCCTTCGCACCTTTCGTACGCATCCTGGGCAAAGGTAAGCATGGCTCGCGGTCGTTGACCCGGGAGGAAGCCGTACAGGCGATGACGATGATCCTGGAGCAGCAGGCTACCCCTGAGCAGATAGGCGCTTTTTTAATGCTGCTGCGGGTGAAAGAGGAGAGTCCGGAGGAGTTAAGCGGGTTTGTGACGGCCGTACGGGCGCAGATGTCAGCCCCGAAGGCGCTCAGCGCCGATCTGGACTGGTCCACCTACGCGGGTAAGAAGCGTCAGTTGCCCTGGTTCTTCCTCAGCGCCCTGGTGCTGGCCGAACAGGGGGTGCGTGTCTGCATGCATGGCGCCCGCGGGCATACCCCGGGACGGCTATATATTGAGGATCTGCTCGCAAGCTTTGGTCTGCAAGCCGCTGGCAGCTGGCACGATGCCGAGCGGGATCTTGCAGGAAATGCATTCTGCTACCTGCCGCTGGGGTTGGTTAATACCGAGCTGGAGAGGCTGTTTAATCTGCGTTCGACGCTCGGGTTGCGTTCGCCGGTACATACCCTGAGCCGGTTACTCAATCCTTTAAACGCCCCGTTTCGGATCGATGCCGTGTTCCATCCGGCCTATGGCCCCATGCATCAACAGACCGCCAAGCTGTTGGGGCAGGACAACAGTGTCACGATTCGCGGTGAAGGCGGTGAAGCCGAGATTCGCCCCGATGCCGATTGCACGCTGCAGTGGGTCAGTAGAGGCGAGTATGTCGATCAGAAGTGGCCCAGGGTGGATGATAAACGTCATGTTCGCCCTGAGAGCATGGATCCTGAAGACCTGCTCCGGGTCTGGAGAGGACAGCTGACCCCCGCGTACGCGCAAGGAGCTATCTGTGAGACTCTGGCAGTCTGTTTATGTTTGCTGCAGCGGGCAGAGTCGGTCGATAGTGGCCGTGCCTTGGCACAAGAACTGTGGCAACAACGAGATAAGAGTCGCTATTGAGGCATTTTCTTTGGAGTGCTGTTAAGCTTCAATTTGAAATTATGGAGTATTTGTTCCCTGTGGGTCGGACTTTAGTCCGACAAGGCTGGCAAGGAGCTGCGTCGGGCTACCTTCTACCCACAAAACGCCGACCGACATTGCTAAAGATAGTCTTTCCACGAATACTTCATAATCAGTCTAATAACGAAAAAAGCTGTGCTGAATAATGACCCTTTTTTGGAGAAAACCTTGTCTTTATCATTTAAGCTGGTGGATATTCAGCCAGGATTTGTCGTGATCAGTAAGTCCGCCGGGGTGGATTTTCATAGCCAGGAAGAGCAGCCGGGACTGGTTCCTCAGGTTGAAGCGGAGCTCGGCCTGGGTAAGCTCTACCCGGTGCACCGGTTGGATACGATGACCTCAGGATTGCTGCTGTTAGCGCGTGATGCCGAGTCGGCAGAGAAGATTAATCTTGAATTCAGGCAGCAGCGGGTCGAAAAATATTACCTGGCGCTGGCAGATCGCAAACCCACCAAGAAGCAGGGACAGGTCAGTGGCGATATGGCGAAAGGGCGGCGGGGAAGCTGGCTGCTGCTGAAAACCCAAACTAATCCCGCCAGCACCCGATTCTTTAGTTACAGCCTGAGTCCCGGCATACGGCTGTTTGTGCTTAAACCGCTGACAGGACGTACCCATCAGCTGCGGGTTATGATGAAGAGTCTGGGGGCCGCAGTATTGGGTGATAGCCGTTATCATTCGCGAACCCCCGATGATCTCAAACAGGATAGAGGCTATCTCCACGCCTATGCCCTGAGCTTCGAGTTCGACGGACAGCAGTTTGAGTATTGCGTGGCACCTACCGAGGGCACGCTATTTACGACAGAACTCTTTTCGCAACGGCTGACGTCTATAGGCCCGCTCTCAGCATTACCCTGGCCTTCCTAGCGCGAACCCTGTCCGAATAAAACCACTTCCATCGTGCCGATCATAATCATGATATCGAGCATAAAGCTGAAGTTCTTGATGTAATAAAGATCGTACTGGAGCTTCTCCATCGC
Organism: Motiliproteus sp.; assembly: GCA_047633175.1. Taxonomy (GTDB): domain Bacteria; phylum Pseudomonadota; class Gammaproteobacteria; order Pseudomonadales; family Balneatricaceae; genus Motiliproteus. The sequence goes on along the minus strand of JBLIEQ010000016.1, from coordinate 24,457 downwards.
GCCATCCTCAGTGCCGCCATAGTCATAGCAGATCTGAGCCCAGCCGGTGAGTCCGGGTTTGACCAGATGTCGATCTCCGTAATAGGGGATCCTCTGGGTCAAACGCGCGACAAATTCGGTACGTTCGGGACGGGGACCAATAAAACTCATCTCACCCCTGAGGACGTTAAGCAGCTGAGGCAGTTCGTCGATACGGTACTTGCGGATAAAGGCGCCAACGGCGGTCACGCGGTCGTCATTTTTCTTAGCCCAGACCGCGCCATCGGCTTCAGCATCGACCCTCATGCTCCGGAATTTGAAGATTTTAAAAGGACGATTACCCAGTCCGATACGCTCCTGGCTGTAGAACAGCGGTGAGCCCGGACTGCCTTCGAGCATGATAAGCAGGGCGGTAATAAACATGATTGGAGAGGTTGCGACCAGCATGATGAGACTGATAGCGACATCAAATATCCGCTTCTGCGCCCGTATCAGAGCATCATTACTAATGTAGCCACGCGAGTAGATCAGCCAGCTGGGGTTAAGCAGATTAAGTGGGATCTTGCCGCACTCCCGCTCGATAAAAGTAACGATATCGGTGATATAAATGCCCGCGACACGGCAACGATACAGTTCGTTCATCGGCAGGGCGGCACGTCGGTCATCGGCGGCCACGATAAACTCATCGATGCGATGTTGTTGGGCGTAGTCGAGCAGTTGCTCGAGGCACACTATTTTCTGTTGGCTGGCCGTAATACCCACTTCGGCGTCTGACAGGGGGATATAACCGAGCAGTGTGAAGCCGCGTTTATCGTTGCCGCGTCTCATGCGTTCCTCAATGATCTTGGCGCGTTGTCCCGCACCCAGAACCAGTACCCTGCGTTTGACCAGGGCGGATGCGGTAATTTTTGAGAAGCTGTAGCGGATCAGGCAGACCATCGGCAAGGAGAGTGCCAGCCCGATAATGATCGCCTTAGGGTGGATGCTGAGGTAGGGAATAAAATAGAAGATGACCCCTTGCACAACCGAAGCCAGACCAAAGCTGATAAGGATTCGCGCTAATAGCTCTTTGGGCTCATTGCGCTGACGGGCGTGGTATAGCCCCATTGCCGCCATGGAGAGCGTCAGAATCAAGACAAAAGTGATAGGTTCGAAGGAGGTCAGGTGATTGAAGAATTTATCGTTCTCCTTATAAGTATAGCTGTTGCCAATATAGAGACAGATAAGCATTGTCAGCGATTCAAGGAGTGCCAGAACCTGATAGGTATGGGTAACCGTGGGCTTTCTGACTCGCGATACTCTAGGTAGTGCTTTAGTCCCTTCACTCATCAGACGGTACCTTCCTTAGCCCGTTTATGTCCAGAGTATAGCGATCCCCACTGCTCTGACTAGAACAAGAGTGTAGCAGTCAGAGAGGGAAGCCTTTGAGCAGGAATGGTGCAAGGAGGTTTTTTTTTGGCTATGTCCTAGTTAAGTGTTGCAGAAGTTAATTCTGTATTATTGTCTTTTTAATCAAACTATGGTCGCGCCTCCCGGCGACTTCATTTGTTTGTAGCGACAAAGAAAGTGAAGCAAAGCCGCTCCTGGCCATTGCCTGCAGGGATGCCGTTGTTGTCGGGAGCTGACAGCGGCCCCGCACCCCGGCATTCGAACGTCTTTGTCCATCAAAAGCGTGTCCCTGCTAAACCGCCCTGCGGGTACGCGCTTGCGGCGCTATGAAATCCAGCCTGAATATCCAACAGCGCAACCTGACGAGGCGGGTGTTGGACACTGATGAGGCCGAGAATGAGTGGGAGCCGTGGTTGGCGTTCCATGCGCTGCGGTAGGGCGCTGGAAACTGATGCTCGATGAGATGCCGTTCGGCCAGGGTGCACGACTATGCCATCTTCTCGGTGGCACTGCGGGAGCTGCTGGAGTTGTCACAGGCGTCGATCTTAACAAGCTCTGAAGCGTTACTGTTTCCAAGGCTCTGCAACGGGGCCCTGCATTCTTTGCCTTTCGGGGGGGGGGGGGGCCCCCCATCCACTTCAAAGAACAGCGATCGTAGCGTGCACGGAGGCACGAACCGCATCAGTCGGAGTTCGGCAGGTATCTCTCATAGCCGGCGATAGCGAAATAGCGCACCGATTTTTTCGGGTTTTTTTCTTGGCGATCAGCTTGCCGTCTTTATAGAGTCTGACGAGCTGGGTGTGGCCGCTGGCATCGGCGTCGTATTCGTTCAGATCGTTTAGCCTGAGGGCCTCGAAGGTTGAGCGGGTGATTAGTTTCATCGTCTCTCTCTAAGGTTGTTTCTCGACGACGGTAGCTGGGTCCGCGAGAGCGGTGAGACTGGCTGTCGGCGCGGGGGCAACGAACTCGGCCTCTGTCTGCTGGCGGGCGAAGTTCGCGACAAAGTCGGCGATTTTCTCTGGGTCGTTCAGGTCAAGTTCCGGCAGGCGAGGGCTGCCTGTTCCCTGCTGGTCGGTGGCGACGGCGATGATATGAGTGTCGTCGAGGTGCAGAGGTACGTGACCGAGGCCGGGTCTGGTCAGCTCGATCTTAGGGAAGGGAAGGTGCCTGAAGCCTTCCACCAGTATCAGGTCGAGGGTTCGAAAATCCAGGCGGCTCACTAGGTCGTTCAGGCTCGGTTCCTCAGTCTCCGCTGTTTCGGTCATCAGTGCCCAGCGGTGGCGGGAGGCGATCAGCATTTGGCCCGCGCCGGCATGGCGTAACTCGTAGCTGTCCTTGCCCGGTGTATCGACGTCGAAACGGTGGTGGGCATGTTTGATCATGCCGATCCGGAACCCCTGTCGGCGGAGCAGTGGTATCAACTGTTTCAGTAGGGTGGTCTTGCCGGTGCCGCTGTAGGCGGCGAAGCCCAGCAGGGGCAGCGGACAGTTATCTAGGGTGACAGTCATCGGTTTTCTTCTTTACAGGGCCTGATTGAAGTCGGCAAGCATGCGCTGCAGACGGGGGCGGGAGATACCGAGGATTTCACAGGCCTGGCCCTTATGGCCGTCGGTTTCCTGGAGTACCGAGTACACGTGGGCTTGCTCCATCTCTTTCAGGCTGCACCGGGCTTGAGGGTTATCGAGTGAGGGTTGGGCGACTACCGCATCGATGGATAGCCCCTGCAGGGCGGTGGGTAGCAGGTCAGGGGTCAGGCAGGATGAGGGGCACAGGGCCACGGCTTTGGTCAGCACATTCTCAAGTTCCCGTACATTGCCGGGCCAGCGATGCGCCTGTAATGCCTCCATAACGTCGCTGGACACCCGAGTCACCCCGGCGTTGAGGTCGCGGTTAATGCGGCTGAGCAGGACGGGGACTAGGTCAATGATATCTTCCTGCCTTTCGCGCAGGGGCGGAAGCTGTATCTGGACCACCTCCAGACGGTAGTAAATATCTTCCCTGAAACGCTTCTGTTTAACCGCTTCCTGGAGGTTTACATTGGTCGCGGTGATGATTCGGGCGTTGGTGGTTAGCGCCTTCTTGCCGCCCAGGGGAACAAATTCCCTTTCCTGTAGGACTCGCAATAGCTTGGCCTGAATCGTCAAAGAGAGCTCGCCCACTTCGTCGAGAAAAAGGGTGCCGTTCTCCGCTAGGGCGAATTTACCTAGCTGCTGGCTGACCGCGCCGCTGAAGGATCCCCGCTCGTGGCCGAACATCTCGGACTCCAGCAGAGTCTCCACCAGTGCCGCGCAGTTGATCGCTACAAAGGGGCCGTCGCGGCGGTCACTGGCGTTGTGGATCGCCCTGGCTACTAGTTCTTTGCCGGTGCCGCTCTCGCCGGTGATCAGCACGGTGGCGGTATTGCCGGATACCCGGCCGATGGTCTTGAACACCTCCCGCATGGCGCTGCTGCTACCAACCATGGCGCTTGAGCTGACGATGTGGGCAACCAGGTCCAGCTCTGTATCAGAAGGCTGGCTGTGCTGAAATGCGTTGCGGACCGCTTTATCCAGTTGCACCAGGTCGATGGGCTTGTGGATGTAATCGTCGGCCCCGCCCTGCATCGCCTGGATGGTGCTCTCCATATCATGGAAAGCGGTGATCATAATTACCCGGGCATTCGGGGCCTGGATCTTAAATTCCAGCAGTCCCTCCAGGCCACTTTTTCCGCTCATGCGGATATCCAGAATAATCAGTTCCGGTGGAGTCTGGAGTGCACTGGCTAGGCCTTCGTCCACCGAATGAGCGACGCTCACCGAGTGGCCTTCGATCCTAAAGTGCAGCTCCAGCATCCGGCAGATGGCCAGGTCGTCGTCGATGATAAGTAGTTGGCTCATACTCTCGTCCTCAAGCTCTCGTCCACAAGCAATGGGCCTCAGTGGCTGACTTCTGGATTTAGCGGCAGTATTAGGCAAGCCTGGGTTCCACCGTCTTTAATGGCGACCAGATCGATGGTGCCCCGGTGCCGCTCGACCCGCTGCTTGACGATCGCCAGCCCCAACCCGGTTCCCTTAGCCTTGCTGGTGAAAAACGGCTGGAACACCTTGGTGCTCAGGCAGGGATCTATCCCGGGTCCATTATCGGTTAGGGTAACCTTGATCTTCGGGTTGCTATCGGTCATCAGCAGAGTCACGCTGATGGCTATTGTCGGATCGGGCTGGCCTTCGGTCGCCTGGATGGCGTTGATGATCAGGTTGCTGAACACCTGGCGTAAATGCACGGGATCGCCGAGCAGGGTAGGTAGGCCTTTCTGATAATCTTCTGTCACTTGGATTTCCTGCTCTTGGATCTGTTTCTGCAAGCTGATTACCGTCGTTTCCATCAGTTTCTCCAGGGTCAGCCACTCAGGCTTGAGTCTGGCCGGGCAGGAGTAGCTGAGCAGGTCGCTGATGATTCCCTCCATATAACGGATCTGCTCCTGGGAGATGCCGATCAGCTCCTTGAACTCACCGGCGGTCGGTGACGATTGCTTCTTGCTGAGGATCTGCAACGCCATCTTGATGGAGCTCAAAGGGTTGCGCAAGTCGTGGGCGACCATTGTGGCCATCTGTCCTACGGCGGCCAGCTCCCTGTTCTTGAGGGTCTCCTCGCTCTGGCGCTTCACCTCCAGCTCCAGCAGGAGCAGATCGGTGATGTCCTCTTTAAGCGACAGGTAGTGGCGGACCTTGGCGTAGTTATCATAGATAGGAGAAATGGTGGTCTTCTCCCAGTAGATATCGCCGTTCTTCTTGCGGTTCTGGAGGGTCCCTGTCCAGGTCTTTCCCTGACTGATCTGTTGCCACATCGCCCGGTACACCTCCGGGTCAGTATGCCCCGATTGCAACAGGCTGGGGCGCTGGCCCAGCACCTCCTCGGGTGCATAGCCGGTGAGCTCGGAAAAGGTAGGGTTGACGTATTCGATATGTCCTGAGGGGTTGGTGATCATCACGGTGTTGGGACTTTGTTCGACGGCTTGGCTGAGCTTGATTAGTTGGTCTTCGATGTCCCGCTGCCGGGTGACATCGCGGCCCAGCAAGGTGAGGTTGGCGATTTCGCCGTCGGCATCGAAGCTATAGGTATTGTTCCAGGCAAGTTGAAGCATTTGTCCCTGTTTGGTCGACAGGCTGTCCTCAGACTGTTCAGTCAGCTGCCTGTGCCGCAAATCGTCCAGAAAACGGGAGTAACGGCCGGAGCGCAGTTCGTCATCTGGCATCAGGTTTACCCAGTCCCGCCCTAATAGTTCCTCGCGCCGGTAACCGGTCAGCTGCAGGAAATAGTCGTTGCAGTAGGTGACCTGTCCCTGGGGGGTGAGAATGATCGCCGCCAGCTGGATGTTATCCAGCACATGCCGGAAGCTGCGTTCGTAGAGGCTTTGCAGTTGAGCGGCTTCGTTGTGCTGGCGTGCCCGGGTGATGATGCCGGTACCCAGCAGCGCCAGCAACAGCGAAAACAGGTAAATCACCCCGTTGTTGTTGAGAAACTGTTGCCGGGGAGCGTTGAGCAGGGGGTTCGGTGTAAAGGAGACCACCTTCCAGTAATCGGTTTGCTCTTCGGCATCGCTTAGCACGTCGGGCTGCGGGGCCGTATTGTGGTAAGGCTGGACGGTGTTGTAGCTAAAGAGACCCTCGGGGCTCTCGAACTGACCGGCAGAGCTGACCTGGATCCTGCGCCATTCTTCGGAGAAGCGGTTGGAGAATCGCTGGTTGTGATCTAGCATAAACCCCCAGTTTTGGCCTTCGACAGGGCTGATAAGCCAGTATCCCAGGGCGTTGACCAGCATCATCTGGTTAGCTATATGACGGGATGCCAGCTTGAAATCGTCGATCAACTGCTGTCCCTGATAGTTGAGCAGCAGATAGCCCACCCTTTCGCCCCGGGCGGAGTGGATACCAACCCCCACCCGAATAGTGGGTTTGACCGGCAGCTGGATCTGATCGTCTTCGACGTTCAGGTCCAGGGGAGAGATATAGACCTGCGCCGGTTTTAGGGAGGACAGCTTGCTGAAGTAATATCGCCCCGACTTGTTCTGCAGCGCCGCCTCGGCGACCGCCTGGGGGGCTCCCTGATTCTGGTTAATACGGATAATTTCGTTGCCTTGCAGGTCGAGATAGCGGATCTGATCGAACCAGGCCTGGTGGCGGCTAAAATCCCCGAGGAACAGGGTGGTCTCCTGCTTTTCTAACGGCGACAGGCGGCCCGGGTGGCTGCGTTGCTGGATGTGGTCGGCCAGAAACTGGATCTGGGAGACGACCTGGTCCAGGTGATCGGCCACGACCTTGCGCGACAGTTCCACCCCCAGATTCTGGCTCTCTGCCAGCTGACTGCGCTCGGAGCTGACAGTGAGCCAGTAATGGGTCTGCATCACCCCGTAAATGGCCAGAGCCAAGGGCAGAAACAGCAACAGCCACTGGCGGATATTAAGCCTCGGGAGGGGTGATGGAGTGGATCCAGTCATGGTGATTACAGCGTCGAAGCACCTTCAGGCGGCTTCGGCCCCATGGATCTCCTGTAGTATCTGGATCGCCAGGCGGCGGATGCTGCTGCTGACCGCGTCATCCAGGGCCTGGATCAGGGTCTCGGTCGCCGCTGCTGGAGCCAGGACCTTGAGCGCCAGGCCTGCCGCTGGCGTGAGGGCGCCGCCCTCTTCCATACCTAGCTTGAGCAGCAGTTTAAGGTCGAGACTCCGTAGTTCCACCAGTGCTTCGATCACCGCCTTGCGAACGCCGATCTCCGGATCTTCGTGAAGGTCGACAATGGCGTGGGTGATGCGGTTGGGGGTGATCTCGCTCAGCACCACGTGATCGTCTGCGCTCAGGGGTTTGCCTTTGCCGAGCGAGATCGCCGTCAGCGAGCGAACCGCCTGGATGCGCACCAGGGTATCGGGATCGTCCAGTGCCGCCAGCAGGGCGGGTATGGAGGCCTTGTGCTTCAGGGCGCCCAGAGTGCGAGCACAGGCCACCCGGATCTCTTCGTTGCCGGCTCGCAGCTGAGTCGCGATGGGCCCGAGCATATTACTTATTCCGGGCAGATCGGGGCGACGGGTCGCGAGTCGCCCCAGGCTGTCGGCAGCTTCGCGGCGCAGGTCTGGATCTTCGTTCATCAGGCAGGCTAACAGGGGTTGTAAAACCGCATCCTGATCGCACCCCCCCAGGACTCGGGCGCTGATAATCCGGCGATCGGCTTCAATCTGCTCCGGTTTGCGGCGTTTCTCATGGATCATGCGTTCGCCGCTACGGGCGTTGGTATGTACCACCTCGGCAAACCCGCTGTACTCCTCGGGCAGCTCGTCAACAAGGCCGAGGATGCGCTCGGAATCGCTGCTTAGCCCTCGTTCCTGGCCCAGAGTGGCCTCGACATTGCTGCGAGTGATCGACGCCAGCGTCGACGCGATGGGGGCCTCATCGGGCATCTCGTCCAGGGGGGCTGGGTAGGCGTCCGAGACCGATGCCAGGATCTGTTCAATACCGGGCGGTGTTGAGTCGATGCTGGCGCCCTGGTCATCGATCGCCAGCAGGGGAATCCGTCCGGGTTCCTGTTCCACCTGTGCCTCATCCTCGACCAATGGTGTCGGCTGCCAGTCGACGGCAGTGCCGTCCAGGGCCTTGAATAGCAGGGTTAGCGGCTGGGGGGCTTGGGGATCAACGTCCGGAGCCGCGTTCAGGACCAGCAGGGCTTGCAGCGATACGTGCCGTAGCGCGGTGTTAGAGGTCTGGCTGCAGGCCCAGAGTGCTTCCAGGGTGGCGGCGTCCCGCAGGCCAAGTTGGCCTAGGGTTTGGACCGCCCGGAGTCGCACAACAGCGGCGGTATTCTCGTCTTCGAGCAGTGCTCGCAAGGTGCCGGCGGCTGAGGTCTGAGCGGTTTCGGCCAGTAGCTCGCAGCACAGCAGCTGTTCTTTCTGCTGTGGGCTGTTAAGCCCTGCCAGCAGCCGGTCGTTGAACTCGGGAGAGGGAGATCCGGCAAGCTCAAGCCGTCGTGACAGCATCCTGAGTGCCGCACAGCGAACCCGACTGTCGTCGGCGTTCAGCAGCACAGCGAGTTGCTTATCGTCGAGGCTTTGGCTGTCCTGTGGCTCAAGTCTTTCCAGCCCTTGCAGTGCGGTGGCCTGAATGTCGGGCGCCGGATCGTCGAGCAGTCTGACCAGGGTGCTGAGGCGATCGCCGGCCGTGCCAGTAATCAGTGTCAGGGTGGCGGCCTGGCGCACGTCGCTATCGGCGTGGCCGAGCAGCTCGGACAACAGGGCCTCGGCATCGGGGGATGAGCCGTAGGTCAGGGCAGTGGCGATGCGTCTCAGGCGTCTTGTCGGTGCGCGGCTTACGCGTGCCTTCAGCTCTGCCAGGCCGGGCTGATCGATCTGTACCAGTGCCTTGAGTATTTCGCTTTCGATATCCTGACCGTCGTCGCTATCGAGCAGCTTGACGAGGGCCGGTACCGCAGCCGTGACCGCATGATCGCCCAGAGCCTTGACCGCCTGCCGCTGCAGATCCCACCAGTCGTCCCAACCTTCAGTTTCACCCCACTGAATATCGTCGGGACGCTCCAGCAGGTGCGTCAGGGCGGCAACTGCCCGGGCACTTGCGCAGCCCGACAGGCCCTCGACGGCCGCTTGTTTCACATCCGCATCGCCATGGTAGTGAAGGGCGTCGATCAGCCCCTGGACGGCGTCTTCGTTACCGATGCGTCCCAGTGCTGTGGCGGCGTCGATGCAGACATCGAGGTCGTCGTCCTGCAGGTGTCGGCATAGGGTATCGAGGGCCTGGACATCTCGCAGATGCCCGAGGGCTTGGGCCGCATAGCAGCGGTCTACTTCGTCACCCTTATCCAATTGATTAATGAGGGCTTCGACAGCCAGAGTTTTGCTCGTCATCGGGATCTCCATCAAGGGCTGTGGCTCACTGACAGCGTTCTGAGTCAGCGTGCGGGTCTGCTTAGCAGTATTCATACTGTCGTTTTCACAGCAGTATTCATACCAACTCGATAAAGACTTGGGCTTGATGGCGATAACCCGGTGATTGTTTGTCTAAGTTTTTGTAAGTAATGGTTTTATAGTCTTAGCGCGACGATCGACGAGACACTGTTGACGACCGGGCGTGGAGGTCATTGAACGTATCGTTAAATTTCAACGACCTGTTGCGTTCGCTGGCTGAACACTATGTGCAATTTCTTTCGGCAAGTCCAGAGGCTGCTGCGGCTGCTTGCTTTTAACATGTTGTAAAATAGTTATAAAAATATTTTTAACAAGTTGGATCGATTATTGCTTTGCCTAAGACAGCGTTTTATCACGGGTCGCTGATGCTGTTCAGGGGCTCAACACGAACCCAATGCGTAATGCCAATAGAGTGTCTATGGGAGGACATCTAGATGAGTAAACTCACTGCTCCCCGAAAGATCGGTATATCGGTGGCGGTCGGACTGGCCATGCTGACCTGCCAGGCCGTTGCCGACAATCATCCGGGACCCTTACCGCAACTGAACGTAGACGAGGCCAAGGCCACGCTGGGAAAACGGCTGTTTTTTGATAAGCGGCTGTCCGGCGACACGGCGATTTCCTGTGCCACCTGTCATCAACCCGACAACGGCTTCTCTTCAAAGCAGGCATTGTCTCCGGGCTACCCGGGAAATGGCCACTTCCGTAATGCCCCGACTCTGATCAACGTGGCCCATAAGAGCCGCTGGATGCACGATGGTCGTCTGGGCACCAATCTCAACGATGTGACCCGGGAGATGATCACCGAAGATTATCTGATGAACATGGATATGCGACTGATGCAGGAGCGTATCAAACAGGATCCGGTCTATGTGCGGCTTTTCGAGGACGCCGGCTACGGTGAACCTTCCAACGGCAGCGTGCGTAAGGCGATCCCTGAGTACCTCAAGACCCTGACCTCCAGAAATGCACGGTTTGACCGTAACAAGCTGGGTCCCTCCGCCACTCGCGGCATGGCGCTGTTTATGGGTAAGGCCGACTGTGTTCAGTGCCACAGCGGCTCGCTGTTCAGCGACGAGCAACTGCACAACACCGGCGTGCCGGAGAATAAGGATATCTTCCTCGATCCTCTGAATCACCAGGCCTTTATTGCCTACAACATGTTTATGGGGGTCGAGAATTACATGAACCTCAAGCGGGATATGGGCGGACATGTGATCCAGAAAAAATCGGACAGGTCTGATGCCGGCACCTTTATGACCCCCACACTACGGGAGCTTAAGTACAGCGCACCCTATATGCACAATGGCATGCTCAAGACGCTTAAAGAGGTGGTGGCGTTCTACAACCAGGGTGGCGGTGAGGATTCTAATAAAGATCCCCGGATCAAACCTTTAAAACTAAGCCAGCAGGAGCAGGCCGATCTGGTTAATTTCCTCAAGAGTTTGAGTGGTGACCCGCTGACGACTCAAGCGCATGTCTATAACGACACTCAGTCTTACCAGTACCAGGTGATTTCTAACTGGAAAGAGACAAGGAACTAGGGGAGTAATGCAATGAAAAAAATGATGAGAGCGGGTGCCCCACTGCTGGCGACCGCCGTGATCGGTGCCAGTCTGCTGGTGGCCTGCACCAGTAATTCACAGCTGAAAGCGGATGCCCCTGCGGCGCCCGGGGTCCAGGAGGAGGCGAAAATCGCGATAGCGGCGGTGCTGCCCAACTATCCCCCCCTGGCCCCACTGGGTCCGGTTCCCGTGCCGGCGGATAACAAACAGACCGATGCCAAGATTGAATTGGGTAAGTTACTGTTCTTTGATGGTCGTCTTGGCGGTGATGGCTCTACCTCCTGTGCGTCCTGTCACCTGCCTTCTGCCGGCTGGGATTTTCCCACCGCGATCTCCAAGGGCTATCCGGGGACCGTGCACTGGCGCAATAGCCAGACCATTATCAACGCCGCCTACTATGGCAAGTTATTCTGGGCCGGTTCCGCCAACTCGTTGGAAAAACAGGCTAAAGGCGCCGCGAAGGGCGCGGTGGCTGGCAACGGCGAGTCGGATATCATGGAAGCCCGGCTGGCGCTGATTCCCGAGTATCAGCAGCGCTTCGAGTCAGTGTTCGGCGACAAGTGGCCCAGGATCGGTAACGCCTGGATGGCGATCGCCGCATTCGAACGGACCCTGGTGCAGACGGATACGCCCCTGGACCTTTACCTGCAAGGCGATGCATCGGCACTGTCCGACCAACAAAAGCGGGGCAAGACCCTGTTCGAAAACAAGGCTGGCTGCGTCCAGTGCCACAACGGTCCTCTGGCCAGCAATGAGGCCTATTACAATGTCGGCGTTCCTAGCCATCCGGGCTGGGAAAAAGAGGCCCTCAAGCAGATCACTTTCCGTTACGAACTCTACGGCAAGGGTTCCAACGAGGAGATGTACCGCACCACTAAGGCCGACCCCGGAGTTTACTTCCGCGGCAAACTGAAGCAAGACAAGGGCAAGTTCCGGGTCCCTTCCCTGCGCTACACCCAGTACACGGCGCCCTATATGCATAACGGTACTCTGGCCACGCTCGAGAATGTGGTGGAGTTCTACAACCGGGGTGGTGTTGCCGCCGATGGTCGTACCACCGCCTTTGCCGACAGCAAGAGCGCGCTGATCAAGCCGCTGGGACTAACGTCGAAGGAGGTCGCCGATCTGCTGACCTTTCTGGCCGCCTTCTCTGGTGACAAGATCCTGATGGAATGGCCCAAACTTCCGCCCTATGCGGCCTTGTTTACCCAAGAAGAATTAATGGAGGCCAGCAAATGAGCTTTTTTAAATCCAACACCCGAACCGACAAAGCCAAGGATGATAAAGCCCAGGACGATAAAGAGAGCGCCTCCGAACACGGTAAGTGCATGCTGTCACGACGTAACTTTCTGATGTACAGCGGCTCGACGGCGGCTGCGGCCAGCGTCATCAGTATCAACCTGTTTCCGGGCACCGCCCAGGCCCAAACGTTGCCGGCACGCGTTACTGCGTACCCACGCAAACTGGTGGCTAAGTTCAGCGAGCTGCAGGAAAACGTACCGGTGAATTATAACTATCCGGATGACGGCATGAATACCTCTTGCATGGTGGTCAAGATGGGCGTCCAGGGTGGGGGTGGCGTCGGTCCCCAGCGGGATGTGGTGGGTTACAGCTACATGTGCACCCATCAGGGCGGGCCGCTAAACGGCTCCTATCTGGCTACCGATGAGCACCGGACTCTGGGGCAGTGCCCCTTCCATCTGTCGCTGTTTGATCTGCGGCGTCACGGCATCATCGTTTCCGGTCAGGCCTACGAGAGCCTGCCTCAGGTCTTGCTTGAGGTCGACGGCGACGATATCTATGCCGTCGGCATCCTGGGATTGCTATTCGGTCGTAACGAAAATTTGGCGCAGGGCTAGGAGAAATACTCAATGGCTACTAAATATTACATACCTGAAGATCATGCGCCTCTACCCCCCAAGCATGCAGAGGTGATCACTACCGCCTGCGACTACTGTATCGTCGCCTGTGGTTATAAAGTGTACCGTTGGCCGGTGGGATCCGGGGACGGGGGCATGAAGGCAGCGGAGAATTCTTTCGGCATAGATTTCCCCAGCTTTGCGCTGCAGGCCTGGGTGGCCCCTACCCAGCATAATGTGGTCATGCATAATGATATAGCCCATAACGTGGTGATCTTGCCGGACAAAGAGACCAAGTTCGTCAATACCAATGGTGATTCCAGTATGCGGGGCGGCCTGCTGGCCTCCAAGGTCTATAACCCCAGCACGCCCACTCGCGATCGGCTGACCAGCCCGATGATCCGGATCGGTGGCACTCTGCAGCCGGTGCCCTGGGACTTCGCGCTGGATATCGCCGCCGAAGTGGGCAATTACGTGCGCGAAAAGCATGGTGATGCGGCTTATGGCATCAAGACCTTCTCGTACCAATATATCGAGAACACTTATGCGGTCACTAAGTACGGGATGCGGCATATCAATACCCCTAACTTTACCTTTCACGATACCCCGTCGGATGTCACCTCGACACCGGGCTTTCGCGATGCCGGCTTCGATAATTTCGGTCCCAGCTACGATGACTGGGGTTCGGCCGATACTCTGATGGTTTGTGGTACCGATCCCTATGAAACCAAGACTGTACTCTTTACCCAGCATATGATGCCGGCGATCCGTCGCGGAATGAAGACGGTGATCCTGAATCCGCGGGAAACGGCGGGTATCGCCTTTATGAAGCAGCACGGCGGGATCCATCTGGATGTACTTCCGGGTACCGATAACCTGGTCGTGGGCGCGATCATCAGAGTCATTCTGGAGAATGGTTGGGAAGATCAGGCCTGGATAGAGGAGTGGGTCAATAACGGCTGGGAAAGCGCATCCGGTTTTGGCCAAGGCACCCGGAATACTCCCTGGCAGTGGCGTACTACCTGGGGCAAATTTCAGGTCAAGGATTTTGCCGATTATAAAGAATGGAACCTGGCGCAGAAAGAGTTTGAACCTGCGGTCGCTGCAGAGATGGCGCAAGTCGATGTCGATAAGATTTATCTGGCGGCTGCAGCCCTGGCTAAACCCAAGGCGGATGGTAGCCGGGTAAAGGCTTCGTTTGCGATCGAGAAAGGTTTCTACTGGTCTAACAACACCGCAAACACCAACGCGATCAGCGCCATAGCGACTATCTGTGGGGCCGGTGGGCGCCCGGGACAGGTCATAGGGCGCCTGGGTGGTCACCAGCGCGGTGGTCAGAAGGGGGGCAGTTACCCGCGCAACAAGTCTCCGGAAAAATTGCCTGGACGTCGGCGTCGCGCGCTGGATACCGATCGCTGGACCTATTCGGGTCACACCCGCTTCGCCCATGTTATAGGTACCACCTGGATTCAGTCGATGTGTGGATCTCAAGGGTTGCAGAAGAAGTTCTGGGAGTTGGTGACGACCAATCCGCACCAGGTGCGCAGCTACGACAAACAGGAGATTATCGATACTCTCAAAGCACGCGCGGATTCCGGCGGCATGGTGGTGATCAACCAGGATATCTACCTGCGTGAACCTATCGGAGGTCATTTCGCCGATATCGTGTTCCCTGCCGCCACCTGGGGTGAGGAGAACTTTATGCGCGCCAACGGCGAACGCCGCCTGCGCCTGTATCAAAAATTCTACGACGCTCCCGGCGATGCTAAGCCTGACTGGTGGATCATCGCCCAGCTGGCGACTCGCATGGGTTTTGACGGTTTCGACTGGAAAGACTCCAATGAGGTCGCCGAAGAAGCGTCTCGTTTTAGTCGCGGTAGTCGTAAGGATTTCCATATGATCAAGGTCGCGGCCCATCGGGAGGGTAAGACCCTGCATCAGAAGTTACGTGAATACGGTACCGACGGTATTCAGGGGCCGGTGTTCTATAACTATGATACGGCTGAGCTGGTCGGGACCAAACGCTTGCACGACACCAATCTGAGCGCCGTGGAGCTTGAGAAGAAAGGCCTGACGGACGGTCCTCAGGGGGCCAACACTCTGAAGAAGCAGCTGACCCACTTCAACAGCCAGACGGGCAAGGTCAATATTCAGAAGCACCCCTGGAGCCTGTTTGCCGACTTCCACTCTTGGATCGCACCCAAGGATGATGAACTCTGGTTCAGTAACGGTCGCATCAACGAGATCTGGCAGTCTGGTTTTGACGATATCGAGCGGCGTCCCTACACGACCCAGCGTTGGCCGGAAAATTGGGTTGAGATTCATCCCGACGATGCTAAAAAAAGGGGTATCGAATCCGGTGACCAGGTGATGATGTACTCCGATCGTGTCCCCGCATTCAAGGATACCCTGATCGGTGTAGACTCTAATAACTTCCAGTTCTCCGAGCTGCTTAAACGCGGCCATATCGAGTTGAGTACGGCGGCGGTGACGGCGGTAGCGATCGTTACTCCGGCGGTGAAGAAGGGTGTGCTCTATGCCAATATGCTCGATATGCGTCAGCCCAGTAACTCGCTGACCGCCCGGGTGGTGGATAATATCAGCGGGAACTACAATTTTAAGATGGGGGTGGCTCGTATCCGCAAGCTTGGTGAATCCAAATATAAATCCGAATTCAGGAGCTTCTCATTCGTTCCAAGAAACATTGGTGCTATCTCGTAACGGCTTGAGCCGTTTGACCTTTGCAAATTCTTAGAATCACTGCTGTCCCACAGCGCTTAATCAAAAAGGGATCCTCATTTGGGGGTTCCTTTTTTGGCTCTGTAGTCAAATAAGCCAGATTCTGAGGCCGGGACACTCGGTTCCATCAAGCGATCGTCTCGGTTATCTCTTTTAGAATCCAGATACGAAACAGTGCGGCACTGAAGCTCAGGGGTCGATCCTTAGGGCTGGCCAGGTAGAAGGCCCTGTTGGTATCCAGGGTGATATCGAACGGGATCACCAGGTCGCCTCGTTTAAGCTCCTTGGTGACCAGGTGGCGATCAGCCAGGGCGATTCCCAGCCCCTCTACTGCAGCGCCGGTGGCCAGTGAGGTGCTGGAAAAGCGCAGGTCTTTACCCAGGCTGGTGCTGTCGATGTCGGCAGCGCGTAGCCAGGCTCGCCACTCGTCCATCCGGGTACTGACATGAATAAGCCTGTGGCGGCGCATATCAGCCGGGGTTAACAGGGGGTGTTTACCCTGCATTAACCCAGGACTGCACACCGGCACTACAGACATGCCGAGCAGAAATTCAACGCTCATATCCGGCCATTTACCACGCCCAAAGCGCACCGCCAGATCTATATCTGTCTGGTTGAAATCAATTTCGGCCAGCGATGCGCTCATGCGAAGTTCTATATCAGGGTATTGTTCCTGAAAGCGGATCAGCCGAGGCATCAGCCAGCGATTAAGAAATGCCGGCGCGAGGCTAAGGGTCACAATGCCGGTATTGGGGTCATCCTGTAACAGACGGGTGGCGGCGTCGATCTCATCCAGGGCATGACGTATGGGCACCAGGTATTTTTCACCTGATGCGGTGAGTTCTACCCCGCGTTTGCCGCGCTGAAACAGTTTTTGGTCCAGAAACTGTTCTAGTGATTTGATCTGATGACTGACGGCCGAAGGGGTGACAAAGAGTTCATCGGCGGCAGCATTGAAGCTGGCATGGCGGGCGGCCGCTTCGAAGGTGCGTAACGCATTAAGAGGGGGTAGGCGTCGCATCAGGAGTTTACCGGTGAGTTTTTTTAACCATGGCTTGAAAAAGCATCACTAGCCGAGTGGCGGATAGAATCCTAACATGCGTGACGTGGCTGAGTCACACCATCAGACCGCCTCTTTACTCGCGTTAATAAGGAATATTCAAATGACTCATTTAAAATTGAAACTAAACAGCGCAGGTGAAATAGATCTGCCTCATTATCAGCGTGTAGCCGAACAGGCCCGTGCCGAGGCGATCCATGATCTATTTCTGAGTCTGGGGCATCACTTAAAGCAGTTGGTTAATAGCGTTGCTGTTCGGGTTCGTGCCGTTCGTCTGGGCCATGTTCTTCTAGGTACAAAGCTTCCAGGTTCAAGGCTTCCAGGTTCAATGTTACGTCATAGCCACTAAGGCCGTCGTTTTAC
This sequence comes from Motiliproteus sp., assembly GCA_047633175.1. GTDB lineage: Bacteria > Pseudomonadota > Gammaproteobacteria > Pseudomonadales > Balneatricaceae > Motiliproteus. The sequence goes on along the minus strand of JBLIEQ010000016.1, from coordinate 7,561 downwards.
GTTGTCACTGGGAGGCGGGGCGCCTCCCGGCACCTACCCCTATATGACCTAGAATGAGCCCCTATATAATCTAGAAAGCCTTCGTAGCCCCGCCTCTTATCGTCCCCCAGGCGATCCCTGCCGCTTGCTAGTCACTCATCTGAATCTATAGCCCTTACTACCCCTGCCTGTTTTGCCCGTCATTGCACTCTTCAATTGTTAGTCATAGCGCTCTGAATCCAGTATGTTCTGTCCTGATAGGGCACAGGCTTCGTCCTCGGCCTCTTAGTTTATCCAGGGAGAATATATGACGCAGGCGACAACACCGATTTTCTCAACCGATGCAGGGACGCTGATCCAATCGTTGCCTGAAAATCTTCGGCAACGTTTCAGTCTCAACCAGGGTATTCGCGATCAGCATGGCCATGGCGAGGACCGGTTTGGAACGGTACCGCCGGATGCGGTCTTTTACGCCAGCACCACCGAAGAGGTGGCGCAACTAGTAACGGCCTGTAATGAAATGAAAATTCCTGTTATCCCTTACGGGGCAGGTACCTCATGCGAAGGCCAGTTAATTGCGGTTCAGGGTGGCATTAGTCTCGACCTTTCTGAAATGAATGCGATCATCGATATCGATCAGGAGGATATGATCTGCCGAGTTCAGGCTGGAGTGACCCGCAAGCAGCTGAATCATGAGCTTCGTCACCTGGGGCTGTTTTTTCCTGTCGATCCGGGTGCAGATGCTTCTATAGGCGGGATGGCTGCAACTCGGGCATCAGGGACTAACGCCGTTCGTTACGGGACCATGCGTGAAAATGTGCTGGGGCTCAAGGTGGTAACGGCTCAGGGAGAGGTGATCTGTACCGGAGGTAAGGCCAAGAAAAGCGCTGCAGGTTACGATTTGACCCGGCTGTTTGTCGGCTCAGAGGGCACCCTGGGGGTCATGACCGAGATTCAGCTAACACTTTACCCCATACCCGAGGTGATTAAAGCCGCCGTCTGTAGTTTTGAAACGTTGGAGGACTCCGTAAGTAGCGTAATTTTGGCGATCCAGAGTGGTATTCCGATGGCACGCATTGAGCTGCTTAACAGATTGCAGATAGAGGCCTGCATCCGTTATTCGAAGCTTGAGGGGTTCGCCTCCAAGCCCACCCTGTTCCTGGAGTTTCATGGCAGCAGCGGCTACGTTCAGGAGCAGATCGATGCCCTGCAGGAGATTACGCAGGAGTTTGGCGGCAGTGATTACCGTTGGGCGGAAACCACAGAAGCGCGCAATGAACTCTGGAAGGCGAGGCACGAGGCCTATTTCGCCGGTCAATCGATTAAACCCGGCTGCGTGGCGCTGGCGACCGATGTCTGCGTACCGATCTCCAGGTTGGCTGAAAACTTACTGGCAGCCGAACAAAGAGCTCAGGAGCTGGATCTTTGTTGCCCGATTGTCGGGCATGTCGGCGATGGCAATTATCACATGCTTATCCTCTTCGATGCAGAGGATGCGGTAGAGTCGGCGAAAGCTAGCGAGCTGTCCGGATTTTTGGTTGCTAAGGCGCTGGAGTCAGGCGGAACCTGCACCGGTGAGCATGGGATCGGCTTCGGCAAGAAAAGCTACCTGTTGCAAGAGCACGGTGCTGCGGTCGCGCTGATGAAAACCCTGAAGAGAGCCCTGGATCCCAACCTAATCATGAATCCGGGTAAGGTGTTTGATTTCTAAACGCGAAGGAGTCGCTGCAACGGCTCTGCGCCTGCTCTATACCTGCTCTGCGCCGGGATGCAGGCACTGAGCCGTACCGCCGAAAATAACCTGGATAAAACAACAATAGGAACGTCTCTATGGGTCAAATCGTCGATTGTTATTTCACTTCTCTCTCGCCCTGGGCGTATCTTGGTATGGCTCGCTTTCAGAAAATTGTCGCTGAGACGGGCTGAGACGGGCTGAGACGGGCTGAGACGGGCTGAGGCACGCTTTATACCGGTGAATATTATGGACGTGTTTTCCAGCGTAGGTGCATTGCCGCTGAACCTGCATCCCCGTTTTTCCCTACCAATCCGACGCCCGCGTGCCGGCTTATTCTTGCGGAGATCTGAGAGGACCCTGCAACAGCAGGCGTAGTTTGATACCCATCCTATAGCATCTTCATTTATACCGTTATCTTCTTGCAAGCAGCGTTTTTGGTGCGCTCGGAGCCTCGACACACCGCTCATAGACGCAGTTGTTTATAAATAACAGTTTTTTGTTGATTATTGGCGATGCTTGCCAGTAACCTCAGTAGGCAATCTCAGGAGCCAGAGTAAAAAACTAACAAAAAACAATAATTTTGTAAGGATAAAGCCCCCATGAATAGACGTGAATTACTGAAAAGCGGGTTGATTGGTCTTGGCGGTGTTGCTGCTGCTACAACGTTATCGACCCCGGCAATCGCTAAAGAGCGCATCGAGGTCAACATGGTGTCTACCTGGCCTCGGGATTTTCCCGGTCTGGGTACGGGCGCGCAGCGTTTTGCCAAGCGTGTGACCGCCATGAGTGATGGTCGCATCCAGATCAACTACTTTGCCGCCGGTGAGCGGGTCAAAGCCTTCGATGCATTCGATGAGGTGGCCTCTGGTAATGCCCAGATCTACCATGGTGCGGAATATTATTGGAAGGGCAAACATCCGGGATTTGCCTACTTTACCTCAGTTCCTTTTGGGCTCTCTGCTAACGAATTCAATGCCTGGATGCGTTTCCGTGGCGGTCAGGAGTTATGGGATGAGCTGGCGGCACCCTTTGGTATTAAAGGCCTGATGTGCGGCAATACCGGTGTGCAGATGGGCGGCTGGTTCCGTAAAGAGATCACCTCTGCCGATGATCTTAAAGGCTTGAAAATCCGTATGCCCGGACTTGGCGGTGACGTGATGGCCAAACTCGGTGCCTCACCGGTCTCTCTGCCAGGCAGTCAGATCTATGAAAACCTGGTTTCTGGTGCGATCGATGCCACCGAGTGGGTCGGACCCTGGAACGATCAGGCCATGAAGTTCTATGAAGCCGCGAAATACTACTACTACCCCGGCATGCATGAGCCGGGTGCCATGCTCAGTATCGGCATGAATAAGAAGTGGTGGGATGGACTTTCAAAGGCGGATCAGCTGATTATCGAAGCGGCATCGTCGATGGAGAACGAAGTCATGATGTCCGAGTACAACGCCAAGAACGGCGCTGCGCTGGCCTCGCTGGTTCAGGATCAGGGCGTCAAGCTGCGTCGTTTCAACGATGATGTCTATGATGCCTTCGGAGAAGCTGCCCAGGAGGTCTTTGAGGGGGTTCAGCGTCATAGTGAGCTGGCAAGCCGTATCCATAATAGCTTTATTGATGCCCGCACCGAGATCGGTGCCTGGACCAATATCTCGGATCAGGCTTATGTCCAGCAACGTAACCGCGTCCTCGATATCTGATCGGGACCCTCCCGTGTTGCAGAGGTAGCTCCTTTCCCAGGGGTTGCCATGTCAGACCTTTCCTGCCTTGAAGCCACTGCTTTTAGGCAGGACTGCTGATCTGTCGACGCGTGCGGCTATACCAGCCCCGCGTCCTGTCCCTCAAATTGTTCAGGCGTGTTTCAATGACGGATTCAAAAATAGAGCCGGTTGTCGCTGTTCCCCCCTATTCGAAAACCAGGGACGCGCCGCTTAACCTGCTGGTGCGCATCTGCGCCGGCACGGTGGTCGCTACAGCACTAGCGTTTTTACTTAATAATTATCTAACCTTCTGGCGTGAATGGCCGGGAGTGATCTCTTTTTATGCCGACCAGGGCTGGTTGTCGTTCGCCCCTCTGGATCAGGCGCTGACCCCCAACGCGCTGCAACTGGGCTGGTTTCAGTTTGGTCTCTATCTATGCGCAGTGGCCATCGTGGTGGCTTATGTTATGGCGACCCCCGGGCGCAGTCTGCGCCTGGAGGCCGATCGTCTATCGGCTTTTTCTGCCTATGTAGTACGGGTGGCTTTTTTTGGGGTCCTGCTGATAGGCCTGGTCGATATGCTCATCTCGCTGCTGCGAGTGGAGGACCTGTTGTCTGCAGTAGTCGGCGAAGAACTCAGCCAGGCGTTGGCCAGGCCGCAGTTTCGGGGTCTTTACGTCCATTTTCCGCTGGTGTTGCTGTCGTTCGTTATCGGGTTGCTGGTGCGCACGCTCGGCTTTACCTGGCTGGCGTTACTGGTGGTTCTGGCGGAGTTTCAGATCGTGCTCTGGCGTTTCGTTTTTTCCTATGAACAGGTCTATATGGGCGATCTGGTGCGCTTCTGGTATGCCGCCATGTTTCTGTTTGCCAGTTCCTACACCCTGCTCCATGAGGGGCATGTGCGCGTCGATGTGCTTTATGCTCATTTCGGACGCAGAGCCAAGGCCTGGTCGAATATTTTCGGCTTGACCTGCATGGGGCTGCCGCTGTGTTGGATCATCCTGACCCTGGGTATGTGGAGTCGGGCGAGTAGTATCAACAGCCCGCTATTCAGTTTTGAGATCTCCCAGAGTGGCTACGGCATGTATGTTAAATATCTGATGGCGGTCTATCTGGTGGTCTTTGCATTGTCGATGATCGCGCAGTTCAGCAGTTATCTGCTGACCAATGTCGCTAATCTACGGCAAGAACCGGGTGGCGAGTCCGTGGTCAGTGGCTCCAGCCATGAACCCGTGAGTGCCTAAGTGTTCGATTTATATTTCAACCTGCTGTAACGCTGTTATCTACGTAAAAGGCTGATCCATGGAACTGTTTTTTCTACTGATTCTTATCCTGTCGATGGTTTGCGCGCTGAGCTCCGGTTTTCCGGTGGCCTTCGCTCTTCCCGGTTCGGCCATCCTGTCGATAGGTCTGGCCGCGCTTTGCGGTTATCTGTTTGCGGGCGACGCCAGTGCTTACTTTGTCGAAGGGGGGCCGGTGCAGTGGTTAACGGCCGGGGTGACCAACTTCCGAAGTCTTTACTGGGGTGTCGAGCGCGACACCCTGATCGCGATCCCTCTGTTTATCTTTATGGGGGTCATGCTGCAGCGTTCCAAGATTGCCGAGGATCTGCTGGTCTCGATGGCGCAGCTGTTCGGTCCTGTTCCCGGCGGACTGGGAATCTCGGTCGTGCTGGTGGGCGCGCTGCTGGCGGCAACGACCGGTATCGTCGGCGCCACAGTGATCGCGATGGGGATGATCTCGCTTCCGGCGATGCTGCGTAATAACTACTCCAAGTCCCTGGCCTGCGGCACCATCTGCGCGTCGGGAACCCTGGGGCAGATTATCCCGCCCTCCATCGTATTAATTATTCTGGCGGATCAACTCTCCAATGCCGCCGATCAGGCCAGCACTCTGCGTAAGACGCTGTACAAAGAGACGACCGGCGAGTTCTCAATGCCCTCCACTCTCGATATCACCTCGGCCAGTGCCGGTGATATGTTTATGGGTGCCCTGATTCCTGGCATGGTGCTGGTCGGCCTGTATGTCCTCTATATTCTGATCACTGCCTGGCTCAAACCTGAATCTGCGCCTCCTGTTCCTTACGAGGGCAAGTATGATCGTCATTTCGCCCGTAAAGTGGTGCTGGCGCTGGCACCTCCACTGATCCTTATATTTGTGGTACTCGGCTCGATTATTCTGGGGGTGGCCACGGTGAATCAGGCAGGCTCCATCGGTGCCGTTGGGGCGCTGATTATGGGCAGCTACCGCCTGGCTGAAGGACGCAAAGATACCTATTACCCCGCAATTCTGGCCATAGGGTCGGTGCTGGTGCTCAGCATTATCCTGGCGTTCAATGATCTGAATATTAAAAATATTCAGGACGGGGATGTGCTGCCGTTGATTGCCGCAGGCGTTGCCAGTTTTACCCTGATGGTCGCCGTGATGTGGAGCGTGTGGCGCACCTATAAAATCGATGACACCCTCGGCGGGGTCATGAGAGACACGGTGAAAACCACCTCGATGGTCTTTATTATCCTGGTCGGCGCGGCGATGCTGACCACGGCGTTTCGTGGATTTGGCGGTGAAACCCTGGTCCGGGAATTTCTGACCGGCCTGCCGGGTGGGTTCTGGGGTCAGTTTTTCGTGGTGATGCTGGTGATCTTCCTGTTGGGTTTCTTCCTCGACTTTATCGAGATTGCCGTGGTAGTCGTCCCTATCGTAGCGCCTATCCTGCTGGCCAATCCTGAGGCCAATATTACTGCCGTTTGGTTGGGGGTTATGTTCGGACTTAATATCCAGACCTCCTTCCTGACCCCGCCCTTCGGGTTCGCGCTCTTCTATCTGCGCGGCGTGGCGCCGGCAGTCGTCAAGACCGTGCATATCTATCGCGGTGCGATCATGTTTATCGGCTTGCAGGTCGTAGCCCTGGTGATTGCGGGCAGCTTCCCGGCCATGGTCAACTATCTGCCTAATCGTAGCTTCCTGACCTCCGAGACCGCACCTCCGCCGATGAATCCTCGCTTACAATCCTGTATGGAATCTTATCTGTTCGAGGTCTATGCCGAGGAGGGGGATCTGATCCGCTCCAGCATCGCCCAGATGGCCGGGGCCGATCTGAGTTATCTGCCAGCATCGGTACGCAAGGATCTGGAGGGTAGTACCGAGAAGGCTCTGGCGACCTTCACCCTGGTGGATGAGGTGAAGGCTAAACAGCAGGCCCTGGATACCTTCAATGAGGGGTATCACCCCCTGCACAGCCTGGTGCGTGGGCTTCAGGCCGAGATGCGTAAGATCGATCAGGATCTGAAACGATCGCACTTGCTGCTGCGACGTCTGGGTAACTATTCAGAGGCCGAGCCCGGTCGGCGGGCGGCTCTCGAGACTGAGATTGCGGACCTGGAAGCCGAACGTCGGCTCTTGGAACCGCAGATTCCGGCCAACTGGGAAACCGAACACGCCCGCTATGTTAAACTCGAAAAAGCGGCTAAAAAAAGCCGTAATCGTTATCGCAACAATGTAGATAGCGCTTACGCACCTGTCCCCGAGTTGCTCGACGTATTGCAGCAGACAGAGGCGCTGGCCGCATTGGAGTCGAATATCGCCGGGCTTAAGGCGGTCATCGACAGCGAGGATAGTGAGGTCGCGATAGAGCAGATCAAGACCGTGGCTCGAATGCTCGATTCGGTGGCGGGTAGCAGTAAAATTAACTCGAAGCTGTCCAAAGCGCGTCGCGCACTTAAAGGCAAGCGGGCCGATCCGGACAAGTCGCAGCAGTATATGGACGAGGCACTGGAACTCCTGACGACTCAGCTCCTGTGGAGTCGACGCGCTGCTACCCAGCTACTGCCGAGCCTGGCAGCCTATGAGGAGGCGATCAAGAACAGCATCGGCCTGCGTCAGCAAAAGCGCTTAACGGTCGATCAGGCGGAAGAAGTCGCCAGCTGCCTGTCGAACCATAAAGATATCTCGTTGCACTTCTGATCGAAGTCACTCGCCGCTGGAGCGCTGCCCTGAATCATCTGCCCTGCAGGTGATCGCAGGGCATATTGAGACGGCAAACGTCACGGTGGGAACGACTAACGTCCATGAAGAGCCAACAGATGATCTACTGTCGGCAGTACTGGAACGATCGAATATGCTCCGGGCCTACAAACGGGTTAAGCGCAATAAA
>JBLIEQ010000015.1:0-98733 GCA_047633175.1 Motiliproteus sp. | reverse complement strand
GCCTTCAGCCTGGCTGCATTTGCCTGGCTGCTTACGCTGCATCCTCAGGCCGCGGGACGCGTTTACGCCGCTTATGGCGGGGTGTATATCACGGTTGCCCTGATGTGGCTGTGGGCCGTGGATTCTGTTCGCCCTACGCTAACGGACTGGATCGGGGTCGCGGTTTGCCTGATCGGCATGGCGATCATCCTGATTGGATCACCTCATACCTAGTAGGCTGACCGTTCCGCTGCAGAGGCTTATGACGCCTCATTCCCGGGCACCGGGGTCTGGATAGCAAAGCAAACTGCACCCTTGTTGATACTGATAGCGACCTCGCTACCCTCGGGGCACAGCCCCTCAACGATCTTCATCGCCAATGGATTTTCGATCTGGCGTTCGATCTCCCGTCGCAGCGGTCGGGCCCCGTAAACGGGATTGAAGCCGTCCAGGGTCATTTTTTCGACCACCGATGCACTGATCTGTAGGCTGATCTGGTGTAGCTGCATCCGCTGGATCAGCTCATCGATAAACAGCTGCGCGATCTGCCGCACTTCAGACTTTTCGAGATAGTGGAAGACGATGATATCGTCAAGCCGGTTGAGAAATTCAGGCTTAAAGAACCGTTTCACCTCGTGCATGACCAGCTGCTTCGCCGCGCGGTGATCCGGGGTCTCAGACCGAATGAAACCCGGTGGACGTTTATCCGAGGAGAGGGACTCGGTACCCAGATTGGAGGTGCCGATCAAGATGGTGTTACGAAACGAGATTACCCGCCCCTGCGCATCGGTGATATGACCCTCTTCAAGAATCTGCAGCAGTACGTTGAAGATATCCGGGTGTGCTTTCTCCATCTCGTCCAGCAACACCACGGTATAGGGATTACGGCGGACCTTTTCGGTCAACTGCCCCCCTTCGCCATAGCCTACATAACCGGGCGGTGCGCCGATGATCTTGGAGACCTCATGCCGCTCCATATACTCCGACATATCCAGGCGTACGATCCGCGATTCATCGTCCAGCAGAAAGGCGGCCAGCGCGCGTGCCAGCTCAGTCTTACCGACCCCCGTGGGTCCTAAAAAAAGAAAGGAGCCGATCGGCCTTTGGGTGCCTGCGATACCGGTACGGTTTCTGCGAATCGCGTCCGAGACAGCGCGAACCGCATCCTCCTGGCCGACGATACGCTGGTGCAACTTGAGCTCCATACTGGCCAGCTTATCGGACTCCGACTCCAGCATTCGGGCGACTGGGATGCCGGTCCAGCGTGACACCACCGCCGCTATATCATTGGCCGTCACCGAGATATCGGCCTGCTTGCGCTGCTTAAGCCAGCGCTGATGCTCGGTCTTAAGCTGTTTCTCCAGATGAAGAATCTCCATCTGCAGCTCCGCCGCCTGTTCAAAGTGCTGGGCGTTAAAGACCGCTGTTTTTTCCTGCTGCAGCCGCTGCTTGTCTAGTTCGAGCTGCTTCAGCGACGGAGGCATCAAGTTGAGGAGGATATGTTTCTGGGCACCGGCTTCGTCTACTAAGTCGACGGCCTTGTCCGGCAGGCGCCTGTCGGTCAGATAGCGCTCCGACAGCTCGGCCGCAGCCCTGAGGGCCTCAGGTTCATAACGGGTTTGATGATGGCTCTCGTAGCGCCCGATGATCCCCTCAAGGATTTTCAGGGTCTGTTCGACGCTGGGCTCGCGAATCAAAATGGGATGAAAGCGCCGCTCCAGCGCTTTATCGGCCTCGATATAGGTATGATATTCACTGAGGGTATCGGCACCGATCACCTGCAGACTGCCCTGGGCCAGCGCTGTCTTGAGCATACTGGGGGCGTCGAGCCCACCTGCGTTCGCACCGGCACCGACGACCGTATGCAGCTCGTCGATAAACAGAATCACCTGGCCTTTGGCTTTGATAACCGCATCCCGGACGCCTTTGAGTCGCGCCTCAAACTCACCGCGCATATTGGATCCGGCCACAATCTCGGCCATATCCAGCGACAGCACGCGCTTATCAAGCAATGTATCAGGAACATTGCCACTGGTGATCCGTTGCGCCAGACCCTCCACAATCACCGTTTTACCGACACCGGCCTCACCGATAATGGCCGGATTATTCTTTTTGCGCCGGGACAGAGTCTGTATGATCTGACCAATCTCATCCTCTCGACCGATCACCGGATCCAGCTCGCCATTACGCGCCATCTCGGTCAGGTCCTGGGTAAATCTGGACAGAGTATCCGCCTCTGATTCGGTATCCTCGCTGATTATTTTCTGTCCGCCACGCAGCCTCTTGAGGCTATCCAGGACCTGCTGGTGATTGACGCCGATACGCTGAAGAGATTCGGCGGCGTGCCCTGATCTGGCGTCGAACAGGGCAAGAAACAGAGTGCCACTGGAGATATAGTCATCACCCAGCGCCTGGCTCTGCTCAAGGGCAACCTGAAACATCGCCTGAAGCTCCGGGGATCCCAACAGCTGCGGCAACGGCGATGCGACGGGATGCTTATATTTTTGATAAATCTCGGCCTTTAGTCGAGTGACTACCTCTTTCTGCTCAGGAATCAACTGCTTGAGTATTTTTATAGCTTCTGATTCCGGCTGTGACAGTAACGCCAACAGGATAAAGTCCGGGGTCAGGGTATTTTGCTGCAGAGCGGCCATCTCGCCGATCGCCTGCTCGACGGTATGGCGCACCTTTTTAGTGCTCTGTTCGATATAGTGTTGAATCATAATGTTCCCTCATCGATGTCCTTCCAGTACCCGCATTCTGGCGGTAAGCCGCGCCCGCTCCTCTAGCAGTTCGATACAGAGCGCCAACCCCGGCACGTTAATACCCAGATCCTGCTGCAGCCGGAGCGCCCGTTGCAGACGCAGCAGATCCCGACCACTAAACCACCAGTCCGCTGGCGTCAGCCCTCGGGGCTCCAGCACTCCGATCTGAACCATCTCGATGACCAGAGCGACCTCAACGGAGCAGCACTGAGAGATCTCGCGGAGGTCTAACAGCAGCCGTTCATCAAGCAGTTCACCGATAACCATCAACTGCTTGTTGTTCATAGTATCTCCTGCCATATGCAGCGTGATATTGATGTTAGGATCCCAGGTATGCGCGGGGATTAAAGGGCAGAGCGGTGGCCATCTGTTGGTAGAGCCGAGTGGCTTCCGGGGTCGTTGCCGGTGGTGTCTCTATCCGCAGCATCACTACCTGGTCGCCCGCAGGCTGGCCCGGCAACCCTCGTCCGGGCAGGCGCAGCTTATGACCACTCTGAACCCCGGCAGGAATCGTCATCAGCACCGTTCCGCCTAGGGTCGGGATCTTTAAACGGGTTCCCAGCGCCGCTTCCCAGGGGGTGACAGGGAGATCGAGAAAAACAGTGCGCCCCTCGGCACGAAAATAGGGATGGGGTGCAAAGCTAACCTCTAAAAAAAGATCGCCCTTAGCGCCCCCGCCGATACCGGCGCCTCCCTGTTTCTGCAAGCGGATCTGCTGCCCTTCACAGATACCCTTGGGAATGTGCACATTGATCTTGAGCTCTTTGGAGGTCGATGTTCCCTGAGGCTTGGGTTGCGTGGGTTGCGTGGGTTGCGGAGAGTGCAGCGCCAGGATGCGCTGAGAACCCTGATAGGACTCCTCCAGCGTCAGTCGAATACGGGCATGAAGATCCGAACCTCTTAGAGGCTGCTCTCGCCTCCCCGCCTTAAAATCACCCATCGCGCCCTGATCACGGAAAATAGAGGATAAAAAATCACTGAACCCCCCCCGCTCCATCTGCTGAGGGTCAAAGCCGCCTCTGCTGAATTCAAAATGCCAGCCTGGCGGCGGCCGAAACTCCTGCCCCTGCTGCAAATCCGGGCCCAGCTGGTCATAGGCCTTGCGGGCCTTGGGATCCTTAAGCACCTGATACGCCTCGTTGACCTCTTTAAAACGGTCCTCGGCATGCATTTCCTTGCTGACATCCGGATGGTATTTTCTAGCCAGCTTCTGATACGCGCGCTTTATGGCCATCTTATTGGCGCCGCGTTCAACCCCCAGAATCTTGTAATAGTCCTTATATTCCATCTGCTAATCCGCTAGCCCATCGTTCCCTGTAGAACCTAAGGATAGTCTAGAGATTTAAGGGAGAGATATTCCTATTGAGGCTCGCCGTCACGACCTTCGTCGATCTCGGCCGCGTTTGGCAAAGCCATGGTTCTAGGCTGGTGGGCTGCTGACTCGTAAAGGGCTGCGGCCTGAATAAGGCGATGCGGGGCCCTTTTATTTGATCCCATGCAGACGGCTATGCGCACGCGTCCACGCTTGCCTCTCGTAGAGCCGCATCCAGCCTGTGGCAAGCAGCGTGTGGCAAGCAGCGTAAGCGCTCGAGTGGGTGAAGGCATCGGCATGCGTATCGATAACATCCTGCTCTTGCAGCATGTCGAGGACTCTGACCGAAAATAGTCTAGAGTTTTAGGAGAAGATATTCATATTGAGGCTACCGTCACAGCACTCTGGCGCCAACGAAGGCTCGACACTAAAGAGATCCGCCGACACCCAACCAGGTCTCGACAGCCGCCAGTATCGACCGGCAAGTCAGACTGATGATTAAGGGATATAACCGCGCACAAGGAGGAGTCTGCTGTGATCAGCTTACGCCGGGGACAACGATAAGATGTCATCACCTCAAGAGATTGATGCGGCCCTAATCACTGCGCATAGGTGGCGAAACTCTGTGCAATCCTTAGTGCTATTAACGGTCATGGCAGGATTTATGGCGCTATTAGGCTATGTGCTCTGGGGATCTGTGGGCATGCTGATACTGCTATGTAGCTGTGCTCTGAGCATTTTGCTTATCCCCTCGTACTCACCCCAGCTGATGCTGCGGATGTATGGTGCAAGGCGCATCGATCCTGCCCAGGCACGGGCACTCTGGACAATACACACTGAGCTATCCGAGCGCGCCAAGCTGGTCTCCATACCCAGCCTTTACTATATCCCCAGCCAGATGCCCAATGCCTTTGCGACGGGGTCGAAACAGCACTCCATCATCGCGCTCAGCGATGCGCTGCTGCAGCAACTGAGCCTCCGTGAACTCGGGGGTGTTATCGCTCATGAGATCAGCCATATTAGCCATAATGATTTGTGGATTCTGGGGCTTGCAGACCTCTTCAGCCGCACGACGATGCTGTTATCGCTGGTGGGACAGATCCTGATAATCGCGACGCTTCCGCTGCTGCTGCTAAGCGATCTGAAGATTAACTGGCTGGCCGTTTCGTTACTGCTCACCGCACCGCTTATCAGCCTCCTGGCGCAGCAGGCGCTGTCCAGAACGCGCGAATTCGAGGCCGATCTGAATGCCGCCCGGTTAACCAGAGACCCTGAAGGGTTAGCCCTAGCATTAATGAAAATTGATGCCTTTACGACAGCCTGGAGTGCCCAGTTTTTTATGCCGGGTCAGCGCATGCCCGACCCTTATTCGTTACGGAGTCACCCGCCGACCAGAGCGCGGGTGGCTCGTTTATTAAAGCTATGTAATAGTTAGTTGCTGTAACCAGCAGCTTTTGCAGTCTGTTCAAAAGATCGTCTGCAGCCGACAGTTGAAGACTCCTGCAACAGCTGCACGTCCCTGTGGGTCGCCTCCCACAGTGGCATTGGCTGAGCTTTGTGGGTAATTATGTGGTTTTCTGAAAGGCTTGAAACGGCAATCACAGCGACTGCGCCTACCGATATCACAATCAAGCAGCGTTGTTTAATGAGCTTGCGAAACAGGACGGTTATACTACCCAGCCATACGTATCGGAGTCCGCATGAAACTATTAACCATTCTCGGCATCGCGGTCGGCGGAAGCCTGATCGCGGTCATTATCCTATTTATCGTTAAGGGCATAGATTCTAGGCAGGGAGAAGCCAAAGGCCTGATAAATTTACAGCTGTCAGCCTGCTCGGCCAAGCCCAACTGTGTCAACAGTGAGGAGGGCACCCCGAGCGACAAGAAAGTAGCCCCCTTTGCCCTGACTGAAGGACAGATCGAACAGGACTGGGACCGGCTGCAAAGGGTGATCCGCGATCACGGCGGAGAATTGATCCGGGTTGAGCCGGGGTATTTAGCGGCGACCTTCAGCAGCTCGCTGTTTGGCTTTGTCGATGATCTGGAAGCGCGTCTTGATAAGCCCAATAACGTCATCCAGATACGTTCGGCCTCAAGGGTTGGCACCAGCGACATGGGTGCCAACCGGACCCGGGTAGCACTGCTGCGCCAGCGTTACGCGGCTAAGCCCTAGCCGCCATCGTCAGGCTGAAGCCGACCCACAGGGATGAGGTAAGTGCAGCAAGTCCGTAGGGAGCGGACGCTGCCAACCTACAGCGGTTTAGGCGGTTCAGGCAGCTCAGCCAGAGGATCCTCAGCAGGTGCCGATAAGCCACTGACCTCCAGGGTGATATGGCTCACTCGTGGCCGCATCGCCTGCAGCTGTACCTCCAGCTCGCGAGCAATCTCTTCGGTACGTGCCAGGGCTAGCTCTACGGCTGCACGGGTATGGATATAATGTACCAATGACTGTTGCTCCTGCCGCTCCAGTGACACGCTGGCCAGCAGAGCCCGGCTGCGCTGCTCGATACGGGGCTGCAGTATCTGGAGCACGACCTCTTCGCGCAGCTCTATATCGGCCACCAGCACCGTCGTATTCTCATCGATTATCACAGAGCGCAGGTCGTGCAGCCGACTCACTTCCGAATGCTCGGCTACCAGCTCGCGAAAGACCGCCTCGGCATCCTTATCACGCAGATCCGTCAGCGAGCGCATATTGACGTAGCCCAGATAGAAGGCGATCACTCCCAACATAGCCGCTATGGCGCTGGAAAAGCCGACATCCCAGAGTGGATTGCCGGTCTGAGCGGTCATCAGGATGCCGATACTGGCCAGCAGCAGGCCGATCATCGCCACTGTATCTTCCAGCACGACCGCCACCAGCGTCGAATCATCGCAGGCCAGCAGGTAGCTGAACGGGTTCCAGCGCTTCTGCGCCCGCATCCGCCGGCAGAACTCCCTAAAGGCCACCATAAAGGAGTAGCCTTCCAACAGGAAGGCGATCCCCAGTACCAGCAGGCTGATCCAGAGAATCGGTAGCGAAAAGCCCCAGACCAACAGATCTGGCGCGGGTTGATAACTGTCCAGCTGATGATAACTGTGCCAGGCATGCGCCAGGCCCAGGCCACAGCCGATAGAGAACAGCCCTATCGCACTCCACAGATTCCACAGATACTTCTTCTGCCCATGGCCAAAGGCGTAGTGTTGATCCGCGGCTTTCTCGGAGACCACCAGCCCGCGATAGAGAAAGCCCTGATTAAGGGTATCCATCAGGCTGTGTATCGCCTCGTTCATCATCGACGCCGAGCCGCTGACAGCCGCGGCAGCAAACTTAATCAGCGTCACGATACTGTTGGTGGCGATCGCGGTCAGGACCGCTTTTTTCGAACTATTAGCCATATGGGACTCATTGTCTAGGCAGGTCGGGCGGAGATTAAAGCCGCCCCTGGGTTAAAGCCCCGGTATACCTATAGGGCCGGGAAGATCAGGAATAAAAGAACAGCCCTGCAAAACCAGAATAGCCGTTACTATAAAAACAATTTCAAGACGATACATAATGATTAACCACTGAGTCCAAGGCACAGCTGTGCGGGGCACTTACGTTAGCACAAATAATGAGGCTCTCGGCGCAGCCTGACAGCCCTTGCGAAAGTAGTTACAATTGAATTTTATGATTGTCCCCAGGGAACCTCGTGAGCAATAAACCCCGCTATCAGCAGATCAAAGACTTTATTGTCGACGCCATCCATCAGGGCACCTATCTCTCAGGCAGCAAGATACCCACCGAAATCGAGCTGGCGGCCCGGTTTGAGGTGAGCCGAATGACGGCCAATAAGGCGATACGCGATCTGGTGCAGGACAATCTGCTGGTACGTTATGCCGGACTGGGCACCTTTGTCACCGCTGCCAAAGCCGAATCGCCGCTGCTGGATATTCGTAACATCGCCGACGAGGTGCGCCTACGCGGCCATCGCTACGGCGCCGCCTTGATGCTGCTCGAACAGAGCAGCGCCAGCGATGCCATGGCCCTGCAGATGGGCACCCCGGTCGGCACCCCGCTGTTTCATTCGGTGATTGTTCACAGCGAAAACGACCTGCCTATCCAGCTGGAGGAGCGCTTCGTGATCGCCAGCCTGGTACCGGGTTATCTGGAGCAGGATTTCTCGGCGCTCACCCCCAACGAATACCTGTCCCGAGTCTGCCCCATCTCCAGTATCGAACATATCGTTGAAGCAGTCCTTGCCGCCAGGGATGCGCAAAAGCTGCTGGCGATCGATGCAGGCACCCCCTGCATCCTGGTCAATCGCCGCACCTGGTCGAACGACCGGCTGGTGAGCTTCGCGCGCCTCACCCACCCCGGACCGCGCTATAAGCTGCGCTCTTTGACCCAGCTCGCCTCCTGAGGGGGCTTTGTGGAAGCCTGCGAGCCCGGCTCCCACAAAGCAGGCTCCTAGGGTGCCTATAGGCGGGATTTTATGGGTGATCAGGTAAGCATCGATATCAGATTGTTGATGTTGATCTGCATGAAAGAGTACAGGTAGAATTCATCACTCGCCCGGCCCTGGCAACAGCCATCATAACCTGACCGACAAATTCTGAGACCCATGCCTTCTAAAATCACCCGTATCCTGCTTCTAGGGGTCGCACTCTCCCTTAATTCGACCCCGTCCGCTGCACGCATCGAGTATCAGCGAGCCAGCGCTTCAGCACTGATCGCTATCGTTGAAGCCCGCGGGACCTGTGATGCCGCACCTGCAGCGCTCTTCCCGAGTCAACGCTGGTCGATCTTTAAGCTGGCGGATGAAACCTCATACGAAGGCCCCGATGATAGTGGCCGCACGCTGCTGGACCGTCCCATCCCATCCTGGGAAGCTGCACTGTGCAGAACCGATCAACGCAGTGTTAACGAACTCTTACGCAAGTAACGGCCAGGCGTCGCCCTCCCCTCTGGGAGCCTGCCTGCAGGCGATCTTTTGAACAAGATTAAAAGATTAAAAGATTAAAAGATTAAAAGATTAAAAGATCTCCGGGAGCCCGGCTCCCACAAGCCCTCCGATCACAAGCCCTGCTACCCCAAGCCCTGCGATCTAAAAACCCAGTCTGGATCTCTCTTCTAAAATATAACGTAGCCGGCCCCGGTTCCCTGCCATCTGAAAGTGGTGCTTGGCTTATCCTGTTCTTTGATGTATATATATGTATATACATTAAAGAACCGCAAGAGGGAGAGAGTAACGCCGTGTGGAACACCTGCGAACGAATCTGGATTAATGTCCAGCTGGCCACCCTCGATCCGGCCGTCGATGACCGTTACGGCAGCCTGCTAAATCAGGCTATCGGGGTCCGTGACGGGCGCATCGTCGCTATAGGCGCTATGACGCCCCTACTGGATAACAGCCTACTGGATAGCAGCCTCCCGGCCGAGATCATCGATGGCGCGGGCCGCTGGCTGACGCCGGGGCTGATAGATGCTCACACCCATCTGGTGTTCGCCGGAAACAGAGCCGAGGAGTTTGAACAACGGCTGCTCGGTGCCAGCTATGAAACGATCGCCCGCAGTGGCGGCGGAATCCAGTCGACCGTCAACGCCACCCGCAAGGCCTCCGTCGCGGAGCTGGTCGCCCTGGCAGAACCACGCCTCAGGGCCCTGCTGGCCGAGGGAGTGACTACGGTAGAGATCAAGTCGGGCTATGGCCTGGAGCTGACCACCGAACTGAATATGCTGCGCGCCGCCAAACAGCTGCAACAGCGCTATCCGGTCAGAGTCTCTACCACCCTGCTGGGCGCGCATGCCCTGCCCCCAGAATTTAGCGAGGATGCCGAGGGCTATATCGACTGGGTCTGTGCCGAGCTGATCCCTGCGGCTGCCAACGAGGGTCTGGCCGATGCGGTAGATCTGTTCTGCGAGACCCTGGCCTTCTCTCCGGCCCAGAGCGAGCGGGTCTTTATCGCCGCGCAGCAACAGGGGCTGGGGATCAAGGCCCATGTCGAACAGCTGAGCAACCAGCAGGGGGCCGCACTCGCCGCCCGCTATGGCGCCTGGTCGGCGGATCATCTGGAGTTTCTGGACGAATTCGGCGTCATCGCTATGGCTAGAGCGGGTACCGTGGCGACCCTGTGCCCCGGGGCGTTTTATTGCTTGCGCCAGACACAGCTGCCGCCCATCGAGCTGCTGCGCCAGCACCGCGTCCCTATGGCGGTGGCCACCGATCTTAACCCCGGCTCATCACCGATCGCATCCTTGCAACTGGCGATGCATATGGCCTGCACCCTGTTCCGGCTGACCCCCGCCGAAGCCCTGGCAGGCACTACCCGCAATGCCGCTAAAGCGCTCAATTTGGGCGATCGACTGGGGCAGCTCAAGGTCGGGATGCTTGCCGATATGGCGCTCTGGGATATTGAGCACCCTGCCGAACTGGCCTATCAGTTTGGTGTTAACCCCCTCGTCCAACGCATCGTCGCCGGGGAGCCAATCCATGTATAAAGCCATGTACAAAGCCATGTCCCAGTTAGTTATTGATATGAACCTGTGGGAGCCTGCCCGCAGGCGATCTTTTGGAGGACAGAGCCATGCATAAGCCTGCCGATATGAGCCTGTGGACCGGTCGCATAGATGCCGAAGAACCGGTCGAACTGAGCTACCGCCTGCATCAGTTAATCCAGCCGACCCTTAATCAAAAGAGTGCCGCGGCGCTCGATAACGAGACGGCTCCCGTGCTGGCTCAACGTAATGCCCTGGCGCTGATCGGTTTTTGCTCTGATGAGGGGGTGCGCCGCAATCAGGGGCGCGTCGGCGCACGCAACGGCCCGGATCGGCTGCGGCGCACGCTGGCCAACCTGCCTTGGCCGAGCGATATACCGGTCACGGATGCCGGCAACGTGATCTGCCAGGATAATGATCTGGAGCAGGCCCAGCAGGAGCTAGCCGGGCAGGTCAGTCGGCAGCTGAGTGCCGGCCGGCTGCCCTTCGTGCTCGGCGGCGGTCATGAGGTGGCCTACGGCAGCTGGCTGGGGTTGGCCGATTACTATTACCTGACTAACGGCCAGACTAACGCACAGCCCCCGCGGATCGGCATCATCAATTTCGATGCTCACTTCGACCTCCGCCTGGACAGTGCCGGGGCCAGCTCCGGCACCCCCTTCTATCAGATCGCGCAGCAGTGTGAGCAACGGGGTCTGGCGTTCAACTATTGCTGTCTGGGGGTCAGTGAAATGGCCAACACCCAGGCGCTGTTTCAGCGTGCCGACAATTTGGGCGTCAGCTACCGTCGCGATACCGGAATGGCAATCGACCAGCTGAGCGAATCCCTGCAACAGCTGCAGCGGTTTATCGATGCTTGCGACGTTATTTATCTGAGCATCGATCTGGATGTCCTGCCCGCCAGTGTCGCCCCCGGTGTCAGCGCCCCAGCGCCGCGCGGCGTAGGCCTGGAGGTATTGGAACCGCTGATCCAGCGGATCTGCGATTCCGGCAAACTCAAACTTGCCGATATCGCCGAATACAACCCCGAATTTGATATCGATAACTGGACCGCACGCGTCGCGACCCGCCTGTTTTATCTTATAGCCAACGGAGCCCTCAACCGATGAACCCCTCTCAATCAAATCAATCGACACAATCGACCCAATCGACCCAAGAACAAGGGCAAGCGCAAGAGCAAATGCCTGACCTTCGCCACGACAGCAGCCGCAGTATCGCGTCCCCCACAGGGACGACGCTCAGCTGCAAGAGCTGGCTCACCGAGGCGCCGATGCGGATGCTGATGAACAACCTCCATCCCGATGTTGCCGAGCGTCCGGAAGACCTGGTGGTGTACGGCGGTATCGGCCGCGCAGCCCGCAACTGGGCCTGTTACGACAAGATTATCGAGGTGCTGCAACGCCTCGAAGAGGATGAATCGCTGCTGATCCAGTCGGGCAAGCCGGTCGGAGTCTTCAAGACCCACGCCGATGCCCCCCGAGTGCTAATCGCCAACTCCAACCTGGTGCCCCACTGGGCCAACTGGGAGCATTTTAACGCGCTCGATAAGCAAGGGCTGATGATGTACGGCCAGATGACGGCCGGCTCCTGGATCTATATCGGCTCGCAGGGGATCGTCCAGGGTACCTACGAGACCTTCGCGGCGATGGCCAAACAACACTTTGAAGGCAGCGCTGCCGGCAAGTGGGTGCTGACCGGCGGCCTGGGCGGTATGGGCGGTGCCCAGCCCTTAGCAGCTTCCATGGCAGGTTTTTCCAGCATCACCGTGGAATGCGACGAGACCCGGATCGATTTCCGGCTGCGCACCCGCTATATCGACAAGAAGGCGTACAGCCTCGACGAAGCCCTGGCGCTAATCGATACCGCCAAGGCCAACAACGCCGTGGTGTCGGTCGGCCTGCTCGGCAACTGTGCCGATATCTTCCCCGAACTGGTCGCGCGCGGCATCGTCCCGGATGTGGTCACCGACCAGACCAGCGCCCACGATCCGCTCAACGGCTACCTGCCCCAAGGCTGGACACTGGCGCAGGCAGCCAAGATGCGCAAGACGGATGAAGCCGCGGTAGTTGATGCGGCTAAGACCTCGATGGCACTGCAGGTCCGGGCGATGCTGAGCCTGCAAGCCCAGGGCGCGGCGACCACCGACTACGGCAACAATATCCGCCAGATGGCGCTGGAGAAAGGGGTCGAGCGGGCCTTTGACTTCCCCGGTTTCGTCCCTGCCTATATCCGCCCGCTGTTCTGCGAAGGCATAGGCCCCTTCCGCTGGGTCGCCCTGTCGGGTGATCCCGAGGATATCTACAAGACCGATCAAAAGGTGAAAGAGCTGATCCCCGATAATCCGCAGCTGCATAACTGGCTGGATATGGCCCGCGAGCGTATCGCCTTCCAGGGACTCCCCGCCCGCATCTGCTGGGTCGGCGTCAAGGACCGGGCCCGACTCGCACTAGCGTTTAACGAGATGGTCGGCAGTGGCGAACTCAGCGCGCCGCTGGTGATTGGCCGTGATCATCTGGATTCGGGCTCGGTCGCCAGCCCCAACCGCGAAACCGAGGCGATGCTAGACGGCTCCGATGCGGTATCCGACTGGCCGCTGCTGAACGCCCTGCTTAGCACCGCCGGTGGCGCCACCTGGGTCTCGATCCACCATGGCGGTGGTGTGGGCATGGGCTTTAGCCAGCACGCCGGGGTGGTGATCGTCGCCGACGGCACCCCTGCCGCTGCCAAGCGTATTGGCCGGGTGCTGCACAACGACCCGGCAACCGGGGTGATGCGCCATGCCGACGCCGGTTATCAGCTGGCCATCGACTGCGCCAGGGAGCAGGGGCTGGATCTGCCGATGCTCGGCGCTTGATAGCCGAGATCGAAAACCAGAAACCAGAAACCAGAAACACAACAGCCAGCCTGGCCCCAGCCAGGTCTTTCCATCTTTTTATAGACTGCAATTTTCGGGATTATTATGTATAAACTTCGCATTCAACCCGGCCAGCTGACTCTGTCCCAACTGCGCCAGGTCCAAAGCCAACCCCTGTCACTCTCACTCGATCCCGACTGCCATCAGGCGATCCACGCCAGTGCCGCCGCCGTGGCCCGAGTGATCGAACAACACCGCGTCGTCTACGGCATCAATACCGGCTTTGGTCTGCTGGCCAACATCCGCATCGGGCCCGAAGATCTGGAACTCCTGCAGCGCAGTATCGTGCTCTCCCATGCCGCCGGGGTCGGCGAACTGATGAGTGAATCGACCCTGCGGCTGATGATGTGCCTGAAGATTAACTCACTGGCGCGCGGCTTTTCCGGTATCCGCCTAAAGGTAATCGAAGCGCTGATCAGCCTGGTTAATGCCCAGGTTTACCCCTGCGTCCCGCAAAAGGGCTCGGTGGGCGCCTCGGGCGATCTGGCGCCATTAGCACATATGAGCGCGGTACTGCTGGGTGAGGGCGAGGCGACCTATAAAGGCGAACGGATCTCCGGTGCTCGGGGACTCGAGATCGCAGGTCTTACGCCGATCACCCTGGCCCCCAAGGAGGGCCTGGCGCTACTCAACGGTACTCAGGCCTCCACCGCCTTCGCGCTCCAGGGACTCTTTGCCGCCGAAGATGTCTATGCCGCCGCCACCGTCTCGGGAGCCTTGTCGGTGGATGCCGCACTCGGCAGCCGCGCGCCGTTCGATCCGCGGGTGCATGCGGTGCGGGGTCAGATCGGCCAGATCGATGCCGCAGCAGCCTATCGGCATCTGCTCGATACTCATTCTCAAATCAGTGACTCGCACCAGGATTGTGAAAAGGTGCAGGACCCCTACTCGCTGCGCTGCCAGCCGCAGGTGATGGGGGCCTGCCTGGATCAGATTCGCCACGCCGCCAGCATCCTGCTGATCGAAGCCAACGCGGTCTCCGACAACCCGCTGGTGTTTGCCGAAGAGGATACCTTTATCTCGGCGGGCAACTTTCACGCCGAACCTGTCGCGCTGGTCGCCGACAATCTGGCGCTGGCGATTGCCGAGATCGGTGCGCTCTCGGAACGGCGCATGGCGCTGCTGATCGACTCCAACCTCAGCAAGCTGCCGCCCTTTTTGGTGGACAATGGCGGGGTGAACTCCGGCTTTATGATCGCCCAGGTCACCGGTGCCGCCCTGGCATCGGAAAACAAGAGCCTGGCGCATCCCGCCTCGGTGGACAGCCTGCCCACCTCCGCCAACCAGGAAGATCATGTCTCTATGGCGACCTTCGCCAGCCGGCGCCTCAAGGAGATGGCCTACAACAGCGCCGGCGTGGTCGCCATCGAGCTGCTGGCCGCCTGCCAGGGGATCGACTTCCGCGCCCCGCTTCGGTCATCCGCGCGCTTGGAAGCCGCCAAAGCCCTGGTCCGCAGCCAAGTCCCCTTCTACGATAAAGACCGCTACTTCTCACCGGATATCGAGCAGGCGATCACTCTGATTCAACAGGCTGAGTTCCATGATTTCTTGCCGGAGAACTTACTGCCGAGCCTCTAACAGGCTAGGTATGGGTCAGGATCCTGCCCTGTGGGAGCCTGCCTGCAGGCGATCTTTTGAACAGAATCAAAAGATCAAAAGATCAAAAGACTTAAAGATCGCCGGGGGCCCGGCTCCCACAAAGCCCGGCTCCCACAGGATCGAGCCTCACCCCTGGCTTAGGCCGTTGCCACCGGCCTCGCCGGATCCCGAATCCATTCACTCCAGGATCCTGGATACAGGCGCGCACCCGGTAACCCGGCGATCTCCAATGACAGCAGCAGATGACAGGCGGCCGCTCCCGAGCCACAGGTTGTCACCACCGCTGCAGGCGGCACATTTCCCAACAGCGTCAACCACTCTGCGCGCAAGATGTCGGCCGCTTTAAAGTGACCGTTGGCCGTCAGATTCTCCGCCAGCGGACGATTCAGCGATCCGGGGATATGTCCGGCGACCGGATCGATCGGCTCCTGCTCGCCGCGAAAGCGCTCGGGGCTGCGGGCATCGACCAGGGTAAACCCGGGGCTCTGAATATTCGCCAGCACCGCCTCGGCGCTGACTACGGCAGCTCGATTGAGCGAATACGGATAAGGATCACAGGGGCTCGCGGCGACGGGTTCGCCAGAGACCGCGCCTTCAGTGGCGACCCAGGCCTGGAAGCCACCATCGAGCACCGCGACCCGCTCATGCCCCAGCTCGCGTAACAGCCACCAGGCACGGGCGGCGATCGCCCCGCCCATATCGTCATAGACCACCACCTGGGTATCCGGACCGATGCCCCATTCCCCCAGCCGGCGCGCCAGGACCTTCGGGTCGGGCAGAGGATGGCGACCGCTGCTCGCGGTGATCGGGGATGACAGATCGTTATCGAGATGCGCATAGAGGGCGCCGGGGATATGCCCTTGCCGGTACAGCCCCACACCCGCGTCGGGTTGCAGCAGATTAAAACGGCAGTCGAGCACCACTCGTTTACGCCCTGAAGCGGCACTGTTAAGGCCTGCTTCGAGGGATGGGGCATCGATCAGGTTGCGGTAGTCCATGGCGTTCTCCTGGGGATTTGTAGATAGTCAGGCAGTACGTTCAGCCAGCAGCCAGTCCATAAAGTGCTGCTTAGCATTCAGGTGCTCATTGGGCTGCGGCTCGACGACATAATAGCCGCTGTCAGAACTCAGGCTAAACTCTCGCAGCCCAACCAAGACGCCCGTTTCAATCAGGTCATCCACCAGTGTGGCCCAGCCTAGCCCCAGTCCCTGGCCGGCGATAGCCGCCTGGATAAGCAGGGTATAGTTATTAAACGTCAGGACGGGATCCCCCGGAACGACCTGACTACGGCGCCCCTGGAAGTAACCGGGCCAGTCAAACCAGCCCTGACCGGCATCCGTTCCCAGTTTTAACAACGGCAGGGATGCCAGTTTCTTATGACTCGCGACCGGGCCATTTTCTTTAAAAAAGGCGGGACTACAGATGGGAAACACCTCTTCATCGAACAGCTTGAAGGCATGCGGCTGCAGGGGTTGTGCGCCAGCAAACAGGATCGCAACGTCGACATTTTGCCCTGAAAAATCATACTGCCCCTGCGAGGTAATGATCCGCACATCGATGCCTGGATGCAATTCCCTGAATCGAGGGAGCCTGGGTAAGAGCCAATAGGCGGCAAACGCAAAATCAGTGGCGACATTTATGGCCTGATGCAAACGAGTTTTTTGCAGTTTTTCCAGACAGCTGACTATCTGCTGAAAGCCTTCCTGGACGGCGACCTGAAGATGCATGCCCTCTTCCGTCAACGCCACCCCGCGATAAATACGCCGGAATAACATTAGCCCCAGACGGGTCTCCAACGCCTTTATTTGCTGGCTTACCGCCGATTGGGTCGACTTTAATTCCTGGGCCGCCGCGGTAAAACTCTTAAGCCGTGCGGCTGCTTCAAAGATGAGCAGGCCCTGAGTCGAGGGTAGTCGTTCTGAAAGTATCATAAGTACAACTTATATTTAGCATTAAGTTTAAGCCCGTTTACAGTAACGCTTTTTCTGTTGAAGATCTAACGATCAACACCAAAGCGGTTCGTTGGCACGCTATCGACAGACTGTAAACACGGAGCTTAAAGACGATGAGTCAGGAACAACCCAACATCTTATTTATTATGGCGGACCAGATGGCCGCACCCGTTCTGTCGATGTACGGAGGCAAGACAGCCAAGACACCGCATCTCGATGCGTTAGCCGAGCAGGGCGTGGTATTCGATTCTGCTTACACCAACAGCCCGCTGTGTGCACCCAGCCGTTACGTGCTGATGAGTGGTCAGCTACCCAGCAAGATCGGTGCCTACGATAACGCCGCCGAGTTTCCGGCAGATATCCCGACATTCGCCCATTACCTACGCTTTTCCGGCTACCGTACGGCGCTGTCCGGGAAGATGCACTTCTGTGGTCCGGATCAGCTACACGGCTTCGAAGATCGGCTGACCACCGATATTTATCCGGCGGACTATGGCTGGTTTCCGAACTGGGAAGACTTTGAAAACCGTCCCACCTGGTATCACAATATGGCATCGGTGACCCAGGCCGGGCCGACCCTGAGGACCAACCAGCTGGACTTTGATAATGAAGTCATCTTTCATGCCGAGCGCTACCTGTTCGATCATGCGCGGGGTTCTGATAAGCGTCCCTTCTGCCTGACCGTTTCCATGACCCACCCCCATGATCCTTATGCGATTCCTCAGGAGTATTGGGACCGTTACACCAATGACGAGATCGAACTGCCCTCCTTCGAACTGCTTCCCGAAGAGCAGGATCCGCACTCCAAGCGTCTATTACATGTCTACCAGATGGACCGTAAGGCGATCACCGACCAACAGATCCGCAACGCCCGTCGTGCTTACTATGGTGCGATCAGTTATGTCGATGATCAGATCGGAAAATTAATGAAGACGCTCAAAGATACCGGCTTGAGTGAGAACACCATCGTGGTGTTCTCCGGCGACCACGGCGACATGCTCGGCGAGCGAGGCCTGTGGTACAAGATGAGCTACTTCGAATGGTCGACTCGCGTCCCTATGGTGGTCTGCTCACCGAAACACTTCGATGCCAAGCGTGTAAAAGAATCCATCTCCACGATGGACCTGTTGCCCACCTTCGCCGAACTCGCCAACAAGGGTGTGGCACCCGAATACGCGATGCCCATCGATGGCCGCAGCCTGATGCCACACCTGACCGGCGGCGAGGGTCATGACGAGGTGATCGGTGAATATATGGGTGAGGGGGTTATCGCGCCGATGTTTATGATCCGCCGCGGCGATTACAAGTTTATCTGCAGCCAGACCGATCCGGATCAGCTGTTCGACCTGAAAGCCGATCCTCAGGAACGTATCAACCTGGCAGAGGGCACCACCCATTCCGAGCTGCTAACGGCTTTTCGCGAAGAGGCGGCCGAGCGCTGGGATTCGAAGGCCATTACCCGTGATGTCATCATCAGCCAGAGGCGTCGTCGCTTGGTGGCCGCCGCCCATAAGCTGGGTAAATCCCCTAAGTGGGATCATCAGCCCATTTTCGATGCCAGCACGATGTACATGCGCAACAATGTCGACCTGGATGATCTGGAGAGACGCGCACGGTTTCCTCCGGTCAGTGATTAGAAAACCATGAACCTAAGAACCTAAGAACCTAAGAACTAGGGAACCCTGTAGTGCGTCGCGCCCGTTCAGCATCGAAGGCGCCGCGCTCTGGGTGATCTCTCAATAATAGTCAAAGGAATCGTCTATGTTTGCACCTTACAAAACAAGCAGTTTGGTCACCGCCGTTGGCCTGGCCACCTGCCTGTTGGCAGGCAATGCAGCCGCAGCACCCGCACACTGTGAAACAGTACGCTTTACGGAGCCGGGCTGGACCGATATCAGCTCGACCAACGCGCTGGCCACCACAGTACTGGAAGGTCTGGGTTACAGCCCCGAGATCAGCACTCTGGGGGTGCCTATCGGCTTTGAAGGTATGAAAGGTAATGAGATAGATGTCTTTCTGGGCAACTGGATGCCCGCACAACAGAAGTTTATCGACAAGTACGGCGCAGCAGGCGCCATAGACGTCATCGGTGAAAATCTGACAGGCGCTAAATTCACCCTGGCGGTCCCTCGCTATGTCTATGAGGCTGGCGTCAAAGACTTCGCAGACCTGGCTGAGTTTGGCGATCAATTCCGTCAACGTATTTACGGTATTGCAGCCGGCGCACCCGCCAACCAGTTGCTACAGAAGATGATCAATAGCGGCGACTTCGGTCTGGCCGAATGGCGTCTGATTGAATCCGGTGAGCAGGGCGTGATGAGTCAGGTAAAACGTAAGATCAGGCGCCAGAAATTCATCGCATTCTTGGGATGGGAGCCGCATCCCATGAACTCCAACTTTGATATGGCCTATCTGACCGGGGGTGATAAATACTTTGGGGCTGACTTCGGCGGCGCGACCATTCAGACGGTGACCCGCAAAGGCTACCGGGAAGAGTGCGGCAATGTCGGCAAGCTGCTCACGAATCTGAAGTTCACCCTGGCGATGGAAAATCAGATGATGGGCTTCATTATCGATGACGAGCAGTCACCCACAGAGGCGGCGCAGAAATACCTGAAAGCCAATCCAGAGGTGCTGGATAGCTGGCTGGCCGGCGTAACTACTCTTGAGGGTGCCGAGGGTCTGAGTGCAGTCCAGCAACACCTGGGGCTGTAAAAGCCTCCGTGATTGCCGGGGTTTGTGATCGCAGGGAGCCCTGCGATCACAGCCTACCGTGCTTAATCCAGTCGTAATACGTCGCCACAGCATCCTTGCTCTAATGCCTCACTGACCTATGCTTGGTCAAGGGTTGTAACAAGGAGAAGATGACATGGATGCTCCCCAGGTGGCGTTCGAGACTGACAGCATCCCGTTAGAAACCTGCGTTAATCAGCGTAAAAGTTTCCCGTTTTCCATCTCTGTTTTTAAGATTAAAGCTATTTACCATGGTTATCAGCAAATAGCTTTACTCGCAGCGCTGATTACAGCGTTCTCCCGATAATAATTGTTATGAGGCCAGCGGCCTCTTTAACAGGCTGTTAGGCCAAATAGGGATTGAAAAGCATGAGTCAGCAATTCAACGTTAATACATGGAAACTATTCCAAGATCTTGTTGTTCCTGCTGTCTTAGGCAACACGGCGTGGGCTCTAGCTTCAATGTTGGTTAATGATTGTTTTTATTTAGAATCATTACCGAAAATAATTTCCTTAATACTAATAACAGTATTTTTTATAGGTGACTGGATCGGAGGGATAGAAACGCCAAAAATCAGAAACAACATTAGATTTATCATTGCCAGCAGTGTCTTTTATTCAACGATAGTCGGTTATGCTATCGCAACTGCAAGCATCACCGCCTCGCCTACTGTTGCGCCTATAACACTCATATGTTTTTTCCTCACTACCGTTATCGGCCATTCAGCAGGAGCATGGAAGCGAGAAAATATTTTAATTCCTTGGAGACTAGTGGTTGTTTCATTTATTCTCGCCGTAGTGTTAATAACAAAAATTTTATTTGGCTGGCAATTTTTGTCAAATGAACTGGACTTATGGATTCAGCCATTATTATTGTTAGTCTATGTACTTGTCTGGTTGTTTTTTGGTGGAAATAAAGTCATGCAAACAGTAACCATTACAACTGATAACAATTACAACTAATAACAATTAAAAGGCCTCACAATCATGGGGCTATAGCGAACGGCACCACAGCAGCACCCCCCCCCTCGTGATGTTTGTAATCCTTCCCATTCTGCTTACTTCACTAAATTAATGGCCCTCTAACTAACCATTAAATTGGCTATGTACCCGTTAAGTGTTGCGGCAGTTTATTCTGCATTATTGTTTTTTTAATCAAACTCCGGTTCCGCCTCCCGGCGGCTTCATTTCTTTGTAGCGACAAAGAAAGCGAAGCAAAGGCTGCTCCAGGCCTTCCATGGCCCCGCAGCATTCGAACGTCCCTGTTCATCAAAAGCGCGCCCCTTGCAAACCGTCCTGCGGATACGCGCCTGCGGCGCTACGAAATCCAGCCTGAGGCTGACAGATTCGGATTCACTCGGCACGTCCTGAGTGCCTCACCCTCCGGGCAACCTGCGGTTGTGCAAATCGGCTATCCTGCCGATTTGTCTGCCTCAGCTGTCTGTCTCGCCGTTGCCTGCATGGATGTAGGTAAGGGGCGTGAGCAGGACGCGGAAGCTTTGCCTGCAGGGACGCAGGTATGCCGTTGTTGTCGGGAACTGACAACGGCCATGGCTCGACCCTTCGGGCCTTTTTCAGTCTGTATTTCATCGGTTTAGAAAGGGGATGTGGCGCCGTTCTGATGGTGCAATTACCGTTTCAAGCCTTTCAAAAAGCAGCAAAATTACTCACGAGACCCAGTCTGAGCACCGTGGGAGCCTGCCTGCAGGCGATCTTTTGGTTAGCACCAGCTGCCGGTCGCAACACTTAACTAGGACATAGCCATAAAAAAGCCTTTAACATCCAGCTTTAGCACATAACAATCCGTCGTGTAGTTTTTTGAACATTGCCTGATGAAACGGTCAACACCCTGGATGCCAAAATGCGTGCCTTTGCCCTTCCGGCAGGCATAGCTGTCATGGATAAAGATTTTTTCAAATAGCGGATTCAGTTTATTGACCACCAGATGATGCACCACCCGGTCGCGAAAATCGGCGGCAGTTGCTGCATCAGTATCTAACCAAAAAAACGGGCAGCAACCACCATCGCTGCCCGTGTGTCTAACTTTAGCTTTGTTTAGAACCCCGAACCGCACGCACTCTGATAGTGGTGTTGTTCTTATTGTTGTTGTTCTGGTTGCCATTGTTGAAATTCTGGTTCCACGCGTTGTTACTATCGTTCTCCGTAGAGCTCCAGTAGTTGTTATTAGCAAAACCACCCACAACGTTAAATAAAGGCGTTTTAATCTCTGCAAGGAACCTCACAGGGATATTGCTTAACTGCGCAAAAGCACAGTCCCTTTATCGCTTTTAAACAAAAGCATGCTCACTGGCTGTCACCGTAGCCACAGCCATTCTGGCGTCTTACTGGCTGGCATTACGCCAGCCAGTAACCTGTTTGCCTATGCTGTCCATTAATATCGTTAATTCAGCTTGTTTTTTAAAGGATACAACTTTTAAATCAACACACAGGCGTATTTCTAATTTAACTAACTCAAACTCATCTAAAAAAAGTTCCAGATGCTGTTTTTTCTGACTTGACTTATTGGCACGATAAAGACTTCTGACCCATTGTAAAGCATCCCGCTTCATCTCTTGCCCCAGGGTGTACTTATACTCTTTAGGGAAGTCTTTGGTCACTTCAAAAATCTTGAGTATCAGTTTATAGGTATCCCGGTAAACCGGCAAGTCGTAATAAAGCGCCATAAGCCTCAAAAAAAATTCCCGCTGCGCGGAGAAAAGAAAAAGGTTAAAGGGATCAATAGTTAAAAAGCCCGAACCGCACGCACTCTGATAGTGGCGCTGGTCTTAGAGTAGTAGAACTGGTTGCCATCGTCGAAAATCTGGTACCACGCGAGGTTACTATCGTACTCCGTAGAGCTCCAGTAGTAGATACCAGCAAAACCACCCACAACGGCTCTAGATGTATATAGCACATTTAATTCGACTCGTGACGGCAAATACCAATCACCATAGCAGATTTCATCTACGGGTGGTTGATCAGTCCCTAAACCCACTGTACATGAACTGCTACCATCCGCCTGCACGCTATAATCTGCGGCAAGCTTTGCAGCAAAATTACCCCCTGGGGTATCGCCTATTTGCGTGGCTACAATCATGGCCGTATTCATTGCGCCTGCATACAAGCCATCGCCAGTAGCGCCGGTTTCTCGATATGATCCGTTATACCACTGGATGCCGCTGCCAGCTGGAGTCTGGTCGGCTAAAGCTGCTATTAAGCCATGACTCCCGTCAGCATCCACATAAAATATTATTCCGCCTTGGTAACTGTCGCCTATTGCAGGTGCTGCTGCAGCTGCAGCTGCAGCTGTCAGGTCCCATCTACTGTCTGTGGCGTTCCATACTAAGGTGTCGCCCTCCAGAGTACCTGGTAGCACGGTGTCTATGTCTGCAGCGGTTATGTCTGCACCGGATGCGCCTGTTGGACCGGCTGGACCGGCTACTGTACTGTCGGCACCCGCTGGGCCTGCTGGACCGGCTACTGTACTGTCGGTACCCGCTGGGCCTGTTGGACCGGCTACTGTACTGTCGGCACCCGCTGGGCCTGCTGGACCGGCTACTGTACTGTCGGTACCCGCTGGGCCTGCTGGACCGGCTATTGTACTGTCGGCACCTGCTGGGCCTGCTGGACCGGCTACTGTACTGTCGGTACCAGCGGGACCTGTTGCACCTGTTGGACCGGCTACTGTACTAATGGCACCTGTTGGGCCTGTTAGACCTGTTGGGCCTGCTACTGTACTAACGGCACCTGTTAGACCTGTTGGGCCTGTTAGACCTGTTGCACCTGTTGGACCGGCTACTGTACTAACGGCACCTGTTAGACCTGTTGGGCCTGCTAGACCTGTTGGACCGGCTACTGTACTAACGGCACCTGTTGGGCCTGTTGGACCTGTTGGACCTGTTGGACCTGTTGAACCTGTTGGACCTGTTGGACCTGCTACTGTACTGTCTGCACCTGTTGGACCAAGAGAGCCACCTGGACCTGTTATACCTTGAGGACCAGTGGGACCCGGCACGCCAACCCAGCTATCCACTTCTGTCGATAGCGTATTCACTGCCGTTTCAACATCGGTGAAATTTTGGTTCACAGCCTCTGCCGTAGCTGGCTGCTCCACTACAAACGTATTGCTTATGCTCAGTGTCACAGGCGCAGCCCGCGCAACGCCGCTACTCATCAGTGAGCCTATGCCTATCATCAGCGCTAGCTGAATGGCTGGGTTGTTTTTCTTAATCATCATTGAAGTCCTTTTTAGCGATGCCTTAGTAGCTAATTAAATGAGTAGCGCTGGGTTCTAGGGTACTTATTGCCAGACGCTACCGTCATTCCAGCTAAAACTGTTCCAGACGGCTCGATTAGCGGCCGTGATGCGGGCGGGTGTCACGACGCTAGTGATGCTGCCGTCATTCAGTTCCGGAGTTGATACGGTGCTGCCGAGCGCGGTGGTTTCTGCTAGCAGTATGTCTTTAACGTCCGCCACCGTTACTGCGTTACTCGCGTTGGGGATGGGCAGCGTGGTTGGATCCTGCGTAAACAGGGTGAGGGCTGGGCTGTCATAGAGCGTAGAGACGGTGCCATTAATACTGGCATCGATGACTCCGTCGCTCAGATCCTTGGCCAGTTCGTTGATGATGGTTTCGGCAGTGCCTGAGATACTGCCATCAGCCTCCATCGCAAACGCGACCGCGACCAGTGCTTCAATAGCGGTACGATAGGCCAAAGTATCAGATTGTTTTTGGGGCGTGTCTACGCTGTTATCCAGTACCGCCGAGGTCGTAAATATATCTATAGTCGGGGACATGCCAAAACCCACTGTCTCGACCACTTGATGAGCCGCCGCGGCCAAATTTACCAGAAAATCGTCGGTACTCGTGGCGCTGGTCGAATTATCAATGGCAATAGCTACTGCCATTTGGGTTAACGGTGTGGCATAGATAGGCTTACCGCTGTCAATTAATGTTTGGGTGATCACAGTGCTAAAGGTTGCCACTACCGGATACTGACCGGTGGTCAGATCTATCGTATCAATGGAGCTGGTAAATTCCATAATATAGGGCGGTGTTAGCGGCAAGGGTAGATTTACATCTGCTATAGCTGCCTGTGCATCTGTTGTGCCGGTGGCAATGACGGCACCTTTAAAACCAGATTGCGTGGCATCCAGCGCATAAACGGTCACAATGGCATTAACCAGGGGTCCTTTTATGCCACCGCCGGTTATGGCATGGGTGGAAGCGTCATTGGAACCACCACAAGCGGTGAGCAGCGGTATGACAAAAACCAACATAATGAGGGTTCTCATACTATCTTCCTTGAGTGTATGCGATAAATTCCAGATGATATGTAACAAACCATTACGCACAGAGGTGTACTCTCTGCTATACAAAAAAGTCTACCTTTATATATGCCTAATTCATAGGCATATTCAACTCCGAAGTGCATAACCGCCTAGGCCGAAAGGGGTGCGGGGTCAGGTCTTTGATTTATGACTTTTAATAATCCCGCTTACCGTTGAATAGTGTAAACCAATACAGTCTCCTATTTCTTTTAACGTATATCCACCGCTCTCATATGCCTTGATAATAAAAGTATTTCTATTAGTATATGACTCCTTATAAGCATCAAGTGACTTAGGCAGTGGCCGTCGTTGCGATGAAGGCTCCCACAGTGTTACAGGCTGAGCGTTGTGGGTAACCAGCTGACGATCAGGCCAGATACTCGGCCAGCTCTTCGAGCAATAGCTCCAGCTCGTTCTGCGCTTTTTGCTGAGCTTTCTTCTTTAAACTCTCGACCTCGGCGCGCTTGGCGGTAATGACCTGCTGTGCGGCCAGCGCTTTATCGTCGGCGTTAACGACCTGATCCAGCATCGGTTTGAGCTGCATCAGGATGCCACGGCGGCGACCGGCCTCGGCATTCGCCAGCTGCTCGGCACTCTTCTCCTTCTTCTTGGGCTCGCTCTTGCCCGCGCCTACCAGGGTGCTGTTTAACGGCCGAATACCGGTCGCCTCGCGGATCTCACGCATAAAGGGTACCGAATGTTCCCGGGCTTTTTCGGCACCTTTATGCAGTAGGACTTCGACGCTGGTCAGGTCGCCCATCAAGTCGTTATAGCGCCTGCGTGGTTCGGACAGGTAGGCATTCAGCGATTCGAACAGCTCCAGCTTGGCATCGCCCCAGCCGATCCCCTGCTCAAACTTGCTGCGAAAATCCGCGCTCTCCTGATCGCTGGCAAACAGCGAGTGGAGTTCGAACAGGGTACTGCTGTCCGCATCCTTGGACTCGCCGGGCAGCCGCGAATCGGTCTTGATCTGCTTGATCAGGCTCAGCAACTCGTTCTCGGGGCAAAATAGCGGGATAGTATTGTCGTAACTCTTGCTCATCTTGCGGCCATCGAGACCGGGGATGATGACAGGGTCGTCGATCATCGGCTCGGGCATCACAAACAGGTCGGCGTACGTGTGGTTGAAGCGTCCGGCAATATCACGCGCCATCTCGATATGCTGAATCTGATCCTTGCCCACCGGAATATATTTGGCGTTAAACATCAGGATGTCCGCTGCCATCAGCACCGGATAACTAAACAGCCCCAGAGTGACGCCATCGTCCAGATCCGGATTGCCCGCATCACGATTGGCATCCACCGAGGCCTTGTAGGCATGGGAGCGGTTCATCAGCCCCTTGGAGCACAGACAGGTCAGGATCCAGGTCAGCTCGGGAATCTCGGGGATATCGGACTGGCGGTAGAAGGTCGCATTATCGGTATCCAGCCCCAGCGCCAGCCAGGTAGCGGCGATCTCGCGGGTCGAACGGGCGACCCGTTCCGGATCCTGGCACTTGATCAGGGCGTGATAATCGGCCAGGAAAAAATAAGACTTGAGGCTGGCATCCTGACTGGCTGTCACCGCAGGCTTGATCGCTCCCAGGTAGTTGCCAAGATGAGGAGTGCCGGTGGTGGTGATTCCGGTTAGTATGCGTTTTTGAGTCATCGCTGGATTCTGTCTTAGGCTGCTTTTGAAGCGCCTAATTCTACAGCCTATTCCTAGCGCCTAAAAGTACAGCCTAAAAGAACGGCTTAAGAGTACGGCCTTCCTCATCGCCGTTGCTCTTGCTGCATTTTTACGTAGACTCATGTCAGCAACGCTCACTATAACTATCTATAAATAGGAAGTACTGCAGATGGGATCCTGGATTATCGTCGCAACCTTTGTCACCACCGCCCTATTCCTGATTATCCAGGACCGTAATTTCAGCCCGCTCCCCCTGCTCTCCAGTGTCGCCACCGCAATGTTGCTGTGCTTCGGTGGCCTGCTGTTTACGGCGGCGACGACCGCCCTGCTGGTTCAGATCAGTGCGCCGCTTGAGAATCCTGTCGTCCAGGCGTTGCTGGTCAGCCTGGGGGTCTTACTGGGATTGGGCACACGCCATCTCTGGCAGCGCCAGACCCCAGCGAGACGCACTACTGAGAAACGCACTGCAGAGACGCACTGCAGAGACGCACTGCAGAGACGCACTCCAGAAAAGAATAAAACAACCGCATCGACCCTGACAAATAGAGATACTAGACTATACTTAATTGTCTTAAATAATTTTGTCAGGGAGACACCATGGACACCAGTAGCCACACGCTACAGACTCTGTTTCAACAACTGGGACTACCCAGCGAGCCGAAACAGATCGACCAGTTTATCCGTCAGCATTGCGCCGAAACCGGGCTCGATCGGCTTGAGGGGGCCAATTTCTGGTCGCCGAGCCAGGCACGTTTTATTCAGGAAGCGCTTAATGAGGATTCAGACTGGTGTGAGGCGGTCGACGACCTTAACCGCAGGTTGCATCAGTAAGACTCTATGTCAGACAGACCTCTAAGGGAGCCATGATCTTTTCAAGACTGCTATCGAGGTTTTCCTGTGCCCTGCACCACCGCAGGCGACTGACCCGTTTAGGGCTGGTTGTTACGATGTTGATGGTTCAGCTGGGCTGCAGTTCGCTACCGCAGCCTCTGCGCCCCTCAGAACGTCAGGCCCCGGACACGGCGTACCCCGCTGCCGACTGCCCGTTGATACTGCAGCGATTCGCTCAGCGGATCCAGGTTAGCGGCAACGCCGATCCGCTGGGCTATCCCATCGCGGGCTATCCCTATCTGCGGGTTGACCGCTTCTTAGCCAGCTTCTCGAAGCAGCTCGATAGTCCGACCCGCCAGCAGGCCTGGTATCAACAGCTGTATCGACTCGGCAAGAAAGCCCGTCAGGTTGAACTGGATAACCTCAGTCCTGCGGTCACGGCCGGTGCGCGCCAGCAGCTGGAGCGTTGCATCGAACAACGGGCATCTCGCGACCTGCAGGCAGACGGCGTCTTCGCACAATTAACCACCCGCGCCCGAGTTCCGGACCTCTACAGCGACTGGCAGCAGGCCCTGGGACTGTTTCCGCTGACCCGACAAATAATATTGCGACAGATCGCCACCCACCAACGACGCTGGCGACAGCAGTTCAACAGTCCGGCGCTGCTCCAGGGCCCCAGCCGGCTCTATCAACCCGCCGCCAGCAAACCCGCCGCCGACAAACCCCTGAAACCCGAGCAGCTAGCCGCCTGGCTGAAACAGGCGCGGAGTGATAGCCCGCTGGGCATTCCCGAACTTGACAGCGAGCGGCAGCTGGCACTGTTCCGGCACTTTGCACCCCTGTGGCAGTCCTTTACACGCTCGCCGGCAGACCTGATCGGCAGTCCCTATTGGCGTGATGGCGCGCCTGATATAGATACGGAGGATCCGGTCACCTACCTGCTGCCCTCCTACACCCGCTTTAATGGCCAGACACTGCTGCAACTTAACTACCTGGTATGGTTTCCAGAGCGCCCCTCGCAGCGGCCCCTGGATCTGTATGCTGGGCCATTGGATGGTCTGATCTGGCGAGTCACACTGGATACCGACGGCCGCGTGCTGCTGTACGACAGCATTCACCCCTGTGGCTGTTACCACCGGATTTTTCCGGTTGCCAAAGGGCTGAGCATCAAGCCGCCCTCCGCTAATGTGGAGCAACCCCTGATTCTCCCCGGTGTCGCGCCCGAACGCGAGCAGGGACGCCTGGTACTGCAGCTCACCCCCGAGGATCATTACCTGCAAGGCATCAGAATCGCAGAGGAGCGGGTGCCGAGGGCTGCTGCTCTCGATAACCTTAGTGATAATAATAGTGATAACAATAGTGATAACGACAGCACCCGCTATCGGTTCGACAGCTACCATCAGCTGCGCAGCCTGGCCACGGCCGGGGGTCGTCGAAATCTGTTCGACCCCGATGGCCTAGTCGGTGCGACTGCGCGTCTGGAACGCTTTCTGCTATGGCCGATGGGCGTCGCGTCTCCCGGCGCCATGCGTGTCTGGGGTACGCATGCCATCGGTTTTGCCAATCGTCGCTACTTCGACGATCCGCAGCTATTTGAGCAGTTTTTCGAGCCAGAGACATAGAGGGCTCTTACCGAGCCCTGCCTGCATTGTCGGACTATTTTATACCCATAAAACGCCGACCCACAGGGTAGATTACCCGGGGCTGACGCTGTCGATCTCGGCTTGAGTCAGGGCGCGGTACTCGCCGGGTGCTAATCCGGGATCCAGCACGATCGCGCCCATGCTCTCACGATGTAAGCCAACCACTGGGTTGCGAAAGCGCCCGAACATCCGCTTGATCTGATGATAACGCCCCTCATACAGCCACAGCCGTACACTATGACTGTCGAGCTGTTCGAGTCGGACCGGTTTGGTGGTGATATCCTCAAATTCAAAGTAGATGCCTGCAGCAAACAGCTGCGCGGTATCGGGATGAATCGGATCCCGGGTCTCGACCCGATAGACCTTGGCGAGCTGTTTATCGGGCTGGGTCAGGATACGCGACCAGCGGCCATCGTCGGTAATCAGCAGCAGGCCGGTACTGTTGCGATCCAGTCGGCCACCGATATGCAGCTGCTCCGAATCGGCTTCATCGAGCAGTTCCAGGGCCGTCGAATGCTCGGCATCGGTGGTCGCACTGAGATAGCCCTGGGGTTTATACAGCATAAAATAGCGCGGTTGGCGCGACTGCAGCAGCCGGCCATCAAGCTGGATCTGGCTGAAGGCACTGACATCCTGCTGCGGATCGGTCACCGGCAGCCCATCGACCAGGACCCGTCTGGCGGCTAACCAGAGACGCGCCTGCTGGCGGCTGCCCTGGGGCAGATTGCCAAGAAATCGATCCAGCCGCATCGAATCAGGCGCGCTTGGCGTGACGCTGGAGCAAGGCTGCAACCGAACCCTTAGGTGTCCGGGTTAATTGCTGGATCAATGCGAAGGGGATCGAGTTCATCCCGGACTGCTGCTCGAGATCCTCGAGGATCCGCAGCCACAGATGGGCCGTCATCTCGGCATCGGCCAGCGCCCGGTGATAAACGCCGTCGTTGGGAAGCTGTAACACATCCACCAGAGTACCCAGTTTATGGTTAGCCGCTGTGGGATAGACACGCCGGGCCGCCAGCATCGAACAGACGAAATCGCCGCCGGTACGCAGCTTGAGCCGGCTCAGCTCAGCATCCAGAAAGCGACGATCGAAGGAGGCGTTATGAGCGACCATATTATCATCGCCCAGATACTCGGCGAACTCGGCCATCACCCGGTCACAGGGCTGTGCCTCGGCCAACATGGCGTTGCTGATGCCGGTATAATTTTCGATAAAGCTGTCCACTCGGCGCCCCGGATTCATCAGCGCCTGAAAACGGTCGCCGATCTGTCCATCGACCAGCCGCACCGCGCCTATCTCTATCGCCCTGTCACCCTGATCCGGCGACAGACCGGTAGTTTCGAAGTCGAGCACCACCAGGGTGTTGGCGTTACGCGGGTCTAGGGAAGAGTTCATCGGTAGTGGCCATCAAAAAAATGTCATTGTAACGACCTAGATGGCGAGCACAAGGACAAGGGGTTTTCGGAAGATGCTGCGCTTTATCAATCCTTGCACCCTTTCGTTATACTCACGCCTAACTGTACCTCTCAACTTCACTCCGGAACGATGACTCACGCCATGCTGATTCTGATCTCACCTGCCAAGACCCTCGACTTCGAAACGCCCCCGACCAGCGCGCGCTTCAGCCAGCCCGAGTTTCTGCACCACTCCGAGTTACTGATCGAACAACTCAGGACGATGGCACCGCTTGAGATCGGCACCCTGATGAAGCTCAGCGACAAGCTGGCCAGCCTCAATGCGGTGCGCTATGAGTGCTGGTCGCGACCCTTCTCACCCGAGAATGCCAAGCAGGCGCTGCTGGCGTTTAAAGGCGATGTCTATACGGGACTGGATGCCGAGAGCCTGAGCCCGAAGGATCTGACCTTTGCCCAACAGCACCTGCGGATGTTATCAGGGCTTTACGGCCTGCTCCGGCCGCTGGATCTGATGCAGCCCTACCGCCTGGAGATGGGTACCCGGCTGAACAACGTCCGCGGCAGCAATCTGTATCAGTTCTGGGGCGACATCATCACCGATGCGGTCAACCAGACCCTGTCCGAGCAGGGCGATGAGCTGCTGGTCAACCTGGCCTCGAATGAATACTACAAATCCGTACAACCCAAGCGCCTCAACGCTCAAGTGATCACCCCGGTGTTCAAGGACAGTAAAAACGGTCAGTACAAGGTGATCAGCTTTTACGCCAAGAAAGCGCGCGGCCTGATGAGTCGCTATATCATTCAAAACCGGCTCAACAGCGTCGAGGGGCTCAAAGCATTCGACGCCCAGGGTTACGCTTTTTGCGCCTCGGAATCTAACACCAATGAACTGGTGTTTAAACGCGAGCCGCAATAAGCGGCCCAGCCCTACCCATCAACCCAGGGAGGCTGACCGAGAACAGACTGACCACTGCGAAATCCGCATTGTAGCCAGATCCCCCACTCATTTTTGGCAAATAAAACCACTATTCTTCGCAAATGGCTGATGATCTGACTCAAAATGCGAATCTCTCGCTACGATCGCTATTCTCGATCAGCCTCCTAGCCTTGTTTCGGTTCGGGGCGATGACGGATCGCCAGCAGCATGCCGGCCAGCACCAGCGCAAACCCAAACAGATGATAGAGCGCGGGTTGCTCGCCTAAAAACAGCATCGACAGGGTCGTGCCAAACACCGGCAGCAGATAGATAAAGAGTCCGGCCCTCGGTGCGCCGAGTTTCTCGACCCCATAATTCCAAAAAAAGTACGCCATTACCGACGGGAAAATAGCCACATACCCCAGCGCCAGCAGGTTCTCGGAAACCAAGGCTATGCGCAGCCCCTGCCCCAACTCCCACAGATACACAGGCAACAACACCAGGGTGCCGGTCAATATCGTACTCCCCAGCAGCGCCCCCTTACTTAAGGCCACCGGACGCCAGTGGAGAGCCACGGTATACAGAGACCAGGACAGCATCCCGGTGAGCACCCAGAGATCGCCACGATTGATCTCCAGGTTCAGCAACTGGGTCAAATCGCCCCGCAACACGATACAGAGCACCCCTAGCAAGGAGAGTGCTAGGCCAACCGCCTGCAGCCTACTGATCTTCTGCCCCAGCAGAAACACCGCCAGCAGCATCACCAAACTCGGAACCACAGATTGCAGCAGCGTCGCGTTAGTGGCCGTGGTGTACTGTAAGCCGAGATAGATAAAGCTGTTGAAGTTCACCACACCCAACACCGACAATAACAATAGAATCTTCCAGTGTTTAAAGATCAGAGCACGCTCGGAAACCAGCTTGGGGGCCACCCAGGGCAGCAGAATAAGCAGCGCCAGCAACCAGCGCCAAAATGACAGCGACAAGGGCGGCATAGACAGATGGGTCGCCCGAGCGACGACAAAGTTACCGGCCCAAAACAGGGTTGTGAGTACCAGTAATAACTGCGGCAGATAGCGACTCATACGCGGTCACGTCCGTGGGGGCCTGAGACGCTCTCGCGCTCAGCTAAGGTGTCCGAGACCAAATGCACAGCCTCCTTATTAACCACATCCATCCTTGTATCCCTATGTAATATATTTAATTTTTTTGCTAACCAGCCTGCCTGCGGAGGCTTTCCCAACACGTAATCAAGCACATTCGCGTTCGTCAGCACCCAGCGCATCTGCCGATAAGCATCCGGCTGACCACAGAAGAGAATACGGTCCCCCGGCTGCAGTACCTCCTCGGGGGTGGGGAGCAGCAGGTAACTGTTACCCCGTTTAAGCATCAACGCCAGGGTGGCGAGGTTACGTCCCCGATCACGCGGATCCCGGCAGATATCGCCCAGACAGATAGTTGCGCCTTCGTGCAGATCATCAAGCACCGCCTGGGCATCGGTAGCATCGATGCCGAAATCCCAGCTATCGAGCTCAAGATTGCCGACCAGCGCGCTCATCCGGTTGATCAGGGTCCGCGCCCACACCTCCTGCTGCTCACTCAGCTGCAGCAGGAACGCGGGGATCAGCGGGGTCTTGAGCGAGGAGAGTATATGGTTGGCGATGATCTTGGCAGGATCCATCACCAGATCCGTGTTCGCCGCCGCAAACACCGCAGCATTACTACTGGCGTTTTGACGTGCAACGGTCATCAATTTGGGATTAAGCGCCAGCGCCGTCATGATGATGGACAGGTTATTGGCATCGTTATCGGTGCCCGCGATCAGGCCGACGGCACCCTCGATACCGGCCTGCTTGAGCGTCACCGCCTCGGTCCCCAGTCCCTGCACATAATCGAGTTCAAATCCTTCGGGCCTGGGATTATGATCGATCAGGGTCAACGAAACGGGCTTACCCTCAAAACTGCGGTGCAGCGCACGACCAAAGCGGCCGTAACCACAGATGATCCAGCGCCCCTGGGTCTTTTGGTAGGCACTCTTAAGCGAGCGGTGTTCCGGATTGGTCAGCCAGTCATAGATCAGATGCTTGTAGGGCGAGTGCAACGCCAGCGCCAGATACTCAGAATAGGTCACGAAGGGATCGATAATACGATCGGTACCGAAG
Source organism: Motiliproteus sp. (assembly GCA_047633175.1). GTDB lineage: Bacteria > Pseudomonadota > Gammaproteobacteria > Pseudomonadales > Balneatricaceae > Motiliproteus. The sequence goes on along the minus strand of JBLIEQ010000015.1, from coordinate 65,052 downwards.
GAGGCCAGATTGGCCGTGGTAGTATCCGATTCACTGCGACAGATCACCGCCAGCTGCTGCTGTTTAGCCAGCAACTTAGTGGCGATAGCGATCGCCAGATTGGCTGAGTCCTGATCGGTGAGCGCCAACACCGCAAGACAGTGCGGGCTCAGCAAGCCGGCATCATGCAAGGCACTGGGGTCGGAGGCATCGGCACAGAGTCCATGAACAGACATCGGCAGCGGCGCGGATTCCAGGACATCGATACGGTGACGATCGATATCGATGACCACCACCCGAACATCCCTGTCGACCAGATAGCGGACGACCAGTTCACCGGTCACTCCGTAGCCACAGACCAGGTAGAAGGGTTCCTGAATCCTGCGCACGTGACGGCAAAAACTAAACCGGTTCATCTGCCGGATAAAGGCCTGATCCTGAAACAGGGCCAGCATCTTACCGATGCCATACAGCCAGGTCACGACCGTGGCGTAGATACAGACCAGCGTCCACATCCGCTGAGCATCGGTAAACGGGTAAGGGACCTCGCCGAAACCGATGGTCGAGCCCATAAAACTCACGAAGTAAAAGGCGTGGAAAAAATCCATCCGCCAGGGCTGACCCTGATCGTCCATACCCGGAATCAACACTAGCCCAAGAATGCTGCAGGCATAAACGATGATCAGGGTGATCAGCGGCTGTCGCAACCGCCGAATCGCCATAAAGAAAATATGATTCATCGCGCTAGCGCCTGATGCCGGGCCATCGAGATCTTAACGACGCAGCTGGATTGTTTCGACCATCAACAGTATCACCGAGGTCAGGTTGGCGAGCAGGGCACCGGCCGACAGCGATACCACACTGGACATCACCGACGGCGTCATGCCCGTACCGCTGATATGCTCGGCATAACCCCAGACAAAGGCGGCGGTCACCAGTTGCAGATCCGCGACCAGGCTGGTCGCCAGCAAGACGGCACCTATATGGGTACGATCCCCCAATTTAAGGACCGTGGCTATCAGGCTGACCACCAGGGCTGCAAAGAATTCGAACACATTATGGTGCGCGGGATTATCGATATCACCTATAAAAAAACCAAAGTTAACGGTCAGAGCCAACACGATAAAAAATGCAAAAGCGACCTTTTCCCGATTCATGCCATCTCCTTTATGATGAGCCCCGAATGAGCCTGTTAGCCGTTGATTCTAAATCAGACGCCGGGTCAAAAAAAGCACCCATTCTCAGTGCCTTCGCCAACGCCCCGGTATTATCCCGCGCTGCGACACAGTATCATGGCCTATACATAACTTTTTTCAGAGATGCAGCATGCATAAGACCCAAGATCAAAAATATATGCAGGTGGCTCGTGCCTGCCTCCAAGTTCTTAACAACGTCGATCCTGCCGCCGATCGCAACGCCCAGATCCAGGAGCTGTACGGCGCGATAGATACCGCAATCAACCAGCTGTATAAGCAGCAGGAGCAAGCACTCGGACGCAGTGTCAGTGCCCTCAGAGCGATCGCCGAACTGGATCCCGAGCAGGATCAGACCGCTGCTGCAATCAAGCTGGCCCGTGAAGCCCTGCCTGCCAGTCATTAGACGGGCTATTTATGGGTTGTTGATAGGTCCTTGTGGGAGCCGACCCACAGGGAGCATTTTGTGGGCCAGGCTTCAGCCTGACGAATGGCAGCTCCTTGCCAGTACTGCCGGACTACATTCCACCCACAAAATGCCGACCCTCAGGCGTGCAGTTGTTGCAAGAGCCTGCCTCTGACGGGCGACTTTCTGCCCCAGACCGGGAACCCTGCTGCCCGTCCGTGTCTAATCTTCAACTATTCCTAACTCTCGCCACCCACCGAGTGCCGCCTAATGCTTCGACAGCCCGCTCTATTTACCCGCGTCCTAATGGTTATGCTGTTATTGATCAGCGTCCTGACCACACAGGCGCGTGCCGGCGAGATCATCCAAAGCCTTAACGACCCCAGAAGCTATCTGGCCTTCGAGCTGGATAATGGCCTTAGAGTCGCGGTGATTTCCGACCCGACGACCGATCAGGCCACGGCCAGCCTGGAGGTCGGGGTCGGCAGCGGCGATGACCCTAAACAGACGCAGGGGCTGGCGCACTTTCTCGAACATATGCTGTTCCTAGGGACCGATAAGTATCCCGATGCCGGCGCTTATCAGGCCTATATCAGCCAGCACGGCGGTAGCCATAACGCCTTCACAGCCCATGACCGCACCAACTATTTTTTCGATATCGAACAGAGTCAGCTCGAACCGGCGCTGGATCGCTTCTCCCGCTTCTTTATCGCCCCGCTCTTTAGCCCTGACTATGTCGACCGCGAGCGCCACGCCGTCCATTCCGAGTATCAATCCAAACTCAAAGAGGATGGCCGACGTCAGTATGCGGTGCTTCGGGAGGTGATCAACCCTGAGCATCCTCTGGCCACCTTCGCCGTCGGCAGCCTGGATACCCTTAAAGACAATGCTCAGGGCACCCTGATAGAGAACCTAAAACAGTTTTACCGCCGCCATTACAGTGCCGACAACATGTCTCTAGTGGTGCTGGGACGCCAATCCACCTCCGAACTTAAAGCCCAGGTCGAACAGCGTTTTGCGGCTATTCCCAGCCAGGCAACGGTCCCGCGTCCGGATCCGGTACCCCTGTTTACGCGCGGGACACTGCCAGCACAACTCGATATCCGCAGCCTTAAAGAGCTGCACGAACTCTCACTGACCTTTCCGGTTCCGCCCATCCGCGATTATTACGATCGCAAGCCACTGCGGTACCTAAGTACATTGCTAGGCCACGAAGGCGAAGGCAGCCTGCTGGCCGAACTCAAACGCCGGGGCTGGGCCAGCGCGCTCAGTGCCGGTCCCGGCTTTGTGTATGACGACACCAGCGCGCTCAGCGTCAATATCGACCTGACCCCCCAGGGCATGAGCCATTATCAGGAGGTCGTGGTACTGCTGTTTCAGCAGGTGGCGCGGATCCGTCAACAGGGGATACAGCAGCCGCGCTTCGAGGAGCAGAAACAACTCAGCGAGATCGCCTTCCGCTTCCGCGAACCCGGCAAGCCTGTCCATGAGGCGCTCAACTTGGCCAGCAACCTGCGTAAATACCCGACCTCGGAGCTGCTCCATGGCGACTACCTCTACAAGGAGTACGACCCCACGTTGATCCGGGCTTACCTCAACTATGTGCGTCCGGACAATATGCTCCTGACCCTGACGGCGGCCGATCTGGACACCGACCAGACCGAAACTCACTACCAGACGCCCTACCGGCTGCGACCCCTGCCCGCCGAGTTACGCACGGAGCTGGCCGCTATCGAACTGAACCCGCAACTCAGAATCCCTGCAGCCAACCCCTTTATTCCTCAGGATCTGAGTGTGCTCCCCCCCCAGTCGATGACCCAGCCCATTGCGCTGCTCGAGCAACCGGGGTTCCGGCTGTGGTATCAGCAGGACGATGAGTTCCGGGTGCCCCGTGCGGATCTGTTTTTCAGCTTCCGCTCGCCACTGGCCAACGACAGTCCACGCCATCAGGTGATGACCGCACTGCTGACCCAGCTGGTCGATGAGCGCCTCAACGCCTTCCTCTACCCCGCCTACGAAGCCGGACTCAACACCAGCATCTACGCCCATGTGCGCGGTTTCAGCGTGCGCATCTCCGGCTACAGCGACCGGCAGCAACCGCTGCTCGAAAAGATCGTCGCTACCCTGATGACACTTGAAGTCGATGCCGACAAACTCACGATTCTCAAGCAGAGGCTGCGCCTGCAGCTGGAGAACAAGGCCAAAGACAAACCCTACAACCAGGGCTTCGATGCCCTCTACCAACGCATCCTCGATCCACGCTGGTCCACAGAGCAGCAACTCGCGGTCATCGACAGCATCGATACTCCGCAGTTACAGCGATTCAAGACCGAGCTGCTGCAACAGGGTAATGTAGAGGCTCTGGCCCATGGCAACCTGAGCCAGGAGCAGGCCCTGAATCTGGCCGCCGTCCTGATCCAGCAACTGTTGGCCGATGTCGAACCTGTCGGCGTCCCTCAGGCCCGAGCACGGCAACTACCACCCGGCACCGAAACACTTGAGCTGGAGATAGACCACAACGACTCGTCCCTGATCGTGTATCTGCAGGCCGACCAAGAAAGCATCCCCGAGCGCGCCCGGTTTGGATTACTGGCCAAGGTCCTCGCAGCCCCCTTCTATACCGAGTTGCGTACCGAGAAACAGCGCGGTTACGTGGTCTTCGCCTCCCCGATGCCTATTCAGGAACATCCTGCCTTAGCGCTGGTGATCCAGTCGCCCTCGGCCTCGCCCGAGACTCTGCTGGGCGATATCGACAGCTTCTTTTCCCGGGGACAGGCACTTATAGAGGCGATCGATAAACCCACCCTGGAGAGTTATCGCCAGGGGCTGATCAATGAACTGATGAAGCAGGAGCAAAGCCTGAGCCAGCGCAGCGGTCGCTACTGGCAGGAGATCGATAAGGGTTATCTAAACTTTGACAGCCGCGAGCAACTCACCAAAGCCATCGCCGCAGTGACTAAACAGCAGCTGCTGGATACACTGGCCACCCTGAATCAGCGCCGCCTGGTGATCAGGTCTACCGGGACGGGCGCTGGCGAAGGTTAGGCAGGATTATTGTGGGAGCTGGGCTCCCGGCGATCTTTTCAAAAGATCGCCTGCAGGCAGGCAGTTGAAGGCTCCTGCAACAGCTGCACTTCCCACGTCCCTGTGGGTCGGCTCCCACAGGTATGAGCATTGTAGGTCGGACTCTAGTCCGACAGCTTATTAGCAGCAGGGAGGGAGTTGTTGGGATTTATTCCAACAATGGAGGCAGGGTTCTGGCTGCGTCGGACTACTTTCTACCCACAAAACGCCGACCTACAAAAAAACGTTATTGGTAGCGCGTCGGGTCTGCCACGCCGGCTTCTGCGAACCCCTGGGCTCTCAGGCGACAGCTGTCGCAGACACCACAGGCGCGCCCCTGAGCATCCGCCTGGTAGCAGGAGACGGTAAGACTATAATCGAACCCGGCGGCGACGCCTTGCTGAATAATCTGCGCCTTGCTCAAATGCAGCAGTGGCGTCTCGATTTGTATCGGTTTACCCTCGAGAGCGGCCTTGGTCGCCACATTCGCCATCGCCTGAAACGCGTCTATAAACTCGGGGCGGCAGTCGGGATAGCCGGAGTAATCCACGGCATTAACGCCTATAAATATCGCCTCGGCCTCAAGAACCTCGGCCCACCCCAGCGCCATCGACAGAAACAGAGTATTACGCGCAGGCACATAGGTGACGGGGACACCCTGCCCCAGATGATCAGGAATATCGATACTCGGATCAGTCAACGCAGAGCCGCCGATATCCCCAAGATCAAAACGTATCGTCTTGTGCTCGATAACACCCTGCTGCTGCGAGAGCGTCTCGGCCGCTTGCAGCTCGGCCAGCGCGCGCTGACCATAATTAAAACTCAGCGTATAACACTGATAACCCGCCTGGCGAGCCAGCACGAGGGTCGTGGCAGAATCCAAGCCACCGGATAATAATATTACGGCCTTTTTTACAGAAACAGACATGAATAACTCGGTATCTATCAGAAACGGGGAGCCCACAGCAGCCTGCTAACAGGCCACTTGCAGAAAAGTATTAGGGGTTTTTCTTTAAGAAATCCCGGGCCATCGCTGCGGGAGCCTGATCAGGGAAAAGTTTGATCACCCTGGCCATACTGCCCTTGGCTTTGTCGAGCTGTCCCAGGGCTTGATAGGAGAGTCCCAACTTGTAATAAGCATCGGCCGCCTTAGAATGAGCCGGGTAACGCATCAGCAGCTGCTGGTAGGCAATGCTGGCTTTCTCCTGATCAGGTGTGGGCCTGGCACGATGCACTTCTCCGATCCAGTAGAGCACATTCGCCGTCAGCTCACTGTCAGGATACTGCTTTAAGAAACGCTCGAACTCGCGAAGCGCCTGATCAAAATCACGCTCGCGCACCAGCAAAAAAGCGGCCTTGTAGGCCTGAGTATCTGAAACGCTCGGACGTGCTACCGGCTCTTGCGTGCGTTTTTCAGGAGCGCTATCCACAGGACCCGACTGAGGCACCACCGACGCTGAGGCCGAAGGCAAAGCAGGGGGTAAAGCAGAAGAGGGTATAACAGGGCGCTGGCCTAATAAACCAATACGCCGATCGAGATCACGATAACGATCCCGCTGATCGACCTGCAGCCGTTGCAGTTGATGCTGCTGCTCCTCAACCCGACCACGCAGGAAACGCACCTCTTCCTGCAACTGGCTAAGCATCATCAACAGTTCTGCGTTAGCAGAGACTGCCGCTCTTGGAACCGAGGTAACCCTGGTGTCTGAGACAGCGGAAGAACGAGCCGCCGCGGCGTTAACCGTGGAAGCTGACGTCGCACCCTGAGAAGGATCTGTCCGATCCTCTACAGGTATGCCGGCGGAAAAAACGGCAGGGGCATAGAGCCCCCCCAGCAGCAGTGCTGCCATTACAGGTCTGATCATGACTTAGTGGCTGTATTTAAGCTCAACACGACGGTTCTGGCCCCAGGAATTTTCATCATGGCCCATCATTGCAGGCCGTTCTTCGCCATAGCTAACCACTTCAATCTGGTTGCTTGCTGCACCCTGTACTGCCAGAAAACGACTGACAGCCTTGGCACGACGCTCACCCAGAGCCATGTTGTACTCGCGGGTTCCGCGCTCATCTGCATGGCCTTCGAGCACTATACGTGCTTCAGGATAAGCAGACAGGAACTTGGCATGTGCACTCAGGTCTTCAAAGGCATCCGCCTCAATCACTGTCTTATCAAAATCAAAATAGAAAACAGTCTGGAGATCTGCAACTGCAGCTTCGGCCATACTTTTATCAGTCATCTGACCACTCTGCATGCTGGTATCCGAACCTGTAGCCGTGGATGTTGCCGAGTCTACAGTGGAGTCCTGACCTGCGGATGCCGCATCAGTACTGTCAGTGGTTGTGCCGGTACTTGTGCAACCGCTGATCCACACTAGGGTAGCTGCCACGGCAACCGCTTTACTGATATTTCTAACGCGCATACGAACTCCTCAAATTACTACGGGATTAATCCAACATAAGGTACTGCTTCAATTGATTTAATGCAAGCTGACAGATCCCGATGTCAAGCTTATTTTAATGCTGCTCCCGACTGCCCGGCAAGCCCTCGACAGCCGTTATAATGGCCCTTTTCCCTAAACGAATTCCCTTATAACCTGATGAAGCCAGGCCCAGCCGCTCATAATATAGCATGCACCCATTCAGGGGCGTGCATAACAGGCTAGCCACGAACCGGCATAGGATCACAGGGGACGCAACTAATACTCAGCGTTTCTCCGGCGTCAACTCCCAGATATGTTTCAAGCTTAGACCGAAACGCGTCGCAAATCCCCTAGCGTCACCCAAACTTGAATTGCGCATGGTTGCTGCAAGATTACGCTTCATTTCGCCAAGGCGACCAGGGTCGTTGGCCAAGTTTATCGCGATCTCGACATACTCTGCCATCGAACTCGCTACCAACTCACTCAACCCCACCTGAGACAATAAACTAGCACCAACACGGGCGGCATGTCGGTCACCGAGGAGAGTGACAACAGGCGTTCCCATCCACAGACTATCGCAGGTGGTTGCAACACCATTATAGGGGAAAGGATCCAGGCAGATCGAGCAGCGCCTAATAGCTTCGTAGTATGCCGTACTACTCTCAATCGAGCCTATTAAGTCCAGCCTGCTCGCGTCTATACCCTGGTGTCTCATCCGCTTCTCGAAATGTAAAACCGCCTGAGGATCTGTGAAAATCTTGTCTTTGACCAGTAAGCGGGCATGGGGAACCCGGTTCATAATTTTTGCCCAGAGCCTGATTACGTTGTCGTTCAGCTTAGGCATAACATTAAAAGAACCTAAGACCAGGGGGGCATCATCAGACCAATGGCTCGGCGCTTTAGATGGCGCACTCAAGGGATAGAAACCATGATGGCCGCTAGTTAGCCGCACGGGTAATTCACTCATCAGGCCATCGCCGGGATCCGTTAGACTATCGACCAAACGGTAATCTATACTGGCGATACCCGTGCTGTTTATGGTTAACCAACTTAGCTGGACGGGCGCTGCGCGCATGGCGAACATCTGCATTCGATTGTCGGGTTTGTGGCCACACAGGTCGACCAATATATCGATACCATCGGCCTCAATCTGCCCTTTCGCCTGCGTATCTGAGAGTGGTGAAATGTTCAGCCAACGATCAACACTGTCGCGAACGACTGCACTGTATTCATCGAAGCGCTCCGAATTGGCATAGGCGAAGACTTCAAAACAGCTACGATCCAGATTATTGAATAGCCCGACAACAAAATCGGGAATATTGTGTCGGCGAAAATCAGCTGAAACAAAACCTATGCGCAAGATCTTTTTCTTATCTCTGGCCGGGGACCTAATTTTTATTCCAAAAGAATTTCCGAGTCGCCTATGAAAATCATACCCCTGCTCTCGCGATAAATTGCTATCGTAATTGGTGCAAAACAGACAGTGCGACAAGGTTTTTAGATTGTTTGGCTCAAGCGCCTGGAGTCGATAGAGATCACTTAAGCCTTGCTCTATCTCGCCCAATTCCAGATGCGCATCTGCCAAGGCTTTGACTCCAAGTAAATGCATAGGTGCTCGCTCGATGCAGTCCTGGAAGGCTTCGCGTGCCTGTACATACTTCCCCAAATCTTTCGCCAAGACCCCAAGATTATAGTGGACGTCAGCGTTATCCGGCTCGAGTGCTAACGCCTGGCGCAAAGCCTGTTCGGCGCGCTCAAAATCGCCACTGGCGGTGAAGACATTCGCTATTCCTATATGCGCCGCTACCAGGGCGCTGTTCTGGGCCAGCGCCCTAGCAAAACAGCTCTTCGCCAAACCTAATTCTTGCGTCCCTACATAGGCATTACCAAGGTTGAGCTGAGCGGTCATGTCCGCAGGATTGCGCTTCAGATAGGCGGATAAGGTCTCAATAGCCGCTTGCGCCTGAGCATTGAGCAATTGAGCGATGCCCAAATTCAGATAAAGCCGCTGATCGGCTTGTGCAGGGTCTGCAAACAGCCTGATCCCGCGTTGCAACAGCAACACTGAGGCTGCAGGGTTGCGGAGCTGGACTTTTACTTGTGCCGCTTGCAGGCGGGCATCAACGAAGGGGGGGTCTAGCCTTAAGGCCTGACCGTAGCAGGTATCGGCAGGGTTCAAGTTTCCTTGTCGATGATGCGCAACTCCTCGCAGATAGGGTATACGCGAATCTGTCGGATTTTTTTTCTGTAATCGACCCAGCAACGCTAAAGCCTGCTCATAAGCACCGCTGTCAATGTACTGAACAGCCTGTGTTATCTTGTTATGCCCCATACTGCTCAAGCACTACCCTCCCCCAATAAGAAAAACGCCACCCTGAGAGACAGGGTGGCGCATTCCTTAAGACCCCGCCGTTAAAATTTTAGTGAGGTATTCAATTGCGCATAATCGCTTACAAGCTGCGTATACAGCGTACGCGTAGAGCCAAGGGTGAACATTGCCTCAGCGTCTCCAGATTTATTGGCGAGGGCGTAACTCAGGCTCAAGCCCGTGCTGCCGTTAGCTTGCTGGCTCTGCATCCTCAGCTGCTGTGTGGACGCACTCGTGTTAGGCAGGTTGAAGCCTAGCAAACCCTGCACTGACCACTGCGTATAGTTTTTACGTAAGAATTGTTTGGTGCCGGAGAGGCTGCCGAACCAATTGGATGCACTTGGCAGGAAACGCATACCTGCTGATACATCCAACGCATTAGGGTCATTATTCACGGTGTCCAGGGTATCCCGTAACAACGCCGCATTGGCGAAAACCTTCATATTGGCACGCGGGGTCTGGAAATTTCGGGCCGCCTCGGCTTGTAAAGACCACTGACTGGTACGAGTCTTATTCTTCGCGACCAGGGTCGCATCGGATTCCGTATAGGCTTCTATCGTCTTATTTGCATAGCTATGGCTCAACGTACCGGAAAGTGTGTACGCTTCATCTTGTGCCTCTGGCCGGGTGTAACTTAGGCTGTTATACATAAACTGGCTGCTGGTGTCGGTTTTTCCGGTTACCGTGTTGTTGGTCCTAGAATTGTTGATCGTCCCCCTTCCTGCCCCTATGACCCCGCTGTAGGAAGTGTTGTCGTTAATTTTATATGACAGATAGGGGCTAATGCTGGTCGCTGTTTCATGGTGTTTGCCGGCATTGAAGACCGTGGTGATGCGGCTGTCATTATAGCCGATGGCAGCACCCACCAGCATGTTGTTGGACAGTCTGATATCTGCGCCCAAGTTGTAACCCAGGCTATCGCCGTTATAGCTTCCACCCGCAAGTGAGTTGTTCAGATTCTGGAAGGACCCATAGCCCCACAGAGAAACCCCCGTCGAAGCTCTTGCCAGATCTTTAACTCCACCCGGAACGCGGGTTGTGGAGGTATCTTGCGCGGCATTCAACGCTCGAAGCGAGGATTTAGAGGTGTCAAAATTAAACAGACCGATGGCATCACGAACGCTTATGCCATTGGGGACAGAGGGTTGCCAGCCGCCATTATTACTGACTCCACCAAAGCGGGTAGCCGAATCACCCGACAGCGGCTCACTCAACAGGGCCTGAGATAATGCAAGACGTTGGAACTTCTCTGTAACGCTACCGTCGCCACTCATTCCGTTACCGCCAGTTCCTTGCAGATGCTGCGCTACATTATTAAAGGTCATGCCACTTTGGGCGCTGGTCAGGCTGCTCATCAAGGACGAACTGGCCGCTGATGAATCTGACTGAGTTGCGCCTGGCAGATTGCAGGCCAGGGTATACGTCGTATCGATCGCAAAGCAACTACAGGATCCGTGTACAGCAAAGCTTCTCGCGCCGGTACCTGGGACTGTATAGCTAAAGGTATTAGTGGAGCGTATATCCGCAAATTGATGGAATACTGTAGCATTAGCGGTGGTATCCGTTACTCCAACATAATAATTTGAGCTTGCTTCTGCTGCTGCTGTTGTCACGGTAAAGGTAAGTTCGTCACCGCTAGTCAAAGTAGTATATATTGTTTGAGCACTATACAGAGGACCTATTAGAACCCCTGACCCCAGACTCTCGCAAGTATAAGCGAGTGCTGCGTGAGCCTGCCCGACAACCCCGGCACTCAACGCCAGGGTTGATAAGGCACTTAGAACAGCTTGGTGAATATGTTTATTTTTATATTTTTTCATGATTTACCCCTAAGTAAGCTCGAATAATAACACGACCCTGAGGCTAAATTACTCAATTTTGAGCGTTCCAGGCGCAAGGAGTTTGCTTAGCCTGATTAGGGATTAGGGATTAGGGATTAGGGATTAGGGATGAAAAATTACCGTGAACAGGAAGACTTAGGATTTCGAGGACCTAGCATTCAGCCCTCCGCTAGCTACCGGATCTCTGGCGAGAGGGGCCTCTCGCCATTCCAGATGCCACCCAGACGGCGACAGCAGCCCCCAGAAAGAACCAGATATGACGCTAAGCCGCTTTATTCCAGGTAAGGAGACCATGAGGGTTCGCGAACATCACCCTCTTTAGACGGCAGCCTGAATCTCACCTGGCCATCCAGCGATGTGGCGGCCAGGACCCCTCGGGTACCCTCCTGAGTCGCGTATATTACTATACTGCCATTGGGAGCGATGCTGGGAGACTCATCCAGGCCTGTTTTGGTTAAGATATCTAAGCGCCCCGTCTTAAGATCCTGTACTGCGATATTGAACACCCCGTTGCTGCGATGGACCATCACCAGGTGACGACCATCATGGGTCAAGTGCGCCTTGGCATTATAATTTCCCTCGAACGTCAGACGCTCGACCCAGCCCGACGCCAGGTTCTGCTGGTAAATCTGCGGTGGACCGCCTCGATCCGAGGTAAACAAGATGGACTTACCATCCACCGACCAGGTGGCTTCGGTATCGATGCCGTAATGATTAGTGATACGCGTTAATTTTCGACTCCCAAGATCCAGGGTGTAGATCTCAGGATTGCCATCTTTAGACAGGGTCAACGCCAGCTTTTTACCATCAGGCGACCATGCAGGGGCACCGTTAAGTCCTCTAAAACGGGTGACCTGCTCTCTCTTACCCGTCTGCAGATTCTGAATATAGATCGCCGGCCGTCCTGTTTCAAAAGACACATAGGCCAGATTACGCCCATCACGCGACCAGGACGGCGAGAGTATCGGCTGCGTGGATTGAAGAATAGGTCGGGAGTTAGCGCCATCGGCATCCGCCAGCACCAGCTGATAACGGTAATCCTCCTGACCGAGTCGCTTGGCGCTGACATAGACAATCTGGGTCGCAAAGGCGCCACGAATACCGGTTAACTTTTCATAGATCACATCGGCAATACGATGTGACATCCGCCGTAACTGGATCGCGCTGCCACTGATATGCTCCGCCAATAGCCGCTGCTCCTTTACGACATCAAAAAGTTCGTACTGAATCTTATAACGATTGCCAGGCTGGGATTCAACCTTACCCACCAATAGATATTCCTGGTTAGCCAGACGCCAGTCACGGTAGTAAACCTGATCCGACCGGGTAGGAAAACTGAGCATCCTGTTGCGCGGCATCAGTCCGAAGAGGCCGCTGCGATGCAGATCTGCCGCAACAATTTCGGCGACATCCTCGGGCAGTGACTGAGCCTGTTGCCAGCCAAAGGGAACAACGGCGACCGGTACCGGCTTATCGACGCCCTGGGTAATCTCGATCGTCAATTCTGCGCGCGCCAGAGACGAGAGCAACACAACCAGCAATAAACCTATACGTAGCATCGGCCTTTAATCCTCAAGGTAGTAGTTTCGGTGCGGTCATTGATAAACAACTCAGCGACGCAGATCTTCGGGTCGAAATTTCAGGCTGATCTGGCGCAGATAACGGTCGAACACCTGCGGATCGATCGCCTGTAATTCAGGGAAGCGGGCCGCCTTGAGCACCGCATTGACGGCACTCCGATCAAAGGCATCATCACCACTGGAATCCGTCACATAGGCATCATCGACTTCGCCTGTGGGAAGCAGATGAATACGCACCGCAACCTCCATCCCATTACGGGCTGACGGCGGCCGACGCCACTGCGACTGCACGCCCGCGATGATCACCGATTCCGCCGAAGCCACCAGCTGCTCAGCCCTGGCAACCCATGCCTGCTCGGCTTTAACCTGCGCCTCTAAGCGCTGTTCCTCCTCACGGGCCAGGCGCTCGCGTTCAGCCTGCTGCTGTCGCTCTGACTCCGCCTGCTGCTTTTTAAGGTCAGCCTGTTCTTGCCGCTGCTCCTGTTTCTTAAGATCAGCCTTGCGTTTGGCATCCGCCTGCCGCCTTAGTTCCGCGTCCTGCAGCGCCTGCTTTTTTTTGCTCTGGGCTAATTGATCGGCTTTTTTTGCCTTGGCGGCCGACTTCCGCTTAGCGTCGGCTGCCTGCTGTGCGGCTTTTTTAAGTGCCTGCGTCTTGTTTAGCTTTTCCTGCTGCTGCGCTGCTCGTTTTTTAGCATCGGCTTTGGACTTCGCGTCCGCCAACTTTTTTGCCTTGGCTCTGGCGTTGGCATCCGCCTGCTTTTTTGCCACCGCTTCGGCGAGCGCATTCTCTTTGCGCTTGGCATCCTCGGCCGCCTTGCTCAGGCTGCGCAAGTCTACCAGCTCCGCCTTGATATGCTGAGGCACGACGCGATGCGCGTCGCTGCTGTTTTCAAACCAGGTCGTGGCAGTTAACAGCACCAGTCCCACGTGTAGCAGCAGTGCCCATAAAACCGGCAGTATGTAGCTCTTAGGCACTGAGTTCAGCATGCTATTCGGTAACCAAGCCCACACTAGGAGCCCCGGCACCCTGTAACGCCGCCATCAACTCGATCACCTTGTCGTAGCTAACCCGGCGATCTCCGCGCACCAGAATCATCTTCTTGGGGTTGCTGCTGAGGATCTTACCGACCCTATCCACGGCCACCGTGAGCGTTACAGCTGTTAATGGATCGCCACCCACATCGACATAATACAAGCCCTGGGCATCGACAGACACGATTAACGGTTCCTGGTCCCGGCTATCCACCGGTTCAGCACCGACTTTCGGCAACTGCACATCCACGCCCTGAGTCAGCATGGGCGCGGTGATCATAAAGACGATCAACAGCACCATAACGACATCGATATAGGGGACGACATTGATCTCGGCATTGAGCTTACGCTTGGGTTTAGCTCTGCGTATCATTGCCTGGGCCTCACTTGGAACCATGTACGCGGCGGTGAAGAATACTGGAAAACTCCTCGGCGAAGGTCGTATAGCTGTTCATGATGATCTCGACCTGGGAGACATAGCGGTTATAGGCGATAACCGCAGGGATGGCCGCAAACAACCCCATCGCCGTGGCGATCAGGGCCTCGGAGATACCCGGGGCGACGCTGGCGAGGGTCGCCTGATGCATATTAGCCAACCCCCTGAATGAGTTCATAATCCCCCAGACGGTACCGAACAAGCCTATATAGGGGCTGGTCGAACCGACAGTCGCCAGGAAGGGCAGATTCGCATCGAGCTTCTCCTCTTCGCGCGACAGCGCCACCCGCATCGCCCGCTCCACACCCTCCATGACTGCATCAGGATCGGCATCGCTTTGCTGCCGCAGCCGGGTAAACTCCTTGATGCCGGCACGAAAGATATTTTCCGGCGCACTCTCAGGGTTCGGATTGCTGTTGACATCACGGAACAGTTCGCTCAGATCGATGCCAGACCAAAACTTCTCCTCGAACTGCCGCAGTGTACGCCGTGCTGTGGCGAGATAACTGCGGCGCTGAAAGATCACCACCCAGGACAGGATCGACGCCACTAATAACACCAGCATCACCAGCTGAACAACCAGACTGGCGTTGACCACCAGGCTCCACATCGACATTTTCTCTACCACCAAAAATTCTCCTTATTGGCGTATCTATCTGGGTTTAGGATTCAGGACTGGACGCTGTAACGGTCCAGCTGCTGACGTAAGGGTGCGGGTATTTTTATAGGCTTGAGCCGGGCACTATCAACAGCGGCGACTTTAACCTCGGCGGTACACAATAAGACATCGCTATCGGCGCGCAGCACCCGCTGCTCAAAAACCAGACTCGCGCCAGACTGCTTTTTAATGGCGGTGTGAATACTGAGCTCATCATCCAGTCGCGCCGGCTGCCGGTAACGCGCGCTCAGACTCTGAACCACAAACAACAACCCCTGCTGCTGCAATTCGTGCTGCTGAAAGCCCAGTGATCGTAACAGCTCCGTACGGGCACGTTCCATAAATTTCAGATAGTTGACGTAATAGACGATACCACCCAGGTCTGTATCTTCGATATAGACCCGAAAACTGCATCGATGTGCCGCAGAATCAGTCATCGTCACTCCGATGCAGCGACTCCATGCCAAAATGCTGATAAGCAAGCTTAGTCAGCACCCGCCCTCGGGAGGTACGCATAATATAACCCTGCTGAATCAGGAAGGGTTCGAGTACATCCTCGATCGTATCACGCTCTTCGCTGATCGATGCCGCCAGACTATCGATACCCACGGGACCCCCGTCGAATTTTTCGATCATCGCCAGTAGCAGACGCCTGTCCATATGATCGAACCCATGGCTATCGACATTGAGCATATTCAATGCCAGACAGGCTACCTCACCGTTGATGGTCCCGTCCCCCTTAACCTCGGCATAGTCCCGAGTACGACGGAGCAATCTATTGGCGATCCGCGGTGTTCCCCGCGAACGTCGGGCGATCTCACGGGCTCCCGCCTCATCGATGCCGACCCCCACCAACCTTGCCGAACGGCTTACGATAGTGACCAGATCCTCGACGCTGTAAAACTCCAGCCGCTGCACGATACCAAAGCGGTCACGCAGCGGAGAGGTCAGCAGGCCGGCCCGGGTGGTCGCTCCCACCAGGGTAAAGGGAGGCAGATCGAGTTTGATCGATCGCGCGGCCGGTCCCTCGCCGATCATGATATCGAGCTGATAGTCCTCCATCGCCGGATAGAGCACCTCCTCTACCGCCGGATTAAGACGATGTATCTCATCGATAAAGAGTACATCGCCCGGTTCGAGATTGGTCAGCATCGCCGCCAGATCACCGGCTTTCTCCATCACCGGACCCGAGGTCGACTTCATCGAGACCCCCATCTCATTGGCGATAATGTGTGCCAACGTGGTTTTACCCAGTCCGGGCGGGCCGAAGATAAGCGTATGGTCCAGCGGTTCGCCACGATTGCGGGCAGCGGGGATAAAGATCTCCATCTGCTCTCGCACCACCGGCTGCCCTACATAGTCGGCCAGCGAGCGGGGACGAATCGCGCGATCCTGTACCTCTTCAGTGCGGGAGCGGGGTTCGGGAGCGATAAACCTATCGGTTTCAATCATTGGCGTCTCAACAGGGGGCAGTGGCTCGAATGATAAGCTATCGCCGCCTTAAACCATACTCTTGAGTGACTGACGAATAAGTTCCTCAGCACTGCCAGCGCCCAGCAACCTGTGCGCCTGAGCCACCGCTTTAGAGGCCTGAGCGGGTTTATAGCCTAACGAAATCAGAGCGCTCTCCGCTTCCTGCAAGGCGTCGTTCGCCGGGTCGAGCTGCATCCCTGCGGAAGATAATGCAAAATCACTCTCTGCCGGCAACCAGTCACGCATCTTGTCGCGCATCTCTACGATCAGGCGCTCGGCCGTTTTCTTACCGACCCCTGGAATTTTAACCAGGGCGGCACTGTCATCCTGATTAACACAGCGGGCAAAGTCATCGGCGCCAATCCCTGAGAGTATGGCTATCCCCATCTTTGGGCCGACCCCGTTAACCTTGATAAGGGCCCGAAACAGCGCCCGCTCCTCCTTGGTGGTAAAGCCATACAGGAGCTGCGCATCCTCACGGACGACAAAATGGGTATACAGTTCCACCGACTGACCCACTGCAGGTAGATGAAAGATGGAGCTCAGGGGTGCTTCGACCTCGTAGCCGACGCCCTGCACATCTATAACCAGATATGGCGGCTGTTTTTCTACCAGCACACCCTTAAGTCGACCGATCATCTGAAACTCCTAACAAAAAGTGGTGGCAAAGAAGTGGGCTCAGGTTATCCGCGCGCGGGGGCTTGCCGCGGCAAGGCGTATCTGCCCCTGGCGGGTATAGGCATGACATAAGGCGATCGCCAACGCATCGGCGGCATCCTCTTGCGGCAACCCCGGCAGCTTGAGAATGGAACTGACCATATGCTGTACCTGCGTTTTCTCGGCGGAGCCCTTACCCACGACGGCCAGCTTGACCGCTCGCGCAGCATATTCCGATACCGCCAAGCCCTGGGTCGCACCCGCCACTATCGCCGCGCCCCTGGCCTGACCCAGCTTTAATGCCGAGTCCGCGTTCTTTGCCATAAAGACCTGCTCGATGGCCATCTCTTCCGGCAGATACAGGCGGATAACCTCGACGACCCCTTCGTAGATCTGTTTCAAGCGATCTGGCAGGTGGTCGCCTTTAATCCGGATACAGCCGCTGGTCACATATTCATGCCGTGATCCGACCTGATTAATCACCCCAAAACCGGTGATGCGTGATCCAGGATCTATGCCTAATATCAAACTCATGATGAAACCTGGTTGAACGACGGAAAAAGCGGTGTTCTGGTACAAAAAGGGAGCCCTGAGGCTCCCTTAGGGTGCTTAACGATCAACACCTGACGTCTGGATTCTGATATCAACGCGTGTTTTTAGCGGCTGTTATTAACGGCTGTTTTTAGCGGCTAAAAGCTAACGAACAATGGCAGCGCTTGATTTCAGATTCAGCTTCAGCGACACATAATCGGACTGGCCATTGCGGTTGGCCAGATAGCCCGTCATCGCCTGTAAGGCCTGCGGCTCGAGTTCGGCACCTGGATAAACCGCCGTAACACCCATGACCGCCGCGCTGCCATCGGATAGCGTAACCTGCGCCCAACTCAGTTGACCCGCTGCCGGTTTAACCATTTTAAACAGCGCCCGGATCTGAAGCGGGTCAAGTACCGCATCAGAGCGGGATACGCCGTCCTGCTGCAGCCAGGGCGACACTTCAAGCTGCGCTTGACTCAACCCTTTAGCCTCGGCCAGAAGAATCTCTGCACGCGCCTGCACCTGCTGCTCCGCTTTCTGCTGCTTAAGCTGCCCCAAGATCTGCTCCCGGACCTCGGCAAGGCTCTGAGCACTCGCGGGCAGGTGCTGCCTTAGGCGGATCACCACTACCTGGTCGCGACTCAACTCGATCAATTCAGAGTTATGGCCATTGCTCAGCACATCCTCCGCAAAGGCAGCCTTCAGTACTCGGGGATCGGCGCTGAATGCATCCTCACCGCCCTCACGCCCCATCAGGGCCGTGTGGCTGATAGGAAGGTCGAGCTGCTCGGAAGGTTCCTGAAGATCCGATGCAGAAAAACTCAGATCAGCCAGCGCCTCAGACAACTCCACAAAGAGTGCCTCAGACTTCTGCTCACGCTGAGCCGTTTCAAGCTCGACACGCACGCTGTCAAAATCTGGCGCTGCGCTCTTATCGATGCGATTAAGCTTGATCAGATGATAACCAAACTCAGTCTCTACCGGCTCAGACACCTCACCGACCTGTAGCGCAAACAGCGCCTGCTCAAACTCGGGAACCATCACGCCCTGCTCAACCAGTCCCAGCGAGCCACCTTCGACAGCAGAACCGCCGTCGTCTGAATACTCTTGGGCCAGATCAGCAAAATTCGCCCCTTCATTAAGCTTCTGACGCAGCACCTGAGCCTCTGTTTTGGCTTGTTCTGCATCGCGTTCTGCGCTGAGCGCGATCAGGATATGTGCGGCATCCCGCGCATCCCGGCCTTCAAACCCGGCAACCAGTTGCTGGTACTGTGTCTGCAACTCGGCTGCATCGATCTCGACATCCGCCGCCAGATCACTGCGATTAATCTGGATATAATCGAGCGCCAGCCGCTCCTCAGACATAAAGCCAGCCTGATTCGCCTGGTAGTAGTCCTGGATCTCGGCTTCGCTAACCGTTACTCCCGCAAGCATCTGCTGCAATGGAATCAGCTGAAAGCGTATATCCCGGGTCTGCTGATCGATCGCGGCGATCGCCTTAATCTCAGCAGGAAGTACAAAGGCGGTCGCTGCGATAGCGCTGCGCACCTGCTCCATGAGCAGCTCTTTGCGTAACAGGCCACGATACATCATCGGTGTCAGCCCCGCGTTACGCAGCACCCCATTAAACTGATTCCGATCAAACTGACCTTCGACCTGAAACTCACGGGTCTTGAGAATAATCTGATCCAGCATCTGGGTGCTGACCGCAAGCCCCTGCTGCTCAGCAGACTGCAACAGCAACGACTGCTCTATCAGGCCTTCGACAACCATCCCTCGCAGCAGGTTATCTTCCAGCATCGAGGGATCGACATCCGCCCCCATCTGATTGATCAACTGCCGGCGCTGCCTCTCTATCCCGTTCTGGATCTCGGCTTCACTGATATCGACATCATTGACCGTTACCGGTGCCCCTGGCGCCGATGCCAGGCCAAACAGGGAGTCAACACCCCAGAGTGCGAAGGTGACGATGATAAAGCCGACGATCGTTTTAGCGATAATCCCCTGGGAACTCTCTCTCAGATTTTGAAGCATGCAGCCCTCTGCCTGGAAAAACGCTCTAGTGTGGTCTCACTAAAGCGACTATTTATGCGATTAAAAAAAAGCGCATCCATTGATGCGCTCTTTGTTCTTGGCGGAACAGACGGAACCCAAACTGAGCCCCCTGTCTAACGGGTGGATAATCCGACCGGTCAAACTACTGATCCAAAAAAATTTTCATAGCCAACAAGACGGTCACTAATTCAATAATTAGTTAACAGCATCCTTTAACGCCTTACCCGCTTTAAACGCCGGTACGGTCGCAGCAGCAATCTGAATAGGATTACCCGTCTGCGGGTTACGACCCGTGCGCGCAGCACGCTGCTTAACAGAAAATGTACCAAAACCGACCAGCGCAACACTGTCGTCAGCTTTCAATGCTCCTGTGATCGCTTCAAGAGCCGCATCTAAGGCACGACCAGCAGATGCTTTAGACAGATCTGCAGAAGCAGCTATCGCATCAATCAACTCAGACTTATTCACTCATATCCCCTTCTGTAAAATATATTTTTTTGTTTTTTTATCCATGCCAGCATAATTTGCTCGACGCACTTTATACCAACTGGCTGAAACCACTGTCAAGCAGCCCATCCACGAATATACGCGGCTTACAGCCTAATGGGTACTAATTTGACCTCCAGCCCCCCCCGTGGTCTTTTTCTTTTCCGGGAGCTCCTTTTCCGATGGCGTCTTGCGCGGCTTAGGCCGGCTTGTCAGAGCGATCTCCAATACTTCGTCGATCCACTTTACCGCCTTGATTTCAACTTCTTGTTTTATATTGTCTGGAATCTCTTTTAAATCACGCAGATTCTCATCAGGAATAATCACTGTCTTGATGCCGCTGCGATGTGCCGCGAGAAGCTTTTCCTTAAGACCGCCGATAGGCAATACCTGACCACGAAGGGTGATCTCACCCGTCATAGCAACATCGGAACGCACCGGGATATTGGTCAATGCGGAGACCAGTGCCGTACACATCCCTATACCGGCGCTGGGACCATCTTTGGGCGTCGCTCCCTCGGGAACATGGATATGGATATCATGTTTTTCATGAAAGTCTGCCTCGATACCCAGCGCTTCTGCACGGCTACGAACCACGGTCAGTGCGGCCTGGATCGACTCTTTCATAACATCACCCAGGGATCCGGTATGGATCTGGCGCCCTTTCCCCGGCATAACCGCAGCCTCAAGGGTCAGGATCTCACCCCCCACCTGCGTCCAGGCAAGGCCCGTCACTTGGCCGACCTCATCTTTCTCTTCTGCCACGCCGAAACTGAACTTACGTACGCCGCTGTAATGCTCCAACACCTCGACTGTGATAGCGCGCGTTTCGTCGGAAATCTGCTTCAATGCCTTCTCTTTCACTACTTTACGAAGCACTTTGGCGATCTCGCGTTCCAGATTCCGCACCCCGGCTTCGCGGGTGTAGTAGCGGATCATATCGCGCACTGACCCCTCAGTTATGACGACCTCATCCAGCTTAAGACCATTGGTTTTAAGCTGCTTGGGGATCAGATAACGTTCGGCAATTTTAACCTTTTCAGCCTCGGTATAACCCGGAATACGAATAATCTCCATCCGGTCCAGAAGCGGACCGGGAATATTCATCGAATTGGAGGTACAGACAAACATGACATCCGAGAGGTCATAATCAACTTCGAGGTAGTGATCATTAAAGGTATGATTTTGTTCAGGATCTAGAACTTCCAACAGAGCCGACGCCGGATCACCGCGCTGATCCATCCCCATCTTATCTATCTCATCGAGCAGGAACAGCGGATTTTTAACGCCGACCTTAGCGATCTTCTGCAATAACTTACCCGGCATGGAGCCTATATAGGTACGCCGATGGCCGCGAATCTCGGCCTCATCACGCACACCGCCCAGCGCCATGCGTACATACTTACGATTGGTCGCACGCGCGATGGACTGCCCCAGCGAGGTCTTACCCACCCCTGGAGGACCCACCAGACAGAGCACAGGACCCTTGAGTTTACGAACCCTCTGCTGGACTGCCAGAAACTCGAGGATCCGCTCCTTGACCTCTTCCAGGCCGTAGTGATCCGCATCCAGGACCAGTTCGGCCTTAGCCAGATCATGACGCACCTTACTGCGCTTATTCCACGGCAGGCTGACCATCCAGTCAATATAGCTGCGGACCACTGTTGCTTCGGCCGACATCGGTGACATCATTTTCAGCTTGTTGAATTCATTAACGGCCTTTTCCTTGGCTTCGTTGGACATCCCCACTTCGTCGATACGCAGCCGTAGCTGTTCGATCTCATTGGGACTACCGCCCTCATCCAGATCGCCCATCTCTTTCTGAATCGCTTTCATCTGCTCGTTGAGATAGTACTCGCGCTGACTCTTCTCCATCTGCTTCTTGACCCGACCCCGGATGCGCTTCTCGACATTGACCAGGTCGATTTCCGACTCCATCAACGCCATCAGACGTTCGAGTCGATCGCGGGTATCCGTCATCTCAAGCAGATTCTGCTTCTCGTCCAGCTTGGCGGTAATATGGGCGGCGATGGTATCGCCCAACCGCAGCGGATTCTCGATAGCCGCCAGAGACGCTAACACTTCAGAGGGGATTTTTTTATTGAGCTGTACATACTGCTCAAACTGGGAGAGAACCGTGCGGACAAAGACCTCGCCCTCCTCACCCAGCTCCGTGACAGGCAGAACGCTATAGCTTGCCATCCAGCCCTTATCGGTGTCCGTTACCGTCTCTATCTTGGCACGCTCCGCACCCTCGACCAACACCTTGACCGTACCATCGGGCAACTTCAGCAACTGTAAAATATTAGCGACTGTCGCTACGGAATACATATCTTTAGCGGCCGGCTCATCGACTGAGGCATGTTTTTGCGCCACCAACAGAATCTGTTTGCCACCCTCCATCGCCAGTTCCAGCGCCTGGATCGATTTTTCACGCCCGACGAACAGCGGAATAACCATATAGGGGTAAACCACGACATCGCGCAACGGTAGCAATGGTAGTTCTAGAGAGGTGGAGCTTTCTGACGAATTATCAAGATCCATACAAATGCCTCTGGACAGTTATACCCCAGGTGACAGCCACTCCCGGGCGGTTGAAAACACTACAATGACAGGCTGTAAAGGCAGAAATATTGGGGCATCAGGCTAGTTTTCAAGCCCGCAAACGCTTTGCGGCAATAAAAAAGGGCCCTTGCGGCCCTTTTTTATAAAACCCTATTCGCCAGGCGCTGTCTTTGACGTTTTAGCAGGCTCGGCATTCGCGTAGATCATCAGCGGTTCGGACTCCGCATCTATGACACCCGCATCAATCACGACCTTGCTGACATTGCTCAGTGACGGCAACTGGAACATGGTATCCAGCAACGCAGCTTCCATTATGGATCTTAGGCCTCGAGCGCCGGTCTTGTGCGCCATCGCTTTCTTAGCAATAGCCTTGAGCGAATCCTCACGGAAATCGACATCAACACCTTCCATCTCGAACAGCTTGTGATACTGGCGAGTCAGCGCGTTCTTGGGCTCGGTAAGAATCTGCATCAGGGCTTCTTCATCCAGTTCCGTGAGTGTCGCGATCATCGGCAGGCGACCCACGAACTCAGGGATCAGACCATATTTAACCAGATCTTCCGCCTCTATGCCCATCAGCGTTTCGCCAACACTCTTTCCGCTCTCCTTGGAGCGAACGGCAGCAGAGAAACCGATGCTGCTCTTTTCAGAGCGCGCCTCGATCACCTTCTCCAGGCCTGCGAAGGCACCGCCACAGATAAACAGGATGTTAGAGGTATCAACCTGCAAGAATTCCTGCTGCGGGTGCTTACGGCCGCCCTGAGGAGGCACCGAGGCTACCGTGCCCTCGATCAATTTCAACAGTGCCTGCTGTACACCTTCGCCCGAGACATCACGCGTAATGGACGGGTTATCAGACTTACGGGAGATCTTATCGATCTCATCGATGTAGACAATTCCCATCTGGGCCTTTTCAACATCGTATTCGCACTTCTGCAGCAGCTTCTGGATGATATTTTCGACATCCTCGCCTACATAACCCGCTTCAGTCAGGGTGGTCGCATCGGCGATAGTAAAAGGTACATTCAACAACCGAGCCAGGGTCTGGGCAAGCAGTGTCTTACCGCTACCTGTGGGACCGATCAACAGGATATTACTCTTACCCAGCTCGACGTCATCCTGAGCGTTTTGATAGCGCAGCCGCTTGTAGTGGTTATAGACCGCCACTGCCAGGACTTTTTTAGCTTTCTCCTGACCGATAACATACTCATCAAGAGACTCTTTGATCTCCTGGGGTATCGGCAGATGATCATCCGCCTCTTCGACGCCGACCTCCTGCACCTCTTCACTAATGATATCGTTACAGAGATCGACGCACTCATCACAGATAAAGACGGACGGGCCGGCAATCAGCTTGCGTACTTCATCCTGGCTTTTGCCACAGAACGAGCAATACAGCAGCTTACCGTCACCACCTTTGGTCATATCCTCAGACATTCAACTTCCTCTTAACCACTAACTGGCGCACATCCGTTGATAAATACCGATGCATACCTAAATTTTCAACGACAATACAGGACAGCTTAGCGCTTTACCCGCTTACCCGCTTGTCCACGACCGCATCAATCAGGCCATATTTGACCGCTGTTGCGCCATCCATAAAGTTATCACGTTCGGTATCCTGCGCGATCGTCTCTATATCCTGACCCGTATGACCGGCCAGAATGCGATTTAATTTTTCCCGGATCGTCAGGATTTCACGGGTATGTATCTCAATATCGCTCGCCTGGCCCTGATAACCGCCCAACGGCTGGTGGATCATCATCCGTGAGTTGGGCAGACAAAAACGCTTACCCTCAGCACCGCCCGCCAACAGCAGGGCACCCATGCTAGCAGCTTGGCCGAGACACATGGTGCTGACATTCGGCTTGATAAACTGCATGGTGTCATAAATGGCCAGACCCGCAGTCACCGAGCCGCCCGGGGAGTTGATATAGAGATGGATATCTTTATCCGGATTTTCTGCTTCAAGGAATAACAGCTGCGCCACAACCAGGTTGGCCATATGATCTTCCACCTGACCTACGAGGAATATCACTCGCTCTTTAAGCAACCGCGAATAGATATCGTACGACCGCTCACCACGTGCAGTTTGTTCAACCACCATCGGCACCAACGCCGCTGAAGTCACATTGCCGCTATCGCCGAAAATTCCGTTCTGCATAGTCTGCCCTTACTGTTGTTTTGTCATGTCCACGTTATGCGCACGATCGTCGCGCAAACCTGCAATGCGAAAAAACGGCAGGCGGCGGTTACGCCGGCTACCGTCCGTATAAGTATCAACCGAGTCCGTCCCGGTCAATGACTAAAACGCAAAGTTACTCTGCTGCTACTGTTTTTTCTTCCACTTCTTCGGACTCAGCCGCTGCAGACGAAGGCTGTGCCGGCTTGATCGCATCCTGATAACCGATAGCGATCTCGGTAACGCTCGCCTGTGAAACCAGCAGATCCACAACCTGATCTTCCAGCACCAAGGCCTCGACCTGAGCTAGTTGATCGGCATTACCGTAGTAATAGTCGATCACTTCCTGAGGTTCCTGATACGTATCGGCCATCTCTTCGACTGTGCTGCGCACACGCTCGGCATCCGCCTTTAAACCATTGCTGTGAATCAGTTCACCAACCAGCAGACCGATAGCAACACGACGCGTTGCCTGCTCAGAAAACAGCTCGGCTGGAAGCGCACTGGCATCAACACCCGTCTCACCACCAAACTGCTTTACCGCCTGATCACGTAAACGATCGATCTCGCCATCGGAGAGCGCCTTAGGCACAGCAATCTTATTGATATCGACCAGGGCATTAAGCACCGAATTTTTCAGTTTGGCCTGCAGCGCCTGCTTAACTTCGCGCTCCATATTCTTGCGAATCTCTACCTTAAAACCCTCAACATCGATCTTATCGATACCAAACTTGGAGAAGAACTCAGCATTCAACTCGGGCAGCTCAGGCTCAGAAACAGTATTTACCTTCACATTAAAGGTAACGACCTGTCCCGCCAGATCCGCAGACTGGTAATCCTCAGGAAACGTCACCGCCAACTCCAGCTCAGCGCCGGGAACTTGGCCGATCAAACCGCTTTCAAAGCCCGGAATCATCGTATTGGAGCCTAGGACCAGCTCGTGTGCTGCGGCCTTACCACCCTCAAAAGCGACACCTTCTTTGAAGCCTTCGAAATCGATATTAACCTGATCACCCTCAGCCGCCGCTCGGTCAACCTTATTCCAACCGGACTGCTGCTTACGTAACGTCTCTACCATCTCTTCGACGTCAGCATCAGCGACCGCAGAGGTCTCTTTAGTAATGTCGACAGTACCGAAATCAGCCAATTCAATAACAGGATAGACTTCAAACGTAGCGACGTATTGAAAATCTTCACCCTCATTGGATTGCTTAGGCTCGATACTCGGGCCACCTGCAGGCTTTAATTTCTCTTGAGTGATCGCCTCATAAAAAGAGCTCTGGATCACCTCACCCAGTACCTCCTGACGAACGCCCGCGCCATAACGACTCTTGAGCACCTTCATGGGTACCTTACCTGGGCGAAAACCGTCGATACGAGCGGTGCGCGCTGTCTGTTTTAACCGACTAGTGACATCATTCTCGATCCGCTCAGCAGGCACCGTGATCGTCATCTGGCGCTCAAGGGGAGAAGTCGCTTCAACAGAAACTTGCATGGATGTTCCTCACAAAAGAGTTATCACGCGGCCGATCAACATGAAGCACAGCTCGCGTATGACTACAAAGAGCCAAATTTAAAAGGACGAAATTCTCAGCTATACGAGCTATAGAGTCAAGCATCTCAAGCATTATTCATGCTCGCCAAAACACTATATTCACAATGAAGCCGAAGAAAAAACTATAAGAAGATAAAAAGAGGGGGAGTTGCTAGATAATTAAGAATGGTGCGGACGGAGAGACTCGAACTCTCACACCTTGCGGCACCAGGACCTAAACCTGGCGTGTCTACCAATTTCACCACGTCCGCTAAAACATTACACTGATTGGGGTGGACGATGGGGCTCGAACCCACGACCACCGGAATCACAATCCGGGGCTCTACCAACTGAGCTACGCCCACCATTAATCAATGCTCGGGGTACCCTGGAGTACGCCCTACAGAGCTCGAACCTGTTTCTGTACTTTAAACAGACGCCCAACTAACTGACTGACTGAATACAGATAAAGCCGTAACACTGCATTGTAAGATCAAAAACCTCTTACTGTCCTCATCCAGCAGGGTTGCCCCTGTCTGCTTAAGTACGGGGCGTATATTAGGAGAGCCCCGATACCAAGTCAACAGCTAAGTGCAGCTGATGCACAATGAAATGTGTCGACAGCCATTACGGACCGAGGACAGGCTTTCATAACTGGATATTATCCTAAAGAGCATCTCTCTTTTTCGGGACCCATCATCGTCGGCAATACTTATGCTCGCGTAGCACTCAGGACAGCGTGACTCGCTCAAGCCATTCAACATAACTAGTACAAAAAAAAGACGAAAAAAAATCTGCTCATGGCAGACCTGGGGAAAGGATAAATATAGATAAATGAAGAACAACGCTTCAAGGAAAATAGGGGCAGAAGGATTCGAACCCTCGACCACCGCCTTAGAAGGGCGGTGCTCTATCCAACTGAGCTATACCCCCACTACAACTGTACGCTAAAAGCATAACGCTGAAACTATAGTGTGATAATGCGTACTAATCCAGGTATAGGTAATAACCTGTGACCTACGATGTATAAGAACGCATGGATAGACCTGTATCTTACCCAGTGATACTGAATAAGATTTGGTCGGGGTAGAGAGATTCGAACTCCCGACATCCTGCTCCCAAAGCAGGCGCGCTACCGGACTGCGCTATACCCCGAACATCCTTGCAGCAACTGAGTGTTGCCTCAACGAGGTGCGAATCTTACAGATGAGATTTTAGCAGGTCAACCTCTTTTACCAGCCTTTCGCACTGTCAGCGCTCTCCACGCAAAACGACTCCGCTGGACCGAGGCGAGAATACCAGCCTCGCTAATCACTCCCCCCTACTTTGCCTTACCCGACAGACGTGCGAAAATCAGCCCCTTTCTCCCAGTCACCAGCACCAAGGCACTAAGGCAGGCTTTATGAGCGCACAGATCATCGACGGCAAACGGATCGCCTCAACCGTTAGACAGCAAGTTAAAGCAGGCGTCCAGACACGTCTGGATCAGGGTAAAAGAGCACCAGGGCTTGCCGTCATACTTATCGGTGGCGATCCCGCCTCACAGGTTTATGTTAGCCACAAGCGCCGCGCCTGCGAGGAGGTGGGGATCCACTCCACCGCGTTCGACCTCCCCGACTCTACCTCGCAGCAAGCACTGCTGGCGCTTGTCGATGAACTCAACAACCGGCCTGATATTGACGGCATCCTGGTCCAGCTGCCACTGCCTGAACACCTGGATGCCAACCTCGTCCTCGAAAGAATCCATCCCGACAAAGATGTCGACGGCTTTCACCCCTACAACATAGGCCGACTGGTCCAGCGCATGCCACTGCTGCGCCCCTGCACCCCCAAGGGGGTGATGACTCTACTGGAATCTACGGGCGTTGCCATCCGCGGCCTCGACGCCTGCGTCGTGGGCGTATCCAACATTGTCGGCCGGCCCATGGCACTGGAACTACTGCTGGCAGGCGTTACGGTCACCACCGCCCACCGCTTTACCCGCAATCTCGATCAGAAGGTAGCCCAGGCGGATATCGTCGTTGTCGGCGTCGGCAAACCCGGCCTGGTTAAAGGCGAGTGGATAAAACCGGGAGCGATCGTGATCGATATCGGCATCAACCGCATGGAAAACGGTAAATTGACCGGCGATATTGAATTCAAGACCGCCGCAGAACGCGCGGGCTGGATCACCCCGGTACCGGGCGGTGTCGGCCCTATGACTGTGGCCACGCTGATGGAAAACACCCTGTTCGCGGCAAACGAGCTCCACCAGGGCTAGCAGCCTGCCCTGTGGGAGCCTGCTTGCAGGCAGCTGAAGGCTCCTGCAACAGGCGCGCTTCTGCGGTTCGCCATCCGTTCCCATATAGGGTATTCCGACAACTCGCGCTCTGCTGCAAACAAGCTGTCAGGCTAAAGCCTAGCCCACAAAAGCACACCCCGGTGGGTCGGACTTTAGTCCGACAATGCCAGCATAGTGCCCGCTGTGGGTAGAAAGTAGTCCGACAGTGCTGGCAAGGTGCAGCGATTGTCAGGCTGAAGCCTAACCCACAGGCCTGAGGAGCCTCTTACCCTTCGCGCCGCCAGGTGGTCCCCTCACGGCTATCATCCAGAATAATGCCCTGTACTTTCAGCGCTTCACGAATCGCATCGGCACCGGCAAAGTCGCGCGATTTTTTAGCCTCGGCACGCTGCGCTATCAGCGCTTGGATCTCAGCAGCCGCAGGACCCTCTTCGTCCTGAGCGCCCTGCAGATAGGCCTGAGGATCCTGCTGTAGCAACCCCAGCACCGCCCCCAGACGCCGCAACTGGGCTGCAAGCCGTGAGGCCTGCGCCCTGTCCTGCTCTTTAAGCCGATTGATCTCGCGGGCAAGCTCAAACAGTACCGCTACCGCGCCGGCGCTGTTAAAGTCATCATCCATCGCGGCCTTAAAGCGCGCATCAAAATCGTTCTCGGAAGCACCTTCGGTGACCACGTCAAGACCACGGAGTGCGTGATAAAAGCGATCCAACGCGCCGCGTGCCTCTTTTAGACTCTCTTCGGAGTAATCGATCTGACTACGGTAGTGACCCAGGGTTAAGAAATAGCGCACCACTTCGGGATCGTAGCTGTCGAGAATGTCACGGATAGTGAAAAAGTTGCCCAACGATTTGGACATCTTCTCTTTATTGACTCGAACCGCGCCGGCATGCATCCAGGTATTCACGAAGGTCACGCCGTTGGCCGCCTCGCTCTGCGCGATCTCATTCTCATGGTGCGGGAAGGGCAGATCCGGACCGCCGCCATGGATGTCAAAGGTATCCCCCAGACAGCATTTGGACATCGCCGAACACTCTATATGCCAACCCGGACGCCCCTTGCCCCAGGGTGAGTCCCAACTGACCTCTCCCGCCTTGGCCGCCTTCCACAACACAAAATCGAACGGATTCTCTTTTTGGACATTAATCTCGACCCTGGCCCCGGCCTGCATATCCTCCAATTTTCGGTTAGTCAGCTTGCCGTAACCTTCGAACTTGCCCACCCGGTAGTAAACATCACCATTAGCCGCGGCGTAGGCATACTCCTTGTCGATCAGGGTCTGCACCATCTCGATAATAGGCGGCATATGCGCCGTCGCGCGCGGCTCCTCGGTGGGTGAAATAACCCCCAGACGCGCCTCATCTTCGTGCATCGCGGCGATAAAACGCTCGGTCAGGTTGTCACAACTCTCGCCGTTTTCATGGGCACGCCGAATAATCTTGTCGTCAACATCGGTGATATTACGGACATAGTGGACCGCATAACCGCTGCTCCGCAGATAACGGGTGATCACGTCGAACGCCACCAACACTCGGGCATGCCCCAGATGACAGAAGTCGTAAACCGTCATCCCGCAGACATACATGCGGACCTTGCCGGGTTCGATCGGGGTGAAAAGCTCTTTCTGACCGGTCAGGGTGTTATAGATCTGTAAGCTCATACTGCTATAGATTCCGTTATTGCTGCGGTTATTGCTTCGGTTAGCTCAGTCGCCTAGCTATTGACCCATTTACTTACCGGCCCACCTACTTACCGGCCCAGGAGTCGCGCAGACCGATGGTCATATTAAAGACCGGGCGTTCGACACTGTGATCATAGCGATCGGCGACAAAATAGCCTTCCCGCTCAAACTGGAAGTTCGCCTCGGGCACGGCCTGCGCTAACCCGGGCTCGATCCAGCAGCCCTCCAGTACGCGAACCGACTGGGGATTAACGTGTTGCAGAAAATTACTCTCACCGCTCTCATCGGCAGATTCTGGCGCGGGATGCGTGAACAGCCGGTCGTAAACCCGGACACAGGCCTGCTTACCCTCGGTGGCAGACACCCAGTGAATCACGCCTCGCGGCTTCATCCCCTCGGGTGGATTCTCACCCACAGTGCCCGGCACCAGACTTGCTTTTATCTCGACGATCTCACCTGCTGCGTCTTTAATGACTTCGTCAGCCTTGATCACGTAGGCCGCACGCAAGCGGACGTAGTCGCCCAGGACCAGACGCTTGAATTTCTTGCGCGACAGGCTGCTGTCTTCAGTAAAGTCGGCGCAATCTATATAGAGTTCGGCAGTAAAGGGTAACTCGCGCTCGCCCAGATCGACATTCGGGTGTGCCGGCGCCCTGAGCACCTCGACGGCGCCTTCGATATGTTCTGCAAAGTTAGTCACCGTCACCCTGACCGGGTCCAGCACACACATCGCCCGGGGGGCGCTCAGATTCAGATCTTCGCGGACGAAGAACTCGAACTGCGCCACATCCACGACACCATCGGTCTTGGCCACCGCCAGCGAGTTGCAGAAGTTACGCACCGCCTGTGCGCTATAACCCCGGCGGCGCAGACCCGAGAGGGTCGGCATGCGCGGATCGTCCCAACCCGAGACCACCTCTTCGTCCACCAACTGCTTGAGCTTGCGCTTGCTGGTCAGGGTGTAACTGAGGTTAAGGCGGCCAAACTCGTACTGAGCAGGCTTACTGGGGACCGGTAACTGCTCCAGAAACCAGTCGTACAACGGTTTATGATCGGCAAACTCCAGGGTACAGATCGAATGCGTCACGCCTTCGATCGCATCCTCCTGACCGTGGGCAAAATCATAGGTCGGGTAGATACTCCACTTGTCGCCGGTCTGATGGTGATGCTGTTTACGAATCCGATACAGCATAGGATCACGCAGATTCATATTGGGCGAGGCCATATCGATCTTGGCCCGTAATGCCCGCGAACCCTCATCGAACTCGCCGTCCTTCATCCGTTCCAGCAGATCGAGGTTCTCCTCGACCGAACGCTCCCGAAACGGGCTCGCCTTGCCCGGCGTGGTTGCCCAGCCGCGGTATTCGCTGGCCTGCGCGGCCGACAGGTCACAGACATAGGCCTTGCCGGTACGGATCAGATGCTGCGCCCAGGCGTAGAACTGCTCGAAATAGTCCGAGGCATAGCGCACCGGTCCGCACCACTCAAACCCCAGCCAGAGCACATCGGCCTTGATCGCATCGACATAGGCCTGCTCCTCTTTGGAGGGGTTGGTATCATCAAAGCGCAGATTACAGCTGCCGCCAAACTGCTCGGCCAGGCCGAAATTAACGCAGATCGCCTTGGCATGCCCTATATGCAGAAAGCCGTTAGGCTCCGGTGGGAAGCGGGTCACGACTTTGTTGATATTACCTTTTTTTAAATCTTCATCGATAATCTGAGCGATGAAATTTGATACCGGGGAGGGAGTTTCTTGATTGCTCATAGCGCCTTCTAACTGGATCCACACTCGAATAGGACAGGCCTGCACGAGTGCATACCAGACAAAATGGGTAATCATACCCTCCCTCAGGCCAACAAGGGAGCAGCAGCTCAGTATTCGCCAATATTTACCTAAACCTCGACCTCTACTAAGGCCTGGCTCACTCTACTTTATAGATAAAGCACCGGATCACCGGTATTTGACAGCCACCTGACACTTAGCATCAAATAGACGGCCCTGCTATCGAATTCTGGAAGAGCCCTGTGACTAAATTACTCTGCTGTCTGATCCTGTGCCTCA
Organism: Motiliproteus sp.; assembly: GCA_047633175.1. GTDB lineage: Bacteria > Pseudomonadota > Gammaproteobacteria > Pseudomonadales > Balneatricaceae > Motiliproteus. Next base: position 32,569 of record JBLIEQ010000015.1, on the reverse strand, counting down.
GCACACCCCTGCTGGCCGCGACTGCCCCCGAAACCACCACCACCGAGGCCGCGGCACCCACCCAGGTCAAGCTCGAAACCAACCTGGGCGCTATTATCATCCGACTCGATACTGACAACGCCCCGCTGTCGGCGGCCAATTTTATCAGTTACGTCAACAGCGGCTTTTACGACGACACCCTGTTCCACCGTGTTATCAACGGCTTTATGATCCAGGGAGGCGGCATGAGTACGGACATGACGCGCAAGGAGACCCAGGCGCCCATCCGCAACGAGTCTGACAACGGCCTCAACAACCGCACCGGGACGATTGCCATGGCCCGCACCAGTGCGCCACACAGCGCAACGGCGCAGTTCTTTATCAACGTCAACAACAACAGCAGTCTTGATTACACGCCAGGCAACTGGGGATACGCGGTATTCGGTGAAGTTGTCGAGGGGATGGCACTGGTCAATAAGATCAAGCATGTCTCGACGACCACCAAAAACAACCACCGCGACGTCCCGGTCGAGCCCATCGTGATCGTTAAGGCGATCGTCCTGCCCTGATAATTCTGTCGAAAACCACCGCATCGATTCGACGGCTACGCAGTGGCTGGCATATAATCGCGGCCTACAAACAGTAGACCGCGTGCGGTTCTGATTCAGACAACTATTCAGACAACTATTCAGACAACTCTTTAGACAAACAACCCAATCCCCAGGAGTTACCCATGATTACCCTGCATACCAATTTTGGCGACATATCGATCGAACTCGATACAGAAAAAGCCCCTAAGACCTGCGCCAACTTCAAAGAGTATGTTCGCAGCGGCTTCTACGACGGCACCATCTTCCACCGTGTTATCGACGGCTTTATGGTTCAGGGCGGTGGATTTGAACCCGGCATGCAACAAAAAGACACTCAGGCCCCGATTGACAACGAAGCTGACAGCGGACTGACCAACGTGATCGGCAGCCTGGCCATGGCCCGCACCATGGATCCGCACAGCGCCTCATCACAGTTCTTTATCAACCTGGCAGACAACGCCTTTCTGGATCATCGCGCCAAGACCAGCGAAGGCTGGGGCTATGCCGTCTTCGGTAAAGTAGTTGAAGGTATGGAGGTGGTTAATCAGATCAAGGCGACTAAAACCACCAGTCGCGCTGGCCATCAGGACGTTCCTGCCGAAGATGTGGTCATCACCTCCGCAAGCATTGGCGAGTAACTAGCTTAAGCATGAGCACCCTGTTCATCTCTGATCTGCACCTGCAGAGCGAGCGCCCGCAGATTACGCGGGCGTTTTACGATTTTCTGAATCGACACGCCTCTCAGGCGGATGCTCTGTATATTTTAGGCGATTTTTTTAACGTCTGGCTGGGTGATGATGCGCAATCCTCTCTCCACCGGGAGGTCGCTGCTCGGCTTAACACGCTCAGCGCTCAGGGCACCGCCGTCTATCTGATGCACGGCAATCGCGATTTCCTGATCGGGCAAGATTTTTGTCGCCAGGCAGGCGCTATTCTGCTGGACGATCCCTCGAGGATTGATCTGTACGGTACTCCTGCACTGCTTATGCACGGCGACAGCCTGTGCCTGGATGACAGTGGCTATCAACGTTACCGCCGGTTTATCCGCAGCCCGATGATTCTGGGACTGCTACGCCGCATCCCTCTGGCACTGCGTAACCGCATCGCCAACGATATCAAGAGTAAAAGCGCCGAGGCCAAGCACTACAAACCGGCCCAGATCATGGATGTAACCTCAGCAGAGGTGCATCGACAGCTGCAATCAGCGGGGCTCAACTTGCTGATTCACGGGCACACACACCGCCCCGATATTCATCAGCTGCCGGAAAATCCTCAGCAGCAGCGCATCGTCCTCGGCGACTGGGAGGACCTTGGCTGGTATCTGCAATGGCATGCCAACGGCCAGCACCAACTGATCTCATTCCCCATACCCCCGGACGCCTAACCCACTGCCTACCCCACCCCCCCGGTCTACATCCATACAAAACTTGGCCCTCGCTGCAGCTATACTGTGATATAACTCTGTTAACATCGTATTGAGAGCGTGAAACGTGACCCCAAAAGAACTGGTCGAGGGCATCGACCATCTGCTATCACTGCCCGACGTCGTGATTCGCGTCAATAAACTGATCGACTCGGATAACGCCTCCATCGACGACATTGGCTCGGTGATTAATCACGATCCTGCGCTCTCGGCGCAGCTGCTAAAATTGGTCAACAGTGCCTTTTATGGCTTCCCCTCGCAGATTGACTCTGTCTCCAAAGCACTCAACCTGATCGGCACCACCCAGCTGCGTTCATTGATCTTAGCCTCGTCGGCTGCCGATGTGTTTGGCAATATATCTACCGACCTGGTCGATATGAACAGCTTCTGGCATCGCAGCGTCTATTGTGGCCTGATCGCCAAAAAACTCGCCCGCGCTACTCAGAGAACCCAGGGCGAAGCACAGTTTTTAACCGGCCTGTTCCATGATGTCGGCCGGCTGATTCTGATGACTCACATGCCCACTGAATACGAGGAGTTACTGCAAGCCTCTAAAGCCCGTGATGCAAAGCTTGCAGCCCTGGAGCAGGAATGGCTGGGGTTTAGCGCGGCGGAACTTGGGGCGACCCTGCTAGAACACTGGCGTCTTCCTCCACAGCTATGGATGCCCGTTAAGTTTCAACACTATCCGCAGGCCTGCGGCGACTATAGCCACGAATGCCAGCTACTGAATCTGGCGCTACAGATCACCAACTGCACAGAGCCTGAAACGAAAGACGACGACGCAGATCAGCAGCTGAATCAGCTGAATGCGATCGCGCTGGATCTCTTCGAACTCACCCCCAAAGACCTGAGCCTGATTACCCTCGACACCCACCTCGAAGCGCTGGATGTCCTGTGCATCATCAACCCGGGCGCCGCATCGATCTATTAAACAACGCCCTCCTCCCCCTTAATTACCTCTTATTTCAACAACAGCTGCGAACCCGCACCGCAGGAGATCACGGTTCGCATGGCGGCCTCCACACTGATATCAGACTTGAGTTCAACGCACTCTGGCGGCAGATGATAGGTAATTCCTGAGGTCGGTACCGGCGCCGTAGGGACGAACAGGGTGTAATAGCCGTTATCATGCCTCGCCGTGACGATAGCAGTCACGGTCACCGGAATATCCGCACCATAGATCCGCGCTAACGCGACCTCACCACTGAACAGCGATGCCTGCTGGTCTCCAAAAAACTGATCAACCAGCTCACGAATGACCCTATAGCCCGGCGCCAGTTTGCCCAGGACCCGGTCCAGTTTAGTACGCACCAACGCACCCAGACCGGTCTTAACAAGCAGCCCGATCACGAAACAGTTGCCGATGATCAGCATTATTACTACAACCCCCGCCAGCCACTCGCTATACGCGGTGTGCGCACTGACCAGCGCCGTCAAGGGCGAGATCAGACTGCGGATAAGGCTAAACAACCAGCCGAGCAACATCGCCAGGATCGCGGCCGGAAGCACCACAACGACCCCACCCAGTAGGGTTAACAGTAGAAAGCTCTTTATCCGTTTCATTTTTTATCCACCCATCCATAGCTGTCGTTGATATTACGTGATGTCGGCGCTAGTGAGGCACACCGCTATGAAAGCGAACCTGAGGGTCTGGCGAGCGTATCAGTTCAGCCTCGACCTCGCCGAGCAACCTGATCCGAGGCTCAATATCCTCCTCGGCATACGCCTGAGCCAGCCCCAGATAATCTTGATAATGGCGTGATTCGGATTTCAACAACGACAGATAAAAACTCTGCAACTCAGCATCCAGAAAGGGAGCCAGCTTGGCAAACCGCTCACAGGAGCGCGCCTCTATATAAGCACCTATAATCAGCTTATCCACCAGGGCTGCCGGTTCATAGGTGCGAATATGGCGTTGAAATCCCGCCCCGTACCGCGAAGCCGTGACATGCCCGTAGTGAATGCCACGCTTATTCATGATCGCTAGCACCTGAGTAAAGTGCAGCAACTCTTCCCGGGCCAGGCGGGCCATCTTCACCAGCAGATCCGTACGTTCACGGTATTTATGAATCAAACTCATCGCCATGCTGGCGGCCTTTTTTTCGCAATTCGCATGATCGATCAGCAGCAGATCCTGATTCAACAGTGCGGCCCGAAGCCAGGCATCCGGCGTTTCGCACTGCAAAAAACTTAGAATCGGCGCCAGCAGACGCTCTGTGGATGACGAAGGGGGATCTAAGGGGATAGCTATCGTTGGCGCTGTCATAAAAGGTAGTCCACTCAAAATATTAACCAAGTCCAATCAAGAACCACATTCTCCGATGCCCGACGCTATCTGTCGAGGCCCTCCCGTTATTAAGAGCCACTATTAATAATCGCTATGAAGAACCGCTATTAACTACCGCTATTCTCGCTATAAGCCCAACAAATTCTTTTATAAATCAATCAGAAGGCCTCGTACACAGCCAAAGTATAAGCCTCCAAATTGTCGACAATACTTAACTTAGGCCGTTGATTACGCTATAATCCCGCCCTGAAATTTGAAACTGATTGAAACACCAACAGTGACCATCTCGGAGCTGCACAGGTTCCGACTCTGTTGATACGAGGGATTAATTGTGCTTGAAGCTTACCGCAAACATGTCGAAGAACGCGCTGCTCTCGGTGTTCCCGCCAAGCCACTGGACGCCGATCAAACTGCAGCCCTGGTAGATCTACTCAAAAACCCTCCTGTTGGTGAAGAAGCCTTCCTTCTGGAGCTGCTGGGAAATCGCATCCCTGCCGGTGTAGACCAGGCCGCCTATGTTAAGGCCGGCTTTCTGGCCGCCCTCGCCAAGGGTGAGTCGACCTCACCACTGGTCAGCGCTGTGAAAGCGGTCGAACTGCTGGGCACCATGCTCGGCGGCTACAACATCGCCCCGCTGATGGACGCGCTGGACGACGAGGCTCTGGCACCGACTGCCGTGAAAGCACTGTCGCGCACCCTGCTGGTCTTTGATGCCTTCCACGATGTGCAGGATAAGATGAACGCTGGCAATGCCTACGCCAAACAGATCATGACCTCCTGGGCTAATGCTGACTGGTTTACCTCTAAAAAAGGCCTGGCTGAAAAGATTACCCTGACCGTGTTTAAGGTCACTGGTGAGACCAACACCGACGACCTGTCTCCGGCACCCGATGCCTTTACCCGTCCTGATGTGCCGCTCCACGCCAACGCCATGCTGAAGATCGCCCGTGACGGCATTACTCCGGACGTCGCCGGCAAAGTCGGCCCACTCAAGCAGCTGGAAGAACTGAAGACTAAGGGTCACCAGCTGGTCTACGTCGGCGATGTCGTCGGTACTGGCTCTTCACGGAAGTCTGCCGCCAACTCGGTACTCTGGTTTATGGGCGACGATATCCCCAACATCCCCAACAAGCGTGCTGGCGGCTACTGCTTCGGCAACAAGATCGCGCCGATTTTCTTCAACACCATGGAAGATGCAGGCGCCCTGCCGGTCGAGATGGACGTTGACAAAATGCACATGGGCGACGTGATCGACGTTTACCCCTATGAAGGTGTCGTGAAGAATGCCGCTGGCGAAGTCATCAGCACGTTCTCCCTGAAGACGCCTGTGCTGTTCGACGAAGTCCAAGCCGGAGGTCGTATTCCGCTGATCATCGGGCGTGGCCTCACAACCCGAGCGCGTGAAGCACTGGGTCTGGGAGACACAGATCTGTTCGCACTTCCGGTCGATCCCATCGACACCGGCAAAGGCTACTCACAGGCACAGAAGATGGTTGGCAAGGCTTGCGGCGTCGAGGGCATCCGTCCCGGCACTTACTGCGAGCCTAAGATGACCACCGTGGGTTCTCAGGATACCACCGGGCCTATGACGCGCGATGAGCTGAAAGACCTGGCTTGCCTGGGCTTCTCTGCCGATCTGACCATGCAGTCATTCTGCCACACCGCCGCTTACCCTAAGCCTGTCGACGTCAACACTCATCACACCCTGCCGGATTTCATCATGAACCGCGGCGGTGTGTCCCTGCGTCCGGGTGACGGCATTATCCACTCCTGGCTGAACCGCATGCTGCTGCCTGATACGGTCGGCACCGGTGGCGATTCGCACACCCGCTTCCCGATCGGCATCTCCTTCCCTGCCGGCTCCGGCCTGGTAGCCTTCGCTGCCGCGACCGGTGTTATGCCGCTGGATATGCCTGAGTCTGTACTGGTTCGCTTCAAGGGCGAGATGCAACCGGGCATCACCCTGCGCGATCTGGTGAATGCGATTCCTTATGCGGCGATCCAGACCGGTGAACTGACGGTGGCCAAAGCCGGCAAGAAGAACATTTTTTCTGGTCGCATCCTCGAGATCGAGGGCCTGCCCAACCTGAAAGTCGAGCAGGCATTCGAGCTGTCCGACTCGGCGGCCGAGCGCTCCGCGGCGGCCTGCTCTGTCAAACTTGATGAAGCCCCTATCCGTGAGTACCTGAACTCCAACATCGTGATGTTGAAGTGGATGATTGCCCAGGGTTACGGAGATGTACGCACCATCAGCCGTCGTGTCGCCGCGATGCAAGAGTGGCTGGCCAATCCGGTACTGCTGAGCGCCGATGCCGATGCCGATTACGCTTCTGTGATCGAGATCGACCTGGCTACCATCACCGAGCCGCTGCTGGCTTGCCCTAACGATCCGGACGACGTTAAGGTCCTGTCTGCGGTCGCCGGCACCCAGATCGACGAAGTCTTTATCGGCTCCTGCATGACCAATATCGGCCACTTCCGTGCTGCCGGTAAGATCCTAGATAAGGTGGAAGGGCAACTGCCGACCAAGCTGTGGATGTCACCGCCAACGAAGATGGACGCGGCCCAGCTGGTTGAAGAGGGTTACTACGGTATCTATGGCCGCGCTGGCGTACGTACCGAAATGCCAGGCTGCTCACTGTGCATGGGCAACCAGGCACGGGTTGCTGCCAAGAGCACGGTAATCTCGACCTCTACCCGTAACTTCCCCAACCGTCTGGGCGATGGTGCCAATGTGTACCTCTCCTCTGCCGAGTTGGCAGCGGTAGGGGCCACACTGGGTCGCATCCCGACCTTTGAGGAATACATGGTCTATGCCAAGGACCTCAACACCATGGCTGATGATGTTTACCGCTATCTCAACTTTGACGAGATCGCCAGCTACACCCAAGCGGCATCGACGGTGATCCCTACTGTCGATGCGTAACGAGCATCTGACTGCCAGCTAACCTCTAGCTACAGTCATAGGTTTGAATCTAAAGCCTTCGCAAGCTATCTTGCGGAGGCTTTTTGTTATTCAAGAGGGGTTCCCTCATCAGACAGAATCTATTTATATGACAGCTCAAAAAACACCCGAAGCGATCAAACCCTTCCTGGCACTGGTCTCCAAGCTGCTCGTGGGCGAAAAGCCCTGCCCGGTTCGCTTTATGTACAAGACCGTACCCGCCGATCTCCGTGATACGGGCTGGCGCCTGTTCAGCGGTTACGAAGACCCTGAGTTTCTGAATGATAAGAAAAACATGCAGCCCTATCCCCTGGAGACGCTGTGCACCGTGAACGACTCCCTTCGAGAACTGCTTAGCAGTAAGCCGGGCAGCGTCTGGGAAAGAGTTCCCGGTGGCAGCTGGACCCAGGTCTATGACTTCGAGATTCCAGAGGAGGAGGACGTTGAAACCATTACTGTGCAGAGTGCCGATGAACTCCCGCGTTAACCCGAAAGCCGCGACATGACAACCCTGCAGGCGCGCTACGATACGCTGAGCCTAAGACCGGACTTCACCGCAGACCCCTCCCAGCAGCAGGCCATCGATGCCCTGGATGCAGTGAGCGAACGGATCTGCACGCCCGTGCGGCGTTTCCAGAAACCGCCTCCCGCTCTGGGGCTATGGCTCTGGGGGCCTGTTGGACGGGGCAAAACCCTGCTGATGGACCTGTTCTTCAAATCACTGCCCGAGCCCAGGAAACAGCGTCTGCACTTTCACCATTTTATGCGCGGCGTTCACCAGGATCTCAACCTGCTCGCAGGCCACGCAGATCCACTGGCGTTGGTCGCCAGCCGGCTGGCTGGTCGTATCCGGGTACTCTGTTTCGATGAATTCTTTGTCAGCGATATCGCCGATGCCATGCTGCTCGGTCGATTATTTGAAAAACTCTTCGATCAGGGTGTGTTTTTAATCGCGACCTCCAACCAGCACCCCGAGCAACTCTATAACGAGGGCCTGCAACGGCAGCGCTTTCTGCCCGCCATCGATGCGATTAAACGACATTGCCAGACTCATAAGATCCACGGAGAAAAGGATCATCGGCGGCGACAACTCCAGCAGGCCGAGCTGTTTCTCGACTCCACCGACCCTGGCACCTACCTGCGACTGCAGCAACATTTTACCGAGTTAAGCGGCAGGGATCCCTCCAGTACTGAGCCCTCCAGCACGGGCCTCTCCAATCAGTCCGAGCAACTGCAGATTCTGGGTAGAACAATCCCCTGCAAAGCTTGGAGCCAGCAGTGTGCCTGGTTCAGCTTCGACGCCCTGTGCGAGGGTCCTCGCAGCCAACTGGACTATATAGAGCTGGCAGAACGCTTTAGTCATCTTATCCTGAGCGAGATACCCTCTCTGTGCGGTGACGGCGAGGTATTATGGGTCGTACAGGGCACCGAGGACAGGCTTGCATCCGCGACCAATCAACGTCGCTTTCTGGGTAGCAATGATGACCGAACCCGCCGTTTTATCAGCCTGATAGACGAACTCTATGACCGCTCCGTGGTGCTGATCGCAGCCGCCGATGTAGGTATCGAGCAGCTCTACCCGAACGGGCCGCTGGCCTTTGCTTTTGCGCGCACCCGCAGCCGCCTGTGGGAGATGCAGAGCCTGCAGTACCTGCAACGGCACGACGCCTAGCCGCAAGAATACCGACTCGACTCCCGGCATCCTACATATGTTGCTGCCCATACGAGCTAGTCAATGCAATTTCAGGCCCAATCCAAGGCTTTTATGTTTCTGCGTGTGCATAAAAATTGCTAAGATACGAACTTTATAAACCGATGGCTCAACAATCGTTTTTTTGATGGCGACAAGGACATCAGCCTCCTCTTTCACAATAAAAACAGATGTAGGAACACAGGATGACTACCACTTTAACCCAGGCTTTTGTGCGTAATTTCCTCGGAAATTCGCCTATGTGGTACAAGCAGGCCATTTTGGCCTTTTTAGTACTGAACCCCATCATTTTATACGTCGCAGGCCCTGTGGTTAGCGGCTGGATTCTGATCTTCGAATTTATTTTCACCCTGGCGATGGCGCTTAAATGTTATCCCTTGCTACCCGGTGGATTGTTGGCGATAGAAGCGCTGGCGATCGGTCTGACCAGCCCCGACCAGCTGTACCATGAAGTCTCCCAGAACTTACCGGTTATCCTGCTGCTGATGTTTATGGTTGCCGGCATCTACTTTATGAAAAGCATGCTGCTGTATCTCTTCACCAAGCTGCTGCTGAACGTCCGCAACAAAATTCTCCTCTCGCTGATGTTCTCTTTTATGGGTGCCTTTCTATCAGCGTTTCTCGATGCCCTGACAGTCACCGCAGTATTAATCAGTGCTGGCGTCGGCTTTTACTCGGTGTATCACCGGGTAGCCTCAGGTAAGGACTACCACCAACAGCACGACCACAGCAGCGATAAGGAACTCTCAGAAGATACCAATACCGAACTCGATCAGTTCCGCGCCTTCCTGCGTAGCTTGCTGATGCACGGCGCCGTGGGTACCGCTCTGGGCGGGGTTTGCACCATCGTGGGCGAGCCACAAAACCTGCTAATCGGTGAGAAGATGGGCTGGGATTTCATCGAATTCTTTATCACGATGACCCCCGTATCGATGCCTGCGCTGTTCTTCGGCCTGCTGACCGTAGTCGTTACCGAGCGCTACAAGCTGTTTGGCTACGGCACGCTGATCCCTGATAACGTCTTTAGTATCCTGCAGGAGTTCGATGTGGTCCAGGATGCCAAGCGTACCCAGCGTGACAAACTGTCGCTCTACGTGCAGTTCGCAGTGGCCCTATTTCTGATCCTGGCACTGGCCTTGCATCTGGCAGAGGTCGGCCTGATCGGACTGTGCGTTATCGTATTGGTCACCAGTTTCAACGGCATCACCGAAGAGCACCAGATCGGTAAGGCGTTCGAAGAGGCACTGCCCTTTACCGCGCTACTGGTGGTCTTCTTTGCCATCGTGTCGGTGATTCACGATCAGCATCTGTTCCAGCCGATCATCGAATCGGTTCTGGCGATGGACCTGGGCGTGCAACCGGCGATGTTTTTTATCGCTAACGGCGTACTCTCGGCCATCAGTGACAACGTGTTCGTGGCGACCGTCTATATCAACGAAGTCGCGGCTCAGTACGACGCAGGCAAGATCAGCCGCGAGCACTTCGAGTCGCTGGCGATCGCCATCAACACCGGCACCAACCTGCCCAGTGTCGCCACTCCGAATGGCCAGGCCGCCTTCCTGTTCCTGCTGACCTCGGCCGTCGCTCCGCTGATCCGATTGTCGTACATGAAGATGGTGATCATGGCGCTGCCCTACACCATCGTCCTGAGCTTGGTCGGCTTGGCGTCCGTCGTGCTGTTTGTGTAAATAGATCTAAATAGGTCTAAACCCCGCAGCACCCACCCGTACCACTAAAAAAGCGAGCCCTGGGCTCGCTTTTTTATGCGCTTTGTATGAACCTTGTATAAAAAAACAGATCGGACTCATTTAATTCTGTCCTCTCTAATCTGTCCTCTCTAATCATAAAACTTAGTCAATCTTCGCCTTGCCATCAAACAACATCGTGAATCTGCCAGACTGAATTATCTCTATGTTATTATCTTGAGCATAATTGTGTGCAGAGGCTGAAATTTCACCCAGCGTCAAGTAAAGATAGCCTATTGTCTCAGTTGCTTCACCTGCTGCCACTAACCGCTTCAACGGTTCTATTCCCGTATTCGCCGCTTTAAATCGCTTGCTGCACAACAATAGCTTTTGATGACCGCGAACGAGTTCTAAATCAGCACCACTACCTTTAAACGCACTCGACTGGTAACCACTTTTTATATAGTTAACCGCTATTTTTTCAGAGATGATCTCTGCCGACATTTTTTTCGCTTGTTGAGTCACTTCCAACACCCGTTTTTGTGAAGGTTGCTGAGATTGTTTAAATCCAGCGTAGCCGCCTATTGCAAAAAACGGCATTGAACCGGCAATACTCAAAATCACATATTGCGCATCCGTCACAGCCAAACTGATCAATAGAATGAACAGTCCAATGAGTACGCTGTACCACCAGGCGGATCGCAATAGCACTGCGAACAACGACCCTTTAGCCATCTTAAACGCCATAAATCAATCACCTTTTATAATACGTTTGCTCATTTGAGATAGCAGAGGGCATTGAATCTTAGCTGGGATTGCATCCCAGCCTAGATCCCTGCCCCTGCCGCAACCGGCTTATTCCGCGGTAATCCCAGCGACAATAATGCCGCCAACAGCACCAGGCTAGTGGAGACCCAGAGGCAGGTGGCCAGGCCATACTCCTGGAACAGCCAGCCGGACAACAGCGTGCCCAGCAACCGCCCCAATGCATTGGCCATATAGTAAAAACCTACATCCAGAGAGACTGCCTCTTCGCGGGCATAGCTGACGATCAGATAGCTGTGCAGTGAGGAGTTGATCGCAAACAAGATGCCGAACAACCCTAATCCCACGACGATCAGCCAGCCCGTTTCCGGATGCTGATCTAACTGCCACGCCAGCATCGCCGGCAGCAAAGCCAGCAATACCGCCCAGACCACGGCGCTGCGGCCATCGGGAACCCTTCCTGAGCGCTTGCCGGTAATCCAGGGGGCTATGACCTGTACGCCGCCATAACCGATGACCCAGAGCGCCAGAAAGCTACCGACCTGCTGATGCGACCAGCCCAGCTGCGCGCTTAAAAATACCGGCACCGCGATAACAAACCAGACATCGCGAGCGCCGAACAGGAACAGCCGCGCCGCAGAAAGCACATTGACGGCCCGGCTGGTCGAAAAAATATCGCGAAACTTGACCTTCTGTTCGGTCTGCCCCAGACCCGGTCGCAACCGCAACAGACTGATCAGCAGCATCAGCAGCAATGCCGCCGCCATCAACAGCACCGCCGCGCGAAACCCCACCCCGGTCAGGAGTGCACCACCGAGAAAGAAACCGACCCCTTTGAGGGTGTTTTTAGAGCCGGTCAGGAGCGCGATCCAGCGGTACAGCCCCGCTTGCTGCTGACTGCCGACCAGCAATTTAACGCTGCTCTTAGCACTCATCTTATTGAGGTCTTTGGCGATGCCCGACAACGCCTGGGCGGCCATCACGTAGGGGATCGTCAGCCAGCCCTCGGGGACGCTCAGCATCAGCAACGCCGCGACCTGGAGTGCCAGGCCAATATTCATGGTCCGATTCAGGCCAATTCGGGTACCGAGCCAGCCCCCCAGCAGATTGGTCACCACTCCGAACAGCTCATAGAACACGAACAGCAAGGCGATCGCCAGCGGGGCATAACCCAGCTGGTAAAAATAGAGTACCACCAGCATCCGCAAGGCACCGTCGGTCAGGGTAAAACTCCAATAATTAGCGGTGACCAACAGATACTGGCGCTGCGCCTGTCCTAGACTCGACATTATACTGCTCTCAGCTACATTAATTAGCGGTGACTAACAGATACTGGCTCTGGGCCCCTGGATTCAACATCAAACCGCTCTCAACTACATTAGCGGTGACCAACAGATACTGGCGCTGCGCCTGTCCTAGACTCGGCATTAAATCACTCTCAGATACAGACCTGACTACAGATCTGACTACAGGCCCAAGGCGGTCATCTTCAGTGCCAGGTCGACACAGCGGTTGGCATAGCCCATCTCGTTATCGTACCAGGCGTAGACTTTGACCGAGGTGCCATTGATCACCAAGGTTGAGAGCGCATCGATGATGCACGAACGCGGATCACTGCGGTAATCGACCGAGACCAGGGGACGCTCTTCGTAACCTAGAATCCCCTTCAGCTCACCTGTGGCGGCGGCTTTAAAGAGCCGATTGACCTCCTCTACCGTGGTCTCACGCTGCAACTCGAACTGACAGTCGGTGATCGAGGCATTGGCCAGCGGCACTCGGATCGCATGGCCATTGAGGCGCCCTTCCAGCTCCGGATAGATAGCGATGATCGCAGAAGCAGAGCCTGTGGTGGTCGGAATCAGCGACAGGCTGCTGGCCCGCGCCCGACGCAGATCCTTATGCGGCGCATCCAGAATAACCTGGGTATTAGTGACATCATGAATGGTCGTAAAGCCGCCATGATGGATACCGATGTTCTCGTGCAGCACCTTAATGACCGGTGCCAAGCAGTTCGTGGTGCAGGACGCGGCTGTCACGATCTGGTGGACAGCAGGGTCGTACAGATGATCATTGACACCCATCACCACATTCAGAACCCCCGGATCCTTAACCGGCGCACTCACCAGTACCCGCTTCACCCCCTGATCCAGATATTGCTGCAACTCTGTGCACAGCTTATGCACACCGCTGGCCTCGATAACCAGATCACAGTCTGACCAATCGCCCTCATCAATGGTTGTATGCCGGCTATAAACCACCGACTGACCGGCGACCCGCAGCCCATCCTGATCCGATCCCAGGCCTATATCCCAGCGACCGTGGACCGAATCAAACTCCAGCAGATGCGCCATCGTTGCGGCATCACCGCCCGGATCATTAACCCTGACAATCTCTAATTCAGGCTGATTCCAGCCGGCGCGAAACACCAGCCGCCCCATCCGTCCAAAACCGTTTATACCTACCTTGATCGCCATCGTAAAATTCCTTTCTTAATCGAAGTTCTTAATCGGAGGTAACTATTCAGCACCCTTATTTTCACTATGTGCTTGATTATGATCTTTTTGTGGAAACAATCTGTGTGGCAATGCCAGCCATGTCGGACTAAAGTCCGACCTACAGGGAGGGCGGATTATTGGCACTGACGATATCACAATCCTGAGCGCTGATATTTCTAAAGCGGTGCGGCAGATTACTGTCGAAGAAATAACCATCCCCCGGCTTTAATAACCAGGAATCACCGGCAACCGTCAGCTCTATCTCGCCTCTGACGACCACGCCCCCCTCCTGGCCTTCGTGGCTCAACATATCCTCCCCCGTGTCTGAGCCAGCCGGGTAGGTCTCACTGAGCAGCGACAGGGTCCGGTTAGGGTGATTATGGCCCACGAGTCTTAGGCTGATATCGCCATGGCCTAAGTTAGGCAGCTCTGAGGCAGGATAAAACACCTGCTTTTTTTCAGGCACATCGAGGGAAAAGAACTCCTGCAGCTGCATGGGAAGACCATCGAGCACTTTTTTCAAGGACCCAACAGAGGGGCTGACCCGATTCTGTTCGATCAGTGAGATAGTACTGTTGGTCACCCCCGCGCGCTTGGCCAGCTCACGCTGAGAAAGCTTTTTTTGCAGCCTGGCATCTTTGAGCCGAGCCCCTACATCTATGCTCATCGGTTTTTTCCTTACTGCTGGCCATCAAAAAAACTAACCACGAATAATACATTGTCCCTGATTATACACAGCCCTCGTTGAAGTCAGAAATCCAGATCAGCGCTTCAGCGGCTCGACCAGCGACTCCAGGCCGTTAACCTTTATCTCATGCAACAAGCGCATCTGTTCACCCAGGGCCCCGCTGGGAAAACCCTGCTGCGAGAACCAGACGACATAGGGTTCTGGCAGATCAATCAGCAACCGCCCTTTGTATTTCCCAAAGGGCATCTTATTACGCGCAAGCGCGAGCAACGAAGAAGGATCTGCACTCATCTCTAATAACCCGTATGAATTATTTCAGTATCGTTAATATTAGTGGTATTTTTAAGCAGATTCCTTACCTAGAGGAAATAGCCCTAGAGGGAAAGACTCTGGGGGGGGATAGCCCTAGAGTGAATAGCCCAGAAGATCGTCCGGAGAATACCTTATGGATAAGCTAACCAGCATGCTGGTATTTTGCCGGGTGGCGACCAGCGGCAATTTTTCTAAAGCCGCCAGAGAGTTGCGTATCTCGGCGGCGATGGTGACCAAGCATATCGCCTCGCTGGAAGGCCTGCTGGGTATCCGCCTGCTCAACCGTACCACACGCAAAGTCAGCATGACCGAAGCGGGTGAGAGCTACCTGCGCCTGTGTCAAAACCTGCTCAGTGAAATTGAAGAGGGCGAGTCTTCGCTGAGTCAATTAAGCCATCACCCCAGCGGGACGCTAAAGATGGCGGCACCGATCGATTTCGGCGTGCTGCGACTGGCACCGGCAATCGCCGGCTATCTCCAGCGCTTTCCCGATGTCCGCATCGATATCAACTACCAGGACCTGAAGGTCAACCTGGTCGAGGATGGCTTCGACATCGCTATCCGTATCGGCGCCCTTTCCGACTCCAGCCTGGTCGCCATACCCCTGATGAAACAGCGGCTAATCTGCTGTGCCTCCCCCGCGTATCTTCAACAACAGGGCCTGCCAACGCATCCGACCGAACTGCGCCAACATAACTGCCTAACCTATAGTCACTCTGGTACCAATAATGACTGGCATTTCAGCAAGGCAGGCGAGTCTTATGTGATTAAAGCGAACGGACGCCTTAATGCCAACAACGGCCACGCTATGGCAGCCATCGCCGCTCAGGGAGGAGGAATTATCTTAAAACCTCAATTTATAGTGCAGGATTTTATTGCCCGGGGAGAGCTGGTCGCGATTCTCGACGATTACCAGCTACCGCGGGCGGATGTCTATGCCGTGTACCCGCACCGACGCTTCCTTCCTGCCAAGATGCGCTCTTTTATCGATTATCTTAAGGCCCATTTTCAGGAGCCTGTCTTGTAGCAGCCTGCCGTGTGGGAGTCTGCCCTGTGATCGCATGCCTGCAGACGATCTTTTGAACCTACCAATGCAGCCATAATAATCCAGTCGCGGCCAGCGATAGAGCACCACTGAACATAAAGCTCTTAGACAGGCCGAACAGGCGCTCGATAACGACCACATGAACGATCGGAAAGGTGATGACCAGACAGAGCATCGGAATCCACCAGACGATATGCGTAAAACCGAACCAGAGCGAGGCGATCAAAATCAAGCCAAACAGATTACCCAGCAACACCACTTTACGTAATCCGGTGTCACCCTGGATCCAGTCCGGGCGTTCGGCGGCGGGCAGCTTCATTAATTTACTGGCAGCAATCGCGGCGCTCATCGGAAACAGGCCACTAAGCAGAAAAATGATAATAGGATCCAACGGGATTCTCCTGAGACAAGGTTATCCTGCGCATTGTACGGCATTATGAGCCCCTGCCCCAGCATCGCCCTCAAGGATCGAAGAGATAACCGGGTGTTCCTCCTGTTGCTGCTAATTGATAGAATTCGATGTCGCGAAAGACACCGCCGTCACTGCAGATAGTGCGGCAGATAATGCGGAGCCGAGGGCGCAGCCGTACTTCCTACAACACGCTTGAGTAAGGATTGAAAACGATGGAAGATCTCAATATCAAACTGCTTGATCAATACTCAGGCCAGCTTATCGAATACGCCACCCTGTATGGCAGCAAGATACTCCTGGCTCTGATCACCCTGCTGCTGGGCTTGTGGCTTATACGCTATCTGGTCCAGGGCTTTAGCCGGGCGCTAACGAGCGCAGCGATCGAAACGACGCTGGCTGTCTTCCTGGCCAAACTGGCGGGCACCGTACTCAAGGTCCTGCTGCTGATCAGCGTGGCCTCGATGATAGGCATCGAAACCACCTCCTTTATTGCCCTCTTTGGTGCGGCAGGCTTAGCCGTAGGCCTGGCGCTACAGGGCAGCCTGTCGAACTTTGCCGGGGGGATTTTAATTCTGCTGTTTAAGCCTTATAAGATTGGCGACTATATCGAGGCACAGGGGTTGTCCGGCACCGTTAAAGAGATTCAGATCTTCAATACGATCATGCATACCCCCGATCGCAAGACGGTCATTATCCCCAACGGCTCGATCAGTAACGGCAATATCATTAACTACTCGCTCAGCCCTGTCCGCCGCGTCGATATGGTCTTCGGGATAGGTTATGACGACGATCTTAAAAAAGCCAAAGCCATCCTGGAGCGGCTGGTTGCGGCCGATGACCGCATCCTCAAAGACCCTGAAAGCCAGGTCGTGCTAGCGGCTCTGGCGGATAACTCGGTTAACTTCAGCGTTCGAGCCTTTGTTAACTCTGCAGATTACTGGGGGGTCTATTTCGAGATGAATGAAAAGGTCAAGCTGACCTTCGATGAGCAGGGAATATCGATACCTTATCCGCAAAGAGATGTGCATCTGCACTATCCCCAAGGCATGAACAGCAGCAAGGAAAGTATTTAACCGATAAACCGCGCACATCACGCGCGGTTTTTTCTAACCCATGACTGCGCGATCCCGCCCCTGAGCCTTGGCCTTATACAGGGCCGCATCCGCAAGGCTCAGACTGGTTTCTACCGGAACCTCAGCATCCACCCGCCCGACCCCGATACTGACGCTATAAAGAATCTCTCTCTGGTCATCCAGGATCACCCCGGCCGAACGGCAGCTGGCGAGGATACGCTCCGCTAGCCGCAGCGCATCTTCCTGGCGAGTCTCCGGCAGCACCAGCAAAAATTCCTCACCGCCGAAGCGGGAAACATAATCGGAACTGCGCACCATCTGCTGCAAGATCTTGGCAAACTGCTCCAACACCCGATCACCGCCCTGATGCCCATAGCGGTCATTAACCTGTTTAAAATGGTCCAGATCCATCATCAGCAGTGAAACTGGCCTGCCGGTGCGCAAGGACTGCCGCTGAACGTGATTAAGCTGTTTCATCAGGGTGCGGCGATTAAGCAACCCGGTCAGCGGGTCGATGGTTGCCTCGTTAAACAGTCTTAATTGCATATGCAGCTGTGATAACTGCGCCCAGACCGCCACTCCCATGATCAGCACCATCAACCACAGATCTGCCAGGCCTCTGGCACTCAGCAACCTGCCCCAAAACAACTCGCCAAGTGACAACACCGTGATGGTGAACAGGCTCAGACCGGCCCCCTCCTTCAGCGTCAAAGGGAAGATACAGTGCATGGCGATAATCAAAAAGGGTAAGAAGGTATAACAGACTAAAAAATCACTAGCCGTGGCACCGACTAACATGTACTGCAGCAGCAGATGCAACAGCGCCGGCAGCGCCATCAGTATCACCAGCCGCCGCTGTGCCTGATACAGCCGAACACCTGCTCCGGGCGTCGCTGATAAGAGCAACAAACTTAACGAGAACAGCAATCGAACCACCGCTATCTGCTGAAACTGCTCCCCTTCAAGCAGAACGTAGTCTATGGGAATCCACAGCGGCGTCAGGATAGCGAACAGAAGCGCCAACAACCGCACCCGGCTATTGATATAATGCGCACGGACCGTACTGAAACCAAACCCATGAGTGCGCCGGGAAAACAGCTGCTGCAACAGCCCTCGCTTAGCCAACGCCGCGAACCAGGGGAATTTTTTAAACAGACAGTTCATCGGTCACGAGCATCCTTGAGCGCATTCGTTTATTTTAAAAAAAAGCCGATCCAGCGGCCCCCTCTTAGCATCCCGGGGATGTCGCAGCTAGCGGATTAAAAGTAATCCCCTCAGGGCAACGCGCGTTTTCTCTCCAGCGCAACATAGCTGCCACTCAGTTTGAAGCATAGCTTCCCCCGTTCCAGCAGCTCGACCTCCAGATCAATCCTGGCCTTGCCGCGCACGCGCAGACGCTCTACAAAGGCGTCAAGCTGCGACTGTTCAGGCAGCTGCGCCCGCATTCGAAAATCCTCGGTTACCGGCAGGAGATACTCCAGCCGACTATCACGGATCACGACATCGTAGGCTTTCTCCTCCTCCTCAAGCAGCAGCGTGATCGCGCCCCAACCACAGAGATTGGCGGCGGCACTCAGGGCGCCGGCAAAAGCGGTCCCCTTGTCGTTGTGATTGGGCGCCAGTGAAAGTTCGAACGCCAGGTCCTTGCCGTCATAATCGATCCGTGTAAATCCCAGGTGACGTGTCAACGGGATCTGCTCGAAGATCTTCTGCTCAAAGGCCTCAATACGTGCTGAATCTGCGGTAGCCAAGATGGTCTCCTCTTCCTTCTTTATATCAAGCCAAGTCCATCAAGAGGTCGAAGGCCAACTCTGAACAAAATCGGCAGCATCCATAAGCTGAACTTTTTTGATCCGCTCGGGCTGCGATCCCAGGTAGACAAAACCGATCAGCTGCTCGTTTTCGGCCAGTCCCAGGCCTTTCATGACAAGGGGGCTATAGGCCATATCACCGGTCCGCCACATGCCGCCGACCCCCTGAGCAAAGGCCGCCAATAGCAGATTCTGGGTCGCAACTCCGGCGGAGAGCTGCTGTTCAATAACCGGCACCTTGGGATGGTCCTGAGTGCAACCGACCACTATAACGACCAGAGGCGCACGCAGGGGCATCGCGCGGAGCTTAGCGCGCCTGGCATCGATCATCGCCGGATCGGCCGCTAGGCCTGCCTGCAGAAAGAGCTCACCCAGCTGAATCCGGTCATCCCCAGCCACGGTCAGAAATCGCCAGGGGTGTAAGCCGGCATGATCGGGAGCTCGCAGCGCGGCATCGAACATCCGCGCCAGCTGTGCCGGTGTCGGCGGCTGATCTCCAAGCTGCGGGGACGAAACCCGCTGCTGCATCAGTTCCAGTGCATCCATTAAATAACTCCTGCGTAGTACTCGGTGATGAGTGAGCCTGTAGTGGCTTACACCAGGGTAACTGGGTCTTATGACATTGCGGCTGTTCTATGGCCGCTCTCTATTGACGCTCTCTATTGACGTTCTCTATTGACGTTCTCTATTGGCGAACAAGCCGAATATTGTCAGGTGCGAAGGCTTCGGTGCTGCGGAAGGGATTGATATCCAAACCGCCGCGACGCAGATAGCGCGCATACACGCTGAGCTGCTCCGGCTGGCAACGGTCGAGAATATCGAGAAAGATCTGCTCCACGCACTGCTCATGAAAGTCCCCCTGTTCACGATAAGAGACCAGATATTTTAGCAGCCCCTCTTTATCAATCGGAGCGCCACGATAATCGATCTGAATACTGGCCCAGTCGGGTTGCCCGGTGACCGGACAGTTGGATTTGAGCAGATGACTGTAAAGCTGGGCTTCAACCCGATCTCCCTCAATCGTTCGCAACAACTGCGGGGCCGGCTGATAATGCTCTATCTCGACATCCAGCTGATCTAGGCACTCGCCCTTGAGCTGATCGATGCGGGCGGACGCCTCCAGCGACTGAATCGCCACGGTCACCGGCGCTCCGGCCACCTCGCTCAGATCTTCGAGCAGATGCTGACGCACCTGATCCGCCGAGGCAAAGCGACTGAGGTTAAACGAGTTCAGATACAGCTTGAACGATTTCGATTCGATGATGTTGGGCGACTCGCACGAAAAACGAAACTCCGCCATCGCCACCTGAGGCAGGCCTCGAAGGTTTAACCAGGAGAGTTCGTAGGCATTCCAGAGATCGCAGCCCCGAAAAGGCGCCTTAACATAGCCGCGCCCCTGCCAATTATTCGCCCGGGGGATCGCAAACAGTTGTTTGGGATCATATTCGCAGACATAGCTGGTACTCTGCCCCAGCGGGGCGTTCTTCAGATGATCATTCATGATTAGCTTCGAATACCTTTACCCGTGCGCAGCAGATGAAGCGCATAGCTGTACAGTGCGGCGATAAAGAGCAGGATGATAGCAAACGCCAGCCTCAGGTCGATATCACTAACCCCTAAAATGCCGTAACGGAAGGTGTTGACCATATACAGAATGGGATTCAACTGCGACACCTGCTGCCAGAATTCCGGCAACAACTGAATGGAATAAAACACCCCACCCAGATAGGTCAGAGGGGTCAGCACGAACACCGGAATGATAGAGATATCATCGAAGCTGTTGGCATAGATGGCGTTGATAAAGCCACCGAGCGCGAACGCGATCGCAGTCAAGAATACCACCGCCACCATCACGGCCAGGTTATAAACATGCAGATCGGTGAAAAACAGCGACAGACAGGTAACGATCACACCGACACCCAGGCCACGCGCCACACCGCCCAGCACGAAGCCGATCAGGATGATCGATGGCGGCACGGGAGCGACCATCATCTCTTCAATATTACGTTGGAATTTAGCGCCGTAAAACGACGAGACGACGTTGCCATAGGAGTTGGTGATCACCGACATCATAATCAGCCCGGGAACAATAAACTCCATATAGCCAAAACCGCCCATCTCGCCGATCCGTGAGCCGATCAGGTTACCGAAGATAATAAAATACAGGGTCATGGTGATCGCAGGTGGCAGCAGCGTCTGCATCCAGATCCGCAAAAAACGGCGGATCTCTTTATGCACGATGGTGCGCAGGGCGATGTAATGGTCATGGGTTCGCACGCGTTAACTCTCCAGATTCTTTTCGACCAGGCGCACAAATAGCTCCTCGAGTCGGTTGGTTTTATTGCGCATACTCGCCACTTCGATGCCCTGCCGCTGTAATTGAGCGAAGACGCCGCTCAGACCCTGTTGCTTCTCGACCTCGACGATCAGGGTACGGTCACCTTCCAGCTCGGCTAGATAGCCATCCAGGGGTGGGACGCCGGTTAAGGGGCGCGCCAGATCCAGCATAAAGGTCTCACTGGTCAGCTGGCGTAGCAGCTCGCGCTTGCTGGAGTTAGCCCGAATCTCGCCACGATCGATGATCGCTATATGGCGACACAGGCTCTCCGCCTCTTCCAGATAGTGCGTGGTAAGAATAATCGTGGTCCCGGCCGCATTGATCTTCTCCAGGAACGTCCACATCGAGCGGCGTAGCTCAATATCGACACCGGCGGTAGGCTCATCGAGGATCAGCAGCTGAGGTTGATGAATCAGGGCCCGGGCGATCATCAGGCGCCGTTTCATCCCCCCTGAGAGCATCCTTGACACCGTATCGCGCTTGTCCCAAAGCCCCAGAGCCTTGAGGTAGTGATCGGCGCTGGCGCGCGCCTCCGCCTCAGGCATACCATAGTAGCCGCCCTGAGTGACGAGGATATCGCGCACCTTCTCAAACTGATTGAAGTTAAACTCCTGCGGCACGACCCCCATCAGCTTCTTGGCCGCAACAGGGTCGGCATCGACATCATGGCCGAACACACTCACGCTTCCCGCACTCTTGTTAATCAGGGTAGATACGATCCCCAGGCAGGTCGACTTCCCCGCACCGTTAGGCCCCAGCAGGGCGAAGAAGTCACCCTGCTGCACATCCAGATCTATCCCTTTAAGGGCTTGAAAGCCGTTCGCGTAGGTTTTTTTCAATCCCCGAACGGAGAGTGCCTGAAGCATAAGTTGTTCCTGATAAAAGATAATGTAATGACTGGCGCACAACAAAGGACTCGATAATAAGGGTATCGGTCGTGATTCTATCTTGTCCAATCACTGGCATACTAAGGCTCCTTCAATCTCCTCAACCCTTTGAGACGATAAACCCCTATGGATTCCAGCATTCGCAGCACCCTGCAAACCCTTCTCAGCCAGCTACAACAGGCCCTGGAAAAGATCAACAGCACTGACTCTGCAGAAAACATCAATAACCGCTTTGCTGTTATTTTCGAGATGATCGATAACGCCGAGGAGTATAACCACTTGGCGCAGGATGCGATATCCGACCTGATCACGCTACACCCTAATCTGAGCCACCTGGTGCCGCGTCTGCTGCTGTGGCAGCTCGGCGGCAGCTGTCTGCATTTTCTTAGTGACGAGGAGATGGATGAGTTTAGTGCCATGTCTGAGCTGCACTGAAATCGGACATAGCGGGCAATTATCTAGAAAATAGAAAAAATAGAGACAAAGAAGTAGCGTAGCCGCTAGCGACCTGTTTTAAACACAGGAGGGAGCTATTCGAGATCAAAAGAGGGTATGGAGGTTGTCTAACTTGGAGCGGGAAACCGGATTCGAACCGGCGACCTCAACCTTGGCAAGGTTGCGCTCTACCAACTGAGCTATTCCCGCGACACAGGTCAGTTTAACAACTGATCCTGAAAAGATGGCGTCCCATAGGGGGTTCGAACCCCTGTTACTGCCGTGAAAGGGCAGTGTCCTGGACCACTAGACGAATGGGACACATTAATACAAAAAGTAATACATAAAAATTGGAGCGGGAAACCGGATTCGAACCGGCGACCTCAACCTTGGCAAGGTTGCGCTCTACCAACTGAGCTATTCCCGCACCGCAGACCCTTAAACTGATCTGAATTGGCGTCCCATAGGGGGTTCGAACCCCTGTTACTGCCGTGAAAGGGCAGTGTCCTGGACCACTAGACGAATGGGACGTCGTAACTCCTCTGTAATCTGCAACAAAGGAGGCGCGTATAATAGGGATTTACAAAAAAACCGTCAAGCGAAGGTTGAACCTTTTTTACAGTTATCTCGCAATTAGCGACTCCAACACAGGTTGCAGGCGATAAAACGCGCCCTAGCCACCACGATGGCAAGCCTGCGTATTGAGTGATTGATGGATCTAAAGTATCAAGCTATTGTTGGCTTTTTATCCAGAAGGTGTCCCAATGAGTACCGGCTTGATCGTCACGCTGATAATGAGCGGCATCCTGGTGATGGTGGGCGCCGCCATTATCGCCCAGTCCGTTGAAAACGCGCGTAAACAACGGCAGCTCCAGATAACCGTTATCCAGCAGCGCATTCGCCACCTTAGCCGCATTATCAACGGCGTCCCCAACCCCTATATGACCGCCACGCTGCGGCAGTTTATTATCGGCCTGCTATATCAGAGTTGCTCTGCCATGCTTGCGCTTGACGCCAAACAGAGCGCGGCCAGGACCCAGTTACAGCAGCTCGAAGCGCTGAAGAAAAAGGTATTTCCTAATGAGCTGGATGCGCTCAAACCACCCTTTGACGACCTGATCACAGGCCAGGAGATCCGTAATCAAATCAAGAGTCTGGTTAATATCATCGTAGAGATGAACAAAGACGGTACCCTGGACAAGCCCAGCGCTGTCAAATACGTCAACCAAGGCAAAATCATGTTTGAACTGATCAGCATCGATATTGCCCTGATTGGCGCACAGAATGCGGAGAAAAAGGAGAGCACGCTTAAAGTTGCACTCGACAGTTACAGCAACTGCCTTAGAAAACTTCTGAAGATCAATACTCAGTCAGAGTTCACGCAGCGTATAAGCTACCTACAGTCAAAAGTGCAACAGCTCAAGGAACGGCTCAAGACCCAAAGAGACAAGGCCGCGGCATTGGTCGCTGCAGCCCAGCCCAAGGAGAATGAACTTGATCCGGACCGGGACTGGCAGATGAAACATGATTACGAATAGCCTGCCCTAGCCTAAAACTTCGAACGGATACCCCATGACCCTGGCCAACCTGTCTCTGCCGCAGCTCTCTATCTCCCTGATTCCGGTGCTTATCGTGCTGATCATCCTGTGGTTCTGGGGACTCAGGGTCGGACATGCACTCTACGCGCTGGCGCGGATGCTGCTGCAACTGCTGCTGATCGGTTATGCGCTGATCTTTATCTTCCAGGCCGAGGCCAGCCCGGTGGTGCTGGGCGTCCTGACGATCATGTTGCTGGCATCCAGCTGGATAGCACTCAATACGGTGGAACCGGGGCAACGTGCCAGGCTTTTTAGCGCCTCCTTGCTATCGATCGCCATCGGCGGGGGACTCACACTCGCGCTGATCACTCAGGGCGTACTACAGCTAGATCCATGGTATGAGCCGCGCTTTATGATCCCGCTGGCGGGGATGATCTTCGCCAACTCGATGACCGGTATCAGCCTGGCGGCAGACCGCCTGCAGGTCGAGCTCAACAACGGCAGCACGGCAGACCAGGCCCGCCTCACCGCCTACCAAACGTCGATGATCCCGGTTATTAACTCGCTGCTTGCCGTGGGCTTGGTGTCGCTGCCGGGAATGATGACCGGGCAGATTCTATCCGGGGTGTCGCCCTTTATCGCCGCCCGGTATCAGATCATGGTAATGTGTATGATCTTCGGTTCGACGGGCATCTCGACCGCGCTGTTCCTGTACTGGAGCGGGCGTCGTCAGGGTGTTGTTAAACAGCGCTGCCAATAACCAGCTGCTGCCGGAACAGCCGCAGCACCGTGGCGCAAATCTCATCGATACTGCCCGCCTCGATATAGATACCATCATTGACCAGCCGACTGAGACCGTGCAGGGTACTCCAGGCGACCTGAGCATAGCGTAACGCCTCACAGCCGTCCGGCAGCACGCCTTGCTGCTGCCAGCCTGCCACCCGCTTAACAAAGTCGCGAAAGCTCGCATAGGCCTCCGTACGCAGCGCATCGCTGGGTGTGCCGGACTTCCACAGTGTCTGACCGAACATCAGGCTATATAACTCGGGATTATCGAGGGCGAACGTCAGGTACAGCCGTACAAACTGCTCGAGCTGCTGCACCCCATCCAGCAGGGGATCGGCAAAGAGCGTATCTGCCTCGAAGCTATACTGACGAAAGCCTTTGCGCGCCAGCTCACTCAACAGCGCCTGTTTATCCCGGAAGTGATGATAGGGCGCGGTACGGGACACGCCCACCCGGTCGGCCAGCTTGCGCATGCTCAGACCCTCGACGCCGGCGTCGCGAATAATTAAAGTCGCGGCCTCAAGCAAGCTCTTATGGAGGTCACCGTGATGATAACTGGGCTTGGCAATGGAAGGGTCTGAGTTCATCAGTGGCAAGGTACCACCTGATCTTGACACCGTCAAAATAAACCCCTATCTTGACGGTGTCCAGTTAATAGCTTGATTATAAATAACTGCACGATCGACACCTACACATTCAGGTATTCACTATGACCGCATCCAGCCACTATCCTCATCTGCTTGCCCCGCTCGACCTGGGCTTCACCACCCTGAAAAACCGTGTACTGATGGGCTCGATGCATACGGGACTGGAAGAGCAGCCCGAGGGTTTCGACAAGCTGGCGGTATTTTTTGCTGAACGTGCGCGCGGCGGTGTCGGCCTGATCGTGACCGGTGGCATAGGCCCCAGCCAGCATGCCGCGGTCTTTCCCCATGCGGCGCTGATGGCCAGCGCCACCGATGTCAGCAACCATCGCCGGGTGACCGATGCGGTGCATGCCGAAGGCGGCAAGATCTGCATGCAGATCCTGCACACCGGTCGCTATGCCTTTAGTAATAAATCGGTAGCTCCCTCGGCGATCAAGTCGCCGATCAACCCCTTCACGCCACACGCGCTGACCGAGACGGAGATCGAAACCGAGATCCAAAGCTTTGTTGACTGCGCCGCACGGGCACAGGAAGCCGGCTACGATGGCGTCGAGGTCATGGGTTCTGAGGGTTACTTTATCAACCAGTTTATCGTCACCCGCACCAACCAGCGCGACGACAGCTGGGGCGGAGACTATGAGAACCGGATCCACTTTGCGATCGAGGTCGTTCGCCGGGTGCGCGAGCGGGTCGGCAATCACTTTATTATCATCTACCGGCTGTCGATGCTCGATCTGGTCGACAACGGCAGCAGCTTCGAGGAGGTACTGACTCTCGGCAAGGCAGTCGAGCAGGCCGGCGCCACCCTGATCAACTCCGGCATCGGCTGGCACGAAGCCCGCATCCCGACCATCGCCACCAAGGTGCCACGAGCAGCCTTCACCTGGGTCACGGCCCGAGTCCGCAAAGAACTAAGGATTCCAGTGATCACCAGCAACCGCATCAATACCCCGGAGGTCGCCGAAGCGGTATTGGCGCGAGGCGATACCGATATGGTCTCTATGGCGCGGCCCTTCCTGGCAGACCCTGAGTTTGTACTTAAAGCCGCCTCCGGCCGCAGTGATGAGATCAACACCTGCATCGGCTGCAATCAGGCCTGCCTGGATCATATCTTTCAAGGCAAGCTGACCAGCTGCCTGGTGAATCCGCGCGCCTGTCGCGAAACCGAATTGAACCTGATGACTACCACGACCCCGAAAAAACTGGCCGTGATCGGGGCCGGACCCGCAGGCCTTGCCTTTGCCACCACGGCGGCCACATGCGGTCACCAGGTGACCCTGTTCGATGCTAGCGATCGCGTCGGCGGTCAGTTCAATATCGCCAAACGGATACCAGGCAAAGAGGAGTTCAGCGAGACCCTGCGGTATTTCGAGCGCCAACTGCAGCTAACCGGGGTCGAGCTCAGACTCAACACCCGAGTCAGTGCAGAGACGCTGAATAACGGCGACTACGATGAGGTGGTGCTGGCCACCGGCATCTCCCCACGCACCCCGCCGATCGAGGGTATCGGGCATCCGATGGTACTCAACTACCTGGACGTTATCAGGGGTGCCGCAGTCGGTGCCCGAGTCGCGGTGATCGGCGCCGGCGGCATCGGTTTCGATGTCAGTGAATTTCTAACTCACGCCGGCACCCCTGCCAGCCTGAACATCCCGGTGTTTATGGCCGAATGGGGCATCGATATGACACTCAGTTCACGCGGCGGCATCGAGGGGGTCGAACCGGTCTTTACCCCCTCACCCCGGCAGGTCTACCTGCTGCAGCGTAAAACCAGCAAGGTCGGTGCGGGACTGGGCAAGACTACCGGCTGGGCACACCGTGCCGGGCTGCTCAAGCGCGGCGTGAAGATGCTCTCGGGCTGTGATTACCAGCGGATCGATGACCAGGGGCTGCACCTAATGATTGCCGGCAAAGCGGAGTTGCTGGAGGTCGACAACATCATCGTCTGCGCCGGACAGGAGCCCCAACGCGAGCTGACCGAGGGACTCCATAAACCCTTCCACCTGATCGGAGGTGCAGACCTGGCGACCGAACTAGACGCCAAACGCGCCATCGACCAGGGCACCCGCCTGGCGATGACCCTATAGTTCAATAAAAAGCCACCACAGGGCGCTGCCGGACCTCCGAGAGCGCCCTGTCACTCTGCCTCAGGCCCGGTAGTATAGAGCCTGTGCCTAACCGCCTCCTCAATCGCAGACCATAGTTCAGCACCAAATTGTGAGGTATCTCTAAAAGCGTTCGCTACCGCGCTGGCAGCGGAGCCCTTCAACTCAGCCAGAATGGCCTGAGTCTCCTGTTTACCCTCCTCGTAGCATTGCTGCAGATCAAATTCGAGGGCCCTGCCGTAGAGCAGATTTTCATCCTCCTGGAGCGCTTTTTTCTCCTCACAGTAGGCAGCCACCTCAAGACTGGTTACCGTCAGGACTACCGCGACGGTGCCGATCGTCGCTGCGGCCAGCGCCGTAGAGGCAACACGCCGGGTGGCTTTGGTAGAGAGCCTCTTTGCGACCTTTAGCTTCTTCTGCTGATGTCTGGTTTTCAGCTGTTCAACGACCCGCTGCGAGCCCCTGAGGTGCTGCAGCGCCTCAACCGAGGTCGCCGCTAAACCGAAGACACCCAAGAGGCTGTTCAAAAAGAGCGACCCCAGGAGCACGCTAATGCTCAGGGTGGCTAAGAAGGTGAGAAATACTGTCTTAATCATGCCGAGGACTCCGACTAGTCGCCTTAATACCCGTAACAACAGGCGAGCAGCTCGTAAGCATCGCGTACCCGACAAAACTGCTCGCTATCCCCACCGCGATCCGGATGGTGAACCCCTGCCTGCCGCCGGTAAGCACTGCGGATCTCGCTCCAGCTACAATCGCTATCGAGTTCAAAGAGGGCCAGCGCATCGAGTCTTTTATCGGTCGCCAGGTAGTGCTGCCAAAAGCCACTGAGCAGCTGCTCAACCGACGCGCTACTACTCTGCGCGTACTCGGTCCAGTCGAGATAGTAATCACGGATTGCCTGCTGCCCGGCAGCATCGGGCAACCCACTCGTTATCTCTTTTGGCAGCGGCTCCAGCACGATATGCAGTGCCGAGATCTGCAGAAAAGCACCCTCCTCCCAAAGTATCGGTTGCAACCGATAGAGCGCATTCATCAGTAGAAAGTGTTTACGGAACAGCAGCAGGTCCGTGCCTATACCCGCATCTACATCCTCCTGAAGCGCCTCAAACTCAAGCTGGCTCAGCAGTTTATACTCACTCATTCCATCGGGATGAGCACGTAAAATTTTGGCGACAGGGGCCATCAGAGGGTTCGGAAACATCATAATCCACGATAAATAATAGAAGGGTAAAACTTAAGACTACGAGATCTAAGGGCAACAATACAGAGATGGCCCTCTCTACAGGAACCCCTGTGAGGATGTCGAGGGTGGATGAACGCGGTCAATAAGACATAGAATAGAGCCACTCTCAACCCTTTGAGCACATGACCCTGTCCACTTTATCCGCGTTTCGCCCCCTGATAGCGATACTGGCGCTCCTAAGCCTGCCAACAGAAACCAGCAGGGCTGATATAGCCAACGAGATCGATCAGGAGCTGCGCCAGATACTGCTTAGCGCGGTAAATCAGGCGGATAGTTTCGAAGATCGCTTCGATGCACAGGTGTGGCTGATGGATATGTCTAATCGCATCGATCGCTATGTCGATGATGACAAGGAGCGACTGCATATTCTCCGCACCGCCCATCACGAGGCGACTAGGGCGGGGTTGCCACCTGCCCTGGTCCTGAGCGTGATTCATACCGAGAGTCTGTTCCAGCGCTTTGCAATCTCGGTCGCAGGGGCACAGGGGTTGATGCAGGTGATGTCATTCTGGAAAAAAGAGCTTGGCAGGCCTGAAGACAACCTGACCAACATCGATACCAACCTGCGCTACGGCTGCACCATCCTCGCCTATTACCTCAGACGCGCCAACGGCGATATCAGCGAGGCCCTTGCGCGTTACAATGGCAGTTACGGCAAGATGAAATACCCCAATAAGGTGTACGCCAATCAGCTCCGCTACCAGGACTGATGGAGCCAGGCCGATAGCTTTACTCGCTATGCGTCCATCATCACACACTCTAGCTGCCTCAGACGCGCCAACGGTGATATCAGCGAGGCGCTAGCGCATTACAATGGCAGTTACGGCAAGATGAAATACCCGAATAAGGTGTACGCCAATCAGATCCGCTACCAGGACTGATGGCATCAGGGCCCTCATTCAATCCCACCTAAGACTAATGACCTCACAGGCCAGGCGCCCATCGCAGCCCCTCAACATCGGGTACCTGCCGATGAGAGTACAGACCCACGGTGATAATCAATTTCGCCGCTAACAACTTGAATTCAACACGACCGCGAAGTCTGTTATTGTATATCATCCTCGATGATATTTATCGACCAGACTGTTTTGGCTGCTTGCTTTAGTTTCGCTTTATACTTTAGGCCGCACTATTTATACATCTGAGAACATCTCCGGTCATGGTTAATAGAGCGGGCATCGATTCCGACCTATGAGTAAGGGCCAAACCCGTCTCGCTGGCAATAACAACGAATAGAAACAGTAGCGGATTCTTTTAATAATCATGGGCTCAGGCAAGTTAATCCGCTATTTTTATGCCCCTTATACACAGAGAACCACCAGCATGATATCGATCATCACGCTGCAGTCGGTCAGTGTTCAGCTTAAAGCATTAGCATGCGACGGCTACCTGATCCTGGGAACCCAGAGCTGCTATGACACAATTTAGACCGCACCCAAAAATACCGACCACTCTGATGGCGGAAGTCACCAACAGCGCCGGAGAAACGCTTGCAGCCAAGATACACGACATCTCATCAAGAGGGCTGATGCTTGAAGGCGACCAGGCACTGAAGACACTGATCTTTACCAATCATGATTTAGACAGAGATCCGCTTTTCTATCCCGTTGAATTTGAGATGCGTATTCAATTACCAGACCAGCAGAAGAGTTTCTTTTGCCGCGTTCGCTTGCTATACATCCGCCGGCTGGCACAATACCATTACAATATAGGTTTCCGCTATGTAGCCATCTCATCGATGCAGATTCGTATGCTAGAGCGCCATATCTTCGGTGATGAAGCGACGCAGGATGCTACCCTTGAACCTGTCGATACCGCCCAGGCGCTGAATGCCTAGAAGGCTCAGGATCAACATCATTGATGAGGTTACGGAGGCGGTTGCCGTGACAACACCGCTTATTAATGCTCGACCATAAGATGACAGCTTCGATGACAACCGACACTCATTTTGATCGCTTATCCGCTCGTTTTAATCACAATATCTATAATACGCCCAAAGGTCAGATCCGCCTTGCCCTGTTACAACAGGACCTCAATGAACGACTAAGCGTGCCAGATCAACTTATTCTTGATGCGGGGGGGGGGCAGGGTCAGCTGGCGACTTGGTGTGCCCAACAGGGCCATCGTGTAGTGCTCTGTGATATCTCTGCAACGATGCTCGAGGAAGCCAGACAGCTCGCTGCAACCAAAAGTTTGCAAGCGCAGTTCGAGCTTGTTCATAGCCCGATTGAAACCTTTTGCCAACAAGATACGAGGCAGTTCGATCTGGTGCTATGCCACGCGGTACTCGAGTGGGTTACAGATCCGGCAACCCTGCTAGCGAGCCTGGAACAGCGTATAAAACCAGGTGGCCATCTTTCGCTGATGTTTTATAATCGCCACTCCATCGTCTTACGCAACGCCCTGCGAGGGAATTTTCGCAAAGCACTGAGCCCAGACCATGCTGGTGACGGTACAGGACTAACTCCGATCAATCCTTGCGACCCAGACCATATCGAGACATTGCTCGAAGGGTTGAACTTAAAGATCGAGGACCGCGCAGGGGTACGCTGTTTTTATGACTACCTTCCACCGAAGGTCAAACAAAACTACAGTTTTGAAGATATCCTGGAAATGGAATACCGCTTTCGTCAGCAAGCCCCTTATTATCAGATGGCACGCTATATCCACCTGACTATACACAAACCACTCTAGAAGCCTGTCAGCTACCGCATCCCACAGATGGGCATTGAAACGAGTACCGCTACTTACAAGCGTGCTCCTGTGGGAGCCTGCCTGCAGGCGATCTTTTAAGCGGCTACATCAAAAGACCAACAGATCGCCGGGGGCACTGCGATCACAAAACCCTGCTCGGCAACCACCTCCGGAAACTGAGCTAAAGACCGCAACTCCTAGCCTCTATGGGAGCCTGCTGGCAGGCTCCCAAAAATTAACAGTGTCTTTTGTGGGTTAGGCTTTAGCCGAGCCTGACGATGGGCGCTCCCTGCTAGCCTTGTCGGACTAAAGCCCGACCTACAGGGGGGATTCTGAGAGTAGGTCAAAGGCCAAACATAAGAAAGGGCTACCCTTACGGGTAGCCCTTTCTTAACTGGGTTGCCTAGTCGAAAGCTGCGCTTGGCGATGGACGTCCTCAAATCACAGATTTGAGTCGCGCTTCGGGAAAATGCTGCGCATTTTCTATTTCCTCAGCGCCCTACTTCACATGGATTTGCCGTCGCAAGCGGCGCTCTTTATTCTCCCATGTGAGAGTGGTCAAAGGCCAAACATAAAAAAGGGCTACCCTTACGGGTAGCCCTTTCTTAATGTTAGGCGCTTGGCGATGACCTACTCTCACATGGGGAGACCCCACACTACCATCGGCGCT
>JBLIEQ010000014.1:0-107673 GCA_047633175.1 Motiliproteus sp. | reverse complement strand
AGGCTGGATTTCATAGCGCCGCAGGCGCGTACCCGCAGGGCGGTTTAGTAGGGGGCGCTTTCTTTGCTTCGCTTTCTTTGTCGCTACAAAGAAATGAAGCCGCCGGGAGGCGGAACCGGAGTTTGATTGAAAAGACAATAATTCAGAATTAACTGCTGCAACACTTAACGGGTACAGAGCCTAGATTAACGGCCCGAGTAGCTGTCGTAATCGATCCCCGGCGGCTTTCAGGCTGTGGCACTCTTTGACCCGAGTTTGAGCATCAATGCCCGCCTGGGCCAGCCTGTGCGGATCTGCCAGCAGTTGTGCCAGCGTGCCTGCAAATGCCAGCGGGTCTCGCGCCGGAACCAGCCAGCCGCTGCGTTCATGCTCAATAATCGAACTGACACCGCCTTCATCCCCGGCCAGCACGGCGGTTGCCGCTGCCTGGGCTTCAAGCAGTGCCATGCCGAAGGCTTCGTTAACGGCGGGCCAGACGAACAGGTCGCTGGCCTGCAATAACGGCAGTAGCTGCGCTTGCGAGCGCTGGCCGATAAAATAGCAGCGCTCGGCCAGTGGTTGGAAATAGGTCTCGATCTGGCTGCGTGCGCTGCCATCGCCGACAACCAGCAGCTGCCAGGGCTGGTCGAGGCACTGTTGCAAGGCCTCGGCCAGCAGGCGGTAGGAGTGCTGCTTGTCGCCGGGGCGCATCATTGCCACGCAGATCAGCCAGGGTTGGGTCGGATCGAGCCGGTAGCGGCGGGCGACTGTTGACCGGACAGAGGTGCTCCTGGCATTGGACGGTGCCAGGTCGATTACGTGGGACGGTGCCAGGTCGAGAAAAGGTGCCAGGTCGAGAAAGGGATCCAGCGTATACAGCGGTGCGGCGCTGATCGATGCAATTCCAGGGCGGTCGGCAGGATTTAGACAGAGTATGGCCGCGGCCTGTTGCAGGGCCGCGAGGCTGTCGGCCAGCCCTTGCTGCCAGGGGCCATGGCGCTGTTTTTCAGCGTAGGATGCTTCGACGACCACATAGGGAATGCCGAGCGCCTTCGCGACCGGGGGGCCGATCCAGTCGGGTGCCTTATGGTACAGATGATAGGTCACCCAGAGCCGGGGTCGCTGGGCGGGGGGAAGCTGTTGGTAGCGGTGAATCAGCCGCTGTGCCAGTCGTTGGGCGACGCGTTTAAGGCGTTGTTGACGGTCGGGGTCACCACGGCCGTCCCAGCTGCGAAAGCGGGAGGCGAGCTGGGGGGAGAACCCTGCCTGTTTGAGTGCCTGCAGCAGTAACCGTGCCAGTAAGCGGTCTCCCGACGGGGTCGGGTGAGTGGGAGACTTGAGCGGAGCATAGAAGGCCACGGCCGCTCCCGCCGGGTCAGATGCGGTCGGTAACATCAGCAAATTTTTCCATCAGCCTGTCAATTCCCCGGGTTACCGAAAACTGCTGAGTGACCCGTTCGTAGCCGGCCTCAGCCAGTTGCTGGCGTAGTTGTGGCTGAGTGATAAGCTGCTCTAACGCTTGACTGAGCGCAGCCACATCTCGCTGCGGTACCAATATTCCGGTTTGGCCCGTATTGATCAGTTCAGGGATTCCAGAGATGTCAGTCGCAACACAGCAAAGTTTCTGACTCTGGGCTTCCATCAGCACATTGGGCAGGCCGTCGCGATCGCCGTCGCTAGTGATCTGACTGGCCAGCACGAACAGGTCGGAGTGGCGATACTGATCCAACACCTGCTGCTGGGGCAGGGCACCCAGCCACTGGATACGCTGACTCAGGCCCAGGCGCTGCGCCTGGGCTTTAAGGTCGTCGAGCAGCGGCCCGCCGCCGATATGGGTAAACTGCCAGCGGAGTTCGGCGGGGAGCAGGGCCAGGGCATCGAGCAGGTGGTTGTAGCCCTTCTTCTCTACGGCGCGGCCGACCGAGATCAAGCGTACCGGACGCGGGTGGCTGTCAAATTCGGGCTGTTCGCTGTTCGAAGGTTCAGCCGGTGCCGGGAAACGGCTAAAATCGAGGCCGTGGTAAACCAGTTCGACCCGTTCTGGATAGCTGCTCAGATTTTTCAGATGTTCGCTGTTGGCGCGGGTACAGGTCACCAGCCAGTCAAGGTCGTCGAGTTTTTCGCGCGCCTCCCAGTCGGGCAGGGTCCAGATATCCTTGGCGTGGGCCGACGCGCTCCAGGGAAGTTGGTTAATCTGGGCGCAATAACGGGTGACCGACGCCGGGGTGTGGATAAAGTGGGCGTAGAGATGACGAATACTGTCTGGCAATTCGCGGCTAAGCACCAGAGCCTGACCAAAGCGGCGGATCCGGCTACGGCTGGGGTCACGGCGCAGGTCGCGGAACCAGCCGCGTAGCGCTTGGGGAAAGCCGGGTTGTCTGATCGCGCTCAGTAGCCCTTTGAAGACGCGCAGAGGCTGTTGATGCAGATATTCGGGTAGATAGAGCACCGGTGCCTGGATCTCCGCATGAATCGGATGACTGCCGCTATCGGTCGGGTGGCGCAGGGATACAATTAACAGCCGGAGTCCGCGTTTTTCCAGCTCAAGAATCTCCTGAGCGATAAAAGTTTCTGATAAACGCGGGTAACCCTTAAGAATCAGTGCGACTATGGCAGACAATTGGGGTGCTCCTGTGGGTTAATAAGGCGGTAGACTATAACACAGCGTCGCGCGGGTCTAAGCTTCTGCCTGTTCAGGGGCGGTCGTTCGCGTGCACTGAGTTCAAACGGGCAGGTTGGCTGCTTGCAGCAAAGAACGGTTAACCACAGAGGTACGAGAGTTGATGGATTCATCCATATTTCGTTTTGTTCTGCGGCATACGAAAAAAGATCAGCTGTTGATTCTGCTGTTGACGCTGTTCTCGTTCCCGTTTGTGTATTACTCGCTAGAAGTCCCTAAGCTGATCATCAATAATGCCATCGGCGGGGTTAATGTTCCCACCGAACTCTTTGGCTGGCCGATGGATCAGGTGCGTTACCTGTTCGTACTCTGTGGCCTATTTTTAGGCCTGGTTTTGGTCAATGGCGCGATCAAATACGTGCTCAATGTCTATCGTGGGGTGCTCGGCGAACGTATGTTGCGGCGACTACGCTATGAACTCTATTGTCGGGTGTTGCGGTTTCCGCTGCCGCGTTTCAAACACCTGTCGCAGGGCGAGGTAATTCCGGTGATCATCGCCGAAACCGAACGTATCGGCGGCTTTGTCGGCGAAGCCTTCGCACTCCCGGCCTTTCAAGGGGGGATGCTGCTGACCTACCTGTTTTTTATCTTTAACCAGGATCCTATGCTCGGTTTAGCGGCGACGGCATTGTATCCTTTTCAACTGTATCTGATTCCAAAGCTGCAACGGCGGATAAACGCACTGAATAAAAAACGGATCCTGGAGGTGCGTAAGTTCAGTGATCGGATCGGTGAGAGCATCGCCGGGATACGGGAGATACATGTTAATGATACCTCTCATTTTGAACGGGCTAAGGCCAGTTCACGGTTAGGCGCAATATTCGAAATCCGCTTTGAGATTTATAAGAAAAAATTCTTTATCAAATTCATTAACAATTTTCTGGCGCAGATAACGCCCTTTTTTTTCTACAGTGCCGGCGGTTATTACGTGATTCAAGGCGAGTTGTCGCTCGGGGCTATGGTGGCGGTGTTAGCCGCCTATAAAGATTTAAATGCGCCCTGGAAAGAGCTGCTCAAGTATTACGAGACCAAAGAGGATGTGCGGATCAAGTATGACCAGGTGCTAGAGATGTTTCAGGTCGAGGGGATGCTTGACCCGGGACTGCAGGATCTCCCTGAGCTGAGCCTGGATCTCGACAAGGGGGGGTGGCAGTTTAACCGGGTCGGTTATGAAAATGACGAGAGCGGAAGTCGGTTGGAGCGGCTCAGCGTACAGTTGGACCCACGCCAGCATACGATGATTGTGGGTTATGAGGGCAGTGGCCGGGAAGAGCTGGGCGAACTCCTGGTACGCTTGTTAACGCCGACCCGGGGCAGCCTGACCTTTGCCGGTGCCGACATGTCCCGGTTGCCAGAGTCGTCCATAGGTCTGCATCTGGCTTACGTTTCTGCGGGTATCCATCTGTTCAGTGGCACTATCCGCGATAATTTACTCTACCCGCTGCGGCGCCGGATGCAACCTGAGGATGCGCTGACTGAAGGGCAACAACAACGACGCAATAAGCGATTACGCTATGCGCAGCAGTCAGGCAACAGTGAGGATGATCCTGAGGGCACCTGGATCGATTTTAAGCGACTGGGATTAGAAGACGCCGAGGCATTGCGGCAGCGGATAGACGAGGCGATAACCAGCGCCGATCTCGAGCTGGAACTCTTTCAGCTAGGGCTTTCGGGTCAGCTGAAAGAGGATTGCTGCAGCGATCTGGTGGGCAAGGTCCTGGAGGCCCGCTGTCTTATTCAACAGCAGTTATCTGAAGCCGAGTTTGAGGGTCTGGTGGAGCCTCTGGAGTGGCAGCACTACAACTCTAATCTGACCGTCTTTGAGAATATCCTTTTCGGGTCAACCCCGGGCAAGGTTAATATCGAGGATGAATCGAGCAGCCCCATCGCCCTGGATTTTCTGCGGGAGATGGGCCTGTTTGAAGACTTTGTGGTGATGGGTCGCAAGCTAACCGAGATCATGGTGGATCTGTTTTCGGATGTGGATGAGCACAGTGATCTGTTTGACCGGTTTAGCTTTATCCGTGCCGAGGACCTGCCAGCGTATCGGAAGTTGTTGAAAAAGACTGCTGCAAACAAGCTCGATTTTAGCGACAAGGTGAGTTGTTCTAAGTTTATAGCCTTGACGTTTCGGCTCTGCCCTGCGCAGCATCGTCTGGGGTTGGTCGATGTCACGATGCAGCAGCGCATTGTCCAGGCCCGCTTTGCCCTGGCGAAACGGATCTCTGCCGACCCCTCTCCTGCGCTTGAGATCAACTTTTTTGATGTGACGCGTTTTGATCATGGTCTGAGTCTGCTGGATAATATGCTGTTTGGACGTCTGGTGTATGGCAAGGCATTGGCTAAAGAGCGGGTGACAGAGTTGATTTATCGCGTTGTCGATGAATTGGGCTTGGGGCAGGATGTGCGTCATGTGGGACTGGAATTTGAGGTAGGTACCTCGGGTTCCCGAATGTCATTGGCGCAGCGGCAGAAGCTGGCGGTGGCGCGCGCTCTTATTAAGCAGCCCGATGTGCTGATACT
The DNA here is from genome assembly GCA_047633175.1 of Motiliproteus sp. GTDB lineage: Bacteria > Pseudomonadota > Gammaproteobacteria > Pseudomonadales > Balneatricaceae > Motiliproteus. The sequence goes on along the minus strand of JBLIEQ010000014.1, from coordinate 102,491 downwards.
CAGTGATGCGTTGTCGGGGCTCGATCCTGATGCTGAGCGACGCTTGCTCGATAATATCTTTCGCGCGCAGCAGGGGCGGGGGTTGGTGATGCTCACCGCAAGAGCCGATCTGGCGCCCGGTTTTGATCGGGTACTCACCCTAAAGCATGGCCAGTTACAGGAGTCTGGCGACTAGAAGTCCGCGCGCTATTCTCGGCCAGCCTCCTGGGACATGTTACACTGCGTTCTTTTTTTGGTGGATTCGAAACTGCTATGCCTCAATCAGTCGATACTCCGGTGATCGCCATCGGTCAGCTAAACACACTGCAGGTTCTTCGCCGGCGTGATCCGGGCGCGTTCCTCGATGGGGGAGTGTTTGGCACCATCCTGTTACCACAACGCTATGTGCCTGATAATTGCCAGGATGGCGACCTCGTCGAGGTATTCGTCTATCTCGATTCAGAAGATCAACTGATCGCTACTACCGAAACCCCGAAACTGATGGTGGGTCAAATCGGCTGCCTCAGGGTCGCCGAGCTTAGCCCTGTAGGTGCCTTTCTGGATTGGGGCTTACCCAAGGATCTGTTATTGCCTTTCAGCGAACAGCGTCATCCTGCAGAAGAGGGTAAGCGTTATCTGGTCCGCGCCTATCTGGATAACACCAACCGCCTGGCGGCAACGACTAAGCTGGATAAGTATCTCGACGTGCAACCACCCCGTTACCGTCGCCACCAGAAGGTGGAACTGCTGATCGCCGAACGGACCGACCTGGGTTACAAGGCGATTATCAATCAGACGCACTGGGGCCTGATTCACCATCCCGATCTCTTCCAACCGTTGCGCTACGGGCAGCCGTTGCATGGCTTTATCAAGCAGCAACGCGAAGACGGCAAGATCGATCTCCTGCTTGAAGAACCCGGATATGCGCCGGTCGGTAATCTAACGGAGCAGATTTTACAGCGGCTGGAGCATGAGGGTGGTTTTCTGGCCCTGTCCGACCGCTCCAGCCCCGAGCAGATCACCCGACTGTTTGGCGTCAGCAAGAAGAAATTCAAGATGGCGATCGGCGCCCTCTATAAACAGCGCAAGATAACGATCGAAGCCGAAGGAATTCGACTGCTGACGACGGATGCTTAATGTTTAGAGAGCCGTGTGAAAAGGGGTGCTGCTGGGAATAGCTGCTGGGATTGCATCCCAGCCTATGAACTGCGTCAGGCTGAAGCCTAACCCACAGAAAACGACACACCCCTTTTCATCAATAAGGGTCCGCTGCATCGCGCAGCCCATCGCCAAAGAAGTTAAACGCCAGAATGATGATGATGACCGGCAGCACCGGAAACATCAGCCAGGGGTAGATCGCCACTACGTTAATGTTCTGGGCTTCATTGAGTAATACCCCCCAGCTGGTAATCGGCGGACGGAGCCCTAATCCAAGAAAGCTCAACGCCGTTTCACCCAGAATCATCGCCGGTATCGACAGCGTAACGGAGGCAATTAGATGGCTGAACAGCCCTGGCAGCAGGTGACGACCGATTATTCGGCGCGGCTTGGCCCCCATGAGCTGTGCAGCCAGGCAGTAGTCCTCCTCACGTAGTGACAGCAGCTTGGAGCGGACCGCTCGCGCCAGTCCGGTCCAGTCGAGTAGCGCCAGGATCAGGGTGATGCCGAAGAATACCCACAGTGGCCCCCAGGTGACCGGCAGTATGGCCGACAACGCCATCCATAACGGTAGCTGCGGAAACGACTGGATCACTTCGGTGAGCCGCTGCACCACCGAATCGACCCAGCCACCGTAGTAACCCGCCAGTCCACCGATGGTTATCCCCAGGGTAAAGCTGACCAGGATGCCGATCAGGCCGATGGTCAGCGAGATCCTGGCGCCATAGGTAATACGCGACAGCAGGTCGCGCCCGAGACGGTCAGTGCCGAGAATAAACAGGGTCGCGCCCTCGGGCGCGCAAAACAGATGGCGATCGCTCTGCCACAGCCCCCAGAACTGATAGGAATCCCCGGTGCAGAAAAATTCCAGCGGATAGACCTGGCTGGGTTCTTCGCTGTATTCGCGCAGCAGTTTGGTCATGTTCAGCGTATGGCTCCAGCCATACACAAAGGGTCCGATAAACTCACCCTCATGGACAAGATGCACCGGCTGCGGCGGTGAATAGATAAAATCGGTATGCCGGGTCGGGAGTCCATAGGGCGCTATGAATTCGCTGATCAGGATCGAGGCATACATCAGCAGTAAGAAGATGCCGCAGATCAGTGCCAGACGGTGGCGCTTGAAACGCCACCAGATCAGTTGCCACTGGGAGGCGAAATAGTATTTCTCCTGCTCTGGAGAGATTGCCGCGATACTCTGAGGATCGAACGGACGCTTATTAACCCAGTGTTCCCTTAAAACCTGGCCGGTCAGATTATCAGGCATCAGTTTGGCTTCCTGTACAAACGGCCGATCATAAATCGTTCTCGCAGTTCTCGCAGTTCTCGCAACGCCCGAGCAGTCATATTATCTGGCATCAGCCTGGTTTCCCGTACAAGCGAATCCTGGGGTCGAGTAGTGCCAGTGCCAGATCGGATATCAGTACCCCGACCACTGTCAAAATAGCCAGGAACATCAGGAAGGATCCCGCCAGATACATATCCTGACTCTGCAGCGCTGCAATCAGGATGGGGCCTGTGGTCGGCAGCGACATCACCACCGCGACGATCTCGGCACCGGAGATGATGCTGGGCAGCATATTACCGATATCGGAGACAAAGAAGTTGAGCGAGACTCGGAGCGGATATTTAACCAGCAGCCGGAACGGGGGCACGCCTTTGGCCCGCGCTGTCACGACATAGGGTTTGTGCAGTTCGTCGAGCAGGTTGGCTCGCAGACGTCGGATCATCCCCGCCGTACCGGAGGTGCCGATCACCACCACCGGAATCCACAGATGTTCGAGCACCGACATCAGCTTATCCCAGCTCCAGGGTTGGTTGACGTACTCGGCGGCCATCAGCCCGCCGATGGAGGTGCCGAAGGTGACATTGGCAAAGTACAGCATCACCAGTGCGAGCAGGAAGTTGGGTGTCGCCAATCCCATAAAACCGAGAAAAGTCAGGCTATAATCGCTCCAGCTGTACTTATGGGTGGCCGAGTACATTCCGATTGGAAAGGCGACGATCCAGGTGAACATGATGGTTAAGATCGAGATGACCATGGTCAGGAACAGTCGGTCGCCGACCACCTCGTTGACCGGCAGGCCGTATTCAAAGGAGTAGCCGAAGTCTCCGTGAAGCATGCCGGTTGACCAGGTGAAATATTGGATCAAAAAGGGTTCGTCGAGGCCGTAGCGTTGGCGCAGCATCTCGATCTGTAGCAGGTCTACAGTCTCCCCCTGGCTTTGCAGTTCGGAAATATAGCTCTCGAGATAGTCACCGGGGGGGAGTTGGATGATGACGAAGATAATAAAACTGATCAGTATCAGAGTCGGGATCATCAGCAGTACACGGTTAAGGATATAACGTGCCATCAGTGTTCCCCTGCTGTCAGCGCGGCCGTTGCTGCCGCACTCTGATCAAGCCATAGCCGGTCGAGCCGGTAGACCCCGAAGTAGGCGTTGGGTTCCCAGTTCCATAAGCCTTCGGTGGGCACATTGCGCAGATTGCGGCGTACGACGATGGGTTGCAGCGCCCGGGCCACGGTGCCGATACTGAAGACATTATTGGAATAGAGCTCGAGCATCTGCTGCCAGATTGCATAACGCTGCCGGTGCTCGGTCGCCCCGCGCCATTGTTGATTGAGCGCCAGCAGTTGTCGGGCAGCAGGCAGATCGGGCGCCTCGCCGATGCCGGTCTCATAATACTTGCCCCATTGTGACCATTGCAGTTGCTGTTGTGACGTGGGTGCCAGCTGGGCCGGACTCATGCTCGCAGAGGGGATGGCGTTGGGCAGCCCGGTCCAGACCGACATCAGTGCATCGCCTGAATATACCCGGTTACGGAACACCTCGCGGTCGGTCGTCTTAGTGTGAATCTTGAAGCCGATTTCCATCCAGCTATCGCGGATCAGCTCCAGAATATCGGTCTCCTCGGTGCTCTCGCCGGCCGATTGGATGACCAGTTCCATCGGCCGGCCATCGGCGAGTAGCCTGACCCCGCTCTCATCACGCCGGGTCAGGCCCAGAGCGTCCAGCATTCGATTGGCCTCTGCGGGGTTGTAGTCGGCCCAGAGGTTGCGGTAGCTGGGCTTGTACAGCGGCGATTCCGGCAGCAGGCTGTCGGCGCCTTCAAGTGCCAGGCCAAAGTAGATGACCTGATTAATCTCATGGCGGTTGACCGCCAGTGACAGCGCCCGGCGGAAATCGGCCTGTCGGAACAGCGCGCGCCACACCGGATCTTTCGCATTCAGGTTGGGATAAAGCGCCAGCTGCGAACCGCGCGTGGTTCGCCACAGGTGAACATCGACCTGATTACGCTCTGCATTTTCATGGAGAAAGGTGTAGTTGCTCATGTTCAGATAGCGACCCTGGAGGTCGGATTCGCCCGAGCCGGTCTTGGCCGCTACCAGACGGCTGCTGGCCACATTGATGAGCACCTCGTCCAGATAGGGTAGTTGATAGCCCTGGGAATCGATGCGGTGGTAGTAGGGGTTACGCACAAATTGGAACCGTTCAGCCGGTGGCGCCGTCATTGGCATCCAGGGTTGCAGCGTGGGTAACTCCGGGTTGTCTGACTTGTATTGATGATCTTTACGCTGATGCAGTGCCGACCAGACTTTTTGCTTGGTGTTAGCCTCTTTAACCAGCATCTCTAGAGTCTTGGGATCGGCAAAGCCGGCGTGGAATTGCTTCATGTAATGCGCCGGACGATAGATATACAGTGGGCTGGGGCCGGCTAGGCTGAGCAGGAAGTCTGGATTGGGCTGCTCCCAACTGTAGCGCAGGGTATGCTTATCGAGGACTTCAAATTTGGGCAGCTTGCCCTCCACCTGCAACGCTCTGGGGGGGCCAAAGGGATACAGTTGAGGGTTGTTGATGACATCTTCCCAGTAGTAGCGGAAATCTTCGCTGGTAAAGAGGTGTCCATCTGACCAGCGGTGGCCCGGGCGCAGGTGGAAGGTAAAGATACGCCCCTCCTGTACCTCGTATTTGAGCAGCAGGTCGGCCTCCAACTCCAGGGCGCTGGTAAATCCGACTAGCCGGGCATAACCGTACACCACCATCTGTCTGATATCTTTAGATTTTCCCATCAGCAGGCTGATGCTACCGCCTGGTACACCGGGTTGCTGCTCAGCATCGGCGAATCGATCCAGGTAGGGTGTGTCCGGTAGCCGCTGCGCGATCGGCGCGAGGGTCCCTGCGCTCACCTTTGAGGCCAGCAGTGGCGTTTCTTTGAGTTCCCGGGCAACACCATGGCCGCTCAGGCTCAGCAGTAATACGGTTATGACCGCGTAGGCCACCATCATGACAGCAGGCCCGGTTCGAGCAGTGTTACCGGAAGGCGACGGACATAGTGACCGGGCTCGGCTTCGAGCAGTTCGAGCGCTGCGCCCGTTTCCGTATAGGGTGCGGGCCAGAGTGCTGGTTGGTCGTGGCGGCCGGATTGAAGCAACTCGAAATCCAGCGGCCGTGCCAGGTCAGGGTAGGGGACAGCGGCAAGCAGGGCTTTGGTATAGGGGTGCAGCGGGTTACGGAAAATCTGCTCGCGCAGACCGACTTCGACCAGCTGGCCGCGGCACATCACGGCGATTCGGTCGGCGATGTAATCGACCACGGCCAGATTGTGGGAAATAAACAGATAGGTCAGCCCCAGTTCGCGTTGTAGATCCTTAAGCAGGTTCAGAATTTGCGCCTGAACCGACACATCTAGCGCCGAGACCGGTTCGTCGAAGATCAGCAGTTCAGGATCCAGCGCCAGCGAGCGGGCGATGCTGATGCGTTGTCGCTGGCCGCCGGAAAAGCTGTGCGGGTAGCGATTGAGAAAGCGCGGATCTAAGCCGACCAGTCCCATCAGCTCCTTGGCCCACTCCAGTCTTGACGCCGCGCTCCCCTCGCCGCTGATGATCATCGGTTCGAGCAAGATGTTAAGTACGGTCATTCGCGGGTTGAGTGAGCTGAAAGGGTCCTGGAACAGGATCCGCATCTTGGGGCGAAAAGCCCGCAGGTCTTTACCCTGAAGTTTGAGCAGGTCGATCATCCTGCCCCTGTCGTTGTAGATGACCTGGCCGCTGTCGGGATCGAACGCGCGCATCAGCAACTTGCTCAGGGTCGTCTTGCCGCAACCGCTCTCACCGACCAGTCCGAAAGATTCGCCGCACTGAATATCCAGGCTGACATCGCGCACCGCGTAATTGTGACTGATCTCGGCACGGGAAAACCAGTTGCTCTTGCGGTCACTGAACGTTTTGCTCAGGTTGCTGATGCTCAGGTGAGGGCCTACCTGTTTTTGCGCCTCGGTCCAGGGCGTGCGCTGATGATGAAACTGCTCTGTATTGGGATTGAGTTCCCTGATCGGCTGTAACCGCTCACCCGCATTCATATCAAAGTGCGGTACTGCGCCAAAGAGTGCCTTGAGATACGGATGTTTGGGCGCGTTAAAGAGTGCTTTGGCCGGGCCTCGCTCCATCACTTCGCCATGGTACATCACCACCACATCGTCGGCCATATTGGCGACGACTCCCAGATCATGGGTGATCAGCAGTACCGCCATATCCAACTCCTTCTGTAATGACTTTATCAGCTGGAGAATCTGGGCCTGCACGGTGACATCCAGTGCCGTGGTGGGTTCGTCGGCGATTAGCAGTGCGGGGCGGCAGATCAATGCCATGGCGATCATAGCGCGCTGGCGCATGCCGCCGGAAAGCTCGAAGGGGTAGCGCTTGATGGCGCGCTTGGGGTCGGGAAAGCCCACGAGTTTGAGCATATCCAGGGTGGCACGGGTAGCTTCTTTTATGCCGCAACGCCGGTGTAACAGCATCCCCTCCATAATCTGATTGCCGATCGTATGCATCGTCGATAGCGACACCATCGGTTCTTGAAAAATTATCGAGATCTGATCACCGCAAATCTGCCGCATGACGGCTGTGTCCGGATTCAGGCCGGCGATATCGACAGTTTCGTGGCCCGGCCGGGTAAAGAGAATCTCGCCCTTAGTAATGCGTGCGGTGCGGGGCAGGATGCCAAGTATAGCCTGGGAGCACACCGTCTTTCCGGAACCGGATTCGCCCACCAGCGCCAGGGTTGTGCCCGGGCGTAAACTGAAGGAGAGGTCACTGATGGCGGGTATGGCAACGCCATGGAGTTTAAATTCCACGGCCAGTTGTCGCACCTCTAACAGCGGCAGGTGACTCTGACTCTCGATAATTGGTAACCTTCTTCGATGCTATCCTTGATACTATAGAGGTGCAATCCATCGCCTGATTTTAAATGACTTATAGCTAATATCTAATATCTCATAAAGGTTGTAAACAGTTAATAAGCTTAAAATCAAACCCTACAGTTTAGTACAGAGCAGAGTGATAGAAATGTTAAGAGGCAAAGCACAGCTGTGGATAGCGTTACTGTTGTGGTCTGGCTGCAGTGTGGCTGTGGCCCAGGCTTTGCCTGTTAATGCGTTCTATGGTCAGTATATCGGTCACGGAATGAGCGACGCTGAGGTCGAACGGGATCTGAGCGTGACCATCGGCCCGACATCTGCCGGAGGATTTTTTATCGCCTGGGCTACGGTGAGTCATAAGCACAAGACTATGCAACGCAAGGATTACGAGGTCAGGTTTGTGCCTAGTCCGCGTGAACATATCTATTCATCGGCGATGCGTACGAATGTCTTTGGCGGACAAATCAGCCTGGATCCGTTGAAGGGAGATCCCTATGTCTGGGCCAGGATTAAAGATAGCACCCTGACGGTGCACTCGTTGACGATTACAGCTGAGGGTGGCTATCAGATGCAGATCTATAACCGTACCCTTAATGAGCAGGGGCTGTTACTCGAATACCGGCGCTTGCAAAGCGGAGAACCGTTGCGACAGGTAACTGCGCAACTGGTCAAGGTTGCGGACTAGGTGTCTGTTTTTACCTAAATCAAGAGGCCCCTCGCTACGACTGGTCAAGTCCGACAGGCTAGCTCCACATCACCAGGATGGCCGCCACCGCGATAAGCACTAAAGACAGCATATCTTTAATGCGTACTCTGTCTTTAAGCCAGAACGTGGCGACCAGCAGGGTAAAGAACACCTCGATCTGACCGAGAGTCTTCACCTGAGGCACCGTTTGCAGTGACATGGCGCTGAACCAGCCGATAGAGCCGATACAACTGGTGGCGCTGGTGGCAAAGGTCAATGCTGGGCGTCGCCACAACGCCCTGAGCGTGTCCGAGTCTCTGACCCCTAAATACGCCAGTAGCACCAGAGTCTGTATCCCCAGCACGAACACCAGTACCCAGGCCGCGCTATAGGGGGAAGGCACGTCCAGGCTCAGACTGGCTTCGCGGACCCATAGCGATGTCAGCGCAAATGAACTGCCACACCCGATCCCCAGTGCCAGGGTTGGCAGTGACAGGCTCCTGAATCCCTGCTCGCTGCTCATCATGAATACGGCCAGGGTGCCGACGAGCACCCCTGCCCAGCCCAGCAGTGACAGCGAGGTGCCAAAGAAGCAGACCCCGAGGACCGCAGCGACGACGGCCTCGCTCTTAGCGAGACCTGCGCCTACGGCAAAGTTCTGGCGCTTGAACAGGTTGACCATCAGCGCTGTCGCCAGGATCTGCATGGCGGAAGCCCCCAGCACAAAGAGCACAAACTCCTGGCTAAACTCAGGAATACCGGGGTTATGCCAACCATAGAGGCCGGATAGATAGGCGATGGCTATGGGGCCGGCCCATAAAAAACGGGCGAGAGTCACCCCCGCCACCTTCACATCCTTACTGAGGCGGCTTTGACAGGCATTGCGCCATGCCTGCATAAACGCTGCCAGCAGGGTAAACAGGATCCACATCTCTAAAACTCCATTGCCCAACCTGGATTGAGTGCTCGAAACAGCATCAGTGCTAAACTGCGCCGATTATATCTCTGTTTTTAATAGACTGTGCGCCTGTATGCAAAGGGCTGCGGCCTTCGTCTCGTTATTCTCGGCTATAGGTTCTACAGCCTAAGGGTGTCGGATGCTGTCATCTGTCGCGATCAATTTTGCGCATCCCGGATTTCATCTCGCTTATTCCATTCTGCTTAAGGCCCCAACATGTTTTCAGTCATTTTTTCAATTCTGGCACCTGTTTTTATCTGTGTTGGGATCGGTTACGGCTGGTCGAAAAGCGGAAAAGCCTTTGATACCTCGCTGGTGACCGCCATCGTGACCTATTTTGGCACCCCCTGCCTGGTGTTTTACGCCCTGGCAAACGTCGAGCTGGATCTGGTTATTCTCTGGGATATGGGACTGGCTGCCCTGATCGCCAATCTGGCGTTTGTGTTGCTGGGTGGCGCGGTGCTGGCGGTATTCAAGTTGCCGCAGCGCGCTTTTTTACAGGCCCTGAGCTGGCCGAATGTCGGCAACGTCGGCTTGCCCCTGTGTATGCTGGCCTTTGGCGAAGAGGGGCTCGCGTTGGCGATCGCCTTTTTTACCGTCTATGTGGTGTTGCAGATGACCGTGGGAGTCGCGTTCGTCTCCGGTAGTTTCTCCCCAAGGGCGCTGTTAAAGATGCCGATTATTCCGGCAACAGTCTGTGCCTCGCTCTTTCTCTTCAGTGACGTTGCGGTGCCGGTATGGCTGTTTAATACCACAAAACTGATCGGTGATCTGACCATTCCGCTGATGCTGTTCACGCTGGGTGTTTCCTTGGCCAGTCTGAAACTGGCGAGCCTGAAGGTCGCCCTGGGTCTGTCGACCCTGCGATTGGGGATGGGTTTTGGTGTCGGCCTGGGGATCGTCTGGATGCTGGGGCTGAGCGGTCCTGCGGCGGGTGTCGTGATCTTGCAGTGCGCGATGCCAGCCGCCATATTCTGCTATCTGTTCGCGCAGCGTTATGGTCAGCGGCCGGAAGAGGTTGCAGGGCTGGTGATAGTCTCGACCTTTATGGGCTTCGCGGCGCTTCCTGCGCTGCTCTGGTACGTGCTCTAGGAGGCGGGCAGGGCGCTGACATCGTCAGGCTGAAGCCCGCGCTACAGGGATGGGTCCATATATGTAGCTAGTGCCGTCCATGCAGGAGCGTTTAACGGCGAACCCACAAAAGAAACACGTCCCTGTGGGTCGGCCGCTCAGGCTTGCAGTATCTTGTCGAGCTTGAGTTGATCGGCGGTAAAGTTGCGGATTCCCTCGGCTAGTTTCTCGGTCGCCATCGCATCTTCGTTCATCATCCAGCGGAACTGAGACTCGTTCAGGCTGAGCTTCGGCTGAGGCTGGATAACAACCTTAGCATCGAGTTTGCGCTCCAGCGTGCCTTCGGAAGAGGCCAGTTCATCCAGCAGTGCCGGGCTGATAGTGAGGCGATCACAACCCGCCAACTGTAAGATTTCACCGCTATTGCGAAAGCTTGCGCCCATTACGACCGTCTTATAACCGTGCTGCTTGTAGTAGTCGTAGATCTTGGATACCGAGACTACTCCGGGGTCTTCTACGGCCGGGTAGTCGATACGACCGGTCGATTTTTTATGCCAGTCGAGGATCCGACCGACGAACGGCGAGACCAGATAAACGCCGGCCTGGGCACAGGCTGCTGCCTGAGAGAAGCCGAATAACAGCGTCAGGTTGCAGTTGATCCCCTCCATCTCAAGTTGATGTGCCGCCTGAATCCCTTCCCAGGTCGCCGCGATCTTGATCAGAATCCGCTCTTTGCCGATGCCCGCCTCTTTGTAGAGATGGACCAGACCACGGGCACGTTCGACGGTGGCCTGAGTATCGAATGACAACCGGGCGTCGACCTCGGTGGAGATGCGGCCCGGGATGACCCTGAGGATCTGCTCGCCAAAGCCGACGGCCAGCTTGTCAGCCATCAGGGCTAGGGTACGGGCTTTATTCAGGTTTTGGCGCAGTACCCAGGAGCGCGCATCATCGAGCAGATACTGGTACTCGGGCTGTTGTGCCGCCTTGAGAATCAATGAGGGGTTGGTGGTTGCGTCCTGAGGTGTGTAGCGTTCTATCGCCGCAAATTCGCCAGTATCGGCCACCACAGTGGTCATCGTTTTGAGCTGTTCAAGTAGGTTAGACATTCCCTTCTCACTTCTGGCTGGATAGAATTCGGTTGTTAGTGCCGCGATCAGGCGGCGAACAGCTCAGGCTTTACCAGCGCCAGGGCTTGCTTAAGGATATCGACATCTGCATCACTACGGAACGCATTTTCGCTGATAAAGCGACGAAAACGGCGCGCGCCGGGTTGGCCCTGGTAAAGCCCCAGTACGTGGCGGGTGATCCAGCCCAGCTGTGCCCCCTGAGCCAGTTGCTGCTCACAGTAAAGACAGAGGCTCATTAGCATTCGATCCAGATCAACCGAATCGCCGCCATAAAGCGCCTGATCGACCTCTGCAAGCAGCAACGGATTCTGATAGGCCTCGCGACCGATCATCACCCCATCGAGTTGTTGCAGGTGCTGCTGGCAATCATCCAGTGTCTTGATGCCTCCATTGATGATGATCTCAAGCTGCGGGTAGTCCTGCTTGAGGCGGTAGACCCGCTCGTAATCGAGAGGTGGAATATCTCGGTTCTGCTTAGGGCTCAGACCCTTTAAGATCGCTTTGCGGGCGTGGACGATAAAGGTATCGCACCCTGCCGCAGCGACGCTATCGATAAAGCGGCACAGGAACTGATAACTGTCCTGATCGTCGATGCCGATCCGATGCTTGACCGTTATCGGGATCGAAACCGCCTGCCGCATCGCGGTGACAGCATCCGCGACCCGCTGCGGATCAGCCATCAGACAAGCACCGAACATGCCGTTCTGGACTCGGTCGCTGGGGCAACCAATATTCAGGTTAACCTCGTCATAACCCCACTGCTCGGCGTGTCGGGCGCATTCGGCTAGCGCTGCCGGATCGCTGCCCCCCAGTTGCAGCGCAACCGGGTGTTCAGCGGGATTAAACTGCAGCAACCGCTCGGTATTACCGTGCAGAATCGCACCCGTGGTGATCATCTCGGTATACAGCAGCGCACGCTGGGTTAACAAGCGATGAAAATAACGGCAATGCCTATCGGTCCAGTCCAGCATGGGCGCCACGCAGAAGGTTCGATCGATCGCAGGCCGCGTGGTTGCTGGCGTTGAGGCGGGTGTTGAGGCGGCGGCGGTTGTATCAGGCATTGCTGGCGGTTCTCTTAACATCATGGAAGCGGTATGGCTCAGATCAAAGCCCGGACAGCAGAGGATGGCACGACCGGTTTTCCGATTACTGTCGCGACGGAAAATTATACACCAACAACGCTGCGGCTGATGGACCTGTGTGGAGTTAAATGTCAGGCCGATCTGTATGGCGGAGGTTTGTGGACAAGACAGAGAGAATCTCAAATCGAACCACAGGGCCCCTTGTAGGTCGGCATTTTGTGGGTAGAAAGTAGTCCGACGGGGCTGCGGGCACTCAATACAACAGCAGGTGCACCAGGGTCCTGACCACCAGCGCTACCAGGGCGGCCAGCAGCGCGGGTCGCAGCACGGCAGCCACCCGCCTTCCGGCGGAGATCAGCACGGCGATTCCAGCCAGATCGAACGTATGGATCAGCAGGCCCGCTAACCGGTTAAGCTCCGTCGAGGTGATGAGTCCCTGCTGAACCGCATCCACGGTGACACCCATCATTGCCGTCCCACCGGCGATAAACTTGGTGATAATCGGTAGTAACACCTCGCTGGGTAAATCGACCTGGGCGAACAGGGGGGCCAGCACCTCTTCGAGTGACGCTATGGCTCCGAGCGCCCTCAGGCTGTACACCACGACCAGCGCCAGGACCAGCATCGGCAAGGCCCCTATAGAGATCTCGAAGGCGTCCTTGCCTGCACGGGAGATGATCCCCAGCACACCCTGAGGTGTTCCTTCATCGTTAAAATCGGCGCTGGCTTTGGGCTCTTCATTGGAGAGCGAACGGCCAAAGCCGTGATAACACAGGGCTGCGGCAAGCACGCCACAGCTTAGCGAGACCAGAGAGGTGGTCAGCACATCCAAGCCGACGGCAGACATCGGGAAGACCACATTCGCCTGGGCCAACACCAGCACCATGGCTAGCGTCGCCGCGATATGCCGGGAAGAGACACCGGAGCGGTCCATAATCGCCAGGGTCGCCACGGGTGCGGCAAAACTCACCAGCAATACCTGCAGCATCGCGAAGATGCCGAGCCCGGGAATACCAAAGGGACGCAGCAGCGGGGCGATCCCCCGTACAATCCACCCCAGCACGCCCCAGGCTTCCAGAAGCCGCATCAGCGTCAACATGACGATCATCACCGGCAGCAAGACAAACAGCGCCAGCTCGATACCCGAACGCCCAGCCGCCAGAATAAGCGTAATCACTTCACTCATTGATCAATCCCTTCAACTTTCGCTCAATCCCTTTACCTATCACTCGCAGGCTGTCGAACGTGACTCTGATCTATTCGGCACACCTCGTAGATTTTATTGATCCCCCAGGTACTTTTGACGAATCCTGTCGGCCTCCCCCGATTCCTCGATGGCCGTCAGCGCGTGCTGCAAAGGGTCGATCACCTGATCAGGTGTCTGGGCGTGAAAGGCGAAGCCGAGTTCTCCCTGCAGCAGTGTAAAGATACTTTCATACAATCGGGGATCTATACCCGCCTGGCGCATGTTCCACACCGCGACGCCGTGACTGTAGGCGATGGCATCCACCCGCCCTCGGTGGAGCAGTTGAATGAGGTTGTCCGCCTGATTGCTGTAGACGATCCTGTCCTCAGAAATGCCCAGATCAGACAGCAGTGTCGCCCCTATATCATCCCTGACTACGCCGATACGTAGCGCACCTATATCGGAGGCATCGGCAATATGCAGACCCGCCGAAAGTGGCGCCAGCAGTACTATACGGGTGGCGACGATAGGTCCGACGAAGCGGAACAGTTGTTCGCGTTTAGGCGTGTAAGTCATCGAAAATAGGGCGGTCTCGGGTGTGCGCAGCAGCCGCGTATAAGATCGCGCCCAGGGTAAAAACTCAATCGGCTGTTTCGGTAATCCGGCCTGTTTCCAGATGGCAGCCAGTATCTCCACCGACAGGCCACGGGCTTGACCCTGACTATCGGTGTGGTTAAAGGGTGGGTACTCTTCCGACATCCAGCTGATGGGGACTTTTTGTGGGGATGCAAGCGACGCTTGCAGGCGTGGCTGATCTTGGGTTTGATCGGAAAAAGCCTGGCAGGGCAGCAGGAAAATACAGCTGGCCCAGAATATGGATGGCTTGAACAGCATACCGGTTCATCCTCTACTTCCTCTTAAGATGGGTATGATAACAGTTTCAGGGTCGGGCGTAGCAGGATCTTTGGTCGTAGCTGCAGGACCACCAGTCTCTTGACGATCCCCCCCCCTCCCGGTCGCCTGTCAGGACGGGTAAAAGGTAGCGATTGCGCGTTATCTGCCGGTCTGTGCCACAGTGACAGGGTTTATCCAAGCCGCCCTCGCTGTTGATTTGGCTAATTATCAAAATTGATTAAATATCACCTAGTGTTATTTATGCGGTATAGTTCGATAGCTCAGGTGGCTGACGTGCCAAGTCGTTATCCGTAATGTCGATCACAGGCTTTGACTAGGGAGATCCGGATGCTAATAAGGATATACAGCACTCAGTCTTTTGCTCTCTTTGGCCGCAGCCTGTTTGCAACGTTAGCCACACCGCAACTTTTTTATTGCATCGCGAAGCGCCAAGGAGTCGGTCATTGAATAAGTTCTTCATCGCGTCGGAAGCTGTGTGGCACAAGATAAACGAGAGTCACGGTGAAGACGGCGGCGTATATGTTCTCAAGTGTTTGAATGTTCAAGAATCTAATCCAGTCCCCGTCAGTCGTTTACTGGCCAGAGACGACGAAGGGGTTTTGTATATTGGGCAAGCGAATTCGTTTATATGCAGAGTCGCTGAGCTAAAAAATAGTATTTCCCCAAGCTACACCTCTGAATCACATGAGTGTGGCTTTAGGTACAAGCAGAATCACGAAATATCGGTAATTTTCCCCTATAAAAACCTTTTCTTAGAATTTGTTGCTAGTTCAGAGCCTCGAGTAACCGAATCTGAACTGTTGCAAAAGTACGCGTTAAAATTCGGTGAACTCCCCCCGTTGAATCGGAGCCGCTAAATTTTTCTCGCCGGCGGTACCTGCTGTGTGCGCCGCCTACTGAGGTGCTATTTTTTATTTAAATCTTGCTCTAGTTTTAGGATCTGTTTATAGAGCAGGTCGGCTTCAACCGTCAGATCAGAATAGCCTTGTATATCACCAGTTCTTTGTGCCTGCATGGCTTGTTCGAGTTTAATGCCATAAAGCTTATTTAATTTTTTTGCAGGATCTTTTTTAAAGATTGAAAACATTTGTTGACTCGCTATGGTTGATGTAGCGGCGATGTGCTGTTGTGGGAGCCGACCCACAGGGACGTGGTATGTGCCGTTGTTGCAGGAGCCTTAAACTGCCAGTCTGCATGCGATCCCTTAACTTTATACGGTTGAACATCAAAATCAGATCAGTGTTTTTGAGTAATTTTAGCATCTCTCTCAGCTCTTCTGCTGCCGGGCCATGGCTTTCTTGGTGCCGCTGGTGGCAACGGCCTCGCGAGGATTTTCTGGCCAAAAATGCTTGGGGTAACGGCCTCTTAAATCTTTGCAGACCTGGGGGTAGGTCGTATTCCAAAAGCTGGCCAGATCCTGGGTGACCTGGATCGGCCGTCGTGCCGGTGATAACAGCTGCAGGGTTATGGGCAGCTTGCCATCGATCAGCGAGGGGCCCTGTTGTAAGCCAAACAGCTCCTGCAACCGCACGGCCAATACCGGCTGCTCCGGATTGCTGTAATCGATGGGGATGTTGGAGCCGCTGGGTACCTGGATGCTCAGCGGTAGCTGGCGTTCGAGCTGTTGCTGCTGCTCCCAGCTCAGGCGACTGTTCAGAATCTCGCTCAGGTTAAGGCGCTTGAGTTGGGCTAGACGTTTGAGGCCGCTCAGATAGGGAGTCAGCCACTGCTCCAGGGTAGCTAGCAGCGTGCTGTCGGACAGGTCGGGCCAGGTCTGCCGGGTTTCCAGATGGCGCATCAGTGCCAGGCGTTGCTGCTGGCGGCGACTGTTGTCGTTCCAGGGCAGGCAGTCGAGTCCGAGTTGACGGATGCCGTCCAGCAGGCCGTCGATACAGTGCTGCTCGGACAGCTCACTGATAGGGTGGTGCTGCAGGCGCAGCTTGCCCAGCCAGCACTCGCGATGGCCGCGGACCGACTGGGTGCTGGTATTCCAGCCAATCTGGTCTCTATGAACCAGCTGGGCCGTAAACTGCTGCTGCAGCTGGTCCAACTCAACCGCGGCGGCCAGAAAGATGCGTGCGCTGCGGGCGTGGCCGTCGAGTTCGGCGCAGACCAGATAGGCGGATTCACAGAGGCGATCATAGTCACGAAACTCGGCGCCTTTGCCGTTGCGGAGCAGGTATTGGCGGCTGTCAGCACCGCGACGTTGCCCTATCCGGTCAGGAAAGGCGAACGCCAGCAGCAGCCCGGCACTGTCGGTGCTGTTAAAAGGGTCGTCAGGGCCGGGCTGGGTGCCGGTATGGAGTTGCCGGTTCCAGCGGCGGGCACTCTCACGGATGCGTTGCAGCTGTGGCTCTTTACGACCGTGCTGCAGCTGCAGCAGGCGGGCCCGCAGATCGGCGCCCTGGTCGCGACTGGAGAGCGGATCGCGTTCGCTCAGCAGCGCGGCGATCTGACATCCCAGCCAGCCCAGGCCGAGGCGTTTGGCGTGCAGCATCATCGTTCCCAGGCGTGGATGCGTGCCTAGTTGTGACAACTGCTTACCGCTGGGCGTGAGTGCGCCAGAGGCATCCAGCGCGCCGAGTTGCAGCAACAGCTCCCGGGCCTGTTGCAAATGGATGGGTGGTGGCGGATCGAGCCAGCTTAACTCGTCTGCGCTGCAGCCCCAGTGCGCCAGCTCCAGTACCAGCGGGGCTAGGTCGGCATGCAGTATCTCGGCCGGTGACTGGGCGCTGAGCGGGAGTGATCCGGACCAGAGCCGGAAACAGCGGCCGGGGCGCAACCGGCCGGCGCGCCCGCGACGCTGATCGGCCGAGGCGGCGCTGACGACCTGGGTCTCGAGGCGGGTCATACCGCTACGCGGATCGAAGCGGGGCAGGCGCATCAGGCCGCAATCGACCACGGTGCTGATGCCGTCGATGGTCAGGCTGGTCTCGGCGATGGAGGTCGCCAGTACCACCTTGCGCTGACCCGCGGCGCTGGGTGCGATGGCCAGATCCTGCTGCTGGGCCGATAGGCCACCATAGAGCGGAATCAGTTCCGGGGTCCCGGGCAGGGAGCGTTTCCTGAGTGCCTGCAGGGTGCGATGGATCTCGCCGCTGCCGGGCAGAAAGCAGAGCAGGCTACCATCGTCGCCCTGAAGCGCCTGTTCGATGGCACGGGCGACTCGCTCGGGATCAAAGGGCGAGGGCGAGCCGTCGAGATAGTGTGTCTCAACCGGAAAGCTGCGCCCGGCGCTGCTGATGATGGGGCAGTCCTTACCCAGCAGCTCGAGCAGTGGCAGCGGTTCCAGGGTCGCCGACATGATTAGGATGCGCAGCTCGTCACGCAGCAGCTGTTGTGACTGTAGCAGCAGCGCCAGCCCCAGATCCGCCTGAAGATTACGTTCATGAAATTCATCAAAAATAACGCAGCCGATGCCTTCCAGCGCAGGATCAGATTGCAGCATCCGGGTCAGGATTCCCTCGGTGACGACCTCGATCCGGGTGTTGGGGCCGACCTTGGTATCCAGGCGTGAGCGATAGCCGATCGTCCCCCCGGGTTGCTCGCCGCGTTCGCGGGCCATAAAACCGGCGGCGCTGCGGGCTGCGATACGGCGCGGTTCCAGCATCAGGATCTTCTGGCCATTTAGCCAGGGCTGATCCAGCAGTGCAGGAGGCACACGAGTGGTCTTGCCGGCACCGGGAGACGCCTGCAGCACACAGCAGGAATGCTGGCGTAGTGCCTGGCAGAGTTCGGGCAGCAGCGCATCTATCGGCAGGGCGGCCAGGCTGTCTGGCGCGGACTTGTTAAGCATAGAAAGCTTAGGTATGGATGGAAGAATGTAAGGGTCGGGCATGGATAGGGCTCTGGTTCCTGGGGCGGATGCTGTCGGGATGCGGGAAAGATTTGACAGCTTAGCAGGCTGGGGTAAGCTGGCAAACCGTGCCGTTGCTTGTTTATATCTGGAGGTGAATACAGGTGTCAGATACAGATAAGGTTGTTGATATCAGCGCTGTCCGCTTTCTTAAAGATAATCAGCGTAAAGAGGAAAGAGTCGACCGGCTGCGGGATCGTTTTACCCGGGCGCTGGGGCTGGAAAAAAAGGGGGTCGTTAAGGGCGGGCTGTGGGCCTTTAAGCAGAAAAAAAAGCAGCAGAAAAAGAACAAAAAGAACAAAAGCGCTAAATCAGGCAAGCCCGCTCCCGAGGCCTAGTCTTTTCAGGATTTATCAGTGCGCATGTTTGTGTTTCATATAGGTTATGCCGGGGGCCAGCACCAGTTTCCAGGCCAGTTCGATGCTGTCGTCAAACAGCGGGTCGAACTCGGCGACAGTCACCAGCAGTTTTTCCAGCCATAGATCATACAGCTCGGGGGAGATGTCGAGGTTATGGCGGTTGTGCCGAATCGCGATAGCCTCGATGTAATCGTCGGAGCTGTTGGTGGTATAAAACATCAGCAGGCGATAGAGCGACTTCTCCAACATGGTCTCTTGTCTGGCCATTTCGGTATTTCTGAATGCCTGGGCGATGCGCGGGTCTGCCCCAAAAAAACGACTGTAGAAGCATTGAAAGAAGGATGGCAACACCTTACGGTGCAGACAGCGCTCGAAACTCTGGTCGAAAACTTCCTCGTAATCCATTACGTCCTTCTCCATATTCCACATCACCGCTGCGCAGTCATTATAGAACAATCTAATACGGGGTCCGGGCCGGATGCAAGGGTCGTCAGCCATGCTGGTCGGTATCGCATCCAAGAGACACGCGGTGATCCCTCCTGTCGCTGTTATTTCGGGGGTTAGCGTTATAAATGGCTTATAGGTGGATAGGTAGCGCAGGTTAAGGAGTCTTAGCTCTGAAGCGTTGCCGCGAAGCCGTTATCCAGCTGGATTTGTACTTAAGGACAGCGATGATAGGGATCAGGTTGAGCAGGGCCAGGAGGACAAAAAATGCGGGGATACTCCAGCCGGCGACACCTAATAAGATGCCCCCCGCCAGCGCCGAGGCGATCATTAGCAGGGCATTAAGAATATTATTGGCGGCGAAGCACTGGGCTCGGTTGTCGTCGTTGGTGTGGGCTTGAAACAGGGTGTACAGCGGGACGATGTAGAGTCCGCCAAAGAGCCCGATAAGCACAAAATCCAGCGTGACTCTCAGACTGCTAAGGCTTGGCAACGCGCTCAGGCCTGCACCAGCCGGCAACGGAGTGGCAGGTGTTGCCCAATAAAGATCGAGTCCGGCCAGCAGCAGTCCGGCCAGGCCGATCAGGATAAGGTCGCGTCCCAGAGGGTCGTGTTTAGCTTTATGGCAAAGGGCGGAACCGGCACCTATTCCCAGGGTAAAGAAAAACAGTAGCCAGCTGACACTGTAGCTACCGCCGCCCAGATTGGCTTCGGCATAGTGTGGTATCTGGGTGAGGTAGGCGGCCCCGATAAACCAGAACCAGGAGATTAATAGCATCAATAGCCTGAGTTGGTTGTCGTGCCAGACACTAGCTAGCAGGTTCCGGCTTTGGCGCCAAAGATGAAGATCAATTCGGTGGCTGGGGTTGACCGGGGTCTTGGGAATAAAGAGCGAGCTGAACCAGCCGCACAACGCCTGAAAACCGAGCAGCGCCACCAGTATTTCGGTGCCGTATTGGAGTGGGTAGAGTACCCCAGCCACCAGCGTGCCGGATAAGATAGCTGCAAAGGTGCCAGCCTCGATAAGGCCGTTAGCGGGCATCCATTGCGCGGATGGCAGGTGCTGGGGGATGATCGAGTGCTTAATCGGACTGAATAGCGCCGATTGAGTTGCCATCATGAACAGCAGTGCCAGCAGCAGGCTGACCTGATGCTGCAGCAGGGCGTAACCGGCCAGCGACATCAGCAGCACTTCAAGGGCTTTGAGCAGGGTGATCAGGCGTGACTTCTCGAAGCGATCCGCAAGTTGACCTGCCAGGGCCGAGAACAGCAGGTAAGGCAGGATAAAGAGTCCGGCGGCGAGGTTGGTGAGTTGATCGATCTTTCCTGCCGCCTGACCGGCTGCTTCGAAGACAAAAATCAGTATCAGGGTGTTCTTGAAAAGATTGTCATTGAACGCCCCCAGAAATTGGCTGAGG
The DNA here is from genome assembly GCA_047633175.1 of Motiliproteus sp. Taxonomy (GTDB): domain Bacteria; phylum Pseudomonadota; class Gammaproteobacteria; order Pseudomonadales; family Balneatricaceae; genus Motiliproteus. Next base: position 82,052 of record JBLIEQ010000014.1, on the reverse strand, counting down.
AAAAACGGGCCGAAACGACGCGACAGGATCAGGCGCCGAGGGGCTGGGGTATGCGTAGCAGCTGGGGCCGAAGGCTCAGAGTGCAGATGAGAGTGCTGATGAGGGGGCATGGCGCTATTCTCCGTTTAGCAGCTGGCAATGATAGGCAGCATTAACGAGGTTCGCAAATCTGACCCACCCCGTCGAAGCAGGCCGTGCAACTGTTATTGAGTCGGGCGAGCGAATCGACTACGCTGTCCAGCTGTCTTAAAAGAAACCGTTGTTTTGTCGGTAGTTCTAATGTCGTATTGCGGCAGTGCGGCAAAGTGATTACCTTGCAGGCTGTTAATTTTCGTTTCCTGAGAAAGGATGCTTGCTGCACTGGATTCGTTTTCAGGCTTGGTGTTTTAGCTCCGTGTTTAGACGACCTGTAGCCGGCTATTAGAACGTAAGACCGAAGCCGCAGTGTTGCGTTATGGTAAGCCTCTAAGATCAGGCCTGCATACCAATCAATTTTTAAATTATGGAGTGAGCATTAATGCGGATCATCTTGCTGGGCGCCCCTGGCGCAGGAAAGGGCACTCAAGCTCAATATATTACCGAAAAATACGGTATTCCACAGATCTCCACGGGCGATATGCTGCGTGCGGCGGTGAAAGCGGGTACCCCTCTGGGTAAGGTTGCCAAGGGTGTTATGGATGCCGGTCAGCTGATCTCCGATGAGATCATCATAGGTCTGGTTAAAGAGCGGATCGGGGAATCCGATTGTGCTAATGGCTTTCTGTTTGATGGCTTTCCACGCACCATTCCCCAGGCCGATGCGCTCAAAGAAGCGGGTGTCAGGATCGATGCCGTCGTCGAGATCGATGTGGCTGACGAAGAGATCGTCAAGCGTATGAGCGGCCGTCGGGTTCATCCAGATTCGGGTCGTACTTACCATCTGGTTTTTAATAAGCCCCAGCTGGAGGGTAAGGATGATGTGACCGGCGAGGATTTGGTGCAGCGTGTCGATGATAATGAAGAGACCGTACGTGATCGCCTTAATGTCTACCATGACCAGACGGCCCCGCTGATCAATTACTATAAGAGCTGGGGTGTTATCGATGCAAGTACCGCCCCCGAATACGTCTATGTTGCGGGTGTGGGATCGGTCGACGAGATCCGTGATAAGGTGTTTGCAGGTCTCGCATAAGCCTCAATGCCCCGAGTGACACGCTGTTAAAAACCCGCCTAATGGCGGGTTTTTTTATGGTTATGCCCCTCCCTGTGGCCGGCGGGTTATTATTCTGATGCGTGCATGACGTGCAGCTTATTGCCGTCGAGGTCTCGACAGTAAGCGCCGAAGTAACCTGGGCGGTACCGGTAACCCGGGGTGCCTTCGTCTGTACCGGCAAACGCTAATGCGGCCTGGTGGAACGCTTCTACGGCCGCGTTGCTGACTGCTTTAAAGGTCACCTGGGTGCCGTTGCCGCGGGTTGCCGGCTGTTGATCGAAGGGTTGTATGACCCAGAAGCAGCTGGGCCCGCCGGGTAGGCCGTAGCCGATCTCGTCGTCCGCTTCCATCGTGCGTACCATGCCGAGAGTGTTGAGCAGATGGTCGTAAAATGCGGCCGCATGGGCGAGGTTGTTAGTGCCGAGGCAAACGCCTAAAAGCATAGTAAATTAATCCTTAAAATCGGGCGTGAGTGCTTATCTACGGGGGAGGGATTGAGTTGATACCTAAGACCGCAGTGCAGGTTGAAGACGCATTCTGGTCAGGTTGGGTCTGATGGATAGCGTATGACGCCCTAGCCAGATTGCCTCTGGGGATGATAGCGGACCTGATCCGCAGATTATACCGTGCCAAGGACAGGCCGATGGCATTAGTGCTCATGTTTGCGGCCTTATGCGAACCGGCAGCAGTAGGGAGTAGGGAGTAGGGAGTAGGGAGTAGGGAGCCTGAACAGGGACTGTTCAGGCTCATTTACGTCTGTAAATGATTCTGGCCGTCTGTGGCTTACTCAGGGACCGCCGCATAAGCGACGACTTCGCAGAGCATCTCTTCGCGCGCGAGGCCGGCGACGATCATCGCCGCACGATTGGGATAGGGAGCGTCGAAATACTCGGCGTACACCTTGTTGAACGCCGGCAACTGATCCCGTGCGGTGACATAGATAAGCACCTGAGTCACATCGGCCATCGTTAATTCAGCCGCTTCAATCGTATGCTTAAAGTTTTCCATCGTCTGACGCGCCTGAGCTTCGATGCCACCCTCAACCACCTTACCTTCGGTGTCGATGGGGATCTGGGCAGTGGAGAGCTGGCCATTGGCGATGACCGCCCACTCCAGGGGTGCCTTAGAAGCGAACAATTTGGTTTTTACAGCTTTTTTCATAGCGATGGCCTACCCATAAATGACTTAAACGAATCAAACAGATGAACAAAAAAAAGAGCGGTATAGCGACCACTCCTTGGGATAAGGAGGGCACCGGTCAGGCGGTGCCCTGTTCGTGCTGAGGGCGGTGTTAGAGCCCCTGTTCTTTGGCCATCTTCATTGCGATCTGCGGAGCGGTCCACAGGGACGGCAGCAATATCAATGACACTGGGACCGCTGTGATGACGATGAAGGACTGCAGCGCGGAGATGCCGCCGGAGCCTATGGAGATGAGTAGCGCTGCGATCACGCCCATCATGACACCCCAGAACACCCGGATAGCAGGTTGTGGATGATCTGTTCCGGTCATGACCATCGAGATCGCGTAGGTCATAGAATCACCCGTGGTGGCGACAAAGATGGTAGTCAGGATCAGGAACAACACCGAGATAAAGAATCCCATGGGCAGCTGCTCGGTGATCGCCAGCAGAGCCGCAGGCAGGTTGAATCCGGTAAAGGGACCCGAGATCACTCCAGGATCGGCCAATTCAAACGCCAGACCACTGCCGCCAACGATGGTGAACCAGAAACAGGTGATGACCGGTGCGACGACCGAGATCAAGAGTATCATCTGGCGGATAGTACGGCCCCGAGAGATGCGGGCAATAAACATCGCCATCAACGGACCATAGCCTAGGAACCAGCCCCAGAAAAATACGGTCCACCAGTCCAGCCATGCCGGGCTAGCGCGGAAGGTCGCCATCGGGATGAACTGGTCCAGATATAGGCCGAATCCATGCAGGTAAGCGTCGATGATAAACGCCGTTGGGCCAAAGATCAGGATGAACGCCATCAGCGAGACTGCCAGGATGACGTTGGCGCGGCTGAGTATCTGGATACCCTTAGTCACACCACTGACTGCCGACAGGGTATAGATACAGATCAGGCCCACCAGGATGCTGACCTGAGTGAGATACGTATCGGGGATGCCGAACAGTTTTTCCAAGCCAAAGCTCACCTGCAGGCCGAGAAAGCCGATAGGTCCGACGGTACCTGCGACAACCGCCAGTACGCAGCAGGTATCGACAATAGTGCCCAGCGGGCCGGTCATGACCTTATCGCCGAATACGGGGTAGAGCAGCGTACGTGGCTTTAACGGCAGGCCTTTTTCATAGTGCAGGTACATAAAGACGATGCCGGTCAGGCTGCCGAGAATAGCCCAGGCCAGGAAGCCCCAGTGCATAAAGCTCTGCGCCAGGGCATTGAAAGCGGCCTGAGTGGTCCCTGTTTCGCTGCCCGCCATGCCTGAAAACAGCGGTGGTGGCGAGGTGAAATGTGCCATCGGCTCGGCTGCCGCCCAGAATACGCCGCCACCGGCGAGCAGGGTGCACATGATGATCGAGACCCACTTGAAGGTGGATATCTCTGGAGTTTTGATACCCCCAAGAACGACCCCACCGGTACGGCTAACGGCCAGGATGATCCCGATAAAGAAGGTTAGTAATAACAGTAGCTGCCAATAGGCACCGAACAATTTGGTCGAAGTAGCAAAGCCGGTATTGACCCAGCCCGACACCATCTTGATGTCGTACAGGGCCAAGACAGCAAACAGCACTAAAATGCCGCCGCTGATCAGAAATACGGGAAGATCGACACCTTCCAGCCATTTGGTTTTCGACATCGCCGGCTCATCTTTAGGCCGGTTAGCCTGGGTTTGGTTACTGCTCATTTTAGTCTCCCGATGGATCTCTTATAGTTATATTTATGGGTTGATCAGGGTATTGCTAAGATGACGCAGGGCGGGTAAGCACTGCGTCATCGGTTTTACCTGGTGTTGTTAAAGGCGGTTTAGGAACGTTGTGGTTTTAACGCCTCATCGAGGAAATGCAGCCAGTTACGCCCCATGATCTTGGCAACCTCTTCCAGGCTGAACCCGCGATCCAGCAGGCCATGGGTAAGGTTGGGAAAATCGCGACTATCACGAAACCAGGTTAAGGGCCGCGGCCAGGCTGAATTGGCCTTGGAGCCTTCGCCGTAATCCATCTCTTTAGACCAACGGCCGTTGCGCATCCATTCCAGGACAGACGCCGGCTGTTGCTGACACAGATCGGTTCCTATGCCGATCTGATCGATGCCCATAAGATCGGCGGTACTGGCAACCATGTTGCAGAAATCTTCCAGGGTGCAGTCAGGACCATTTTTCAGGTGAAACGGGTAGAGGCTGAAGCCCAGCAAGCCACCGGACTCGCCCAGTGCCCTGAGCACCCGGTCCGACTTATTGCGCTTGGCGGCATGAAAGCTGCTTGGGTTCGCATGAGAAATCACGATCGGACGCTCGGAGATTTCGATGGCATCCAGGGTACTGCGCTCGCCACTGTGACTCATATCCACCACCATGCCGACGCGGTTCATCTCCTTGATTGCCTGCCGACCAAAGCGGGTGACCCCGCTGTCTTCGGCTTCGTAGCAACCACAGGCCAGCAGGCTCTGATTGTTATAGGTCAGCTGCATGATCATCAGGTTAAGCTCGCGCATCACCTCAATCATGCCGATGTCATCTTCAATCGGAGAGCAGTTCTGGGCGCCGAACAGGATGCCAACCTTGCCGAGCTGCTTCGCGAGACGGATATCGTCGGCACTCTTGACCGGCATGATCAGGTCGCTGTGCTGTTCGAAGTGTCGGTTCCATTCGGCAATTCGCAGCAGGGTTTCGCGAATCTGCTCGTGGTACACGATAGTCGCGTGGACCATCGTGACGCCACCGCGATGGAGCTGTTCAAAGATCTCTCGGTTCCAGTTGGAATACTGGAGACCGTCGATGACAATCAGGTCGCTGTGCACGTTTTGATTCGCTACTTGCTGCATGATAAAACTCCGTTACGCGCGCATATACGTAGTTTTAACAACGGTATAGAACTCTTTGGCATAGGTGCCCTGTTCACGGGGTCCGAAGCTGGAATCCTTACGACCGCCGAAGGGTACGTGGTAATCCGTACCGGCTGTGGGCAGGTTGATCATCACACAGCCCGTCTTGGCACTGCGTTTAAAGTCGGTGGCGTACTTCAGTGATGTGGTGCAGATACCACCCGTCAGGCCAAAATTGGTGTCGTTAAGGGTGGTTAGCGCCTCTTCGTAATCCTTGACCTTGATAATACAGGCGATCGGCGCAAAGGCTTCTTCACGGTTGATCGTCATGGCGTTGGTGGTTTCGGTGAACAGGGCGGGGCGCATGTAATAACCCTCGGTGTCCTCTGTCAGGACCTCGCCGCCGTAGACCAGTTTGCCACCTTCCTGCTTGGCGCTTTCCAGGTAGCGGAGGTTCTGCTCCATCTGGCGGGCATCGGCGACCGCACCAATGTGAACACCCTCTTTCAGCGGATGACCAACGACCAGTTTCTTCATGCGCTCGATGACGGCGGCAACAAAACGATCGTGAATGCCCTCGGTAACGATCAGTCGTGAAGAGGCGGTACATTTCTGGCCGGTACCGCCGTAGGCGCCACCAACGGCACATTCGACCGCGTTATCGAGATCCGCATCGTCGAGGACTATCAGAGCATTCTTACTGCCCATCTCCAGCTGGCATTTGATCAGGTTGACGGCCGTGGCTACCGCCACTTTCCGACCGGTTTCCAGCGATCCGGTAAAGGTCAGGGCATCGATACCACGCGAGTTGATCAGGGCATCACCCACTTCGGCGCCAGGCCCCATAATCAGGTTGAAGGTGCCCGCAGGCAGACCTTGACGGGAGATGATTTCGGTCAGTGCCCAGGCGCTTGCCGGGACCTGGTTGGCAGGCTTGAAGACGACGGCGTTACCGAAGGCCAGTGCCGGTGCGATCTTCCAGGCGCCCGTTGCGGTCGGGAAGTTCCAGGGGGTGATGACCCCAACCACGCCAACAGGCTCGCGGCGTGTTTCAATCTCGACACCCGGGCGAACGGAGTCAGCCGTTTCACCCATCTGGCGGAGTACTTCGGCGGCGTAATAATGGAAGAATTGACCGGAGCGGTAGGTTTCGCCGGCGCCTTCCGCCAGGGTCTTGCCTTCTTCGCGGGCCAGTAGCTTACCCAGTTCATCTTTGCGTGCGATCAGTTCATCACCGATCGCCATCAAGACCGAGTAGCGTTGCTCCAGGCCGCTCTTGGCCCATTCGACTTGACCTGCGGCTGCGGCTGCGATGGCAGCGATGGTTTGTGCTTTATCCGCCTGGGCATAATGGCCGATCAGATCACTGGTATCGGCCGGGCTGATATTGGCCAAGCTGCTGTTACCTTCTACCCACTCACCAGCGATATAATTACGAAATACGGAATCAGACATGTTCACCTCTCGAATGTTGTTGGAAAAATAATAGGCTTTGTGCTTCAATAATAAAAATTAGTAAATACTATTTGTCGATAAGATTTCCTTATCTGCTGTCTTGCTATCGATAGGCCGCCTTGTCGGTAGGCTATCTTATTCGTTAGTCGTAGTCTCGGGAGATTGTCGTGCTGCCAGAATTGAAAATTGCCCAACTACGTCACTTCGTCTGGGTTGCCGAGCTGAAAGGTTTTCATGCGGCTGCCGAAAAAGCGCACCGTACTCAGCCGGCAATTTCGCTGTCGATAAAGGATCTGGAGCACAAGCTCGGCGAGGGACTGTTCGAGAAGCGCAATGCCAAGACGGCTAAGACGGAGCTGACCCCGTACGGACATCATTTTCTACCCAAGGCAAAAGAGCTGATCGCCCACCATGATCGTATCGCCGAAGATATGACACTGCTGGCCGAGCATAAGACCGGGCACCTGCGGCTTGCGTCGGTGCCCTCCATCGCCAGTCGAGTGTTGCCAGATCTGCTGCTTCGATTTGTGGCCGATACGCCTGACCTGCACGTCAGTTTTTTTGATGATAATTCGAATGCTGTGTTGAAGATGGTCGAAGATCAGCAAGTAGATTTTGGTATCACTCACCTGTTTCACGAACAGGATCATAGCGACAAGACCTTTACTCCGATCTGGGAAGACCGTATCGGCGTGGTCTGCCCCAACGATCATCCGCTGGCTGATAACGAAGGGCTTCACTGGAAGGCATTGCTCCGGCACCGGCTGATCAGTAATGGTACCTCCCGCCTGCTCGAAGACAGTGAGGCGAGCCCCTTGCTGGGCCAGTCACAGTTTTATGTATCCAATATGATCTCATTGATCGCGATGCTGGAAGCCGGGTTCGGCATTACCACGTTGCCCTGGTACGCCTTCCCAAAGGAGAGTACGACCCTGAAGTTTATTCCCCTGGTTGCACCCACCGTGATTCGGCGGATCGGTATCGTGCAGCTCAGCAACAGATCGCTGCCGCCGCCCGCTAGGGCGCTGGTCGACTTTATCCTCGCCAGCAGCAAACCCTAGAGAAGGCTCTGTACCCATAATTGTTGCGACCCATACGCCTCCACTTCGTCAGGCTGAAGCCTAACCTACAAAAGAAGCGAGGTAGGCTGAGATGCAATCCCAGCTTTCATGGGCCTATGCGAACCAACACAGATGCAGGCGTACCTGGAGAGGGGTTGCTGGAGTGTTGTTGGGATTTCATTCCAGTCTACGGTCCTGTTTTTTATAGTAAAAGTAATTAATTCAGGTGTCTTGATAAGTTTCGCTTATCAATCGATATATCCTTTTTATTTGTCTGACATCGGCTTGTTGGCCGATGATGGCAATCAAGCTCGTAGAGAATGTCAGCAAGTCGGTTTCAGAGGTCTCAGCGGATCCCGGCGTGCGACGAGGATCGAATAAACGAGTAGATGCGCAGCCATAAAGGATATCAATAATGACGACTTCTGCCGCTATTCAGAACGCCTTGAGGGGTGATAATGCCTTACCGCTCCGTCCACCCAGCCAGGTGATGGACCTCAAGCGTCTGGGCGCTTTACATCAGAGTCGCCTGAGTTTCATGCGCACCCTGGTGCGCCGGATCATGCGTGAACGATGGCAGATTGAGGCGGCCCGCTTTGATTTGGATGCCAAGGGCTATGGGACGGTCGTCTATGAAGTTAAGGCACCCCAGGGGCTCTTCAGTTTCGTGATCTTTTCTGACTACCTGTCTCCCGAAAATCGCAACGACAGAGTTATTGCCACCCAGTGGGATCTGGCGATGGCCCTGGTGGAAGGCCGGGTAGAAGATGCTTATCTGGAGAAGCTGCGTCAAAATGTCCCCAAACAGGAAGCGGGGCGGGTGGATTCCCGAGTCTTTGTATTGTCGCGCGCCAACCGCAGCGCCAGAAATTTTGACTATGTTGTGGACCAGCTGGCCCAGGGCAAACAACCGGACGTCGATCGAATTACCCAGGTGGGTTACCTGTACCGCACCACGGCCGTCTACGGTAGCGGTAAGCTCGGCATGGCCGACTGGGAAAAGGTTCGTGCCAAATACCCGGATTTTTCCCGGCCATTTGCCGGCGAGATGTTTGTCTGCCTGATGCTGCGTAACTTTAGCCTGCTGCAGGCTGAGCATATCGCCCGCCACCAGGCCCCGGACAGCTTTCAGCCCATGCAGCCGGAGATTAAGCGTTACTTCGGTATCGGTAATTCCACCGGTCTGGGCATGGCTCCGTTTCTGGTTAATCATCCGCTGCTGATTAACCAGTGGATCGAAATGCGTGAGCTGGCGCTGGCCCGCATTCGGGTGCTGGGCAGCATCAACACCCAGGTCCGGCAGCAACTGGGCATCCTGATTGAACGCTGTGCCCAGCATACCCGTGATACCGCCACCGAAGATGCGTGGCAAGCCGACAACAATACGCAAGTGTTGAAAGATCTTGATGCCTTGCAGGCTTATGCCGCCGGTGGCTTCGACGACTGGGACGCACTGGTCGCCTGGAGTGAAGCAAACAACTCTCTGCAAGGACAAGAGATGCTGGTATCGATCATGCTGGAGCTCTATCCCGAGCTGGTCGACGAGCTGGAGGATTACCATGATGCCGAAGAGTTTCTCGACCTGGATCCGCTGATGCCGTTGCAGCAACTCAAGACGGTGATCGAAAGCCGCTACGGCTGGGCACTGATCATCGACTTCAAAGCCGAGGGGGCGCGCGAGACCTGCTGGTACCGTTCCGAAGAGAAGATGGAGCCGCGTCTGGGCAGCGTCGCCGATGAAGAAGCCAAGCAGAAACAGATGGCGCTGGGGGTCGGTTACGCGGTGCACAAATGCTATGAGGTGCTGTGCCAATACATCACTCAGAATCCTGAGCATACGACGGCTCGCTTTATGGTGGCGCGCCCGAAAATGCGCGGCATCGTACGGCGGATACAGAGCATGAATCGCTGCGTGTATGGGGATATTCAGGCCAACCTGCTGGATCGTGATGTCCTGCCGATGCACCTGCTGCGTTGCAAGCTGGCGTTCTTCGGTGTGGGTAAGTTCGATCCCCGTTCACGGCTGTGGGTTCGTAACACCATGTTCCAGGGAGCGCCGCTGCTGGAAGATATCGGTAAACCGTTTAACGACGACTGGTTTATGCCACTCGCGCCACTGCAGGCGGGAAAGTCCTGATGAATATATCCATGAACGAACTCAAGGCAGCCCTACGCCGCTGCTTCGAAGCATCCCATTATAGTGTCGGCAACTATGAAGATGCCGCCAATATGATCCTCTGGCTGGAGAAGCATGGCCTTAATGGTTTAGCCGAGCTGGCGTATGCGCTTCCCTACATCACCGATGATCTGGATAAGCCACTGAGTAGCGTTATCTATGAGGACAGTACCTCCGCCATTATCGACAGCCACGGCCGCAGCGCGTTTAATTGCATCGCCGCATCGGTCGATTTAGCGCACGCCAAAGCCTTGGAGAACGGTATCGCCACGGTGACCGTACATAACTGCCACAACCGGATGTTTATCCTCAAGGCGCTGACTGACCGAGGTCGATGCGGCATCAGTGTGGCGGCCTACTGGCAGAACGGTAGTGCGGTGGTGACCGAGCATGCCGCCGCGATCAAGGCCGGTGAGCGCTACCCCAGCTACAGCGAAGCGATTACCAGCATACCCCTCGTCGATGACAAGCAGTCGCTGACGATTATCTGTAGTTCCAGGGTCGACCTGACAGCGTCTTTGCAACAATCCAAGGGTAACCGCAATGCGCGCTATATCAGCGCTGCCGACATCGCCAAAAACAAGGAGCAGACGGTAGAGCGGGGTATCGAGATCGACAGCGAGGTGTGGGCTCAGATCAATAAAATAGGTACCGGGATCCTGGTTTCCAACAACGATCTGTCCCAGCAGGGTGCCGGTGGTCGCTAAGACGGCTGCCGTGCGCGTCAGTGTGTGCGCTGATCGACCTGTCTGAATGCCTGATGGCCCTCGCTGATATTGACCTGCTGGCACTGCTGATTGTGACCTGCGGTATCCTGCTGCAAACCAGCGTGGGCATCGGTTTTGGCCTGATGGCCGCGCCCTTGCTCTACCTGATTAATCCGGCTTTTGTTCCTGGTCCGATATTGATTCTCGGATTCAGCCTGTCTCTTCTGGTGGTCTTCAAGGCGCAGTCTACGCTGAGCTGGCGACGCATTATGCCGGCCATTATCGCCCGCCTGCCGGGATCCTGGTGTGGAGCGGAGCTGCTGGTTGCGGTGCCGCAATACGGTCTCAGCTTGATGTTCGGGGCTTCGCTCGTGCTGGCCGTCTTGCTGACTTGGCGGACCTCCAGGATAACAACGTCCCCCCGGAATCTGGTAATAGGGGGCTTTTTTTCCGGATTGATCGGCACCGCCACCTCCATAGGAGGACCTCCCATCGCGCTGGTCTATCAGGAGCAAAACCGAATTACCGCGCGTAATGAGCTGGCGGCTTTTTTTCTGATCGGTACGCCGATCTCTATCGTGATGCTTGTTCAGCAAGGCCTTGTCGACCAGGCCAGCCTGTTGCTTAGCCTGGGACTGTTGCCGGGGGTTCTGCTGGGGTTCTGGTTGGCCACCAGGCTGGACGGGCATATCAATGCCCGCTCAGCAAAACCCGTGCTCTTGATTATCTCCACGGCGTCTGCGCTGCTGGTGTTATATAGAGGACTGCAGGGCTGGCTCGTGGCTTGATCGCTCAATGCAGGCGGGTTAACACGCACAGGCTTGAGCTGGGCCGCACTCCATCCGGTAATTGCCAGGTCGTCGGCGACGTTAATGGACCGGCGATCAACCGGTTTGTTGAGGTCGGTCAGCGAAGGGTTCTGCTTGTGCCCTGTGCTCTGGGTGTAACAGCAGGCCGCCGTTTGAGGCGGATTTTCCGGTGCGCAGCCGGCTTGAGGTGCGCAGGGAAAGGATTGATTGCCAAAGAGGCGCTGTTTGTGGGGGTGGGTCTCTGTATTTTGAGCGCCGGGTCGTGAATAATGGCCCAGCTTAAATAGGGAGGGCGCAGCTGAGCGCTTGAGGTGAAGGGTTTTTATGAATATGACAAAAACAGCGGTTGTTCTGGTTAATCTTGGGACTCCGAAAGAGGCGACCGCCGAGGGTGTGCGCCGTTTTCTTAAGGAGTTTCTGTGGGATCGGCGGGTGATAGAAGGCGGGGGCCTGAAGCGCGGGTTCTGGTGGCTGGTGTTAAATCAGCTCATCCTGCGGGTGCGTCCGGCGAAGGTCGCCAAGCTCTATGCGTCTATCTGGGATGAGGGTTCGCCGATGCGAAATATCCTCAAGCAACAGGTCGAGGCGTTGCAGCAGGCGTTGGACGCGCAGTATGGGGATCGGTCTGCGGATGTGTATGCGGCGATGACCTATGGTGAGCCGGGTCTGAGTCGGTTGCTCGTTAAGCTGCGCCAGGAGGGTTACCAGCGCTTGCTGGTGCTGCCGCTGTATCCGCAGTATTCCGCCACCTCCACCGCCCCTATTTATGATCAGGTCGCCCGGTTTCAACTGGCACAGCGTGAGGTGGCAGATATCCGTATTTCAAAGGATTATCATGACCATCCGCTCTATGTCGAGGCGCTGGCAGCGTCGGTCAGGCAGCATTGGCAGACCCAGGCTCCGGCAGAAAAGCTACTGATGAGTTTTCACGGTATCCCTAAAGACTACGCCGATAAGGGCGATCCCTATCCGCAGCAGTGCTTGCAGACCGCACGCCTGCTGGCGGCCTCGCTGGGGTTGGACGATACCCAGTATCTGGCTACGTTTCAGTCTCGCTTTGGTCCGGCCCAATGGGTTAAGCCCTATACCGATATCACCCTGAAGGATCTGGCCAAGGCGGGGGTAAAGTCGGTAGATATGATCAGCCCGGCGTTTTCGGCGGACTGTCTGGAAACCCTGGAAGAGATTGCGATCCAGAACCGCGAGGGCTTTGTCGAGGCCGGCGGCGAGCAGTACCGCTACATCCCGGCGTTAAATGCGGATCCGGTACATATAGAGCTGCTGCTGCAGCTGGTTAAAGAGCAGGCCGGACAGTGGTTCGAGCCGGCGTATGGAGCAGATGTATGAGTCAGTATTGTTTTGGTATCCATGCGGTGAGCGCGCTCTTGCAACGCCAGTCCTCGCGGGTCAAGGGCCTTGTCGTGCAGCAGGAGCGCCAGGATAAGCGTATCCAGGAGGTGCTGGAGCTGGCTCAGCAGCAGGGAGTGGCCGTGAAGCTGGTGGAGCGTAAGGCGCTGGATCGGCTGGTGGAGGGTTCTCATCAGGGGGTGATCGCAGAGGTCGAGGCGCTGCAGGCCTGCAATGAAACCTTTCTCGAGCAGCTACTGGGTGGGCTGGATGAGGCGCCGTTTTTACTGGTGCTCGACGGGGTCACCGATCCCCATAACCTGGGCGCCTGTCTGCGGACCGCAGATGCGGCCGGGGTGCATGCCGTGATCGCACCCAAGGATCGTTCGGCACCGCTTAATGCGGTGGCAATCAAGGTCGCCTGTGGCGCCGCAGAGGCCGTGCCCTATATCGTGGTGACTAACCTGGCGCGCACGCTCAAGATGCTGCAGCAGTCCGGTGTTTGGGTTACAGGAACGGCAGGAGAGGCGGAGCAGTCGCTGAGTCAGGCATCACTGACAGGGCCGATGGCGCTGGTGATGGGGGCTGAGGGATCAGGGATGCGCCGTTTAACTCGGGAGAACTGTGATCAACTGCTCAAAATTCCTATGGCAGGCTCGGTCAGTAGTCTCAATGTCTCGGTGGCCACCGGCGTTTGTTTGTTTGAGGCGCTGCGGCAGCGCCAGGCCCTGGCGCTGCCTGCAGCGAATTAATCTGCTTGCCCGTGGTTTGCTATTGCTGTAACATCCGCGATCCCAAAACCAAGTTAACTCCTTGCTTCTCACTGAACACTCAGGTTCGCGTGTTGGGAGGCTGTTAACCCATAAGGAGAACACAATGCGTCATTACGAAATCGTGTTTATGGTCCACCCGGATCAAAGTGAACAAGTCCCGGCTATGATCGAGCGTTACACCAGCATTATCGAAGGTGATAGCGGTGCGATTCATCGTCTGGAAGATTGGGGCCGCCGTCAGTTGGCATATCCCATCAACAAGATCCACAAAGCTCATTATGTTCTGATGAATGTTGAGTGCAGCAACGAAGCTCTGGTCGAGCTGTCCAACCTGTTCCGGTTTAACGATGCTGTTATTCGTAACCTGGTTGTACGGATGAAGGAAGCGGTAACAGGTGTTTCTGCTATCAAGGCTTCTGAAGCTCGTGATGACCGTAAGCCTCCTCGCCGTGAAGCCCCAAGGCGTGAAGATCAGGCTGACGACGCTCCAGCGACTAGCGAAGCTCCGGCTCCAGCTCCCGCTGCTGAAGACACTCCAGCGACTGACGCAGAATAAGTCAGTTCACGCATAGACATTTATTAGGAGAGACATAATGGCTCGTTTTTTCCGCCGCAGAAAGTTTTGCCGTTTTACCGCTGAAGGCGTTGTTCAGATCGATTACAAAGATCTTGAGATCCTGAAGGGTTACGTCAGCGAAACTGGCAAGATCGTTCCTAGCCGTATCACCGGTACTAAGGCTAGATACCAGCGTCAGCTGGCGACCGCTATCAAGCGTGCTCGCTATGTTGCATTGCTGCCCTACACCGACAGCCACCAGTAAGTCGGCTTAAGGGAAAAGATATAATGCGTGCACTGGCCGAGTGGGTAATGCGTGGTCGGCTGCAGGCAATTGTTGCAACGGTACTGAGCGCTTCGATTCCACTGCTTTTTTTGTGGGTCGAAGCGGGAAGTGCCCGGTTATTATTAGGGCTGGTAGCCACGGTGTTGATGACACTGAGCGCTGCTATCGTCGGTCTGGTCGTTCTTCGAAGAACGGTCAGCGACGGGGTGGGATTGATGTTCTGGGCTCTGTTGCCCGCATTGGTCTGGCTGGTTTGGCGGGATGAAGCTTCACCCCTGGTCGCTCTTATAGGGACCACCGCTCTGGCGGTTGTGTTGAAGCGGACCGTATCCTGGTCGCAGACGCTGTCTGTGGCCACCGTGGTGGCGCTGATGATCAGTTTTCTGATCGATACGTTACTGCCGGGTACGCTGATCCAGGTCACTACAGCGGCGGGGCAGCTGATCGAGATTCTCGAGCAGACCCATCCGCAGGTAGCCCAGGAGATCGACGTTAACTGGTTACGAGAGCTGCTGTTAGGCGTGATCGTGGCGAGTTATCTCGGGACTGTGCTGAGCTCTCTGGCGTTATCGCGCTGGTGGCAGTCGATGCTCTACAACCCTGGCGGATTCAGGGAAGAGTTTCACGGTTTGCGGCTGCCGCGGCTATTTGCGGCGGCAGGTCTGATCGTTCTGGTATTGGCCGATAGCCTGCCAGGGGAGATGGTTCGCTGGCTGCCGGTGATGATTACGCCCTTTATGATGGCCGGTATGGCATTGATCCACGGTACCGTTGCAAAAAGAAGTTTAAGCAGGTCTTGGTTAATCGCCTTTTATACGGGGATGTTTATAGCCGGACCTTATCTGATAGCCTTGCTGATCATGCTGGCAGTTGCTGATAGTTTTATCGACATCAGACACCGGCTGAAGGCAAGAACCTGAGCTTAGGCTCAGAAGAAACTGAAGAGGTTTACGAGATGGAAGTTATTCTACTCGAGAATGTTGGCAGGCTTGGTGGTCTGGGCGACAAAGTAAGCGTCAAAGCTGGCTACGGGCGTAATTTCCTAGTGCCTTTTGGCAAAGCGGTCCCTGCGACTAAGACCAACATCGAAAGCTTCGAAGTACGTCGGGTCGAGTTGGAAAAGATTGCAGCTGAGAAGCTGGCTGCCGCTCAGGCACGTGCCGAGACTCTGAACGTACTCGAGCTAACTATCGTCGCTAAGTCCGGTGATGAAGGTAAGCTGTTTGGTTCAATCGGTACTCGTGATATCGCAGATCTTATCATCGCCGCAGGTGCTGAGGTTGATAGAAACGAAGTGCGTCTGCCTGAAGGTGCTATCCGCGAACTCGGTAACTTCGAGGTCGATGTTCAGATCCACAGCGCCGTGACTGCTACAGTCAAACTGGCTGTTGTTGCTGAATAATTGCTGAATAGCTGTTAAGTAAAGGCTATACGACTAGCCGGGTCGCTGCGCGCAGTGATTCTGCTTAGTATTAAAAAGCACCGTCAGGGAAACCTGGCGGTGCTTTTTTTTTGTAATTTTAGTAAGCTACAAGGTACCTTTTATCACGGCTGGTGGCTGCTCAGGCCTATGCCGTTTGTTTCCCCGCTTCTCACTCTATAGTTGTCACCATGCCGCAGATCTCAGAGCTCGATCCCGAACTACTTAGCGCCAAAACCCCCCCGCACTCGCTGGAAGCCGAGCAGTCGGTGCTGGGAGGTCTGATGCTGGACGACTCCATCTGGGATGCCGTTAATGAAATTATCGTCGCGGACGATTTTTATCGCCCCGAGCACCGGGTCATCTTCAGGACCATGGATACGCTGTTTAAGGCCGAGCAACCGATCGATGTGGTGACCCTGTCCGAGGAGCTGGACCGGCATCAGGCCCAGGATCAGGTGGGCGGTATCGACTATCTGATCGACCTGGCCCGGAATACGCCGAGCACGGCCAACGTGCGCGCCTACTCCAATATCGTCAAGGAGCGGGCCACCCTGCGGCGCCTGATCGGGGTGGCGAATGAGATCTCCGAAACGGCGTTCTATACCGAGGGTCGATCGAGTGAGGATATTCTCGATGAGGCTGAGCGCAAGGTGTTGCAGATCGCCGAGGGGCGCAGTAAAGAGGGCGGACCGCGGAGCGTTAATCCGTTGCTTGAGAGTGCTCTGGATCGGATCGATCAGCTGTTTACCTCCGGCAGTACCATGACCGGCCTTAGCTCGGGCTTTAGTGATCTCGATAAGATGACCTCCGGTATGCAGAAGTCTGACCTTATTATCGTCGCGGCACGGCCGTCGATGGGTAAGACCACCTTCGCCATGAACCTGGTCGAAAATGCGCTGATGTCACAGGATAAACCCATCCTAGTCTTCAGCCTGGAGATGCCGGCCGAGGGTCTGGTAACGCGGATGCTCGCCTCCCTGGGGCGGATCGATCAGACCCGGGTACGGGATGGTAAGTTGGAGCAGGATGATTGGCCAAAATTGACCAATGCGGTCAATCTGCTCAAGGATAAGAACCTCTATATCGATGACAGCTCGGGTATTTCGCCAAGCGAGATGCGTTCCAGGGCGCGGCGGATTATGCGCGAGCATGGCTCTATGGGAATGATTATGGTCGACTACCTGCAGCTGATGTCGCTGAAAGGACAGGCCGAGAGCCGGACTCAGGAGATCTCTGAGATCTCGAGAACCCTCAAGGCGCTGGCCAAGGAGATGAACTGTCCGGTAGTCGCGCTTTCACAGCTCAACCGGAGTCTGGAAAATCGTCCCAACAAGCGCCCGGTTAACTCGGACCTGCGGGAATCCGGTGCGATCGAGCAGGACGCCGACGTGATCATGTTTATCTATCGTGACGAGGTCTATAACGAAGACAGCGAGTATAAGGGTCAGGCTGAGATTATTATCGGTAAGCAGCGTAACGGCCCGATAGGAACCTGTCGGCTGGCCTTTATCGGCAAGCACTCCAAGTTCCAGGATCTGGCGGCGGGCCATTATCAGGAGTATTGATAATTACTCCTTCTCGGCCTGTTTGATGAACTTGGTCTTGAACTCCTCAGGAACGCCGACGACTTTGCGTTGTGCGTAGTCGAAAAACACCACCCCGGTCTTGGCATGGGCGACCTCGACGGCGGTCTTGCGGTTGCTGAGCAGGAAGTAAAAATCACAGCCATATTTGTTGAAATCCCCGATTCCCACGTCGATCTGAATCAGGTCGCCGTGAAACCCCTCGGCTTTGTAGATAATGGCCGTATCGGTCATGATCAGGCCCAGACCTTCGATATCCAGCTCGGCATATTGATACTGCTTTAAAAACTGTACCCGTGCCTCATGCACCATCGCCAGCACGGCGTCGTTACCCAAGTGTCCCCCGTAGTTGATGTCGCTGATGCGCACCGGTAATTCGGTGCTAAAGGTGAAGTGACGGGGCATCTCTATCTTGATACGTGCCATAGGGCTGAAATCCTTAGCTATTTGATAAGACTGTGACCAGCGCTTGGGTCAGCTGATCCAGTTGCTCGGTGGTCATTATATAGGGTGGCATTACATAGACCAGTTTGCCAAAGGGTCTGACCCAGACGCCCTGGTCGACAAAGGCTTGCTGCATTGTCTTCATATTAACCGCTGTCTTCATCTCCACCACACCTATGGCGCCCAGTACCCGGACATCAGCGACGCCCGGGAGTTTTCGGCAGGGTTCCAGCCCCTGCCTGAGTCCGGCCTCGATGCGCGCTACTCGGGGTTGCCAGGGATCATCCTCAAGCAGCTGCAGGCTGGCGTTGGCCACCGCGCAGGCCAGGGGGTTGGCCATAAAGGTGGGTCCGTGCATAAAGCAACCGGCGCCACCCCCGGAGATGGTGTCGGCGATGGCGGCGGCCGTCAGTGTGGCTGCCAGGGTCATGTAACCGCCGGTGAGGCCCTTGCCGAGGCAGAGGATATCCGGGCTGATCGCCGCATGCTCACAGGCGAATAATCGGCCGCTACGGCCAAAGCCGGTCGCTATCTCGTCAGCAATCAGCAGCAGTCCATACTCGTCGCAGAGCGCCCTGGCTTGTTTGAGATAGTCTGGCGAATAGAAACGCATCCCGCCGGCGCCCTGAACAATCGGTTCGAGAATCAATGCAGCCAGCGTTTGGTGATGCTGCTCGAACAAGGCGCGCAGCGGGGCGATGTCGGCATCCGCACAGGGCTGCTCAAAGCCGCACTGAGGCGCGGGAGCAAACAGGTTTTGAGCCAGTACGCCGCTGAACAGTTCATGCATGCCATTCAGCGGATCACATACCGCCATGGCCCCGAAGGTGTCGCCATGGTAACCATTATGCAGCGAGAGCATGCGGGTCTTATCGCCTTGGCCGCGGGCCTGCCAGTACTGGATTGCCATCTTGATCGCAACTTCCACCGCGACCGACCCCGAGTCGCAGAGGAACACCCTATCGAGCCCCTCGGGCGTCATCGCCACCAGTTTACGGCTGAGTTCGATGGCCGGCTTATGGGTGAGCCCGCCAAACATCACGTGAGCCATCTCATCAATCTGCTGCTTGGCTGCCGCATTAAGGGCCGGATTACCGTAGCCGTGGATAGCGGACCACCAGGACGACATGCCGTCGAGCAGTTGCCTGCCATCGGCGAGGTGCAGGTAGGCCCCCTGAGCAGAGGCGACGGGATACACCGGCTGCGGGTCGGTCATCGAACTGTAGGGGTGCCAGATATGCTGCTGATCAAAGCGCATGTCGTCGGGAGTGATCTGCATCGATTCAGGTGTCCAGGGTGAAGGGTCCATTAGGGGAGGGCGGAGATTACTTTGGGCCAAGCAGTTCGATCGAATAGCCATTCGGGTCTTTTACAAAGGCCAGGATGGTGGTGCCGTGCTTCATGGGCCCGGCCTCGCGGACGACATTGCCGCCCTGGGCTTTGATCTGAGCGCAGGCCTGGTAGACATCCTCGACCTCGATGGCGAGATGGCCGAAGGCATCGCCATGCTGGTACTGGTCGGTATCCCAGTTGTGGGTCAACTCCAGGGCGGTGTTAGTCGCCTCATCACCGTAGCCGAGAAAGGCGAGGGTAAAGCGTCCCTCGGGGTGCTCACTGCTACGCAGCAGCTGCATCCCGAGGAGTTCGGTATAGAACTTGATTGAGCGCTCGAGGTCTGTGACGCGGAGCATGGTATGTAGTAGGCGCATAATCGAGATCTCCTGTTGGGGTTGCTGGCATTTTAGCGGCGTGCTTATTCCTGTTCCTGTCTTAGGTTACAAGTACGGGTTACAAGTACGGGTTACAAGTACAGGTTACAAGTACAGGTTACAGGTTTAGGTTATAGGTTATAGGGTTGTCTTGCTGTACAGCCGCTTTGGCGGGGGATTATAATAACGCGCTTTCCCGTCTCATGGAAAAGACGGGGCGGAAGTTTCGGTCTGTCTCGGCGTCAAAGTCAAGGTCTACGTCAAAGTCATCGTCAACAACACTGTAGGGTAAGGGGAAGGCGGATGTTTCAGGATATATCAAAGAAAGTGAATGCATCGATGGAGCCCTTCAAAGAGTTGATGGAGATTCAGACCCGGATGCTGGACCGGCTGACCAAACAGCAGATCGCCTGTGCTCAGGCGTGCATGAATTCGACCCTGAGCCAGACTAAAGAGCTTAAGCAGTGTAGCTCGACAGAGGAGTTGCTTGAGCTGCAGGCAAGATACACCCAGTTGGTAGAAGAGACCTTCCAGCAGGCTCGCAAAGATAATCTGCAGGCGTTTTCCGAAGCCCGGGAGTCGATAGAGCGGGTCTCCCAGGGTGCCTTCGACGCCTTCGCCACAAAAAAATAGATGCCAGATTCGAGTGCGGCAGCCGTGCTAAAGCAATTTAAGAGAGTAGACGTGTGAAGATAGCCCTGTTTTACGGCTCCACCACCGGAAATACCGAAGATATAGCCGAATTGATCGAGCGAACGCTTACCCAGGATCAGCTCGATCTTTACAACGTGGCCGATGAGCCCCTGCTGCACGCAAACGATTACGATCAGATCATTATGGGTATTCCAACCTGGGATTACGGTGAGATCCAGTCTGAATGGGAAGAGGTCTGGGGAGAACTCGATAGCCTATCACTTAGCGGTAAACGCATCGCGCTGTTCGGTTTGGGCGATCAGGTCGGCTACGGAGACTGGTTTCTTGATGCGATGGGGCTGTTGCACGATCGGTTGGTTGACCGGGGTGCTCAGCTGGTCGGTTACTGGCCGGTCGAGGGTTATGACTTCAGCGCCTCTAAAGGGTTAACTCCAGATGCGACCCGGTTTGTGGGTCTGGCGCTCGACGAAGACTGTCAGCACGAGCAGACCGCGCAGCGGGTTGAGCGGTGGTGTGTACAGATTCGCGAGGAGTTTGAACGTGGCTAAACCGGGACGAACAGGTTTGATCCGTATTCTTTATGCGGCCAAGTACTCCTGGCAGGGTTTTAAAGCGGCCTGGACGCATGAGGCGGCATTCCGGCAGGAGTCGCTGCTGGCGCTGGCGCTGCTGCCGCTGGGTTTTCTAGTTGCGGCGGATACCCTGGAGTTGGTTTTGCTCTGGTTAAGCCTGGGGCTGGTATTGTTGATGGAACTGTTGAACTCCGCCATCGAAGCGGTCGTTGACCGGGTCGGTGCCGAGCTGCACCCCCTGTCCGGCCGGGCCAAAGATATAGGTTCAGCCGCCGTCTTCTTGGCCCTGTTACTGCTGGTGATGACCTGGGGCCTGATTGCAGCCAAGAACTGGCCGCTGGTGTAGCGCCGGACGGTACCCGAACCCTAAATTAATTTAACTATAAGGAGTGGTCGTATGAAAAGCGTGTCGATACAGGGGATCAAGACCTCTCTGTTGTTGCTGTTGGGGTTGTTGTCCGCAGGGGTGATGGCGCCTCTGCAGGCGGCTCAGGAAAAGCCGGAGCAGGTGATTAATGCCAGCTATCTGTCGATCCAGAAGTTGATCACTGATCAGGTGCTGATTGCCGGTATGCCGGAGCAGGGGCTGCTGGAGTTGATGGAGAATGAGCTTGGGCCGGTGATCGATTTTAAGCGGATCTCGCGCAAGGTGATGGGTAAATATGCTCGTCAGGCCAGCGATGACCAGCTGCAGCTCTTCAATAATGTGTTTAAACGCACCCTGGTCAGCACCTACAGCAAGGGGCTGGATCGGCTCGATGAGCTGGATACCTTTGAGGTTGAGAGTGCCGATTATGATGCCAGAGGCATACGCGCCAGTGTCGGTTCAACCATCGCTCTCAAAGGCGGTGAGCGTTATCAGGTGCAGTACTCGCTGTTTCTGAATGATCAGGAGCAGTGGAAAGTTGAGAACCTGGTTGTCGAAGGGATCAATATAGGTCTGGTGTTCAGGAATCAGTTTGCGCACTATATGGAGCAATATGATGATATTTCAAAAGTGATCGCCAACTGGGGTGTTACCAAGGCACAGTAGACAAGGACTGCCAGGAGCGGCAACGATGATCGCAACCCAGGCCGGGGTGATGGTGGTGTTGATGATCGCAGTCGCGCTGCTGCTTGGGTCGGTCTTACGCCACCTGACCAGCCACAGCCGGGTGCCCTACTCGGTGATGCTGCTGCTGGTCGGATTGCTGGTCGGATGGCTCGATCGTTCGTTGCTTCTGAGCGATTCTCTGCCAGCGTTTCATCAGGTTTTACAAAGCGTCACCCACCTCGACCCTCATCTGATTTTGTTTCTTTTTCTTCCCACCCTGATCTTCGAATCAGCCTATTCGCTGGAGCCGCATCTGCTGCGTCGCGCCCTGCCGCAGGTCGCGCTGCTGGCACTGCCGGGCATGTTGATCAGTGCGCTGTTAACGGCCGTGCTGGTGCGCTGGTTGTTGCCCTGGGACTGGAGCTGGCCGCTAGCCTTCCTGTTCGGTGCCCTGATCAGCGCCACCGACCCGGTGGCGGTGGTGGCGCTACTGCGCGACGTCAGTTCGCGTAAACGGCTGGAAACCCTGCTTGAGGGTGAGTCGCTGTTTAATGACGGCACGGCTATTGTGCTGTTCTCGGTCTGTTTCTCTATTTTATTGAGTGTCGATGAGGCCTCGATCAGCCTGGGTGCTATCGCCTTCGAGTTACTCTGGACCGTCGCCCTGGGTGGTCTGGCTGGCTGGCTGTGCGGCAAGCTGCTTATTATCGCCGTAGGGCGGATCTATAACGATCCGTTGGTCGAGACCACGCTGTCGATCGCCTGTGCTTATCTGGTCTATTTTGTCACCGACGTCGTGCTCGATGCGTCAGGTGTGGTGGCGGTGGTGGTGTTCGGGTTGGTGCTGGCAGGTAAGGGCCGGGCCCGATTTTCTCCCGAAGCGCTCGAATTTCTGCACGCGTTCTGGAGTCTGCTGGCGTACATGGCCAATACGCTGATCTTCCTGGTGGTGGGGTTGTTGATAGCCGATCGTGTCGAACTCTTCGATCCCACCAGCTGGGGATTACTGCTGGCGCTCTATCTGGGGCTGCTGCTGATCAGAGCCTGTACGGTGGTGGTGCTGATGCCGTTGCTGCAGCGCCTGGGTTTCGGCCTGGGAAGGAACAAGGCGCTGGTGTTGATCTGGGGCGGTCTGCGCGGTGCCGTCGCTCTGGCATTGGCGCTGATGCTGGCGCAGCATCCGGGCGTCGACAGCCGCTGGGGCGAACAGGTATTGTTTCTGACCGCCGGCATCGTGGTGCTGACCATCGTGATCAACGGCAGCAGCATGGGATGGTTGTTCGCTCGGCTGGGGCTGGACCGGTTACCGCCAGGTAAGCAGGCGATGATTGATCGTGCCGAGCAGACCATTCAGCGGCAGATGGTCGCACGCCTGCCGGAGTTTAAGAAGCGTTCGCTGACTCAGCTCTCCGACTGGCAGGAGATCGAGCGTAATGCGCTGGCTCCGATCGTGGTGGCGGTTCCTGAGGTCCAGGGCAGTAAGCCGGCCCAGCACGCGGCGGCCGAGCGGGAAACAGAGTACCGGCGCCGGTTATTGGAGCACGAGCGCAGCAGCTACTGGTCGCAATACACAGAGGGGTTCTTGGGGCGCGAGGCGACTTCAAGGCTGATCGATGCGGTAGATCAGGCGCTTGATGGTGCCCCCAGAATTCATCCGCGGCCGCAGCTACAGCGTTATTGGAATGGTTCCTTACCACTCGCGTGGCTGCATCGAGTGCCCTTACTGGAGCGGCTGGCGAGTCGTATCGCCTATAAGCATCTGATCCTAGGTTACGATATGGCGCGCGGTTTTGTGCAGGCTCAGAATGCGGCCTTGGCTCAGGTCGATGCCCTGACGGTTGATATTCCCAGTGCCCGCAGGGCGCGTGCCGAGCTGGTGCGCAACAAACATGAAACCTACGCCATGCTGCTGCAGTTAAAAAACAGTTTTCCTGAGTGGGCCCGCCAGGCGGAGCTGCACAGCGCCCAACGCACCCTGCTGATTCAGAAGCGGACCCTGGTGGAGGCGTTGCAGCGGCAGGCCTTGCTCGATCCTGCCGAGGCCGAACGGATGCAGGGGCAGATCAGCCACCGCCTGCAGCAGCGCCATTTTTCTGAGGTTGAAACGGTATTGTTACCCGACCCGCTGCAGCTGATCCGTGATGCGGCCTGGGCCGCTGAATTAAGCCCCGAATCGCTGTCGCAGCTGCTCAGCATCGCGGAACAGCGGATCTATCAGCCACAGGATATGATCGTCGAGCATGAGGAGCAGCATAGGGCGTTGATTATTGTGGTCCGTGGTGTTGTCGAACGGGTCGATCGGGATACTGAGACCGGCCAGACGCGGGTGCTCGATGTGCTGGGGCCGGGTTGTTATGCAGGCTTCAGCGCCCTCTTTGTCGATCACCACAGCACCGGGTTACGCGCAGCCAGCCCTGTCGACCTGTTGTGGATACCGGCCAGGACCCTGCACCGGATGATGACGACTGAGCCGGCGTTAAAGCAGGCGTTGCTGCAGATGGTCCAGAAACTGCAGTTTCAGGCGCTCTAGCATTCCCATATTGACTTGCGTGACGGCTATCCAAACTAGGCATATTTCAGGTAAAATCTACGCTTTTGTTTGGTCTTAAGACTCTCAGACTCGCATAAAATAGTGGAAACCGATGATCGAAGTTAATCTCGTCCAGCTGCGTATTAAAGATATTGAAGATCGCGCGGCTCAGTTAAAACGTTATCTCGATTATGAAGCCAAGCATGAACGCCTGGTCGAGGTCGATCGTGAGCTGGAGCAGCCCGGCGTTTGGGAGGATCCCGAGCGGGCGCAGGCATTGGGTAAAGAGCGTGCCGCATTGGAGCTGGTGGTTAAGACCATCGACGATATGGAAGCCGGCGTCGTGGATACCCAGGAGCTGTTGCAGCTGGCGGTCGATGAGCAGGATGAGGATACCGTCACCGAGGTCGAGACAGAGCTGGATGCGCTCAACGCCCAGCTGGAGATTCTCGAGTTTCGGCGAATGTTTTCCGGCGAGATGGATCCCAATAACGCCTACCTGGATATTCAATCCGGCTCCGGTGGTACCGAGGCTCAGGACTGGGCCAATATGATCCTGCGCATGTATCTGCGCTGGGGTGAGGACAAGGGCTTTAAAGTCGAGCTCGAAGAAGTCAGCGCCGGGGATGTCGCCGGGATCAAGTCGGCCACGATCCGCTTCGAGGGTGACTATGCCTTCGGCTGGCTGCGCACCGAAACCGGCGTGCATCGGCTGGTGCGTAAGTCGCCGTTCGATTCCGGTAGCCGCCGCCACACCTCCTTCGCGTCGGTGTTCGTCTCCCCCGAGATCGATGATGATATCGAGATCGATATCAACCCCTCCGATGTCCGTACCGACACCTACCGCGCTTCAGGCGCCGGTGGTCAGCACATCAACAAGACCGATTCGGCGGTGCGCCTGACCCATGAACCTACGGGCATCGTGGTGCAGAGCCAGAGCCAGCGCTCGCAACATCAGAACCGCGACAGTTGCTGGAAAATGCTGCGGGCGCGGCTGTATGAGCATGAGATGCTCAAGCGCAACACCGCGGCGCAGTCGGTCGAAGACAACAAGTCGGATATCGGCTGGGGCTCGCAGATCCGCTCCTACGTGCTCGATGATCAGCGAATTAAAGACCTGCGCACCCTGGTACAGACCAGTAACTGCGACAAGGTGCTGGACGGCGATCTCGACCAGTTTATCGAAGCCAGCCTGAAGGCGGGCCTCTGACGCGCCTGAGCTCGGCCAGGTGTCGTTAAAATCGGTTCAAGATCCTCATTTGCACCAGCAAACTGCGCTCTTTCACCGAATTTTGCCTAACCTGACCTTCGCTCAGACGCGTCAGTTGATAGCATCCGAATTCCGATTTAAAGAAACATAAGTTAAGGCGATACCGATGTCAGACAAGCAAACTGCTCCGCACCAGGATGGCGTTCAACCCGAAGAGAACCGACTCGTTGCTGAGCGTCGCGAAAAGCTCAAGGCGCTACGCGCCGAAGGTTATACGTTCCCCAACAGTTTTCGCCGTGATAGTTATGCGGAGGATCTGCAGCTTGAGCATGGCGACAAGACCAAAGAGGAGCTCGAAGGTCTGGCGATTGAGGTCGCAGTAGCGGGCCGAATCATGCTTAATCGTGGCGCCTTCGCGGTTCTCCAGGATATGAGCGGCCGAATCCAGCTGTATGTGAATAAAGCGGCACGTCCCTTCGCCAAGGCGATGGATCTGGGCGATATCGTGGGCATCAAAGGCATCCTGCACAAGTCGGGCAAGGGTGATCTGTATGTCGATATGGGCTGCAACGAGCTGTTGACCAAGAATCTACGGCCGCTGCCCGATAAGCATAAGGGGCTGCAGGATACCGAGCAGCGCTACCGGCAGCGCTACGTCGATCTGATCACCAATGACGCGTCGCGTCAGGTGTTCGAGACTCGCGCCAAGATCGTGGCCGCGATCCGCAACTATCTTTCCGAGCGTCGCTTCGTCGAAGCCGAAACGCCGATGCTGCAGGTTATTCCGGGCGGCGCGGCGGCACGTCCCTTTGTGACCCATCACAATGCGCTGGATATCGATATGTACCTGCGCATCGCCCCCGAGCTGTATCTTAAGCGGCTGGTGGTGGGCGGTTTCGAGCGTGTGTTCGAGATCAACCGTAACTTCCGTAACGAAGGGTTGTCGAGCCGCCATAACCCCGAGTTCACCATGCTCGAGTTCTATCAGGCCTATGCCGATTACAAAGATCTGATGGATATGACAGAGGATATGCTGCGTACCGTGGCCCAGCAGGTGCTTGGCACCACCACCCTGGTCAATACGGTCAAGGACGATCAGGGCGAGGTGCTGGAGACGATCGAGTACGACCTGGCCAAACCCTTTACCCGTCTGAGTGTGTTTGATGCGGTGCTGCAGTTTAATCCGGCGATCAGCGCCGAGGCACTGGCCGACGTATCCCAGGCTCGCGAGATCGCCCAGGGGTTGGGTATCAAGCTCAGCGACAGCTGGGGCCTGGGTCGAGTGCAGATCGAAATCTTCGAGGAGACCGTCGAGCATCTACTGAGTCAGCCGACCTTTATTACTCACTATCCGACCGAAGTGTCACCGCTGGCGCGCCGTAACGATGACGACCCGCTGGTGACCGACCGTTTCGAGTTCTTCCTGGGCGGCCGCGAGATCGCGAACGGCTTCTCCGAGTTGAATGATTCCGAAGATCAGGCACAGCGCTTTATGGATCAGGTCACCGAGAAAGAGGGCGGCGACGATGAGGCGATGCACTATGACGCTGATTACATCAATGCACTCGAATACGGCCTGCCACCGACTGCCGGTGAAGGTATAGGGATCGACCGTCTGGTGATGTACTTTACCGACTCTCCCTCGATCCGCGATGTGCTGCTGTTCCCGCATATGCGGCCTGAGCATAAGCCCGGCAGCGAACAGGAGTAAGCGCTGGCGGTCGGCGCTAAGGGTATGCAGATGAATGAGCAGCAACTGCCGCTGGGTTGGCAGGTGGCCCTGGCCGATCAGTTTAGCTGTGCGTATATGCAGGCTCTGCAGGCATTTTTAACGCAGCAGGCTCGCCAACATACGATCTACCCGCCGTCTGAGGAGGTTTTTAATGCCCTCAGCCTCTGCCCGCCAGATCGGGTCAAGGTCGTGATCCTCGGTCAGGATCCCTACCACGGTCCTGGTCAGGCCCATGGGTTGAGCTTCTCGGTGAAATCGGGGGTAAAGATCCCGCCCTCACTGGCCAATATCTACAAAGAGCTACAGCAGGATATCGGCTGTACGCCGGTTGATCATGGTTGTCTGGAGGCTTGGGCGAAGCAGGGGGTGCTGCTGCTTAATGCGGTGCTGACGGTGCAGCAGGCCAGTCCGAATTCGCATCAGGGCCAGGGCTGGGAGCGCTTTACCGATCGTGTTATCCAGCTGCTTAACGAGCGCTTGGAGGGCCTGGTCTTTATGCTCTGGGGAAGCTATGCGCAGAAAAAAGGAGCCTTTATTGATACCGGACGTCACTGCGTGTTGCGAGCCCCGCACCCCTCGCCGTTGTCCGCGTATCGCGGCTTTTTGGGATCGGGCCATTTTTCCAGGGCCAATGCCTATCTGCAGGCGCGAGGGGAGGTACCCATCGACTGGCAGCTGGCCTCGTCATCGGCAGAAGCAGCAGTGCAACCCTCGCTGTTTTGATTCAAGCCAACCAGACAGTATCCGCGTCCAACGACCCACAAACGAACTACAGGATAGGATGTAATGGCCAAAGGCAGTCGTATTTTCAAGGTTAAATTTTTTATCAGTGATATGGACAGGCACTGCTATGAGCAGTTTGATCTTACGGTAGCCCAGCACCCGTCGGAGTCGCTAGAGCGGCTACTGGCACGGCTGCTGGCGCTGGGGCTGGAGTATGAGCCGGGACTTAAATTTGGCGGCGGGGTCTCCTCCGATGAAGCGCCGATCTGGTTGCGCAATGATTATGAAGAGGTGCAACACTGGATCGAAATCGGTCAGCCCGATCTGGACCGGCTCAAAAAACTCAATAAACGCCATCCGCGCTTAACGCTCTATAGCTATGGCGCTAATGCGCATCGCTGGTGGAATCAGCACGCCAGCACCCTAGCAGAATTTCGGCGCCTGAAGCTGGTGCAGCTGGATGCAGAGGTGATCGAACGGCTTGTGACAGGGATGAAAGCCGGTTTTGAGCTGCAGCTAAACCGTCAGGATGACGATCTTTATCTGGGACTTAATGACCAACAGGGGGAGATGAAGCTGAACTGTTTACAGCAGGGCTGGGAGGAATAGTCAGGCGGTAAGATGACAGCCTCCTCCGGCGCTATAGCACTTTGTCATCAGGGGATGTGATTGTTCAGCACATTAACATTCGCTATTTGATTGATTATGGTTTTTTGTGGCAAGGGTCTCTTTAGCATGGAAGCCAAAGCGAAGCCTACAGGGGTCGGTTCATATATAAGCACGGCGTCTCTTGGAACAAATGCGCCATAATTTCAAGTCGATGCATATGCTGAATAGTTACCAGGATATCAAGGAATCTTTGGCAACGACATATTAAGCAGCTAGCACCTTATAAGTCAAAAACCTTCGAGGCTTTTCAGCATGACGATATAAACTTATATGATTACGATGCGTTGATTGTAAGATGTTCGTGAAGGGAGTGAACGCCTTCCACTCTTATGACTAAATTCTTGACATGGTCAATCATATTTTTACTGCCTACCTCCCCGGTAACTAGAACATCTCCTTTACGGGTTACCACTGTAATATCAAATTTCTGCAGACTGTCATCATTAAGGAGTGCCTTTCTAACTCTCATAGTTACGTCACTATCGATGACTTCATTCATCACGTTGGTGGGTGGTTCTGTAGTATCAGTGATCTCTTCTTGCTCAGCGCATCCTGTGAATGCTATAGCGCTAATAAGCGCTGCACTTAGCATTAACGACTGATGGCCATTCTTTATGTTGAAAGGCTTCATGTTGAAAGGCTTCATGTTGAAATGCTTCCTTCGAATTTAATTATTGTTGATGAATAATGCCGATAATAATTGAGAAAGCTTACATGAGACTGAATTTTTTAATAATTATACTTAAAAGTGATCATCTGTATTTGTTGTGGTGACTACTTCGCTGGTTTGATCGAGTGGAACGACTCGGCAAGGCTAACAGCAGCTTGACCGAACGAGTGGGCCCAGCATGCAGCTTTTCAGGCTGAGTTACAGCGTCTGAAACGGGAGCAGCTAGATTCGGAGGTGATCGAACGGCTTGTTGAGGGGGCGGGATAAATTAAAAAATCGCCTGCAGGCAGGCTCTCACAGGGTAAGCTCCCGCAGGGCTATTTGAGCAAGCGCCTCGTTCAGCGCTTGACGTTCACCTTGTCCGGCAGGGTGATATTGAGTTCAAGCACGTCATACTGATCGTGTTTCTCCAGCTGAACCTTGAAGGAATCCCGGTCGATTTGGATATATTTGGCGATCACCGCCATAAGCTCTTCCTGCAGGGCAGGCAGGTAGTCCGGCGTCGCCGCGCCGCGCCCGGCACGCTCATGAGCCAGAATAATCTGTAAACGTTCCTTGGCGACGGAGGCGGTCTTCTTTTCGTTTCCGCGCAGGTAATCAATCAGTCTGACTATCATGGGCATGTCAGCTCCCCCCCAGTAGTCGTTTAAATATTCCCGCCTTTTCAGCAGTAAACAGCATCGGCAGCTCTTCACCCATAAAGCGACTCACCATATCACGGTAAGCCCTGGCCACATCGCTCTTCTCCAGATGGATGGCGGGCGTGCCGGAATTGGAGGCCTGCAGTACCAGGCCGGACTCCGGGATCACGCCCAACAGCGGGATACGCAAGATCTCCTGGATGTCCTCAACCGACAGCATCTCGCCTGAACGCACCCGCTTGGGGTCGTATCGGGTGACCAGAAGATGCTCTCTGACCGGCTCTGCTCCGTCTACCGCACGCTTGGACTTGGCTGCGAGTATACCGAGAATCCGGTCGGAGTCCCGTACCGAAGAAACTTCGGGATTGGTCACCACCAGCGCCTCATCGGCGTAATACATCGCATTGAACGCGCCCGCCTCGATACCGGCGGGAGAATCGCAGACGATGAAATCGAAACTTTCCTTGAGTTCATCGAGGATGCGTCCGACATCATCCAGCTTGAGCGCCTCTTTATCGCGCGTCTGTGAGGCGGGCAGAACATACAGATTGTCGCAGTTCTTGTCCTTGATCAGGGCCTGCTTGAGTGAAGCGTCACCATTGATAACATTGATAATGTCATAGACCACTCGGCGCTCGCAGCCCATAATAAGGTCGAGATTGCGCAAGCCAACATCAAAATCGATCACCACGGTCTTATTGCCGCGCATAGCCAGACCGGTAGAGAAGCTGGCGCTTGTGGTGGTTTTTCCGACCCCACCCTTTCCTGACGTTACAACAATTACTTTAGCCACGTTTCACATCCTGATAATTAAAATTCTAGTGTATTTTACCCGTAAAGCGACTATAAAAAGCCATAAACTGGCCATCAATTTTAAGGCCGCCGCCTATCATATAGATAGCGGCTGAATCTCTAGGCGCGTGCCCTGTAGATGGATCTGCGCAGCCTTGCCGCGGACATTCTCAGGCACGCCATCCTCAAAAACCTTGAAACAACCGGCGATGGAGAGCAGCTCCGCCTCCATCTTATGCACGAAGATACGCGCGGCTTCATTGCCGTGGGCTCCTGCGATGGCCTTGCCGCGCAGCGGTGCGTAGACATGGATATCGCCGTCTGCGATCAGTTCGGAACCGGCATTGGCGATTGCGAGGAGTACCAGGTTCGCGCCTTCGGCATAAATGGTCTGTCCGGTACGCACCGGCCGGTCTATCACCATCGTCGGTCGAATCACAGAAACTGTCTGGGCGAGAGTTTCGGTGGGTGGGACAACCGCTTGAACCGCTGTCCTTTCGACGATACCCGGCAATTCGGGCTGGGTCTGCAGCGGCTGTATTTCTGGCACCTCAATCACATCGGCGGGCGTCATCCCTGGTGCTCGTAATTCTGCTGTTCCGGCCGTTCTGGCAGGCGTTGTCGGAAACAGACCCAGGCCGGAACCTGCGGCGGCATTCCGTTGCTGCTCTGACCCGCCTGACACGCCGGCAGGACACATGCCATGCTCGCGCATAAATGCGGTCAGTGCGGAGAAATCCAGGACAGCATCGTCGACGGCTATCCCTGTGAGTTCTAGCACTATAGGGGTGCTGGCGAAAAAATCGGGGGTCTGGCTAAGACGTAACGCCAACTCATGTTTGAGCTGAGCCATATCGGTGGTGAAAATGTGGAGTTGCAAGACAGGCAGGTTGACCGCCTTGATCTTGAATGCCGGCGCTTGGCTACTCATAATTTCTGCTTCTTCAGGAGGATGATCGAGAATCATTTAGTGCAGCCCGCAGCACGCACTGGGCATAGCTGTGCAGTCTAACCCAGAAATGGCTGCTCATTAATGATAAAGCCCGTAAATTTATACAAGAACTAACACTCTAGAATTAATAGTGAAGTCCTGCAGAAATTGCTGTGTGGAGCGCCCTGTTAGCCTTGTATGGCATCGCCTTTAAGCTCTTGAATATTAAGACTTATTTCTCTAACAATTTGCCACTCATTATTCTCTTTTTCGAGAATCAATGTTTTTAAGGTTTTATCCTGGTAGTCAGATGATTGATACCAAAGCCAAAATTCTATCTCCGCATGGGTGGCTGATACTTTAACCCTGTTGACTCCGGTGATGGACAGTTTTATCCAATCGGGCGTTGATACTCGCTGCTCTCTGATTTCAGACCAGTGGTCAAGAGTCATCTTATCAGTGGGTATAAAGTGGCTGGAATAGGCGGCTAGATAATTATCAACATCTTGTTGTTGCCACGCTATTACCCAGTAGGCGATGGCATTTTCAATATCATCAAAAACTTTTTTCTGGTTTGCAGTTTTTGCTTCCATCGGAATATTTTTAATATGAGCGGGAGCGGGAGCGGGAGCGGGAACGGGAACGGGAGCGGGAACGGGAACGGGAGCGGGAGCGGGAACGGGAACGGGAGCGAGAGCGGCGGTGTGTTGCGTTGCGTCGCCATTTTCTGTATTTTCCAGGGGCTCTTTTTTATGACTGAAGTCGAATACTGATTCTGTTTTCTGGGAAGGTTGTATATAAATAATAAACAACCATCCGTTGAAAAGAATAGACGTTGATACACCTAATATAATCAGGGTCGTCTTTAGTTTGGACCGTGTTTTGAAAATGGCATTGTCTCTCAGTAAAGCTTTAAGATCTTTTTTGGTCGTTGGGTGAAACTGTTGCTTGTCGACCAGAGTAGCGATTATGGCTAACGATTTAGGTATCCCTTTACTGATTGAATAGGCGTAGTGTGCCGCTTTAAGGCTGAGTCTGATCTGGCTGTTTTCCTGGCTGATAACGTTGAGCCACTGTTGCTTGGTGATCTTAGCCTCGCTTGGTCTCTGAGTAACTCGTTGGGAAAAGCCATAGCAATTAGAAGGATACAGCAGTCTATCTAGCGACTGTTCGCCAAAAAAGATCACCCGTACCAGCAGTTGAGTAGTATCTTGGATGTTGGTCAAAATACGTACATACGCTAATATGTCAGGCGTCAATTGATGCGCATCATCAAACAATAAAACCAGTTGTTTATTTTTTGTTTTATTTTCGATCAGTACTTTCAATAAGCTGGTTGAAAAATCTTTTCCTGAGTTAATGTCGAGTTTTTTTATAATGGCTTTGTTAAGCTCTTCAATCGATATGTCGGCCTTTGGGAAACAAGCCAAATCATAACGATCACTGTCAAGATCCATTTGCAGCTGTAAAAAAAGTGTTGTTTTTCCAGAATTCTCATCACCGGTAACTTTAATGCCGCCTTCAGGAAGTAAAAGTGTCTGCTTTATTTGTTCGCATGCTTGTTCATGTGGTTTGAAACTAATAAAAAAATCCCTATTTTCTTTCATCGTCATCATCCATTTAGACTTAAAAACTTGCAATAATTTTGTTGTTCAGCGTAAGTTTAACCTCTAGACCCTTTAATAAAAACCATATCAATTGGCGACTAGTGACTAAGCTCCGTCAGTCTTCGTCAGTATTGCTTTTTTGCTATCCACGATGTTTCATCTGTAAGCCCACATAGTCAACAACAAGGAGGCTGTGGTTGGAAATAGACTCCGTATTTATACAAAGTTAAAAAATCACCAACATTTATCCTCCAGCTTTATTTTTAGGTACGGAGTGATCTGTATCTCAATCCAGCCACGTAATACGGGCCTTAAAAATGCGGGTCGAAGCGACATCCGCTAGATCCACGTTCTGTTCTAAAATAAGAACACGTTAAAAATTAGTGTAAGTGGGGAGTGCTTTAAAGTACCGCCTTAGTTCAATTCAATAGTTTGGCCATCAGGGTAAGCAACTGCACGCGAGTCGTTGTTCAAAACCAGCGTGTATGTCTGTATGGAGTGATTGCCAGTTATCGCTCAATACACCTCTTTCAGCCGGTTTTGATCAATGTCCTCAATAGCAGTCAGGAACCTATCTCCGTGTAGATAATTTTATGGATAACAGAAGTTTACCGTAAACGGGAAGACAATTAGAATTAGCAAAACTACTTGATCACTACCGTTTTAGCAAGCCGAATCAAGGGTGTATTCTGGCCAAGTTGCAACAGGATATTCAATGGGCACACAATGCCGACAACATCCTTTTGCTAGGGCCTAGTCGTACAGGGAAGCCCATGTTGCAACGACGCTGGGTCCTAGGCTATCGAGCAAGGCATCCGCTGCAAACTCTTTTCAGCCATCGTGCTGGTTCAGCACTTGCAGGAAGCAATGCGGGACCTTGACTTGA
Source organism: Motiliproteus sp. (assembly GCA_047633175.1). Taxonomy (GTDB): domain Bacteria; phylum Pseudomonadota; class Gammaproteobacteria; order Pseudomonadales; family Balneatricaceae; genus Motiliproteus. Next base: position 47,876 of record JBLIEQ010000014.1, on the reverse strand, counting down.
TGACAGCTATGACACGGCTGGATAAATACCGCCTCATCATTATTGATGACATTGGCTATGTGAAAAAAATGGATGCCGAAACCCGGGTCCGCTTGAGTTCATCGCCCATCGCTATGAAAGCGGCAGCCTCATCATCACGGCCAACCAACCCTTCAGCGCATGGGATTATATTTTCCCGGACAGCATGATGACGGTCGCAGCCATTGATCGACTCATACACTACAAGACAATTACCGAACTAGAGGGCGAGACTATCGGAAACTGCACCATATAAAACAAGCGAAACAGACTAAAAAGTGTCGACGCCTAACCGGCCATCATAGTTGTCGCGCGACCGGCCAAGATAGTTGACGCCGAACACTAATCATTAAGGCGAACTCATAGCATCAAGCGGACCGATCGGGTATTATTTACAACTCAAAAATTAGCCAATTACTATAATGGTAAATAGCAAAAACCTAGGTGGTTATCAACGACTTATGAAGTGGACGCCACTATTTTCAATCGGGATGTTTTTAATCGCATTTCCGTTTACAACAAGCATCAGTTACGCGGTGAGCCTCTCTACGGTGGAGGGTGATTTCCTTGCGGCTATTGAGGACATTGATCAAAACCGACTAGAAGAAGCCATGGAGCGCTTGCTGGCGATCACTCAGCACACGCCCGAGTTTAAACTGGCGCAAGTTATCTTTGCCGATCTAGTTAGTGCGCAGGCCAATCCGATTGAGTCCTTTGCCGCTGCCGTTCCAATAAGGTCGAGTCTAGTCGAAGAGTTACGTCAAGAAGCAGTGGTCCGCGGTCAGTATCGAACCCAGAAGCCAAAAAACGGCAGCATCCCCAAAAGTTTAGTAAAAATGGCAGACGGCCAATCGCATGCCATCGTCGTAGATCTAAGCAAATCTCGGTTGTATCTGTTTGAGAATAAGTCGGGAAAGCCCGTTTTAGTGAAAGATTTTTACGCGTCGAGTGGCAGCGAGGGCGCAGAAAAGTTTATCAGTGGTGACAAGAAAACACCGGTAGGCGTCTATTTTGTCACCACAAGGCTGGCAGCAAAAAATTTACCTGATAAATATGGATCCGGCGCTTTGCCGTTGAACTATCCCAATGCATTAGATGCTCAGCAGCAGAAGACTGGCAACGGCATCTGGTTGCATGGCTCACCGACGGATACGTATAGCCGTGCCCCCCTTGCCAGCGAAGGTTGTGTGTCTTTAACCAATTATGATTTTGCACAACTCGATTCAATCATCGATATTCACTCGACACCGGTAATTATTGGAGAGAACATAGAGTGGCTTACGGAATCAGATTGGTTAGCGCAGCAGCAACCCTTTAGTCAGCTTGTTAATGATTGGAAGAAAAGCTGGGAAAGTCTCGATACACAGGACTATCTGTCAAACTACTCGCATGACTTCGATAATGGTCGGGAAGATTATATCGCCTGGTCGGCCAAAAAAATAAGAATAAATAAAGCCAAGTCTTATGTTAATATTGATCTAAAAAATCTCAGTTTCTTCTCCTATCCAGGTCAGGGAAATATTCTTGTAGTGACCTTTAAACAGCACTACATGAGTAATAATTTCAATGGAAAAGATACTAAAAGACAGTACTGGAAAAAAGAAGGCGATAAATGGAGAATTATTTTTGAAGGGGCGCCCTCTTCGGGTAAGATTTGAATGATTAAAGTCTTGTGTGTATTTCTTCTTGTGTTAAGCGGCCAGGCGATGTCGCAGACTACTATTACTAGCCACTTTGAAAATACCGATCACGAACTCCATGTCTATCATATTGAAGGTGAACTGCCCGGTAAGACCATGCTCATAATCGGTGGAATGCATAATGAGCCCGGAGGTTATCTCACCGCAGATATCTTTGCGGATACACGCCTTCGCAAAGGGACTCTTATCGTAGTGCCCCGGGCTAATATGCCTGCAATAGTCAATAATATTAGAGGCATCAACGATGATATGAATCGGAATTTCAATACGCCAATGGATGGCTTGGATGAATCCGGTCATCAACATATATATGAAAAAGATATCGTTGAAGTTCTCAAAAAATTGATCGCGAAAAGTGATGTGTTACTCAATTTACATGATGGCTATGGTTTCTATTCCCCAGAGACAATCAGCGAGTTACGAAATCCTAGAAGATGGGGGCAGGCCGTCATTGCGGACCGAGCCGAATTTACGAATCAGCAAGGCGTAACACTGAACCTCGAAAAAAGGGCTCAGAAAGTGGTGGCGCTCGTTAATAAGAATATACAGATTAACGATCACAAACTTAAATTTAAGAATACGCGAACCAAGGCGTCCAACTCTGTTCACAAAGAACAAAAACAATCGGCTACTTTCTATGCCCTCTATCAGCATGGTATTGAATCTTATGGTATAGAAACCTCGAAAAATATCCAGTCACTGGATTTGAAAGTAAGTTATCAAACCATGATGGTCAACGCTTTTATGGATGAGTTTGATATTCAACAGGAACAGAATCTACAGTCTGTCCTTAAGCCCCAATTGTCTCATATGCTTGTTTCAATCAACGATTCCCGTGCAGTCGCTTATCATGACGGTGAAACTATTGAGTTGAACAAAGGCGATACGTTGGAGGTACTTCAGGCTTATACTAATTATCAGCGCGGAGTAGTAGTTGATATAGAAAAGATAGGCAGTCTTAATGATATCGGAAAATCTTTTCTTTTGGCTGATGCCACGTCGATCCGTGTTTTGAAAGACCAGTATTTATGTGGTCGGATCTTTGTAAAGGTAAGAAACCCTGAGCAGGGCCCGTTGGCTGACCTGGTGCAGACTGCCGCTTATCTGAAAATAAGACTGAACGATAAAGAGCGGCGACTTGAACTTGGAGAAACGCTCAGTTTGTTGTCAACCGATCGACTTCTTCTTATAGATTATGTAGACCCGAAGGGTGGCGCATCAAAAGTTAATTTAGTGGGTTTTGTGGGTAGCAAAAATGGTAACTCCGGCGAAGACAGAGGCTACTCAGTCACTAGTCGACAATTACTGCAACGTTTTTCATACAAGGGTCTCGGTAAGTTATATACCATTAATGCTGAACGGGATAATAAAAAGATAGCCAAGTTTTTCTTAAGTCTGGATGAATTATGACGATGCAAGAAAATAGAGACTATTTTATTAACTTAAGACCGCATGAAAAAACATGTGAACAAATAAAACAGGCGCTTTTATTTCGTGAAGGTGTTGTTAAAGTAATCGGTGATCCACAGATTGGAAAGACAACGCTTTTTTTGCAATTACAAATGGAACTTGAAAATAAATATGATAATGTGGTTTTTTTTCCGCGGGCTGATATGTCGATTGACGACCTTGATGATGCCATCATAAAGCAACTTGATATTAGCGTAGAGAATGATTTTGTAGCTAGTTTGTCGAAATTTCTTTTTGATGATAAAGAGGAAAACGAAGGGGAAAACAAAAATCTGGTTTTGTTTTTTGATGATGCCCATCAATTGGCTCCCGAAGTATTAGCGCATATTCGTATTTTAACCAATCTGCAGGATACCGATCAGCAGCTGGTACGGGTGGTCCTTTTTGGTGAGCAGTCACTGGATAGACTCTTGAATCACCCGCGTTGTTATGGCTTTGTGCAGCGAGTTACCCAGAGCTTAAGACTGGCTAAGATCACAAGGCAACAGTGGCTTGATTTTATCAACCATGAAGCGAGCCAGATCAGGCTCAGCGTTAAAGCGGCGCAGTACGCGTATTCAATCAGTAAAGGTAAACCTCAGTCTCTGGCGATCATAGCCACGCTGGCCGGTAATAATCTTGTCACCAAAAAAGAGCTAAGAGTTTTGCTGAGAGAGAATGGTACGTTCAAGCCCCGGCTCGATCAAAAAAAGGCCCTGCTTACGTTAAGTGTTATTATGCCGATTTTAGTCGTCGGGTTGTTGTTAGTTAGTTATCTGCGACCCTCCATAACAATGGAATCAGCCTTAAACTCAGGAGACGCCGAAGCGCAACGCAGCGTTACTCCGAGTATCTCAGTGGTAACGGAGACCCAGAAGGCTGCTATGGGTCCACTTGCCGAGGCCATCGCCCAATGGGAAATGGCGTGGCAACAACAGGATGTTAATAAGTATCTCGCCACCTACTCCAGCCAGTTTTCCCCTCAGGATAGGATGACCCTAGAGCGCTGGTCTGAAATTCGAGCGCTACGAGTATCAGAACCAGACTGGATAAAACTGTCCATTACCCATGTCAATACAGTTCAAGCTACTGCCTCCCATGCCGAGATCGAATTTTGGCTTAGCTATGAATCTTCCGACTATCAGGATAAAACGTTAAAAAAATTGATGCTCGAGAAAGAGAATGAAAAATGGCTTATTGTCAGAGAAACAAACATTCAACTTATAAAGTTATAGAAGTCGATATTAGCTGAAGCGGATAGTGGCGTACGCACAGCGTTACCTGTGCGGCGTCAATATACCTTTATAGGGCTTGTTCTTGTAGTATTTTCCAGTCTTCGCCACTTCTTATAAAAGTCATTTTCTTGAAGACGACGTCCTGATAATTTGAAGCGCGGTAAGTCTGCTTGAAACTCGCCGTAGCGGACTCTGTATTCTCTAAGCTAACGTCCAGCGTATCTATTGTTACCTGAATGTATTCAGGTGACAGGATTCGGCTGCGTCGATTTTTTTCCCAGCGAGCGCGAGAAATTCCGGGTTCAATTATAGCGTTATCCTGATAATAGCTTAAATAGAGATCCGGATTTTGAGAAGACCAGGCGAGCGACCAGTTAGTAATTAAGTCAATTATTCCACGGGTATCTGTCTTAGGCTGGACGTCTGGAGTTACTATAGGTGTTGTTGCTATTGCAGTTGGCACTGGTTTAGGCGTTACGGGTGTTGGTTCGCTTGATTCCTTTTCGTTTAAAGCGGCTAGCGCCAAATTTTCAATTGCGGTCGACTCAGCCGCTAAAAATTCAGAATCCTTTAACAGGGTTAGTTTGAATGTGGACTGGACTGAGGATCCCTCTCCGCCCTTTAATATTTCCCGATAGGTGTTTGCGGCTATTTCGTTAAATATGCCTCTTAGATTACTATAGGCCGCCGCATAGGCAGGGTTCGTATCAAAGGTGCTGATCAATATTCTTGTCGCATTTTCCTTGTCGCCTTTTTCTGCGAACAGTACTCCGAGGTTGTTGTATGTTTCGGGCATGTTGGGGTCGAGTTGAATAAGCCTTTCATACACCCGTTGCGCCTGATCAAGCTTTTCGGTCGAGTGTAGTAAATAACCTTTAAGCAACAGGGCGCGTTTGTCCGCCTGATTGTTTTCCAATAATCGATCGATTGATGCCATTGCGTTTTTTGAACGCCCATCGTTTATCAATATTTTAATATTGTCATATTCGCTGGCGCTGGCGTACAGAGAATTAGCGGCCAGCAAGCTAACAATTAACATTTTAATTTTTACATTTATCACTTTGTTCACCAGCTATCGATTGCTTAATGGTAGTACTCTATCAGCGGTGCCTTTCTAACGACCAAATAAAGTTACATCTATTTTTCTGCTCAACCAGGATGGCTATTTTTAAGTGCCGGTGTTAACTAATGAATTTTATTCACTGATTAAAACGAACCTGGAGTTCTTAGGTCGGGATGATTCGCTGATCGGACCCGGTGCAGATGTCATCAATATATTTTTAACATGCGGTATACTAACCAGTGTTAGCCGGGCAGACAACAAAACAATGTGTACTCCAGCAATGCTATTCAGGTGCTCCCGGGTAGCCGTACAGCGGCCCTGAATGCAGTCACAACCGGCCGGCATCCTGAACGATCACCTTCATCAAGGGGGTGGCAGCAGACACATCTGCTCCGCAATCGACCTCAGACACCCATCTGGGCTGGGGAGCTTGAATCTACTTATGAGCCTTATACATGCAAGCAACGACAGTCCATATTGGTCTGATCAATCCCAAAAGTCCTACCAATGTCGGTGCGGTGATGCGGGCGGCAGGATGCTTCAGGGTTGACGCGGTGTTCTATACCGGGATGCGTTACGATCGGGCAGCCCGTTTTTCGACCGATACCCACAGGGCCAGCGACGAGATACCTCTGCTGGGGGTCGACGCTTTACTGCCGGACATCAGCGTACCGATGAGGGTGGTCTGTGTCGAGCTGGTAGAGGGTGCTACACCGCTGCCAGATTTTCAACACCCTGAGCATGCCTTTTATATCTTTGGTCCCGAAGATGGATCTATTGACCAGGCGCTGATCGATCGCGCCGATGCGGTCGTATATATCCCGACCATCGGCTGTCTGAACCTCGCAGCCACGGTCAATGTGCTGCTCTACGACCGGCTGGCGAAAACGCGGCCTGGCGTTGCCAGTGATGCGCTGATTCGTCAAAGCAGGGATAGAAACAACAACATGAAAGTGATGACCTAGCAGCCTCGGGGCTTAGTGCTTGTTATCGCGATAATTGATCGGAGTGATACCGGTCCAGCGTTTAAAGGCCCGGGAGAAGTTATTGATATGGGCAAACCCCAGTCGATAACTGATCTCGCCTATAGGGATATGGGTCTGGCGGATGTACTGAATCGCTATCTGCTTGCGAACCGCTTCGAGCAGCTGCTTGAAACTGGTGTCATGGTTGTTCAGTTTGCGTTGCAGTGTCCGGCTGCTCATCATCAGCTTGGAGGCGATCTCCGCCATCCCGGGCTCCCCCTGCGGCAAGAGCTCCACCAGCGTGTTGGAGACCTGATTGACGATATCCTGGCGGTCAAATCGGACGATATAATCCTGGCATAGCTTGTCGTTTTGCAGCGCCAGCTCCGCATTGGCCGTCGGCAGCTGCGCCTCGACTTGTTCGGCATCCAAGAGTACGTAAATACCGTTATAGCCCCATTCGATTGGGCATTTAAAGAAGCGCTCGAAATCAGCGACATTGGCAGGCGGTCCCGGGCGCGAAAGTCCGACCCGGTTGACGTTTAAACGCCCGGGCACCAGGTGGCGGAAGGTCTGCAGAATAGTCGAAAACATAGCCTCCTGATCTTCTGAACCGATCACGGACTGATAAGCAGGGTAGGCGTGGGAGCTTATCAGATACTGATCGCCTCGTTTCTCGATGCTGCAGTAGCAGCTGGTGGTAAAGATCTTAAAAAACTTCTGTACCCGTTCGATCGCTTCACACAGATTATTGGAGGCCCAGATAGAAAAACCCATTGCATGCGCCGAGGTCGGACGCATATGCCGACCTACGGCCAGACCGAAGGCGGGATCTGCGGTGGCTGCGACCGCCTGACGCATCAGTGCGGAGGTCTTATGGGTAAGGAAGCGGGCGTTGGGGTCGGTGAGATCCTCCAGATGGATGCCGGCCTCTGCAAAAATGGGCGCGGGGTCGCAGCCATAGGTCTCCAGGGTGCGTTTGATGGCGACGGCCCAGCTTGCCTGGGTGGTGGCTTCGTGCAGCATCTCGGTCAGGGCTCCGGTAGGGTGAAGGCTTTCGTTTGCCAGACGTTAGATATACCAGAAATTACGCGCTGGGGGGAACTGATCGTTGCGAACAAAAATGAGAGTCAGGCTTTCATGGTTTTATCCAGTTATGAAAGCCTGACCCCAAAGCAGACTATCGCAGCTCCTGAGCATTGGCTACAGGGACGTAGCTATGCCGTTGTTGTCGGGAACTGACAACGACCCCCGCCCGCGACATATGACCGCCAGGGATGGCGGTAATGCCTAAAATGCAGGAGCATTTTTAGGCACGTACATCCTGTACATCGCCGCTCCTGCGCATCCCTGCGCCCGCGGCATACCGTACATCCTGTACATCGCCGCTCCTGCGCATCCCTGCGCCCGCGGCATACCGTACATCCTGTACATAAAAAGCCCCGCCGGCGAACCGGCGGGGCTGAAGAGCAGAGCTTTACTCTCTGAGCGGGTTAGCGCTTGGAGGAGCGTCTCAGGGCGGCGGGGGTGTAATCCTTATGCCGGCCGTCAAAGCCGAAGACCACCGGGTCCTCCTCGTTGGTCAGCCCCAGCGCCAGATAGCGACCGGACTGCAGGTCATGCAGGATCTCAGCCGAATACCAGGGCACGTTAACCCCGGTGTACTGAGTCGCATGGGCCTCACCGACACGCCAGAGTTGACCGCGACCGTCGTAGTGGTCGGCAACGGCGATCTGCCAGGTGTCCTCATCGACATACAGGGTGCGCTTGGCATAGATATGACGTTCACCCTCTTTCAGTGTCCCCTCAACCACCCAGACCCTATGCTTCTCATAACGAGTCAGCGCCGGATTGATGTGACCGGGCTGAATGATGTCATCGTACTCATGGCGTGGAGACCCCAGTTCAAAGGCGTTGTAGGGGATATACTTCTCTTGCTTACCGACCAGTTTCCAGTCGTACTTGTCCGGCGAGCCGCTGAACATGTCGAAGTTGTCGGTGGTGCGCAGGCCATCTGATGCGGTACCGGGTCCGTCATAGGCGACCTGGGGTGCACGCCTTACTCGACGCTGACCCGAGTTATAGATCCAGGCCAGCCGTGGCTGGACCACCTGATCGATCGTTTCATGCACCAGCAGGGTGGTACCGACCAGGCGTGCCGGCTCGGTGATCTTCTGCTGGAAATAGAACAGGATATTGTCATCCTGTTCGGGATCATAGCCATCGGCGAGATAGTTTGGAAAGATAAACTCATCGACCAATTTAACGGCGGTATAGCTGCCGTTGCGCTGTACCGGGGCCTGCATCAGGGTGCGTTGCGCCGAACCCCCGCGGTAGCGGGTGATATGGTTCCAAAGCACCTCCAGACCATTTTGAGGGATCGCGAAGGGGATCGCCTCATCGTAGCCGGTAAGACCGTTGGCGGTCAGTTCTGCCGTGGTGGCATTGGTGATCGCCTTGGCGTAGATGCTCTGCGGATAGGCGCCGGTCCTGTGAGTCGGGTACACCGGGATTTGATAGCTGTCGGGATAGGCTTTAAACAGCGCCACCTGGCCCGGCGTCAGGAGAGCGGCATGTTGCTCGACATTTACGGCGGTAATCGTAAACAGCGGCTGTTCGTCGGCGAAGGGGTTGTCGCCACGCGCAACCTGCTGGGTTAGGCCACCGGTCCAGGCCGGGATAGAGCCATCGGCATTACCCGCCTGGATCGCGCCGACCGGCGTCAGGCTGGCGCCCAGTTTGGCGGCGTCCTCCGCACTGACGGCAGCCAGGGTATGCGCGCTTAACAGCGCGCTGGTCGCCAGAATAGCGACGCTGAGGCGGTGCTTATTTGAGAATACAGTCTTCATTATTATTATCCTTACAAAATACGTTAACGCGCCTTTAGAACGACACACCCAGACTCAAGGACAGGTAATCTTTGTCGGTCAGGTAGTTGTAGTCGCCGCCGAAGAAATCGGTATAAGAGACGTTAGCGGTGTATCGGGCCATATAGTCTGCACCCAGGCCGATGCTGATCGACTTGCTGCCCTCGTTGAACTGCTGCGCAGGCGAGGGCGAGTTACCCTCAATATCATGCGACCAGGCCACGGTTGGCGTCAGGTTGATCCCTGCGATCACATCCTTATAGGCCAGGGAAGCGCGGACGCGGTAACCCCAGGCGAACTTGGTGGTATAGCCTTCTTCGCCCGCAGCGCCTGAGCCAAATACCGTCGCGCGGCCGTAACGTGGGTTGCTAGGCAGGCCTCCTGAGGAGCTTTCTGCATCGGGGAGACCCTCGACGTAGGTGGCGCCGATCTCTGCGGCCAGCGACAGGCGGCTGGCACCCAGCACCCGGTCGAAGAACTGGATCGCGGTGCTCTGGATCTGGTAGACATCGTACTCGTCATAGCCGTTGACCAACGCGCCCTGTGGTGTTGCTGCTACACGGCTGTTGACTGGGCTGGCGGGGTTATTGCCATCGGTCAGGAAGGCGCTCAGTAGATCATTACCGTTGATCTGTAGAGGCAGGTCGGGATGGTAACTGATCTCGCCAGACAGCGCCCAGGTACCGACGCTGGTCTGGTAGCTCAGGCCCAGCAGTTCCAAGTCTTCAGGGTAAGCCACGGTGTAGGTACCCGTAAATGGATTGGGTCCACCCACTGCCGGGTGCGGGCCTGTTGATGACCTAAAGGCACTTACGTAGGGAGTTCTGCTGTGATAATTGATGTAATAGGCACCGAACTCGGTATCGATACTGTCCGCATAGTAGCGAGAGGAGAGGCCAAACTGACCGCTGTCATCCGGCTCCTGGTCGGCAGAACGATTAACAAAGGTTCCCGCTGCTAAGTTGGTTGAATCGGGTATCGTGCTGGCAAAGGCTAAGCGATCGCAGCCATCGGCGGCCCAGTCGGCGCCCGAAAACAGGGTGCCACAGCCATCGACCACGGTCTTTTCCCACTCCAGCTGATAGAAGCCTTCGACCGACAGGTTATCGGTCAGCCCAGCCGAGGCGAACAGCATATTGACCGGCATCAGCCCCTCTTTGATCTCGGCGCCAGGGCGACGGAAGGCCGATACATCGACCGGATTGATGACGTTGATGCCGCCCTGGATAAAGGTGGACTCGCCCCAGCTGAGTACCTGGCGACCCAGACGCAGGTCGAGGGGGGTGTTGGCGACCTCAAATTCGCCATAGACATAGGCATCCAGAATTTCGGCGCCCGAGAACTTGGCCAGGTCGTGGAAGCCATCGTCGCTGAGCTTGCCGGGGGTGTAACTGTTGACCTCGTTGCCGTGATCCTGATAACCGTCATTCAGCTCGAAGTCGTACCAGTATTTACCGCGTACGAAGAGGCCGAGGTTTTCATGACGCAGCGACAGGCCATGCACGCCCTTGAAGGTCTTAGTGAAGATGTCATTCTTGTCGAAGTTGAGGGTGCCGTCATCCATGGTGTTGGAGGTCGCCGTGCCGCCGTTACCTGTTGAATAGTAGGCTTGGTCGCGGTCCGACATCCGCTGACTCATGCCGATCGACAGTGATGAATCGAAGCTACCCTCGACCTCACCCAGTTCGAAGGTGACGGCCTGGGCCGTCTGGACGTTGAGGGTCGCCAGCAACATAGCGGCCCCCAGAGGCGCGAGCGCGAAGCGGCGCCTGCGTAGCGATACAGGCTTTTTCAAGTCCGACATCTTCATGATTACACCCTTCATTTTATTTTTATAACTATTATGTTTAGCCACCGCTGCTGCGGTGCAGCATCCTGATCGATATAAAGCTATCCAGGGTGGTTGGGCTATCCTAAGTCAAAATATCGGCTGCCCATCTATCTCTGGACGCCAAGGTGGTATCCTATGGCGCACTGGGTGTGGTCTGGGCATTAAGATCAATACGTTAACGAAACAGACTCTTTAGCCTAAAATCAACCCTCCATGCACTATATTTCTGCTTGCTGAGAAGTTCAAGCAGATATCGCAGTAGGTCAGGCTATTCTCGATTAGCCTTCAAAGAGGCTGACCGAGAATAGTGATCGTAGCCAGGGAGGCTCATGACCTTCATTGACGATTACCGCCGAGTGACGCTATCAGGCAGACCCTAACCGCACCCTCAATCCACGGGACTGTGGCGCGACTATCACCGCCTGCCAAGATAGCTTTATCTGATTAAAGCACCCAGGGTAGCCACCCTTTCTGCGAGCAGGGTCGCAAATCGATTCCTGGTTCCAGGGGGTGTTGATCGAGCCTGTAGCTGGGCTAACCCTCGCAAGGGGGCTAACCAGGCGGGTGCTCGAGCGTGGGCTATTTCAAGAGCCGTTGTTGCCGCGCTGATATTCTCCTTTTTTAAATACCAGGAGGCTAACATCAGCTGAGCGACAGATCCCGACGCGTCTTCTGTGGTTGCGGTGGTGAGTAAGTCGAATAATTGAGGATGCTGGGTGCTGGCTGTGAGTCGTTCGGCGATCGCTAGCGCCAAGGCCGGATGGGGTTGGCCATAGCGCTGATAACACTGTAACGCCTGTTCAGGCGCGCCGCGTTCTGCGTAGGCAAGACCGAGAGCAATAAGCCGGGTATCCGCGGTTATCAGGGGTGCTTGACCCAGGCGCTGAGCGAGTCGGTCCAGGGTGTGGCTCGAGGTTTGTAAATGCCTGTTAGCGGTTTCGCTGGCGATCTGAAATGGATCGAACGCATAGGCTTTGCATATTGCGGCCGCGCTGCTCTGATAGGATTCGGGATGGGTTGAGTCTTCGGCGCAGAGATAGTGCGTGGCTGCGCACTGCGGATATCTTTCAAGCTCCTCCATCAGTTTCCGCTGTGATGCTAAACGATCACTACTCCTTTGCAACTGGTAGAGTGTTTCGAAATGGGCTGCTGATTCGCGATCCTGCTCGAAAAGCGCTTTCAGATGATCTGCAAAATAACGGTAACGTAGCGGCATAAAACCGCTGCTCACTGAGCGGGACAGGGTGATCAGGTCAGGCTTAGGAACGGCCTTATGGAGGAGGCGGTAGACTTCTGCAGGGCTGATCCAGGCTCGATCCTGAGGTAGTGCAACAAAAAAATCGGTGTCTATATCCAGCAACGTATGGCTCGGAAGCGCGAGCTCCGTTAAGTGCTCCAGACGGCAAATCGTAATTTTTAGTCCCGCTAATCGCCCTTCAAGCCAGCCCCCTTCGGAGCGTCTGAAACGGGATAGCTCCTCGAAGGTAATGCCGTCCATCTGCTGTACATGTTCTATCACGGAGGGGGTCAGCCCGACATCAATGTGGGGGGGCGCTACCCAGATCAGGTGGTCGATAATTCCGAGCCGGCTGGCTGGATAGAGGAAGTTTTCCAGGCTATGGACATAGTCGCCGTCGGGTAGCAGGTGGGAAGGTTTTTCTAATGACTGAACGGTTGCCGCTGAATTAGCATCAAGGAGTCTCTGCAGACGGTTATGATTGATCGATTGCAAATCAAGATGCGCATCCAGATAGATCAGGGTTTGGCCTTGTAGCCCCCGTTGCCACCATTCGGCCAGTACGGAGGAGTGTTCTTCGAAAACCAGTGGGCTGGCGTTATAGGACATGATCAGATAGCCTCGACGGTTTTTGTTGAGATCTTGATGGTCGGAACAGGGCTGCTCCCCATGTATGACTTAAACTTTATCTTTGAAGACTGTGGTTTTAGCGATATTCCCGAGTATATCAAGCGGGAACGTCTGTTTAATGTCTCTTTTGATATCAATACCGGTGCTATCAAGCTTTACGTGCTGGACGACGAGAAGCGTAGTGTTTACAAAGTATCGCACGCGGGCATCAGCCGCCAGTATGCGGGTGACGCTCCTGAGTTCAACGCTAAACCCGCTGAGATTTCACGCTTTTTGGGTAAAAAAATTAATTTTTCAGAGATCATTCTCGATGCCGTCGAAGAGGATGCCTGTTACCTCTACCTGGACGATGCCAGGGTGTCCCAGCAGTTACTTCTCGTGGGTTCACTCTGTGAGCGCTACCGTATAACGCCTGGGGATTTTCTGCAGACCCTTTGTATGCTCAATAATATGCGTTTTTATTCTATCCAGGACGCGCTGAGGCGCCATGCGCTCTCTCTGGTCAAAGTGCCGCTGCGGGGGTTGAACCCGAAGCTCTATGCGCGTCCTCTGCTGTCTGGTCACCCCTATATTTTGAACGCTAAAAGCCGCCTCTTTCTACGGCGTTTGTATAACTGCAGCAGCGAACAGCTATTACCTAAGCTGACCCATATGTGGGTTTCCAGAGAGCTGCACTCCTCCAGAACCTTGATAGTTACCCAGCATCACGCCCTGTTGCATCGGGACTAACGCGGGGGCTGACCTTTGGTTGAGTGTCTGTCCTGGCCCATGCCGAACACGGATAACGGTTTTTCCGGAATCGATCTTCAGCATCCCGAAATTGGAACTCTGCCAGACCTCTACTCTGGTGCTCTCTGCTGGGGCATCAGCCCGAATTTGAAGCCAAACTATCGGCTGCCAGTCTATCCTCAGGCGCCAAGGTGGTATCTTATGGCGCGTCGGCAGCAACCTATGTTTTAAAATCAATAAGTTAGCGAAGAAGGCTTAGTAGCCTAACTACGACTAATCATGCACTATATTTACGCTTACTTAGACACTAAAGCAGATCTTGCCGTTGGCTTGATTGTTGTGATCAACCCCAAGTGGGGCCGCAGGCGATAGAGACTGAGTGAACAACACACAATAATTACAATAACGTACTGGGTTAAGCGGTTATGGCTAATTATGATCTCCCTTATCGATGCTCTGCGTTTGTCTGCAGGCATTCCCGACCTCAGCAACGCCACCTCGACTCCGTACTTCCGACGGCAGTGCTGATGACAGTGCTGATGGCACTGCTGATCCTGCCGACACTCTCCTTCGCGGCGCTGCCGGACCGGGCCTCTCGCCCCTCGGCCCCTGTCGATGCCGGGCAGCGTTTTCCGCTGATGGATATCACCCCGATGGCGGACCGGTTGTTGAGCGTCGGTGAGCGGGGCCGCATCCTGATCTCATTCGATCAGGGAGGGCACTGGCGTCAGGCGCAGGTGCCGGTCTCGGTGCTATTGACCGCGGTCGATGCCGCGACCGACACGTCGGCCTGGGCAGTGGGGCATGACAGCATCCTGCTAAACAGCACCGACCAGGGTGAAAGCTGGACCCTGGCGCTCGATGGTCCGCAGATCAATCAATTGGTGGCCGATTATTATCAGCAGCTGCTGGCCCGTGCCGTAGCGGACCCCGAGAGTACGGAAGATCTGCTGGATGAGCTGCAGTTTCGTGCCGAGGACGCCCAGTTTGCCATAGAGGATAAGTTGCTGCGCACCCTGTTGGATGTGGCCTTTATCGATGCCGACCACGGCTATGTGCTGGGTGCCTACGGTCTGCTGCTGGCGACTCAGGACGGCGGTAAGAGCTGGCAGCCGATGATGGAGGAACTCGGCAATCCGAATGGCTTTCACCTCAATGCGATCACCTATACCGACAACGGGGTGCTGATCGCTGGAGAAGCGGGGGTGCTGTTTCGACGCCTTAACGGCGATAATCGCTGGGAGGCGCTGGCATCGCCCTATGAGGGGTCTTTCTTTGGCGCTCAGTCGCTGGGCGATGACCGGCTTCTGGTCTATGGCCTGCGCGGGCACGCCTTTATCAGTGCCGACGGTGGTGATAGCTGGGAGCAGCTGGACTTGCCGCTCAAGCGTACCCTCACCGGTGCCGCCCAGCTTGAGGATGGCACCCTGGTGTTGGTGGGCAGCTTCGGCGCGGTACTGGTCAAGTCACCGGGTCAGCCTTTTAGGATGCAGCGCTTAGCGATCCCTGCGCCGAGCATGGCGGTCGTGCCTCTGACGGCTGATCGAATCCTGGTGGTGGGTCTGGCCGGGGCTCAGCCTCTGGCGCTGTCCCCTGTGCTTTCTGCCCCGACATCGGCCTCGACAACGGTCCCGACATCCAGCGCTAAGCAAGGAAACTGATCATGACGTACAGTAAACATCAGGATACCCCGCGTGTGCATCCGCTGGATAAATCAGAAGCGAAGGTAGAGCAGCTGTTGTTCGGCAGACGTCCTCTATTGTTGCTGATCTTCCTCGGACTCACCGCCCTATTTTCCTATTACGCCTCGCAGATCACCCTGGGGGCCAGTTATGAAAAGATGATCCCCACCGGTCACCCCTATATTCATAACTATCTGCAGAACAAAGAGCAGATGGCAGGCCTGGGTAACCGGTTGCGGATCGCGGTAGAGACCACCGACGAGACGATCTATAGTGCCGAATTTCAGGAAACCCTGAAACAGATCAACGACGAGGTATTTTTTATTCCCGGCGTCGATCGTTCCGGGTTGAAGTCGATCTGGATGCCCGAGGTGCGCTGGACCGAAGTGACCGAAGAGGGCTTTGTGGGCGGGCCGGTGATCCCGGCCGACTATGATGGTTCTGCCAGCGAACTGGATAAGCTCCGCGCTAATGTCGCCAAATCGGGCAGCATCGGCTCCCTGGTTGCCAATAATGCTAAATCGGCGATCATCCTGGCACCCCTCCTGGATATCAATCCAGAGACTGGGGAGGCCCTGGATTATGACCAGCTCTCGAAGCGGCTGGAGCGGCTGGTGCGGCAAAAATATGAATCCCCGACAGTCAAGATTCACATCACCGGTTTTGCCAAGGTGGTGGGGGATCTGATCGAGGGCGCGTCTAAGGTCGGGCTGTTCTTTGCCGCAGCGATCGGGATCACCCTGGTGCTGATGTACGTCTATTCGCGCTGCTGGACCGGCACGCTGGTGCCGCTGGGCTGTTCGCTGGTGGCGGTGATCTGGCAGCTGGGATTGTTGCGGATGCTGGGGTTCGAGCTGGATCCGTACTCGATGCTGGTGCCCTTCCTGGTCTTCGCGATCGCTATTTCTCACGGCGTACAGATCGTGAATGCGACCGCCATCGAGGTGGGCAACGGCGTGGATAAATACCGTGCCGCCCGCCTAGCGTTCAAGATGCTCTATATTCCCGGTTTTATCGCCCTGCTGAGCGACGGTATCGGCTTTATCACCCTGATGGTGATCGATATCGCGGTGATTAAAGAGCTGGCGATCGCTGCCAGCCTGGGGATCGCCACCGTGGTGCTGACCAATCTGGTGCTGCTGCCGATCGTGCTGTCCTACACCGGCGTCCGTGCGGCAGGCGATCACTTTAATATCCTGGACAAACTCTGGATCAGCTTGACGTCCTTTACCCGTCCGGTACCCGCCACCCTGACCGTACTGATCTCCGCAGTGCTGGTGATCTGGGGGGTGGTGTACAGCGGCGATCTGAAGATTGGCGACCTGGATGCCGGTGCCCCGGAGCTGCGCCAGGACTCACGCTATAACCGCGATAATGCCTTTATTACCGCTAACTTCACCACCAGCGCCGATCTGTTTGTGGTCATGGTTAAGACTGCTGATGCGGCCTGTGTCAGCTACGAGACTCTGACCCTAGTCGAAGACTTCCAGGCCATGATCGAAACTCAGGCGGGGGTGCAGTCGTCCTTCTCCATGGTCAACGTCGCTAAGCGCGGCCTGGTAGGGATGAACGAGGGTAACTTTAAATGGGCCGAGCTCTCGCGGAATCAACTGGTAATGAATTCGGCCACCAGCGGTAAGCATGTGCCACCGGGGATGCTCAACAGCGCCTGTAATTTCCTGCCGGTGGTGATCTATCTTAACGATCACAAGGCCGAGACCCTGACCCGGGTGGCGGATGCGGCGGCTGCTTTTGCCGCTGAGCACAACAGTGATGAGCTGCAGTTCGAACTGGCGGCCGGCAATGCCGGTATCGAGGCGGCGACCAATATCGTGATAGAGAAGGCGCAGTATCAGATGCTGGCCTGGGTCTACGGGGTGGTCGGCTTGCTGGTGTTGTTAACCTTCAGGTCGGTGAAAGCAGTGGTCTGTATTATCCTGCCGCTGGCGATGACCTCGGTGCTCTGTCAGGCGCTGATGACCTATATGGGCATTGGGGTCAAGGTGGCAACCCTGCCTGTGATCGCCCTGGGGGTGGGCATCGGCGTGGATTACGGCCTCTATATCTATACCAAGCTGGAGCGTTATCTGCGGGCGGGGGAGTCGCTGACCGATGCCTACCTGCTGACGTTGCGCAGCACCGGCAAGGCGGTTGCCTTTACCGGCCTGACCCTGGCGATAGGCGTGGGTACCTGGGCCTGGTCACCGATTAAATTCCAGGCCGATCTGGGGATACTGCTAACCTTTATGTTCCTGTGGAACATGCTCGGGGCGCTGATCCTGCTACCCGCGTTGGCGCGCCTGATCCTGCGACCCAAAGAGCCGCAGGCCCAGAAGACCGCTCTATAACGTGGTTTTCGGCTCTTTACCCAGGGCCGTAGACCGCAATCACACCTTTAATTCTTGTTGAGAGTGACCCTCGTTATGAGTGACTTTTTATGACTAAATATAGCCACCCCTATCCCGATATGCAGTTTGTGATCAACGAGTTGATCGGCTTCGACAGCCTCTGCCAGAAGCTGGGCATTGAGGACGTTAATGCCGAGCTGTCTAACGCCATCCTCGACGAAGCGGGGCGGCTGGGCACCGAGGTGCTGTCACCGTTGAATTGGGTCGGCGATCAGCAACTGCCGACGCTGAATGCCGAGGGGGTGCAGCAGACCCCCGGCTTTGCTGAGGCTTATCAGCAGTATGTCGAGGGCGGCTGGGGATCCTTGACGGCGCCAGAAGCCTTCGGTGGGCAGGCGCTGCCGAACCTACTGGGTACGGCCGTGATGGAGATCTGGCAATCGGCCAATATGGCGCTGGCGCTCTGCCCGCTGCTGGGCCAAGGCGCGATCGAGGCGATCATCCATCATGGCAGTGAGGAGCTGCAGCAAAAATTCCTGCCGAAGATGGTCACCGGTGAGTGGACCGGGACGATGAATCTGACCGAACCGGGTGCCGGTTCCGATCTGGCGGCGATTAAGACCCGTGCAGTGCGCGAGGGTGCACACTACCGGATCAGCGGACAGAAGATCTTTATTACCTGGGGCGATCATCAGATGACCGAGAACATCGTCCATCTGGTGTTGGCTCGCCTCCCCGATGCCCCGGCCGGCGTTAAAGGGATTTCGCTGTTTATCGTCCCCAAGTTTCTCCTCGATGACCAGGGCAACCCGGCCCAGCGCAATGATGCCAGGGCGCTGTCGCTGGAGCATAAGCTGGGCATCCACGGCAGCCCGACCTGCGCGATGAGTTTTGGTGATGAGGGCGGTGCGATAGGCTATCTGATCGGCGAGGAGAACCGGGGCCTGACGTACATGTTTACGATGATGAACCATGCCCGCCAGGGTGTGGGGCTGCAGGGTCTGGCGATCTCCGAACGGGCCTACCAGCATGCACGGGACTATGCCAAGGCGCGGTTGCAGGGGACTCAGAAAGACGGCTCTCAGATCGCGATCATCAAGCACCCCGATGTCCGCAGAATGCTGATGCAGATGCGGGCGTCAATCGAGGCGATGCGGGCGCTGGCCTATCTGGGCTCCTCGGAGATCGATCAGGCCCAGCGGTCGCAAGACCCCGAGCAGGCGCGTGCCCATCAGGGGCGAGCCGAACTCCTGACCCCGATCATCAAAGGCTGGATCACCGAGCTTGCCCAGGAGGTCACCAGCCTCGGGTTGCAGATCCATGGCGGCATGGGCTATATCGAAGAGACAGGCGCGGCGCAGTTCTACCGTGATGCGCGGATCCTGCCGATCTATGAAGGCACGACCGGCATCCAGGCGCTGGATCTGGTCGGGCGTAAGAACCTGGTTAACGGCGGCCAGTCGATGGCACTGTTACTGGAAGATATAGAGGCGACGCTAACCGCCGTCGATGCGGTTGGGTTTCGATTTGCGCCCGTCGCCCAGGCATTGCGCAGCGCCCTAAATGATGGGAATCGTGCCCAGCAGTGGCTGTTGGCGACAGCGCCTGAGGATCCTCAGGCCGCCGCCAGCGTGAGTGTTAACTTTATGCTGTTGTTCGGTTACCTGACCGGCGGTTGGCTGATGGCCCGCAGCGCGCTCCGGGCTCTGGAGCTGCAGGAATCGGCCGGGGGTGATCCAGAATTTCTGAATGCCAAACTGATCACGGTGCGTTTTTACTGCGAGCAGCTGTTACCGCGTACCGGCGCCTGCGTCGCCGCAGTGGTCAGCGGCAGTGCGGCTACCCTGGCGCTCCCCGAGGAGCAGTTCTAAGCTTTTTTTGTGGGGCCTTGTGATCGCAGGGAGCCCGGCTCCCACAGTAAAAGACCTGCATTTGTGGGGTCAGGTCTTGCATTGTGCGCCCTTGCTGTTAGTCGGTCATATCAAACAGGCTGTCTATCGCCGCGCAGTTGGGCAACGCTCCACCGGTGCATTGGGCAGCCATCGACGTCAGGTTGGTCTCCAACCTGACGAGTTCCTCAATTCTGTTTCTAACAACACCCAGGTGGCCCAGGACCACCTGCTTGACCTCAGCGCATGAGTAGTCACCCTCGGTTAGTCCTAACAGATGGCGCACCTCTTCCAGGGTGAAGCCCAGTCGGCGAGCCCTACAAATAAACATCAGACGTTTCTGTAAGGTTACCGGGTACAGTCGATGCCCTCCCGCGGTTCTGGCGGGGGCTGGCAATAGGGTCATCTTCTCGTAATAGCGGATGGTTTCGATATTGCAGCCGGTCAGCGTCGATAGTCCGCCAATGCTCAGCGTCTCCCTTTTTTTTGCCATCAAACTTTCTCCCTCCCTGCGCTTGAATCTGTAGTTACTACAGGTTTTATACTGAGGATAACAGTATCGCTTCGCTAACCACCACCACCACGGCGAAGGCGGGTAACCCATCTGCATGACAGGAGTGACACTCAATGGACAGTTGCTGTTCATCCAGTTCTGAAAAGGTAACGGCCAAGACCAGGCAAGCGGCTTCCTGTCCCTGTTGTGGCATTTCTGCGAAACGCGTTGAGCGGGTCACTCTGATGCACCAGGTGGTCGCCCCTCTTAACCAGCAGCTACCGCCCGATGATTTCTACTTCTGCAGAAGCACTAGCTGCAATACCGTGTATTTTTCTAACGGAGGTGCCGCTATTGACGCCTCTCAGATTCGCGCGGAGGTCGGTCACAAATCAACACAGCCAGGTCGAGTTATTTGCTACTGCTTCGGTATTAGCCATTCAAGAATCATGGCAGAGATCGAAAAGACAGGAACCTGCGCCAGCAGGGTCTTTGTCATGGAGCAGACCAAGCTTAAAAACTGTGCTTGTGACATCAGAAACCCATCAGGGAAGTGCTGCCTCAAGGAGTTTCCAACCTGAGCAATAACTATATTCGAGAGTCCGTGCTCAGCTGTTCTGACGGCGAAGGGCATCTAGTGAATCTATAACACAAGGCTATTAAGTGATGATAAAAAACACGGCTCTACTCAAGACGGGTATTATCGGCAGCGCTCTCGCTGCATTGTGCTGCTTTACTCCAATCTTGGTTATATTGCTTGGAGCTATAGGCCTTTCCTCGGTGGTAGGCTATCTGGATGTCGTCCTGTTACCCGCTCTGGCCCTGTTTGTTTGCCTCACCCTGTATGCGCTAGTTCGCTTGAGCATCAGCAAGGGCTGACCCCCTGCCTCCACTCGCACATTGAAAGACCTGACCCCTTGTCTCCCAACAACGCACCAGCAGATAACCAAAAATACCCCCACGGGGATATATCCAATCGGCATCGCGATTGAATAGGCTGCTTATCATTACTGTATTTAATGTTCAGTAGCCAGCCAACCGGGTCAGCCGCACGCCAGGGTCACCCGCCTAAGAGAATCGATGATGAAGACCACTACCGACTGGAACGAATTAGCTAAAACACTGACCCTGCATGGACAGGCTTATATAGATGGCCGCTTCAGGCCTGCGCTGAGCGGCGAGACCTTTGCCTCAATCAACCCGGCCACCGAACAGCGGCTGGTCGATGTTGCCAGTTGTGATCAGGCCGATGTCGATGTCGCCGTTGCCAGCGGCCTGCAGGCGTTCCGCTCCGGCGAATGGTCTCAGGCAGCGCCGGCTCAGCGCAAACGGGTGATGTTGAAACTGGCCGATCTGGTCGAACAGCACCAGGATGAATTCGCCGTACTCGACACCCTGGATATGGGTAAATCGATCTTCGAGATGATTAACATCGATATCCCCGATGCCATCGATTGCCTGCGCTGGACCGCCGAAACCGTCGATAAGCAGTATGGTGAGATCGCCCCGACCGATAATAATACCCTGGGATTGATCAGCCAGCATCCTGCCGGAGTGGTGGCGGCGATTACCCCCTGGAACTACCCGCTGATGATCGCCACCTGGAAGCTGGCGCCGGCGCTGAGTGCCGGTAACAGCGTGGTGCTGAAACCCTCCGAGAAAGCCTCGTTGAGCGTGCTGCGGCTGGCTGAATTGGCAACCGAAGCGGGCCTGCCCAACGGGGTCTTAAACGTCGTGCCCGGCTACGGTCATACCGCCGGCAAGGCGCTGGCGCTCCACAACGATGTCAATGTCCTGGCGTTCACCGGCTCGACCCGAGTGGCTGGAATGCTGATGGGCTATTCCGGCCAGTCGAATATGAAGCGCGTCTGGATCGAAGCCGGTGGCAAGTCACCGGTGGTGGTGTTTGATGACTATGCCGATATCAACAAAGCAGCCACGACGGCGGCGGCCGCGATCTTCTGCAATCAAGGCGAAGTCTGTATCGCCGGGTCACGGTTGTATCTGCACAAGGCGATCAAGGCGCAATTCCTCGATGCCCTGGTCGAAGCCGCTGCGGCCTACCAGCCGGGTAATCCGCTAGATCCACAGACAAGGATGGGACCGATGGTCGATCGTGCCCAACTGGCAACGGTCGAGCGCTACATCCAATCAGCCATCGACGAGGGTGGCAAAATACTGGTAGGCGGCTTGCCTGAATATGTCGAAGGGCAGGGCTACTTCGCGAGACCGACGATTATCACCGATGCCAACAACCAGATGACCTTCGTGCGCGAAGAGATTTTCGGCCCGGTACTGGCGGTATCCGAATTCGAGACTGAAGAGGAGGCCCTGGCACTGGCCAATGATTGCATGTATGGCCTGGGTGCATCGATCTGGACCGATAACCTGTCGCGGGCGCACCGTGTCAGCGCCAAGATTCAGAGCGGTATGGTCTGGGTTAATAGCTGGGGTGGCGGTGACAGCACCATGCCGTTTGGCGGTGTTAAGGGTTCGGGTAACGGTCGCGATAAGTCGCTGCATGCGATGGACAAGTATACCGATCTGAAATCTGTCTGGATCAGCCTGTGAGTCGATTGAGCGGCTCAATCTTCGTCTACGGTACCCTGTGTTTCGATAAGGTACTGCAGGCGCTGTTACAGCGGATTCCGACTAAAACCCCGCATACGCTCAGCGGTTACTACGCCAAAGCGATTGTGGTTCACGACTGGAACCCCTTCCCGGTATTGCTCGAAGACGATCAACGACAGGTCAGGGGCTACCTCCTTAAGGGCCTGACAGCAGTTGAGCTACAGATAATCGACCGCTTTGAAACTGCCGCTTATATTGTTGGAAGTGGCTATTTTGATAGAAAGCCGCTGTTTGAGCACCTTGATGAAACGGTCGAATATTACCGTCCCAGCGCCAAACTGTTCTGCGATGGCACGTTAGGCGCCGATTGGGATATGGAAACCTATCAGGCCGCATTTGCAGACAGCTATGTGGCAGATACGATTCCAGCATTCTTTGGTAATAATCCAGATCTGGAGGCGCTGCTTAGCCATTAGAGGTTGATATGCACCTGTGATCGCAGGCCTGCAGGCGATCTTGTAGGTTTACCAGACAGGACAAGAACAACTGTCCTGACATGGGTGAATGGTGTTCTGTTGCTGGGATTGCATCCCAGCCTACGGTCCTGTTATGAGCGGTTGTTTATGACAAGTGTTGCGACAAAGCAGCCACATGCTGCTCGATGAGCCAGGCGGCAGGAATCGGCCCTTTGCGGTCTATTGGGGTCTGTGATCACTACAACCATCCCCGCCCACCAGAATCACGAAAGCGGACGTTGATTTTACTGTTCTGAGTGCCTGTTAATGGAAAGAGCTGCGACAGAGCAGCCATACGCTCCGCTATCACCCAGGCGACAGCAATCGGCCTAAGCCGACATTTAAAGAACTTATCTAACGTCAGTAGTCGCTCAATCAGGCCCAGGCTCTCTACGTTTAAACGAATTGGCACACATCAACTATCGGGTTGTTTTCCGCAATTTTGTTCAATAACAAGCGTCGAGATGAGTCTATATTGGAGTCTTCTACGTATCTTCTGGGAGCTATGTTGTGGCGGTATTTGTTTCGATGTTTATCTTTGCTCTGATCGGGGCTATCTCGCCAGGACCTGTCAACATTATTGCCACGGGAGCAGGTGCTAATTTTGGTTTTGTGCGGGCAATACCTCATGTTCTGGGCGCTACACTCGCTTATACCCTGATTGTTTTTCTCGTGGGTATAGGCCTGAACGAAGTGCTTAACGCTTACCCGCAGATAACCTCTAGCTTGCAATATTTGGGCGGTGCTTTTCTGCTCTACATGTCGTACAAGATAGCGACCTCCAAGCCACTTAAAAATGATGGGATTACTGCAACAAGTCCACCTAGCCTTTTAGAGGGCGCTCTTTCGCAGGGACTGAACCCCAAGGCCTGGTTGGTTTCTATGTCTGGCGTAAGTCTGTTTGTTGTAGCAAATTCACCAGCAATACTTTACCTGTTGATGTTTTGTCTGATCTCTTTTGTCGTCTGTTTTGTTGGTGTTGGAACCTGGGCTGCAATAGGGCATTTGATTCGCAAAGTATTGGCCAATGAGCGGCATCAGGTTTCATTTAATATTGCGATGGGGTTGCTACTCAGCAGCACTGTAGTCACTATCTTTATGAATCAATGATAGGTGAATGCCAGTGACGCAGGACCAGACTCTATATTTCAAGAAAAGCGAGGCGCTTCCTTTTGTTGAGATGCGCCGAGCGGATCATTCCAGTGCCTGTTATCACACACATTCCCATGATGAGTTTTCCTTTGGGGTCATTGATATTGGGCAGGCTGATTACCTCAACAGGAGTCATAGAAACGTTATTGGTGGGGGCACTACCGTCACAATTAATCCTGATGATGCCCACTCCTGTAATCCCAAAGCTGGAAGCTGGTCATATCGGATGCTTTTCGTTGATACTCACTGGATTGGCCAGTTACAACAGGAGATGTTGAATTCTCACGGGGCGGACTATTTGCCCTTTCCTGAACTTTTTGAAAGTGATCTTCAAACCTACCAGGCCTATGACCAGTTATTTGAATGCCTGATGACCGAATCTAATTCACCGGTAGCAGAGTGTCACCTGATTCAATTCTTAGAGTGCAGATTTCTGAAGCGCTTCGCTAGAGCAAAGGATGCTATAAAGCCTGATTTTCATCGCGTACAGCGGGCCAAAGAGCTCATCATGGACCAACTACATACGAATATCTCGCTGGACGAATTCGCCGAGCACACAGGCTTGAGCCGTTACCATCTGATTCGCAGTTTTAAAGTAAAGTATGGGCAGTCCCCTCATGCTTTTCAGCTTGACCAAAGGATAAAAAAAGCGAGGTCATTGCTCCGACAAGGAAGTAGCTTGGTGGATACGGCAAGTCTTCTAGGTTTCGCTGACCAAAGTCACTTTCAGCGCAATTTCAAAAAGCGCTTGGCAGTGACTCCTAAGCAATATCAGGCGTTCTTCATCTAACGGCTAGCTATACAAACCTAGCGGCCAGTGTGGCCGCTTGTAGATACTCCTACTTGAGCTATAGCTCCGTTGAGTGTCCGCTATCAGGAACGCCGCAACCTCATCAACAGCCCATTCTGGCCAGAGTCGAGAGACCGCTCAGTGTCGGCAGGCGCCCCCTGGGGCATCAGGCACTAGGGGGCAAAGTACGGCCCTATGCCGTCTCTTGGGAGCTGTGAGCACGCCAGCCGCCCTTACTAGCCTGAAGCATGGAAGCGGACTCTGGTTTTACTGTTCAGAGCGCCCGTTAATGGTAAGAACTGCTACAGAGCGGCCATAACAAAGGAGTAGGTTTGAGTGGCTGTCTACGGCTCTTCACTGCCGAGGCTATGTGAAAACCCGCTATCGGTGGTCATCAGTTCGTTCGTGCCGGTTGATGACGCCGACACGCCAGGCCTGTTGCTCTCGATCTTTAAAATCAGCAGCAGCCAGACTGGTGAATTGCCGATCGCGTGTTAAGGGGTGGACGCAGAATTCGGAAAAAATCGTACGCTAAGGTGCTGCTCCGGCCAGAAATCAAGAAGAGCTGGCGAGCAAAGTACATAGCCACATGCGGATGCTGCAGAAGAGGCCGGAAAGGGTCGCAAAGTACTTCGAGCATCCTGCCATCCGCTACGCTTCGTGAATGTATTTGCCCGCCTGGTTAATAGTACAAAACTATCCATTCTATTGTTTGTTTTTAATCAATCACATACTTGGAGTATTGGTCAAAATAACAGACACTCCGATGGAAATAAATAGAAAACCAATAGCAATATTTACTTTCTCTATATATTTCTCTAGGTTTGAAGATATCTTTTCTACAAAAACAGCATAAACAACATGAACAAATATCGTACTAAGAATCAATGTGGTTGTTAAAACTACAACCTGACCGACGTAATCATAATTTTTATCTATAAATGCAGGAAAGAATGCCGTGAAAAATATAAGCGTTTTCGGGCTTGTAATAGAAATAGTAAGTCCGTTTAAATAGTTAAATTGCTTAATTGTTTTCCCATCGAACGCACTTGCTTTGGAATTGTAAATTGATTTACATCCCAAGTACATAATGTATCCGGCACTAAAGTAGACTAGCAAAGTAAAGTAAGCCTCATCAGAGACAAGAACAATGCCAATGCCTGTATTGGCAATAATGGAAACAAGCGTTAGCCCTGTCGACATCCCTAGCATCAGAGGGATTGTTCTTATAGCGCCAATATTTAGGCTACTGCTTATCACCGCCACCATTCCAGGCCCAGGAGACATTGCTGAAACCAAGCATGTGATAATAAATATAGGAATAATTTCGATGTTAAGCAGCATAGATCACTTTATTTGGCAGTTGTCATCATCACAGTCATTGGCCAGTTAAGCGCCCATCCCCGTGGAGTTTTTTTGATACCCAGAATAGCTTCAGCTTCGGCAAGACTATCATGTGAAGAAAATTCGGGTTTATTAGAATGAAGTAGGGATAAGAATTTACCGATATCCTCTTTAGTTTCAAAATGCCATTGAAGTGCAACATCTATGAACGAAGGCGTGTCCCATCCAGTCGTTTTGCATAGACTAGTAGCAAACTCCTTACTAAGGAAGCAGACTTCATGGCCGGTTGTACAGGTCACAGCCACGTGTGTGTCAAAGTAAGCTGAAAGCTGAGTGCCTGCGAAGATATCGCAAATCACCAGCCGAGTCCCTTTTCTGCTATTTTTTGCTAAATGGCTCAAAGTGGCGACTTTGTCCTTAACATGATGAAAGGCTCCCCTAGACCAAATTGCATCAAGAATAGCACCTTCGGGGAGTTCTATTTCTTCTGCAGGAACCTGCATAATTGTGATATTAGGCACATAAGCTTTCTTAATTGGCGACAATTGTTCAGGTGATGGATCAACAACAAATAAATGCCCTTTGTCCCCAACTAAATCGGATATATCAAATGAGAAGAAACCGCTTCCTGCACCTATCTCCAAAACAACTTCATTTTTAGATGGCGCTAGATATTGAAGCATTAGTAAAGAATCTTCTTCCCACGCGTCCGGATAATTTTTTAAGGCACTTTTATATGAACGAGATCTTTCAAGTGAAAATTCAACTTTAGCATTCATGTTATCAACCCATTTCCTTTACGAATGAGCTGCTAAACTTATAACAAATACCTTGATTCTTATTGTACGAAACTAACCCTTACTAACACGCATGCTGCATAGCCCTCTAAATTTGATGCACTGAGCCGCCAAATTAAACGCTGTTTCTCGGATCTACACTAAGCCCGGGTGTTTTTTGATCAATTTTCGATTTTAGGGCGCAACTACCCCTTACCCCATTCTTTATAACGTGCCGGGAACAGCACCCGAACGGACTATCCGGGAGCCAGTTTCTTAGCAATCCGCAGGTACAGTTCCTGATCGGGATAGCTGCTGCTCATCAGCAGTTTGATGCTGCGTGTATTGCGGATCACAACAGCGCCTATCTTCAACAGCTTCAGCCGCAGCGTCGTCATCTGTGCCTTGGCATACTTGGTTCCGCGCAGGTAGCCGCTCCGCAGGTGTTCTAATAGGACGTACGCGAGACTAGAGAGCAGCAGACGATACTGGTTTGGCCACCACTGGTGACAGCTAGTACGGTCGGCGAACAGCCCCAGCTGTTGCTCTTAAATACGTTCCCATGTCTACGCACAAGCAGTACCTAGGGTCATACAACCACTTAGGCGCCTTTCAGATTGGTTACTACGTAGCGCGAGGTCCTGTATTTACGAGTTCATATTTCTTCTGAACTTGCCAGGGCTGATACCGTAGGACCGTAAAAAATGGCGGTGAAGATGGCTCTGATCGTAGAACCCGCACTCTATTGCGACTTCGCTGGTGAGATAGCCTTTCTTTAAAAGGCACTTAGCTTTATTAATTTTAAGCTGAAGCTGGTAGCCATGAGGTGGCAAGCCAAACTCATTCGTAAATGCTCTTATCAGATAGTTTTGACTAAGGCGTGCAGTTTCAGCAACTTCTTTAAGTGATATATCCTGATCGAATGTGGCCCTTATATACTCCTTAGCCCGATAAAGCTTTTGTTTACTATAAAGCTGCTTGGGCCTCACAGGCCTTCTAGTTGAGAGCCTTAGAATCATTTTAATTAGCAATGCATACAACAACGCTTCTGTATGTAATCTGGTAGCATTCAGTGAAATTTGGTCAAATATTATCCGTATATGACAGGCGATATCCGGTGCAGACACTACTGATTCAGGAAAATATGGAGCGCGGTCACACCCTAGATCTAAGTCTCTATATACGTCATTAAAGTGCTCAGAAGTCGGATACATCGCTCTGTATCTCCACCCTTCCGGCGATGCTGTTTCCCCAGTATGTACATCATCTGGGTTGACGATTACAAGCTGATTTTGAGCCGCAATCTTTATTTTCCCTTTGTGAAGAAATTTTTGAGCTCCATTTTCAATAACCCCAATCGTGTATTCTTCGTGGATATGCTTTCCAAATACCGTACTTTGGTATCTAGCATCGACAATATCGAGTCCTTCAAACGCCATGGATCTATTGGGGATGACGATTTCACTACGCATCATGATTTCCTTGCTTGTACAAAAATATCCATTTTTCGACTGCTAACATCTAAAGCATTATGCTCTAAGCTGGAAAATCAGATTCAGGTCGACTATAGCACCCCTCAAGTCAAGTAACTGTCATTCTAAGGCATGCCCTATATTGACGTCAGGATGGTCCGCTCTAACTCGTCAAGATAGCATCCTGTTTTCAATTTATTGACACCTGATGGATAGGGTCTAGGTTTCTACCTGACACATATGGTTTTGGAGGCACTATGCAAGGTCAGCGGATTGGTTATGTCCGGGGCAGTAGCGGTGACCAGAACCCCGAACGGCAACCTGAACAGATCAGCGTGAGTGGGGGGCAACAGCAGGCAACAGGGTCAGGTCTATCATCGTAGCATTCGATTAATATGGCTTGGGTGCTACATTGAAAATAAGTTGCCCTGTCTGTCCTGCTGAAGGGGTTGAGTCGCTTTAATGGTTAACTTTTAACGCTTAAATATGGATAGAGAAGCACGCTAGCGTCAAACCCTAGGTGCCGATTGATAGGGCGATATCGATGAAACTGGCTTTTATTCTGCTGCCGTTAGTGGCGGGGCTTGTCAGCGGTTGTTCAGACTCGGGTATTCCTTGGCAGAAGGATTCACAGACGTAGCGCTGGTAAAGAAAATCTCAAGTTGCGAGGGGCGACAATTGATTACTGAGCACTGCGGCAGCTGCCACGGTCGTTGGGCCGAAAGTGCCGATAACTGGGTTAACACGGATGATCAGGGCCGCTATCCGGCTCCACAGCTTAACGGTGCCACACATGCCTGGCACCACCGCTATCCGGAGTTAGTCAAAACCATTCGTGAAGGTACGTTGGTCTATATGCCTGCTTGGAAAACCGTATTAAATGACGCCCAAATCAGCGCGTCAATCACTTATATTTAGCGCTATTGGCCGGACCGGGGTTATCAACTCTGGTTGCAGCGCGATAAGCGATAACTGTACAGATTTTATAAGGAAGGTCACATCATGAAACATACATTTATTGCTGCGAGCCTGTTGGCTCTTCTGATTAGTGCGCCAATATCGGCAACGGCTGGCGATCCCAAATGGCTCGAAAATCGGGACGAATCAGTGCATCAGATCACCGTTTATCACAGCGCCAGCTGCGGATGCTGTAAGGGATGGATCGATCATTTGCGCGATCATAACTTCGAGGTGAACTCTGTTGAGGTCGACGACGTAACGCCCTACAAACAGCAATACGGCGTACCCAAACAGGGTGAGTCCTGCCACACGGCGGTCGTAAATGGCAAGGTGATTGAGGGTCATGTCCCGGCGCAGGATATCAAGGGGTTACTGGCCAGTGACTCCGATATCCGCATGCTAACCGTACCGGGTATGCCTTCTGGCGGTCCTGGAATGGACTGGGAGGATGCCAGAGAGGATGCGTTTAAGGTCTATGCGGTGTCAAACAACGACAAGACCAGTGTCTATCGGGCGTACCAATAACGTGGCGGGGTGATTGGCCAGTGGCTGTCCATTGTAGGAACGCAAGCGGAAAGGGGGGGCGGAAGCTAGCCCAATAGTGGGCCATAGCGCAGGCTTCAAAAGCGATGAGAGAAGGTTTTGCTTGGCCAGAAACTCAGCAAACTTAATACGCGTCAGCTCTTTGTTCTGGAATTCTACCAGAGGGGGATACGACGGAAGACCGGATAAAATTTTTTGCGAGATCGATGCCGTTGGTATTAACTTTAGCCATGTGTGGATTCCTCTTTTAGCGTTTTGGTAGACACTAAGCCTAGCGTCTCGCTGGGACGGAGGGGTCCATACATTGTAGATACTCCTGCCGTGTTCTCACGCTCGGTGGGGTGTCCGCTATCAGGAGCACCGCAAACTCATCAACAGCCCATCCTGGCCAGAGGCGAGAGACCGCAATGTCGATTTTTGCTTCTGGCTCGCACGTGAATCGACAGATCCCGAGTGACCGCTATGAGCGCATAGCGAGGGAATCAATCTATTTGAGTATGCAACGCTATGCGCAGATGTGGATCATTTCTTCCCACACGTTCTGAAAAGTGAAGGGGTTATCCAAAACCTCGATGGAGTCTGGAATCTCGTGTTATCCAGACAAGGGTGCAATCGCGGCGAAGGCGGTAAGTTTGCCAAACTTCCATCACTGAAGTTTTTGGCTCGGTTACACCAGCGGAACGAATACCAGATCATCAGTCACCACCCGATCTGAGAGATGCTGATCCAGCAAACGGGTAAAGACGAAGCATCACGTCAAGCTTTCCTGCAAGACTGCTACAGTCGCGCCAAAGCCATCCTGATCCACACATGGGAGCCAGAGGCGGAAGACGATCCGACCTTTTAGCCGATGACTGACTTTTACGAACAAAACGCAGCAGAATTTTTCACACAGCAATTCCCGCAACCCGGTTTTCATCGCGCAATCTACCTTGGATTACTCGCGTGAAAAAGCGTCATAATTCGGGGAGCAGCGATGCCCGTCCCAGTCGTAAAAACAACTAGGCATTGATGTTATTGTGTATCTTCGTGACGCTCAATCACCTTTTTAACGGTCGTTTATCCGCTGTCCGGTGCGACCCGCACTGCAGGCCATCCCTCACTGATCGAGCGCCAGAGCTGTTCCCAATCCATAACGTCGTCGAACAACTCCAATCAATAATCCTGATCTGAGCATTAGGTCGCGATATCTTTGTCTTCACGCAAGAATTGCAGTTGGCTGAAAGTTTTCAAACAATTTGGGGTGGTCAATTTTGGTCGCTGATCAAGAGACCACGCCTGTTTCACTCCGTTTAAGTGTCAGGTAGCCGAATTTGACTAGCTCATGCTGGATCCCGCGGTAGCAGGCGTCTTTGTCTTTAGTGACCGAAAAAGCCACTGCCTGAGTACCAGACAGGAAGTCCGTCAGTTGTCGGATGATCGTTAAATCTTCGAGCTTCATAATGCCTTTCATCCCGCCATCATGAACTAATTCTGTTCCTGATTCAGCCCCATTTGATGTTATAAACACCGCCCTTGTTCAGACTCATCTCCTATCGGACAACGCTTCAGGTTGACCCAGCCCGAGCCTCTCCTTAGAATGCGCTCTGTTTTTGGTAGTCCTGCATTCTTATGGGACTTTAAACGGGAAGTTGGTGCGATCTAGCGGTTTTCGCTAGCAAAGCCAACACTGCCCCCGCAACGGTAATCGAGTTAAGACATTATTTAGGCCACTGTGTTCTGCATGGGAAGGCGTAATGTTGGGATCTAAGTCCACTCGAAAGTCCGGAGACCGGCCTCAAACTCTACTCAGTCGGCATAGCGGAGGGCTATTGTAACGGCAGCATATTCCTGCGTCTGAATTTGAGCCGGTGCCGTGTTCCTGTTATTTCCTGAAGTGCTTATGCCGTTAATTTAATTGACGTGCGGCGGGCACGGTCAGGAACACACCGATGAAAAAATTTACTAAATCTGTAGTAGCAACGGCCTGTTGTTATTCCTCTTTGGTTGCGGCTCAGCAACCGATTCAACTTAATAAAGTCATGATAACGGCAGCGCGTACGGCGCAAACCGTTGATGCAGCGCTGGCTTCTGTCACCCTAATCACCCGTAAAGATATAGAGCGCTCACAGGCGGTTACTGTGGCGGATATTTTGCAGCAAACACCGGGTGTCAGTATCACCAATACTGGCGGAATAGGTAAAAGCAGCAGTATTTATCTTCGCGGTACCTCAACAAAAGATCTGCTGATCCTGATCGATGGACTTCGTGTGGGTTCGGCTACGCTGGGGCAGGTGAGTGTTGAAGAGCTTAACCTCAGCCAGGTTGAGCGGATCGAGATTGTCCGCGGTCCCCGTTCATCTTTGTATGGTTCTGATGCCGCCGGTGGTGTTATTCAGATCTTTACCCGTCAGGGTACGGGAGAATTCACCCCCTATTTTAGTCTGTCAGCAGGCTCCGAGGGTACCGCCATCGCCGAGGCTGGCGTAAAAGGCGGGGACGAAAATAGCTGGTATAACCTGACAGCGTCCGGAATGACCACGGATGGCTTTGACGCCAAAACTACCGGAGATCAGGATGACGATGGTTACCATAACCAGGGTTTAGCGTTCAAAGTAGGCCGGCGGCTTGATGGTCGCAGTGAAGTCGAAGGCTTTTTCTCGGTTACGGATTCCGAGAATGAATACGACGGCTCCACCGATAGCGGCGCTAACTTAACCCAAGTATTAGGTGCGCGTAGCACGCTCGAACTTACAGAGTTCTGGAGCCTGAATCTGGTCGCAGGTCGGAGTTGGAACCTCAGCAAAACCTTTTCCGGTAGTACCTTCTCAAGCCGTTATGAGACTAAACGGGACTCTTTAACGCTGCAGAATGATCTGCAGATAGCGGCGGATACTCAGTTGATCGTCGGGGTGGATTACCTGAACGATCAGATTGAATCCAGCGCTAGCTATGCAGAAACCGAGCGCGAGAACTGGGCCGGGTTCGCCCAGTACCAGTTAACCCGGGGTCCAGCCGATCTGCAATTAAGTGCCCGTATTGATGATAACGAGCAGTTTGGTTCGCATACCACAGGCGGCGCTGCCTGGGGCATAGCATTACATGACAGTCTCCGTCTGGTGGCCTCTTACGGCACTGCCTTTAAAGCCCCGTCATTTAACGATCTGTATTACCCGAATAGCGGTAATGCGGCATTGCTTCCTGAAGAATCGGATACCTACGAACTTAGCCTGAAAGGTCAATTGCAGCGGATTAACTGGCAAACCGCGCTTTATCAAACCTCATTTGAAAACCTGATTGCCTGGGCACCCGATAGCAGTGGCAACTGGTCTCCCAGTAATATTAACCAAGCCCGCATTCGCGGTCTGGAGATCAGTGCGGACTACCTATGGCAGCAGTGGTCATTGGGCGGAAATCTCTCTTTTATCGATCCTGAAAATCGCTCGGGAGTTAACAAGGGTAATCGCCTGCAGCGTCGCGCTGACAAAATAGCGAACATCACTTTGGATCGGAATTTTTCCGCCCTGGCTCTGGGTGTCACTCTGCATGCAGAAGGCCGTCGCTACACCAGTGCCAGCAATACCGCTGCACTCGGAGGCTTCGCTAGCGTCGATCTGCGGGCCGCCTATCAGCTAGCACCGGCATGGCAGGTCAGAGTTAAGCTCGGCAACCTGCTGGATAAACACTATCAAACTGTAAAGGGTTATAACCAGGCGGGGCCAACGGCACTCTTTACCCTGGCTTACCAGCCTCAGTAGCCTCAAGAAACCCTTACAACTCAGCACCTCTGGTGCCATTCATTTAAGAGATATCTACCATGATACAGACACAACAACGCTCGCAGCTTCTGATCGGTGTGTTTTTAATTTTGCTGATGGCAGTGACCCGTGGTCATCATTTTGCCTCTATCGATCATCTGCCGAGCGCATCCTGGGCGGTGTTTTTCCTGGCCGGAATCTATCTAAAACCGCTGTGGTCATTTCCACTGCTGGTGCTGGAAGCGTTGCTACTTGATTTTGCCGCGATCACCTTTGGTGGTGTTAGCTCATTCTGCGTGACGCCAAGCTACGTCATGTTAATTCCTGCTTACGCTTCTTTATGGGGAGCCGGGCGCTGGTATGCACATCGTCATCAGCAGCAATGGAGCAGTATGCTGCCGCTGATCGGTAGTCTTGTCCTGGGCACAGCTGTTTGTCAGTTGATCTCCAGTGGGAGTTTCTACTTCTATTCTGGTCGATTTACAGATCCAACAATGGCTGAACTGGTTAATCGGTTAATCAAATACACGCCCTCTCAGTTTGAAGCGGTGTTCTTCTATGTAGGCTGTGCGGTCGCTGCGCATCTGTTTCTTAGCTGGTTTGTTAGCAACCGTCATGCAGGTGCAAAAATACTATGAGTACTCTAAACAACAGCACTGCCTTTCATACGGCCTCTACTGAGGCGCGTGAAGCACGCTATTTAGCCCGCATGAAGCGCAAAAAAGAGGTCATAGATCAGTCCGTTGCCCGTGCTGATCAGGACCGCGGTGTGTGCCTTGTGCATACCGGTAACGGCAAGGGTAAGAGCAGCTCCGCTTTTGGCATGGTGGCAAGAGCCCTGGGACATGGCATGCAGGTGGGTGTGGTCCAGTTTATTAAAGGGGCCTTTAGTACCGGTGAAGAGGCCTTTTTTCGACGTTTCCCTGAAGTGCAGTATTACGTGATGGGCGAAGGCTTTACCTGGGAGACCCAGGATAAAGAGCGAGATATCGCCGCAGCAGCCATGGCCTGGAGCCAATCTCAAGCCTTGTTGAATGACGAGACGGTTGCTCTGGTGGTACTGGATGAGTTGAATATCGCGCTTAAATATCAGTATGTCGATCTGGATGCGGTGATCAAGGCTGTCGAGAGCCGGCCGTCGCAGCAGCATGTGGTGATTACCGGACGCGGCGCACCCCAAGCCTTGATCGATATGGCTGATACTGTCACCGAGATGCAAGTGATCAAACATGCGTATCAGGCTGGGGTGAAAGCGCAAAAAGGGGTTGAACTGTGAGTGTGGCCCTACAATGTCCTGCGCTGTTTATTAGTGCGCCCGCTTCGGGTCAGGGAAAAACCACGGTAACGGCGGCGCTGGCGCGCTTGCACCGCAATGCCGGGCGGCGCGTCAGGGTCTTTAAAACCGGCCCTGACTTTCTGGATCCGATGATTCTGCAGGTCGCTTGCGACAAGCCCGTCGATGCCCTGGATCTATGGATGGTGGGTGAGGCCGGGTGTCGCAAGCTACTGCATACGGCGGCAGGTCGCGCGGATCTGATTCTCATCGAAGGGGTGATGGGACTGTTTGATGGCGCGCCTTCAGGCGCAGATCTGGCGCGGCTGTTCGGGATTCCGGTATTGGCAGTGATCGATGGCTCGGCGATGGCGCAAACCTTCGCTGCTATCGCCCATGGGCTGGCAACGTTTCAAACCTCATTGCCCTTTGCCGGGGTGTTAGCTAATCGTATCGGCAGTGACCGCCATGCCGAGATATTGCGTGACAGCTTGCCTGAATCGATACGTTGGTACGGGGCCATCAAACGCTCACCAGAAGTTGAACTTCCGAGTCGGCATCTGGGTTTGCTACAAAGCGCTGAGATCGCCGATCTGGATCAACGCTTGGATCGAGCGGCCCAGATGATCGCGATCACAGCTGCGGCTGAATTACCGCCCGCGATCTCCTTTAGCCCGGATACGTCAGCCGATCCCGAGCCGTTATCGAGTCTCACTTCCCGTCCGCTAGCGGGCGTGCGGATAGGTATTGCCCAAGATGAAGCCTTTACCTTTATCTATCCTGCCAATCTGGATCTACTCAAGAGATTGGGCGCCGAGCTGCTGTATTTCTCGCCGTTGCTTGCTCAAAGTTTACCGGAGGTAGATAGCCTCTATCTGCCCGGTGGTTATCCCGAGCTGTACGCGTCTGAACTGGCGGCTAATGCTGCTATGCATGACGCCATCAGGGAGCATGTTCGGCTCAATAAACCCCTGGTTGCCGAGTGCGGGGGCATGATTTATCTGAGTCAGTCGCTCACCGATCTGAAGGGTAATACTGCGCCGATGCTGGGTATCCTTCGCGGCAACGTGAAAATGCAGCCACGGCTGACGGCGCTGGCGATGCAAAGTGTGGCGTTACCCGAGGGCACCCTGCGTGGACATAGCTACCATCACTCAGCTTTTGAAACCGATGAGGTGGCAGACTATCGGGGGGTATGCCCGAATTATGCCCACACCTCTGACGCGGTGTATCGCCAAGGAAAGCTATACGCCAGTTACATCCATCACTATTTCCCCTCCGCTGTGGACGCCTGTGTCGCGCTCTTTGATCCGCAATGATCAGTTTCAGCGTCCTGTTAGCGGTTGCTATAGATTGGTTGGCCGGGGAGCCCAAGCGCGGGCATCCCCTGGTAGGTTTTGGTGCCCTGGCAGCGCGCGTTGAAAGAGGGCTGAATGCACAGCATTTTAGCCAGCGTTACCAAACACGGCAAACTGTCCGGCTTGTTAGGGCTTGTTAGGGCTTGTTAGGGCTTGTTAGGGCTTGTCTTGTTGTGTTTGCCGCTGCCGCTGCTGTGGTGGTTCCTGGTGTCCCGCGGGGCGAGGTGGCGCTGGGAATGTTGAGCCTAAGCAGTTTTCTTGAAGCAGGCCTGCTGTATCTCACGATTGGCCACCGGAGTTTATGGGATCACAGCCGTCCTATTTCTGCAGCGCTGGCCCAGCAAGACGAAGGCCTAGCACGCCAGCACACCGCGATGATGGTCAGTCGCGATCCTGAAGCGCTGGATATCGAAGTCTCAGCCATAGAGTCCGTCTTGGAAAATGGTAATGATGCACTTTTTGGGGCGCTATTCTGGTTCGTGATTGCAGGCGGTGTGGGAGCACTGTTTTATCGATTAGTGAATACCCTAGATGCGATGTGGGGCTATCGCACCGCCCGTTACAACGACTTTGGCTGGGCGGCCGCCAAGTTGGATGATCTGCTCAGCTACCTGCCAGCGCGCTGTACCGCCATCAGTTATGCGCTGTTATCGAATCCCAAAATGGCATTCCAATGTTGGAGGGAGCAGGCAGCGGCGCATGCCTGCCCTAACGGCGGGCCTGTGATCGCCGCCGGAGCCGGTGGCTTAGGGGTGATTCTGGGTGGTCCGACGCGTTATCAGGGGGTCTGGCATGACAAACCGTTGTTGGGCAAAGGCCGTCCACCCAACGCCCTGGATATAGATCGAGCGATGCGGCTGGTGACGCGAACCCTTTTGTTGTGGGTGTTACTACTGATCAGTGAAGATCTGTTTTGGACTCTTTACAGCGAGGCGGGAGGTTTGTATGACTAGACCCATCCAGCGGGCTGACTGCCCTGCAGCTATGACCGCAGCCCTGCCCGCAACTACAGCCAGCGATCCACCCTGCATGGCGGTCGCTTGCACCAAGCGGCGCAACGGTTTGCTATTCCCGTGGCTGAATGGATCGACTTGTCGACCGGTATCAATCCGCATCCCTATCCACTTCCGGCGGTGCCTTCATCAGTCTGGCAGCAGTTGCCGGATGAGGACGATAGCCTGCACGCGGTCGCGGCCAACTATTACGGATCAAAAAGCATACTGCCTGTTTCGGGGAGTCAGGCCGCGATTGAGGTCTTGCCCCGGCTAAGAGCCCCGAGGCGGGTGGGGATATTGCCACCTGCGTACGCCGAATATGCGTATCAGTGGCAGAGTCAGGGGCACAGCGTTGAAGAATTAAGCGCCGCTGAGTTGGAAGCGCGCCTGCCGTATCTGGATGTGGTTATTGTGATTCCCCCCAATAACCCAAAGGCGGAACTGTTATCTAAGCAGCGGTTGCTGCGCTGGCTAGCAATTTTACAGCAGCACCAGGGCTGGCTGGTTGTTTTAGACGCGAGCCCAGAAAACCATTTGTTAACCATGATCAAGCAAGCCCCCGTTGAAGGCCTTATCGTACTCCGCTCGGTGGGTAAGTTTTTCGGCTTAGCGGGTATCCGTTTAGGTTTCGTCTGGGCACCGCAATCGCTGCTTAAAGCCATCGGGCTATTGCTGCCAGTCTGGTCGGTCTCGAGCGTGGCTCGCTGGGCGGGTGCTATCGTCCTTAAGAATAGCGAATGGCAGTCGCAGATGAGGCGACGGTTATCAATAGAAAGCCAAAGTCTGGCTGCGTTGTTGCAGCAACAGTCTTTTAGTTGTGTTTCAACACCGTTGTTTAGCACCGTTTATATAGGTGATGGCCAGTCAGGGGGGGGCAGCCGAGATATTCCGCTTCCTGGCTGAGCGCGGCGTGCTTATTCGTTACTTTGAAGACCCTCAGCTTTTACGGCTGGGGCTGCCCGCCAATGAAAGCGCATGGCAGCGGCTTGAAACCTCATTGACAGAGCTGAGCTGCAGACAGATTACTTAGAACGATACAGGTTCTGCCTTGTTGGGTTGAGCGTATCCAGTATGAATAACAACCGAAATTAGGCGTTGTGTGCCTGTCCTAAAGAGTCGGACAGCAAGGCCGCCTGGCCTTTCAATCCGACTCATAACCCAGCGTATCGGCAGATTAATTACTGTACTGGAAACGCCTGGTCCCGTTCGATCTGTGCGATCAGCGACTCTTCGCTTGCCGATTTGGGGTTATTCCTCTGGTCGAAGGAGACCAGTTCTTGCAACG
Source organism: Motiliproteus sp. (assembly GCA_047633175.1). Classification (GTDB taxonomy): domain Bacteria; phylum Pseudomonadota; class Gammaproteobacteria; order Pseudomonadales; family Balneatricaceae; genus Motiliproteus. The sequence goes on along the minus strand of JBLIEQ010000014.1, from coordinate 8,969 downwards.
GTAGACGAGGTAACCACTGGGCAGTTTCTAGTTCCGGTTTACGGTGGAAATGGCTGACATAGCCGACACAGAGGTAAGCGATGGGGACGATGTTCTCGGGGATTGCCAACGCTTGCTGCAACGCCTGTTGCTTGATGATACTGACCCAGCCGACGCCCAGCCCCTCAGCTCGCGCGGCCAGCCAAAAGTTCTGAACTGCACAAACACTACTGTATAGATCCATAGTGTCGATATGGGTGCGCCCAATGACCGTAGGCCCAGTACGTTCTCGGTCACAGGTGATGCAGATATTGACCGGAGACTCGAGTATGCCCTCCAGCTTAAGGGATTTGTAAACCTCACGTTTGTCACCATCAAACATATCTGCTGCTTCTTGGTGGGCTTCGTTAAAAGCGCTGTGAACCCGTTGCTTTACTTCCTCAGAGCGTACCACGATCAAATTCCAGGGCTGCATAAAGCCGACTGAAGGGGCGTGGTGGGCGGCGTAGAGTACGCGGCTCAGTACCTCATCGGGAATGGGATCGGGTTTGAACTGCCCCCGTACGTCGCGGCGGTTGAAGATGGTTTTGTACAATCCTTGGCGTTCAGCTGCGGTGAAGAAAGCGTCGGATTGATGATTCGTTTCCAGGTTTTCCATAGTATTCCCCTTGATGGAAATGTTGAGCGCCTGGCCGTGCGCTCGCTGTTTACATTCAGGCCGGTCTTCTGACTCAAGGTCCTCTGGCACCGCCGCCTTCCCCGTTTGCACGAGTGGCATCTGACGGCTCCATCTCTATCACAGCGTTGGGCACGTATCGGATTTGCACCGATTTCCCGATTATCCCGGATGGGCACCTGAAATGAATAACTTACTCTAATTGCGATTAATGCTTTAGAGCGCGGCTATGTAAGCGAGTTTTCTTTTGGTGGTCAAGTAAAACTGACCTCGGTTTTACTGCTTCGAGATATGGTTGTTTCTGGTGTATGGAATAGGTTGGGTCATATATGGTCCGCCTCGCGATGCAAGGTAAAGTTGCTGGGTGACTAAAAGAGTATTGCTCCCATATATCCGGCCTTGGGATGAGATTACTAAGCATCTCTGGCCCTGATGGAATCCGCGTGCTCCCACCTCATCAGGCCTTCGTCCTCAATGGGCCCTAGACCCCAACAGGTTCTCAGGAGCGCAGGTGTTACCTTTTATGCCATCACTTGAACTTTATCCGCGCAACTCGTTGGCTTTTTAGTTAACCGATAAATCTTACAGCCGTTAATCAGCCTTACCCAGTGAGTGCCTAAGCAGCCACTTGATAAGACTCTTTCTTGCTCAATACAGCCCAGGCGATGCGCGCATTCTTATTGGCGAGGGCTACCGCTGAGATGTTCTTACCGCGTCGTTGATCCAGCTCCTTGATCCATTGATTACGGCGGTCTTCATATTTATGCGCAACCTGTACGACGGTTCTGCCGCCGTGGATCAGTAGCGTTCGCAAGTAGGTGTCACTGCGCTTGCTGATGCCCAGCAACGTCGGCATGCCTCCCGTGGAGTGCTGTCTCGGAACCAATCCGAGCCAGGCGGCCAGCTCACGACCATTTTTGAATACCGAGATATCGCCTATTGCAGCCACTAATACCGTTGCAGTGAGTAATCCTATCCCCGGAATTGTCAGCAGTCGCTGGCAGTCTGAATGCTGGGTGGAAATGACGGCTAGCTTCTGTTCTAGCATGTCGACACGCTGATCCAGGTGAACCATCTCATCGTAAAGTTCACTGAGAAGTCCTCGAAACAGCGCGGTCAAGTCGTTCTCTGCATCCTCCAGGATCATCGGTATATGTTTACGAATGTACGAAATACCTTTGGGAATAATGACTCCATATTCCGTCAGCAGTCCTCGGATTTGGTTTGCCAGTGCAGTTCTTCTGGCTACCGCCTGGCTCCTGATCCGGTGCACACTCTGAATATCCTGTTGTTGGTAAGCGCCCCTAAATCAGCACCTGTTTTCCATAGGCTGACTCCGACACACTGATTCCATCTCATCTATATCGAGGAATCAGCGATGACTACCCAAGAACGCGCCCACTTCTGGCATGAGCACATTACCACCTGGCGATCGTCTGGCTTGTCCGGACAGGCTTTCTGTAATCGGCACGATCTGTCTTATCACCAGTTTATCTATTGGCGTGCAAAGCAGGATAAAGCAGGTTCTGGCCTAGAGGATACAGCGATCGGTTTCGCCAGGGTGGCTCCGTCGCTAGCGGTCAGTACTTGCGGTGAATTGACGCTATCTCTACCCAGCGGCGTGTCGATCACCGGACTTCATGCGGGCAATATTGATCTGCTCGGTCCGCTTCTGAGGCAGTTGTGATGCACGCCCGTCACCTGCGCCCCTCGCTGGACATCCCGCAGATCTATCTCTACCGGGCTCCGGTGGATTTTCGCAAACAGGTGAATGGGCTGGCGGCGTTGGTCGAACAGGAGCTGGGGCATAGTCCGTTTACGGGTGCGCTCTATGCCTTTACCAATCGCCACTACAACAAGATCAAGTGCCTGATGTGGGAGGACAATGGCTTTGTCCTTTATTATAAGTCGTTGGCCGAGGATAAGTTCAAATGGCCGGCCCAGTCAGATGACGTGCTGTCACTGACCGGAGAACAGATTAATTGGCTGCTCGATGGCTACGATATCAGCCTGCTCAAAGGACACAAAAAGCTCCATTACGAGACGGTATTTTAACGCTATTATAATGTCTCTCGGTGTTGTTTTTGTTATACTCTTTCGATGAAATCAACGCCAAAAATAGCCATTAACTCAAGTCCTTACAGCGGTTTATCTGCTGCGGAGTTGCTGGCGATTTTAGTGCAGAAAGACGCACAATGGGCGCAACAGCTTGAGTCGAAAGAAGACACGATTTCATCCCTCGATCAGTCGCTACAATCCAAAGACCTGACCATCGCCGCCAAAGACAGCGCCATCCAGCAGCGTGATACCCGTATCCTGCTGCTAGAAGAGATGCTGCGCCTTAAAAAAGTCCAGCAGTTTGCGGCTAGCAGCGAGAAGCACGTTCACCAGATCCAGCTGTTCGATGAAGCGGAAGTGGACACCGAGATCGAGGCGCTGCTGGAGCAGCTACCGGAAGAGACGGCTATTGCGCCCAAGGTCGCTAAAAAACGTCAGCGCGGCTTCTCTGACACGCTGGTACGCGAGCGTATTGAACTGACCCTCTCCGATGCGGAAAAAGTCGGTGCCAGCAAAGTCTTCTTCACCAAGGTCAAAGAAGAGCTGCTCTTCATTCCGGCTCAGCTGAAAGTGCTGGAGATCTGGCAGGAAAAGGCGGTGTTTGAGCAGCATGGCCTCGATGTCATTATTGCCGCGAAGCGCCCCATCCACCCGCTGGGTAAATGCATTGCCACCACGGCGCTGCTGGCGTACATCATCACCTCGAAATATGCGGATGGCTTGCCGCTGTACCGCCTGGAACAGATGTTGAAACGCTTGGGGCACGATGTCGGGCGAACCAGCATGGCGCATTGGGTTATCCGCCTTGAGGATGTCTTCAAACCGCTGATCAATCTGATTCGCGAGGTTCAGAATGGCGGCAGGTACCTGCAAGCGGATGAGACACGGATCCAGGTCCTGAAAGAGACCGGAAAAATCGCCCAGTCGGATAAATGGATGTGGGTCATCCGCGGCGGTCCACCGGGGCAACTCTCGGTCTTGTTCGACTATGATCCCCCCGTGCGGGGAGCGTACCTGTGCGCTTATTACATGGATTTACCGGCATCCTCCAGGCTGACGGCTACTCAGGCTATGGTCAGGTCTGCCGTGAAAACAACATCACCCGTATCGGCTGCTGGGACCACGCACGGCGCAAGTTTATCGAAGCGACCAAGGCGGTCGCGAGCGGATCGAAACCCAAAAAGGGCAAGGCCACCAAAGCAAGCAAAGCGGATGTGGCGCTGGGGTATATCGGCAAACTCTATGCCATCGAGCGAGAGATCCGTGATCGTAGCGTCGACGATACCTACCAGGTTCGGCAGGTGCGGAGCCTGCCGCTACTGAATGATCTCAAGGCCTGGCTGGAGGATAACGTCAGCAAGGTGATGAAAGGCTCGTTAACCCGCAAGGCGATGGAGTACACGCTGAACCAGTGGCCCTGTCTGGTGGGTTACTGCGATCGAGGTGATCTGCAGATCAGCAATATCCTGGCCGAGAATGCGATACGCCCCTTTGCTGTCGGACGAAGAGCCTGGTTGTTCGCCGATACGACCCAAGGCGCAAGAGCCAGTGCGACCTGCTATTCGCTAATCGAAACGGCTAAAGCCAATCAACTGGAACCGTCAGCCTATATTCACTATGTGCTGGAGCGGATCGGCGAGGCGGACACCCTGGAAAAACTGGAAGCGCTGCTGCCTTGGAATGTTGCTCTGGAGCCGATGCCTAAAAAAGTGGCTCAGTACGGTTAGGTCAAGTGGGTCGATTTAACGGCGCTTACTGTTGTTGAATACTTTTCGCCGGTACAAAGCGCATAGTAGGGCGCTGTGCGGCTTCGCAGATCGCTTCGGCGTCTGCCGCGTCACTCTTGTTAGATTTAACAAAGGGCTTCACAAACTGAGGGGCAATCATCTGTACAACATGCCCTGATTCGGAAAACTTGCGCACCCAGTGGTTCGCACCACCGCAGGCCTCAACGGCAATCATGCACGGCGTTAGATTGGCAATAAAGGCCAGCAGTTATGCACGGGGAAGTTTTTTCCTCAAAACGCATTCCCCGTGAGCATCCACGCCGTGAAGTTGAAAACTATTCTTGCTTAGATCTATAGCAAGAATGCTAATCTGCAGCTTTGGGTTATGATTAGTCATGGTCCGTCTTGCTCCTCTGTGATGAATGTTCTCATATTCATCATGGCTCATTTGAAGCCGATTAGAGTGAGGCGGACCATCCCATTAGGCCTTACGCTTTACATGTCAAATGTAAGGCCTGACCCCGGCTTCCGCATTACGCTTTACATGTCAAATGTAAGGCCTGACCCCGGCTTCCGCGTCCGCTCAGTATATGGACCCCTCCTGTTTAGCAAGGAAGCACTTTTTCAGATTTAAGACGCGTATGTATATTCGGCTTTTTAGTGGAGACCCTTCATTTACAATAGCCAGGTATTAAATATAAGACCTGCCCCTACGGCCCTTCAAAGTCAAAAATCAAGACTCCGCGACCCACATAAATGTGTCCGAATATTTTACAAACTCAGCTAACCAAGACTCGAATTAAAATATATATTCTTGCTTTATATCAATAAATAATTATTGGCATCAAAAATGCTATTAGGATTATAGGTCTTAGTAAGACCTGTTCTTGTCTCTACCTTTAAGCTCACCTATGGTGAGTGCAAACAAGGCACAACTACTTCTTATAAACCTTATTTCCCCGTTAAGAGGCAGCTGTAGCTTGAGGGGATGCTGTTATTTTACATGCATAAAACGGGTTAGCAGCCGCTAGTGGAAAGGAATAACATCTTTTCTTTTCTTTTAATTAGGCAATAAAAAGTATTAAGGGAAAGCATATGAAAAATTTATTTACCCGTGTAGCGATGACGGTTTTTATCGGTGTATTGAGTTTTAATATTACGGCCGGAACTTATATGAAAGACGAGCAAAAGGATATTGTAGCCACTGCAGTCGCTAATGCTGAATTTTCAACGTTGGTTACAGCGCTACAAGCAGCTGGACTGGTAGATACCTTGCAAGGCGATGGGCCTTTTACAGTTTTCGCACCCACCAATGCGGCATTTGCAAAACTGCCCGAGGGTACAGTTGAAACCTTACTCAAACCAGAGAACAAGGCCAAGTTAACAGAAATACTCACCTATCATGTGGTTTCCGGAAAAGTGACAGCTGCTGATGTAATGAAACTTACGTCAGCCTTAACCGTGCAAGGCGGCGACATCAAAGTGATGATGATGGGAGATAAGGTAATGTTGGATAATGCTAATGTACTGAGCACCGACATTGAAACATCTAATGGTATTATTCACGTTATTGATACGGTTCTAATTCCTGAATAAATCAAACCTGGACGACCTTTAAGGCGCTAGCAATAGCGCCTTATTTTACAGAGCAGTGGGGTCAGGTCTTTGATTTATGATCCAGGATAGGACTTTCTAGGAGAAAGGAGATGTTCAATGGCTAGACCATTGCGATTGGAGTCTGCCGATGCCTTATTAAGGCTTATGAGAGTGATGCGGGTTTACCTTTTTCAACGGTGAGAGGCATTATTAAAAGTCATAAATCAAAGACCTGACCCCGTTGCCGAAGCGGTAATCGATTATTGCGTATTCCGGTGAAGATGAACTGGAGCCGGATCAGGCCAAAGATGAGCGGCTGCAATGTGTCGGCAAGCACCCCTGGGGCATCAGACACTAGGGGGCAAAGTACGGCCCTAAGCGGCCCCCCTAAGCCGTTATAGTCTATCCTACAAATCAGATCCCTTGGGTCAAGACAGAGGCCATGTCGAAGCCAAAAGCAATCGCGCACAGCCCCAAAGACAATCCTCTTACCTGTCAGCCCCACGATATCGTGAATATTTCACGATTTTTCCAACACCTCGTGATAACACCTTTTCTACCATAAATATTTCAGTAGGTTACAGATGATCAATAATTGTCTATAAATTAAAGAGGCATTAATGATCATAATTGTCATGAGGTCAACGGTCTCTTAAACAGGCTAGTAGGCGTTGACAATGAGAACTCCATCGATTGCGAGAAGAAACATGAAGTGGATATTATTTATATTAATTGCGGCTAGCTTGCCTGGATGTTATGAAAATCCACCTAAGCCAAATGCCGGCGTTTTGCCTAATGAAATTAAAGCTCCAATTTCATTGATCCAGGCGGGGATATCAATAGATACAAAATCTGCTTCCGAAGAGATATCAACTAAAATTGGTACAACTTTGTACTCTGTAAGGGACCACTACATAGAGAATCATTCAAGTGGATCAAGTAGGCGAAAAGTATGGATGAGTGCGGATGTAAACAGAACGGGTCCCATCAATGTGTCTACCAACGGAAAAAAAATTACTGTTGGAACTTCGATTCACGTGACTGGTACTGTCTACTTTCAAAAATGCACCAATATAAATCTTTTTGTAGGAAGTCATTGGACTTGTGGTGGTAGTCACGTATCCATATCAGGAAGTTCCAATATAAGCTTGACTAGTGACATCGGAATCTCATCAGACTGGAAGCTTGAACCAAGAGGCACGAGTTTTTCCACGGGGCTCGGAACTCTAGGCTTCATTGCAAGATGGAATGGCTTTGCTATTCCAATTGGCCCTGTGCTTGCGTCAAAGATTACTGAAAAAAGAGGGGATATAATATCTAAGGTGGATGCGGCCATTAGTGATTTATCAATTAGGAATGGCGCTGAGGAAGTATGGAGAATGTCTCATCTCTCTAAAGAAATTGACGACTCACCGTTTCGGGTCAAGTTTACTCCGATAGAAATATTATTTAGTCGAAATTCTAGTGAAACTGGAAATATTCTACTGTACCCCAGCATCACTGGCTTAGCAAAAATCACTTCGAAGGTAGCTAGTGATCAGGATGCTAGCTATAGTGAACTGCCTGAGTTGAAGGAAGGGGAGACTCAGAATAACGGCTTTATAATTCAAGTCCCCATCGAAATAAGCTATGAAGCACTAGCAAAAGAAGCTCTTAATAAAACAAGAGATAAGCTTATAGAAGCATTAAAAGGGACACAAATATCGATTAATAACATTATCATATATCCACACCAAGATAAGGTAGTAGTAGCAGTGGACTTTGCGGCTGATACCAAATGGTCGATATTCGACACGAAAGGGACCATATATTTGTATGGATCTCCTGCCTATAGCGTTGAAACAGGTATTTTAGAAATTAAAAATCTAGATTACACGTTAGAAACGAAAAATGCCTTAGCTGATTTCGCAAACACAATAGGACAAAAATATATTATAGAAATGCTCGACAGTATTCTGAAATACGACACAAATCAGCTGAATCAGTATAAAGTTAAAATCAACGAGGCAATAGAAGAAATACATAAGGATAATTTTATTTTCAAAGGAGAACTTACTCTCTTCAAGTTAAATAGTCTTGCATTGACAAAAAACAGTATAGTGGTAACCGTTGGGTTGTATGGAAAAGCAGCCATAGAATACAAATAGCTATTGAAATAATTTTGTAGCGTTTATAATTAATCATAAAACTGGACGCATTTTCCGTTCGCTGCGCTCACTACAATTGTTCCGGTTGCGGATAGCGCTAGGCTTTGCTTAGATCTGCCTCCTGTCGAGCTCTAGCCATAAATAACAATCAGGGATGGAACTTTAATATTAAAAATCCACCCGTGGATCATATTACTGTCGCCGCAGAATCATCGGATGAAGAGGTTATTCCTGGTCAGTGCCTTCATAAAGGCTGCTCAGATAAAGTTGTTGTTTCTGAAAACGGAAATACTAAATATGCTTGGTATTATCTAACAAATAAAGAGAGTAGGTACGCAGGTGTAACTATTAAGTACTGGTGGGTTTATAAAAACCAGTGGAAATCTGATACTAATCGTCACCGTCTATATCCAGGTCAGCATAAGGAAGTGTTTAGCTTTCCTAGAAATAAAAGGCCACAATGTTGCATTATATTTTGTGATTTTGAAGAGCCTAACAAGTAAAGGCAAAGCTGCACCCCTGCTTTAGGCGTTATGTCTGAACCTCTATGACCGCAAAGTAGATACTCCTGCCGTGAGCTTTAGCTCCGTTGGGTGTCCGCTATACGGAACACCGAAGCATTATGAATAGCCCTGACTATCCAGAGGTCAGCGTCCGCATTGTGTCCAGGCTGTGTGAAAACGTCCGAGTAGCTATGCTTATATCAAAGCATGTTGTGAGGACTCGACATGAAACGCTTCATTACCGGAGTTCAGCGATCACAAGGTACGCTGTTCCCCGAAACAC
>JBLIEQ010000013.1:0-113511 GCA_047633175.1 Motiliproteus sp. | reverse complement strand
TGCCTTCGGCTAGTAGTTGTCGTTCAATGGGTTGCAGCAAGGAATAAACCGCTCACAGGGAACAGTATGCTTGTCACAGCTATCCATCGACGTTGGTTCTCCTACAGGGGACTTTTACCCCATAAGTCCATGCCGTGCTGGGCGTACACAAACGGCTGCACCGGACAAATTTCCGCTGTCACTTTTTGTGCAAAAAAAAGCCATCAAAAATTTGCTCGGTGAGCCGGGCGTTAGGCGTTTAGGGGAGTTGAATGCCAGAATCAGGGAAACGAAAGCTATCTGATCAACCTCAAGAAGTAATCAATCGATGGTTTGCTCTTAAGGCGATTAGGATCTCGAGGCCTTATATTGAAGGGCTTACAAGGTTTTCTTTAAGAGTAAAGCTACAAATAGGTGAGCGAAGGCGAAAAAAAGTTCTCGATAGAACTTTTAACACTATAGTTCTTGAAGCACAAAAAGCGGAAAAGAGAGAGTTTCATTCAACAAGTGAAATATTTAATATAGCTCTGTACTTTTTATTGGCAGAGAAGGATATACAATCTTTAAAGATTGATGCACTTACTCATCCAAATAAATGGAAAAGAAATCTAAACTTGCGGGTGATGCTACTTGTAATGCACGAGTGGGATATGTCAAAGGTTGCACCTGCAAATAAAATGAATGCAATTTACGAAAACGCCAATATAAGCGAAGAGCTACGTAAAGAAATGTCCTTGGCGCTGAGAGCAATGAATAAAGCACAAACTAAAGCTAAGAAGCTGCTTTCAAAAATTAGGCACTCAACTATTGCTCATCGTGACGCCGATGCACTACTTCAGTACAGAACTATTGTTGGTCTAGATACAATAGAAGCATTGAAAATACTAGGTTCTTTCTACGAGTCTATTGACCTGTTTAATGAGGCTCTACCAAAGTTAATGCTAGCTTCGTCACATCCAATGGCATTAATTAAACAGTATGGTAAAAAATCCTAATCGGGTAGCTGAGGGTATCTAACCCACAACACGCAGCATGCAGGACCGCACAGGGCTATCAACCGTCTCCACGAGCGGCTCCTTTGTGTCGGTAAGCGCCCCTGAACCTTTGGTGGTTACTGCCGACCGATCCAGCGCTTTGTTGGTTGCTTGCTGCGACTTAGCAGTCTTTACCCTGTACGTTAATTGCCGTCTCCGGGATTGCAGTTGGTCTCAAACCTATCATACGAGTATGATCCGCTAGGTCTCAGAGCGAACGCAGGAATCGGCCTATAACGGATGTTGGGTATCTTCATTTCAATGGAGCCCGACCCTCTTGGTTTTGCCATTGATTGCCTAATTCAGTCACTGGGTGTAAGTAACCGGCAAAAGGAAAGGCCTGACTCTTCTGCTATCCATGAACTGATCCAGCAGGCCCTTCAGCGTTTACGTCATAAAGTACCTGCTAATAGGTTGTATTAATGAACAGAGAGTTGATGGCGCTGCTGCGCTGCTTTGGCCAACTGCTGTTTATGCCCCATGCCGGTGTGGGTGTACTAGTCCTACTGGGAATTCTGATAAATTCGCCGCTGATGATGTTCGCTGCGCTGACCGGAGGCCTTGGCGGCACTCTGATGGGTGGCCGGGTGATGGCTGCACCGTCGTTTAATCAGGGACTGGCCGGTGTTAACGGTGTGTTGCTGGGGCTGGCGGCCGCACTGTTTATGCAGCCCACCGCACTGATCTGGTTGTTGGTGTTTCTGGGTGGTGGGGCAACTGCCTGGTGCTTTAACTGGGGGATGCGACGCAATCTGCAGCTGCTGACCGCCCCCTATATCTGCCTGATGTTGCTAATCTGGTGGCTGCTGCCAATCTTGCCACAGCCGGATGGTGGTCTGCAGTTGCACTGGCGGGAAGTCCAAGTTCTATCGGGCACCCTGACAGGTATCGGCCAGATGGGCTTTCAGGGAAACCTGCTATCGGGACTACTTATGCTGGCGGGCCTGTTGCTGGGTGGCGGTTTGCGTGCCGTGGGCTGGGGACTGACTGGAAGTCTGAGTGGTGCACTGGCAGGTTATCTTGCAGGAGCTGACCAGCAGGCGCTGGCAATCGGAATTGGAAGCTATAACAGCGCGCTCATTGCGATCGCGCTGGCGATTGTTTCCGGTCACTCTCTACGCCGCTGGCAGCCTTGGCTGGGTATCAGCGCTGCGATTGTGCTGACACAGGTGGGATTACAACTGGCACTGTTTCCGTTGCTGACGATTCCGTTTGTACTGGCGATGTGGCTGGTAATCGGGGTCGAGCGGTTTGGGGTAAGGGCTAAATATCAGTCCCCCTAAGGGGTATCGGGATACATTTTCCACCGCTATTTTCCACGCACGCATTTCCTAAACAGCCCATCGTCCAGTTGGAAAACTGGGTGTCAGGCCTTACGCCGGCTTCCCTGTACTGAACGTTCGGTAACGGCAGAACCTAGGCCAAAGTGGACGTTAATGCATCCTGAAGCCTTATTCAGACCAATACCAGCTGGTCACGTTATAACGATACTCATCTGTATGTTTAGAGTTTAACGTTTTCACCCAGTGTTCAGAGCCTTTTGAAGAAGGATCAAACAAAACACAGCGATTAAATAAAGGCGTAATACTTATAGGGTTATTATCCTTGCCTATAAAGACTAGCTCGCCTCCTGCATTGTTGTTCCAGCCTTTATTTAAATACAATAGCATGCAAACTTCTCTTCCGGGTGAGTCATCAGCATGTTGCTTAACAAAGTCATTAGCACCTAAACGAAAATAATTAGTGTTAATTTCAGGCTTGGCCACATTTTCATCAGTTAGCGACACGTTAAAAATACGTGATAATACGAACATAAATTCATCTCCGCGCAAAAATGATAAAAAATCTTGAGCAATATTGGAACTGCTGATATTAGAGCTAACCATTTCCCTTCGCCATACCTGTCGATGTACAAAGCGTTGATCGTCACTTGTTTTCTGCCACCGGTCGCTATCGACATATAAGGCAGAATAAGCATGTTTTTGAGTTTCCCAATAATTCGATTTATATAAAAACGTCAGTACCTGAGAAAGTTTGGCTTCATCAAATAAGTTGTCAATCACGACATGATTAGGAAGAGAACTCAATAAAGACTCTCGATATGCGTATGTCGCAGTATTGATCGTTTTCTGGCCATTTAACCACATTGATACTACTCGATAGTGTTTTTAGATAGTTAATTAAAAATATTTTGGGGATATTACCAGATTTTACGGAGACACACTAAAAGCGAGTGACCCATACATCGTGACTATTATCGGGCCGTGGTTGGCAATCTGCTTTTGTACGTCATAATCTATGCGCTCAGGGTCAACTCTAGTGGCGCATTTTTTTTCACGGTGTCGGCACTAAAAATTTTCAGGTTTAATCTCCAGTTTTTAACAGGTCCAGCCACAGGTGTCTCTGCGAGAGAGGAGTTTAGCACCCACGTCCTTCGGCCCGTGCTGCGGCGTTACCTCAAAAGCCTTGGTGTCGGCTATAGGGACGTCGCAGCCCATTCTGGCCTTGAGAGACAACTCAGTTTCGGCAAGCGCCCCTGACGCATTCGATACTAGAGGGCAAAGTACGGCCCTAAGCCGACCCCAGGGTACGGCCTGTGGCATGCATCAAACAGGTGTTTCTATACAGTATATTTAGCCTCCATAAAAAAGAGGCTCGTATTACACTGGAAAAAACTACGGTATTTATGCATTATCAGACTCTTAGGGATTAGCGGCACCGAGATACAGTGCCAATCCTACCAGACTTATGAGCCGGCTCAGTATTAACTGTTATGTTTTTCAATAGGTATGAGTATGAATCACGTTAAAGGTTTTGTTATTTCATTCGTAATCGTTATTATTATATTTGTAGTTTCAGCAATAGCTGCGGGTCTACTGGCTGATTTGGTTGGCGTTTGGAAAAAACCAGTTATAGGTTCTACTGCTGCTTTTTGTGTGGTGATAGCTGGTTATGCCACAGCACCTTGCTATAAACAAACAGCATCAGCTATTTGGCTAATTGTTGGAGCTATTGCCGCTTTGGTTTTATCCAATACTTCACCTTATCCTGAAGATAAGCCTACATTAATACCTTTATACGCGACCTATGTTAGTGGCATTGTTGGATTATTGATATGTATGCTGTGGCATAAAATAAATAACAATAAAATCCACAAGGACACGTAATAGCGCCATTGCTGGGATTGCATCCCAGCCTACGGTCCGGCCGGGAGCTGCGGTTTAAACGGGTAAGGCTCAGGTTTTCAGATGTTTGCGGGTCCAGCTCAGGATCTCTGCTGTGCTCATCGCGCCGGCTTGGCGTGCCCGCTCTTTGCCATGCTGGAACAGGATCAGTGTGGGGATGCTTCTGATACCAAACTGGCTACCCAGACCCGGCTCCGACTCGGTATTTACCTTGGCCAGTCGGACCTGAGGTTCCAGATCGGCGGCGGCCGCGTGGAATGCAGGTCCCATCATCTTACAGGGACCGCACCAGGGCGCCCAAAAATCGACTAACACTGGGATGTCACTTTTCTGAATAGTCTTCATGCCATGAGCACTGTTTAACTCGACAGGTTTTGCCTGAAACAGCGGCAGGTGACACTTGCCACATTTAGGGCTGTCGCCCAGCCTGGCGGCTGGGATGCGGTTGATGCCATCACAGCTGGGGCAGGGGATATGGATAACATCGCTCATGGCTATTCTCTGCTTCTCAAAGGTTGTTATCTTGCCATCTGGCCAGGTGCTTGGCCAGAAGACTGAGCTGCTCGATAACAGCTCCAGCATGGACGGTACGCCCACGTCCCTGTGGGTTGGACTTCAGTCCGACGATGACGAGAATGTGCGACAAGCCATTCCTAAGACTATTCTATGCGCTTTTTAAAGCGCTCTGTCTGGTCAAACATTTCTTCGAGTTCGCGCATGCGCGCGGATGTCTGTACCCAGAGTTTTTCTTCGAGTGCGACGATGATCGCTTCTGCAAAAAACAACGTAACCACGCCGGAATCCCAGCCGGATTTACCTTCTATTCGAATAGGTAATATATGCAGGGCATCGCCAGCGATGGGAGATAGCCACTGATCGGTAAAAAGGATGATCTTAGCGCCCCGTGCATGGGCGAGCTTGCTGATGGTGATCAGGTCTTGCTCATAGCGGCGTACATCAAAAACGATAACAACGTCGTTCGGTTTGATCTTCAGCAAATGATGCGGCCACAGTGCCACGGCTTCCGGAAACAGATAAACATTTTCACGTACCACTTCCAGATGAGTGTTCATATAGCGGGCAAACGCACTGGTGATCCGGCCACCCACGATATGTAACGCCTGCTCCTGCGTGGCGAGTAGTTCAATGATGGCATCAAACTGCTCATGGCTGATCTGGTTCAGGCTATGCCGCAAGTTAGTCGTGATGGTGTCTGCCAGTTTATTGAGTACATGGCTTTGTGGGGCATCTGCGGCCCATTGATCATGCCTGGTGATAGGATCAGACAGCGTTTGCTGCAGTTCATTCTTAAGCGCTTTCTGAAAGGTCGTGAAGCTTGAGTAGCCAATTTTTTTCAACGTGCGCATCACTGTAGGTGTAGATACGCCACAGTTTCCCGAGAGTTCCGTAATCGACTTCATGCCAGACATTGGATAGTTAGCCTGCAGATGATTAACAATTTTCATTTCTGCCGGGCTGAATTGATTCAGCTGTGAGCGAAGCAGTTCAGCAATGGTCTGGCTGTTGTCTTGGGTAGCGGGTGCGTCGTTCATAGCGGATGCTCTAATTTAGGGCGTAATTAGGATGTAGTGTACCTCATATAAAAGTTCATATAAAAAAATTGACATGTAAAAAATGTAATGTATAAATGTTTACATCTACTGTTTCAGTAGTGCATGCTGAAGGCGCTCGAAACGACCAATAACAGATCTTAAAACATCGTGAAGTTCGCAATACAAAAAAATAACTGCCTAGATAGCAGAGGACTGAAAATGAATAAGACTAAACGCGATTTTATGAAGAAAGCCATGGTAGGTGGAGCCGCCGCAGCGACACTGGGTGTAGTAGCCCCCCAGGCTCATGCGAAGAAAGATCCGATTAAATGGCGTTTACAAACCTACGCCGGTGCGGCGTTGGGTGCTCATGTTATCAAACCTGCGGTAGATGCTTTCAATCTTGCGGCTAATGGTGAGATGGTGATCGAACTTTATTACGCCGATCAGTTAGTCCCTACGCCTGAACTGTTTCGTGCTCTGCAAAATGGCACTATCGACGCCGTACAGAGTGACGATGATTCCATGGGCGCTCCGGTTGATATTTCTGTATTTGGTGGTTACTTCCCGTTCGCAACCCGTTACAGCCTTGATGTCCCCGTCCTGTTTGAAGAATACGGCCTGAAAGAGATCTGGGAAGAAGCTTACGATGAAGTCGGTGTTAAATGGCTGAGTGCGGGTGCATGGGATCCCTGTCACTTCGCTACTAAAGAACCTATTCATAGCCTCGCTGACCTGAAAGGCAAGCGCATTTACACGTTCCCAACTGCGGGTCGGTTCCTGAACCGCTTTGGTGTGATTCCGGTTACCTTGCCCTGGGAAGATATCGAAGTTGCACTGCAAACCGGTGAACTGGATGGTATCGCCTGGTCAGGGATTACCGAGGATTACACTGTAGGTTGGGCCGATGCCACCAACTACTTCCTGACGAACAATATTTCGGGTGCCTGGTGTGGCTCTTTCTTCGCTAATAATGATGCCTGGAACGAATTGCCTGAGCATTTGCAGCAGCTGTGGCGACTGTGCATGGACAGTTCACATTATTACCGTCAGCACTGGTATTGGGGTGGAGAAGCCAAGCTGCGTACCGAGGGTACTAAGATGGAGTTGACCACGATCCCGGATGCCGAGTGGGCGGAGGTCGAAGCGGAAGCCCATAAGTTCTGGGATGAAATTGCTGAAACCAGCCCTCGTACTAAGAAGGTTGTCGATATTTTCAAGAAATATAACGATGTTATGAATAAAGCGGGTCGTCCCTACCGCTATAGCTAAATCCTCCGTGTTGTTCATTTTAGACCCTCTGCTGCCGTCCGGTAGCAGAGGGCTTCTTCATTCTATTGCGGGTACGTAATTGTGTATAACGCGATTCAAGCCTACGTACGGTTTATCTATAAGATTAATCGTACAGTCGGCATATTTGCCATGTACCTGGTGCTGGTGTTAATGGGTATTTTGTTGTTCTCCTCTATCTCCAAGGGCGTGGGGTCATCGCAGATGTGGGTGATCGAAATGGCGCAGTTTACTATGGCTGCTTATTATTTATTGGGCGGCGGCTACTCCATGCAGATGGATGCCCATGTACGCATGGATGTTTTTTACGGTAGCTGGTCTGCCAAAAAACAAGCGATTACGGATGCCTTTACGGTCCTTTGTCTGCTGACCTATTTAGGCATGCTGCTGTTTGGTGCGTTATCGAGCACGCTTTACGCCATCGAGTATGGCCAGAAAAATTACTCTTCCTGGGCGCCGCCCTTAGCGCCGATCAAAATAATCATGACGACAGGTATCTTCTTAATGTTACTACAGGTGCTGGCAACCTTCGCGCAGAACGTAGCGGATGCCATCGGTAAGCCTTTTGATGTAGAGCAGCACCCAGAGGAAACCTCCGTATGAGTTATGAAATGATCGCTTTACTGATGTTTTCATCATTGATGCTCATGCTGTTAACGGGGCAGCGGGTGTTTGGTGCCGTTGGTTTTGTCGCGGTGGTTGCTTCGCTGGCATTGTGGGGTGACGGTGGTTCAGAAATGGCGTTTAACGCCACGATGAAACTGATGAACTGGTATCCGTTATTAACGCTACCGCTGTTCGTCTTTATGGGATATAT
Source organism: Motiliproteus sp. (assembly GCA_047633175.1). GTDB lineage: Bacteria > Pseudomonadota > Gammaproteobacteria > Pseudomonadales > Balneatricaceae > Motiliproteus. The sequence continues at coordinate 105,653 of JBLIEQ010000013.1, read as the reverse complement.
GCTTTCTGAATCTGGAGTTGCCGGAGATCTCTATCGCATGTTGCATGTGTGGATGGGTTCTCTTAAAGGCGGCTTAGGCATAGGCACGATCGTATTGATGGTCGCTATTTCAGCCATGAACGGCCTAAGCGTCGCGGGTATGGCGATAGGCACCAGTATAGCATTGCCAGAAATGCTTAAGCGGGGTTATGACAAGCGTATGGTGACCGGCGTTATTCAGGCGGGTAGCTCTCTGGGTATTCTGGTGCCGCCGAGTATCGTCTTGGTGCTCTATGGCATGATTGCCAGGCAGCCTGTGAGCCAGCTGTGGTTGGCTGGTGTCTTTCCGGGGTTGATTCTGGCGACGATGTTTATCGCCTATATCGTCATTCGTTGCCACCTGCAGCCAGAACTTGGACCGCCGTTGCCTAAGGCCGAGCGCGATCTGATCACGCGTAAAGAAAAGTACTGGTTACTGGGTGCCGGTGTCTTGCCCCTGTTCGTTATCTTCTCGGTCATAGGTCTGTTCCTGATGGGCTATACCAGCCTGGTTGAGTGTTCTGCGGTGGGTGCATCGGTGGCTATGTTGGCGGCTCTGGTGAAAGGGCGCCTTAACTTTCGTTTGATTCATGTCACCCTGCGTAAAACCCTGGGGGTTAGCTGCATGTTTATGTGGATCATCATGGCGGCACTGTGTTTTGGTGCAGTATTTGATGGTCTGGGTGCGGTTAAGGCGATAGAGGCATTGTTCGTGGATCAGTGGGGCCTGAGTCCCTGGCAGATACTGGTGATGATGCAGATATCCTACATTATTATGGGGATGTTTCTGGATGACACTGCGATGCTCGTCATCGTCGCGCCGCTTTATATTCCGCTTATTATTGCACTGGAATTCAACCCTATTTGGTACGGGGTACTTTATACCGTTACCTGCCAGATCGCCTACATGACCCCACCCTTTGGCTACAATTTATTTTTGATGCGAGCGATGGCTCCTAAGGAGATCTCGTTAATCGATATCTATAAATCCATTACGCCTTTTGTTGCCATCATGGTATTTGCGCTGATGCTGTTTATGGCTTTCCCACAAATATCCTTGTGGTTACCTGAACTGGTTTTCGGTACGTGATAAGGGCATTGACAATAATCGTAGGAGTATGGCTACTGTGATGATGCAAGGTTTAGAACAGTCGTCGGCAGAGTTGATTAACCCTCAGGGCACATCCGATGTATTGCTGGTGTGTGAGCACGCCAGCCATTACATCCCCGAAAACTTTGCCAATCTTGGATTAAGTGAAGCGGAGCGACTCAGCCATATAGGCTGGGATATAGGTGCGGCAAATATGGCACGGGCGTTAAGCGAGATGCTGGATGCCAGTTTAGTCTTACAGCGCTATTCGCGTTTGCTGTATGACTGTAACCGACCGCCGAGTGCAGCGAGCGCCGTGCCCTTGCTGAGTGAAGTGACCGAAATACCGGGTAATAAAGAACTGACACTCGAGCAATGGGACTACCGGGTAACGCATATTTACAGGCCCTTTCATGCAGAAATTGAGCAGCAGATAGCGACTCGTAAGGCGCTCGGCAGACACACGACCCTGGTGACGATCCATAGTTTTACGCCGCTATTTAAGGGACAAAAACGTAGCGTGCAATTGGGTGTGATCTGCCATGAAGGCAATGCTTTTGCGAAGGCTTTTTATGAGCACGTCCGCCAGCAAGGCAGCGATGATATCCGTATGAATGAGCCTTATGGGCCTTCGGATCCGGTATTGCATCTGGTCACCCGGCATGGCGATGACCAGCAGGTAGCCAATGTGATGCTGGAGGTACGCAACGATTTAATCGTCGACGCTGCCGGACAGCAAGCCTGGGCACAGACAGTCGCTGCGACTCTCAATAGTCTTGCTTTGCTGACCTAATCTAAGGTCACTTAGAGAGCTGAAGCCGCAGCCAAACTCAATAAGAATTTAATGATGTAAGAGGAAGTCCGATGAAAGCTATGCTGACGCTGGAAGAATTAAAACAAGAATTTGCGACAGGAAACATCGATACCGTCCTGGCCTGTATGGTCGATATGCAGGGGCGGTTGATGGGAAAACGTTTCCATGCGGATTACTTTATTAACCACGCCGCAGAAGAAACGCATGCCTGTAATTACCTGCTCGCGACCGATCTGGAGATGGAAACGGTAGAGGGCTACAAGTCGACCAGCTGGGAGGCCGGTTACGGTGATTATGTGATGAAGCCGGACATGAGCACGCTGCGTCGGGTGCCCTGGCTGGAAGGTACGGCGCTAGTGTTGTGTGATGTACTCGATCATCAGCATAACCCGATACCGCATTCGCCACGGGCTATTCTGCGTAAGCAGATTGAGCGTTTAGCCGCGCTGGGTATCCAGCCGATGATGGCGACGGAGTTAGAATTTTTCATGTTTGACCAGAGCTACGCCGAGGCGTGCCAGTCTGGCTACCGTGATATGCAGACCGTCAGCCGTTATAACGAGGATTACAACATCTTCCAGACCACCAAGGAAGAAGGTGTTATGCGGGCGATACGTAACGGTATCTACGGTGCCGGTATTGCGGTGGAGTGCTCCAAAGGCGAAGCCTCCGCCGGGCAGGAAGAGGTCAATGTTAAGTACGATAAAGCCCTGACCACCGCTGATCAGCACGCCATCGTTAAGAATGCCTGCAAAGAGATCGCCTGGGCACAGGGCAAATCCGTGACCTTTATGGCTAAGTGGCACAATGATGCTGCCGGCAGCTCATCCCATGTGCATCAGTCTTTATGGGACTTCGAGGGTCGGTCGCTGTTCCTGGATGAAAGTCAGCCTCACGGCATGTCAGCGCTGATGTGCCACTACCTAGCCGGTTTGCTGGCACACGCGGATGATGTGACCTGCCTGCTGGCACCCTATATCAACTCTTATAAGCGTTTTCAGGAAGGCACCTTTGCCCCGACAAAGGCGGTCTGGAGTCTGGATAACCGCACTGCAGGTTTCCGTCTGTGTGGAGTCGGCACCAAAGCGATCCGTATCGAGTGCCGTATTGGTGGGGCCGATATCAACCCTTACCTAGCATTGGCATGCCAGTTGGCGGCAGGGATGGCCGGTGTTGAGCAGAAATTAGCGTTGGAGCCGGAGTTTGTCGGTGACGCCTACGGCAGTGAACATGCACGGCACGTACCGACGTCGCTGCGCGAAGCCGCTGAAAAAATGAATAAATCAACCATGTTGCGTGAAGCCTTCGGCGACGCTGTGGTCGATCATTATGTACATGCCGCACGCTGGGAGCAGCAGCAATTTGATCAGCGCGTTACCGATTGGGAAGTCGCCCGCGGTTTTGAGCGCGCTTGATTTTTAAAGACTTGTTGACCAGAAAATAGCCTTCCAGTACCTGGTTTTAAAGAACCTGGTTTTAAAGAACATAGAGTACAAGGAGACGAGACAACGCCATGAGTAAAATTCAATGTATTTCTCCAGTCGATGGCAGTGTCTATGCCGAACGTCCGGTTGCCGATGCGGCACAGGTAGCCGCACTCTTTGCCCGCAGTAAAGCGGCGCAATTTCACTGGGCGCAACTGAGTGTTGCCGAGCGTTGTACCTTCTGCACGGCGGCCGTGGATGCCCTGGTCGCTATGAAAGAACGTATAGCGCGAGAACTGGCGTGGCAGATGGGCCGCCCAATCAGCCAAGGCGCGGGCGAAGTCGGTGGTCTGGAAGAACGCTCTCGGCATATGATTGCTATCGCTGAAGCGTCTCTGCAGCCGATAGATCCTGGTGAGAAGCAGGGGGTCGTTCGTAGAATCAGCCACGAGCCATTAGGTGTGATTATGACCATCGCACCCTGGAACTTCCCGTTTATGACCGCGCTGAATTCGATTGTTCCGGCCTTGTTAGCGGGTAATGCGGTGGTGCTAAAGCATGCTTCTAATACCCTGCTGGTGGCCGAGCGCATCCAGGATGCCTTCGATCAGGCCGGGCTACCCGAAGGCGTGTTTCAGCATATCGTGCTGGATCACCCCGGTACCGCTGAATTAATAGGTTCAGGTAATGTCGACATGGTCTGCTTCACGGGCTCCGTTGGCGGGGGTAAGGCGATGGAGCAGGCGGCCGTAGGGCAATTTATCGCCTTGGGACTGGAGCTGGGCGGCAAAGACCCGGCCTATGTACGGGCCGATTGTAACCTTCCTTATACCATTGAAAATCTGGCCGATGGCGCTTTCTTTAACTCCGGGCAGTCGTGTTGCAGCATTGAACGCATCTACGTTCACGAGAGTATTCATGCTGAGTTTGTCGCGGGTTTAGCCGCCGCCGGGCAGGCTTATAGGTTGGGCAATCCTTTAGAGGCGACCACCAATCTGGGGCCGATGATTAAGCCGGCCGCCGCTGACTTTGTGCGTCAGCAGGTCGCCGATGCGGTGGCGGGCGGTGCGAAAACCCACGTCGATACCCGCAAGTTCCCACTGGATCAGCCAGGTTCTGCGTATATGGCCCCGCAAGTGCTGACCGAGGTCACGCACGCTATGTCGATCATGACGGACGAAAGCTTTGGTCCTGTGGTTGGCGTAATCAAAGTGTCCAGTGATGAAGAAGCCATCGCCCTGATGAACGATTCTGACTTTGGCCTCAGCGCCGGTATCTGGACCGAAGATCTGGCCGCTGCCGAACGTATTGCGCCGCAATTGGAGGCGGGAACGGTCTTTATGAACCGCTGTGATTACCTAGACCCGGCCCTGGCGTGGACGGGCGTTAAAGATACCGGGCGCGGCTGCTCTCTGTCGGCGCTCGGCTTTGCGGCACTCACGCGCCCGAAAAGTTTTAACTTTAAGACTTCCACCCATTAAGAACTGCGCTGACAGGAGGTAGGAAAGCGATGAGATCTTATGATTACATCATTGTAGGCGCAGGTTCCGCCGGTTGTGTCGTCGCTAATCGACTTAGCGCCGATCCGGCAGTGACTGTTTGTCTGATAGAAGCCGGCGGCGGTGGTAACAGTCCCTTAGTCTCGATTCCGGCCGGTATATTTGGTCTGTATGGCAATAAAAAGTATGACTATAGCTTTGAAGGGTTACCTCAGCGGCATCTGCATAACCGCACCCTGAAGGTCAATCGCGGTAAAGCCTTAGGCGGCTCGAGCGCCATTAACAGCATGGTGTATATCCGCGGTAATAAGACCGATTACGACGGCTGGGCCAGACTCGGTTGCCAGGGCTGGTCCTATGCTGACGTGCTGCCACTGTTCAAAGAGATGGAAGCTAACCAAAATGGCCAGAGTGCCGAGTATCATGGTGTTAACGGCGAGCTAAGCGTCACCAAACCCCAGGACCCGAATCCCGTAGATACGATTTTCGTGAAAGCCGGTGCGGCCGCTGGCCTACCGGAAAATACCGACTTCAACGCCGCCACGCAGCTTGGCCTGGGCATTTATGATGTGAAGCAACATCGAGGTGCACGGGTCAGCAGCTATACCGCCTTCGTAAAGCCGGTCTTAGCACGCCCCAATCTGACGGTGATGACCCATACCGACGTAGTGTCGTTGCAGATAGAGGGCGATACCGTCACCGGACTGGAGATTGAGGTCAATGGCAACGCCGAGCAATGGCGCTGTAACATTGAGGTAATTCTCTGTGCCGGGACGATTCTATCTCCACGCCTGTTACTTGCCTCGGGTATTGGCGATCCCACCGCGTTAAATGCGCTGGGCATTGCGTGCAAACAGCCTGTCCCGGGTGTCGGAGAAAATCTTCAAGATCATATTGATAGCATGGTCACCGTGCGCTCATCTGCATCCGACTCTATAGGTATTTCACTCGGTACACTGTTACCGCACGTTATACCGGCACCCTTTAAATATTGGTTAGCGCGCAAAGGCTGGTGGACGACCAACTATGTAGAAGCGGGTGGCTTTGCAAAAACCAAACTGGCCGAAGCCGCCGAATCCGGCTCTGCTGATGCCAACCCGGACGTGCAGTTTCACTTAACGCCGTTGTTTCGCAGCCACCGTGGCAAGAAATTTGAGATGGGTCATGGTTACTCGGTGTTTACCTGTGTGCTGCGTCCGCGCAGTGCCGGAACGGTAACACTCGCCAATGACGGCACCCGGCGCAATGTACTGATCGACCATAACTGCTTTGCCGATGAGCGGGATCAAAAAGTGCTAATAGAGGGGCTGAAAAAAGCCCGCGAAATCCTGGCAGCGCCCGTGTTCGATCATCTGCGGGGTGAAGAGATGGCACCGGGTCAGCATATCCAGACGGATGAACAGATCCTCGATTATCTGCGTCATACCGCCACCACGGTGTATCACCCTGTGGGCACCTGCAAAATGGGTATCGATGAGCTGGCTGTTGTCGATCCGGCAACACTCAAGGTTAAAGGCATGCAGAATCTGCGGGTGATGGATGCCTCGGTCATGCCGACCCTGATCAGTGGTAATACCTCGGCGGCATCCATGATGATCGCGGAGAAGGGCGCCCGAATGATCCTGGCAGAGCGGTCTGCTAAGTAGCTGACAGGCGGGGCCGAATTGAGACTGGGCCCCGGTTAGCGGGAGTCAGGCTGAAGCCTAACCAACAAAAGAACACCCTGTGGGTCGGACTTTAGTCCGACAAGGCTCAGCTCCCCTTTGATTGGGATGCCATCCCAGCAATGCCCCCATCGATCATCAGTCGTTAAATCCGACCAGCCCAAGGGCGTAACCCAATTGATCGCCTCAACACTCGGATAAGATTATTTTTATCGGTGCTTGTTGATCCGATAATGCTTCTATTCGACCGATAACACGGGTATCGCTATAACCCAGTTGTTGTAGCTCTTTTACGCAGGCAGCGGCGTGTTCGTGGGGGACGCCCGCCAATAAACCACCGGCAGTCTGGGGATCGAACAACAACGGAAATGCCGGATGTTTCGCGGCGCTTTCGATATCCTGGATGGCGCGGCGCAAGCGCAGGTTTTGCGGTTGCAGTGAGGACAGTATGCCCGCTTTTACGGTATCCATAGCGCCGTCGAGGATGGGTAGGGCATCCAGGAACAGTACCGCATCGACGGCGGAGGCTTTGGTCATCTCGATCAGGTGTCCGATGATGCCAAACCCGGTCAGGTCGGTACAGGCGCTGGCTTGGTAGCGTTGCAGGCAGGCTGCTGCCTGTTGGCTTGATACCAGCATCGACTGAATCGCGGCATCGACCCAACGGCCTTTGGCTTTGCCGCGCATGTCCGCCGCAAACAGAGTGCCGGTGCCGATGGCTTTGGTCAGTATCAGGGTATCACCGGGTTTTAAACCGCTCTTGCGCAACACCTTGTTCGGGTCGATCAGACCATTGACGGTTAACCCAAAAGCCAGTTCAGCCCCCTCACTGGAGTGGCCGCCAACGAGCACTGCGCCGCTGGGTTGAATGATCGTTAAGGCGCCGGCCAGCACGTCGTATAAGGTTTCTTCGACCACGCGTTCACGGCCGTAAGGGACGGTGGCGATAGCCAGTACCGATTGCGGTTCTGCCCCCATGGCGTATAGGTCGCCCAGGGCATGGTTGGCGGCGATGGCACCAAAGGTATAGCTATCATCGATAAAGGCGCGAAAATAGTCGACGCTTTGAACCATCACTTTGCCTGCGGGTACGGTCAGCATGGCGCAGTCATCGGCTGAGTTACGGCCGATTAAGACATCATCGCGGCGGTCATCCGGCAGCCGTTGCATCACGCGCGTGAGCACCGTCGCACCGACCTTGGCACCGCAGCCGCCGCAACGCATGGCCAGCGTTGATAGCTCCTTGATAGCCGCGGCATCGGCAATGCCCGTGGCCAGTTGTGGGCCCGGGCCTTCGTCCATCTCGGGAAGTTGGTTGAATTTATTCATAAAATTCACATCAATCCAATCCTTGATGCGCCACAACCAGGCTGACTCGTAGGACCAGCGACCATAGGAAGCGATGGCGTACTGATTGCCGGTGCTGACCAACCCCAGGAAATTCTTTTGTGGCCAATACCGGCGCAAGGGCTTGCCGATGGCAGCGGCCCTGAGGTTGTCCGCCAATATCGGACCCTGGCGGACCGCAAACACGCCGGACTTGGGCCGACTGTCCGGCAATGAGGCGATATCTCCGGCGGCAAAGATATGGGGGTGGGAGATGGATTGCAGATCGTCTGCCACTCGGACAAACCCTGTGTTATCCACGGCTAATCCTGCTTCGGACAGCCAGGATGGCGCGGCGGCCGTGGTGACCCAGATAACCGCATCGGCAGCAACGGCAGTGCCATCGGCTAGCAGCACGCGATCGGCCTGAACTTCAGTGACTCTGCTGTGGGTCTGAACCTTGATACCGCGGTCTGCGAGGATTTTTTCAAAGCGGCGGCGGACCTCGGGGTTGTGGGTAGGCAAGATGCCAGTGCCTTCCGTTAGCAAGGTATACTGCAGACGGCTGGGGTCGGTGTCGGCAAGCGTCTGCCGCAGGCGGTGCTGGGTTGAGAGCGCCAGTTCGACACCGCCGGCACCACCGCCCACGACGACGATCTTGAAGCCACCGCGACTGCATTTGACCCGTTCGACCAGCGCGCTCCACTTACTCAGAAATTGATCGATGGGTTTGGCGGCGAGAGCATACTGCTCCACACCGGGGACATCGATACTGTTGGGCCGAGAACCGGTATTGATGGACAGCAGATCGTAGCCAATAGCGGGACGCCCTTCGGCGAGCACCACTTTATTTTGCGTATCGATTCCTGTCACCGCGGCATGGTAGATACGCGCACCCGCGAAGCGTGCCAGCGGGCCCAGGTCGATGTGGCAGTCGTCGTAGTCGTAAAGACCGGCGACATAACCGGGTAGCATCCCGGAATAAGGGGTATGGATATCTCGGGTAATTAGGGTGACTCTCAAGCCGGGCACCGGCTTCATCCCCAAACGTTTCAATACTGTGACGTGGGCGTGGCCGCCACCGACCAAAATTAGATCTTTTACAACCGGGCTGCTGCTGTTTTTCATCGTAGATACGGGTACTCGGGTAAGTTTGATGGCTGGAGGTCTTCACCAGCACAGGATCTATCAATGTCGGTTTCTCCGGCAGGTGTTGATGGCCGCAGCGTCTTAGTGTTCATCCTGTTTCGTTAATGCTTATCGTCTATGCTAGCCGCCTGGTTACAACGCACAAGTCCTAAAACCGGCAAACACATCATTTCGTTCCGGCCCATAATAGGTTCGCCAGGTATTGCGAATCATCCGTGCCCGGGTTGTCCAGGCACCGCCGCGAAGGACTCGGGTCTTGTCAAATAACGGCTGCGAATAATCCCCGTACATATCGGCGCTGAAGCCAGGGTAGGGGGCGAAGGTGTCGTCGGTCCACTCCCAGACGTTGCCGATCATTTGCCGACAGCCAAAAGCACTGTCTCCGGCGGCATGGGCCGCCACGTCGACGGTGCCCAGCGCATAGCCATCCAGGTTAGCCTGATCATTGCGGGGTGGCTCATCGCCCCAGGGAAAATGACGTTTCAGGGTGCTGAACGTTTGACCATCAGCCGTCGGCTCGGCAGAGGCCGCGACTTCCCACTCGGCTTCAGTGGGCAGGCGCCGGCCGGCCCAGCGACAAAAGGCCTGGGCTTCGTGCCAGCAGACGTGGATCAGGGCGGCATTCATCGGTAACGCCAGCCACTGGTCAAATTGCCTGAGCTGCCACCCGGTCGTGCTCTTGCGCCAATACACAGGATGGCACAGGCCCGATTGCTCTCGCCACTGCCACGCCTGCTCATCCCAGTACTGCTTGTTTTGATAACCGCCGGCTTCGACAAAGGCCAAATAGTCGCCATTGCTCACCGCCGCTTTGGCAATGCTGAAGGGTTTTACGGTAACCGGGTGGCCCCATTTTTCGTTATCAAACACAAATCCGTCCTGCGGCTGGGCACCCAGCGTGAATGTCCCCCCCGGTATCTGAGCGTCACCGCGGAGGGCGCCACCTTCCAGTCGTTGATGATCCGGCTTGCCGATCTTTGGCGTTGGGTAACCCAGGATCTGGCGGGTATAGGTATACGCTTCGTTATGCATGTCTTGATGGAATACCGCGTATTGCACCAAGTAGTCGCGGACGGGGTCTTTACCCTCAGTCAGGCACTTGCAGATGTTATCGAGTACCTGCTGCATATAGTGATAAGTGTCTGCCAGGGTCGGCAGCGGCAAGTCCCAGCGGTCATCGTGGGCGATGTTGATTGAATCATAGAGCCGATCGGCATCGGCACGTATAGGCGCGTGTTTTAGATGCTGTCGCAACACCCAGAATTCATGAAAATGTGCGGCATGTCCGACTTCCCAGCGCAGGGGATTGACTGTCGATAGCCGCGGCCCCAGCAGTTGCACGTCTGTCAGGCCCTCTATGAGCGCCAGTGTTCTGGCATGTGTATCCCGTGCCTGATTAACGAGGACTCTAGAGTTCAGTCGGCGCATGCCATCTCCTTTGTAGTTGGCGTGTTTGATGGCGTGTTTGATGGCGTAGTTGATGAAGTAGTTGATGGAGCTTTCACTGCAGCAGAAGCCTCTCACCCTGTGATCACATTGCCCAAGCACTGATAACTAAGTACTTTGCTCGGCGTGAATACGTTAGCATCAATGCTAAAAGTCACGATGAGCAATAAAAGTAACCCTAATTGCTAGACTGACTACTGCCGTGCCCTGTAAGGATTTCTCACAATGGTACTCTGGTTCACGTACGGCGGACACGAATGGATAAACTATGCGCATTATTGTAATTACCCCGGCGGTCGCCCATTCGAAGGCCGGAAACAGAGCGACGGCCGCCCGCTGGGCCAGAATCCTGAGGTCTCTGGGCCATCGTGTGACGGTTGCTACCCACTACGAAGGCCAAAACGCGGACCTGATGGTTGCCCTACATGCCTGGCGCAGTGCCGAGGCTATCCAGCAGTTTGCCGATCGCTATCCCGAGCGCCCGTTAATTGTCGCGCTCACCGGAACCGATGCCTATCGGTTTATTTATAGTCATCCGGACAGCACGCTAGCGTCCATCCGGCGCGCCGATCAGCTGGTCGGTTTGCACGACTTGATTGGCAAGACTGTGCCCGAAGACCAGCGCCACAAGATCAACGTTATTTACCAGTCGGCTGAACCCATCCCAAACCGCAGGCCCCTGCAGCGGTATTTTCATGTGGCTGTCCTGGGCCATTTGCGCGAAGAAAAGGACCCGCTGCGCCCTGCCTTGGCGGCGCGGAAACTGCCCGAAAGCAGCCGTATTCACATTCATCATTATGGCAAAGCTCATTCTCCCGAGTGGGCGGACCAGGCACGCGCCGAGATGGCCATCAACCCTCGCTATACCTGGCATGGCGAACTAGCCCATCACCAGATTCGACAGGTCTACCGACGGACCCATTTGCTGGTGCTGCCTTCACGCATGGAAGGCGGTGCCAACGTGATATCTGAAGCCATCGTTGCGGGCGTCCCTGTGATCACCTCCAATATCGATGGCTCCGTTGGCTTATTGGGTGCCGACTATGGGGGTTATTACCCGGTTGGTAATGAACAGGCGTTGGCTGATCTGCTGCTGCGGTTAGAGTCCGACAGCGATTTTTATCAACAGCTCGAACAGGCCTGTCTTGCCCGACAAAAACGATTTACCCCCGCAGGCGAAATTCGGGCATGGGAGGATCTTCTGAACCGATTGTAACGTTGATGCTCGATGCTGCGGCGATTACGGCGTTTCGCAATCACTACAGCTTGCAGTCGATTCGAAGGGCCGCTACTGCTGATCTAGTCGCTTAAATTTTATATATGCAAGCATGGCTCCCAGGTTCCCTGTGACAGAAAATTGTCATTCTGTTCAAAAGGTCGCCTTCGGGTAGGCTTCCACAATCGTCTATCAACAGTTGATTTATATAGCCAGGCTCAGCTCTCTGTCGCAACTGAAGGCTCTGGGCCGCTGCGTGACGGGATCGATAAAACGCAGCTCTCTGGCCAGCAGTTGGAGGGGTTGGGCATACGTATCTGCCGCTTCGGGCTGTAAGCGGGGGTAGTATCGATCGTGCAGTATCGGCCAGCCGAGGCTCTGCATATGCACCCGGAGCTGATGGGTCTTGCCGCTGATGGGTTTTAATTCGAACAGGGCGTTGTCACCGGACAGCTGTAGGCAGCGGATCAGTGAATGGCTGTTGGGTTTACCTTCGGTTACCTGCATCAGAAAGCGCGGCTCTGATGCTTCCAGACGATTGAGGACCTCTATGTCCCGGCCAATTTCTGGTGGGTGTGGCAGCTCCTCGGCATGGTCCTGGGTGTTGTCCTGGGTATGGTCCCGGGTATTGATCCTGGCGATGGCCTGATAGGTCTTGTCCATCTGCCGCGTTTCGAATAGCTGATGGTAACGATGGCTGGTTGCGGGATCGACCGAAAATAGCACCAGCCCGGAGGTGGCTCTGTCGATGCGGTGCAGGGCCTGGAGTGTGGCTATGCCCGTTGTTTCGCGTAGGCGGTTCTGCAGGCATTCATTGACATAGCGCCCTCCGGGTGTGACCGGCAGGAAGGGGGGCTTATAGGCCACCAGCAGCAGCTCGTCCTGAAACAGGATCGTCTCTTTAAGCGGAATCAGCGGCTCGGCTTCGACTTCTCTATAGTAGTAAACCCGCTGCTGGGGCCGATAGGGCGATGCGGCCGTAATTAACGAGCCATCGTGCCAGTGCACCTTGCCGTCGGCTGCGCGCTGTTGCCAGACCTGGGCGCTGATCGCCGGGAATTTTGCGATCAGGTATTCCAGTACGGTAGCAAAACCTGGATTAACCTGCGGCAGAGAAAGCTTTGACGGATACGGGTTTATGGCCATTTGTGTCTCCACTTGAGGGGGCAGGCAGGGTGGATTAAAGAAGGATTATCGTGCCCAGCCCCAGCAGTGCCATAAAGCCGACGACATCGGTCGCGGTGGTCAGTACCACGCCGCCCGCCAGCGCAGGATCTATACCGATCCGCTTGAGAGAGATGGGGATCACAGCGCCTGCCAAGGCACCCGTCAGCATGGCCACCAGCAACGCCATGCCGAAGACCAGCCCCAGCATCCAGTCGGCAAACCACCAGTAGGCGATTGCGGCGACGATAAGGGCCCAGAAAACGCCGTTCAGTAAACCGATTCCCAGTTCATGGCGCAGCAAGCGCCAGAAGTTACTCTGGCCGATCTGATCAAGGGCGATGGCTCGGGTAACCAGGGTCAGGGTTTGGCTGCCGGCAATGCCTCCCATGCTGGCAACCACCGGCATCAAGACCGCCAGGGCGACGATTTCTTCGATCGTGGCACCGAACATGCCGATAACGCCTGCTGCTAAAAATGCCGTCAGCAGATTGATGCCCAGCCAGAAGGCCCGGCGTAACGAGCTGCGCATAATGGGGGCAAACATATCCTCATTCGGATCAAGGCCGGCGCGTCCAAGCAGCTCCCGGTCGCTCTCTTCGCGCAGCACATCGATAATATCGTCTACGGTGATCCGCCCCAGCAGATAGTTCTCTTCATCGATGACCGGTGCCGACAGCAGGTCCTTATCGGTAAAGATCCGGGCCACATCTTTGGCTGCCTGAAGCGGGGTGAAGCTGATAACCGCTTCGATCATAACATCGGCGACCTTGGCATCCGGTGGAGAGGAGATCAGGGTGCTCAGCGGCAGGAAACCGCGCAGGCGATTAGCCCGGTCGACCACCATCAGGCTATCGAGGTGCTCGGCCAGCGCGCCGTCGCGACGGCGCAGCCGGCGCAGAAAACGTAGCACCGCTTTGAGGGTGACATCGGCGCGGATGGCGGTCGCATCCAGGTCCATCAGGCCGCCGGCAGTATCATCCGGATAGTCTTTGACCAGGGTGTAGCGCTTTTTTCTTTGCTCATCCATCGCTGCCACCATGGCATTGACGACCGAGATCGGCAGGTCATCATCCAGGTCCGCGAGCTCATCCATCTGTACGACCGAGAGGCACGCGAGCAGCTGCTCAGGCTCGGTATGCTGGATCAGATTGCGACGGGAGCTGCCGTGGGCTTCGAGCAGTACCTTGGCCATTTTCTTCAGTGCGACCTGCTGCCATAACGGGATACGCAAGGGGCTTGGCAGTGACTCGATCATGCGCGCCAACTCTGGCGGTGATAGCGGGGCGATCAGGTGGCGGATGTCGCTATCAACATCCTTTTCAAGAATATGGGTGAGGATGCCGATCAGCTCATGCAGCTTGGTGCTCTTGGGCATAGGAACGCTCGTCTTCGTTAATTAAGGTGCGCTAACCAGGGCTGATGTTAAAAGCGTCGCTTACAGGCGAATGACTCAGCCACCATTGCTGAATAAATACCCAGGGCCGGGTTTGAGGATCTGTTTTGATAGCCAGGCTCTTGATCTGTACGCAGTAACGGGTGTTTTATCAATAATTTCCTGAGGATAACATTCAGCGTTAGCCAGGGTCACCCTAAACCTGGGTTCTGGGGGTTCTGGGGGTTCTGGGGGTTCTGGGGGTTCTGGGGGTTCTGGGGGTTCTGGGGGTTCTGGGGGGGAACTCCCTGTGGGGCGGAATAGATTCCGACGGCTCTGGTCAGACGCTATGACAACAGAGCATCGAACAGTCCGCTCGCTGCCAGCCTTAAAGTGTACCCCGATTAGGAACTGCAGGAGAGCATCGAGCATCCCGCCCGATTCCTTGCCCAGTCGGGGCGTTTGCGGGCGAACTCCTCCTTGCTGGGCAGGTCATCATAAGGATGACGCAGCACCTCGAGCAGTTCGTTGACCAGGGAGAAGTCCTGTTGCTCGGCCTTGTCGATGGCCAGCTGGGCCAGATAGTTGCGCAGTACGTAGTTGGGATTGACGGCGTTCATTCGCTGTCGCCGGGTAGTATCAGGGGTGCCCTCCCTGCGGACCCGTTCGCCATAGAGGCGCAGCCAGCTGCCGATGCGTGCCTGCTGTTCTGAGGTGAGCGACTCCGGGAGATAGTAGGCATCGAGCAGCGGTGCGATCAGGGTTGCATCGCTGGAGGCATCAGAGTCTGCGGTCTCGACCTTTAGATCGGCCAGCAACCGGTAGAAGCGGGTCATATCGGTCTCTGCTAGTTGCAGGACCTCCAGCAGTTCGGTAACCAGGGCGTCGTCGGCCTCGGGATCAAGCTCGGTCAGGCCCAGCTTCTGCAACATCATCGTCTGCCGGCCCTGTTGGTAGTAGGTCTTATAGCCATCCAGGGCCTGTTCCAGCGGCTTGGTCTCATCGAACAGCGAGTAGAGGGTGTTTGCCAGCTGCGCCAGATTCCAGAGCGCGATCTGGGGTTGCTGGGCATAGCGGTAGCGGCGTCCGCCAGCATCGGTGGTGTTGGGGGTCCAGTTGGGGTTGTAATCTTCCAGCCAGCCATAGGGGCCGTAGTCGATAGTCAGCCCCAGGATCGACATATTGTCGGTGTTCATCACCCCATGGACAAAGCCCACCCGCATCCAGTGCAGTACCATATCGGCGGTGGTGCGGCAGATCTCCTCGAACCACAGCCGGTAGACCTCAGGGCTGGGTTCGCCCAGGTGGGGGAAGTCGGTACGGATACAGTAGTCGGCCAGTTGCCGGAGCAGCTCGGTCTGCCCTCTTGCGGCCAGCAGCTGGAAGTTGCCAAAGCGGATAAAGGAGGGGGCCACCCGACAGACCACGGCCCCGGGTTCCTGTTGGGTCCGGCCATCGTAGAACATATCCCGCCAGACCTGCTCGCCGGTCAGGGTTAGGCTCAGGGCGCGGGTCGTGGGCACGCCGAGATGGTGCATCGCTTCACTGCAGAGAAATTCACGCACTGATGACCTCAATACAGCCAGGCCATCGGCGGATCTGGAGTAGGGGGTGGGTCCTGATCCCTTAAGCTGCAGACCCAGACGCTGTCCCTGACGGTTGACCACCTCGCCCAGATTAATGGCCCGGCCATCACCGAGCTGGCCGGCCCAATTACCGAACTGGTGGCCGCCATAGCAGCTGGCATAGGGATCCATGCCGGGTAGTTGACTGTTGCCGCTAAAGACCTGAGCGAAGGCCTCTGACTGACACTCCTTGGCCGACAGGTCCAGCAGATCCGCCACCTCCTGGGCATAGGCCACCAGCTGTGGCCGACGGACTTGGGCGGGCAGAACCCTGGAGGCGCAATAGCCGATCACCTGGCGAGGGATGTTGCTGCTGACCGGGTCGACGGGCAGCTCACGCAGGAAGCGGTTGTCGAACTGCAGGGCTGTTAGCCCTTTAGGCATCTGTCGAGCGTTCATGGCGTGCCTCGTGCTGGTTTGTCGATTAGCGGGCGGCTAGCAGCCTGTCGGGCTTGACCTGTCGGACTAAAAGGCTCCTAAAGCGCGGCCAGCAGAGTTTCGGCGTTGCTGACCTCAAAGGTCTTAGGTGCTTCGATATTCAGCAGCGTAACGACCCCCTGATCGATCACCATCGCGTAGCGCTGAGAGCGTATTCCACCGAAATCGCCCGTGTCCATCGAAAGACCCAGGGCCTGGGTGAAAGCGGCTCCGCCATCGGCGAGCAGGCTGATCGTCTCCGCATTCTGTGCCTCGCCCCAGGCGCGCATCACAAAGGCATCATTGACCGAGACGCAGGCGATCATATCCACCCCTTTCGCGAGGATCTGATCCGCCAGCACTACGTACCCTGGCATATGGGAGGCCGAGCAGGTCGGTGTAAATGCGCCTGGGACGGCGAACAGTACCACCTTCTTATCGGCAAACAGCTGGTCGGCGGGGAGGGTTTGCTGGCCCTCGGCCGTTATCTGGGTGATATTTATCGCTGGAATCTTATCGCCTAATTGAATCATAAAAGCTCTCCTGTGTTGATTAATGTCAGTTTAACGCGTAAAAGAGCTGACAAACACGGATGGAACTCAGGGTCTTAGGGCTCAGGGTCTCCTTTTTCCATCTCCGGTAAGGACCGCAGCCCTATAGGTCGGATTTTAGCACGACAATGCTGGCTAATTGGAATAGAGCCTGGCTAGCGGCTAGGCATTCTTATACTGTGCCGCGACAAACGACCGTGCTTGCGATCACTGGATCGACTCTATAGACGTAACTAAAGGATCTCTATGACAGATCAAACCCATACCGATTCGAAGGGCTCCAGCAGTCCCCTGCATACGGTAAATCAGCAGGCGCCAGGCGATAACGGCCGCTTTATGGTGGCGGGAGTGGGTGCCTCGGCGGGAGGACTGGAGGCGTTGTCGAAGTTCCTGTCCGCGTTCCCCGCTCATTGCGGACTGGCGTTTATCCTGGTCCCGCATCTTGATCCGAATCATAAAAGCCTGATGGTCGAACTGTTGGCCAAGCAGACCGCTATGGCGATTAGGGAGGCGACTGAGGGCTGCTTGATTGAGGTCGATCATGTCTATGTGATCCCTCCCAAGTATTCATTAACCGTCGTGGAGGGTCGTCTGCATCTGACCCCCAGCGAAGCCTCAGCGCCGGACAAGACCGGGATTGATCAGTTACTGCATTCGCTGGCCGATGATTTTGAGGAGCGCTCGATCGGGGTTGTTCTGTCCGGCACCGGTAATCACGGGGCGAGAGGTGTCAAGCAGATTAAATTCAAAGGTGGCCTAGCTCTGGCACAGGCGCCTGATACGGCAGGGTTTGAGCAGATGCCGCTCAGTGCCATAGAGACGGGGGCGATCGATTTTGTGCTGCCTCCAGAGCAGATGGCTGAGGCGCTGATGAATTACGCCGCCCATGCCGGTTTCGGTAACGGCATGCAGCCGGTGATTGATGAACATAGCGCCGACGTCGCTTTTAAACATATTCTGGAACTGCTCCAAAGTCAATCTAAGCTGGACTACAGTCAATACCGTAAGACCATGATTCTTAGGCGTATTTATAGGCGCATGAGTCTGGCGTCTATTACCCAACTCGATGAGTATCTGCGGCGCCTTCAAGAGAAACCTGCCGAGCTCAGCGCACTCAATAAAGATCTGTTGATTAATGTGTCTGCGTTTTTTCGGGAGCCGGAAGCCTATGCCGTGCTGGCAAAAAGCGTCATACCGCAGTTGGTGGAAGCCTGTGATCCTGAAAATCCGGTGCGTATTTGGGTGCCCGGGTGTTCCACCGGTGATGAGGCCTGGACCCTGGCGATGTTGCTGCTGGAAGCCTTTTCTGCGGCTAACAAGCCCCCTGCGCTGCAGATCTTCGCGACCGATATAGACGAAGAGGCGCTTCAGGTGGGCCGGCGTGGCATCTACCCGGAAAGCATTGCCGTGGAACTCTCGGCTGAGCGGTTACAACGCTTTTTTACCAAGCAGCTGGATGGTCGTTATAAGGTCAAAGAAACGCTGCGCAACCATATAATTTTCGCCCCTCAGAACTTGCTCGGAGATCCGCCCTTTTCACAACTGGATCTGATTAGCTGCCAGAACATCCTGATCTATCTGGAACTGCAGGTGCAGCGAAAAATCATTTCACTGTTTCATTTTGGGCTTAAAAAAACGGGTTATCTGATGCTCGGGCCCTCCGAGTCTATCAGGGGAGACACCGATCTTTTTTCTTCTATTTCGAGAAAGTGGCGGATCTTTAAGCGACAGGGAGAAGCCCCTGCTCGCTTGGCTGAGCTTCCCAAAGGCGTCCCTCTTACCCAGAGGTTACCCTTCTTCCAGAAGTCATTAACGGCATCGCCGGAGCAGAGCATGACCGTGCTGATGCATAAGCAACTGCTCGACCACCATACCCCTGCATCGGTACTTATCGATCGTTATGGGGAAGCGCTCAGATACCACGGTCAGACCGAAAGATATCTGGAGATACCCGCCGGAGAACCCACCAAGAACCTGATCGCTATGGCGCGCCAGGGTCTGCGTACCCGGCTGCGGGCTGCGATTCATCGGGCGCTGGCAGAGCAGCAAGAGGTGATCTATAACGATGCCCGGGTGGCACGTAACGGCCAGTATTTTCCCTGCAGGATCTGCGTAGCACCGGTAACGGAGCAGGTATCGGACCTGGAACTGCTGCTGGTGACCTTTGCGGACCGACATCTGCCACAGGTACCTTTGACCACAGATGATACGCTTATCGACGACAGTATTATTCAGCAGTTAGAGTATGAGCTGCGGCTTACCCGTGACGAGTTGCACAGTAATATTGAGGCGCTGGAGCTGAGCAATGAGGAGTTAAAGGCATCCAACGAAGAAGCGATGTCGATGAACGAGGAGATGCAGTCTACCAATGAAGAGCTGGAGACCTCGGGGGAGGAGTTGCGCTCGGTCAATGAGGAATTGACAGGCAGTAACAATCAGTTGCAGGTCAAGATCGAAGAGCTGCAGCGTAGCAGTGACGATATCCGTAATTTACTGATCAGCAGCAATATAGGTACTTTGTTTCTGGATCATGAATTGTGCATCAAGCTGTTTACCCCTCAGATCCAGCCGCTGCTGCGTCTGCTCGATCGGGATATCGGCCGACCACTGGCGGATTTCAGTCTCAAGTTTAATGATGCCTCGTTGCTGGAAGACTGCGGCAGGGTGCTCGATCAATTAAGCACCATTGAAAAAGAGGTGGTGGCGGCCAGCGGACGTGTCTATCTCAGGCGAATTCAGCCCTACCGAACCCAGGATAATCGCATTGACGGCGTGGTCGTCACCTTTATCGATGTCACCGAGCAGTTGCGTGCGGATACCGAAAAACGGCGCCTGGCCCAGGTGCTTAAAGATTCCAATGACGCCGTGATTATGCAGGATTTGAACGGCTCGATTATCGCCTGGAATCGCGGCGCCAGCGTGTTGTACGGCTACGCTGAAACTAAGGCGCTGGGAATGCCCTACCGCCGTATGGTGCCTGATAACGAAGTCGAGCGGTTCGACGAGCTTAACCGAGTGCTGTACCAGGGTGGCGGCAGCACCTCCATCGAGACCCGGCGGCAGCGTCAGGACGGTCAGAGTCTGGACGTTTGGATGACCCTCGGCTCGGTTATGGACGATGCCGGTCAGGTGGTTGGTATCGCCTCTACCGAACGGGACCTCAGCTCCTTTAAACGCCTAGAACGGGAGCTCAGGAAGTCTAATAAGACTCTTGAGCGACGGGTCGAAGAGCGTACTAAGGAGCTCAGGGTGGCGATCGATAAGTTTTCGGCGATGTACCGCGCAGCTCCCGTAGGTCTCTGTACGCTCGATGAGGCGCTGTGCTTGCTGAGTGTTAATGACCGGCTGGGTATCGAGTTGATACCGGGCCAGGATGCGGCCAGTCTTGTCGGTCAGCGGTTAGGCAGTATCACCCCCGATCTGGCGGCTGTCCTGAAGCCGCTGGTACAGCAGGTGTTGGCAGGCGGAGAGCCGGTTAACGCTTATGAGCTGCAGCTCCAGGCGCAGGGCGAGAAGGACTGTGTAAGAACCTTCTTGTGCTATTGTCAGCCGCTGCAGAAATCGTCTGGCAATAGTAAGATCGTCAGCGTGGCGCTGCAGGATATCACCTTGCGTAAGCAGACCGAGGAAGCCCTCCAGGACAATGAGGAGCGCGTCAGCTCGATTCTTGATACCGCAGTGGATGCGATTATCAGTATCGATAATCAGGGTTTAATCGAAGAGTTCAATCCTGCGGCTGAGAAGATGTTCGGTTATACGGCGGCAGAGGCGCTGAGGGGGAGTGTCAATCTGCTGATGCCCTCTACGTATAGTGATGTGCATCAATCCTTTATAAGCGATCACGATGCGTCTAGCCGGCGCGCCTTCATGGTCGGCAGGACGCGTGAATGGCTGGGCAGGCGCAAGGACGGCAGCGATTTTCCGATCATTCTGTCCGTGGGCGCGGTGGCTCATCGCCGCAGCTATACCGTTATTATCCGTGATCTGTCTGAGCAGCGGGCCTTGCAGCATCAGTTGCTATCGATTGCGGAGCAGACTCAGAGAGATATAGGCTTGGCCCTGCATGATGATATCGGTCAGGAGATGACCGGTCTGGCGCTGAAGGCGGAGACCCTGACCCAGCAGTTGGAGCGGACGGATACCGCCGCCCGTAACTATTCCGCCAGTATTGTCGAGAGTCTCGACCGGACCCGAAAGAAGATCCGGGTCTTGTCGCATGGTTTGATTCCGGTGGCCGTCGATGCCAGGGGTCTCGATCAGGCGCTTGAGGCGCTTGTTCGGGAGGCTAACGAAAGTTATCCTGTGGACTGTACCTTTAAGGCGGGGCCAGATATCGATGTCGATTGCCCTGAGGTTTCGACCCAGTTTTACCATATCGCTCAGGAGGCGGTCAGTAATGCGATGCGCCACAGTCAAGGGCAGCGCATCAGGGTGCGGCTGGCAAACGAGAGCCGCGGGCTAACGCTAACCATAGAGGATGATGGTATCGGCTTGCCCGAACAGATGCCGTCGAATGGCGGTTCGGGTTTAAATATTATGCATTACCGGGCAAACATGGTTAATGCACAGCTCAATACTACGCGTAGTGAGTCAGGGGGGCTAAAAGTTACCTGCTGTCTTAATAATGGAGAGAAACATGCTAGGAAAGCTAAGTAGCAAATCGGTGCCGATCTGTCAGGTAATGATCGTCGATGACCATCCCGCCGTCCGCGAGGGGTTGATGATGCGGATCAACCAGCAGTTAGACTTAAACGTCTGTGCCGAAGCCAGCGGCGTTCAGGAGGCGCTGCAGTTGTTGGGCCAGTGTCAGCCGGATGTCGCGGTGATCGATATCTCGCTAAAGGACGGCAATGGTATAGATCTCATTCAGCGCATCAAAGCCACTAAAAATTCGGTACGCATTCTGGTCTGGTCGATGCATTCGGACAACCTCTATGCCGAGCGGGCACTGCGGGCCGGCGCACTGGGGTATATCAATAAGGAAAATACTACCGGGCAGCTGGTCGAGGCGATTCGTAGTGTCAGTCACGATGAGCTCTGCTTCAGCCCGGAGACCACCCAGCGAATACTGCATGGCAGTCTGACGAATAAGGGGCAGAAAACCTTAACCGAACGCCTGTCCAATCGTGAGCTGGAGGTGTTCAAGATGATAGGCGAAGGGTTAAAAACCTCTGTTATCGCTCATCACCTGTGCATCAGCGTGCACACCGTCGAAACTCACCGGCAGAGGATTAAGACCAAATTAAGCCTTGGTAGTGCCACGGAACTGACCACAAGAGCAGCCCGCTGGATAGTAGAGGAAGGCTGAGACGCCAGGCTCTTTAGCCTGGGCTCTGTCTCAGGAAATGCTCTGCCTGACGGTCGATCAGTGTCTGGTAATCCTCGTTCAGGGCGGAGACCAGGTAAATATCGTCATCGTATTTTCGGTATTTAGCGCCGCCGAGCATCCGGTCTTGCAGTGCGGGGATCTGGTATAGCGCCTTGTGGGTGATCAGGTCGTTGTCCTGAATCTTGTCACTCAATACCAAGGCGTCCTCGGCGAGGGCGTCGAAGCCATAACCAGGCCCGCAGAGCAGTACCAGCTTCATATTCAGGGCAGGGGAGAGGCGACGGATCGCCTGGGCATTGATCCCGCGGTAAAGCGCGTTGAATAGCTGGGCGGCGCAGAGTGCGTTGATGCCGTGACTTTGATCGTTTGCCAGCGGTAAGAAATGCACGCACCAGTTGCCCAGCGCATCGGTACTAACTCCCCCCTTGTAGAGCCTGGCAACCTGCTCCAGAGCCTTGCGATAGCGCACCAGCAGCTGCTGGCGTTCAGTCGTGGTCAGGGTATCGCTGCCGCCGACGTGATGGTTGACATAAAGCAGATAGCCCCTGGCTGCGCCGGTGCCGGGGGCGGCTCCGTCAGGCGTATTCTTATCCTTGCCGATCGGCAGCGGACGTTCGATCTCTGAGGAGGCTGTCTGGTGGCCAGGCTCAGGGCTGAGCTCTGCCGCTATGGCTGGCGCGGCCAGGGACTCGGTGGCCAGGGGCTCGGTGGAGGCTGTAGCCGCGGGGCTGAACTCTGACGCTATGGCTGGTGCGGCCGCAGCCGTTGTTTCCTTAGATTCGACAGCAGGCTCGGCAGTAGGTTCTGCCACAGGCTCTGCAAAACGTTGATTTAAAAGCCGTGCGATCCGACCCAGTTCGTCATGACGCCCCTGATCGAGAGGGGCTATCGGGTTGTCGGTGCAGATCTGCTCGGTCGCGCTGAGCAGCGCCTGGAGGGGTCGGCTCAGGTGTCGACCGAACGCCAGGGTCGTGGCCAGCAGCAAGAGTAGCACGACTGCCCCCATGGCCAGTGTCAGCGGCAGGGCAGGTGCGTAAGCATCGGTGTCTGGATTGAGGTGGATGCGCACGGATCCTAAGACGGTTTCTCCGCTTAATACAGGCTGCTCCACGACGAGTGTGCCGGGCTGGCCGACTTGGGCGAGGCTGCGACCCCTGGGGTCGACAACGTCGACACCGCGGATCTGAGTTAAGGCGACCAGCTGCTGCAGGTTGATCGATAGGCTTAGCGTATCGCCCGCCAAGATCAATGCGGCTGAGCTGGAGGCTGTTTGCTGGCTAATAACGGCCCCCAACGTTTTTAGCTGCTGCTCGGTGAGGCTGCGCTGATCGGCCTGGAAGGCGATGCCGAGGAGGATGAGTCCCAGTAGCAGGCATAGACCCATAGACAGTCCTGCTTTGGCTGCCAGAGTGACGCGTTGCCACAGCCTGTCTGTAACAGACAAAATACGATTTTCCATATTAGTCATTGAGTTCCTTAGCGGCCTGAGTCGGCATCATACCAATTCGGTAGGGGGTGGTGTACACAAAGAAGCCGTCCTAATCGACAAAAGGAGGGATGAAATGGGAATTTACCGAGCAGGCCGCCTTCCAGTCGGGTTATAATGTTGAGAATTTATAAGTACCCAGCATTAGAGAGTTGTGATGGACGTCAAGCACTACATGGCCCAGCTCGGAGCCCAGGCTCGGAGCGCCTCTGCTGTATTAGCGCGCGCCAATACCGGCATTAAGAATGCCGCACTCCTGGCGATAGCAACGGCCCTCGATAGCTCGCGCGCAGCGCTGCTGGAGGCTAACGGTCTGGATATGGATAACGGCGCAGCCAAGGGCTTGGATGCGGCGATGCTCGATCGTCTTGCACTGACCCCGCCGCGGATTGACGCGATGATCGAAGGCTTGCGTCAGGTGGCCAGACTTCCTGATCCGATCGGCGGCATTACCGATATGAACTTTATGCCCTCGGGTATTCAGGTCGGAAGAATGCGGGTTCCGCTCGGTGTGGTCGGCATTATTTATGAGTCGCGCCCCAATGTCACCGCCGAGGCTGCCAGTCTGTGTTTGAAGTCTGGAAATGCCACTATCTTGCGCGGCGGTTCTGAGGCGATCAACTCGAACCAGGCCATTGCGGCCTGCATCCGTCAGGGGCTGTTGGCGGAGGGCTTGCCGGAAACGGCGGTTCAGGTCGTGGAAACCACCGATCGTGAGGCGGTTGCGGAGTTGATCACGATGTCCGAATGTGTCGATGTAATTGTACCGCGCGGTGGCAAAGGACTTATCGAGCGGGTCAGTCGCGATGCCAGGGTGCCGGTGATTAAGCATTTGGATGGCATCTGCCACGTCTATATAGATGCACAAGCCGATCCTGAGAAAGCGCTGGCTATTGCCATCAATGCCAAGACGCATCGCTATGGCACCTGCAATACCATGGAGACGCTGCTGGTCAACGAGCAGGTGGCCGACCTTATGTTGCCGATGTTGGCTAAGGCCTATGCGGAAAAAGGGGTCGAGTTGCGTGGTTGCGCCAAAAGCTGTGTACTTCTTCCAGGCATCAGCGTGGCAACCGACGCGGATTGGAGTACGGAGTATCTGGCGCCTATTCTGGCGCTTAAAGTCGTCGTCTCAATGGATGATGCCATCGCCCATATTAACCATTATGGCTCCCAGCATACCGATGCGATCGTGACCGAGAACTATAGCCTGGGGCGGCGTTTCCTCACAGAGGTGGACTCCAGTTCGGTGATGATCAATGCCTCGACCCGCTTCGCTGATGGCTTTGAGTACGGGCTGGGGGCTGAGATCGGTGTCTCTACCGATAAGATTCATGCCCGGGGTCCGGTCGGGCTGGAAGGCTTAACCTCACAGAAATATATCGTTCTGGGTGACGGCCATATCCGTCAATAGTGTGATGACAGAGCAGGGCGAACGTCCCCCCTCGGTCGCCGTGCTGGGCGGCACCTTCGATCCTATTCATAACGGCCACCTTCGCCTGGCGCTGGAGTTGCATCAGAGGCTCGGTTTTGACCAGGTGCGTCTGCTGCCCTGCGCGCTGCCGGTGCATCGCGAGTCACCCGGCTGCAGTGCCTTGCAACGCCTGGAGATGGTCGAACTGGCGGTGGGGCACGAACCGGGGCTGAGCGTTGATGTTAGCGAAGTCCGCTCAGGTCGACCTTCATACAGTTTTTATACCCTGCAGGCGCTGCGTGCAGAACTCGGTGAACAGACCTGCCTGACGCTGGTCATGGGAACCGATGCGTTTCTGAAGCTCGAGAGCTGGTATCGTTGGCAGGAGTTGTTGCAGCAGTGTCACCTGTTGGTGGTCGTGCGACCGGGCTGGAGCCTGCCGCAGCAGCATCCGATGAGTCGCTGGCTCGAACAACACCGCGTCCAAAGGGTCGAACAGCTGTTCGAACGGCCGGCAGGCTCGGTATTGTTACAGCAGCTGAGCGCCTTGGAAATATCGGCCAGCTCGATCCGGCAGCAGATTAGTGCCGGTCAGTCGCCGCGTTTTTTATTACCCGACGTTGTCTGGCGCCATATTCGCCAGCAGGGTCTTTATCTTTCACCACCGTGTGATCCTGCAAACCTATACTGAGCAACTGAATACTATGCATACAGAACAATTGATTGAACTGGTACAAACGACACTGGACGACATCAAGGCTCGTGACGTCATTCTGCTGGATGTGCGTGGCAAGAGCAGTGTTACCGACTATATGATCATCGCCAGCGGTTCCTCTAACCGTCATGTGAAATCTGCCGCGGATGCGGTCTCTGTCGCCGTGAAAAAAGCCGGAGTTACCCCTTTGGGTATCGAGGGTATGGATACCGGTGAGTGGGCCCTGGTCGACCTGGTCGATGTCGTCGTCCATGTGATGCAAACACATGTCCGCGACCTGTACGATCTGGAAGGCCTGTGGGGCCCCGATGCGGTGCCCAGTGATGAGGTGGGTACGAAAACAGGCGAGCCTACCCGGGGCTAAGCCGGGTGAAAATTCGTTTGATCTGTGTCGGTACCAAGATGCCCGGGTGGGTAGGGGCGGGCTATCAGGAATATGCCAAGCGCTTGCCTGCCGAGATCTCTCTGGAGCTGCGCGAACTGGCGTTGGGGCACCGAGGCAAGGGTTCTGACCTGCGTCGCGCGATCAGCAGCGAAGGCGATGCGATGCTGGCGGCGATCCCCAAGGGGGATCGGGTTATAGCGCTGGATGTGCTGGGCAAGGCGATCAGCACCGAGCAGCTCTCACAGCAGCTCGCGGACTGGCAGATGGAGGGTGATAATCTCTCCCTGCTGGTCGGCGGCCCTGATGGCCTGGATCCGCGCTGTCTGGCGTTAGCCGACCGGAGCTGGTCGCTGTCTAAGCTGACCCTGCCGCACCCGTTGGTGCGGGTGCTGTTGTCCGAGCAGCTCTACCGTGCCTGGACGATCCTGCAGGGTCATCCTTATCATAAATGACCGCTCAACGTCTGCAGCCGCATACCTCTGCCCTCTTGCCTTAGTGTTTAAGAAGCTGTCGTTGCCCTATGCATAAACCGGTCGCCCTCAAAGATCATCAGCGAGAACGCCGCGCCTTTCAGTTTCGGGCGCTGCTGGCATTGTTGCTGGTGGTTTTACTGATGGCCGGGCTTGTCAGCCGGCTGGTGTTCCTGCAGGTGAGCGAACATCAGCGCTATAGCTTGCTCTCGGATCGTAACCGCATCCAACTGCAGCCGATACCGCCGACCCGAGGGCTGATTTATGACAGCCAGGGTGCGCTGTTAGCCGAAAACAGGCCGAACTCAAACCTCAGCCTGGTCAAGGAGCGGGTCGAGGATCTGGATGCCACGATCTCCGATCTTGGGACTATGATCGCCATCAGTGATCGTGATATCGAGGGCTTTGAACGCCGGTTGAAGCAGCGGCGCAGACCCTTTGAGGCCGTGCCGCTGAGGTTTCGGTTGAGCGAAGAGGAGATCGCCCGGGTAGCTGTTAACTTCCAACGCTTGCCCGGGGTGCAGATTGATGCCGAATTGATACGCCACTATCCTCAGGGCACCTCGTTGGTCCATGCGCTGGGGTATGTGGGGCGTGTTAACCGCAAAGAGCTGCGGCGGGTTGACGAGCAGAACTACAACGGCACCAATTACATTGGAAAGTTGGGTGTAGAAAAATTTTACGAAGATCAGTTACACGGCACGGTAGGGGTGCAGCAGGTCGAGGCCAATGCGCGGGGCCAGGTGCTGCAGGTGTTATCGCGTCAGGATCCGATTCCGGGTCGGGACCTGACTCTGTATCTTGACCTGCAGTTGCAGCGTGCCGCAGAGCAGGCGCTGGGTGAGAATCGTGGCGCGGTGGTGGCGCTCGATCCTAATACCGGGGGTGTTCTGGCGCTAGTCAGCACCCCAGGCTATGACCCTAATGCCTTTGTGTCCGGAATCAGTAGCCATGATTATCAGGCACTACGGCAGAATAAAGACCTGCCGCTGTTTAATCGGGCGTTGCGTGGTCGTTATCCGCCGGCATCTACGATCAAGCCGTTTCTAGGACTCGCCGCGATCGATAGCGGCACTATCGGCCTGGGGCATAAGGTGTGGGATCCGGGCTGGTACCAGCTCACCAAAGGCGGGCGTTTTTACCGTGATTGGAAGCGTTACGGCCACGGCTGGGTGACGTTGCGTGATGCCATCTCTGAATCCTGTGATGTTTTTTTCTATGATATCGGCAACCGCATGGGGATAGATCCGATGTCCGATTATCTCGGACGTTTTGGGTTTGGCAAGGTGACCAGTCTCGATCTGCCCGAGTCGCATGGGGCCTTTTTACCCTCGAAGGAGTGGAAGAAGGCCGATCGCGGCCGCTCCTGGTATGCGGGTGATTCCCTTAATTTGAGTATCGGTCAGGGTTTTTTGGTGTCGACCCCGCTGCAGCTGGCGACGGCGACGATGGTGATCGCCAACAGAGGTCGGTGGATCAACCCGCGAATGCTTAAATCGATGTCGGGGGTGGATGACCAGGGACTTGAGTTTACGCTTGAGGTCCCGGAGAGAAAACGTATGGATCAGGTCCAGTTGAATCGCGACAGTTATTGGGACTTTATGATTCGTTCGATGGAAGAGGTGATGCACGGCGATCATGGCACGGGCAGGCGCAGCGGCGCGAACAGCAGTTATAGGATCGCCGGAAAAACCGGTACCGCACAGGTGCTAGGCATCAAGCAGGATGAGGAATATGATGCGTCAAAACTTAAAGAGAAATACCTCGATCATGGTTTGTTTATGGGGTTCGCGCCGGTCGATAATCCACAAATTGTGATTGCGGTGGTGATTGAAAATGGCGGCGGCGGCAGCAGCGCGGCGGCGCCAGTCGCACGGGAGGTGCTGGATAGCTACCTGCTCCGCCCGAAGCGCTCCGGTATCGCAACGGCTGGGGGCAGCCTGCCATGACGATTAAAGATTTCCACCGCACGATGCCCGACGCCCAAGTGTATTTGGGGCAGAGTCGGAGCTGGTGGTCGCATACCCATCTGGACGCGATCCTGTGTTTACTGTTGTTGGCATTAGCCGGCTATGGCCTGTTCGTATTCTATAGCGCCTCAGGCCAGAACGTGGCGGCGGTGCAGCGTCAGTTATTACGCTATGGCGTGGCCTTTGGCGTGATGCTAGTGATCGCCTGTACGCCGCCGCGGCTGTTCAGGCGCTGGGCACCCTGGTTATTTGTGCTTGGGGTGCTGACGCTGATTGCAGTGCTGCTGGTGGGCATTGGCGCTAAGGGTGCGCAGCGCTGGTTGCAGGTGCCGGGGCTGCCTCGGTTTCAACCCGCCGAGCTGATGAAGCTGATTGTGCCTATGACTCTGGCCTGGTATCTTGCCGAGAAGCCCTTGCCGCCCCAGCTGTCACATGCGGTCAAGCTTTTGATTATTATGTTGATACCAACCCTTTTGATCGCTAAACAACCGGATCTGGGTACTGCGGTGCTGATCGCCTCCAGCGGTGTTTTTGTGCTGCTGTTATCAGGCCTGTACTGGCGCTATATCGTCACGGCAATGGTCCTGGCCGGCGCCTGTGTTCCTGTCGTCTGGACGATGATGCACGATTATCAGAAACAACGGGTGTTGACCTTTATGAATCCCGAAAGCGACCCATTAGGGGCAGGATGGAATATTATTCAGTCTAAGACGGCAATAGGATCCGGGGGGATTCATGGCAAGGGCTGGCTCAACGGCACCCAGTCTCAGCTCGATTTTCTACCCGAGAGCCAGACCGATTTTATTATTGCGGTATTGGCCGAAGAGCTGGGGCTGGTCGGGGTGCTGATCCTGCTGGCCATCTATCTGTGTATCATCGCCAGGGGGCTTTATATCGCCAGTCAAGCCCAGGATACGTTCGGGCGGCTGCTGGCCGGCAGCCTGACGCTGACCTTTTTTGTCTATGTGTTCGTGAATATAGGAATGGTAAGCGGTATCTTACCGGTGGTGGGTGTACCCTTGCCTCTGGTCAGTTATGGAGGGACCTCCATCGTCACCCTGATTGCTGGGTTTGGTCTGATTATGTCTATTCATAGTCACCGTTCGCTGGTGACCCGTTAATCCATCAATCACGCGTGACGCTGTTTAAATAGGCGCTCGTTGAGCGCGTTTTAATTGAACCTAGTCCGGTAGCTGAGGACTAAAGAACTTGGGTCCAGACCTGTTACCGGAGGAGAATAGATCAGATGTTGTTATCAACTTTGTTATCAACTCGTTGGATGCGTGCTCTTAGCACCGGGCTACTGCTCGGTAGTACCTGCCTAGCAGGTGCGGCTGAAGATCCAGTCACAGCTACCGCGTCTAAAGGTGGTTACGGCGATCACCCCGGTGCCTCGCTCTTTATCGAAAAAATGGTCGAGCAGGGGGAGGATCGGGATTTTGTCTCCGGATTGGTCTTAGATGCCAGGCCGCAGCAATCGATTCTCGATGCGATCTCCAGGCCCGCCGAGAAACGTCTGGACTGGGGTGGCTACTCCAGGATCTTTCTAGGTCAGAGCCGGATTGATCAGGGTGTCGAATTTTGGGACACTCACGAGGATGCCCTGCTGCGGGCCAGTGCCTACTATGGCGTCGCCCCCGAGGTGATCGTCGCGATTATAGGTGTCGAGACACGCTATGGGCGTCAGGCGGGCAGCTACAGAGTCATCGATGCCCTGGCTACACTAGCGTTTGATTATCCGCCCCGCAGTGCTTTTTTTACCACCCAGCTGGGTGAGTTTATCCAGCTGGTGCAGGAGCAGAATCTTGACCCTGGCACGATCAAGGGCTCTTATGCCGGAGCGATGGGGTATGGTCAGTTTATCCCCAGCAGCTATCGTCACTATGCCGTCGATTTCGATCAGGATGGCCGCGCCGATATCTTGAGTAATCCAGTGGATGCGATCGGCAGTGTGGCAAACTATTTCAACAAGCATGGATGGCGTACAGCAGAACCTGTGGCACTGCCGGCGTCCCTGGATAGGACCGTCGATGCGGATCTGCTGAGCCGTTCGCTAAAACCGGTTGAAACGCTGGCCCATTGGCGCAATCTTGGGATAAAGGTTGATCCCACGGTTGCCAACGAAGCGGTGGCTACCGCCCTGCAGCTCAGCAGCGCCGAAGGTGATGAGTACTGGCTTGGACTGCATAATTTCTATGTAATTACCCGCTATAACCACAGCAGTCTCTATGCGATGGCGGTGTATCAGCTGAGTCAGGCGATTTCTGAACAGCGCATGGCTCAGGCACCTATGGCTGAGAACCCTGTGACTGAGAAACCTGTGGCCGAGAACAACGCAGATGAGAAAAAAGGCGCTTAGCGTGAACTACCTCAGGCTGCTGGTCCCCTTGTTGATGTTGTTCGTCGCGGCCTGTTCGACCAGTCAGCCGTCGCGTTACAGCATTGACCAGGATCATGGCCCGAGTGCTGAGGTGGACCTGTCCGCGGTGGCTGACGCTGTGCCCGGCTTTGAACTATCGAGTCGTGGCGGTAATAAATCACCCTATAAGGTAATGGGAAAAGAGTACTCCTTGCTTGATTCCAATGAGGGTTATCTTGAGCGGGGTATTGCCTCCTGGTACGGTAAAAAATTCCACGGTCATCTCACCTCCAACGGTGAAATCTACGACATGTATGCGATGAGTGCGGCGCATAAAGCGCTGCAGCTGCCCAGCTTTGTCCGCGTGACTAATCTCGACAATGGCAAGCAGGTGGTCGTCAGGGTTAATGATCGTGGCCCGTTTCATGGTGCGCGTCTGATAGACCTGTCCTATGCGGCGGCTTTTAAGCTCGATATGTTAAAGGAGGGCACGGCGAGGGTTGAGATACAGATCATCACCGTCGCGAGCCAACGGCCGGCCAGCAACGCCCTGCTTGGAGCAAAGGTGCGAAAGCCGCAGCCGAAAGATCGATTTATTCAGGTGGGCGCGTTCTCCAGTTGGAGCTCGGCCCAAAGCGTTAAAACCCGGGTAGAGCTGCTGCTGCGGGATCAACACGTTGAAGTAACAAAGAATACCGCGACTCCACCCCTGTATCGGGTACGTGTCGGTCCCGTCGTCGATGCTACCCAGGCAGGATTTGATGGCGTCTTAGAGCAGCTTGCCGCAGAGGGCTTTGCGACGACTCAGATATTGGACTTGCCCTGATCCATTCGCTACATTAGTCGCATTGTTTAAACTGACGTATATTTTTAACCCACAGTAGAGTCATGATGATAGTTTTCCCGAGCATTCCGACCCAGATTTTTCGACTCCTCAATGCCGTTGTGTGTTGCCTGGTGCTAACAACCTCTGCAACGGCGGCACCGGTATTGATACCCGCTCCGCCAGCGCTGGCTGCTACCGCCTATGTGTTGATGGATGCCAGTACCGGCAAGGTGATTATCTCTGAGGATGCCGATAAGCGCCTGCCTCCAGCCAGTTTGACCAAGCTAATGACCAGTTATATTGCCGATTATGAACTCGCTCAAGGCAATATCTCGATGGACGACAGGGTGTTGATAAGTGAGAAAGCCTGGCGAACCCAGGGATCACGGATGTTTATTCGTGAAGGAACCCAGGTCAAGGTTGAGGACCTATTGAAAGGAATCATTATTCAGTCGGGTAACGATGCCAGTGTGGCGATGGCCGAGCATATCGCCGGCAGCGAGAGTGCGTTTGCGGATCTAATGAATCAGCATGCCGGTCAGTTGGGGATGCGCAACTCGGCGTTTCAGAATGCCACGGGTCTGCCGATCGAGAACCACTACACTACCGCCTATGACTTGGCGTTGCTGGCACGGGGTCTTATTCAGGATTATCCGGAAAACTATTCGCTCTATTCAGAGAAGTACTACACTTACAATAAGATACGTCAACCTAACCGGAACAAGCTGCTGTGGCGGGATAGCAACGTCGACGGACTCAAGACCGGGCATACCGAGGAGGCGGGTTATTGTCTGGTGGCCTCGGCTACCGATAACGGCATGCGCTTAATTTCGGTGGTGATGGGTACCAGCAGTGAAGAAGCGCGGGCACAGGAGAGCCAGAAACTGCTGGCCTACGGTTTCCGTTACTATGAATCAACCGAACTCTATCAGACGGGTGAGGTGCTTAATACCGCCAAGCTCTGGTCGGGTGCGCAGGATACGCTTAAGCTTGGTGTGGCTCAGCGCGTTGCAGTGACGATCCCTCGCGGTCAAAGCCAGGCACTGTCCATTACCCTGGATCTGGATAAGGTGATTCAGGCGCCGATCGTTGCGGGCCGCAGCTATGGTACCCTGAACATCTCCCTGGGTGACGAGGTGTTAAAGCAGATTCCCGTTATTGCATTGGAAACCGTAGAACCTGCGGGCTTATTTACTCGGATATGGCACAGTATTGTATTATTCTTCCTGTCATTGATCGGTTGATCTTGCGGCCCGCGCTGCAATGATTTGTTTGTCTGTGGGCGCCCTCGAGCGTCCCTGCTGGTTTAGTCTCTCATGTCAGTGATCGTCTATCTCAACGGTGAATTTGTACCGATGGCTCAGGCCCGCGTCTCTGTGATGGATCGCGGTTTTCTGTTTGGCGATGCGGTCTATGAGGTGATCCCTTTCTTTTACGGTATCGGGTTTCGCCTCGAGCAGCATCTGCAGCGGCTGCAATACTGTCTGGATGCGGTAGGCATTGTTCTGGATCTGGACTGGAAGCCCTTGTTTGATCGGCTGCTAGACCTGAATGAGGGCGTGCACCAGGCTGTTTATCTGCAGATCAGTCGCGGAGTGATGTGCGAGCGTTCGTTGCGCTATGACGAGGATCTGCAACCCAGCGTATTTGCCTACAGCTATCCGATCCGGATCGCACTGGAGGGGCCGCTTGAGCAGATCGCGGGAGTGATCGCCATGACGGTCACCGATCAGCGCTGGGGTCGTTGCGATATTAAGGCCACGGGTTTGCTGGCCAATATATTGGCGATCCGGCAAGCGCAGCAGCAGGGCGCACAGGAGGCGCTCTTGGTGCGTCAGGGCTATCTGACTGAAGGTGCCTCCTGCAACCTGTTCGTGGTTGAGCAGGGTCAGGTGTATACGCCTTTGATGGATAGCCATGCCCTGGCAGGCACCACCCGCAGCCTGCTATTAGAACTGATGTCAGAGGCGGGTATCTGCTGTATCGAGCAGCCTATTGCCGAACAGCGTCTGGCACAGGCCCAGGAGGTCTGGATAAGCAGTTCTACCCGGGGCGTCTTGCCGGTGATCCGGATCAATGACCAGCCCGTAGCGGCAGGTGTCCCTGGTCCGCTGTGGCGGAGGGTCGCAGAGCTGTTTCAACAGTTTGAACGCCAGATGTTCTTTGAATACGAGAAAACTAGAAAACGAGAAAAATAGATGAACCAACAGGAACCACCCCGTATAGAGTTTCCCTGCGCAGATTACGCCATCAAGGTGATCGGACTGGGTGGAGACGACTATGAAGCCCTGGTGATTGAGATCGTGCTTAAGCATGCCCCGGATCTGGATACCACCCAAGTAACTACCCAGCCAAGCCGCAACGGCACCTTCGTGTCGGTGCGCCTGGCCATTACCGCAACCGGCCCCGAGCAACTAAAAAGCCTGCATCTGGAGCTGATGGCGACCGGCAAGGTCAAGATGGTGATCTGATGAGTGATGCACTCAGCCGTCCGCTGATGATCCGCCAGCTGGGTCGCCAGGCCTATCTGCCGGTCCTGGAAGCGATGCAGCACTTTACGGATACCCGCGATGCAGCCAGCTCGGATGAGATCTGGCTGGTCGAGCATGACCCGGTATTTACCCAGGGGCAGGCCGGTAAGCCCGAGCATCTGCTGGCGCCGGGCGATATTCCGGTGGTCAGGGTCGATCGGGGTGGCCAGGTGACCTACCACGGTCCCGGCCAGCTGGTCGTCTACCTGCTGCTGGATCTACGCCGCTTAAAAATAGGGGTGCGTGAACTGGTAACCCTGATGGAGCAGGCGCTGGTGGAGCTGCTGGCCGGTTATGGAATCGAGAGTTACCCCAAGGCTGATGCCCCGGGTGTCTATGTAAAACAGCACTCACAGGGCGATGCCAAGATTGCATCGCTGGGATTACGGGTACGACGCGGTTGCAGCTTTCATGGTCTGGCGCTGAATGTCGATATGGATCTTAGCCCGTTTTTACGTATTAACCCCTGTGGCTACGCGGGTTTGTCGATGACGCAGTTGATTACATTGGCCAATCCACAGCAGCATTCTTCGTGTAAACTGGCGGAGGTTGGGGCACGCTTGCAACAGATCTTTATCGGTCGGTTGGGGTACGATTCAATAACCGCATCAGCTCAACTGTTTTAATACGGTTTTTATTTAGACTGCTCATAGGCAACTTCAGATGGCTCAGGATCAACTTTTAGACCCAATAAAAAGTAAATCGGCTAAAGCAGTGCAAGGGGTTAAGCTGCGCGGCGCAGATAAATTGGCTCGGATTCCTATTAAAGTAATCCCGACCGAAAAAGCCGACATGCTTAAGAAACCGAGCTGGCTGAAGGTCAAGTTACCCTCGTCACCGGAGATCAGTCGGATCAAGCAGGTGCTGCGTGAGCACAAACTGTCATCGGTCTGCGAAGAAGCCAGTTGCCCGAATCTAGGTGAGTGTTTCAGCAATGGCACCGCGACCTTTATGATCATGGGTGATATCTGCACCCGCCGTTGTCCGTTTTGTGATGTGGCGCACGGTCGGCCGAATCCGTTGAAGGTTGATGAGCCTCGTGAGATGGCCGAAGCGATCGCCGATATGCGTCTCAAATATGTAGTGATCACCTCGGTCGATCGGGACGATCTGCGCGATGGAGGGGCGGCCCATTTCGCCGAATGCGTCTCCGAGACCCGTAAGCTGGTGCCACATATCGAGGTTGAAACCCTGGTGCCCGATTTCAGGGGACGTATGGACGTGGCGCTGGATGCCTTGGCGGTATCTCCTCCTGATGTGCTTAACCATAATCTGGAGACCGTACCCCGCTTGTACAAAGAGGTCAGGCCTGGGTCAGATTACCAGTGGTCGCTGGATCTGCTACAGAAATTCAAACAGCGTTGCCCCGATGTCACCACTAAGTCTGGCCTGATGGTCGGCCTGGGTGAGACGATCGAAGAGATCGAACAGGTGATGCGCGATCTGCGTGCTCATGAGGTCGATATGATCACTATCGGTCAGTACCTGCAGCCCAGTCGCGATCACCTGCCGGTCGCGCGTTTTGTTCATCCTGATGAGTTCGATGCCTTGGCGGTTCTGGGTAAAAAACTCGGCTTCAAGCGGATCGCCAGTGGTCCGCTGGTTCGCTCCTCCTATCATGCCGATCGTCAGGCACACGGTGAAAAGATTAGCTAAGTTAAATATTTGATCTAAAAACGGGATGCTGCTTTCGCAGTATCCCTTTTTTTTGTCTGTTGTCCTTGCACTGAGCTATCAGAAACAGATCTGTGGGGTTCGGGTAAAGAGGGTCAAAAGATCGCCTGCAGGCAGGCTCTCACAGGGTCGACTCCTACGGGCTCCAGGTCGCCTCACCCGTACCGATGGTGCCGTTATCGTCTTTATCCCAGCGTTTAATGCCGATGGAGGTGAGTTCCAAGTAGCCCACGCCGTCCTGTCCGGTGCCGGTGATCGGGGTCGCTCTGAGGGTGTAGCTGTTGTTGTCGGCGGCCTGCAGGCTCAAATTGTAGAACTTGTCGCCGGTATCGATCGGGGTCTGCGACGGGAAGACGCTGCTCTTGGGTGGGTTCGGGTAGCCAGTGCCGCTATGGGCGTCAGCGTAGCTGCTGTGGTCGCTGCGGTAACGTTCCATTGTAGTCGCGAAGGCGAGCAGCGCATTCTGGGCATCGGTGCGCCGACTGTCGACCAGGTACTGCAGATAGCTGGGATAGGCGACCAGCATCAGAATGCCGGCGATAGCGACGGTGATCATCACTTCGATCAGGGTAAAGCCCGGCTGCTTCTTGTGTGCTCCACAGAGGAGGGCGCGGAGGGGGTGCGTCGGCACTGGCTCTGGCATTAGTAACTCTCCTCAATCCAGTAGGTTCGGGCGGATTCGACATCGGTATCCACCTGCACCAGGGTAGCGTTCGGCTGGTCTTGGTCCTGGCGCGCACGGAGGGAATGCATCGGCACTGGCATTAGTAACTCTCCTCAATCCAGTAGGTTCGGGCGGATTCGACATCGGTATCCACCTGGTCGAGTCGTTCAGGCCCGACCCAGACTGTCGGTTTGCTGTCCAGCGTATCTATCACCGTCGGTGTCGCCGGGATACTGCCGATCTGCAGCTGGATCACCCGGTCTGCTGCCGTGATGCTGCCATCCTCGTTAATATCTTTCAAGGGAGTGGCATCGAACAGGCTGACCAGATAGGCGCGGCTGGTGCCCTGGGTTGGATTACAGGATCCCTCGGTGGCGGCCGTCGGCGCGTAGGAGGTGAAGACGATCTGGTTCTGGATAGTGGTGCTGCCGGAGAGCACCTTTTCGCCGCTGTCTTGCATGCGCAGATACCAGCCCTCTTTACGGTCGATATCGCTGTTGGATAAGGCGATCTCGGCCGAGGCTTGCAGGGTGGCGTCGCTACCGCCGATATGATTATCGGTGGCATCGTAGAGATCCGCCTCGGTGAGCGTTGTCCAGCCGACCGGTTTGGCGTGGGTCGCGAACTGTTTGATCATATAGAAACGATCGTCGATGGAGGTGTTCAGAGGATGGGCACGAAAGCCCGATCCTATCGCCAGTGACAGATAGCGCTGCTTGCCATCGACAGCCAGCGCCAAGTCAGGAGGATAGTAGAAACGCCGGTTGTCGGCCGCAGTGCTGCCGCCTAGATTGGCGAGCCTGGTCATATCGACAGACTGGTTCAGCTGATTATCATTGTCGGTATTGTAGATATCAAAACGCCAGAGCTGGCCACCCATATCGCCCACATAGAGCTGATCTGCGATGCCGTCCTGATTGATGTCGATGACCCGGATCTGGGAGGGGATGCCGTAATCCATATCCGCGTGGCTTTCATTATGGCTATTGTTGTTGCCTGCGGACCAGATTAATGCACCCGTCACCGCATCGACGATGTAGACCGCATTACCCACAGCATCGGCGGTGCGAACCGAGACGTCGTCCTGGCTGGGATCGTATCCCCCGCCAAAGATCAGGACATCGTATTTGACGTTATCGAAGATTACCTTGCTTTTGACCGGCTGAGACCAGGTCTGACCCAGCGCCTCGAACCCTGGGCTGCCGCCGGTGATCTGCCACATTAATCTGGGGTTGTTGATGTCGGTGACATCGAGCGCATAGTAGTTGCGCCCACCCCGGCGCATACCGATATAGAGGTAGGCGAAATCGCCCGTGTCTTGCAGATCGCCGTCTTTGCTGACGTCTTGGGTCCAGAGGGTGATGCCGCCATCCAGGCCGTAGGGGCGTGACGGAGTGCTGGCGTTGACGTAATAGGTGTCCAGGTTGCGGAGCAGCTCCTGGGGGATAAACGCAAACTGTTCGATGCCGGTATTGATATCGACCGCATGCAGGAAGCCTTCGTTGGTACCCACGAAGATGCTGCTCGCGGGTGGATCGCTTAGCCCGTTGTAGGTCACTAGCTCTGGACGGGAATGCAGCGGATCTCCCAGCTCGAGGCGCTGGGCGCCATTTGCATCCAGCCCACGGGCCCATTTGAGCAGATCGTCGCGGTAGGCATCGCTCTTGGCCGCGATGTCGAGCAGGGCGGAGTCTTTGCTGATTAAGGGGTTGGATTCATGGAGGGCATTGTCTGAGATACTGAGTTCAGCGCCGGATACATTGGTATAGAGATTTCGAGTCACGGGGATCTTACTTGCCGCACCGCCTTTTTCGACGGCGTTGCCATCCTCGTCTACTGACCAGAAACTCCGGGAGTCGATCCCAAAAAATCCGGTCAGCGGATCGATCGCGGGCTGCTGAGGGCTGCGGTTATCATACAGCGTCGCCGGGCTGCCTTTGAGTTGGTATTTTTTCAGGTTGCCGTACCATTTGGATGTTTCCTGAGGCTTGAACAGTGAGAAGTAGACATCGTCACGGTGGGAGAAACGGTTGAACTGGTTGATGGTGACACTGGGCTGCACAAAAGTGGTGTTAACCGCCTTGATGGTCTTGATGATGGTATCGAAGGCGCTGGTCAGATCGCTGGCCGATTCTGCCTGGAAGAACGATCCTCCACCGGTTTCGGCCAAGCTGGTCAGCCAGTCCGTTTCGAACTCCAGGCCTATCGTATAGGTCTTAATGATCTGATCTTGTGCCCGTGAGAGCTGGTCCTGGGTATGGAGGAAGTCGATCAGCTCTATACCACAGGTCTCGTCGCTATCGTTGCCGATGCAGCTGGTAGCTCCCGTCATATCTTTGATCTTTTGGATCGAGTTATTGTGGTTGGCCAGGCCATCGGTCAGCAATACGATATAGTTGGCCTGACAATCTTCGGTAATGGGCGTTATATAGGTGGGCACGCTGTCGGCAGCATCGATAAGACTCTCTCCTGCACAGTCGCTGGCGCCGGGGTTTTCTGCCGTACAGCCATCGGGATAGACCACCAGGCCCCCGGCGTAGGATTCCGTATGTGAGATGCGCTTGAGCTGTTTGTTACCGCCGGTTCCTCGGTTCCTGCCGTATTCCACCGGCTCTCCTCGGTAATAGCGTGCGGCTTCGTAGAGGGTATCTACGATGGGGGTCCAGCCATCATTAGGCAGTGATTGAACCGCTGCGATCATTTCGCTGCGAACAGTTCCGGAGGTTGCCGTGACGTCGTTTGGCTTGGCGTATAACACCAGCCTTGGAGCGAGATTGCTGCTGTCGTAGGATTCGGAGCGGCGCTGACCGCTGCCCTCGATAATAAACGCCATCGCATTGCCGCTAGCCCAGCCGTTCTGGGCGGTCAGCTCATTGATGATGGAGGCTATATTAGGCGACTGGAGGGTATCTCCGCTCTGATTCCAGGTCTCGGGAGTCCAGGATGCCGCTGCGCTGGTCAGCGTCCGGTTGCTTATATTGTTGCTGCCGGTCGTAAATGTCGTCGGGTTGGCGTTTAGGTGGCCGCGGATGGTCAGCGAGGTGGCACCACTGTTGGCGGCATCGGCGGTGAACTCGATATAAGCGTTGGAGAGGGTGGTATCGGCTGCCAGTGGAATGCTACTGTAGCGTAGCCCCACTGTTTTCTCGCCCAGATCAAGATCCGAGCTGCTCAGCTGCATCGTAGAACGATCCTGTTCGGCGTCATCACTACCGGCGAGAATGTTGTAGCTGTACGGTTGATAGATACAAGCACCCTCAGCCACCGTATCGATGTCATAACTGATCTCCAGTTCCGGCGCCTTGTCGACGTCATTCTCGAAGGCTTGCATAATGCGTTGAGCATTACCTTTAACGAAGAACGTCATGCTGTTGCCGCCACACCAGACTGAAAGATCTACAATCTCCTGGGCAATGGTTAACAGCTCAGGAGCGGTGTAGGTGCTGCCATAGCTCCAGGCCGGTGTGCCGATCCAGCCGACAGAGTTCGTGGTGGGCGTGCGCCCACTGAGGTTGTGGACGCTGACGTCAAACGGGTCGCTGTGCCCGGCGAGCTCGCCCCAGAAGGTCAGGCTGGCCGATTCGGCATTGGAGTCGCCGGCGCTGAGCTTAAGCCGGGCGGAGGTGATCGTGGCTCCCTGAGGTACGCTGACATCGTTAAAGCGCAGGCCTACCGTCTGCATCTCCCCTGAGCCGCTGGCGGCTGAATAGTCGATATGCAGCTGGGGTCGCAGATCGCTATCAGTGGTGGAATCGAAGGAGTGAAACTGCCGCTTATCACTGCTGCTACCGCTGATGCGTTCGATAATAAAGGCCATCTTGTTGTTAGCAACCCAGCCATCACGGTTGACGATTTCCTGAACGATCGTGCTGATATTGACCGATTGCATCTGCTGGCCCGACGTAGGGGCGTCAGCATCGGCGATATCCCAGTCGACACTTGCCGTGGTCTGGTTGCGTTTGGTCAGGTTGTTTTTTTTGTTTCTAAATACCCTCGCGTTATCGGTATCCTCCCCGAAGATACGTACGCTCAGATCGCCGTCATAGTGGTTTTTTACGCTGAAGCTCAGATAGGCGTTGCTGATGTGAGTCCCTTGCGGAATATCGACCAGGCGAAAGCGGACCCCGATCACCTGCTCGGTATTTCCTTCGTACAGCATCTCCAGGTCGGTGCTATCGAGTTTGGCCTTGCTGCCGAGTGGCTGCTCGGCATCATCGTTGCTGTGTGAAACGGTCCGGCTTATGGTTGCGCTGCCCGGATTTAGGATCTCTAACAGGGTCGAATTCAAGCGTACAGTGCCATCAGAGAGTTCTTCAGCATCGTTGTTGCCGCTGCCGATGCGGACATCGACGTTACCGGTGATCAGAGAATTCGTGGTGTCTCCTGTGAGGGCCTGGTCGATATCTCTGGCTGGGTAGAGCACCGGTCCGCCAGGATTGGTAAAGCGCATCAAGCCGACATTTATATCCTCGGCATTGTTAAGCACATTGGTTAGTGCCTGCTTCATTCGATCCATTCTGCTGATATTACCGCCGTCTTTGGATCCCATAGAGCCGGAGGTGTCGAGGATAAACATGACATTGGGCTTGATTGTGCTGCTGTTACTGCCGCCGAAATAGATCTCGGTATCATCGGCCCAGGCGGGGGTGCAGATCAGCCAGGTGCTGATCAGGCTGCTGAGGATAATCCTAAGTTTTCGATTGATGACGGTCATAACATCTCCTGCCGGGGTTATCCCGCTATAGATCATCCGTTGATGCGACAAAACTGACACGGGACAGGGTAATAGCCCCTGGCGGATCACCGTGGTGGCGTTCATGTTGTCCATCGCGCCGGTCCCCAGAACCTCGTACTTATAGGGGTGCTGAGGATAACCCTGATTTTTTGATTGCTGACGGTCATAACATCTCCTGCCGGGGTTATCCCGCTATAGATCATCCGTTGATGCGACAAAACTGACACGGTAATACCCCTGGCGGATCACCGTGGTGGCGTTCATGTTGTCCATCGCGCCGGTCCCTAGGACCTCGTACATATAGGTGGAGGCGGAGCCTATGGAGTTGCCGGGGGCGATCCCCTGGCCGATAAATTCGGTTTGGGCACTTGCGGTAACCCCAGGGGTCTGCATAGGCAGGGTTACCACCGACGACAGGCTGTCAGCGGCATCGGTCGCCTCGAACATCATACTATCGGTTTCAATCGCCAGCTCGATTGCGCTTTCGGCGGCCTGGAAGGTGCGGTTATAGGTTTGCGCATTGAGGGCCATCTTCTCCTCAAACGCAGAGGTTTTCATCATCGTGGCTGCGATCATGCTTACGACGACGATAACCAGCAGGCAGACTACCAGCACAATCCCTTGCTGGTGAGAGCCCTGCTGGTGAGGGACGGCTTGCTGCGAGCGGTTCATTGTCTGTTCCTCAGCACGAGGGTGCTGTTGAATACCTGGCGCAGGCGGCGATCGACAGGGTGGGTGGCAACGGCAGCGATACTGCCCGCCGGCTGAATATCCTCACCGGGGAGTTTATAGGTGGCGTTATCGTTGCTGCTAAGCACCGCTTCAGGGGAGCTGACCAGCACGCCGATGCGGATCGCTTCCACTTGAGCAAAGTCCAGGTTGCTGCCGTCGGCCGGGATAAAACGCAGGTTGCCGTCACTCAGCCGCTGGCCGTAGAGGATCTGCAGTTGCTCTATCCCCTCAACCAGCTCCTGCTCGCGACCGGTGACATTGACATGGCCGGCGCTGACCGTCCCATCGTGGTAGGTGCTGTCAAACTGGTACAGGGCATAGATAGCGTCGCCTTGGCTGCTGTTGCGGCCGGTATCCTTGACATAGTACGCCAGTGCCTCGAAGGCCATCACCTGGGAATCATCTTTGTAGGCTTTGCTGAGGTTGTTGCTGATGTTATGGGCGTTGGAGTGTGCCAGGGTGACCTTGTCATTATCCATGGCATTGTTGACGATGCGAAACATATCAGCACTCTCACAATCGGTCACGATGGCGAGATCGTATTTGTTCAGACCGATACTGTTGTTATCAATCTTGATGTTGGCATTCACCGCGGTGCAGGAGTTGCCTGAACCATCACAGATCACAGCGACCCCTGTTGGGGAGACATACTGGAGATAGACCAGGTCGCTGCCTTCGTGAACACCGCTGATAGGGTCCAGGCTATCGTCCCTGTTACTCAGGTCCCAGGCACTGGTGTCGGTCTCATAACCCCAGATCGCCTGGTCGGTCATATCCTGGGTCGGGGCATCGTCGGCGATGATGTTCATATCGACAATATCGGGATCGATACAGCCCTGATAGCCGGCCATACGCAGATTGCGACTGAGAATATCCAGTGCTAGGCGGCCGTTTTCCTGAACCCGGGCGAAGGCATGGGCGACTCTTTCCGTGCTGCTGCTACCGATAAAGAGCTGAAATACGCCCAGCATCAGGAAGGAGCTGATCGCCAGTGAGATCATCAGCTCGACCATCGACAGCCCCCGCTGCCTGGCAGCAGGGGGAGGAGTGAATCTGTATTCTAGTCTCTGTTCTTGCATTGTTAACGGGCCGCTGTAAAGTCAAGGGTAAAGGTTTTGGTAGTATCTGCTTTATTGGCGCCCCCACCGATATTCCAATCCAGTTCCTGCCAGCTAATCTGGATCGAGAAATGGGCACCGCTGGCAGTTACCTTGCCGGTACCCCCGGGCAGCACCGGTTTGTAATCGCCGTTATCATGACCGATACCGGTCACGTCAATAAAATGCTCGCTCCACTCGCGGATATCCAGGTCGCGCAGACTCTGGCTTGAGCATCCCAGGGCGCCGCTGGCGCAGCTGGTGGCCGAAGGCGTCGCAGGAGTGTCGGTATCGACGCTATAGCGGTCGTTATCGCCGCTGGCGTAGCTGGCATTGAGGCGGATCCGGTCGGCGATGTCATAGGAGAGCAGGCTCGCTTGGGTGCGGTAATAGGCGCTGCGGTTAGTTTGCAGGCCGGTGATCTGCAGAGCGGTGGCACCGAGCAGCGTGGTGACCATCAACAGCAGCGCGATCAGCACCTCTACCATACTTACGCCCTGTTGGCGGCAGGCCCGCAGTCGTGGCCAGGGGGCTAAGGGCATGACAGGTCTCCCGTACTGCCCCTGTGGTCATTGAGAATGCCATTAAGAGAGCTGCCTTCGTCTACTGCTAAGCGGGATACACCGGAGACATTAACCACGATTGCCTTGGCAAAACGGGCTCCCCGGTCATCGCATAGGGTGAGGGTGCCGGGCGATGGGGAGGAAGCGAGTATAAAGCCGGTGGAACTGAACTGCAGTACGCCAAGATTACTGCCACTGAAACCGGTGGCCCTGAGGGTGTTGCCGCCGACCAGCGGCTCCTGATAGCGCAGCAGTTGATCGGTACCGTCCTTAATCGCATTACCGTCATTGTTGGCGTCACTGAACAGGATCCAGCCATCTTCCCAATGGGTGCTGTTGCAGTTTGCGCCATTGTCGCTGGCGCACAGGGTGACGATGGCGCGACGGTTGGCGGCTTCGCCGCGCGACAGATGAATAGTGCCGATGAGGGTGTTGATCTGGCCCGAAAGGCGGTTATCTTTGATAAAAGAGCTAAAGCCAGGTGCCATCAGGCTGGTCAGGATGGCTACTATCGCTACTGTGATTAACAATTCGATCAGTGTAAATCCTGAAAGACGACGCATGTTAATATCCAAGTGTTTATTCGGTTACGTGTTCAGTTATCTGTCTCGCTATTTGTCATAGAATCCACCATATAGCTTAGGCGTTATCAGTGATATAAGCGTTGATCCAGCGCAGGGTTAAGGCTAGGAAGTATGGGTCAGGTCTTTGAGGTATGGGGTAAGGTCTTTCATCATGTGCCCGATAAAAGACCTTACCCATGGGTACACATAGTTGAAGAAAAAGGCTGTGTCCTAGTTCAGTGTGCGACCGGCAGCTCGCGCTAGCCAAAAGATCGCCTGCAGGCAGGCTCCCACAGTGTCACTGACTTATTTATGTGGTTGATTAAGTAGTTTTTTGAAAGGCTTGAAACGGCAATCAAAGTATCAGGATGACGAAAAACCCCATTCTAAGCCGATGAAATACAGACAGCAAAAGGCCCGCAGGGTCGAGCCATTAGCCGTTGCCAGTTCTCGATAACAACGGCATACCTGCGTCCCTGCAGGCAATGGCGAGATTGGCAGCTGAGGCAGGCAAATCGGCAGGATAGCCGATTTGCAGAACCGCAGGT
The DNA here is from genome assembly GCA_047633175.1 of Motiliproteus sp. Classification (GTDB taxonomy): domain Bacteria; phylum Pseudomonadota; class Gammaproteobacteria; order Pseudomonadales; family Balneatricaceae; genus Motiliproteus. Next base: position 60,814 of record JBLIEQ010000013.1, on the reverse strand, counting down.
TGCCCTGAGGGCGAGGCACTTAGGACATGCCGAGTGAATCCGAATCTGTCAGCCTCGGGCTGGGTTTCATAGCGCCGCAGGCGCGTACTCGCAGGGCGGTTTAGTAGGGGATGCTTTCTTTGTCGCTACCAAGAAATGAAGCCGCCGGGAGGCGGAACCGGAGTTTGATTAAAAAGACAATAATGCAGAATTAACTTCCGCAACACCTGACTGGTACATAGCCGAGAAAAAGCCTTAGGAGGCCCGATAATCCCAGGGCTTGCCTGAGAACTCGAGTATCAGGGCGCTGAGCAAGAGCCAGGGATCATCCGGGCGCATCCCTTTAATGGCTTGATCGATGGCGGCACACTGCTGCAGCATCTGGCTAAGCTGAGTGGGGCGGAGTCGGCGTAATGCCTGGTTTACCAGGGTTTTGCGGTTGCCCCAGATGCGGTGTTTTTTATACTGCATCTCTGAGATAGATCCCGGGTTTTGGCTCAGTTCGAGAAGTTTTCTCAGCTCCCAGGTCAGGCTGCCTAGCAGGGCAATCGCATCGGTACCCTCGGCACGGAGCCCCTGAAGTATTTTCAGGCTGCGGGACGATTTTGCTTCGAGCGCCGCATCGATTAACGCAAACAGATTGTAACGCGTACTGTCGGAGACGCCGCCGATGATCTGTTCGATGCTGATCGGCTTTCCGACATCGAGCAATTTGAGCTTTTCAATCTCCTGAGCCGCGGCCAGCAGATTCCCTTCCACCCGATCGGCCAGTAGTTGAGCAGCCGCAGTATCGATGCTCAGTCCGGCACTCTGACAACGCTGCTCGATCCAATGCGGTAGTCGCGGCGTCTCTACCGGCCAAAACTGGATAATTACACCGACGTTGTCGATGCTTTTAAACCAGCCACTGCGCTGGGCGGCAGCATCTAGCTTAGGACAGTAGATCACAATCACGTTGTCGGGAGAGGGGCAGGCGAGTATTTTCCCGAGTATATCGGCCCCCTTCGTACCGGGTTTACCGTTAGGGATATGCAGCTCGATAAGCTGTTTATCGGAAAACAGTGACAGGCTCTGGCTGCTCTGAAGTAGTGCCTCCCAGCTGAATCCGGCATCCGCATAAAAAACTTCACGCTCGCTGAAGCCCTGCTGCCGGGCTGCGACGCGGAATTTATCGCCCGCTTCGAGTACCAGCAGCGGTTCGTCACCGCTGAGAAGATAGACCGGCTGCAGGGGTTGCTTGAGATGATTGCCGAGCTGTTCGGATTTGAGTTTCATCGTTTAGCGGCTGTTGATCTCGGCCAGCTTAAGATAACGACGTACTAGTTGCCGGGCTAGGTTTTCACGCATCTCCTGCAGCAGCAGCTCTTCTTCGGCCTCTTTGGCGTTGACGTGGTCCTCATCATAGCCGTAGGTGCGTTCTGTATAGATCTCGGTCGGTTTGACCAGGATGGCGCCGCTATTGTCCTCGATGCTGTAACTCAATTGAGCGCGAAGCTCATATTCCTGGGTCTTGGCGTTTTCGTTAAGAGATGCTGAGCGGCGTTGATGCTGTGCGCGGATCAGATTGATCTGGTAGGGCGCCTGTGCGGCGCTATTGACCAGGGTCACACCACTGGACTCAAAGCTGCGCTCTACCGTCTGGAAGATAGGGCTGCGCTCATCACCCTGCAGGTAGAGACTCTGCAGGCGCTCGGGAACCGCCAGGCCCCCGCGCAGTTGCAGCCCGCAACCACTGCTGAGGCTGAGGAGGGTGATAAGTGCGAGGCTAAGTCCCAGATGTCCGAAACTCCGATCTCTGAAAGGTAATCGCATCCTTAACCACTCACAACGATGTTAACCAACTTGCCCGGAACGACGATAACCTTGCGAATCGTGGTCTTCTGGGTGTAGCGCTGAACATTTTCGTCGGCCAGGGCCAGCTGCTGTACGACGTCACGGTCAGCATCTGCCGCGACTTGGATGCGACAGCGTAGTTTACCATTGACCTGAACCACGATCTCGACACTGCTACGCTTGAGCGCATTTTGGTCAACGGTGGGCCAGGGACTGTTGAGCAACTCCTGGTCATGACCCAGATCGCGCCAGAGTTGGTCGGCGATATGCGGCACTATGGGTGACAGCAGTTCGACCGCCGCTTCCAGCGCCTCCTGAACGACAGCACGACCCTGAGGGCTGACGTCGATAAAGCGGCTGATGGTATTGGTCAGCTCCATCACGGCGGCGATAGCCGTATTAAAGGTCTGGCGACGCTCGATATCGTCACTGACCTTGCCGATGGTTTCATGGGTCTTGCGCCTGACATCAAGCTGCTTATCGTTAAGGGTCTCGGTGTTTAACGGCTGAACGGGACCGCGACTGACATGATCAAAGACCAGTTTCCAAAGTCGCTTAAGGTAGCGGTTGGCTCCCTCGACCCCGCTATCTGACCATTCCAGTGATTGTTCCGGGGGTGCTGCGAACATCATAAACAGGCGTACGGTATCGGCTCCGAAACGATCGATCATGACTTGGGGGTCGATGCCGTTGTTCTTGGATTTGGACATCTTGGTGATGCCGCCAAAGCTTACCGGCTCGCCGTCGCTGATCAGAATAGCGCTCTGGAGATGGCCTTTGTCGTCATACGTTGCCTCGACCTGCAGGGGTGAGAACCAGCTCTGGCCACCATTGTCATTTTCGCGGTAATAGGTCTCAGCCAGGACCATGCCCTGGGTCAGCAAGCGCTCAAACGGTTCGTCGGTGTCGACCAGGCCCATATCACGCATCAGCTTATGGAAAAACCGGGAATACAGCAGATGCAAGATAGCGTGTTCGATGCCGCCGATATATTGGTTGACCGGTGCCCAGTAGTTAGCGCCGCTGTCCAGCATCGCGGTATCGCAGTTGCGGCTGGCAAAACGGGCGTAATACCAGGAGGACTCCATAAACGTATCGAAGGTATCGGTCTCGCGGACAGCATCCTTGCCGCATGTCGGACAATGGGTCTGATAAAACTCGGGCATCGATTTGATGGGTGAGCCCGAACCGTCGAAGTCGATATCGGTCGGCAGCACCACCGGCAGATCGGCGGCCGGCACGGCGACCGGACCGCAGCTGGCGCAGTTGATCACCGGAATCGGCGCGCCCCAGTAACGTTGCCGGGATACGCCCCAGTCACGAAGCCGGTAGTTGGTCTGAACCTCGCCTTTGTTGTCCTGTTTAAGATGGAAAGCGATCGCCTTAAAGGCATCCTCAGAGGTTAAGCCGTTAAACTGCTTGGAGTTGATCAGCTCGCCTTTATCGGTAAAGGCCCCCTGATCGATAGAGTACTCGGTCTTGTCGCTGAGCGGCTTAATCACCTGCTTAATGGGCAGACCGTACTTATGGGCAAACTCCCAATCGCGCTGGTCGTGAGCGGGGACAGCCATCACCGCGCCGGAGCCATACTCCATCAACACGAAGTTAGCGACGTATATAGGCACCTTTTTGCCGGTGATCGGGTGTGATGCCGTAAAGCCAGTATCAATCCCTTTCTTCTCCATGGTCGCCATATCGGCTTCAGCCGTCTTGATATGGCTGGCATCCCGGATAAAGGCGCCTATGGCGTCACTCGTCTTAGCGGCACGGGTGGCCAGGGGGTGCTGCGGTGCCACGGCGAGATAGGTGACGCCCATCAGCGTGTCGGGTCGTGTGGTGAAGACAGTCAGATCGCCATCGCCTTTAACGTGGAAGCGAAGCTCAATCCCTTCCGAGCGTCCGATCCAGTTCTTCTGCATGGTCTTAACCTGCTCGGGCCAGTGCTCGAGTTTATCAAGATCATCCAGCAGTTCGTCGGCATAGTCGGTGATCTTCAGAAACCATTGCGGGATCTCTTTGCGCTCAATCAGCGCCCCTGATCGCCAGCCCCGGCCATCGATCACCTGTTCGTTGGCGAGTACGGTAAGATCGACCGGATCCCAGTTGACCATGGAATTCTTCTTGTAAACCAGGCCTTTTTCCATCAGTTGGGTGAAGAACCACTGCTCCCAGCGGTAGTATTCAGGGTGGCAGGTGGCGACCTCCCGGCTCCAGTCGTAGCCGAACCCCAGTGTCTTGAGCTGCTGCTTCATATAGGCGATGTTTTCAAAGGTCCATTGGGCGGGAGGGACCTTGTGCTGGATCGCCGCGTTTTCGGCAGGCAGACCAAAGGCATCCCAGCCCATCGGCTGGAGTACGTTTTTGCCCTGCATCCGCTGGTAGCGGGAAATGACATCGCCTATGGTGTAGTTACGCACATGGCCCATATGCAGCCGGCCGCTGGGGTAGGGGAACATCGACAGGCAGTAGAACTTCTCCTTGCCGGGCTGTTCGGTGACCTGAAAACTCTGGTTTTTATCCCAGTGCTGCTGAACGTTGGCTTCGATGGATCGCGGGTGATACTGTTCTTTCATGTGACTTAAGTAACCGTGCTGAGCGCATAGGATGACCGCTGTTTTATCTGTGTACAAAGCAGCTGAAGGGTCATGCGAAAGGGGCTAGGATACAATAGATAACCAGATGCAGCTAGGAGGACTTTATGAATCAGTCAGATCCGAACACTAAAGAACCGGAAAAAAAACCGACACAGCTGCCTGAGGGCGCGCCGGATATCTACAATCGCTTACTCGAGCGTGTTTATCTATCTATTGAGCAGGTCGAAGCCCAGTCATGGCCTCTGATTAAACAGAAAATAGAGGAGGCTGCCGAGCTTGAGCTGGCCGCCCGGGAGATGACCCGGGATGAGCTGGAACTGTTGCAGGCGTACCTGCGCCGTGATCTGCGTGAAGCGGGTACGCTGTTGCATAAGACCGGTGAAGGGCTTGCTAACTGGTTGAACTTTGACTTGCAGGCGCTGGAGTATGCCGTGGTGGAGCAGCTGTTTGGTCTGGCGGATAAGACCCGCGTGGATCAGACCGAACTACAACTGCGGCTCGATCAGGGGCCTGAAGATTATCTGGCCGGAGAGGTCGCAGTAGCGGGTCAGCTGCGCTGCTTGGAGTGCGGGACGGTAGTGAAGCTGGAGAAGACCTCACTGATCGAACCCTGTCATCAGTGTGCCAGCCATTATTTCCATCGTGGTAGCGCAGCAGCGTCAGGCTAAAGCCGGACCTCTTTTCTATTGGATCTTAAACCGTGCGGTGATCTGTTTCAGATCGATAGCGCGCCCTGCGACCTGCTGGCTGGTATTGACGATGGCGGCAGATTCGAAAGAGCTTTCTCCGACCGCCGCAGAGATATGTTCCATGTTTTGTGCCATATCGCGCATGGTGCTGGCCAGTTGTTCGATCGCTACCGCGATCTGATGGGTACGATCGGATGCCGATTCGACCTGACCCTCGATGCCGTGCATCGCCTCGGCGGCTTCTGCGCCAAGCTGGGTACTGCGTTGCATGCTATCTCGGCCACTCTCAATAGAGGTAATTGCCTCGCGGGTGCCTTGCTGTAGTTCGTGAACGATGGTGGTTATCTCGTTGGTGGCGCCGACAGTTTTCTGCGCCAGGGTGCGAACCTCATCGGCGACGACCGCAAAACCTCTGCCCGCCTCACCCGCTCGGGCCGCCTCGATGGCGGCGTTAAGGGCCAGCAGGTTGGTCTGTTCGGCCACGTTCTTAATTACATCGATCACCATGTCGATCTTTTGTGAGCGTCTTCCGAGTTCCTGCATCTGCCCGACATTCTGGTTAACAACATCGGCGACCTGCTGTAGTGTCTGAAGGGCACGCGAAATTACCTCGCCCCCGGCGTTAGCGGCCAGTGATGCCTGTTTGGTCGCATCGTTAACCGCGGCAGTCGTCTCGGAAACTTCGGAGACTGTGGCGTTCATTTGTTCGGTTGCCGCTGCCATAGAGATCGTCTGCTCCGAGGTCGTCTGGTTGCCCCCAGCGATCTTTTCGACCGCACCGGAGAGCGAATCCGACATGCTGCTGAGTTCATTGCTGGTGCTGGTCACATGACCGACGACGCCCTGCAGGTCGAGGGTCATCTGGTTGACCGCATCGGCAAGCTGGCCAAACTCGTCGTCACTCTGTTTGTCGACCCTGATCGTGAGGTCTCCCGCGGCGATATTTTTGAGCGCCTCAACGGTTCGGGTCAGGTTACGGATTGCGCCCACGCCAGTCCAGCTGAGTAGTGCGGTCACCAGGATCAAGACCAGCAGTCCGACTGCGATTAGCATCTGGTTGGCCGTTTGTGCGGCCTGTTCGGCATCGAGTCGTGCTGCATTCATCGCACTATCTGCGACAAAACGCTCGGTATTCGACGCCAGGCTGATGACGGTCTGGATCTGTTGTTCTAAGGTAGACTGAGCCTCTTTGAGGTCGCCGTAGCTGGCCATAACCTCCTTTAATGCCTGCGTATAGCTATCTGTCAGCGCAACGTATTCCTCAAAGCCATACTCCACCAGAGTGGTTTTAAGTTCTGCCGCTATCTTGAGCGCCTGCAGCGCCTCATCCACATCGGCTTGCAGCAAGAAATCTTTCTCGTGTTGGCGAATATCCTTCAGTTTGCCGCCTAGCGTAGAAAATCCAGAGATCTTCTCGTCTAATATGGCAGCGCTGCTGTTGAGCTTGCCCAGCAGTCCTTCGGACGCACTGAGGCCAAAGGCTATCTTTAGGCCCAGCCAGTTATCGAGGCTATCGAGGTGGCGGGTCACCTCGGGTATGACCTCGGCTGCGCGTTGTTGTACCGGGATATCAACAGTACGCAGTGCTGTGGTCAGGTTTTGGATATGATTACTACGGATCTCTGCGCTCTGCGCCTCGAAGGCCGGGATCTCAGGCGATCTAAGGCCTGCACGCTGCTTGGTCAGGGCATAGAGTTCGATCTCAACCTCCATCAGCGCGCTGCTGACTTCGCGTAATGCGCTTACCTGCCGGGATGAATCCAGTACCGAAGTGAGTGCCATCAGGGCGGTAGCGCAGAGGATGAGGGTGCCTAAGGCAGCCAGTGTGATCGCCAGGGTGATTTTACGGCGAAAGGTGAACGTAAGACTCATAACAACAATTCCGATGAGGTTTTTTTGACGCGCGAGGATGGTTTATTTATATGCCCCCGGCAATACTTTTATCATTTAGTCTGGTTTCTGGTGCCTAAAGTTCTGGGGCCTGTGACTCTGGCGATGCGTGAGTGCGCTCAGGGTCGTTCAGGCGGTCAGTGCAACCGGGATGGTCTGCGCCGTTGCAAGATAACAACGCCCAGCAGCAGCGCGCAGAGCGCCAGCAACGGCCAGGAGCGGTAGAGGATAAAGGGGGTGAGCCCCTGCATTGGTTGTATGTCACCGCGCAGTACTGCGGTTGTGAACTGTGGTCCCTGCTGCAAGATGTTCCCTTTAGCATCGATCAGGGCCGAGATGCCGTTGTTGGTACTGCGAATCAGGTAACGACCGGTCTCCAGGGCGCGCATCCGCGCCATCTGCAGATGTTGATGAGGTGCGAGACTGTCGCCAAACCAGCTGTCGTTGCTGATTGTCAATAAGAGTTCGCTCGCTCGGGCGTTACGGGCGACCAGATCCGGATAGGCAATCTCGTAACAGATATAGGCTGCTATCCGAAGCGTTTCACCGCTGGCGCGCTGGAATAACAGCGGCGGTTGGTTTGCAGGTCCAAGGCTGAAACTCGACATGGGCAGGTTGAAAAAATCGATCAGACCGCGCAGCCAGGACTCGAAAGGCACATATTCGCCAAAGGGAACCAGGCGCTGTTTATGATACAGGCCGGAAGCCTTGCCCAGCCCCATAATGGAGTTGTGATAGCGGGTTGCAGTTGCAGGATCAGGATCAGGAGGCGTTCGGTAAGGAACGCCGCTGATCAGTCCCGCCTGATGGTCGAGGAGCCTGTTGGCAAAGGGTGCCAGGCGCGGCAGGGCGATATCGAAGAGCAGCGGTATCGCCGTTTCAGGCCAGATAAGCAGCTCGGTATCTCCTGTTGCCTGGGCGCGGGTCGTGCCAGAGAGGAGTGGACGACTGAGCGTCAGATATTGATCGATAATCCGGGTCCGGTGGCGCGCATCCCATTTCAGCGCCTGGGGGATATTGGCCTGTACGAGGGCTACCCGCAGCGGGGATTCCGGGGTGGGTTCGGTCCAGGGGATTTGCAGTAGCAATGCGCCTGAGGCAAAGGGGGCAAGGGCGGTCAATACCAGCGAGGTTCTGCGCCGTGTGGAGCTGCGGGGTAGCAGAAACAGGCAGCTGGCCACCAGAGCACTGAAGCCGCTAAGGCCCAGCACGCCGGTAACCGGCGCCCAGCCGGCCAGCCAGCTATCGATAGGCGCATAGCCTAGATATAACCAGGGGAATCCGGTTAAAAACCAGCCGCGAAAGCCTTCGGCCAATACCCAGAGGGCGGGAAAGCCAAGCAAGATACCCAGAGGCAGATCGGCGAGATAGCGCTTATAAAGGTAGCCGTGCAGCGCAAAAAGCAGCGCCAGGGCGCTCACGAACAGCGCAGTGAGCAACAGAGCCAGCGGTATTGGGGCATTGCCAAACTGGTGGATACTGACATAGACCCAGGACACGCCGGCACCGAAAAAACCGATACCGTAGATTAATCCCGTTAACGCGGCTTGTCTGGCGGTGGCGGCGCACTGCAGTGTCGCCAGAAGCCCCAAGCAGGAGAGGAGGGCTAATGGCCAGAGTTCGAAAGGAGCAAACCCGAGGGCGGCCAGGGCTCCTGAGGTAAGAGCCAGTACCCGGCCCCGGCAGCAGAGCAGCCAGTCACGGACGCGACTGCAGGTCGTTGGTATTGCGGGACGAAGAGAAGACGCCGGCATGTTTAATCGGCGCTGGGGTTGCGTGAGACCTGCAGCAGGCGGATGCGGCGGTTATCGGCATTGATGACCTTGAAGGTGAACCCTTCAAACTCAACCGCTTCGTCACGCTGGGGCAGGTGGCCGAAGCGCTGGGTGACGATCCCACCCACCGTATCAAATTCAACAGCGTTGAGTTGGCTGCTGAAGTATTTGTTAAAATCATCGATCTCGGTCAAGGCCTTGACGATATAGCCGTTATCCTCGCTCTGCTTGATCGGGGCATCCTCATCTTCCTCCTCGGCATCGAATTCGTCTTCGATCTCGCCAACGATCTGTTCGAGCACATCTTCGATGGTTATTAATCCGGAGATGCCGCCGTATTCATCCACGACCACCGCCATATGGTTGCGGGTCGCGCGGAATTCGCCCAGCAGGATGTTAAGACGCTTGCTCTCCGGGACGAAGACCGCAGGGCGCAGCACATCCTGAATCTTAACGGTATCCAGGCCACCCTTGAGGAGATAGGGCAGCAGGTCTTTGGCCAGGAGAATGCCGATCACTTCGTCCGGAGATTCGCCGATAACAGGAAAACGCGAGTGTGAAGAGGCGATCATCTCCGGCAGAAACTGAGGTGGCGTCCGGGTTGAATCGATAACAACCATCTGTGGGCGCGGGATCATGATGTCCCGGACCTGCATGTCAGCAACTTCCATGGCGCCTTCTATGATCGCCAGTACTTCGCCGTCGAGTACCTGGCTTTCAACTGCGCCGTTCAGTATCGTCATTAGTTCGTCGCGATCACGGGGTTCATCCGTGAACACTTGGGTGAGCCTATCCAGCCAGGACTTGCTGCCCTGACTGTTGCTCGATCGATCTTCGCTCATGGAGATAGTGCCTCAGGCGGGATAGAAAGTAGTGGGTTAAACGGTGGCTTAATGCGTCTGCACTTAAGGCTGTGTCTGCATCACGTCCGACAGATAGGGGTCGGTAATATCGAGTCCTGCCAGTAGTCTGGTTTCCAGGGCTTCCATGGTCTGAGCCTCTTCCTCCTCGATATGATCGTATCCTAGCAGATGTAAGATGCCATGAATCACAAGGTGTGCCCAGTGGTGATCAACCATTTTGCCCTGTTCTTCGGCTTGGCTGGCAACCAGGGGAGCGCAGATCGCCAGGTCGCCGAGTAGATTGAGCGTTATCCCCGGGGGCGCTTCGAAGGGAAAGGAGAGCACATTGGTAGGCTTGTCGATGTTTCTATAATCGAGGTTGAGCTGCTGGCTCTCAGGTTCATCAATAACACGAATACAGAGTTCGGTGGTTTCTAGGTGATCCCTGAGCGCGTGTTCGGCCCAGCGCTGGAACGCTGCCAGAGAGGGGATAAACGGCGCATCGCTGGCCAGTTGCAGGTCTATCTCAATACTCATGTTTCATGCTCTTGTTGCTTTTTGTTATCGGCACGGTCATAGCCAGGAAAATAGCCACGGACGATACGTTGAACCAGCGGGTGGCGGAACTCATTGCTCTTGCTCTTGCTGGTGCGTGTCATAGCTAGGAAAATAGCCACGGACGATACGTTGAATCTGTAGGCGGCGGAACTCATTGTTCTTGCTCTTGCTCTTGCTCTTGCTCTTGCTGGTGCTTGTCATAGCTAGGAAAATAGCCACGGACGATACGTTGAATCTGTAGGCGGCGGAACTCATTGTTCTTGTTCTTGTTCTTGCTGGTGCGTGTCGTAAGCACGGACGATACGTTGAACCAGCGGGTGGCGGACCACATCGCTGGCCTCAAAATGGGTAAAGCCGATGCCTTCGACGCCCTTGAGTACCTCGGTGGCATGATTGAGGCCCGAGACCGTCGCCCTGGGAAGGTCTATCTGGGTGATATCCCCGGTGATAACGGCCGTCGAACCAAAGCCAATGCGGGTCAGGAACATCTTCATCTGCTCTTTGGTGGTGTTCTGGCTCTCATCCAGGATCACAAACGCGTGGTTGAGGGTGCGGCCACGCATATATGCCAGGGGCGCGACTTCGATAACCTGACGTTCGATCAAGCGGGTAACCGTCTCGACACCGAGCATTTCAAACAGGGCATCGTAAAGAGGGCGCAGATAGGGATCGATCTTTTGGGCCAGATCCCCGGGTAAAAAGCCCAGCTTTTCACCGGCTTCGACGGCGGGGCGGACCAGGATTATCCGTCTGACTTCATCGCGTTCTAAGGCCTCGACTGCGCAGGCCACCGCTAGAAAGGTCTTGCCGGTACCAGCAGGTCCTATGCCAAAGTTGATATCAAGGCTGTGCATGCTTTGAAGGAAGAGATTTTGGTTGTCGCCGCGCGCTTTGACGAGGATCTTGGGTGTCTTTATCTGATGCAGTCTGCGCTCGGTGTGAGGGTCGGATTGAGGCTCGGTTTGGTGGAGCTCCGATTCCTGCAGCGACAGATGGATCATCTCCGGTGTTAGCTGCACACCCTGGCCCGCTTCCTGATAAAGGTTGTGTAGCATTCGAGTGACCGCCCGGGTGCTGTGCTGATCACCGACCAGTTGAAAATCGTTGCCACGGTTACGAATCTGGATGCCCAGGCGGCTTTCGATCAGTTTTAGATGCTCGTCCAGCTGGCCACAAAGGTTGGCCAGCTGGGACGGGTTATCCGGTTCAAGACTGAAGCGAACGGCGGTATCTGTAGTCAAGGAGTTGTCAGGCCTCTTAGTCTGCTTTTAATCTGAATGTCGAAGGTATACTCAGAATGTAACCTGAGTATCGGCTGCTAATAAAGGGCTATTAAATTTATTGGTCAGCTTCGCTGTCCAGTAGTTCCCCCTGCAGGCTGTTAGGGAACGCATGGGTGATCCGTATATTGGCAAAATGGCCGATCAGATCCGGGCTGTCGCAGCGGAAGTAGACGGCTCGGTTGTTCTCGGAGCGGCCCTGTAACTTGCCCGGATCTTTCTTCGAATAGCCGCTGACCAGAACTCTCTGCTCCGTACCGATCATGGCTTGAGAGATATCCAGGGTCTGGGAAACGATCCTGCGTTGCAGGATCTGCAAGCGCTGTTTCTTGGTTTCATCGCTGGTGCTGTCAGGGAGTTCTGATGCCGGCGTGCCGGGGCGACGGCTGTAGATAAAGCTGAAGGAGTGATCGAAACCCATCTCATGAATCAGATCCATCGTGGCTTCAAAGTCAGTATCGGTTTCGCCGGGGAAGCCGATAATAAAGTCTGATGAGAGGCTGATGCCGGGGCGGGCCTTGCGTAACCTGCGTATTTTAGACTTGTACTCCAGGACGGTGTGGCCGCGTTTCATCGCCATCAAGATCCGGTCTGATCCGCTCTGTACCGGTAGGTGAACATGGCTGACCAGTTCAGGGATATCGGCAAACGCCTGAATCAGGCTGTCGCTAAACTCAACCGGGTGGGAGGTGGTGAATCGGATCCTGTCGATGCCATCGACTGCGGCTACAGAGCCGATCAGTTCAGCCAGATCCGTGGTGTCGCCATCGTCATCCGGGTTTGCGCCCTGGTAGGCGTTGACGTTCTGCCCCAACAGATGGATCTCGCGGACGCCCTGCTCGGCCAGTTGCTGTACTTCCAGCATAACATCCTGTGTCGGGCGGCTGACCTCCTCACCACGCGTGTAGGGTACGACGCAGAATGTACAGTATTTACTGCAGCCTTCCATTATCGATACAAAAGCTTCTGCACCCTGGACGCTGGGTGCAGGCAGGCGGTCGAATTTCTCGATCTCTGGAAAGCTGACATCGACATGTCCGCTCTTGCCCTGCTGGGTCAGATCGATCATCTCGGGTAAACGGTGCAACGTCTGAGGGCCGAACACCATATCCACATAGGGGGCTCGATCACGAATGGCTGCGCCTTCCTGGCTGGCGACACAGCCGCCGACACCGATCATCAGTTCAGGTCTTTTGAGCTTAAGTTTTTTCCATCGGCCCAGCTGGTGAAACACTTTTTCCTGGGCTTTTTCACGGATGGAACAGGTGTTCAGTAGCAGGATATCGGCGTCATCAGGGGTGTCGGTGAGTACCATCTCATGGCTGGCGCCCAGCAGGTCGGAGATGCGTGACGAGTCATATTCGTTCATCTGGCAACCGTGGGTTTTGATGTACAGCTTTTTGACCATGAGCAGTCTACCTTCCAATATTTACGGGTTTCCAGGCTGGGGATAACCACAGCTATTTCTAAACGCTGTATTGTACTGGCTTTAGCGCAGTTGCGCCCAGTAAAAAAAGACTCAATGAGAACCCCTAGATCCTGTTGGGTTAAGTGTTTTATTGAGGGCCTGTACCCTCAGAATTTCTCTGTAGCCCAGCAATGTTGAGTGCTAACAACAAAATCACTGTATTATCAGGGCAGGCAAGCAAGGCTTGCGTCTATTAAGCAGCGGGAAGACCTCTGCCTTCGGCATCCGTACCGTTGTCGGCAGTAAAGAGCGACGTTTTAGAGTCGCCCGGCGCTTTTTGATCCAGGGTTTTATTTTTTATATTTTATTTTTTATATTTAAACCGGAGTGCTTTATGCCCAGTCTGGCCAGATTGAAACGCATCGTTCAGGACGTTAATACCGCCGCCTCGCTCGATGAGATGCTGCGGATGATCTCCTCTCAAGTTAAGGAGGTTATGTCGGTCGATGTCTGCAGTATCTATCTGATGGATGCCGAGCGGGAAGAACTGGTGCTGATGCATACCCTGGGGCTCAATAATACCTCGGTCGGTAAGATCAGAATGCCACTCGGCGATGGCCTGGTGGGTTATGTCGGTGAGCAGCAGCAGTTGCTTAACGTCCCCGATGCCCCCCGGCACTCCAAATTCCATTTCTTTCCGGAAGCTCAAGAGCAGGACATACACGCTTTTCTTGGTGTGCCGATTATTCATTACCGTAAGTTGGTGGGGGTGCTGGTGGTGCAGCAACGCGCCATTCGTCGCTTTGATGACGAGGATGAGGCCTTTCTCGTCACGATCGCCGCACATCTGTCGGGTGCGCTAAATGACGCCATCGGCAGTGGAAAAATTGCCGAGCTACTGAAAACCACCAAAAAAACCAATAATTTCGTCAACGGTATCGTAGGAGCTACGGGTGTTGGTATCGGTTGGGTTATGGCGGCGGGCAGCAGCCTCAGTTTTAAGGATATCGAGGATCTCTGTTCTCTCGATCCGGTGGCCGAGCTGGCGCTGTTTGATCAGGCGGTGGCACGGGTCCGGGAGCAGTTGCTCCTGGGGCAGCAACAGATGGCCGGAACGCCGGGCGATGTGCAGGCTATTTTCGATACCTACCGGATGATCCTGGATTCGGATGATCTGCAGCGCGCTATTCGTGACCGCATTAAAGCCGGCGCCACCGCTCCCGCGGCTCTCAAGGTGGTGATCGATGAGCATGCCGCTATTTTTGAGGCCATGGAGGACCTGTACTTCAGGGCGCGGGGTGAGGATGTTCGTGATATAGGGTTGCGTCTGCTCAAACTCTTGGTCGAGCCTGATGCGGTCGAGGCGAGCTACGACCGGCAGACGATTTTAGTGGGAAATTTTGTCGGCGTATCCGATATCGCCCAGGTCCCTCATGGCCGGTTGGCGGGCATCGTGTGCAAGCAGGGGTCGGCACTGTCACATACCGCTATCCTTGCTAGCGCCCTGGGTATTCCTGCCGTGATGGGAGTGGGGGAGCTGCCGTTACGCAAATTGATCGGCAAATCCGCCATTATCGATGGTTATCAGGGCAGGGTGCACTTTCAGCCTTCCAGTGCCTTGCGTGCTGAGTTTATGCGGCTGGCAAGGAAGGATGGCGTCTTTGATAAGTCGCTGGAAAAACTGCGCGACCTGCCGGCTGAGACGCTCGATGGCTTTCGCGTCAATATGCTGGTGAATACCGGTCTGCTCTCCGATATTAGTCCGGGCTTGAAACGCGGTGCCGAAGGGGTAGGGCTATACCGAACCGAAATTCCCTTTATGGTGCACCAAAGCTTTCCGACCGAAGAAGAGCAGTTTCGTATCTACAGAGAGGTGTTGAGGCGTTTTCATCCGCGTCCGGTGACGATGCGTACCCTGGATATCGGTGGAGACAAGCCGCTACCTTACTTTCCGGTGCAGGAGGATAACCCCTATCTGGGCTGGCGGGGTATTCGCTTTACGCTAGACCATCCGGAAATCTTCCTCGGTCAGATCAGGGCGATGCTGCGTGCCAATGAAGGGCTGAACAATCTGAAGATATTGCTGCCCATGGTCAGTAGTGTCGATGAGGTCGATAGTTTCTTCGAGTTGCTTCGCAAGGCGATCAAGGCGTTGCGTTCCGAGGGGTTGGTTATCGACAAGCCGCCGGTGGGCGTCATGGTCGAAGTGCCGGCCACGATGTTCCTGCTCGACTATATGGGGTGGCGGCTGGACTTTATTTCTATAGGTACCAACGACCTGACTCAGTACCTGCTGGCGGTTGATCGTAATAACAAGAGCGTCGCCAGCCTGTTCTCGCGGCTGCATCCGAGTGTGGTACGGGCGCTGCACTATATCACCGAGCAGGCGTCTAAAAATGGTCTGGAGGTGAGCCTCTGTGGTGAGCTGGCAGCCGATCCCGCTGCCATCCTGTTGTTGCTGGGGATGGGGATTAAATCTCTGAGTATGAATGCCCAGAGTCTGCCTCGCAGCAAACATGTTATTCGTTCGGTCAGTCGCCTGCAGGCAGAGGGTCTGGTCGCTAATGCGTTACGGATGCAGAGTGAAACCGAGATACGGCAGATGCTGAATAAGGCGCTGGAGAATGCGGGGCTGGAGGAGCATCTGGTGAGAAGCGGCAAGCTCAGTAATAAAGCGGCATCGGCTAGATAGAGCCCTGTAGGTCGGCGTTTTGTGGGTAGAAAGTAGTCCGATAATTCCAGCAAGGAGACCCCTGTAGGTCGGCGCTTTTTGGGTAAAAAGTAGTCCGACAATGGCCGCACCCTGCCAGCGAGGTAGGCAGGGATTGCATCCCAGCCTACGATTTGTGGGTCAAAAGATCGCCTGCAGGCAGGCTCCCACGGTGCTGTTTTTGGAGCCAGTTTCTAGCGTTAGTGCTCCAGCGCCTTCGCAGCTTCAACAAACTCATACCCCAGCGCGTCGGCGACGGCCTTATAGGTAACCATCCCTTTGTGAACATTGAGGCCGTTAAGCAGATGCTTGTCCTCCAATAGCGCCTGCTTGGGGTTGGCTGCCAGCGCCAGTGCGAACGGCAGGGTGGCATTATTCAATGCCATCGTGGCGGTGCGGGCTACGCCACCGGGCATGTTGGCAACACAGTAATGGACGACATCATCGATCACATAGGTGGGTTCCTGGTGAGTGGTGGCCTTGGATGTTTCGAAACAGCCCCCCTGATCGATAGCGACATCCACCACCACCGCGCCTTTCTTCATCTTGCTGATGATGGCACGTGTCAACAACTTGGGAGCGGCTGCGCCGTGGATCAGCACCGCACCTACTACCAGGTCGGCCTCTAACGCGTAGTCTTCGATAGCACTGGCGGTTGAATAGACACATTTCACCCGGCCGTTGAATTCTGCATCCAGCTGGCGCAGACGCGGCAGGGACCGATCCACCAGGGTGACTTCAGCGCCCATGCCGATCGCCATCGTCGCGGCATTAACGCCAACGACGCCGCCGCCGATGATCAGTACTTTGGCGGGTGCGACACCGGGCACTCCGCCCAGCAGCACACCGCGCCCACCGGCTGCTTTTTCCAGATGATGTGCCCCGGCCTGAATCGACATGCGTCCGGCGACTTCGCTCATCGGTGCCAGTAGCGGCAGGCCGCCATTATTATCGGTAACCGTTTCATAGGCGATGCAGGTGGCTCCCGATTTGATAAGCAGTTCGGTTTGCTGGGGATCCGGGGCCAGGTGCAGGTAAGTGTATAGCACCTGACCTTCGCGCAGCATGGCGCACTCTTGCGCCTGGGGCTCTTTGACTTTAACAATCATGTCAGCACGCTCGAACACTTCGGCGGCGCTCTGGACTATCGCCGCGCCGGCAGCGAGGTACTCATCGTTAGAAAAATCGATGCCCAGGCCGGCGTTGTTTTCAATAATGACCTGATGACCGCGGTTGACCAGCTCCTGAACAGAAGCCGGAATAAGGCCGACACGATACTCGTGATTCTTGATCTCTTTAGGGACGCCTATCAGCATAGTGTTGCTCCTGAGTTTCAATTGTTTTTATGGGGATGTTTGTCGCAGCTCAGGTAATATCTTAGCTTAGATGCAATGGTTATAATTACTTTATATAATGTAAAAAGTAGTTTTATAGGCTGTATAAAGTTTATTGTAAGGATGTAAAAACCATTGCGGTGCAGCATTTTAAGTTTATATAACTATACGTAATTAAAGTATCTGCGGTTATCGCTGTAAGGATTATGCTGGGAAGGTCGCCACTGGCCGACCCAGAATAGAAGGCTGGACACACCGGCCCGATGGGTCGGTAGCTGAAGAACCCTGCAGCTGCCCGACCCACAGGGGCAGCATCTTGGGTGAGTCTTATGGCTGAACGATGAGGGTAGTCGGGTTGATGTTACTCTTCGCTGTCTGGCTCCCCGGCTTGTGATGGCATCTGCTCATCCATCATCTCCTTGCCCTGCTGCTCTTGGTTATCCATCATCTCGTGCTTCGGGCCCTGCATCATCTCCTTCTCGTGGGTATACCGGGTCTCGAAGGCGCTGAATTCAACCCGGTCGATGGAGCCGCTTTCGTCTTGGTCGATCTCGGTCCACTGTCTGCTCAGTTCCCTGTGCTGGCTGGCTTCGGTCGCGGTCAGGCTTCCGTTCTGGTCTTGGTCCAGTGCTTCAAAGGATGACAGAGCCTTTTCTTCCGCCATACTGCCGGCAGAGAGCAACAGCAGGGTCGAGAAGCCGGCGAGTTTGGCCAGTTGGCTGGTTTTCATGGTGTTACCTCTATGTGGGATAAGTTGTGATTGCAGATAATCCAATGCTTAAACCGTGCCCATATTTATTTATTTAAGTGAATCAGATGGATAGAGGATTATGGCTGAGGCTGGGGCGGCTTGTGCGCGAACTGAACTGTTACGCTGAGGTAACAGTTTCCAGGTTTTTCATTTAACTGTTTGAAATATATAGTTAACATTTGTTATTTATCTGAGACACGGAGAATCCGAACTCAGGGCTGCAGGGGATGATCGCGAACCCCTGCTTGCCACGGGAGTCGCCAGATAGGGGGGGGTGATTCGTCCTGGTCGCTCGTGCGCTGTCTGAATCCGCCGCTATCGGGGGTAGGGGCGGTGAAAGGGAGGCATCATTAATCGGCGACAGCCGCAGTCGTTAGCGTTTCTGCTGCGGCCAAAATGTCAGACTGCGGGCAGTTGGCCAGTTCCAGTTGCGGTGGATCGAAGGAGAAAGTGAAGGAGCCGGCGCGTTTGAGGGCGTTCAGGCCAATTATCTGGCGGGTCTTACCCGGGAAGAGGGCCGCATCGATATTTCGCAGCGTGCAGTTGCCGATCACAACCTGGGACAGCCGATACACAGGTACCCGAATCTCGCTGCCGTTGGCGAGCACCCCGAGCAGGTCGCGTTGATAGCTGGCCTGATCATTGTGCTGCAGCTCGGTGAGTGTGACTTCGTTGATCGTCATGTAGCCTGAACCGGTATCAACCATGAAATCTTCGGCCTCCAGGCTGCCGATAGTCGCCTGGACATAGAAGGTGGTGGCGTTACCCAGGCGCATGGGAATCAGGTTGGAGGGTTCGGCTGCGCTGATGCCCAGGCTCAGCGCCAGCGTCAAGGCACCGCTCAGGATTGTTATCGCTTTTCTCATCAATACCCTCTCTACTACACTGTCGGGCAATGGAGTCGCGCGAACCGAGCCCCTCTCGGCATTCTACTTTATCAGTGATCGATAATTAAGCAACGGATCTTTGTTGATCTTAATCATGCGAAACGGAATGAGCGGGTCTTCCCCGGGAGCGGCTGAAATGGCCTATTGCCCGGCTCTGGGTGTTTACTCTCTTGTTCGTCATGCTGTATTTATATACAGTATTATGGTTGTCAGAAGCGAGCTGCTGTATTTACCCCGGAGTAATTTCAATGTTTACTTATTGTTTACTTGTGATTATTGATCATTGAAAAATTCAAATGAGAAAAATCAACGCAAAATAATTCATGCTGATTGTGATTGCTTCTTTGCGGCGGTAGAGATGCGGGATAACCCCCAGTTGCAGCAGGTGCCGATGGCCATTGGTGGCGAGCCTGGTCGCAGGGGGGTGATCGCGACCTGTAATTACCTTGCCCGAGAGTACGGGATTCGATCGGCAATGGCCTCGGCGACGGCCAAGAGGCTCTGCCCGGGGTTATTGATCTTGCCGGGAAATATGGAAAAGTATCGGCGAGCTTCAGAGCAGGTTAACGCTATTTTTTGTCAGTACACCGATCTCGTCGAGCCGCTGTCGCTGGATGAGGCTTTTTTAGATGTCAGCCACAGTACTCATTATGCAGGCAGCGCTACCCGGATAGCGCAACAGATTCGCCGGCAGGTCCAGGAGCAGGTTGGTATCAGCATCTCGGCGGGCGTGGCACCGAACAAATTTATCGCCAAGATCGCCAGCGACTGGAACAAACCCGATGGCCTCTGTGTGGTTGCGCCGGCACAGGTGGATGCCTTCGTGGCCGCCTTGCCGGTGGCGAGGATTTATGGGGTAGGTCCGGCGATGACCGCCAAGCTGCAGCAGCGTGGTATCGACACCTGTCAGGATCTTCGCCGTTTTGAGCGCTCAGAGTTGCTGCTGTGGTTGGGGAGCTTTGGAGAGCGGCTTTACTGGCTATGCCGGGGAGTGGACGATCGCTCCGTGCGTATCGATCGACGCCGTAAAAGCCTCAGTGTCGAGCAGACCTATCTGCACGACCTCCGCGATCTTGACGCCTGTATCGATGCCCTGCCGGTATTGATCCTGCGCCTGCAGCGCCGCTTAGAGGCGATACAGGCCGACTACTCGATCACCGGCACCTCGGTTAAAGTGAAGTTTGATGACTTTACCCAGACTACCGTGGAGGCTCATTCCTCAGGTTTTGGTTCTAAAACCTTAGTCAAGGCGTTGCTGGAAGAGGGGTTTAAGCGTCGCTTGCGTCCGGTTAGGTTGCTGGGGCTGGGCGTTAAGCTAGGGGAGCCGGAGCTGATGCTGGGTGGTCAGCAGCTGTCTCTGTTTTCTTGAGAGTGCTCGATAGGCCTATAAGCTAATTGTGTTATGTTCCGAGGCGCGATTGAATAGCGGGGTTATCCTGAAAATCGAGAATTACCGATCTCTTAATTCGCAGGAATTTCATCGGGTTGTGTGTCTGGTTTCGATACGCGGCGACAGGAAAGCAAGATTATGGGAGCAAGATCATGAGAACCGAGAGTTTCCTTTCCCTGAATCCGCAAGGGTTTCATCGCGTCGAGTATAACGAGTGGGGTGCGGTCGATAATCCACGGGTTCTGGTTTGCGTCCATGGTTTAGCACGTAATAGCCGTGATTTTGATGAGCTGGCACAGGCGCTGTCGCATGATTACCGGGTGATCTGTCCCGATATTGTTGGCCGGGGTCAAAGCGACTGGTTGCCGACGGGCAGCCCTTATGCAATGCCTCAGTATCTGCAGGATATGGTCGCGCTGATCGCCCGATTAAACGTCAAACAGGTGGATTGGATAGGCACCTCGATGGGGGGGTTGATAGGGATGGCGCTGGCCGCCTATCCCAACTCCCCTATCAGACGTCTGGTGCTAAATGATATAGGTGCGTTTATCAGCCAGGAGGCGTTGCAGCGAATAGCCGGTTATGTCGGTCGGGATCCCAGTTTCGAGTCGCTCGATGAACTCCAGGCGCATCTGCGCCTGCAGTATCCGGCGTTCGCGGGCTTATCGAATGAGCAGTGGCAGCATCTGGCGCTACAGGGTTCGCGTCGCGGTGTGGATCAGCGTCTGCGCCTACATTATGATCCGGCCATCGGTGAGTATTCACAGGCCTTAGCAGCTGAGGATATCGCCTTATGGCCGTTATGGCAGCAGGTCACCTGTCCGCAGCTGCTGCTCTGGGGGGAGGCCTCCGATGTGCTGAGTGCCGATACCGTTACCGAGATGTGTCAGCTGAACCCTAGTTTGGCAGTGAGCCGCTGGCCGGGGATAGGGCATGCACCCTCATTGATGGAACCGCAACAGATACGGACGGTGGTGGATTGGCTCAGAGCTGCCGAGGCTCCTGATGTTGGCGGGCTAGATAATTGATACTGAGGAATGAATAGATGGCAGTGTTAACGTCCTGGCCAAAAGATCAGCTGTTTCAGAGTGCAGAGAAACGTGCGGAGGTGGTGGCCCTAGTAGAGGCTGATTTTTCCAAAACGCTGGAGTCTCTAAAAGTTGATATAGGTCTGGTCGACATGCTGGAATCGATCTATGTGCCGATGGCCGCCTGGATCATGGAGCACAAATCCCGCCATGCCGGCCCTC
Source organism: Motiliproteus sp. (assembly GCA_047633175.1). Lineage (GTDB taxonomy): Bacteria > Pseudomonadota > Gammaproteobacteria > Pseudomonadales > Balneatricaceae > Motiliproteus. The sequence goes on along the minus strand of JBLIEQ010000013.1, from coordinate 39,644 downwards.
TGGTCGTCGGTATTAACGGCGCTCAGGGGTCGGGTAAATCGACCCTGTTTAATCTGCTGGAAGTGACTCTGGCGCTGGGCTTCGAGCAGCGGGTGGTAGGTTTTTCACTCGATGATATCTACAAGACCCATGCTGCCAGGGAGCGCCTGGCTGTCGATGTGCATCCTCTGCTGGTCACTCGCGGGGTTCCGGGTACCCATGATGTCGATCTGGGCATCAGTCTGCTTGAGCAGCTGCGCGAGGCTCGAGAGGGCTCGGTGGTAAAGATTCCGGTATTTGATAAATCCATCGATGATCGCTGTCCTGAGCGGGCCTGGCAGGAGTGGCTGGGGCCGGTTGATGTGGTCGTGGTCGATGGTTGGTGCCTGGGTGCCAAACACCAGTCTGAACAAGAGCTGTTGTCGGCGGTTAATGAGTTGGAAGCCAAGGAGGATCCTGATGCGGTCTGGCGTCGCTATGTCAACGACCAGCTCAGAGGGCCCTACCAGCAGCTGTTTGATCAGGTCGATCTGCTTATTATGCTTAAGGTGCCGAGCATGGAGGCTGTGTTTGAATGGCGAACGCTACAGGAGAAAAAGCTAGCCGAACGGGTGAGATTTCTGGGGCAGGAGGCAGAGTCAGATGAACTCAAAATCATGAGTGAGAGAGAGATTCATCGCTTTATCATGCATTACGAGCGGCTGACGCGGATGATGCTAGAGCAGATGCCGGAAGAAGCGGATGTCACCAGCTTTCTGAATAAGAATCATAAGGTGTTTGAAATTTTGATTAACAGGCCGCTGGCACCGCGCTAAGCATCTGCATTGATGGTCTGGAAGGGCCAGGAGGCTGACCGAAAGTCTTTCTGGCTACGATCGCCCTCCTCTTAAAATAAAGGGTCAGCCTCCTAGAGCGGAATCGGAAAGAAGACCGTTGACGCCATGCCGTGAAGCAGGGTGTTAATGGCTCGGTTGCTCTTTCCAGAAACAATCTTGGCCATCATGTCCTGAATCAGAATCATCTTCCCGAAAATCCGCTCAAAGCTAAGATTAACGATAGTTCCCTGGTAGCCATTGCTAAGCAGGTAGAGTTGATCGTTATTCTTGCGGTTGTTATTTAGCCTCCAGTCGAGGATCTCCAGATTTCGAGCACTGTAGTAAAGCAGTTGCTGATCAAGATCATCGAGTAAGAACAGCTCTGTTCTCATTCCATAAGAAGCATAAAGCATGCTTTTGAGTCCGACCATCAATGAAAAAACACGATCGCCAGAGAATGTCGGGCTAAATGCCTGTTCGAGAGCCTGGTCCCCAATCTGCTTGTCGAGTTCCTCAAAACGGTAAGTCGGTGGCCTGAGAGAGAGTTGTTGGAGCCGGTCGTCGATGGTCATTCCCGGGTTTTTGGCAAGCTGCTTTGGATTGCGCTTGTAGAGCTTGATCAACAGCTGGTCCGTTAGTGCGTTTAACTCTAGGATATGCTGGTCGACGACCATGTCGATATCACCTTTGGCTAAATTTTTAATGTTGAAGGAGCAGCCAGCTAATAACAGCAGTACCAGCAACAAGAGATGATGCAGGTGATTACCGGAGATGCCGTTGTTCAAGGTGTAAAGCATGGCTGATTGTAGCCGTAGAATTCGTAGGAGCCTAGGATATAGGCTCCATCTGCCCGCTATTTATATTGTGGGTTGGGCAGCCTCCGTTCCTGACGGACTTGCTGCATTTCTCTCATAGATAGACACGTCCCTGAGGGTCGGCAGCGTCCGTTCCTGACGGGCTTACTGCACTTCTCTCATAGATAGACACGTCCCTGAGGGTCGGCAGCGTCCGTTCCCGACGGACTTGCTGCATTTCTCTCATAGATAGGCACGTCCCTGTGGGTCGGCAGCGTCCGTTCCCGACGGACTTGCTGCACTTCCCACTTCCTTGTGGGTCGCGTTTTGTGGGTAGAAAGTAGTTCGGCAATGCTGTCAAGGAGCAGGCATCGTCGGGCTAAAGTCCGACCTGCAAAGCGACCTAGCCTTTTAATTCACTAAATAGCAGGTATGATCCAGATATTTTCTGCAGTGTGCATATCTGGCATGGGTCTAGGGTGTGAAACCCCTATTTTTAAAGAGAGACAGCATGAAATACCTTGATGATTTAAGCGCGATCAGGCGCGAATATCGCTCCGAGCCCTTTACTGAGTCCGAGCTCGATGCTGAGCCGACTAGACAGTTTGAGCGTTGGTTTGCGCAGTACCGCCAGCTTGGTCCGGACAATGCGACGGCGATGGTGTTGGCGACAGCATCGGTTGAGTGCGCGCCTTCGGCGCGTATTGTCCTGCTCAAGCATTACGATGACGAGGGGTTTTGTTGGTATAGCGACTACAGCAGTCATAAGGGCCGGTCCCTGGCAACCAACCCGCAAGCCGAGCTGCTTTTTTACTGGCCGGAACTGGATCGTCAGGTTCGGATCGCCGGCCAGGTTCGGCAATTGGATCGCGCCAATGCTCAGCGCTATTTTAGCGAGCGCCCTCGGGGTAGTCAGATAAGCGCAGCCGCTTCCCACCAGAGTCAGCAGGTGGCAGGCAGGGAGCAGTTAACCCTACAGGTCGACGCCTTGTCGGCGCGTTACTCCGATCAGACCATCCCCTGTCCTGAGCGTTGGGGTGGTTATCAACTGGTGCCACAGCGGTATGAGTTTTGGCAGGGACGGGAAAATCGCCTGCATGATCGCCTAGTCTACACGCTGACAGAGGGCGACTGGATCGTCACCCGGTTAGCGCCCTGATTGTAGGTCAGCCTATTCTCGGTCAGCCTCCTAGTGAGCCGTCTTCAATAATTCCTTGAGTCCGCCACCGTTGTACAGGGCGCTATAGCCCTGGCTCTTAAGCGTTTTATAGGCGATCCCCGAGCGATTGCCGCTGCGGCAATAGAGCACCACGGCACGGTCTTTGCGTATCTCCAGTTGTGCAAACTGCTTCTTGATCTGTTGATAGGGGATATGCAGTGCCTGGGGGAGGTGGTTGTCGGCATACTCTGCCGTGGTGCGCACATCGATGATCAGCGCACCCTGGTCAATCAGGCTCCAGGCCTGTTGCTCCCGGCTCTCGGCCCAGCTTGGCAGGGAGGCCGTTAAGAGGATGCTGCAGATCAGGGCGAGCAGGGGGCGATTAGAGACGGTCATTAATAAGTTCCTTTTAAGGTTAGATCAGAGAGTCTATTCTCGGTCAGCGAGGCTGGAATTTAAACGCCTGCAGCTGCTCGGGGGCGTTTAAATTAATAAAACTGTCCGGTTGATCGCCGAAATCTACGATGGCCGGCTGCTGTAGTTGCAACCAGTGTCCAAGTTTGCGTCCTCCGCCGTCGAGATAGAGCTCCAGGCTGGATAGCAGGCTTCGATGCACCAGGCTGAATGCAGGTTGCAGATAGCGGCCGTCATGAGCGATGGCCGCCAGCCGAGAGGTTGCTGTTACGGCCTGGGCCAGGCGTTCGGCGAGGTCTGTTGGCAGTTGCGGGCTGTCACAGGGGACCACCAGCAGCCAGGGCGTGGTCGATTGTCGCAGCCCCTCAGAGATGCCCGACAGGGGGCCCTGATAATCAGCGAGCCGGTCGGTGAGTACCGGGAAGCCATAACGCCGATAGTCGGATTGATTACGGTTAGCGCTGATCAGGATGTGGTCCACCTGGGGATGAATCCGCTGCAGTACATGTTCGATCAACGGCTGCTGTTCGAGACCGAGCAGGCCTTTATCCATGCCACCCATGCGAAGACCCTGGCCGCCGGCAAGAATAAGCGCGCTGATGTGGGAACGATCGAGCATAAGAGCCTCTTCGGCAGTCAAAGTTGGCACTCTAGCGGATCTGTATTTGGCCAGCAAGGCGGGGGTAGGTTCCCGGCTCCTTAGGTTCTGGAGTGATGTCATATTTTACAGCGCAGCAAGGGTATACTGTCGGCTCCCGGCTCTTTATAGGGCAAAAATTTTACATTTTGACGACTTTTTTAGATAGTAATGGAGGTATTAGATGGCGTTATGGCTTCTCTTTGCAGGTGACCGGTTACTGCTTGATGACGCGTTGGAGCCGTTTCATACTCAGTGTCCCTATCCCCGCGTCTTTTCACCGCAGCTCAGTATCGGGCGATATAGGGACACGGATGTCTATTTAGGCTGCCTGACGATCGAGCAGCTGGACCTGAGTCAGCAGCAGCGGCTTAGGGGATTACGACAGCTGTTGCTTGATGCCAGTGCCGATGTCGAGCTGGCAGGGATGCTGAATCGCAGCGCCCAGCTCAATAGCTGGTTTCGGAATCATCGCTTCTGCAGCCGCTGTGGCACCCCTGTTAGCAGTCATGATACCGATCTCGCGGCCCGCTGCGATAGCTGCGGCTATTGCCAATATCCCCGTATCTCACCCTGCATTATTGTCCTGGTGACGCGCCAGGGGCCTCAGGGGGAGCAGTGTTTGCTGGCCCATGCTGCGAATTTCGATTCCGAGCGCTTCAGTACCCTGGCCGGATTTATAGAAGCGGGAGAAACCGCCGAGCATGCCGTGGCACGAGAGGTTCGTGAGGAGGTTGGGATTGAAATCAAAAACATCCGTTACTGGAAAAGTCAGCCCTGGCCCTTTCCCCATTCGCTGATGCTGGGTTTTTTTGCCGACTATGATAGCGGAGCTCTGGTGCCGGATGGCAAAGAGATCCTCAAGGCGCAGTGGTTTGATCGAGATAGGCTGCCGCAGATCCCCCCCAAACTCTCTATCGCACGAGAGCTGATCGATGCTTTTATAGCCGGCGTTCCCCGCTAGCCTTTAGCGACGTTTAAAAAGGCTATGTACCAGTTAGGTGTTGCAACCGGTAAGTGATGCTAACCAAAAGATCGCCTGCAGGCAGCCTTCCATGGTGCTAAGGCTGGATTTCATAGCGCCGCAGGCGCGTACCCGCAGGGCGGTTTAGAAGGGGGCGTTTTGATGGACAGGGATGTTCGAATGCCGGGGGGCCATGGATGGCCAGGAGCGGCCTTTGCTTCGCTTTCTTTGTCGCTACAAAGAAATGAAGCCGCCGGGAGGCGGAACCGGAGTTTGATTAAAAAATAGTAATGCAGAATTAGCTGCCGTAACAGCAGATTGGGACATAGCCTTTAAACAGGCGGTCGCTGATCAGGGTGAGATCATCGCCGCGTTCCCCACTAGCGTTCTAGCGACGCTGCTAATGCCGCTGCTAATGCCGCTTAAACAGGCTGGTCAGTTTAGTCGCCAGCATCAGGTCGCCCTCGGCACGCAAGCGGCCGCTCATAAAGGCGCTGGTGCCGCCCAGGTCACCCTCTATCACCTCTATAAACGTCTGGCTGTCCATAATCAGAGTGACATCAGGATCGGGGTGCTCCTGCTCACAGACCTGACACTGCTGCTCGGCGATGTTAATGCTGAAATAGCGCGAATCATCGATCCGAAACTGGAATACCACCGAAAGACCCAACGCGGCATCGGGTTGGAATTTGTCGGGAAGTTTTAGGATCACGTCGGTGACAGTGCGCATAAATGGCTCGTTTGGATGTGGAGGTAGAATTGGCGGTCATTTTAGCAGGAGTACTGTCCGGAGGCTGCGTAAAAGCTGTCGGTTAGCTCGGGTTTTGCTACAATCGCCGGTTTAGGATCTGCTACGGAGTACTTAGGTGGAGTTTTTCTACGAATATGGCCTGTTTCTGGCCAAAGTGGCGACATTCGTGGCTGCTATATTGTTGGTGATAGGTGCTGCTGCACAGCTGGTCGGGCGTAATAAACAGGATACAGAGGGGTATATCGAGGTGCATCACCTCAATGAATCTCTGGAGGATATGAGTCACGCGCTTAAGGAGTACGTCCTTGATAAGGACGTACTCAAACAGCAGCTTAAAGACGAGAAGAAGCAGGACAAAGCCGAAGCAAAGCTGTTGGCTAAGCAGCGTAAGCGTGGCGAGGATGTTGAAAAAGAGCATAAAAAGCGAACCTTTGTGCTCGATTTTGACGGTGATATTTCGGCCTCTGATGTGGAGCCTATGCGGGAAGAGGTTACGGCGATACTCTCGCTGGCCACAGAGCAGGATGAGGTCTTTATGCGGCTCGAAAGTGCGGGGGGGATGGTTCACTCCTATGGGTTGGCCGCCTCGCAGTTGCAGCGTATCTGTGACCAGAAGATTCCCCTGGTTATTGCGGTAGACCGGGTAGCCGCCAGTGGCGGCTATATGATGGCCTGTATAGCGGACACCCTGATCGCGGCACCCTTTGCGGTGCTGGGATCGATCGGTGTGGTTGCGCAGATCCCTAATTTCAATCGGCTGCTGAAAAAGCACGACATCGATGTCGAAATGCTGACCGCCGGGGAGCACAAACGCACCCTGACGATGTTTGGTGAAAATACCGAAAAGGGTCGCCAGAAGTTTGTCGAAGACCTGGAAGATACACATCTCCTGTTTAAAGAGTTTGTTGCAGAGCACCGGCCGCAGATCGATATCGAGCGCGTTGCCAATGGCGATGTCTGGTTTGGTAAGCGTGCGTTGGAGCAGCAGTTGGTCGATGCGATCAGCACCAGCGATGAGTATCTGGTCAAGGCGTGTGAGACGGGGGAGGTCTACCAGGTCCGCTTTGTACTCAAGAAGAGTCTGAGTGAGCGGCTTGGCGGGATGGTTTCCGGTTCTCTGGACAGGGTCCTGCTTACCTGGTGGGAAAGGGTTCACCGTAGCCGGTTTTTCTCTTAGCAGGGGGCTTACTGTGGCTACACCTAAATCGACTGCTCAGCGCATTCTCGATACCGCGGTAGAGTTGTTTGCTGAAAAAGGTTTCGAGCAGACCTCGATCCGCGATATTACTCAGGCTGCCGGCGTCAATATTGCTGCGATTAACTACCATTTTGGCTCCCGGGAGGCTTTGGTTCATGCCGTGGCAGAGCGCTATCTGACGCCGCTGTGTCAGGATATGGAGCGCCAGTTCGACGATTATGATGCCTCAGCTACAGAGCTATCCCTGGAGGATCTGCTCGAGCTGATGATCCGTTCCATGCTTAAGGCGGTGGAGCAAGACACCCAGGGAGTGTGCCTGTTTATGCGGTTGGTGAGTCAGGCTTATCTGAGTTCTGATGATAGTCTGCGCAGCTTTCTGGATCGCCGCTATGGCGCCTATTTCAGACGTTTCTTGCAGCAGCTGAGTCTTAAGGTGCCGATGCTGAGCCAGAGCGAATTTTACTGGCGTTGTCATTTTCTGGTGGGTGCCGCGGTCTTACCCTTGGCAAGGCACGGCCTGCTGAGCGGACAGGAGCAGATCCTGCTGGGACTGCAGGCCACTGAAGCCGAAGTCTTCCATCGCCTGGTTGCGTTTCTTGCCGCAGGCTTTCGTTCTGACTCCGATCTGGTGACCCCCGACCCTCTGTCGCCTTATAGGCAGTCAAGGTCTGCGCCTGGGGCAGAGCCCTCAGCGATGGAGAGAGAGCCCTCAGTGACTGATAAAAAGCCCTCAGCTATGAGTACCGATCTGCATATTCAGATCGATATTGGCCGGCAGCGGCTCAGTCTGCTCAACAGCGGCGGGGCGCTTGCCTGCTTCGCGATCTCCACGGCGCGTAATGGCGTGGGTGAGCAGCAAGACACGGGTTGTACACCACGGGGAAGGCACCTTATCCGAGCCAAGATAGGTGCAGGCTGCGCGGTTAATACGGTCTTTGTCGGGCGGCGTTCGAGTGGTGAAATCTATACCCCCGGACTTGCCCGCCAGTATCCGGCCCGGGATTGGATCCTGAGTCGAATCCTGTGGTTAAGGGGTTGTGAGCTGGGAGTTAACCGGCTGGGGAGTTGTGACAGCATGCGGCGCTTTATCTATATCCACGGCACGCCGGATTCTGAACCGATGGGACAGCCTCTGTCACACGGCTGTATCCGCATGCGTAATGAGGATCTGATCTGGTTGTTTGATCAGGTCAGCCCCGGAACCCCGGTATTGATCGTCCCCTGATGGAAACCCCTTGTATGACAACGATGTTTATCGCTATTTGTAGAGAGACAGAGGCTTTCCTATGACTGCCGGCCCCCTGATGCTAGACCTCGAAGGAACCCAGCTTAGCGCTGCAGAAAGGTTGCTGCTACTGCGACCCGCTGTGGGCGGCGTGATCCTCTTTAGTCGTAACTACCACTCACCCATGCAGTTGCGGGCGCTGACCGACAGCATTCGCCAGCTGCGTGCGGAGTTGTTGATTGCGGTGGATCATGAGGGGGGGCGGGTGCAGCGCTTTCGTGACGGCTTTACCCGGATCCCCGCCATGGCGACCCTGGGTGCCTTGTGGCGAACTGATCCTGAGGCCGGGCTGGCACTGGCACGCGACTGTGGCTGGCTGTTTGCCTCGGAGTTGTTGGCTTATGGTATCGATATCAGCTTTGCACCCGTGCTGGATCTGGATCGGGGCATCAGTGAAGTGATTGGTGATCGCGGCTTCGGCGCCGATGCTGAGTCGGTCGAGCCTCTGGCTGCGGCGTTGATGTCGGGCATGCATGACGCGGGCATGGCGACTACCGGTAAACATTATCCGGGCCATGGGGGCGTGGGGGCGGATTCTCATCTAGAAATGCCGATCGATAGCCGCTCGTTTGCAGAGCTCGACGAGCAAGACCTGCGCCCCTTCGCACGTTTTTCCCGGCCGCTGCCGGCTCAGACTGTGCCCCTGATGGATGCGGTGATGCCCGCGCATGTGCTCTATCCCGCCTGTGATGACCAGCCGGCAGGGTTTTCTCATTTCTGGCTGCAGCGCATCTTGCGTCAGCAGCTGGGTTTCGACGGGGTGATCTTCAGTGATGATCTGAGTATGGCCGGTGCTGAGCTCGCCGGGAGTTATGCCGAGCGGGCCGCCGCTGCGATGACGGCCGGCTGCGATATGGTGCTAGTCTGCAACCAGCCACAGGCCGCCGTAGAGGTCTTGGAATGGCTCGAGTCAGAAGGTCTTACTGCCGCGGCACGGTTGCCCCGGATGAAGGCACGTCAAGCGGTCGATCTTGAGGCGTTGCAGCAGACGCAGCACTGGGCGCGAACACAGCAGCTGCTTGCAACTCTGTGATCAGCGGGTTCTTTAAGTCACACGTATGAATACCTTTAAGCGTAAGGAGTAAAGATGGATTGGGTACAGCTTTGGGAGCGATTAGGGCTGCAGAGCCCTGAGAAATTCTGGATTATCGAGGTGTTCGTCGTTGTTTTTCTGAGCCTGCTGGTCAGCTTTCTGTTAAAACGACTGCTCAATCGGTTAGCGTCCAAGCTCGCGTTAACCCGTAATATCTGGGATGACATCCTCTTGGAGGCGCTGCGGCGTCCGGCTCTGCTGCTGGTGTGGGCATTGGGGGTGAGCTGGGCTGCGCGTATTATCGATCAGCGCACCGAGACCACGTTACTGGAGGTCGTGGGGCCGGCCCGTGAGGTGGCCATCATCGTGCTGTTAAGCTGGTTCCTGTTGCGGCTAGTGCGTGGTTTCGAGTCGGGAATTATCGATCCCCAAAGGGTAGCTTCACCGATGGATGAAACCACCGCCCAGGCGATCAGCAAACTGCTGCGTGCCTCGGTGATTATCACCTCGGTACTGGTTGTTTTACAGTCGATGGGATTCAGTGTGTCGGGGGTGCTGGCGTTTGGGGGGATTGGTGGTATTGCCGTCGGTTTTGCTGCCAAGGACCTGCTGGCTAATGTCTTCGGCGGGCTGATGCTCTATCTTGACCGTCCCTTTGTCGTTGGGGACTGGGTTCGCTCGCCGGACAGGGATATCGAAGGCGTAGTCGAGTATATCGGCTGGCGCCAGACCCGTATCCGCACCTTCGATAAGCGCCCTCTGTATGTGCCTAACGCCACCTTTGCCAATATCTCGGTTGAAAACCCCTCGCGGATGACCAATCGGCGTATCTATGAAACCCTGGGGGTTCGCTACGCGGATGCGGCTCAGTTAAAGGGGATTATCGATGAGGTCCGGGTGATGTTGCAGCAGCACCCGGATATAGACACAGGGCAGACGCTGATTGTTAACTTTAATGCCTTTGGCGCCAGCTCGCTCGATTTCTTCGTGTACACCTTTACCAAGACCACTAACTGGATCAAATTTCACGGTATCAAAGAGGATGTCATGCTAAAAGTCATGGCTATTATCGACGGCCAGGGTGCCGAGATCGCCTTCCCAACACGGACCTTGCATCTGGCGGATGCGGTGCGGCTAACTCAGGAGCCTCAGCAGGTCAAAGAGCCTCAGCAGGTCAAAGAGCCTCAGGGGGTATAAGAGCCGCAGGCTGTCTAAGCGCCTGCCTCTTCATTGGGTATCACTGCCGATTCCCTCTGGCCGGCATTTATCCACTCCTGTAGTAGGGGGTTATCCAGCTGGAGCCTGATGTACTCGTTGCTGTTTGGGCTCAGGTTCAGGCGATAGCCCCGGAAACGTATGGCCAGGGGGGCGAAGAAGGCATCGATGATGCCAAAACGTCCGAATAGCCAGGGGCCTTCCAACGTGCGGGTATCGACGCATTGCTGCCAAATCTGCTCGATACGATCGATATTCTGACGCGCAGCGGCGGAGATCTCCAGCTGGCGTTGATTGGCACGACAGTTCATCGGTAGTGCGTTGCGCAGGGCGTTAAAACCGCTGTGCATCTCGCATACCAGTGCTCGTGCCCGGGCACGCTGAGATCGATCATCCGGCCACAGCGCGGGGTGATCTTCGGCCAGGTATTCGCAGATCGCTAACGAATCCGATATTTTCAGTGAGCCCTCGACCAGGACCGGGACTCGGCCCGTCTGAGTGTACTGACCAACCTGCTGTTTGAACGAGGGGGTATTCAGTTGCAGCAGCACCTCCTCAAAACTGACACCCAGATGTTTGAGCACCAGCCAGGGTCGGAGGGACCAGGAGGAGTAGTTCTTGTTGCCGATCACCAGGGTTGGCATCTGTGGGATTCCTTTCTTGAGAAGATGTCTTGAGGATGGTTAAGGCTAGCGTTTAGCTATCGTTTAAGCAGGGGTGGTCGGCAGGCAGGTTGCGCGAGATCCACAGCGCCAGCTTGTGGCGCATATTGGGTAGATTGACCTGATCCTTAGCCAGCGGCTGGACCAGTTTGTCGAGGACCAGTAGCTTGTAGATAGCAGTGATCTTTAGATCGGAACTGTCATTGCCCTCAAACTCTCCGGCACCCCGGTTATGCAGATAGAGTCCTCCTACGCGAACGGCTTCCTTGAGCAACTCTTTCTCATTCTTAAGTTTTTTCATCGGTATTCCTTGTTGCAGGCTGTTAACGCATTAAGTTAACGAATTCGGAGAAGAGTTTCTTATCAAAATTATCGGACATCTTATCTTTCATCAGCGTTAGTGCTTCAAAGGGGGTCATCGCGCTCTTGTACGAGCGCTCTGCAGTCAGGGCATCGAACACATCGGCGATGCAGCAGATCTTACCATAGAGGTGAATATCAGGGTTGTAGAGCTGTTTAGGGTAGCCTTGACCGTCGGCGCGTTCATGGTGCTGGAGGATGATGATACGACACTCTTCGCTCAGCTGACCTGCACTCTCGAGTATCTTGTAGCCCTTGTAGGGATGGGTGCGCACATGGCGCATCTCATTATCGGTCAGCCTGCCGGGCTTGTTGAGCACTTTGGGACGAATAAAGACCTTGCCAATGTCATGGAGAAAAAAACCGGCGCCCAGTTCGTGCATGTTATGGGCATCGCTGTTGCCGAACAGCGCTTTGGCCAGCATGATGCTGGTGACCCCGACATTGACCGAATGGGTATAAGTGTAGAAGTCGTGGTGGCTGATCCGAAGCATGTTGGATGCGATCTGAGCATCGCTCAGAATCAGATCGGTGATCGAGCCGATCACCTTTTTCGAGGCCTTGAGGTTTTCTGCCGTGGGTGTTTCCAGTAACCGGGTTATCAGTCCGCGCGAATGGTTGTATACGGCCTCAGAACGCTCTTTGGAAGCCATTTTTTTATCGTGCAATGCTTCGAGCAGCTGCTGGGGAATCAGGGTGTCCGGATTCCAGTCCGGCAGCTCCGGGCTCTCGATGGGGCTCTGTGTACAGGGTTTCTTGCTTGGTTCAGGGTAGGGCGACCAGTTCGCTGGAAGCTGACTCTTATCCAGATCGACGTCGATCTGTTTAAAGTCACACTGCAGGAGCGTGCCCAGCTGAGTCGTGGATTTTATCACGAACTGATTGAGCACAAAGGGGTGTGCGAGCCAACCGGAGGGAAGTGTCACATACATGCCCAGCGTTAGCTCATTGGGGCTCAATGTGATGATTTCTTTGGCGTTATTCACCATCTCGCGCCTTTCGTCGTTATTCTGGGCCAAACAGTGATTTGGGTGCGCCGCATTCGGGGCAGACCCAAGTGTCTGGCAACATCTCCCAGGGCGTACCTGGTTCTATTCCCGCATCAGGGTCGCCGATCAGAGGATCGTAGCTATAGTTGCAAATATCACATTGGTAGCGCATAAAGAATTCCGGTCTGCGTTAAGTGTACTAACGACCTTCAGGCTGAGAGCGAAGATTCCCCTCTGATGCCTCCTAGAATAACCAATCAGAGAGTTATAGATAGAGTCAAGCTATCACATTAGTAACGCATAATGAATGCTGGTGCCGTTCTGCAACGCGCTGCCATGCTGTGCAGCCAGGCTTGAGACACTTAAAAACTACCGCGACCGTCCTCTTGACCCTTATAGCGATGACGGAGGACGTTCGATTGATTAATTGTCTTTAGCGCTTTGTGTGTTTAGATGTCTCTTTATTCAAGGTAGAAGATAAAGGAGTGCATGGACGCTGAAGAGTCGCTTATTGCCGCTAGCCTAGGTTACGGTGTTGGTCGGCTGTGCCAGCGATGGCCTCTTTAACGGAGGCTGTTGTAGTCTCAACCGCCGCATCCGAGCCGGGCTCGATCAGGCTGTAGTCGAGTCCCAGGCGCGCCGCTTCTGTGTGCCAGTCTGGCAGTTCGCGGCTAGGAATGGAGACCTGTAGGGTCACGGCCTGGGTATAAGTCAGGGTATTGATTTCGCCTGCGTGCTTGCCCAACCAGTGGCGCAGATACTGCTCCTGAGAGAAATCACAACAGATACGCAGTCGTTGTTGCGGCTGCAGCAGGCGACAGCTGAGTTGCTCTATGGCCGTTTGAGCGGCCTGGCCGTAAGCGCGAATCAGTCCGCCGGCACCCAACTTAATACCGCCAAAATAGCGGATCACGATCAGCATCAGATCGCCGACCTGTCTGTGCTGTAAGATATTAAGAATCGGTTTGCCGGCCGTTCCCCCCGGTTCGCCGTCATCGGCAAAGGCCTGGCTGCGGGGCGCTTGTGGGGAACCCAGCAGATAGGCCCAGCAATGATGGCGCGCATCGGGATAGTCGGCTTTAGCCTGGGCCAACAGTTGCAGCGCCTGCGCCCGGTCGGCGGCGAAGGCCGCGCGGGCGATAAAGCGGCTCTTTTTGACCAGAATCTCCACCTCCAGCGGCTGCTGCGCTATCCAGTAGCTCTTGTTTTGGTCGGCAGGGTGTTCGGGTGCAGACATGCGTGGCTCCAAGGATGATGTTCGCAGGGTAGCACCCTCAGTAATCCGGGCACAAAAGATCTGAACAGCCCGTAGGCACTGTCTATTTTTTTAGAACGTGTAGATTCAGGATTGACTAGGTAGTTTTGTCAACTAGCGGTTACTATATGTCTTGGATATACCGTAAAAAACCGTAAAAAAACCGTAAAAATAAAAAAAGTCGTAGAGGTAGGCATGCGTATTACTCAGACCAGTATTGTTAGTCAAATCACCTGTGTGTTTGTACTGCTGGTGCTCGTGGTTTTTTCTGCCACGGGCTTCACCACCTACCGTCAGATGTCCAACATCTTGCTCGACAAGGCGGAAACGGGCGTGGACAAACAGGTGCAGATCATCCGCGACCTGATGGAACAGCAGTATAATGGCTATGCCGTGCAAGCGAATTCGCTGAGCAAGTCATTTATCAAGATGTTCCCCAACGGGATTGAAAAAAAGTCGGGTACCACCGAGATCGCCGGGCGTCAGGTACCGGTCCTGGCCTCCCTGGGCATGCATCTCAACGGTAATTTTGGCATTCCCGATGTGTTCACCAAGCGGACGGGTGCCGTGGCCAGCGTATTTTCCCGGCTTGACGACGATTTCGTTCAGGTCACCACCAGCCTCACCCAAGCCGATGGCTCGCGCGCTTCCGGCTCACTGATCGATAAGCAGCATCCCGGCTACCAATCCCTGATGAGTGGCAAGCCCTATACCGGCTGGGTCAAGCTGTTCGGGCACTACTATATGGCCGCTTACGATCCCGTCATGGACAAGAAAGAAGTGGTCGGCGTGCTCTTTGTCGGTTTCGATATCACCGAGTCCATGGGGTTGATGTTCGACAGCCTTGGAAAGATCGTTTTTGGTGAGACCGGCCATGTCTTTCTGGCCCGTGCTGATGAGGGGCAAAAGGGGCAGCTGTTCTACCATCCGACCCTCGGTCAGGAGATCAATATTCTTGATATCAGCGCCGCGGATGGACAAAAACCTTTCGCCCAGTTGTTTGCCTCCGAGAGCGGTCGCTTCAACTATCAGTGGAACGATGCCGATGGCCAGTCGGCATTAAAGAACGTTTTTTTCCACCGGGCTCCGCAATGGAATCTGGTGATTGCCGGCGGTTCTTTTGTCAGCGAGTATCAGAAAGAATCGACCGATATGGTGACCCTGATCGCCATTATCTCGCTGCTGGGGGCGCTGGTCACGGCGTTGCTACTGGGGTTGCTGCTTAAGCGTACCCTGGCGCCGCTGAAAAGGCTGGTCGGACAGTTGCACCGCGTCGGTGACGGTGAAATCAGTATTCGCATCGATAACGCCATCGAGGGGTCGGGCAATGAAACCCACCAGATAGCGATAGGGGTGCAGGACATGGCGACCAATATAGAGCAACTGATTGCGCGCTTTCGTCATTCGATGGCGGATCTGGATCTGGCGACGGAGCGGATGCATGGCTCCGCCTCCCTTAATGGCAGTGCCGCCCGTGATCTCCAGGCTCATACCGACCAGATCGCTACTGCCATCGAAGAGATGTCCGCCACCGTGCATGAGGTGGCCCGCAGTGCTCAGGATGCGGCCAGTCACGCAAGTTCGGTCGACGAGCAAACCCGTTCCGGTGCGCGCCTGGTGCAGGAGGTGAGTGCCGAGATCGAGCAGCTCAATATTCAGATTATGGACTCCGCAGCCGCGATCGAAACGGTGAATAAAGACAGCGAATCGATCCAGAATGTGATCAAGGTGATTAATTCGATCGCCGAGCAGACCAACCTGCTAGCACTTAACGCCGCGATCGAAGCGGCACGGGCCGGTGATCAGGGACGGGGCTTCGCGGTGGTCGCCGATGAGGTTCGGCAGTTGGCGCAACGCACCCAGAGTTCCACCCAAGAGATTGAGGCGACGGTTGCCAGCCTTGGAAGCAACACTCAGAAGGCGGTGGCGTTGATGCAGCAGAGCCGTGATAAAGGCGGGGCCACTGTCGAGAAGGTGGGGCTGGCGGGGCAGTCATTGCAATCAATTACGACAAGCGTGTCCAGTATTGCCGATATGTCGGCACGCATCGCCACGGCTGCCGAGGAGCAGTCGGCCGTCGCCAACGAGGTCGCTCAGACCCTGACAGAGGTGCGCCACAAGGCAGATGATTCCCTGGCCAACTCGCAACAATCCGAGCAGGACGCCCGGCAGTTGGCGGATCTTTCCGGGCAGTTGAATCAGCAGCTGTCGGTATTCCGCTGAGCAGCCATCGTCAGGCTGAAGCCCGCGCTACAAGGATGTAGTGAGTGTCGTCCATGCAGGAGCGCTTAACGGCTAACCCATAAGAGAAGCTTCCATCACACAATAATGGCTCAGCCATAAAAAAACCCGACTGAAGTCGGGTTTTTTTATTCGGTGTGACTCGAAAGGCAGACCGTGTTTAGACGGGCGCTTTAGCACGAGACTTGTATTCACCGGTGCGGGTATCGATCTCGATCCAGTCATCGATTTCGCAGAAATCAGCCACTCTGACTTCAGTGCCGTTGGCCAGGTTTGCAGGCTTCATCACTTTTCCTGAGGTATCGCCACGTGCAGAACCTTCGGTATAGGTGATCTGGCGAACGATGGTCGTTGGCATGTCAACCGAAATCACCTTGCCATCGAAGAATACGGCGGTACAAGTATCGGTCATGCCATCGACGATAAACGGCAGTACGGCTTCGAGGTCATCGGCGTTGAGTTCGTACTGGTTGAACTCTTCGTCCATAAAGACATAAAGCGAATCGCTGGCGTAGGAGTAAGTCACGTCAATGCGTTCCAGGATGACGGGCTCCATCTTGTCGTCAACCTTGTAAACAGTCTCGGTAGAAGATCCGGTTAACAGGTTCTTGAGTTTCATCTTAACGATGGCGCTGTTACGACCAGATTTAGTGAACTCGGCCTTTTGGACGAGCCAAGGTTGGCCGTCGATCAGGGCCACACTGTTGGGTCTCATTTCTTGTGCGGTTTTCATACGAATGTCCGATTTGGGATGAAAAAACAGAATTCTTAGGCACGTATCATAACCAATTTAAGTAAAACTGTACTAGGGCTGCGGCGATATTTGTCTGTTTGGACTGCTGCTGACACCAGTTTTCGGCATGCTGGGTTATCTCTGGCCAGGCTGACAGCTGTGCTTGCCAGCTGGCCTGCATATCTGCACCGGTATTCCATGCGTGCCACTGTGCCCGTAATGCGGCATCCGCTGGGGGAGATAATCCCCGGGTGTAACGGCTCACGAAGGCGTCCAGTTTATCCAGGTGGGCGTCATCCTGTTGTGGGTAAATCTGCCAGAGCAGGGGGCGGCCGGCCCATTGCGCCCGAATGAAGGAGTCTTCACCGCGTACCAAGTTAAGATCACAGCTCCAGAGTAGTCGGTCGTACTCATCCTGGCTAAGGAAGGGCAGTATCTGCAGGCGCAGCGAGCCCCGGGTATGGCTGTCACCAGAGGCCAGGGGCTCGCTGCCCAGCCAGCGCTGCAGGTCGGCAAGAATGCGCCCCTCAGGAATCAGTAGCAGACTGGGTTGGCTCTCAGCGGCTAGCGCATCCAGCCAGCTGCCGAGGGCGGGATTGGGGTAGGCAAACACCGAGATCAGCCGGGCCTGGGGCTGTGGGTCTACGCCCAGGTGCTGCAAGAATGCCGTCTGTGCATCGGGATCCTGTTGGAAACGCCGGCGCTGCTCCAACAGGCCTGTTTCGCGCAGCAGTCCGCCGGTTTGCGGGGTAAATCCGGGAAAGAAGAAGAACTTGTGCAGTCCGTTGGCCTGCAGTGATGGCAGACCGTGGCAGCCTTCGACCCAGTCTTCGGCACTCAGGTATTCCAGATTCAGCCACAGGGAGGGCTGTGCGCGCCGGGCCATCGCCTCGATATAGGCATAGGGGAGTTGGCAGGCGAATGCCTCGATGACCACGTCTGCAGGAGCCACAGGCTGCCAGTCTGTCGGCCAGTGACGCAGTTTGACCCCCTGCTGGCGCTGTTCGCTATCCAGAGGGCAGCCCTGGGGACATAAGCGGCAGAATGTTTCCAGATCATCGACCCAGAGACAGACCTCCAAATCGTGCTCGGCCACCAGCTGTCGGGCCAGGCGCCAGGTCACGCCAATGTCGCCGAAGTTGTCGACGACGCGGCAAAAAATATCCCATGTCACCCGCATAAATATCCTGTCTGACCCTGGCCAAAATAGTGATTAATGATCGATAAAATTAAACTCGTGAGCCACGGTTAACAGGGCTTCGTAGCAGCGGCGATCAATCTGCGTATCCAGATGCTCTGCCATCATGGTCAATGCCTTAGGCACGGGAATAGGGCCCCCGTAAGGGCGGTCGGTGGTAATCGCATCAAAAATATCTGCGGTGGTAATAATGCGGGTATCCAGCGTGATCTGCTCGCCTTGCAATCTCAGAGGATAGCCCTTGCCGTCCATGCGCTCGTGACGGTCCTGGGCTACGTCTGCAATCTCTGTAACTGCACCTTTCAGGACACAGTTAGCTGACGCTAACGACAATCTATTCTAGGAGCTATTATGCCAGATGCGGCCTGGAGTACTAAGCGCTATGTCTTAAGTGCGATGTCTTAAGTGGGTTGTCTTAACTACAGTGTCTTAACCCACTCGGCAGCAGTGCTTGAATTTCAACGCTGAGCCGCAGGGGCAGGGCGCGTTGCGCTGCGGTTTTAAGGTCTGGGCTCGGGTGTCGCCATCGGTGTAATACCAGTGCGAATCGATACGGTCGAAGTTGGAGTTCTCTTCCAGGGTGCAAAACTGTTCCCCTTCGATGTAGGTCGCTATAAATCGGACCTGACCCTCGTGGTCGTTGTCCGTGCCCTGCCGAGTGGCGATGATCTGCAGCCGTAACCAGCGGATCCGGGGATCGATCATCGACGCTGGGTTGAGCGCCTGCCGATAATCGGGGTGGGTGGTGGCGATCAGGTAGTCGGCCTCGGCCAACGCGAAGGCGCTGAAGCGCGAGCGCATCAGGGCTGCGGCAGTGCGGGCGGGGTGCCGGCCACTGATGGCGGGCTGGCAGCAGTGTTGATAGGGCTGTTGCGAGCCGCATGGGCACTCTGAGGGAAGCGGTTTTTCGTTACAATCAGACACGCGAGGGGCTGGATTTTCTGTCATGGTGGCCGATAACCTGAGTCGGGAGCACTATATTACATAGTGCTTGAGTGGATTGCCTGTCGAGGAAGATTTTTCATCGTTGTCCTCAGCCGCTACACTGGACGCTCGCCGCAGACGCTGGCCCCCTCGATCGATGGGCCGGAGTCTAGCTGAGTTCACTCTACGAGAATAATGGAACTGATGGCTGCACCTGATTTTAGTTTTTATTGGCACGATTATGAAACCTTTGGCGCGACGCCGATGGTAGATCGCCCGGTGCAGTTTGCCGGTGTGCGTACCGATGCCGACCTCAATATCATCGGCGATCCTCTGATGATTTTCTGCAAGCCGGCAGAGGATTATCTGCCCCACCCCGAGGCCTGCCTGATTACGGGAATTACGCCGCAGCAGGCGCTGCGAGAAGGGGTGCCGGAGGTGGAGTTTATCGCCAGGGTCCATGAGGAACTGGCGCTGCCCGGAACCTGTGGGGTGGGCTACAACAGCCTGCGTTTCGATGATGAGGTGACCCGCTATACCCTGTATCGTAACTTCTTCGATCCCTATGCCCGCGAGTGGAAAAACGGCAACTCGCGCTGGGATCTTATCGATGTAATGCGTCTGGCCCGGGCGCTGCGTCCCGAGGGAATTGAGTGGCCCTGTTACGAGGACGGGCGTCCCAGCCTGCGGCTGGAGGATCTCAGTCGAGCCAACGGGCTGACCCATGCCTCTGCACACGATGCCTTGTCCGATGTCTACGCTACCATCGCGCTCGCCAAACTGCTTAAAGAGGCGCAGCCTAAGCTGTTTGCTTATGCGCTCAAACTCAAGGATAAACGTGTTGCCGGGCAGATGCTGGACGTGCTAAGGATGAAGCCGGTGCTGCATGTGTCATCGATGTTTCCGGTGGAGCGTTTTAACAGCGCGCTGGTGGCACCCCTGGCGATGCATCCGGTCAATAAGAACGCGGTGATCGTTTATGACCTTAGTATCGATCCAGCGCCGCTGTTGCAGCTGAGTGCGGCAGATATCGCCACCAAGCTCTATACCGCGACCGCTGACCTGGCAGAAGGCGAGCAGCGGATACCGCTCAAGCTGGTCCATCTGAACAAGTCTCCGATGCTGGCGCCTGCCACGATGCTCAATAAAAAGGAGGCCGAACGGTTGTCGATCTCCGGTGATGACTGCCGAACCCATCTGGGAATGCTGCGTGCCGCAGAGGGTCTGGCGACTAAGGTGCGGGAGGTGTTCGAAAAGTCCAACTTCGAACCCCTGACCGATCCGGATCAGATGCTCTACAGCGGCGGATTTTTTGGCGAGCCGGATAAGAAGGCGATGACGCAGATTCGCGACTGCAAGCCGCAGCGGCTGGGCGAGCTGGAACCGGTGTTTCAGGATTCTCGGTTGGACGAGATGTTGTTTCGTTTCAGGGCGCGAAATTACCCCGAGACCCTCGAGGGTGAAGAGCAACTGCGCTGGTCTGAGTTTTGTGCGCAGCGGTTGCTGGAGCCCGGTCCGAAGTTGCTGGGTTTTGAACAGCTATTTCAGCGTCTCAACGAGCTGGGCAGCGATCCCGAGCTGGCGCCCGAGAAACTCCATATCCTCCAGGAGGTGGCGGCCTATGCCGAGTCGATCTACCCCGCCTAGCCGTCAGCGCAAAGCAGCCACTAGTAGAGATTTTTGATGCGGCAATCCTCAACATCAAAAGATCGAGTCCGGAACCGCGTGCTGTGGTTGGCTGTGGCGCTGCTCCTGGGTTGTCGTTCCAGCGTGCTGTTGGCCGCCGGCGAAATAGGGCTGCACTATGCGGTGGTGCCTGCAGGGCCGGATGCTGTTGAGGGCTTGGCGCGCGACGTCGAGATCTCTCCTGGCCCGGTGAAGGCTCAGGAGCAGGGCTTTGTCGAAATTGTTGCAGGTCCTGTTGCCGTGCTGAGCATGGTGGAAGTGGCACCAGACCCCTTCAGTGCGGGTTACCGTAGCGGTATCGATGTCTATAGATCCCTGTCCGAGGATGGCTTTGATAACGAACCTATGCAGGTGGTCTATGCCCGGGCCGATCCCGCTCGCGCGCTGCCAGACGTGGTGGTTACCCAGTCTTCCAGCGCTCTGAGCTACCATCATGTTACGGCGGCTCAGCAGCAAGTCGAACCTGTCGCCCTGGGCGAAGACAGGATCCATTTAACCATCGATACTTTGCCTGTTGAGGATCCGTCCCCGTTACCACCCAACCCTCAGAAGCGGCGTTTCTTTAGTCAATAACGGCCGTCTCGGTCGATTTTTAAGCCGAGAGGACGGCAGTGGATTGGACTTACAGGCTTGGGGCGGTATTATAGCCGACTCTAAAATCAGGCTGTCGGTAGTAGATATCAGCCTCTTTACCCTGGTGCTGGCCAATAGCCGTTCCGTGGTGTAAATCGTTGGTGTAAATAATTGGTGTAAATCGATAACTTCTGTCGTGGTTCGATACCCGCATCTACTTCCCCCCCCCCACTACAGTGACTCAATGAAGACTATTATGCTTACAGACCCACAGATTGCAGAGCGCGTTCTGGTGCAGGAGCATCTCGCGCACAGTTATAAGCATGCAGATCTGAGCATCGATCAGGTCCTGGAGTACAAGAACAGGATCAAGCGGCTGCTCAAGGAGCAGGATGCCTGTCTGGTCGCGCACTATTACACCGATCCGCTGTTGCAGGCGCTGGCCGAAGAGACGGGCGGCTGTGTTGCCGACTCGCTGGAGATGGCTCGCTTTGGTAGCGAGCATAGCGCCTCGACGCTGGTGGTTGCCGGGGTTCGCTTTATGGGCGAGACCGCGAAGATATTAAATCCCGAAAAACGGGTGTTGATGCCGACCCTCGAGGCAACCTGCTCGCTGGATATAGGTTGTCCTATCAAAGAGTTTTCCGCTTTTTGCGATGCCCATCCCGATCATAAGGTGGTGGTGTACGCCAATACCTCGGCGGAGGTTAAAGCACGCGCGGACTGGGTCGTTACCTCCAGCTGTGCGCTGGAGATTGTTGAACATCTGGTCGATCAGGGTGAAAAAATACTCTGGGCACCTGATAAGCATCTGGGCAGCTATATTCAAAAGCAGACAGGCGCCGAGATGCTGATGTGGGACGGCGCCTGTATCGTGCATGAGGAGTTCAAGGCTCAGGGGCTGGCCAGTCTCAAGCAGGTTTATCCCGATGCGGCGGTGTTGGTGCATCCGGAGTCTCCTGCGGCGATGATTGAGATGGCAGATTGCGTCGGATCGACCAGTCGGCTGATCGAAGCGGCCCGCACGCTCCCCAATCCTGACTTTATCGTCGCGACCGATCGCGGAATCTTTTATAAGATGCGTCAGGCCGCCCCGGACAAGAACTTTATTGAAGCACCGACAGCGGGCAGCGGTGCGACCTGTCGCAGCTGCGCTAATTGCCCCTGGATGGCGATGAACGAACTTGAGAACCTAGCTTGCGTACTCGAAAAGGGCGATCAAGAGATCAGGGTCGATGCTCAGGTGCGCGAAAAGGCCCTGGTGCCGCTGCAGCGCATGCTGGATTTTGCAGCCCGGCTCAAGGCCTGATTAAAGGGGATAGCTTCTAAAAAGGGATCGGAGTGATTTAAAAATAAATCACTCCGATCCCTTTTTACTTTCAAAGGCCCGCCTAGAGCCTCATGCTTTTGCGGATCTCTTCGGTATCTTTGAGGCGTTGTTCAATCCGTAAGCGCTCGTGACTGCTTAGGTTGGGCTGTTTTAAGGCTCTTTCCAGGTGTTCCTTGGCTTTAACATCGGCACCTATCAGCAGGAAGTATTCGGCCCGTGCCAGGTGTACCGCTTTGATATCCTGAATCAGGCCGTTAGCTTCAGCCAGTTGATACCAGAGCTGAGTATCGTTGGGATAGACTCTGCTATGCCGTTGGAGCAGATCGACGACCTGTTGATGAGCGCCCTGTTGATGAAAGGCCTTCGCCAGCAGCATGCTGATCGGATGGCTGTTGGGATAGAGCTCCAGTAGATTTTCCAGTTGTTGACTGGCCTGTTCGGGTTCTCCGGCGGCCAGCCAGAGTTCAGATTGGAGCAGGCGGACGCCAAGCCGGTGCGGTTCCTGTTTGAGCAGGAGATCTAGTTGCTGTTGCGCCAGCGGATAGCGCCTGTCTCTCAGCGCGCTGAAGGCTAAGCCGTAGCGATTTTCCAGGCTGGGGTCGGCGTCGGCCGCGTCGTTGTATTTTTGGTAGGCCGCCGAGTTATCAGCTAATGCCAGAACTTGAATCCGGGTCCTGATGAACTGGTAATCCAGGCTATCGACCTTGCCGTTGTTGCTTAGTTGCGACGAGCGGTTAAGGGCGTCAGCAATCCGGGATTCGGTCACGGGGTGGGTCAGCAGGAATTCAGGGGGTTTCGTCCCCAGGGAATCGGTGGAGCGCTGCAGCTGGGAGAACATTCTGGGCATTGCCGCCGGATCGTAACCGGTTTTAACCAGCACCTGCATGCCGACCCTGTCTGCTTCCTGCTCATTGCTACGACTGAATGCCAGGCTGCGCTCAGCGGCTGCCGCCTGACCGCCCATAATGGTTGCCATGCCAACCTGACTGTCGGTAGTCGCCATCAATACAATGCCAGCCAGGGTTGTCGCCAGCTGTAGAGGCAGACTTTTTTGCTCCTCGGCGAGGCGTTGCGCATAATGACGTTGGCTAAGGTGTGAAAGCTCGTGAGCCAGTACTGAGGCGAATTCACTTTCGGTCGCTGAGTATAGAAAGAGCCCGCTATTGACGCCGATGATGCCACCGGGGACCGCAAAAGCGTTGAGGCTGCTGTTATTAATAACCACCAGGGTCAGGCGTCTATCCTGTAAGTTACTGAAGACAGACAGGCGCTGCAGTAGCTCCTGAGTGAAGCTGTAGGTGAGCGGATCATTCAGCATGGGCACTTGGGCACGCAGAGTTCTTACCCAGGCACTACCCAGTCGATGTTCCTCATCGAGTGAGACTATGCCCGAAGAACTGTCGCCCAATTGGGGGAGTTGATCGGCATACGTCAGACTCGATAAAACAGCGCTTATTATCAGCACTCTAAAAGAGGTGGCGATCCCTTGTATCATGCGTTTAAATCCAGCAGCCTAGCGGTTTATAGTGATCAATCAATAATATCTGGTATATAGTCGGTTGGATTTTTATTTAGTTCCAGCCGCGCTATAAAAATCTACGGCTAATATACCCTTTGGAGTCACCCGATGTCAGCCGAAGTCGACAAGGATTATCCTATTACCCGGAGGGTGGATGCCCGTGGTCTGAGTTGTCCGCTGCCGTTGCTGAAGGCTAAGCAGGCGCTCAATCGACTTCAACCCGGCGAGGTGCTACAGGTGCTAGCTACCGATGCGGGCTCTGTCCGTGATTTTAAAGCCTTCACCGATCAGTCGGGTGATCTGTTGCTGTACTCTAGTGAAGAGTCTGGTGAAGAGTCTGGTGAAAACCCGGCTGAACCATTCGGCGAAAACCCCGATTACTTTCGCTATTTGATATGTAAGGCTGGCGCTTAGGTTTTTCTGTCATAACAGTAATCCCGTTCAATCTTAGATGACCCACAGAGGACAGACATTACATGCTCAAGGTAGTTAATAGCTGGATAGAACGGTATTTCAGCGACGAAGAGGCGCTGTTGCTACTGGTGTTTTTGGTGGCGGCGCTGGTCATTGTCCTAACGCTTGGATCGATATTGGCGCCGGTATTCGCAGGTTTGATTATCGCTTTTCTGATGCAGGGTCTGGTCAACAAGTGTCGCAGCCTAGGGATGTCCCATACGTTGGCGGTGACGCTGGTGTTTATCGCGTTTATCAGCGCTTTTATGGCGGTGTTGCTGGTAGTCATTCCCAATGCGTGGCACCAGTTAGCGAGCCTGCTGAAAGAGTTGCCAGGGATGGTAAAACAGGGTCAGGCTCTCCTGATGCTGCTTCCTGAAAAGTATCCGGACCTCATCTCCGCTCAGAATGTCTCGGCGTTGACCGAACAGCTCGGCGCAGAAATTGGAAAGATGGGGCAGGCTGTCGTGACATCGTCCATGTCGTCCATCGCGAATCTGGTCCAGGTGTTAATCTTTATCGTACTGGTGCCGATTCTGGTGTTCTTCTTTATGAAGGATGGTGGGCTGATTACCCGCTGGTGGACCGCTTTTCTGCCGGAGAAACGCCGGATCTTATCGCAGGTTGGTAACGAAATGGATATCCAGATCGCCAATTATGTCCGCGGCAAGGTGGTGGAGATCGCCCTGGTGGGAGCCGTGTCTTACGTGGCCTTTACCGCGCTGGGTCTCAATTATGCGGCACTGCTGGCGTTGATGGTGGGGCTGTCGGTAGTAATTCCCTATATAGGCGCCGCACTGGCTACTCTACCGGTCGCCGTGATCGCCTTTTTTCAATGGGGCTGGACCAACGAATTTTTCGTGCTGATGGCCGCGTACGGCATTATACAGGCGCTGGATGGTAACGTGCTGGTGCCCTTGCTGTTTTCAGAGGCGGTCAATCTGCACCCGGTCGCCATTATCGTAGCGGTATTGGTTTTTGGCGGAGTTTGGGGCTTTTGGGGGGTGTTCTTCGCGATTCCGTTGGCCACTCTGCTTAAGGCAGTGATGAATGCCTGGCCACAAAAAACGCGCCTCGAGGCGTTCTCAGAGGATTAGTCAGGGTCGGGAGCGGAGCCGCCAGTCTGTGCGCGGCGGGATCGCTATCCTCGGTCAGTCTCCTAGAATCTGGGCGCTGTGATCCTTGGTTTTAACCTTGGTGATGATGTCGGTAATAGTGCCCTGTTCGTCGATGATAAAGCTGCTGCGGACGGTTCCCATATACTCTTTACCCATGAACTTTTTCAACTGCCAGGTGCCATAGAGCTCGTGAACAGCACGGTCCTCGTCGGCGATGAGTGGAAAGGGCAGGGCATTTTTACTGATAAAGTTTTGATGCCGCTTGGGTGAATCGGTGCTGACGCCAAGTACGACGTAGCCCGCATCCTTGAGTTCTGCGTAATGGTCTCGCAGGTTGCAGGCCTGGGCCGTACAGCCCGGAGTAGAGTCTTTGGGGTAGAAATAGAGCACGATTTTGCTGCCGCTGAACTGAGATAGCGAAACAGGCTCGCCGTTCTGATCGATAGCGCTGAAATCGGGTGCTTTTTGGCCAATGGCTGGAGTCATGAGTCGTCTTCTGTTCAGATGTCGGTTCAGATGTCGGTTTAGAGATCTGTATAGGTCTTGAGTACCTGCACAGCTTGCACTATCGGGGGATCTTAGTCGCCTTTGGCGTAATTAATTGAAACGCTAGTTACGTTGAAGGTGTCCCTTGGTTAGAATAGCAGGCTTGTTGAGAGTCCGGAAAGGGACTATATGCCCCGTTTTATGGGGATACATTCGCTAGTATGATGGAGAAGAGTGATGATTACGGGCAGTCTGGTTGCGTTGGTTACCCCCATGTCCCCGTCCGGGGCGTTGGATTGGGACGGTCTTGATAAATTGATCGATTTTCACATCGATTCGGGTACTGATGCGATAGTCGCAGTGGGTACCACGGGTGAATCTGCGACTCTCGACTGTCAGGAGCACTGCCTGGTGATCAAACATGTGGTGAAGCGGGTTGCCGGACGTATTACGGTTATCGCAGGCACTGGCGCTAACTCTACCAAAGAAGCTATCGAACTGACTCAGGCCGCCAAAGATGCTGGTGTCGATGCCTGTCTGCTCGTCACCCCCTACTACAATAAGCCGACTCAAGAGGGGATGTATCAGCACTTTAAGGCGATTGCAGAAGCGGTCGCGGTGCCGCAGATTTTGTATAATGTGCCGGGGCGCACAGGCTGTGATATGTTGCCAGAGACGGTATTAAGGCTGACCGAGATAGCCAATATTATCGGCATCAAGGAGGCTACCGGGGATCTGGAGCGCGCCAAGCGGCTGATCAAAAAAGTTCCTGAGGGATTTGCCGTCTACTCCGGAGATGATGCCATCGCGCTGGAGATGATTCTATTGGGGGGCCAGGGCAATATTTCGGTGACCGCCAATGTGGCACCACGGCAGATGGCACAGGTGTGCGCCCTGGGGCTCGCCGGCAAGGTTGAGGAGGCGCGTGCGCTTAATCGGCTCATCGACCACCTGCATCGTGATCTCTTTGTTGAATCTAATCCGATTCCGGTTAAATGGGCCCTGCACGTGATGGGTCTGATCGATTGTGGGATACGTTTGCCGCTGACGCCTCTGTCGGCTAGCTATCGTTCGCGTATCCATGAAAGCCTTAAAGCTGCAGAACTGGTGTAATGTGCTGATGTTGTCTTCCCGCCCTCTTGTCGCCGGCTTATTGGTTTTAATAAGCGGCTGTAGTGTTATATCCGATAATGATCTGATCGGTGGTAATGATGCCGTGATTCGTGATCGCGCACAGGACTATGAGGCTTCCCAGGTGAGTACCGCCTTGGTTGTCCCGGCAAATCTTGATTCGGAGAAGATTAAGCCGCTGTTGGTGATTCCCGATATAGGTACGGCGGCGACGGTCTCTGAACAAGCGTTTGAGATCCCAAGGCCAGACTTTTTTATTGCCGAAGCCGGTAACGAAAAGGTCAGCCTGGCCCGGGATGGTCAGGAGCGTATGATTATCGTCAATGAGCCCCTGACGGATGTGTGGAACCAGCTGTTGACTTTTTGGAGGTCAAATAGCCAGCAGCTGGTCCTTACGGATCCACAACGGGGGCTAATGGAGACCGCCTGGGAGGATAGTGGCGAAGAGGAGCCGGGATTTGTATCGCGTCTGGTGACTCGCCTGACCACCAGTGAGCCCCAGGGGTCTGCTCATGATAAATTACGGCTGTATTTAAAGGCTGTCGATAACGACAAGACCAGTATCAGCTTGCGCCATCTGCGCGCGTCGGTAACCGATATCAGCCAGGCTGCGGATTGGTCCGGTAATACCGGGGATGCGGAATATCGATCACAGATGCTATACGAAATTCTTCATTATCTGAGCCTCTCAGCCGAGCCATCAACGGCCAGCGCTGTTCGCGAGCGTCAGAATCAGCAGGGACGGGTCTATTTCGGTCGTGGTTCTCAGGGGGAGCCGGTATTGAAATTGACAAGCTCGGTCGATGAGGCCTGGCAGCGGGTTCAACAAGCATTGGTTCAGGCTGAGGTTGATGTTGGCTCTGCAGACAAAGGTTTAGGTAAGTACTACATTACCCATACTTCCACGATACCCGTAGAGAGTGAAAAATCTGTCGGTTTCTTTGACTGGTTGCATGGCGAGCGCGATGCCATCACCTTCGATATGGCATCGATTGGTTCAGCCTTGAGCGTCAATGCCGATAAACAGGGCCCGAGATACAGTACCGGGACGGTGGCTGAGGTACCCTTGAACGAAGAAGAGAAGGCGACAGAAAAGCAGCAGCAGCTGGAAGCGTCTGAGGGCTATAAAATCCGTATAGGCGATAAAGTTATCTATTCGTTTGGGGGAGTTAAGGACAAGCGCCTTAACGTGGATAAAAAGTCCGGGGCGGTCACCTTCACCGGTCGGTACCAGATTCAGCTGAAACGCCGCAGCAGCGGTGTTTATATCTCGGTCTTGACCCCCGTAGGGGAGCCTGCGGTTACCCTGATTGCGGAGGATGTTCTCTGGATTCTGAAAGAGAATATGCCGGAAGTTTGATCGGCTTCGCTCTAATCAGCGCTTTATAGCAACCGGACAGGGCCCGTTCTGACATCAGAGCAGGGCCCTTTTTTATGTACAGGATGTACGGTATGTCCCGAGAGCGGGGCCGTTGTCAGTTCCCGACAACAACGGCATACCTGCGTCCCTGCAGGCAATGGCGGTAGGGACGATGGCCTGTTTTAATTTTTTATAAACAACCGAGTTTGATTTCTGGAGCCAGATAATGAAAGCAGTTTTTCTCGATGTGGCGAGTTTGGAGCCTGTGGATCTCGACATGACGCCAATACAGCGGCAGGCAACCGGCCTGCAGTTGTATCCGTCGACCTCGCCGGAGCAGCTTGATGCGCATTTGGCAGGGGCTGACATAGCCATCGTCAATAAGGTGTGCCTGGATGCCGCTACACTGGCCAGGCATCCACAGCTTCGGCTGATCTGCGTGGCCGCTACCGGGACTAATAATGTGGATCTTCAGGCCGCAGCGGAACAGGGCATCAGGGTGAGTAATTGCCAGGGTTACGGCACGGGTTCGGTGGTGCAGCATACCCTCAGTCTGATGCTCGCGTTGGCGACTCGGTTGCCGGATTACAGCGCTGCGGTTAAACGGGGTGACTGGCAACGCAGCACCGCGTTCTGCCTGCTGGATTACCCGATCATGGAGTTGCAGGGTAAAACCCTGGGCATCATTGGTTATGGTGAGTTGGGACGGGGTGTCGCCAGGGTCGCCGAGGCGCTGGGAATGAGGGTGCTGATCGCCGCCAGACCCGGCGGTGATCCGCAGCTACGACCGGATGAGGGCCGAGTCGAGCTGTCTGCGCTGCTGCCTCAGGTCGATGTGTTGAGTCTGCACTGTCCGTTAACCGATCAGAGCCGGAATCTGATCGATGCCGCGGCACTGGCGCTAATGAAGCCCGAGGCGCTGCTGATCAATGCCGCCCGTGGGGGTATCGTCGACGAACAGGCACTGGCGGACGCGTTGCGGGGCGGTCGGCTCGGGGGTGCAGCTGTCGATGTGTTAACCGTCGAGCCGCCCGTTCAGGGCAATCCGCTGCTATTTGATGATATTCCTGGTCTGATCGTCACCCCGCACTGCGCCTGGGGCAGCGTCGAGGCGCGCCAGCGGATGCTAGTGCAGATCGCCGAAAATATCGCCGCGTTTAAAGAGGGCGCGGCGCTACGCGTCGTTAGCGCCTAATTTAAATACCGCAACACGAGGAGTCGTCATGTCTCAATGTATCTATCTGGCCGGACCTCTGGGCTTTTCCGAAGTGGGGCGGTTGTTTCATCAGCAGCAGATGATTCCGGCTCTACAACAACGCGGCTTTGAGTTGCTCGATCCCTGGCAACTCAGTGATACGGCTGAGTTGCAGGCGGCTCTGGCGCTGACCGATCTGAATAAGCAGCGCGCCGAGTTGAGGCACCTGAATACCGCTATCGGCCGCATGAATACGGAGGCGATCGATCGCTGCGACTGGATCGTCGCCAACCTGGATGGGGTCGATGTGGATTCGGGTACGGCCGCTGAGATCGGCTATGGCTATGCCCGGGGCAAATGCATCTTCGGTTATCGGGGTGATTTTCGCCTCAGTTGCGATAACCTCGGCAGTACAGTGAACCTGCAGGTGGAATACTTTATTCAGGCCAGTGGTGGTGAAATCTATACCCGGTTTGAGGCGTTATTGGACGCGCTGATGGCTGCTCGTGATAAGTAAGATTCCAGGCCCGCGCGGTGTTTGATCAGAACAGCGAGGTAGGCTGGGATGTAATCCCAGCCTACGGTCAGCTTCCGGTCAAACCAATAGCGATCAGTCGATCAGGCCATACTGATCGCGGAGAATCTCGATGATCTCCGCCTTGGGGTTGTCTGACAACACCAGCGGCTTGCCGGTCACCTTCTCGGCGATATCGACATAGGTTCTGGAAACATCCATCAATACCGATTCAGGCAGAGCATTGTCACGCGCCAATGCCTCGCGCTCGCCCATGCGATTCTTATTGAGCAAAATATCAGGATCAGGAAAGTGCTGGAGCAGCAGCTGACGGAAGCCCTCTTTAGAGTTTTCGACGACCTTGCCATTGCGGTATTCGGCACCGTCCCAGATCCGTGATGAATCAGGGGTTCCGACCTCGTCCATATAGATCAGCTTCTGGTTACCCTGGGCATCGCTGACATAACCAAATTCAAACTTGGTATCCACAAACACCTGATCGAGTTTGCCAAGGGCCGCACTGATAACCTCGAAACCTTCTTCGAGCAGCTTTTCGTAGAGGGCGATATCGTCCAGGCTCTGGAAGTTGAAGGCGGCGAAGTTGGTTTCGATATCCTGGCGGGTGATGTTGACGTCATCGACCTCGGGCACTCCG
Source organism: Motiliproteus sp. (assembly GCA_047633175.1). GTDB lineage: Bacteria > Pseudomonadota > Gammaproteobacteria > Pseudomonadales > Balneatricaceae > Motiliproteus. The sequence goes on along the minus strand of JBLIEQ010000013.1, from coordinate 9,018 downwards.
GGGATATCCTTGAGAATTCCCTTGGTCGACGGCGTGATCAGCAGCTCCGGTAAGCGCTGATCTTTTTGTAGATCGTCGGGGATCTCGATGCCACAGAACTCACGTTCGCCCTTGGCGTAGGCACGCCACATGGAGCCGGTGATGTACTGGCGGCAGATCGCTTCGATCAGTACCGGTTTGGCTTTCTGTACGATCCACACGAAGGGGTGCGGGATATCGAGGATATGGCTGTCGGCCAGACCCTGGTCACGGAACAGTTGAAACCAGTGGTTGGAGATGGCGTTTAACGCCGCTCCCTTTCCCGGTACCCCACGCATACCACCCTCGCCATGCCAGATGCAATCGAAGGCGGAGATCCGGTCGCTGATGACCATGATCGCCAAAGGCGCGTCCGCAGGCACGTCATAGCCTTTTTGTTCGATCAGGCGCCGACTATCGGCGGCGGTCAGCCAGTAAACGGAACGAACTTTACCACTGTGAACGGGGCTGTCGGTGCGGATCGGGAGATCGTTATTGACGGCTAAGACCTTGTCAGCAAGACTCATTATATGGCTGTCCTGTATAGCTGCAGATTGAATAGGGGGCATCCGGCATGGCTAGGCGTAACCCAGGCCGGGAGGTAAGTCTGTTAGAGAAGCGATTCTAGCAAAATTGACGCCCTAGGCCACCGTTTTGAGCCTTTGGCAGGCTTAAAAGGGGCAGGGGGCTTCGAAACTGAGCGGTTGCTGGCTGAGCGGGTGGTTCAAACCCAGTTGCTGGGCATGCAGCAGCAGCCGGTCGGCCTGCTGCAGTGCCTTAGTATCGGCATAGAAGCGATCACCGAGAATCGGGTGGCCGATGGCCTGCATATGGACCCGGAGCTGGTGAGAGCGGCCGGTGACCGGTATCAGTTCGACGCGGGCGCGATCTGGGCGTTGTTCGAGCACCCGGTAATGGGTCAGCGCCTGTTTACCCTTCTCGTGATCAACCATCTGCCTGGGGCGGTTGTCCCAGTCGCAGCGTACGGGCAGGTCGACCGAGCCGCTGGCATGCGCCATAACGCCAGCGACCACCGCGATATAGCGCTTGCTGGTTTCACGGTCATGAAACTGGCGGCTTAGCTCGCGATGGCTGTCGGCATCAAGCGCCAGTACCAGAATTCCAGAGGTCGCGCAATCGAGCCGGTGAACGATTCGAACGGTTGGGAAGCGGAGCTGCAACCGATGGAGCAGACAGTCCTGATTGTCCGGGCCGCGACCGGGAACCGACAGTAGGTCATGAGGCTTGTTGGCGACGACGATCTGCTCGTCAGCGTAGAGAATCTCGATCATAGTGGACCTGTTTCACAGAGGATCGCCGGCATGCCACATTCGCTTTCTGAGGTTGTAGGTGCAAGGATGGGGCGACCGGGGCTTCTAGAGTCTCTTGCCGAGGCTGCGGGGCTGAGGCTTCCGGTATAGTGCAGCTAGATCGCACTCCAGAGCGTGAGCTTCTGGAACCAGGAATTACTCCTGAGTTGCAGGTTTAGCTGTTCGGTCAGGACATGATGGTCCTGGGTGTTTTCAAACAGGACGTCCTCATCGGCGGCCTCGATAAACAGATCGATTTCTATTTTTCCACCCAGGTAGTGCAGGTTGATCCTGCTGCGCTGCAGTTCGGGGGCAAGATCCTGCAGAGCATCATCGACGGCTAGTTTGACCGCAGAACGCAGTGGCAATAGCTGGCAGAGCAGCGATTCGTCGTCATCTTCGGTATCGATGTGGAAGATGATATGGCCTATCGATGAAAACTTCTTCAGTAAGGCGATAACCGCCGTATCGCCGATATAATGGCCTTCAGAGGCGCTGATATAGGGCGAGACCTGCAGGTGCATCTCCAGCAGGGATTTAGCGCCCATCTGCCGTGACTTAAAGCTATGTACCGCCACAACCCCCTCGACACTCAGCACCTCCTCGGTCAGGGCGTCCAGCTCTTCCTGGGGCAGGGCGGTATCGACTAGCTCCTGCAGGCTTTTCCAGCTCAGGTCCCAGCCGATCTTGGCGACAAAGATGGCCACCCCGACGGCCGCCATATTATCGAGCCAGGGCACGCCCAGCATCGCCCCGCCGATACCGACAAAGACCACGATCGAGGAGTATGCATCGGTACGCGAATGCCAGGCATTGGCAATCAGCAGGTCTGACTGAAGCTTCTTGCCGGCCGCCAGGGTGTAGCGGAAGATCCACTCCTTGGAGATGATGGAGATCAGGGCGACCACCAGCGTGGGCCAGCCAGGCAGGTGGTTCTCACTGTCTGAAAAGAGCGTCATGATACTCTCGAAGGCCATCGCCCCGGCAACCGCCACCAAGATAAACCCCAGTGCGACCGTGCCCAGCGTCTCGAAGCGCTCGTGGCCATAGGGGTGCTCAGCATCGGGTTCGGCATGGGAGAAGTTGACAATCGCTACCACCATAAAATCGGTGAGTAGATCCGACAGCGAGTGGATCCCGTCGGCCACCAGGGCGTGGGATGAATACACCAAACCGATCAGAATCTTGGCAATACCGAGAATGCCATCGAGCACGGCGCCAATCCAGGTCACCCGGATGGCGTACTTGCGCTTATCATCAGGCAGGTCGAAATCCAGAGGGCTGTGGCTGTGGCTGTGGCTGTGGTCGTGCTTGTCTGTTGGCATGGTAACGGGTATCAGAATCTGTAGGCAGTCATCTTAAGGGAGTGCTTGGCATTAGGCTATCATCGCATCCCATCCCATCCCATCTCATCCCATGAGAACAGAACAGGGCGCGATTTTCGGCTGTTAGGCCAGGGGGTTAGCCTCAGTCTTCACCCTTAGCCTTCACCCTCAGCTTTCACCCTCAGCTTTCACCCTCATAGATGCAGCCACAGGTGCAGGTCTCCTTGATCAGGATGCGACTCAGCTGCGGGAGGGCGGGTTTAAGCGCGTTCCAGATCCAGCGCGCCAGGACTTCACTGGTCGGGTTTTCTAGTCCGCTGATGTCATTTAGGTAATGATGATCCAGTCGGTCATAGATCGGCTTAAACGCCTGCTTTATATCGGAGAAATCGATGATCCAACCGGTATGTGGATCCACCTCGCCGCTGACATAAATGCGCACAAAAAAAGAGTGACCGTGCAGCCGTCCGCATTTATGTCCCTCGGGTACATGGGGCAGCAGATGAGCGGCTTCGAAGGTAAACTCTTTGTAGATTTGCATTTATATACAACCGGTTGATAAATATAGATATATGTTGGTTTTCTGGCGTTGGGTGGCACTTTTTATGGCAAAAAAAACAACCCAACAAAGAAATCGTCCAGACAACTGGGCGCGTCAGCGTATTTTAGCGGTTTTAGTCGTGACCTAGCAAGATTGAGGCGCTTACCAGAGGAACGTAGGCTGGGATGCAATCCCAGCAATCCACTTATCTCAAATCCGACACGTCCAGTGGCGCAACCCAGTTCGCCGGAAGCACCGTGGAAGCCTACCTGTAGACGATCTCTTATACATAGCCATAAAGAAGTAGCGCACAAAGAACAGCAGCGCCTCGAAATCATCGCCCTCGCATTCGGCCTTGATCGCCAGGCGCCGGGCGTCCAGCACGGTTAAAAGTCCTGCAGCAGCTTGGCTCGTTCGCGGAGGACGTCATCGATCGAGTACGCGCCGCTGCTGCCGTCCTGATCGCGGTCGGGCTCGTCCAGGCCGCGTATACGGCGGATCACCTCGACATTGATCTTATTGGTCTCCGATAGCCGCTTGAGGTCGGATGAGTCGGCGATCTGGGGGTTCTTTTCCATCAGGTCGAGCTGAGAACCGACCACGCCGAGCGCCTTGCGCGCATTGCCCAGACCCAGCTCCATATCGGAGACGTCGGCCTCGGTGGCGGCGGCTAGGCCCACGGCCAGGTTGGTCTTACTCTCGCCGGCAAAATGCGCCTTGACCCGCTCGCGTTTGACCTCGACCGCGCCCTTGGTCCAGCCCTCTTTCTTGGCCCTGCGCCGGATCGAAGTATCGCTGATGCCGTAGCGGGTGCCGAGCTCGCGGTTGGATACCGAGCCGGATCTAAAGGCGACCTCGATCTCGACCCAATCGGCAGCGCTGGCGGAGGAGGGCGTTGCCATTAACCGATCGCGCCGTCTGCGGAGCGGGGTGGATCGAGGATCTGGCGTTTCTGCTGGATAGAGAGCGTCGAGTCGTAGACCTGGATACCGCCGACCACGACCGCCATCAGTGCCGCGACCATCGCCCCGGCGATAAACAGCGAGGACACTCGGGCGCCATTGCTGCGAACCGCCTCGGCGACCTGCTCGATCGATTCGTGGGTTTTGATGCCGCTGTCTTTGATCTCGCCGATGTCGTCGCGCATCCGCTCCCAATCTGATTGCATGACTCGGACCGCCTGCTCGAGCGTGTGGACTCTAGGCGGCGTGTCCTCGAACTTCTCGACCCGGAAATGTAGGGTGTGGAGCTGCTGCTCCAGGACGCCGACCCGCTTGGGCAGGGTAGGCGCCTCGGTGTTGTCGGTGCTGTCGGTCATCGCTTGACCTCACCGGCGCGGATCCGCTGCGCCTGGCCACGATGCCAGGCAGAGACACCCAGGATCGCGCCGGGGATGGCGAACAGGGCCGCCAGGGAGGTAATAAACGTCGGCAGGGTCTTGATGGCTTCGCTCGGGTCTTTGTACGCCAGAATGGCAAAGAAGACCGTGATGGCGATCGAGATAATGCCGAACGCGGTCGCCGAGACAAAGCCCCAGAACGGTCGCCAGGCGCTCGACCACCAGTTTTCAGAGGTGGCCTCGACACGCATGGTCTGGTTGACGATCGCCAGCCGCGCGGTATCGATCCGGGCTTTCTCGAGGGTAAAGTCGTGATTGGCGCGGGAGATCGCCGCCAGCGTCTCGGGCGTGGCCTGCTCGATCGCCGCCGAGACCTAATCCAAGGGTGCTGCATCATCGCCGGTCAGCTCCTTGGCGAGGATTCGTGTTGCTGTGGTGACGATGGCAGAGGTGCCGCCGGTCGCGATCGCCAGCGCGATGTCGGGCGCATATTCTTTGAGTTTATCGAGCCATTCCATCAGTCGGGCCTCGGGATAAAGCGGTAATGGGTGCGGGTGCCGACCTTGTACGCCTCCAGAATCTGGCCGCGCGCCTCCAGGCTGATCGGCTGGCGCCGCCCCAGGTGGACCCAGTCGCCGAATTCGTCGATCGCCTGGTCGAAACTCGGGAGATTGTCACGGATCCATTCGACCAGCTCGCGGGTCGAGTGGCCGGCGACCGTGAAGTCGACACCCATGCCGTACAGGTGTGCGGAGCGCTCGGACGAGCCGACGGCGGTGTTGACCGCCGCAGAGCGATAGCCTGAGAGGATGGTCACCGGCCCGAAGTGGTCGCGGATCGGCTGCAGACAAACGTCGGCCAGCGCCTCCAGATGGAGGAGGGTCCGAGCGTCAGGGGTGTTATCCAGCCCCAGCCGGCGAGCAGTGCCGGAGCGGGTGAATTCGTCGAGAGAGAAGTTTTTCGATAGTTTTATACACATAGCCGGGAGTCTGAGCGACAGACTTCCGGTCGATAAGTGGAACTATTTCCAGGCTGCTAGCGGCCGCTGGCTAGCAAGAACAGACAGACCAGGCCGGATGTTGCTTGTTAGTTATTGTTTTATCAGGTAAATTAATCACTTACATAGCGTCAGGACAAGGATAGTGTCGAGGTCACAACAGGGAGCTAAAGCGCGCAGCCTCAAAGGCCATCCTTCTCTCCTGTCTGTCCCACCCTATCCTGATTTTCACGATTGTTGCGATGCCTCGCGAAACGACGTTTATACCCTGGCTAAAGAGGCGGTCGCGATGATGATTGTTATGAGGCAAAAGGCCTCTTTAACAGGCTGTTAGGCTCTTATAGGACGGACTTCGAAATATATTATGGACATAAGCAAAGAGGTTGAGGGATTTAGAGAGTCATTTCGTGATGGGGGTATCCTTACGCGGACTTTATTGATACTTGATTTTTTATTTACCCTTAGCTCTTTAACTTCGCTTTCTGGCATCGTAGTTGAGTGGAAAGGGTTTATCCTGGATGGTTTGAACTTTTACCAAAGCTATTTTGTCAGTCCAGTTATCTCAGTTGCTTCAATTGTTGGCTTAGAGTATTCCAAAACAGAAATTCATGTAGCAACAATATCCTCTATTTGTGTAACAGTAGGCATGAGGCTTCTTGCAATCGGTCAGAAGGCTGCATATCGCGAGATTAACTCAAGATATGATAGTGAGCTAACACCGAGCATGACCTTCTTCTGGGCTATGACCATAGTTATACCCACTGGAATATGGCTTTGGTATGGGATTTCAAATCCAACTATACGGCCTTGGTATGTCATTATTTTTCTGCTTTTTACCCTGTATTTATTGTCGCCCCCAAATTAATTATGTCAAAGTTTGGCTATGAGCAATACGAGAAAAATTACTTTAGCTATATGAAAAGCTACTATGCATATATGGGCGCGATATTCATAATTATCGGATCTCTTGCTGCAATAAACGCAGGTTTACACGAGAACAAGCCTAACAATTCAAGCAAGCGGGACGCCGTAACCGGCGCCCCTTCTTGAGGCGTTATGTAGCTACCGAAGTTTTGGTGTCATAAGGAGGTGTTTTGAGCTCAATTAAAGAATATTTATTTGATAAACAAGAAGAGCAAGCTGAAGAATGGATTCGTGAAAGACTGAGCGATCAAGATTTAACACCTGAATCAGAAGAATGGCAAGACCTAATGCTAGAATATTCAGCGTATCAAGATAGTTTGAATGACGAGTACGAGTGGGTTTCAGAGATAAGATGGTTAAGAGAAAATGGTTCTGTCGATATATATCAAAATTTTACGACAGAGTTAGGAACCGTTAAGAAACTTGCCAAAAAATCACTTTCTGAACCAATGCCTCTAAATGAAAACCTTGTTATTAAAATGTCGTACTCATATTCAGTAACACTGCTTGAGGCATTTTTAGGTGATACATTAAAAGCTCTAATGTCTGAAAACTCGGTGTATTTAAATAATGCTATTACTCGTATTGATCAACTAAAAAGCGCAAGGTATTCACTTGCCGATTTAAAAAACTTTGGTACAGATTTGAGTGCATTAGCAATCAGATGTGTTAGTGAAATGCTATTTCATAAGGTAGATAAAGTCATAGGTGTTTACGAAAAAACACTAGGTTGTAAAATAAATTTAGATATTTCGAAGGTGCAATCAATTGTTGAAATAAGACATGATATCGTTCATAGAAATGGTTATACCAAAGAAAAGGAAGTGATTGATATTTTGCCTCATGACCTTTATGAGGCAATATCAGATATAAAAATATTTTCTGATGAATTACAAAAAATAATTGAAAGTAAAATAGCTACATAACAAGCACTTCAAGCGGGCCTGCAAACAGTTTACTCGGTTTCGCTTCGCTCCATATTTTAATCAACTATTTTAGTCCGCTTAATGTGGCGTTAGGTATTTCATAATCAAAATTAAGGAATCTGTTTAGAGATGAAAAGTGAAACGTGCTTTGGGAAAACGTCGGGTGAGCCTCTTACCGAATATGATTATGATTTTGAAGCTGAATCAGCTGCAGAGTATTCTAAAGAGTGCTACGGAAATGACTTGGTTCCTTACCACTGTAGTAAATGTGACAGGTGGCACCTATCTCCAAAGAGCAGGCAAACGCCAAGTAAAAAGTGTGAGTTCTGTACTGCAGGCGATGGTAGTTATAAGGATTCATATAAAACAAAGGCAGATGCTCGAACAAGGTCTGATATTCTCTATGACGAGCAAGGAATAAGTTTAAAGGTCTACCAATGTAAACATGGAAATGGTTGGCACCTTACAAAAATCTAGTACTAAAATAATGCCTAGTACCTCATTTTATCTGAATTTCAGAGTATAGCCGCTTGGGCTTGGGCTTGGGCTTGGTGCGGGCGTCGTCGTTGATAAACTGCCAATCTTTTAAGATTAGATGAAACTAAGTACTAGCAAGGCTTTGAACTTCACCCAGCAACCAGACTCGAAACTCCCCGCTGCGCCCTAATATTACGAATATGCCGACAGGTGAGCCCGTATTGAGCGGCTAGGACGTTCTGATCGACCCCGCGCCCGAGTGCCTTGGTGATGATGCGGTCGCGCTGCTCGCGGAATACGCCTTTTGAGGGGATATCGATCCGCGTCCCGGCATAGTGAGCGCAGAGCCGGTTACAGACCGAGACCCCGAGCGCCAGGGTCAGCGGGTGGCCGGGCTTGGGTACCTTGGGGACGTAATACTCGTTACCCCCCAGGCGCCGGGTCAGGGTCAGCGCCGAGTTGACCCCGATCGCCATGACCAGATCGCCGAGCGCCCCCTCGAACGCCATCGGCGGGAGTTCTGCGGCCTGCTCCTGCTCGACAATCTGCTCCTGCTTGATACCGATCAGCCGCTCGAGGATATTGATCGCCCGCCCCGAGGTGACCGTCTGCGCCGAGAAGCGCACCACGTCCCAGCCTTCGAGAATCGCCTCGTTATACTTCTCCAGATCCAGCTCGAAGCCCTCCTTGGAGTTGTGCCTGCCACTGTAGACCTTGCCCTCCTTGGTCGAGCGGATCCCGACCGCGCCCTCGCATTCGGCCGCGACCTTGAGCGATGGCCAGGCGAAATCGAACCGCCAGAGCCGATCGGGGTGGAACCGATGTTCCTCGACCGGCGCCGGGAGTTTGACCGCCTTGATGTGTAACGCGAGTTTGTTCTCGATCGCCGAGCGCTTCGCCGTAACCGTTCATTCTAAGTAACCGTTCATTCTAAGGCGTTCTGCCCAACCACTTTTACGCGCGATAAGCTGGCCTTCTCATTCATTTAGGAGGCAACACATGAGCTATGCACCCCGCCGGACCCCCGAACAATTGCAAGCCCTGGTTGATCAATGGCAGAGCAGCGGCCAGTCCGCTGCCCGCTTTTGTGATGCTCAGGCCATTGGCTATGCCAGCTTTTGCAGCTGGCGCAAACGACTGGCTGATGATCAGGCTCTGCCG
>JBLIEQ010000012.1:0-116198 GCA_047633175.1 Motiliproteus sp. | reverse complement strand
GAAGCACAGCAAGCCGGTGGTCGATAACTTCTTCGAGTGGTGTGACAAACAGATTCGACGGGGCGATTTGACACCCTCGAACCCTCTCAGCAAAGCGCTGGGCTACGTCATGAAAAGAGAAGCCGCCCTGCGCGTGTTCCTGGAAGATCCGGATGTGCCGCTGGATACCAATCATCTGGAACGCACCCTTCGTCCCACTCCTATGGGCAAAAAAAATTGGTTATTCTGTTGGACAGAACTGGGCGCGGAGCATGTGGGCATCATTCAGAGCCTGATCAGCACTTGCAAACTGCACGATATCAATCCATACACCTATCTGACCGATGTGCTGCTGCGGATCAGTGAGCACCCGGCCAGCCGGGTGGAAGAGCTAACGCCAAGGGTATGGAAAGAGAAGTTTGCAGATCAGCCGTTACGGTCAGACTTATATCGGGACATCAACTACGCCTCAGAATAACCGGTTACCGTAAAGAGGCGGTTATTCAGAAGATGATGCCACCGACTAACATGTCTGTATCCCGCTTGGCGGCAGAGACCGGAATCACCCAAGGCACCCTGTATAATTGGCGAAAACAAACTAAGAGTAGTGGTGTCGCCGTGCCTGGAGATGAAAGAACGCTGAGCAATGGTCATCGGTGGATAAGTTTGCGGTGGTGTTAGAAACTGCCACCTTAAATACCGCTGAATTGGCAGAATATTGTCGTAGAAAGGTCTTTTTGCAGAGCAAATAGAGCAGTGGAAGCGCGCCTGTATGGGGGCCAATGCCATAACTGATGAACAAGAAAAGCAGTGCAGATCACGAGGCCGGGCTGACAAAAAAACGCATCAAATGTTTAGAGGTCGATTTACGCCGCAAGGAGTACGTACTGGCAGAAACCGCCGCGCTATTGGTCCTCAGAAAAAAAGCCAATACGATCTGGGGGAAAGCGAGGACGAATGATCCTCAGCCGAGATCGCGAAATGGCAGTGGTATTAATCAATGAGGCGGTGACGTCCGGCGCGGCACTTTATAAGGCTTGTCGCGAGCTGGGGATTACCGAACGTACGTATCAGCGCTGGACTGACTTAAAAAACAGCATCCATATCGACTGTTCGGTGTAGTCCGGCTCACTGGACGCGCCAGCATCCTTATGCAGGATATCGTCGATGTTCTTAAATGCTTGTTCAAACATAGGGGCTCGTTGTCTCGGTCAACCAATAGGGCGAATCGGTGATAGTACCCTTCATGGAAGTGCAGCGCAGCCAGGGTAGGGCATAAACCCTAAGATTCGAATGGTAATTGGGAAGGGTTGGGCTGCTAGGGAGGCCACTAATCTTGTGGCTGTTGGGCGTGATGACATTGCCCGACTCTATTTTTACATGAGGGCGTAATGCAGCAGCAAGGGCGGCGGCGGCCGTAAGAGCTGACCAGCAAGCAGGTACGAACAAGGGTTACTTCGGCTGCAGATTGTCCAACAAATGCTTTTTTTCTTGAGGGCTTAGCTTTGATACCAGCTTAACAATTTCAGCCGTCACCTCTTCTTCACAAAAAAAATAGGCAACAGGAACCCCCAGCTTCTCAGCCAGTCGCTGCAAAGTCTGGAAATCCGGTGAGTGCTTGCCTTTTTCATACTGGTTCATACGGGCACTGGCAGTGTTTAGGTCCATCCCGAGCAGGACGCCCAACTGCTGTTGAGTTAAATTCGCCGCCTTACGTGCCGAACGAAGGCGCACAGGCAATGGATTGTTCATAGGACTCAGCTACCAAGTGAAAGCAGCTAAGATTCTCTTAGTATTGAGTAGAAATTGGTACTAAGCAATCCTTAGATTCCTAGAGCCTGCTGACTAACTGTTCTTTTTCAGCAACTGAGTAAGGCTCAGGCGGTCAGTAAACCGCGTCGCCACCAGCGCTTCATCTAACGACACTGCAGTGGGGTTATACCTGGAATAACTCTTCACCTCAGCGAACTTGAGCGTGCTGACGTCCTGTTCGAACGGATTATCATCACCAGAGAAGTAGAGATTGAAGGCCCGAGATAGATGCCTGTGAGCAAGTGTTTCGGCGTCTTCCTCAAGAGCCAGCGCAACAGGCTCGTTGAGAAGATGCTTTAACTTTCTTATCTCGCCCCGGCTCACAGCGAAGAGTGGTAAAGCTATGTGCTTGCTCTCCAGCTTAGGGGTGACCTTAAACGGCATTCGCAGTGCCAGCCCCTTCAGAAACCTAACAAACTGCTCAGGTCCCTCCGAAAGCTTGAAGTAGGGCAAACTGCGTCGGCAGATCAATCGAGAGGCCCATTGAGGCTCTTCGGTTATTTGCTCAGCCCAGGGCATTCCGACAATAACGATCGGCACACTCGCTTCCTCACTGATGTACTTAAAGCGATTCGCAATGGACTGCTGGTCTTTTGCCGATTTGAACTCAATCAATTCCTGAAATTCATTGATGATGATCAGCTCTGTCTCGCATAGACGGAGCAGCTTAACCAGGGACTCGGTGAGGCCTATGTCACGCGTTCTGCGTTTTCTAAATTCACTGCCGAACTGCCCCATGTCGTGCAGCAGTTGAATCATGGTTTGTTCAAGATCGAGCTTGCTGGGGATACGGCTTACCAAGAGGGGGCAGGTCATGACATCACCTACCTGGCGACGCTGGAAGCGCTCTTTATAATGATTGATGAGATGAGACTTGCCAGATCCTGTATCACCGGTAAGGAGCATGCACTGCTGTTCACCACCCAATCGGCGATTGGCGCGCAAGCGCTCGAAATCTTCGAGGACTTGGGTGAGTGCCGGGTGCTCCACGAAACAGTTCTTGAACTGGGATAAATCAGCCTGCTGCTCTTCGGTTAGCTGATACATCAGTAAGCATCCAGATCTGAGGCTATGTCATCCCAATTGTTTATGAGATCTTTTGCCGCAGATTTAACGCTCTCATCGCCACCCGCATCACGAGTATTGCCTAATGCGTTGTTATTCGGTGTTTTTACAATCGAAGACGCAGCATCACTACCAACATTTCGATGCTTGGCTACGGTTTTTACTCCCTTAATCTGCTTCTGTTTTCGCTTGCCTGATCTTTTCACCTCTTCAATTTCAGATTCAATCCGCTGATCAATATATAGGCGCGCCTCGGCCAGCATTTCAGTATTGACCTGAGATCGATGAAAGGCTCTTAAAAATCTCCGGTTGGTCTGGTGCTGAAAGAGAGTCAGGCCTTGCGTGTAACCCTCTGGATCAACGCAGGGGGCTTTGATGTACCGCTGGTCTGCATCAAGATAGACATACACATATGAAAGATCGGACGGATTTACTTTTACAACCATTTTAAGATTTTTTGAACCAGCAGGGGGAGGGTTGGCTTTCCGGTATGCAGTTAGATTTTCGTTGGAGTACCAAAGATCAAGAAAAACCACCCCACGCTGGCGTAGCATTGGATGTAGCGTCTGCCCAAACTCGATAATCAGACGCTCCGCCACATCGTCTTGATAGATGATGGGCGGGAAACTCTTCACTCCCTGATCCCAGCTAACGGAGGGGATATTTGTCTCTCGACTATTGGGCGACTGATGATAGACATCAATTACCCACTTATGAAAAACCTCCATGAAAACAGAAAAGCGCATCACGGCGTCTTTTTGTGGCTTGTAATCCTTAAGCTCATCCACCTTTGAAACGTTTTCCCCGGAATCGAAACAAGCAGCTTTCTATTGATTGTTCCGAAGAACCGTTCAATCATCGGCTTTAACCACGGCCGTGCAACGGGGTTGTACTGGATATCGCTAACGACAGCCCTGCATGCGTGCTCTAGATTTTTGCTCCAGAATTCAGCGCCATTATCGACAACGAGGGTTTCTATTTTGCCTTCACAGCGCCATTCATTTTTAACACTAGGATATTGTTTTTTCACATAGTCTTTGCTCAAACAGCTATTGAGCAGCGCTTTGCGCACCGAGTTATAACTGGGTTCGTTATAGCCCAGATAGAATCCCACCAAACAGCCGCTATAAGAATCAATTAATGCCGTGAGATAAGGGCGCCCCAAAGGCAGGCCTAGCGTATCGTCCATCAATATGAGGTCAAGCGGTGTATGGTCGATCTCTACTCGTTCAAGGACTCTCGTCGGTTTGATATGAGCGCCCACCGATTGAAAGCACCGATCTGCATACCTCTTCCCATAACGAGCCAGAGCCACGTCATAAGGCGGCAGTTTCTCTATGCGGTTATAAAAGGCGCGTGCGCTGATTATATCGATACGCCCCTCGACAAGATCGCGATTGGCTAGCGTTATAAGGTCTTTGTAATATTCGTAAGCTGCAGCGATAGAGGGGCGCTCCCTCCGCAAATATTTTTCGTTGACTGCTCGCCAGTAATAAAGGGCATCAGTAAGTACTTTAGCCTCGCGATTGCCTTTGCGATGATGGTTGGGTGCCAACGATTCAGCAGATCTACCTGATTGTTCGTAAGCGCTACGCCACCCAGCCAGCGTCCGCCAGTTGGGTAGCGGCCCTTGCAGATGCTGCGAGGCTTCTTTAAGTAGCGGTTCAAGATTTTTGGCTGTCCAGCCAGCCTTGTTATGTTTCTCAAACCAGCGAAGGTAAGAGATGCGCCTCAAGGCTTCTAAGCGAACAGGTTCTGGATATGTATCGAGAGACCGTTCAATGTCGTCGTCAGCTTGGTCTATAAAGGGGGAGCATCGGGAAGGTCCTGAAATTCATCAGTAAAGACACCGATAGAAGAGGCGTCGACATCTATCACTTCATCTTCAAATAATCCTTTCTGATGTTTTTTGTCATTCAATTTCAACACCAAACCAATGAATTCCGGTCTAATGCGGCTCCCGACAGATCCGCTTTCAATTTACCGACTGAAATCCATGTGATAGTAGATGCCAGACTGCACCTTCGTCTTCCTCCGTGCTCTCAACAAGATTACGCACATGCACAATCCCGCTTTTCCTGACTAAATCAAACAGCTTGTAATGCAGGGGGGTTAATGACTGAATCCCTGAATAGCGATGCAACAGCTTCAGGTTGTTTAATATGGGATTTACTCTGATTTGTCTCTCAGTCACGAGCACTAGCGGCACTCCAAGCAACCTGGCACTCTCTTGTCGGGAGATAAATTTCTGTCTGAATTCAGGATTGACCGTCTTAGCAACGGGCTTAACCTCGACAAAACGAGCCCCATTTACACTGTCAGTCACTAAAAAATCAGGTGTGTAAGGGAGTTCCTTTCCTTGATAAGAGTAATGGTAGCCTTCTGGCTGGGCCTCGTAGGAGGCAATATCTGGGGAGTATTCAAAGTGGAAGCAGGCATCTCGCTCTAACGCCGACTCTAACGTCAACATGCGGCCCATCTTAGGGCTGGCAAACTTGAAGATGTTTTTAACGGGGGAAGGTTTGTTGAGGTTACGAATGTACATCTCAGGACCACCTTTTTATGTAGTGTTACTACAAAAAGATAGTCTATGCAGACTTATGCTGCAATTTATGCAAACTTCTTCGCAATCTATGCAGACTTATGGTTCAAACGACAGAGATAGAGAAACTGGTGGCGGCCCCGCCAGCCACACCCCGGCACACAATAGACCGCTGTGGCTGCTCCCTTCCGGGTCTGACCAGATTAACGGTTTCTTGTTGCGGGGGGACCGACAGGGCCACCATAATGCAGGTACTCACCGGATTCGGCAGTACCTCTAACGGCGCGAATTATGCGCGATTCGATGCCTGGGTGCAACCGCGTATTCTTACAGATCGCTGCATCAGGGTGCCTGCAGGTGCTGCTGAATCATAGCGTGGGCTTCGGGAGCGTCCCAGTCCGCGTAGCTGCGCAGAAAACTCAGTACCCGGCCCTGGGGGTCGATCAGGAAGCTGGCGGGAAAGAGGTCGACCGGAAACTCCTCTGCAAAGGCATCGGTCGAGCCGTGATAGATGCTCAGGTGCTTGATCTTAAGCTTATCAAAAAATTCACGCACGCCGTCATAGCCGCGCCTGTCCAGGGCCACGGCGACCACTTCAAAGTGCTCGCTGCCCAGGCGCTGCTGCAGCCGATCGAGTGCCGGCAACTCGCGCAGGCAGGGTGAGCACCAGGTCGCCCAGAGGTTGAGCAGTATCAGCTTGCCCCGAAAGTCGGAGAGATCGATCTCCTGCGCCTTGCCACGCAGCAGTCTGACCGGGGCGATGCTCTGGGGAGGGGTTACCGCAATAAAACCCATCTGGTTGCCGGCGGAAGGCTCCGGCCCATCGTTGTTGGCCCATGCCATCGATGCCATCGATAGCCAGACTAGCAGTGCAGAACGTAATAACCGCATACGAGTATCTCAGCGCCTTAGTGGATTGAGTGTCATTGTAATCATCGATCGCTGCCGAGTGAAGCGTGCCGTCACCGGTGACGGAGCGGGTTCTTTGCCTGATTAAAAAAGAGGAGGCAGGGCGCTCAAAAAACCAGCATCTGTGTCCACCGCAACCTGATTTTTGCTACACTAACCGCCTTTTTGTGCAGTGCTCCTGTCGGGCGCTCGATATTTGATGATTAAGGACCGAGAAATGGGTTTCAAGCCGGTTAAAGTAGGTATCTGTGGTCTGGGTACAGTAGGAAGCGGTACCTTTAATGTGCTGCAACGTAATCAGGAAGAGATCTCGCGTCGAGCGGGTCGAGTGATTCGGGTCGAGCAGATCGGTGCCCGGCGTCCCAATCCTCTGGCCGATACCAATGGCGTACAGATGACCACCGATCTGTTCGAGGTCGTTCGTAATCCGGAAATTGATATCGTTGTCGAGCTGATCGGTGGCTGTGATGTGGCGCGTGAGCTGGTGCTGGAGGCGATTGCCAACGGCAAGCATGTGGTTACCGCCAACAAGGCGTTGATCGCTGAGCATGGCAACGAGATCTTCGAGGCGGCAGTGAACAAGCATGTGATGGTGGCCTTCGAGGCCTCAGTCGCGGGCGGCATCCCCATCGTTAAGGCGATTCGCGAGGGGCTGGCGGCCAATAGCATCAACTGGGTGGCTGGCATCATCAACGGCACCGGTAACTTTATCCTCACCGAGATGCGGGATAAGGGGCGTGCCTTTGACGATGTGCTGGCCGAAGCCCAGGCGCTGGGCTATGCCGAAGCCGACCCGACCTTCGATGTCGAGGGGATAGATGCGGCGCATAAGCTGACGATCCTCTCCTCGCTGGCCTTCGGTGTGCCGCTGCAGTTCAGTAAGGCCTACACCGAGGGGATCTCTAAGATCACCGCCGAAGATGTTAACTATGCCGAAGAACTGGGCTACCGGATCAAGCATCTGGGGATTACCCGGCGCACCCCAAGCGGGATCGAGCTGCGGGTTCATCCCACACTGATCCCGGCCAAGCGGCTGATCGCCAATGTCGACGGGGTGATGAACGCGGTGCTGGTAGATGCCGATGCCGTGGGCCCGACCCTGTACTACGGCGCAGGCGCTGGTGCCGAGCCGACCGCGTCTGCGGTCATCGCGGATCTGGTCGATGTGGTTCGTACCCTAACCTCGGATCGCGATAACCGGGTGCCGCATCTGGCCTTCCATCCCTCCAGCCTGTCGGATTTGCAGATGCTGCCGATGGAAGAGGTCGAAACCGCGTACTACCTGCGGATGAGAGCGGAAGATCATCCCGGGGTGCTGGCCGACATTACCCGGATCCTGGCGGAGCAGGAGATCAGTATCGATGCGATCGTGCAGCGTAAGACCGACGATCCGCTGGTGCCAATCATCCTGCTGACCCATGTGGTGAAAGAGGCGCGGATGAATGAGGCGATCAGGGCGATCGAGGCGCTGGAGGCGATCAGTGGCGAGGTGACCCGTATCCGTGTAGAAACACTGGATGGCAAATAAGCCGGGATTCCGATTCAGACAGCAAGTCAGGAACAGCAGATGAAATATATCAGTACCCGTGGCCAGGCACCCAAGCTCAACTTCGAAGAGGTGTTGCTGGCCGGTTTAGCGAGCGATGGCGGGCTCTATGTCCCCGAGCAGTTGCCGCAGTTTTCTAAGGAGGAGATCGCCTCCTGGGCCGGTCTCTCCTATGCGGATCTGGCCAAGAAGATTATCGCCCCCTTCGTGGGGGACTGCATTCCCCAGGTCGATCTGGATGCGATCATCGATGCCACCTACGGCACGGCCGCAACCACTGGTGGCGACCCCGTGTTTGCTCATGATGCCGTGGCACCGCTCAAGCAGCTCGACAGCAATCTGTGGCTGCTGGAACTGTTTCATGGTCCGACGCTGGCCTTTAAAGATTTTGCGCTGCAACTGCTGGGGAGACTGCTCGATTACGTGCTGGAGAAACGCCAGGAGCGGGTCGTGATCATGGGGGCGACCTCGGGTGATACTGGGTCTGCGGCCATCGAAGGCTGTAAACGCTGTGCCAATGTCGATATCTTTATCCTCCATCCACATAACCGGGTGTCCGAGGTACAACGACGGCAGATGACTACGATCGCTGGTGACAATATTTATAACCTGGCGATCGACGGCAACTTTGATGATTGCCAGCAGATGATCAAGCAGAGTTTTGCCGACCAGAGCTTTCTGAGTGGGCGCAAGCTGGTCGCGGTCAACTCGATCAACTGGGCCCGGATCATGGCGCAGATCGTCTACTACTTTCACGCCTCGCTGTCCCTGGGCGGGCCGCATCGCGAGGTCTCCTTCGCGGTGCCGACCGGTAACTTCGGTGATATCTTCGCAGGTTACTTGGCCAAGGGCATGGGCCTGCCGGTCAAGCAGCTGGTGGTTGCCACCAACAGTAACGATATCCTGCATCGCTGCATCAGTGCTAACGATGCCTCTAAGCAGGCGCTGGTCCATACGCTGTCGCCGAGCATGGATATCAGCGTCTCGAGTAATTTCGAGCGCCTGCTGTTTGATCTCTACGAGCGTGACGGTGCGGCTACCGCCACGCTGGTCGAGGGGATGAATCGCGGCACCGCTAACCTGGAGCCGGCACGACTGGCCAAGGCGCGGGAGCTGTTTGACAGCTATCGCCTCGATGATGAGGGCTGTGTGGCGGTGATCGCGGAGCTGTTCGCGCGTACCGAAGAGTTGCTCGATCCGCATACCGCCATCGGCGTGAAAGCGGCGCAGGAGTGTCGCCGTGATGCCGAGACGCCGATGATCGCGCTGGCCACGGCACATCCGGTCAAGTTCCCGGAGCCGGTAATCAAGGCCGGTTGCCAGGCACCCGAGCTGCCACACCACCTGCAGGATCTGTTTGAGCGCGAGGAACGTTATGACGTACTCGACAACGATCTGGCCGCGGTGCATGCCTATGTGGCCGAGCAGCTCGGCTGAGCGACCTGCTCTCTATAACCTATAACCTATAACGCCGGCCCAGTGCCGGCGTTATAGTCTGGATATCTGGCAATGGATGACCTGTTCTTTATCCTCTCCAAGCTGATCTGGACCTTCGCTCGTCCCGATCATCTGATCCTGGTACTGTTAACACTGGCGGTGTTGGGGTTGGCGTGGAACAGCCGCAGGCGTAAGAGCCGCACGATGGCCCTGGGGCTGCTGCTGGCGATCTGGCTGGTGGCGCTGTTTCCGGTTGGCAAGCTACTGCTGTATCCGCTGGAGCAGCGCTTTGCCGTGCCAGCGCAACTCGAACAGCGGTCGCTGGCCGGCATTATCGTGCTCGGTGGGGCGGAAAAACTGTCGACGATGCATCTTCGCCAGCGCGCCGAATTTACCGAGGCCGCCGAGCGGGTGATGGCGGTGCCCTTGCTGGCCCGGCGCTTTCCCGAGCTGCCGATCATCTACAGCTGCGGGTCGGGCAAAATGCTAGAGTCGACGCTCAGAGGCGCGGATTATACTCGGCTCTATTTCGATGCCATGGGGCTCGATGGACGGCTGCTCTATGAGCGCGAATCACGCAACACCTACGAAAATGCGACCCTGAGCCGGCCGTTGGCAGGTACCGGTATTCAGGGCACCTGGCTGCTGGTGACCTCGGCGTTTCATATGCCGCGCTCGGTGGGGGTGTTCCGGCAGCAGGGCTGGACCGTGCTGCCCTATCCGGTGGATTTTCGGGGGCAGCCGTTGGACTGGGGCCTGACTTTCAATCTCAGCGGTAATCTTGAGGATCTGACCATGGCGATCAGAGAGTGGGTGGGGCTGCTGGCCTATCGGCTCAGCGGCAAGACCGCGACGCTGTTGCCTGCCGATCCCCTGAATCCCCTGGATCCCCTAGATCCCTAATAGGAGCGCAAAACCTTGAATAAACAGATCGTTGCCCGTCCGCTGGAGAGTGCCCCCGGGTTGTCGTCCTCGAGTCTGATCCCGCTGTTGCAGCGGATCTACGGCAGTCGCGGGATCAGCAGCGCCCTGGAGCTGGATAACTCGCTCAAGGGGCTGCTGCCTTACCACGACCTGCGCGATATCGACCTGGCCGTGGCGCAGATCAGCCGCGCGATCGAGGCCGGTGAGCGGATTCTGGTGGTCGGTGACTTTGATTGCGACGGTGCCACCAGCAGTGCGCTGGCGGTCTCGGCATTACGGCAGCTGGGGTCGGCCTGGGCGGGTTATCTGGTGCCCAACCGGTTCGAATACGGCTATGGTCTGAGTCCCGAGATCGTGGCGGTCGCGTGCGAGCAAGCCCCGGATCTGCTGATCACGGTGGATAATGGTATCTCCAGTGTCGAGGGCGTCAGGGCAGCCAAGGCTGCGGGTATGCGGGTGGTGGTCACCGATCACCACCTGCCGGGCGCGGAGCTGCCCGACGCCGATGCCCTGGTCAATCCTAATCAGGACGGCTGTGACTTCAGTGGCAAGAACACCTGCGGTGTAGGGGTGATCTTCTATGTCATGACGGCGGTCTGTCGTGAGCTGCAGCGGCGCGGCTGGTTTGAAAAGAAGGGGATCCCGGTCCCTAATATGACCCAGTTTCTTGATCTGGTGGCGCTGGGCACGGTGGCTGATGTGGTGCCGCTGGATCACAATAACCGGATTTTGGTTGATCAGGGTCTCAGGCGAATTCGGGCCGGGCGATGCCGTCCGGGGATCGCAGCCTTGGCCGAGATCGGTGGGCGTACCCTGTCGAAACTGGTGGCCGCCGATCTGGGGTTTGCGATAGGACCGCGTCTAAACGCCGCCGGACGACTCGAGGATATGTCGATCGGGATCGAATGCCTGTTAACGGAAAGTCCTGAGGAGGCCCGGACGTTAGCGTTGCAACTGGACGAGTTGAATCAGGATCGCAAACAGATCGAACAGCAGATGCAGTCCCAGGCCCTGAGCCTGCTGGCCAGCATGGAGCTTTCGGTCGATGCGAACCTGCCCTTTGGGATCACCCTGTTCGAGCCCGACTGGCATGAAGGGGTGATCGGCATCCTGGCCTCAAGGATTAAGGAACGCCTGCACCGGCCGGTGATCGCCTTCGCACTGTCGGGGGAGGGGCAGGTCAAAGGATCTGCGCGCTCGATTCCCGGTCTGCATATCCGCGATACCCTGGATGCCGTCGCCGCGCGTCATCCGGAGTTACTTAACAAGTTTGGCGGTCATGCCATGGCGGCGGGGATGACCCTGGATCGGAAGCACTTTGAGCGCTTCCAGCAGGCGTTCGATGCCGAAGTACGGCGCAGGCTAAAGCCTGAGCAGCTGCTCGCAAGGGTAGAGACCGATGGCCAGCTGAGTGTGGCGGAGATGTCGCTGGAGATGGCGCAGCGTCTCAGAGACGGCGGCCCCTGGGGGCAGATGTTTCCTGAGCCGCTGTTCGAGGGGGTCTTCGAGATCGTGCAGCAGCGGATCGTCGGAGAACGGCATCTGAAACTGATGTTGGCCGAACAGGGTAATAGCCAGGGATTTTGTGTCGATGCGATCGCCTTTAATGTCGACCTTGAGGTCTGGCCCAGCAGCGCCCTGCAGGCGCGCGTCGCCTATAAACTGGACATCAATGAGTTTCGGGGGCGGGTCACTCTACAGTTGCTGGTCGATTATCTGGAGCCTGTAGGGCTCTGAGGGAGGGGGCCTTGTAGGAGCCTTCCTGCCGCACCGTAGGCTGGGATGCAATCCCAGCGCACGATGAAAGACCTGCCCCCCCATAACGTGTAGGCTTCCTTCAGATTCCACCATCACGATGGACACCCTTGCCTTCGGCTAATCGTTCCCCTTGCCGGGCCGATAGTGGACTTTCACCACCAAGTCATTCGACGCCACCACGCGTATCGGAACAGTGCTAATCAAGGCACTACGCGCCATGCCTGGCGCACCAATGATAGCTGGAATGCATCCCAGCCTACCTCGCTCGCAGTTTACGGCACAACCTAACCGTTCAAAGAAAGATTTATAAGGTAGTTGGCCGAGATGGTATCCATCCCGGGGGCAGCTACATCTACCGCCCAATCGGTGATCAAAAAACACATAATCTCCGTATGATTACATCATAAAATACTGGCCAAAGCACCATCTATTAGTAATTCTGGCTGGGTAAAATATGAATTTTAATGATCAATACCGGATTTAACGATTCGGCGGAACCGCCTATAAAGTCACTGATTCAGGTCCAAAACCTGACAGGAACTGCGATGTTTTTTAAATAGCTCTCCAACGGTTTGGAATCACGAAAGGAGTATCTGTTCAATCAAACTATGCATTAATTAGTTGAATACAAGATGAATTAGGCCGAAAGATCATGCTCGATTTCTTTTGATATCACATATTGTGATTTCAAGTATCACTATAATTCAATTCAAAAGAACCATTAGTTTGTTATGGTTTGAGCTTGGCCTTAATATTTTTAATCAAAGGGAAGTTGAAGTGAAAGAAATTGCAATTATTGGGATGGGGCCACGCGGTTCTTCATTACTTGAGCGATGTATTGCTTTCGTTAGAGATTATCACTTGGAGGATAAGATTTCATTTCTGCTTTTTAATAAAAGCGGTGAGTCAGGATCTGGCTGTCACAGTTCAAATATGCCGAGTGATTTATTGGCGAATACAGTAGCTAGCCAAATGACGATGTATTACGGTGATGCAATGGAATCATATGGCCCAGTTAATGATGGGCCTTGTTTTTTTGATTGGCATACATACATAAAAAATGAACCAATAGGACGATCTGACTATCCTGCACGTAAAGTATTAGGCGAATATCTTAACTATTTTTATAAACAACAAATTGATATGTTGAATAAACTCAATATTTCGTTTATTGAAATAAATGAGGAGGTCCAGGATGTTGCGCCACATGGCGAATATTCTATGATAAAAACATTTAGTGAAAATTATCTAGTAGATATGGCCGTTCTTTGCACAGGACATGAAAACATGGAAAGGATTGAGGGTCGTGAGATTGACTTTATCCTATCCACAAATATTCTTAATAATATCCCGCATGGCGTTCATGTTGGCGTTCAGGGGATGGGGCTAACGGCATTTGATGTTATCAGTCGTTTAACGGAAGGGAGAGGAGGGGTGTTTCATGAAAAAGAAGACGGTTCTTTGAAATATAGTCCTAGTGGGAATGAGCCCACGCTTCACTTATTTTCAAGAACAGGGGTCTTTCTTTCTAGCAGGGCTTACAACTCAGACACCTCGTATGTATACAAACCATCTATTTTCAACATTGAATCAATTAATTATTTGCGAGAATCGAAAGGTCAGTTAGACTTCGAAGCCGACATTTTACCTTTGTTGATTGCTGAGCTCCAAATCGCATATAAACAACGGGGTGGTGTAGGCGTTCTTGATACGGATATGTTTTTCAATCCGGAGCGCAACATAGACTATAGTAGCGTTGACAGTTTTACCGATAGTTTTTGCAGATACCTAAGATGGGATTACCAACAGGCTAAAATTGGTAAGTTCTGTAGTCCGTATAAATTCTGCCAGGATGTTGTTAGAGATTTACGTGATGTTATTCGATGTGCAGTTGACCACCATGGGATTAATTCTGAGTCGCACTCTGCATTAATTAACCTGTGGCAACCAATAATCAATAAAATCTGTGTCGGCCCTCCGTACATTCGTCTAATGCAATTAGAGGCTTTGATCAATGCTGGTGTATGTGTAGTCGAAACAGCGGTAATGCCATTAGTTCAGAAAATTGATACAGGATATATGCTAACCCAAATGCTCGGAGGTGTAGAAAACTCGAAGCAAGTTGGCTACCTAGTCAAGGCAAGAATGCCAACGATAAATTATTTAGAGCGCGAGGATACATTGGCGGCTAATCTAAAAAACAGATATAAGTGCTTTAAAAATGAGGACTTCTCCTACGGTGGGCTTGAGGTTGACAATAAGCATCGAGTCATAAATCTTGATAATACGGCATCCACCACGCTGCGAGCGATTGGTTTGCCAGCAGAGGGGTCTAAGTATTTTACACTGGTATTAAGTCGTCCAAATATGATGTCTACATTCTTATATGATAGTAACTTATTAGCTAAAGATATAATTTCTATTTTATCACCATCATTAGCTAGTGGAGCAAATTAAGCGGTCTATAACAGATGTTCCAGTCCTGATGTGAAGATGCCTTGCATTGCAAGAACAAATCACCAGTGTAATAGTGCTGCTAATACAATCAAGTTTATATTTTCAACTGGACTGAGCCTCAGTAGCTAGTGATATTTATGGAAGTGGAACAAAATGCCGAATTTTTTATTAAAAAACTATCTCGTAGCAATGGGTGGTTTATTTCTTTTAATTTCATTTATAATTCAGATTTGTTCTTACGATAATATTTCAATGTCACTCTATAAGGCATTTGAAGGAATGGTATTTCTCAAGGCCGTGATTATATACGTCGTTGCAATGGAAGTGTTGAAAACATCCATTCTTAACAGATCAGCTTTTAAAAGTCTTTTCTTTGTTCAAGAGAATGCGTCGAATATTGAAACAAAAACACTATCTCTAATTTGTGCATTCCCTTTCGGGCTTGGTGTTTCTTCATTCTTAAAGGGATTGTCAGCTGGTGAAATAGATACCAAAACAATATCTAGAGGGCTAACTGCGAGCATGCTTCTCTATCCTACAACACTTGCTTCAGCTTATATATTTGATTTCTTTAAAATTGATGATCTGTTATCTGTCTTTGCGATAGGGGCGCCTATATGTATTTTGATGCTACTTCCTAGTTTTGGTGGATTAAGTTCATGCATTGTGAACAAGCGCTTGTTCAAGGTTGTCTTATGTTTTGCCACTATGAATATCGCTTATCTTTACGCCGCCTCTTTGTTGGTTTCGGGTAGCATTCTGATTAAGCAATCCATATTCTTTATTCTCTTGTCTATGATATTTAAAAAGAATGTATTGAGCCATTGGGCTGATATGAAAGCTACAATGTTGAAGCAGATTTTTTTCTTTGTAGGTGTGGGAGCATTTAGCTTTTCTTTTATACCCTTAATAAATACATTTGATGCTACTGCGGTACTTGAGCTTTTAGGCCCCGAACTGATACTTGTCGTGCCAATAGTGATAGTGCCAATGCTAAGCATATTTCTATTGCATCCTCTCGTTCTCTTTATTGCATTTAGCCAAGTTTTTACAGAGCCGATGCTATCATCAGGTTTTAGCTATCAGCAGATGTGTATTGCATGGGTGGTCATGATAATTAACTCACAGCTATTATCGCCAGTTTCTCTTGCAACAGTCATGGCATCCTTTAATACCAATACGAATATCTTTACCGAAAGTTTTATCAAGCATTATAAGTATGTTATTTTTATAAGTTCAATATCTATAACATACCTGTTGTTATTAAGATCAATTAACTAAGGAGTCTACGCTTTGATCATCTGACCCACCCGAACGATACGCACCAAAGCAAACAGCATGGTCAGTTTGGGGATAATGTCAAATTTTACCTAGGCCGACAGGCGGCGTTCCGGTCTGATGGATCTGTTACTTGTTCTTCATCCTTGAGCTTAACGTTGTTGACGACCAGGGTCAGCCGGTTAGATCCGTTGATCCTTTTCCAGTTTTTCTGAGCCAATTCCAGCGGCATATAGATAATCGTCAATGCGCTGTCGCGAGACCCGCAGTTACGGGTCCGCTTCGGAGTAACCGAACTGTTGCGAAGGTCGATTCTATCGGATTGGTCGTCCGAACAGGGGTGCAGTGCTTCGCTGGAAAATCGTAGAACGCTTGCTTCTCTTTCCGATCCTTCGACAGGCACTCCATAGCGCTGGAATATTGGCTTCCTTACAGAAGATATGCGCGGCGTATTATAGTTTCATCGGCAAAACGGAAGTAAAAAACACGATCACGCACTCGACTCCTACCCCCGTTGCACGCTGTTTATAACTGTTTTGCATCCCCAAGGGCATCAACGAATCGCGTAAGTGCAGGTGTCCAGGTTTCCGGTCCCGCTGTTACAAAATAGGTATCGAGCACTGAAATCGATGCTGGCAACTCCAGATGGTCAATGGCGAATCGTTGCCGGTGGGACTCGACAGTCGACAGTGGCATGAGGGCATAGCCCATCCCTGCTGCTACGCATCCCAGGATGCCATCCACACTGCCGTACTCAAAGATCCTCGTAGCGCTCACACCACAAGATGAGAGAAATAGCTCGATCCGTTGACGGTAGCTGCAGCCTTGGCGAAAGGCGAGGAACGCGGTTTCCAATAACTGCTCGGGGGTGGGAAGTTGGGTGAATGGCTTAGGACCGATGAGCACCAGTCGTTCTCTGAATGCCTTTTTGAAATGAAGCCGTTCATGCTCTGATCGCCCCGCGATAAAAACACCGTCAACGCGCCCTTCAAGTAGACTGGCAATCAGCTCTGCGGTGGAGCCGGTCTCTACTGTCAGGTCGACTTTGGGGTATTGGCGGTGAAAATCGGACAGTATGGACGGTAGGCGCACCGCGGTGGTTGTTTCCATCGCGCCGAGACTCAATCGACTGGGTGCATCCTCAGCACCATGAAACAGACCCAAAACATCATCATGGTCCCGCAGCATTCGCCTAGCGTAATCAACCAGCATACCACCGGCCGTTGTCAATCGAGCGCCCCCCTTTCGATTGAAGAGCTTGGCATCCAACTCCTCTTCCAGCTTCTTTATATGGGCAGTCACATTCGATTGAACCGTATGACAACGCTCTGCTGCGGCCACAAAGCTCCCGGTATCAGCCACACCCACAAATAGCTGTAACGATTTTAGCTGCAAACCCACACTCCTTTTATTGCTAACCAAAATCTTAAAAAGTGATATTAACAATCATTTTAAATCATTTGAAGTGATAATTGGTAGCGTATTACCCTAACGGTGGTGAGACGGCAGTTGGAAACAGGCAGCCCTAGCAACCTGTCGGGCATGGCCTTTGCTCATTTCAAACAACATCGCCAGCCGTCTTGGGAGTCTAAAGATGATGATAGAAAGAGAGGATATTCCCGCGCTACTGACCGGGATGATGGCGACGCTTGCCGGGATCGGTGTCGCACGTTTTGCCTACACCCCATTACTGCCAGAGCTGGTTAAGCAACAATGGTTTAGTGATAGCCAAGCGGCTTACCTGGGTGCGGCCAATCTCTTAGGTTACCTCATTGGTGCCCTATCCGCGCATCGGCTTTCGGAGCGCCTGTCTGTGCGAATGCTGATGGGCTGGTGCTTTGCGGGTATCGCGTTGAGCTTTGTCCTTTGCGCCCAGCCAGGCCATTTTGGTTGGTTCTTCATCTGGCGACTGATTGCCGGTGTTTGTGGCGCGATCCTGATGGTCGTTGGTCCAGCTACCGCCTTGTCTAAAACGCCCGCAGCTCGACGTGCCGGTGTCGGCGCCTTCGTATTTACCGGAATCGGTCTGGGAGCAGTCCTCTCCGCGTCGGTGGTGCCACTTCTCATGCAAGTTAGCTTATCGGCTACCTGGCTGGCGCTGGGAACTCTCTCGCTTCTGGCGGGATTAATAGGTGATCGTGGATTGGTAAGACTACCTAATACAGCGGTTCAGACCATACGGGCAGGAAAGTCGACCAGAACACCTCGTGGTGCAGGACTGCTCGTTATAGTGGTGATGGCTGCCTACGCGCTGGATGCTGTCGGTTTCATACCTCATACCCTGTTTTGGGTTGATTACCTGGCACGGGAACAGGGTCTCGGTACTCAAGCGGCTTCTGTTCAGTGGGCCGTATTCGGAGTGGGCGCTGTGTGCGGCCCTCTGTTTGCAGGGATAGTAGCCCAGCGGTTGGGGTGGCACTCAGGGCTTACCCTGGCCTTTGCCGCCAAAGCACTCGCAGTCGGCCTGCCGTTGCTGTCGATGGGTCTTGCCAGCCGGACACTGTCCTCATTCATAGTAGGCGCCATGGTTCCCGGCATTGTCGCACTGACATCGGGCCGCATCTCGGAATTGGTTGGTCCCGCAGAGCATAAGCGCCTCTGGGGACTTGCCACTGCGGTGTTTGCCGTAGCCCAAGCACTATCGGGCTATGCCATGTCAGCCCTCTATGTGATTTGGGGAAGCTATCACTATCTGTTTTACACTGGCAGCGCCGCGCTAGCTGGCGGCGCTGTGTTGATCATCCTCAGTGGCTATATTCATGAGCATAAAAAAATACCAGGCCACCTTTAACGTCGGGAACCTTCGACGCGTTTCATTTCGCAACTGAGCACACGTGAAAGCCTTTAGGGCCATTCAAATCTAAACGGGGATACCTCTATGAAGCTGCAAGACTTGCTACACATTGAATTACCTATCATCCAGGCGCCTATGGCTGGGGTGCAGGGCAGTGCCCTGACTATCGCCGTGAGCAATGCCGGGGGGCTCGGGTCGCTGCCCTGCGCGATGCTCAGCCCGGATAAACTCAAGCTAGAGCTGGAAGCGATCAAGGCCCACACCGATAAACCTTATAACCTCAATTTCTTCTGCCACCCGTCTCCCAAGCCAAACGCTGAGCGCGAGGCGGTCTGGCGCAAGACGCTCAGCCCCTATTACCAAGAGCTGGGTATCGATCCAGGCAAAATTGCAGAGGGCCCGGGTAGAGCACCTTTTACCGAAGAGATCGCCGACCTGATTGCACCCTACGCACCACCGGTCGTCAGCTTCCATTTCGGCCTGCCATCACCCGAACTTCTGGAGCGCGTAAAATCCTGGGGGGCAACGGTACTGTCCTCCGCAACGACGGTGGAGGAGGCGAAATGGTTAGAAGCCAACGGGGCCGATATCATCATAGCCCAAGGCCTGGAAGCGGGTGGGCATCGTGGGATGTTCTTAACCGAGGATGTGACTTCTCAAATCGGTACTTTGGCACTGGTGCCTCAGATTGTAGAAGCCGTAAACCTCCCGGTGATTGCAGCTGGCGGGATAGCCGATGCCCAGGGCGTTAGCGCCGTACTCACGTTAGGCGCGATCGCAGCACAGATCGGCACGGGCTATATGCTTTGCCCGGAAGCGGCGACAAGCGCCTTGCACCGGACTGCGATAAAAAGCCAACACGCACGGCATACTGCGTTGACCAACCTGTTTTCCGGGCGCCCCGCGCGAGGGATCGTTAATCGTATCATGCGGGAACTGGGGCCTATAAGCACAGCCCCATCGCCTTTCCCCTTTGCTGCTGCAGCCATGCTGCCGTTGCGCACGGAAGCCGAAGCTGGAGGGCTGGATGGTTTCTCGTCACTTTGGTGCGGCCAAAACGCCCGTGGTTGTAAAGAAATACCCGCTGGCGAACTAACCCGACAGTTAGCTTCTGATTTTTAGAGCTGAGGAATGTGTAAGCGGATTAAACTTGTGATCCTGCCTTAAATAACCCCAGCACCCCCCTACCAGAGATTCCCATCATCGGCATCGCTGTGCTGGGCGCTGTTGAGCGGAATCTGGATACGGAACTCTACTCCCTGGCCGCGGCGGCTGTGGCAGCTGATGCTGCCGCGCAGCAGATGGGTCACCAGGCGATAGACCACATGCGTCCCCAGGCCGCTGCCTCCGTGCTCGCTGCGGGTGGCGACAAAGGGTTCGAATACCCGTGGCAGTATCTGTTCCGGAATGCCCTGGCCGTTGTCACTGTAGGTGAGGTGCAGCTGTCTGGAGTCGCGTTCGATAGTGATCCGGATCTCTCGGTCTCTATTGGCAAGTGACTGTCCGGCAAAGCCGTGTTGCAGCGAGTTTTGAATCAGTTGGGAGAATAACTGTTTCCAGAGGTTAGCGTAGGAGCTGATCTCCAGTCCCGGATCACACTGGATTTCGACGTTAATCTTGAGTTTTTGCAGTGGTTCGGCGAAGGATGCTCGGACCTGCTCTACCAAGCGCGGCAGTTCGATCAGCTGCTGGCTCAGAGTGCGCGGATCGATCGCGATCAGCCGGAACGCCTTGATCAGTGCTGCCATCTGCTCCAGATGGGTGTGAATCTGGTCATTATGCTGGCTGGCTTGCGAGACCAGCGGGCTGTTTTCTATATCGGTAGCGGAGAGTTCATGATGGATCTGCTCTGAGATCTGCAGGCCGCCGTTGACCGGTTTTTCTATCTCATCGGCGATGCCGCTGACCAGCGCCCCGAGGGCCGCCATTTTTTCGGTTTCTACCAGCCGATCCTTGGTGTGGGTCAGCTCCTTGAGCGCATCTGAGAGTCGGTCGTTGGTGTGTTTGAGGGTGGCGGTGCGGTAATTGACTCGCTGCTCCAGCTCTTCGTTGAGCAGCTCCAGGGACTGCTGAGCCTTCTTTTTTTGCCGCAGCTGTTTACTGATATTGTTGCGCATCAGATTGACCGTATCGGCCAGCTGGTCGATGGCATCGCTGCCCTCCCGACGGAGACGGCTGGGCGCGAGTTCGACGCCGTTCTCGAGGTTGTCCAGATCCAGATCTCGAGTAAAGCGCGCCAGCCGGTTGAGGTGGGTGACAATCATATAGTGGACGATAACCAGGATACAGATCGATACCAGCAGGGTCTTTATCGCCTGGCTGGCCAGGATGATAAAGAACTTTTGTAACAGGCGTTGGTAGACGTTATCCAGGGTGGCACCGACGCTGAGTAGGCCCACCAGGGTGTCACGGTAGTAGAGTTTATATTCGCGCTGAATAGGCAGATCGACGCTAAC
Organism: Motiliproteus sp.; assembly: GCA_047633175.1. Lineage (GTDB taxonomy): Bacteria > Pseudomonadota > Gammaproteobacteria > Pseudomonadales > Balneatricaceae > Motiliproteus. The sequence goes on along the minus strand of JBLIEQ010000012.1, from coordinate 95,241 downwards.
ATCGCCGCGGTAAAATACCGACTCCGGCTCACCGGCGACGATCTCGGTGATGGCGACGAAGCCGATATCAGGCAGTTTCATAATGCCGTCGAGCTGAATCTCGATCTGATCCTGATCTAATTTCCAGAGGCTCGATGACAGCGAATCCAGGTAACCCGCCTCGATAGAGTCCATCCCCTGCTGGATAGTGGAAAGATCCTTTTTATAATCCCAGAACAGTTGAATGGCCGTACTCAGCACCGTCAGGACCGTGCTGCATAGGAGAATGTACACCAGCAGCCGATAGGACAGCAGATTCTCTTTGCGGTGTTGGAGGTGGCGTTTTAGCAAGCGGAAAGATCCGTAATAGGACTCTGTTGTAGCGACATTACAGTATATGAGCGGTAGTGGAAAGTAGGGATGTTCGGTACGGGGAGGGATGATTTAGAATGAATTATAATCGTTGAGGCGGAGCAGAAAAATAGAGGCCGACGCCAGCGTTGGCGTCAGCCTTGTTGGCGGCTACATGTTCGGGTAGTTGGGGCCGCCGGCGCCCTCAGGCGTGACCCAGGTGATGTTCTGGGAAGGATCCTTGATATCGCAGGTCTTACAGTGCACGCAGTTTTGTGCGTTGATCTGAAACTGCTTGTTGCCTTCGACATCCTCGACGATTTCGTAGACCCCGGCCGGGCAGTAGCGCTGGGCGGGTTCATCGTACAGCGGCAGGTTGCGCGCCAGCGGGATGGAGGCGTCCTTTAGCCTGAGGTGGCAGGGTTGGTTCTCTGCGTGGTTGGTGTTGGAGAGGAATACCGAAGACAGCTTGTCGAAGCTGAGTACGCCGTCCGGCTTTGGATAATCGATCTTGTCGCACTCCGCCGCAGGCTTCATCTGCGCATAGTCCGGATTGCGGTCATGCAGGGTGAACGGCAGTTTGCCTTTAAACCAGTTCTGGTCGAGATAGTTGAATACGCCACCCAGGGTCATGCCGAACTTATGCATCGCCGGTCCGAAATTGCGGGTGCGCTGCAGCTCCTCATTGGCCCAGCTGGCCTTAAAATTATCCGTATACTGGGTCAGTTCGCCGCTGCCATGGGTCTCCCCCTTGAGTGCTTCGGCTACCGTATCGGCTGCAACCATGCCGCTCTTCATCGCCGTATGTATCCCTTTAATCTTGGCGAAGTTGAGCGTGCCGGCGTTGCAGCCGATAATCATGCCGCCGGGAAAGGTCATCTTCGGCAGGGAATTGAAGCCACCCTTGGTGATGGCCCGGGCACCGTAGGAGACGCGCTTGCCGCCCTCTAGGTACTGCTTAAAGACCGGATGCTGCTTCATCCGCTGCATCTCGTCGAAAGGGCTGAGGTGGGGGTTGGAGTAGCTCAGATCGGTGATCAGCCCCAGCACGACCTGATTGTTTTCGGCGTGATAGAGGAAGGAACCCCCGGGTGCGTTCTTACCCAGTGGCCAGCCGGCACCGTGAATCACCAGCCCGGGCTGATGCTTGTCGGGATCTATATCCCAGAGCTCTTTGATACCCAGGCCATAGTGCTGCGGGTCTGAGTCCTTCTCCAGGACAAATTTAGCGATCAACTCTTTACCCAGGTGGCCGCGACAGCCTTCGGAAAACAGGGTCTGCCGGGCATGCAGCTCCATGCCGGGCATATAGCCGTCTTTGTGTTCGCCGTGCTCGTCGATGCCCATATCTCCGGTGGCGATCCCTTTGACCGAGCCGTCCGAATGATAGAGGATCTCGGACGCGGCGAAGCCCGGGAAGATTTCGACCCCCAGAGCCTCGGCTTGCTCGGCGAGCCAGCGGCACAGGTTGCCCGCACTGATAACGTAGTTGCCGTCATTGTGCATGGTGGCGGGAACCAGGGCATTGGGGATTCTGGTGGCGTGTTGTTCATCTTTGAACAGGTACACCTCGTCACCACTGACGGGCTCGCCCAGCGCCAAGCCCTGCTCTTTCCAGTCAGGGAAGAGTTCGTTGAGGGCGCGGGGTTCGAATACGGCCCCGGAAAGGATATGGGCGCCGACCTCAGACCCTTTCTCGACGACACAGACCATCAGCTCTTGCTGATTGGTTTGTGCCTGCTGCATAAGACGACAAGCCGTGGACAGGCCCGCAGGTCCTGCACCGACTATGACGACATCAAACTCCATCGCTTCGCGTTCCACTGACTTCTCCCGTTCTGTTATCTAAGGTTTTTATTGCGACCCCAGCAGGGGCTCGCAGCAGACTGGCGGTGATTGTAAGTAAAAACCCCTATTTTTTGCAAGAATGATTTGCATAGGCCGGACCTCGATGATAATTTGTTCGGGTAAATACCTACCCAATATTCCACGGCGCCTGAGATACTGAGTCTCGGGCGCTCTTTCATACGGCTCCCTGTACAGGGAACGGCACAATCAATGAGGAACTCTATGAAAGTTCTAGTCGCAGTAAAGCGCGTAATTGACTATAACGTCAAAGCGCGGGTCAAGAGTGATCAAACCGGGATAGATCTCGCCAACGTCAAGATGGCGATGAACCCGTTCTGTGAAATTGCCGTCGAAGAAGCGGTACGCCTGAAAGAGCAGGGTGTCGCCGATGAGATCCTGGTGGTTTCTATCGGTCCTAAGGCCGCGCAGGAGCAGATCCGTACCGCGCTGGCGCTGGGTGCCGACCGGGGCATCCATATAGAAACCGAACTGGAGCTCGAATCCCTCGTCATTGCCAAGCTGTTGGCCAAGGTGGTTGCCGATGAGCAGCCCGGGCTGGTTCTGCTGGGTAAACAGGCGATCGATACTGACAACAACCAGACCGGCCAGATGCTGGCGGCGTTGACCGATATGCCCCAGGGCACCTACGCCTCAGCGGTAAGTGTCGCCGATGGCAAGATCGCCGTGACGCGTGAGATCGATGGGGGTGCACAGACACTCTCCCTGACGTTGCCCGCGATCATCACCACGGATCTGCGCTTAAACGAACCGCGCTATGCTTCGCTGCCCAATATTATGAAAGCCAAACGCAAGCCGCTGGAAAGCAAGACCCCGGCCGATTACGGTGTCGATACCTCGCCACGCTTGAAAGTTCTCAAGGTGGAGGCTCCGGCAGAACGTAAGGCCGGGATTGTCGTGGCCAGCGTTGACGCGCTGATCGAGAAACTCAAGAACGAAGCGAAGGTGATCTGAGATGAGCATTCTGGTAATTGCAGAGCATGACAACGCCACACTGAAAGCCGCGACCCTGAATACCGTCGCCGCCGCTCAGGCCATCGGTGGTGACATAGATCTGCTGGTCGCAGGCGAAAACTGTGGCGCGGTGGCCGAAGAGGCCGCTAAGGTCAACGGCGTCAGCCGCGTGCTGCTGGCGGATAATGCCGCCTACGGCCATCAGTTGGCCGAGAATATGGCGTTGCTGGTGACGGAGCTGGGCAGTGGCTATAGCCATATACTGGCACCCTCCACCACCAACGGTAAAAATATTCTACCGCGGGTAGCCGCCAAGCTGGATGTGGCGCAGATCTCCGATATTATCAGCGTCGAGAGCGCCGATACCTTTAAGCGCCCTATCTACGCCGGCAACGCCATCGCCACGGTACAGTCGAGCGATGCGATCAAGGTGATCACGGTGCGTACCACCGGTTTCGATCCCGTAACTTGCGAAGGCTCTGCCAGCATCGAAGCGGTCGCGGCAGTACATGATGCCGGCACCTCGTCCTTCGTCAAACAGGAACTGGCGGTCTCGGACCGTCCCGAACTGACAGCGGCCAAGATCATTATCTCCGGTGGCCGGGGTATGGGTAACGGCGAAAACTTCGGGTTATTGGAAAAAGTGGCCGATAAACTGGGTGCCGCCATGGGCGCATCTCGTGCCGCGGTTGATGCCGGCTTCGTACCTAACGATATGCAGGTGGGTCAGACCGGTAAGATCGTCGCCCCCGATCTGTATATCGCCGTAGGTATCTCCGGTGCCATTCAGCATCTGGCCGGTATGAAAGACTCCAAGGTGATCGTCGCGATCAACAAAGACGCAGAGGCACCAATCTTCCAGGTGGCCGACTACGGCCTGGTCGCCGATCTGTTTGAAGCCGTACCCGAGTTTGAATCCAAGCTGTAACAGCCGCTAAAGCAGCTTAGATTCAACCCATAAAAGCAAAGCCCGGTAAGCCGGGCTTTTTTGTGGCGGCATTTTGTAGGTTGGCGCTGCCCGTTCCCTACGGGCTTAGCGCACTTCCTATCCCGTAGGTCGAAGGTAGTCCGACAAGGCTAGCAAGAAGCACCCTGTAGGTCGGACTTTAGTCCGACAGCCTGCTAGAGTGGCGTACCGACAGCTGCTCGGTCACGGATTGGAAAAAGGAGAAGATGACATGGATGCTTATAATATAGTGCTCAAGCCTGGTCGTATTCTTTTATTTCCCCCAGCATTAATCAGCGTGAAAGTTTCCCGTTTTTCATTCCTGTTTATCGAATTAAAGCTGTTCGTTGATGATTATAGGTAGGTTGTTGAGTGGCTTTGTTAGCAGCTTTGATTGGCATATAATCTCGATAATAATTCTTATAAAGCCAGGGCCTCTTAGATAGGCCGTTATACGCTACGGAAATATTTATGTTTGAATCGAACAATCCAGCATTGATTATTGTCGATGTGCAAGATGCTATCGATTGTTTTTCTGAGCAGGAGAGGAACAATCCAAATGCCGAAGAGGTTATGGCATCTATGCTGGCTATGTGGCGGAGTAACGGCTTTCCTGTGGTTCACGTTCGTCACTCTTCCAAGTCCGAAAGTTCTCCCTATCATTCTTTATCTGAACACTTTTCATTTAAAAGCCAAGTGCTACCTGCTTGCAACGAGGACGTGGTCACAAAGCGTGAAAATTGTGCCTTTATCGATACTGATCTGCATCAATCCCTATCAGCACAGGGGGTGTCTGAGTTAGTTGTTTGTGGTGTCCTCACCAACAACTCAGTCGACGCAACAGTACGAATTGCGTGCGCGCTTGGGTTTAAGGTATTCGTGCCGCACGACGCGACAGCCGCGTTTGCTTTAGATTTACTTAATGGTAAACATCTAAGCGCCGATGACGTTCACTGGACATTTTTAAGTAATTTAAACAATGAGTACTGCACTGTCTGTTCATCAAGTGACGTGCTCTGTTGTGAATCATAAAGCAATTGACCATCGCTTGTGACTCGATTGGAACTCCGTCGAAGAAGTCACGGGGTCAGGTCTTCGATTTATGATCCTGTGCGCTGATAAAAACTGATAATCTTCTCGATCATACTTTCAAGGAAGAAAGGAGATGCTCAATGGCCAGACCCTTACGATTGGAGTTTGCCGGTGCCTTATACCATGTAACGTCACGCGGTGATCGACGCGAAGACATCTACGAAAATGATAACGATAGGGATGAGTTTTTATCAGTATTAGCGGCGGTGTGCGAGACCTATAACTGGGTCTGTCATGCGTATTGTCTGATGAGCAATCATTACCATCTGCTAATCGAAACTCCCGACGCAAATTTATCCAAAGGTATGCGGCAACTCAATGGAGTTTACACTCAGCGCTACAATCATAGTCATGGTCGTGTGGGTCATGTTTTTCAAGGGCGATACAAAGCTATTCTGGTCGAGAAAGAGAACTATCTGATTGATTTGTCACGCCATATTGTTTTGAACCCAGTGAGAGCAGCCATGGTGTTTACGGCGGGGGATTGGCCATGGAGCAGTTATCGTGCAACCGCAGGGTTAGCGAGCCCTCTGTTTTTCTGACGACAGACTGGTTACTTTCAGGATTCGGTCTTAGAAAGAATGAAGCTCTAGCACGTTACCAACAATTTATTTCAGAAGGAAAAGGGCAGCCCTCGGTATGGAAGTTATTACGTAACCAAGTGTTTCTTGGTAGTGATCTTTTCGTTGAAAGGGCGCAGTCATTACTTAAAAAAGACAGTATGTTAAGTGAGATACCATCATCGCAACGACGGCCACTGCCTAAGTCACTTGATGCTTATAAGGAGTCATATACTAATAGAAATACTTTTATTATCAAGGCATATGAGAGCGGTGGATATACGTTAAAAGAAATAGGAGACTGTATTGGTTTACACTATTCAACGGTAAGCGGGATTATTAAAAGTCATAAATCAAAGACCTGACCCCGCACCCTTCTTCTGTCGATCAAGTTCACAACTTGTGAACTATGCTGGCTCGTGCTAGTGTTCACATATTGTGAACTTGGAGTCTGATGTGCACGTAATCTCACGCAAGCCGTTCAATGATGCAGCGAATAAGTACCCTAATGACTCGGCGGCAATTGATGCTCTGTATAAGTCACTGAGAAACTGTGATTTCGACAACCCAGGTGCTCTTCGGGCTCTTTTCCCTAGCCTGGATAACTTCAAGTACAAGGATAAATGGTGGGTTATTGATATTGGTGGTAACAACCTCCGTCTCATAGCCTTTATCGAGTTCCGTGATAACCGCATGTATGTGAAGCACATCGTACACCATTCTGAGTACGACAAGCTTTGCAAGAGGTATGCAAGGGAGACTGAGTGATGAACTTCTCAAGTGTTAAAGCCAAGGCTGTAGACTTTTTCAACGAAGCTAGCTTTGTCAGTCATATCAACAGCGAATTCGAGTACGATCAAGCGCTTGAGTTGATGGACGAGCTAATCGAAGACTACGACAAATACTTACCTCTGATTGAGGTACTGTCAGTTTCTATCGAAAATTGGGAAGACGAAGCTGAAGCCTTCACCGAGTTCAACCTGCGTATAGCCGATCTTGATGATGGTGTTGCTGTTCTCAGGACGCTAATGGACCAATACCAATTGAAGGCTGAAGATCTCCGTGAACATATTGGTAGCAAGAGTTTAGTATCGATGATCTTGAATGGTTCCCGGAACCTTACTCGTGATCACATCCAATCTCTTTCAGAACACTTCAAAATTGCACCATCGGTGTTCTTTCATAAGGCATAACAAACTGCTTAAATCGGACTCCGCAAGTCAGCCCGTTTTTTGCAAAAAAAGCCGCAAAAAACTGATCCTACTTGCGCCACCGTTTAGCAGGGCGTTAGGTGCACTCAAGGAGAGAATTTATCTATGGAAGAATTAAAGCTTTTTATTATTGAAATCATCCTTAGTCTTTCTGTAAGTGCAGTCGTCATTATCTGCCTTACAAAAGCACTACGTCACTTGCTAATTGACATGTGCGGTACTGAAAACCGAGCAAGATTTTGGGTGGTTTATTCAAATGTTATGTTAGTAATTGCTCCTTTACTTACAATTATCATATTTGGAAAGTCGGACATTATGGCTGAAGCAAATTTCACCTTTTATAAAACGGCTTTTGGCTCGGCCTTATCTGGAATCTTCATCTCACTTGTAGTGATAGGCATGCAAATTAACAAATCCATACCGAAAACTGTGCCAACAAATACCGGCACCTAACAAGTGATTCGTTGGGACGCTGCACTGCTGCACCGCTTCGCGCCTTGCGCCCCACAACCTAAGCGTTAAATCACCACCTACATGAGTATCGTGATGACACATCGATTGGATGACTTGGCACTCATAACCACGAAAACGCTCGCGCACTACAACGATCGTGCCGCCGAGTTTTGGGCAGGTACGCGCGGCCACGATGTTAGGCAGAACATTGAAGCGCTTCTGCGGCACATTGGCACCGCGCCGCCGGTGCGCATACTTGACTTCGGCTGCGGTCCCGGTCGTGACCTCTTGGCGTTTCGCGCTCTCGGCCTCGATCCGATCGGCCTCGAAGGATCTCCGGCACTAGCAGCCATGGCGCGCGAGCATAGCGGTTGCGAAGTCTGGGAGCAGGATTTCTTGGCATTGACGCTTCCCGCCGAATGCTTCGACGGTATATTTGCCAACGCATCCATGTTCCACGTCCCATGCCAACAGCTTCCGCGTGTGTTAAGTGAGTTACACGCAGCGCTCAAGCCCGATGGCGTGCTCTTCACCTCGAATCCCCGGGGGAACAACGAAGAGGGCTGGAATGGGGAGCGGTACGGGGCGTATCACGACCTCGACTCATGGTCTGCGTTTGTCAAGGCAGCTGGTTTCTCGAAGCTGGAGCACTATTTTCGCCCACCGGGGATACCGGTCGAGCGACGGCCTTGGCTTGCAAGCGTGTGGCGTAAAAACGGTGAATCGAGTGAGATCTAACCAGCACATAAAATTCGCTCCCTACGGCCGCCGGACGCTCGCAAGCTCGTGCCGTTTATGTGAACGTTATATCTCTCAAGGAAAGGTTTATGAAAATTATCCAAGCTAATATAAAAAATATTGATGCAGTTGTTGAGCTGTTTGATCTTTATCGTCAATTCTATGGACAAAAAGCAGATGTAGTGGCTTCTAAAGAGTTTATTAAAAACCGATTCGAATTAAAAGATTCTATAATTCTATTAGCGGTATCATCTGATGATTTACCTATTGGTTTTACTCAGCTTTATCCAGCCTTTTCATCTGTTGCAATGAAACCAATGCTTTACTTAAATGATTTATTTGTGCTTTCTACAATGCGTAAATCAGGTATAGGAAAAGGCCTGCTGGATGCAGCATACGACTTTGCATTAAGTAATGGTTTTGGTAACTTAAAGCTTGCTACAGCAATTGATAATTTCTCGGCTAAATCTCTTTATGAGAGTAGTGGTTATAACAAGGTAACAGCCTTTGACCACTACACTAGGAAAGTTGAGATATAATGAATAAGGAGAGGTCGCGCTAAGCAGAAAAGGGGGGTAGCTTTATTTTATAAGCTAAAATAAAGTTTCCGGAAACTTTTTCCATTTATCCAGGCATTAAATACCAATGATTGCGAGGTCGAGAGCCGACATGATTTCATTTTGCAAATGAGATAAGGTGCCAAAGGATTGCGTAAACTTTTTTTGACATGGAGGTTATTTGAGGTGTTAATACCAGCAGTTGCGTGCCTTCAAACTCAACCTTTAGCGTTAATCCTGTTAGTTCCTCATTTGTTAGCACCTTATTTTTCAGTTCCTTATTTTTTAGTAATTCTACATTGCCAAGAGCAACCACAATACGTGTGGCAAGATCTGCTATCAGAGCGTGTTGTATATCCAAAATATAGGGATAGGCTGTTCGCGTTTGCTGACTAGGGTTTTCGTATACATCGAAATGGTAGCAGTGCGTATTTAACAAGGCAATGTGGGCGGGCTTCCCCCGGTGGCAGGATGGGGGCATTGTTTTCAGGCAAAAGATCAAAAGATCGCCTGCAGGCAGGCTCCCACAGGGCTAGCTCCTATAGGGTGTGCTAGCAGGGCGTTCTAGCAGGGTGGGCTTCCAGGGTGCTTCAACTACGGGTTCTGCTCCGCCAGGATCGCCTTCAAGGCATCGATCCGGTGCGCCTGGTTGACCAGGTCGGCGAGGCTTGAGGCCGCCATCTTAGTCATTACCCGGGCGCGGTGCACCTCAACGGTTTTGGGGCTGATCGACAGTGTCTCGGCCACCAGCTTGTTAGCCAGTCCGGAGACGACCAGCTGCATCACCTGCTTTTCGCGTTTGCTGAGGCTGTGCCAGCGCTCTGTTAGTTGGTTTTGCAGGTTTTGCGCCTGCTGCCAGCGGGTGGCATGAACCATCGCCTTGTCGATATTCTCTAGCAGTACGAGATCGTCAAAGGGTTTTTCGATAAAGTTCAGGGCGCCGTTTTTAATCGCGCTGACGGCGACGGGGATATCACCATGGCCGGTCAGGATCAGGATAGGGATCCTGATATCGCGGCGGATCAGCTCCTGCTGCAGTGCCAGGCCGCTGATGCCGGGCATCCGGATATCGAGTAACAGGCAGCCGGGATCGCCGTTGTAGCCTTCCAGAAATGCCTCTCCCGATGCAAAGGCGAGAATGTTGAAGGGGGTGGATTCGAGCAGCCAGGTCAGAGAATCACGAAAGGCATCGTCATCGTCGACGATAAAGACGCTCAGGCTGCTGTGCGGTTTGCTCATAAGCGATGGCCTTGTCGGGGTAAGCTAGGTGAGAATGTCGAAAGGCTGGATTCGAGTAGCCAAGTCAGAGAATCACGAAAAGCACCCTCATGATCGTCGACGATAAAGACGCTCAGGCTGCTGTGCGGTTTGCTCATAAGCGATCGCCTTGTCTGGGTAAGCTAGGTGAGAATGTCGAAAGGCTGGATTCGAGTAGCCAAGTCAGAGAATCACGAAAAGCACCCTCATGATCATCGACGATAAAGACGCTCAGGCTGCTGTGTGGTTTGCTCATAAGCGATCGCCTTGTCTGGGTAAACTGATAGTGAAGGTGCTGCCGCTGCGGCCATCGGACTCGGCCCGCAGGCGACCGCCATGGGCTTCGATGATGGTGCGGGAGATTGATAATCCCATCCCCAGGCCCGTCTCTTTAGAGGTGAAAAAGGGTTCAAACAGGTTGTTCATCTGGCTTTGGGTGATACCGCTGGCGTTGTCGCTGATGCGGACCTGTAACTCTTGCGCGCTCTGCTGGGTTGTCAGGGTAATCAGTTTTTTGCTGTTCAGGTCGTTGCCACTATAGGCCTCGATGCTGTTACGGATCAGGTTGAGCACCACCTGTTCGATCTGGACTTTGTCGGCGAGCAGGCTGGGCTCGCTGGCATCCAGGCGGAACAGGAATTGAATACCGGCATTACGCGCCTCCTGCACCATAAACTGGGCGATCTCTTCGCACACCGCATTAATAGAGAAATTCATCCGCTGATATTCGGTCTTCTTCACGAAACCGCGCAGCCTGCGGATAATATCGGCGGCGCGATGGGCCTGACGCGAGATCAGCTGCAGCGCCTGGGTGACGCCGCAGAGTTCACTGATGCTGCCCTCTTCGATCCGTCGCAGGGTGCCCTGGCTGTAGTTGAGTATCGCCCCCAGCGGTTGATTAATCTCGTGGGCCAGCCCCGAGGCCATCTCGCCCAGCGACATCAGCCGGGAGATGTGCGCCATCTCCAGCTGGTATTGCATCGCTTCGGCCTCGGCTTTGCGCTGTTCGCTGATGTCGCGACCGATGATGGAGAAATAGCTTAGCTCGCCCTCTTCATCGCGGTGGGCAATGACCTGTTGTACGATCGCGATGCGCTGCCCGATCGACTCAGGTTCCAGGGCCAGTTCGCCGCGCCAGTCGCCGGTTTTGAGTACCAGGGGCAGGATAGTACGCTGAAACAGGCTGTAGTTGTGCTTGGTCAGCAGTTCATCCAGTTGCAGGGTGGGAAAGCGTGCCTTGTTGATATTAAGGGTGCGTATCGCTGATTCGTTGAGGTAATTGATCTGGAAATTGGCGTTGCAGAACAGCACCAGATCCGAGGTTGCCTCGACCACCCGCGCCAGCCGGGTCAGGTTGTTATCGGCTTGCACCCGCTCGGAGACATCCCGCGAGACGCAGATAATCTCCTCTAACTTTCCGGTGTCAGGATCGCGAATGGTCCGGCTAGTGGTCTCCAGCCAGATATAATCGCCATTCTTATGGCGCAGCCGGTAGGTGCTGGTATAGACCCCTTCGTTGTAAGTGACGTTGCTGGTACCATTTTTCCAGGAACCGACATCCTCAGGGTGGAAGAGGTCGTTGGCGGAGAGGCCTATGATCTCGTCACTGCGGTAACCGAGAATTTTCTCCACTGCGGGATTGACGTCGATAAAGACCAGGTTGCCGGGCGCGTGTCGAGAGATAAAGTCGGGTGACTTTTCGGCCAGCTGTCGATAACGGTCGAGTGGCTGATAATCATCTTTATCTGGCATCGCGTTGATCCGCAGTCTGTGAGTCGGTGGTATGCTCTGTACTGCTATTGTCTGTGCTTGCTGTTCCAGACACAAGGCTTCGGGTCTGGGCGTGAAGTTTTGGTCTGAGTTCAGGCTCTGAGATCAGCTCCTGAGGTCTGAGACAGGCACGCCGGGCAGGGCCAGGCAGTGTCTTTGATCCCACCTGTAGGGGAGGGCAACCGCGTGATATTGTTAACGTCTAATGTATGTATGCATGTATTTGTCAGCACCCATGAGTGATCGATGTCACTCAGGGTGTGATTAGGGGGAGTTTTTGAAAAAATATTTAGGTATGACGGCGCTGACATTTGTGATGGCGCAGACTGCATTCGCCGGTGCGCTCCAGGAAATCTATCAGCAGGCGTTAGCGAGTGACCCTCAGCTCAAGGCGGCACAGGCGGTCTTGAATGCTGATAGTGAAGGCCAGATGCAGAGCCTTGCGGCGTTGCGGCCCAATGTCAGCCTGACTGCCGATACCACCTATACCGATATCTCGCCCTCCAGTACCACCGATGGCGATAGTTACGGTTATGGGGTGAGTGTCACCCAGGCGATCTTTCGTGCCGCAGACTGGTTTAACTTCCAAGCGGGTAAAACCCTGACGCAGCAAGCCGAGGTGGAATTCAGCCGCTCCCAGCAGCAGTTGATTCGACGCTCTGTCGATGCCTATCTGGATGTGTTGGTGGCGCAGACCCGGTTTACCACCACCCAATCGGTAGACGCGGCGGTGAAGCGGCGTCTGGATCAGGTGCGGGCACAGTTTGATGTCGGCCTGATTGCGATTACCGATGTCGAAGAGGCAAGGGCCAGCTACGATGCTGCCCGTGTCGCCCGCATCCTGGCGCAGGGGCAGCTGGATAAGAGTTTTGAGGCGATCGATCGGCTTACCGGAGAGCACTGGACCGAGCTGGATCTGCTGAGCAGCCGTTATCCGGTCAAGACCTTGGCACCGGCAGCATTTCAGCCCTGGGTCGACAAGGCGATGAGCGGTAACCTGGCGCTCCGGTTAGCAGGGCTGGGTGTGGACACGGCCGAACAGCTGCACGAGGCCAGTCGCTCCACGCGGTTGCCCACGGTTGATCTGGTGGCGGGTTTCGGCAGCGATCATCTGGCGTCGGGGAGCAATCAGGACAGCGGCTATATCGGCCTGAACCTGAACGTGCCGCTCTATCTCGGCGGGCGCACCGGGTCGCAGATTCGAGAAAGTGCATCGCGCTGGGATGTGGCAACCCAGCAGCGCGAAGACACTCGGCGGGCGGTAGTGCAGTCGACCCGTTCGCTGTACCGTGATCTGATGACCGATGTTGAATCGGTGGCTGCCCGTAAGCAGAGCATCGTCTCGACCGAAACAGCCCTGGAGGCGATCTCGGCCGGTTACAGCGTGGGGACCCGCAATATCGTCGATGTGCTGCAGGCCGAGCGTGCACTCTATACCTCGATCGAGGCGTATCAGGTCGCTCGTTATCTGTATGTGCGTAACCTGCTGAGCTTTAAAGAAGCGCTCGGCAGTCTGAGTCCGGACGATATCCAGCAGCTGGATCAGTGGCTGGTAGCGCCGGGCACCGAGGCGCCGATCTATCAGCCGCAGGATCCTGCGGTTCAGGGCTAAGCTGTTCCTGCCAGCGACTCGGCAAAATAGTCGAGCAATAACCGCACCTTGGGCGACAGGTGACGGTTTTGTGGGTAGAGCGCCCAGACCGCTTCATTGGGCTCTTGATAGGCCTCTAACAGGGGCAGCAACTGCCCTGTTTTCAGCTGAGGTTCTACATAGTAGTCCGGCAGCTGGATGATCCCGAGTCCTTTAAGGGCCGCATCTAACAGCGCCAGACCACTGTTGCAGCGGATCGAGCCTTTGACTCTGATCTGTCTCGCCTTGCCCTGCTCTTGAAACCGCCAGTAGTCCAGGGTTCCCTGCAGGCAGTTGTGGTTATCGAGTTCTGATAATGAATGCGGGGCGCCGTACCTGGTGATGTAAGCCGGCGAAGCGCACACATGCTGGACCCGGGAGGCCAGACGCCTGGCCATCATGCTGGAATCGTCGAGTTTGCCTAAGCGAATGGCGATATCGAACCCCTCATCAACCAGGTCCAGCTGCTGATTGGTCAGCTGTATCTGCACTCTCAACTCAGGGTATTTGGCAACGAAATTATTCACGAGAGGTGCGATGGTCTTTTCGCCATAGGTGACCGGGGCTGTTATGTATAATTTTCCAGTGGGGGTGCTCTGCAGATTGGTCACAGCACGCTCCGCTTCATTCAGCCCGTCAAGCACTTGCCGACAATGCTGATAGTAAACGTTTCCCAGTTCGGTGACGCTGACCCTACGGGTCGTACGGTAGAACAGCTTGGCAGACAACCGGACTTCGAGCGCACTGACTTGCCGGCTAACCTGAGCCGTCGAAATGCTCAGGCGTTTTGCTGCTGCGGTAAAGCCGCCCGTTTCGGCGACGGCCACAAATTCGCTGACCCCTTCCCAGTTGCTCATCGCGTTATTCCTTGTTATTGCTTAGTGAAGTGCACCTCTTAAGCGTGCAGTGTCAGCATGTACCTAGTCATAGGATTCGGCATTGTTACACAGGAGTAACAATGTTTTACAAATGCGCCGGATTATCTTTTGAAAAAAACAGCACTACAATAGCCTCAACCTCACTGTGGCAACACCGCCACCTGATGCCCTTTCTTGAAACAGGAAAACCTTTATGACTGACATGATTAAATCCAGAGCAGCTGTTGCCTGGGGTCCGGGACAACCCTTGACGATCGAAGAGATCGATGTGATGCCCCCTAAGAAGGGTGAAGTCTTGATCCGCATTGTCGCGACCGGGGTCTGCCACACTGATGCATTTACGCTGTCGGGCGATGATCCTGAAGGGATCTTTCCCAGCATCCTGGGCCATGAGGGCGGCGGTATTGTCGAGCAGCTTGGCGAGGGCGTCACCAGTGTCGCGATCGGCGATCATGTGATCCCGCTCTATACCCCCGAGTGCGGCGAATGCAAGTTTTGCACCTCGGGCAAGACCAACCTGTGCCAGAAGATCCGCGAGACTCAGGGTAAGGGTCTGATGCCGGACGGCACCACCCGCTTCTTCAAAGACGGCCAGCCGATCTATCACTACATGGGCTGTTCGACCTTCTCCGAGTACACCGTGCTGCCCGAGATTTCGCTGGCCAAGGTGAATCCACAAGCCCCCCTGGAAGAGGTCTGCCTGTTGGGCTGTGGGGTCACCACCGGCATGGGCGCGGTGATGAACACCGCCAAGGTAGAGGAGGGTGCCACCGTCGCCATCTTTGGTCTGGGCGGCATAGGGCTGTCGGCCGTGATCGGCGCCACCATGGCCAAGGCTTCCCGCATCATCGTGCTGGATATCAATGAGAGTAAGTTCGAGCTGGCACGCAAGCTGGGGGCCACCGACTGTATCAACCCGAAGGACTACGACAAGCCGATCCAGGAGGTGATTGTCGAATTGACCGACGGTGGGGTGGACTACTCCTTCGAATGCATCGGCAATGTCGACGTCATGCGTTCGGCGCTGGAATGCTGTCATAAAGGTTGGGGCGAATCCGTGGTGATCGGGGTAGCCGGGGCCGGCAAGGAGATCAGTACCCGGCCATTCCAGCTGGTGACCGGACGAGTCTGGCGTGGTTCCGCCTTCGGCGGCGTCAAGGGGCGCTCTGAGCTGCCAGGCATCGTCGAGCGTTACATGAGCGGTGAGTTCCGGTTGGATAACTTCATTACCCATACGATGGGGCTGGAGGATATCAACAAAGCCTTCGAGCTGATGCACAGCGGCGAGAGCATTCGCACCGTCATCCATTTCGATAAATAAGGCGCTGCGATAAGAGGCCGCAAAGCGGCCGCTTATCTCTGCTGTCCGCTGCCCTCCGCCATCCTCTATCCAGAGGGAAAAAGGGGGCAGGGTACCTGTTTTAATCAATACGGAGAGTCTTTTCATGAGTATTGAAAATCTAAGCTGCAACAAGAGCTTTGAGGGTTGGCTCAAGCAGTACAGCCATCATTCTGCTGTGCTCAATTGCGCCATGCGCTTTTCCATCTACCTGCCGCCTCAGGCATCCAGTGGCCAGAAGGTGCCGGTGCTGTACTGGTTGTCCGGGCTGACCTGTACCGACGAAAACTTTATGCACAAGGCCGGCGCACAGCGCATCGCTGCCGAGCTGGGGGTGGCTATTGTCACCCCGGATACCAGTCCCCGTGGTGAAGGGGTTCCCGATGATGAGGCGTATGACCTGGGCCAGGGTGCGGGCTTCTATGTCGATGCGACTCAGGCACCCTGGAACCGTCATTACCGGATGTATGACTATGTGGTCAACGAGCTCCCGCAACTGATCGAAGCGACCTTCCCGGTCAGCGATCAACGGGCCCTGTCCGGACACTCCATGGGGGGGCACGGCGCCCTGATGATCGCCCTGCGCAACCCCGGGCGTTACCGCTCGGTCTCGGCCTTCAGCCCCATCAGTAATCCGCTCAACTGCCCCTGGGGCAAGAAGGCGTTCAGCGCTTACCTGGGTGAAAATACCCACGCCTGGCGCGATTATGATACCAGCGCGCTGCTGCGTCAGGCGACGCAGAAGATCCCCGCCCTGGTGGATCAGGGTGAGGCGGATGGTTTCTTAGTCGAGCAGCTGAAACCGGAGACCCTGCAGGCGGCGGCGACGGCGAATGCGTATCCACTGGAGCTGCGCCGCCACGACGGCTACGACCACAGCTATTACTTTATCGCCAGTTTTATCGAGGACCATCTGCGTTTTCATGCTTCACACTTTGGATAAGCCAGCCTCCTGGTCTTCATGCGCTAAGGTCATCGTATGTAGGGGCCTGATGATGGGGACGCAGGAGCGCTTCCTGAATTCTGCCCCTGAAGCTGCTTCTAGATGGCGCAAATCAACAATTACCGTCGCTCACGCACACTCAATGCAATTCTTTCCCCGATAATCTCAGTCGTAGCCAGTCGCGTACAAGGATCATTATCCGGATGCGCTTCCGGGCGTAACTAAGAATGCGGAGGACAATAAATGCAGACAACGTTGATTTTAACACTCATAGGCGAGGATCGGCCGGGGTTGGTGGAGCTGGTTTCTCAGTTGATTGCGGGGAGGCAGGGTCAGTGGCTCGAGAGTCAGTTTTCCCGTTTGGAGGGCAAGTTTGCCGGGGTGCTGCATATCAGGGTACCGGCCGATCAAAGAGCCGCCCTGGAGGGGGATCTGGACGCCTTGGCAGAGCAGGGCTTGAGGGTAGTGGTAGAGCAGGGTACACCCGCGGCTGTAAGGCCCTGTTACCCCTTGACGCTGAGCTTTGTAGGCTTGGATCGACGCAACGTTATTGCCGAGATCAGTGAGGTGTTGAGCCGGTTTGGGGTCACCATTCGCAACCTCAAGAGCCATTGCGCTCCCGCGCCTATGAGTGCCGAGATTCTATTCCATGCCGATTTAGACGTGCAAGTGCCGATCTCGGTGAGTTGTGACCAGCTCAGTGATGCGTTGGAAGCGCTGACCCCGGAGTTGATGGTTGATCTTGATGCACAAGGCGCGTGCGCGGTTTAACGCCTAACGCGTGAAAGAGGAGAGTCGAGGCTATGCAACAGTACGATTACCGGGTTTGCCTGGTTGGCAAGGAGGACGCTTGTGACTATGTCGTCCGGCTGGCTGGAGATGGGGAGCGTTACGATAATGCAGTCCGGTTCGTCTCCAATGGCGAGCGGGAAGATTACCGGGTCAGGCTGGCAGAGGAGGGAGAACCCTTTACGCTGACCCTCAAAGCGGTAGCCTGGTAGCAGGCTGACGGAGAACCACTTCAACCAGAGACTTGTTGCCTTGCCATGCCTGGCTGACAGGCCGAAGTAACCCTTGTGGCAGTGGCAGTGGGCAGTGGCTGAGGCAGCAGGCGTGGCGCTACAGCGTCAGCCACCGCGTTGTTGCCTTGCCTGGCTGGGTGACAGGCCGAAGTAACCCTTGTAGCAGTGGCTGAAGTGGGTGGAACTGATAAAGCCGCTGGCGATGGCGATGTTGGCAATGGAATCCTTACCCTGAAGCAGCAGGCGACGGGCGTGGGTGATACGAAGTTCGAGGTAGTAGCGCGAAGGGCTGCTGTTGAGGTGATTTTGAAACAGCCGCTCGATCTGACGGCGCGAGATCCTGGCGAAGGATGCCAGCTCGTCGATGCTGAGGGGTTCCTCAATATTAGCGTCCATCAGCTGCAACAGGTTATTAAGAGAGTCTGGAAAGCTCGGATCGCGGGCGCTGGGCAGCAACTCCTGGTCCCGGCTTTCTGCGACCTGATCGCTGCTGAGTATTTCACGAACCGCCCGTACCCGGTCTTTACCCTGTGATCTTTCGATCAGCATCAGCATCATTTCCAGGGCGCTGTTGGGCCCCGCGCTGGTCGCTCTGTTCTCATTGACCACCAGCACCCGCTCTGAGACCTGGACGCGGGGAAAATGCTCTCTTAAATACGCGTGATTATCCGGGTGCAGGGCACAGTCCTGGTCATCGAGCAGGCCTGCCTGGGCCAGCGGCACAGCGCCGTTCCACAGGGCACCCATCAGGGTGCCTTTGCGCACGGCGGATTTGAGTTTGGCGCTCAGGAGCGGATTTTCGGTGAGGGAGCAGCGAAAACCACCGCATACGATCAGCATCTCTGGTGGCTCTTTGCCGTCAATCAGCAGCTGGTCAATCCGTCCGCTGGTGGAAATATTGATGCCCAGATCGCTCTTTACCGTCAGAGATCCCATTCCATAGGTGGTGAATTCAAACCGCGGTGTCGCGCTGACCAGGTTGGCGGTGACCAAGGCGTCTACAGCCGCGGTGAACGCCATCAGAGAAAAATGCTCGAGTAGGATGAAGTCGACCTGAATCGAGCGGTCACCGGCATCTTCCACGGGCAAGAAGGCACTGTTGGTATTCCGCAGTGGAGTGCTGAAGTGACGCTTGTCTTTCTGTTCGGTCATAAATCCAATCCTAGAAATCCTGATGCTGATACTAACCGCGAATGCGTGAAGAGGCTAAAGAATCTGTGATCCCAGGAGGATTTCTGTAAGGCCTGACGAGGGAAGGTTAGTCGTTTCCTTGTGAGGGAGGCTCTGTGTCTTTTGTTGTAAACGAAAATTTACAACTCCTTCTGGCTGCTACATCTTCGCACAACTTTTTACAGCGATTTCATCAGTGGTTTACAGCCGAGTGATAGTCTCGACTTGTCGTAAAATAATGATAATTCAGGACAAACCTATGGCGAATAATCCGAGTAGTGGTGCATCCACTCAAAGCCCAAAACCAACGCTGTTGTTGGCGTTGCTGCCCATTCTGCTGACGCTGGGGGTGCTCTGTCTGCAGCTGTTTTACTACAATGACTTTACCCCACACGTACCCCTTGCCATCGGCCTGGCCATCACCGCCCTGTTGGGTTGGATGCAAGGTTTTCGCTGGCATGAGATGGAAGAGGGGATTTACCACGTTGTGCGCGTCGCACTGCCTTCCATCGCCATTCTAATGACTGTCGGCATGACGATAGGGGTGTGGATTTCCAGCGGTACTGTGCCGGTACTTATCTATTACGGTCTGAACCTGATTTCGCCAGAGCTGTTCCTGGCCGCCAGCATGTTGTTGTGTGCGGTCGTCTCGCTGTCGCTGGGCACCTCCTGGGGTACCGTCGGTACCGTGGGCTTGGCGTTGATGGGCATAGGTGCCGGTTTTGATGTGCCCGAGTACTGGACTGCAGGCGCGGTAGTGTCCGGTGCGTTCTTTGGTGACAAGATGTCCCCCCTGTCCGATACCACCAATCTGGCGCCGGCGGTGACCGATACCAACCTGTTTGATCACATCCGTAACATGCTGCCAACCACGATACCGGCCATGCTGATAGCCTTGGGGATTTACCTGGTCGTTGGTTTTAATGTTATCGGTAGCCAGAGTGTTTCGTTTGAAAAAATCAACGCCATCACTGTAGGTCTGCAAGCCAATTTTGAATTATCGGCTTGGCTGCTGCTCCCTGCCTTATTGGTTATTATCCTTGCGCTGAAGAAAATGCCAGCGCTGCCATCGTTGTTTGCCGGTGTGGTTGCCGGTGCGCTGATCGCCATTTTTATGCAGGGTCAGAGTCTGCATGACGTCTTTAGCTTTATGCAGAGTGGTTTCAGCATTGAAACCGGCGTTAGTGAAATAGATACCCTGCTTAATCGCGGCGGTATTCAGTCTATGACTTGGGTGATTACCCTGGTGCTGATAGCCCTGGGTTTTGGGGGGGCTTTGGAAAGCACCCGCTCTCTTGAGGTGATCGTTCAAGCCGTATTGAAAAAAGTCCGCAGCTTTGCCGGCCTGCAAACGTCGGCCACGTTCACCTCTATAGCAACGAACCTGGTGGCCGGCGATCCTTACCTGTCCATTGCCTTGCCTGGACGCACCTATGCACCGGCGTACCGGGGTATGGGTTACTCCACCTTGAATCTGTCACGTGCCATCGAAGAAGGAGGTACCCTGATTTCACCGTTAATTCCCTGGAACGCGGGTGGTGCCTTTGTTATTACCGCGCTGGGCCTGGGGATCAGCGACGGAAATCTTGAAAATCTGCTCTATATTCCCCTGGCATTTGCCTGCTGGTTATCACCGGTAATAGGTCTCGCCTACGCTTGGCTCGGTTGGTTCTCACCCAAAGCCAGTCAGGCTGAAAAACAGCGTTGGGCTACCGATGGCGAAGGCATTATTGTCTCTGATCAGCACTGGGATGAAGAGCTGGTCGCCTATCGCGCCACCGTCACCTAACTAAGCGTACTGCCGCAGGCCTTGCTTCACTCCTAAGAAGGTGAAGTAGGGCTTTTTTATGGCTATGTACCAATCTGTTGTTGTGACTAGCCCTTTCATTCTGTTCAAAAGATCGCCTGCAGGCAGGTTACCACGGTGCTAAGGCTGAGTTTTGTAGGTGATCTTGTAGCTTTTTGAAAGGCTTGAAACGGCAATAGCACCATCAGAATGGCGCCAAATTCCCTTTCTAAACCGATGAAATACAGACTGAAAAAGGCCCGCAGGGTCGAGCCATTGGCCGTTGTCAGTTCCCGACAACAACGGCATACCTGCGTCCCTGCAGGCAATGGCGAGACTGGCAGCTGAGGCAGGATGCCGAATCTGTCAGCCTCAGGCTGGATTTCATAGCGCCGCAGGCGCGTACCCGCAGGGCTGTTTAGTAGGGGGCGCTTTGATGGACAGGGATGTTCGAATGCCGGGGGGCCATGGATGGCCAGGAGCGGCCTTTGCTTCGCTTTCTTTGTCGCTACAAAGAAATGAAGCCGCCGGGAGGCGGAATCTCGCTTGATGGCAAAAACAGTAATGCAGAATTAACTGCCGCAACAACAGAAAGGCAGGGGGTCACAGAAAGACAGGAAAGACAGGGGGTCAGGCCCTACATTTGATATGCTAAATATAAAGCCTGCCCTCTGCCCCTCAAACTTCCTGAAATGCTAGGTCAGTTCAGGCGCCGTAGATGACGAAAACTTTGCGCAAGGTTTCGTGCACCGTCCAGGTGCCACACCAGCCGACGGGAAAGACCGCACTCGAGCCGGTAGTGAGTTCTACAGCTTCTTCGCCATCGCGTTCTACGGTCATTCGCCCTGATAATACATAGATGACTTCTCCGCGAGTGGTAAATTCCCAGCGAGAACGACCTGGCTCGCACTCCCAGGTGCCGGATGTGATCTTTTGCTCATCGGTCTGGTAGAACACCTGGCTGCGGGTCTTAATATCACCGGATAATGACTCGGCAGTCGGTTGCTCGAGAAGCTTTTCAGTAAGTTCTTCGGCAGGTATTTCAGCGGCGCGATAGGTGATCGTCATAATTGTTTTCCTGTAGGTGTGCTTCGACAAGTACGTTAATCCACGTTAGCGCAGATGGCATGGATGTTAACGGCTGAGGGCGAGGGGGGATGTTCCTGAGCGCCGTTTTCTGCGGTAAATACGCCAGTTGAGTGCTTTTAAGTCTGCCTTATTCTGAGGTGGTCTTGTGGGTGGTCGCTCGTATGGCCGGTATTTTTAGAAACAGGATTCAAAGGCGTCGTTAATGACCGCCAAGTGGCTAGGAGGCTGGTCGGGAATAGACGCGGGACGCCTCTCGTGTGGCGTGCATTACCTGATCGAGTGTCGTCGCGGCGGGGAGGGCACCTTCTGCCGCTAGCGATTCGGCTGTAGCCTCCAGCTCGCGTAACACCGCACTTGCCCGGCTGAAGCCCAGGGTATCGCAGGCACCGGCCAGCTTGTGGGCGATCTCAGCGCTGTCGAAGGGGTCCTGCGCCGCCAGGCTGCTCTGCAGCACGGGCCAGAGCTCGTCATGCAGTTCACAGAAGCTGTGCATCAGCGCGATCAACTTATTATCGCCCAGTAGCTGGCGGTGGGTTTCTACCACGGCTTCATCCACCAGTGGCGTTTGCGATGGCCTGTTGTTGACGGCCAGTTTGTCCGCCGGCGCGGAGGGATTGGCGACGACGCGCAGCAGCTGGTGCTCTCTGACCGGCTTGGCAATCACATGGCTCAGCCCGGCATCGAGATAGCGATGGATATCGTCGGGCCTGACGCTGGCGGTCAGTGCGGCGATGGGGGTGTGGCGGTTGACGGACTCAAGGTCGGCCTTGATTCGATGGCTGATCTCCAGGCCGCTCAGGCCAGGTAGATGCATATCCATCAGAATCAGATCGAAGCCCTGTTGCTGGCTGATCTCCAGCGCTTGCTGGCCATCGCTGGCGACGGTCACGCGGTGGTGCTGGTGTTCCAGCAGGCCGATCACGACCTGCTGATTGATCACCACATCCTCGACTAGCAAGATGCGTTTGGGCGTGCTTGCTGGCGGCGCAGGTCGGTTGTCGATTTGCGGCGCTGATTCGATCCTAAGCGGGAGTTCGAGCCAGAACAGGCTGCCGTAGCCGGCTGTGCTGGTGAGTCCCAGCTCGCCGCCGAGCGCCGTCGCCAACGCTTTGCAGATGGTCAGCCCCAGGCCTGTACCGCCAAAGCGCCGAGTGATGCTGTCGTCGGCTTGGCTGAAACGCTCGAAGATATGTTCGTGCTGTGCTGGCTCGATGCCGATGCCGGTGTCCTGTACCTCAACTCTTAGCCATTGCTTATCACCGGAGCCGCTTGGTGGGCGGACGTTGAGGCGGACCGAACCCCTGTCGGTAAATTTGATGGCGTTGGCCAGTAAGTTGCTGAGTATCTGGCGCAGACTGCCCGCCGCACCGAAGCGCTCATCGGCCGTGGCAGGATCCATATCGAGCACTAAGCGGAGGCCTTTGCGGTTGGCCTCAGGGGTCATCAGCGTGATCAGGTTGTTGAGCAGCCGTTGCAGCGAGAAGTGGGCGTCGTCGGCAATATAGGCACCCTCGGCCAGACGGCCGTAGTGCAGCACCTGATCGAAGGTTTCCAGTAGGGCGTCGGTGGAATCATGCAGCAGGCACAGCTGGTCACGTTGTGTGGTGCTCAGCGCGCTCTTCTCCAGCAATTGAATCATCCCCAACATGCCGTTCATCGGCGTGCGGATTTCATGACTCAGGGTGGAGAGAAATCGGGACTTGGCGTTATTGGCGTCCTCGGCGACCTCCTTGGCGGTCTGCAGACTCCGGGTGCGTCGCTCAACCCGCTGCTGAAGCTGGTCACGGTTGTAGCGCAGCGCCTGCTCCTGCTGCTGGCGTTGATTCATCTCCTGCCGAATAGCCTGGCGCATCTCGTTTAATGCTGCGGCCAGCTGGTCGAGTTCGTCGGGACGATGCGGCCGACGCCGGTCCAGATTCAGGCACTGTCCCAACTCGCCAGCACCGATCTGGCGGCTGTAATCCGCCATGGCTTCCAGGTGGCGGGTGATCTGACGATAGAAAATTACCAGGATCACCACCACGATCAGTAATACCAGCAGGGTTTGGCTGAGAAGGGTGCCGAAGCCGTTCTTCCAGACCCGGTGGTCGAGCGCCTGCATGTCGAAGACGACCTCCAGCTGTCCAAGCGGGTGAGGCTGAGCGCCTACGGTGGTGTGGATCAGGCTGAACGCCTGTCGCTGGACGCGGTGACCAGCTTGCGGGGGAGTGCCTGTCGGAATCAGGGCCGCACCCTGGGCGTTGGTGTAGCGGAGGTTCAGGTGCATCACATCGGGCAGGCTTTGAATGCCCTTGAGTTGCAGCTCGATCTGAGCCCGATCCAGATCCCATAAACTCTTGGCCAGCGAGGCCAGGTAGCTGGTCTGGATTAATGTGGCCTGGTGGTCGACTGTGCGTAGCTCGCGGCGATAATCCAGCGTCAGCTGCAAGGCGGTAGAGAGTATGATGAAAATAAAGCTGCTGGCCGTCACGTACAGTATCATCCGGTAACCCAGGGGATGTTCCCGGGTATAGTTGGTCAGGCGGCGAAGCGTTATGGTCAGCAGATGGCGCATCTGTTTCTCCAAAGGGTGCGTCTGTGTATCAGGGTGTTAGGTAGCGCTGACTTTGCTGTTCGGTTAAGCGTTCAAGGGTGCCGTCTTGGCGCATCTCCTGCAAACGGCGGTTGATATAGGGAAGATGCTTGACCAGGTCGCTGTTGCGGCCCACGGCGAGGTAGTAGGTCTCGGTACTAATGACCCGATTCAGCGGGATGATCTGCGGATAAAAGCCCAGTTTTCTGCTCTGAAGTTCGCCGCTGAGCTGTCCCAGTGGCATGAAATCGATCCGCCCCAGCGCCAGCTTGGCAAAATTTTGTTGGCCGCTTGATACATATTCGATGGGGTTGTTATCGAGCAGGTAGCCGTCAAACGCATCGCCAAAACTATCGCCGAGCAGCAGCCCCGCCGTCTTTCCATGCAGGTCATCGAGCCGGTTAAATGAAAAGGGTTTATCCCGGTTAATAAACAGGGTAACAGGGTCGGCGATGACCGGTTGGCTGCTGTAGTGCAGGTAACGTTCGCGGCGGGTGATGCGATAGGCGGCGACGACGATATCGGTCTTGCCTTGTTCGATTTGGCGTAAACAGCGCTTCCAATTGCTATCCGCCTTCAAGTTGATCTTATAGCCTAGTTCGTTGAATAAAAGTTCAGTGATCGCTGGTGCCAGCCCCTGTAGCTTCCCCTTCTGAATCCAGGACACGGGCGGGTAGAAAGGGTGGCCGCAGGCGGTGAGGGTTTGGCCCAGGCTAACGCCAGAGTAACTAACCAGCAGCCAGAGGATGATTCCTAAGGGTCTTACTAAGGTTCTTCCTAAGGTGCTTTCGCTGGCGTTCATCGCTTATCAGAGGGGCGCGGGGTGAACAGGTAGCCGGCACCGTGCACCGTCAGAATAAGGGTTGGATTGGTAGGATCGTCGCCCAGCTTTCGCCGTACTCGTCCGATTAATACATCGACGGTGCGATCGCTGGACACCCATTCCCGGTTGCGAATCTGCTCCAGAATCTGTTCCCGGGTCATTACCTGGCCAGCGTGGTTGATCAGGCAGCTCAGCAGCTGGAATTCACCCTCGGTCAGCTGGGTGGTTTGCTGTTGTTCGTCAAGCAGCTGGCGCCGGTCGATGTTCAGCGTCCAGCGATCAAACTGCTTGAAACTCTGGGGCAGGGCGTTGCTGGGTTTGGCGCTGTTGTAGTGGCGGACACGGCGTACCAGGTTCTTGGTGCGAGCCAGGATCTCGCGGGGATTGAAGGGCTTGGTGATATAGTCATCGGCCCCACACTCCAGCCCGATCAGACGATCAACGTCGTCCTGGCGTCCGGTAACCAGAATGATGCCGACCTCGCTGCTAACGCGAAGTTCGCGCGTGAGCGTCAGACCATCTTTACCCGGCAGGCGGATGTCCAGCAAGATGACGTCGATCGGCTCGCTGCGCACTATGCTCTCTGCCTGTTCTGCGCTCTCAGCACAGAATACCCTATAACCTTCCGTTTCAAAGTAGCTCTGTAAACACTCGCGGGTAATCCTGTCGTCATCGACAACGACGATCCTGACACAGGGGGGGAGAATATCGGTATGCATAGTGCGCGCCTTGTCGGGACCTATAGCGTTAGGGTCCTTTTTTTATTAATGTTTATAAACTGCCAACATAAGCGGCATCTCGCAGATCTGTTTACATCGCATTTACAGATTTTAACAAGTTTGCACGATAGCGTCGTCGTACTGCAATGCGGCTATCACATTCACCCCAAGCCTGTCGTAAATTGGAAGAATCGGGCGCTGTCAGGCAGTCGCGTTGCGGCTGCGCTCCTTATGATGGCTCCATCAAGGGTGACGGTCGCTTATTTCAGGACTTTCAGATATATCTATAGTGTTGGTCAGCACGGCTGCCCGAACAGGAGAATAAAAATAATGTTCAGCAAAAGCGACAACATCGAAAGCTTCGATCCGGCACTTTGGGCGGCAATACAGCACGAGACCGTTCGTCAGGAGGATCATATCGAACTGATCGCCTCCGAGAATTACACCAGCCCGCGGGTGATGCAAGCCCAGGGCACCTCGCTAACCAACAAGTACGCCGAAGGTTACCCGGGTAAGCGTTACTACGGCGGCTGCGAGCATGTCGATGTGGTCGAGCAGCTGGCGATCGATCGTGCCAAAGAACTGTTCGGCGCCGATTACGCCAACGTCCAGCCACACTCGGGCTCTCAGGCTAATGCGGCGGTGTATCTAGCGCTGGTCAAGCCGGGTGATACGGTGCTGGGCATGAGCCTGGCCCACGGCGGTCACCTGACCCATGGTTCGCACGTCAACTTTTCCGGCAAGCTCTACAACGCGGTTCAGTATGGTCTGAATGAGGCGACCGGCAGGATCGATTACGACCAGGTCGACGCCCTGGCGCGCGAGCATCAACCCAAGATGATCGTGGCGGGATTCTCGGCGTATTCGCAGATCATCGACTGGGCGCGCTTCCGTCAGATCGCGGATGAGGTCGGTGCTTATCTGTTTGTCGATATGGCTCATGTAGCGGGTCTTATCGCGGCGGGCCTGTATCCGAATCCGTTGCCGTTTGCCGATGTCGTGACCACCACGACCCACAAGACCCTGCGCGGTCCTCGGGGTGGTTTGATACTCTGTAAGTCCAATCCGGGCTCTGAAGAGAAGGGGCTGGAGAAGAAACTCAACTCCGCCGTGTTCCCCGGCGGCCAGGGTGGCCCGCTGATGCATGTGATCGCGGCCAAGGCCGTGGCGTTTAAAGAAGCGCTGGAGCCTGAGTTTAAGGTGTATCAGGCGCAGGTGATCAAGAATGCCCAGGCGATGGCTGGGGTGTTTATCGAGCGTGGCTACGATGTCGTCTCGGGCGGTACCGAGAACCACCTGTTTCTGCTCAGCCTGATCAAACAGGGGCTGACCGGTAAGGCGGCCGATGCGGCGCTGGGTCGTGCCTGCATCACCGTCAATAAGAATGCCGTGCCCAGCGACCCGCAGTCGCCCTTCGTCACCTCAGGCCTGCGTATAGGCTCACCGGTGATCACCACCCGTGGCATGCAAGAGACGCAATGTCGTGAGCTGACCGGTTGGATCGCGGACATCCTCGATGCGATGCAGGCCTCGGGTTCTGAGAGTGCTGAAGTCGACCAGGTTATCGCCTCAGTGAAGCTGAAAGTCAGTGCCCTCTGTGCCGACTTCCCTGCATACGGCTAGTAGGCAGTAATAAAGAACAATAAAGAGTAATAAAAAGCAATAACAACAACACCCGGCCTGTCCGGGTGGCATAAGAAAGGGTTTGGCAATGGCGATTAGTCTGTTTGACATGCTGAAGATCGGTATCGGTCCATCCAGCTCCCACACCGTGGGGCCGATGAAGGCCGCCCAGGTGTATGTGACTGCGCTGGAAAACGAGGGGCTGCTGGACCGGGTTGCCCGGGTTCAGATTCAGCTGTACGGCTCTCTGGGCGCCACTGGCAAGGGACACGGTTCTGGCCCTGCGGTATTGCTGGGCCTTGAAGGCCATCTGCCCGAGACGATCGATCCGGATATCGTGCAGCCCCGCACTCAGGTAATCACCGAAACTGGGCAGTTGAACCTAGCCGGACACCATAGCGTCGCGTACCAGGAAAAAACGGATCTGATCTACCACCGGAAAGAGTCGCTACCCTTTCATGCCAACGGCATGAGCTTTGCCGCGTTTGATAAAGCCGGTTTGCTGGTCAGCGAGCGGATCTACTACTCGGTCGGCGGCGGCTTTGTTGTTGATGAGGCGGCTGCCGGTGCGGACCGTATCGTCGCCGATACCACCGAGCTGCCCTACCCGTTTCGAACCGGTGCGGGGCTATTGAAAATCTGTCGGGAAACCGGGCTATCCATCGCCGATGTGATGATGCAGAACGAGCAGGTCTGGCGCACCGAAGATGAGATACGTACAGAGATCCTGAAGCTCTGGGGCGTGATGAAGGAGTGCGTCAAGAGCGGTACCCGCAATGAGGGGATCCTGCCCGGTGGACTCAAGGTTAAGCGCCGGGCGGCAGCCCTGTACAGAGACCTGAATAACCGGACCCGGATGGATATGATCACCCCGTCGCTGGGGGCGCTGGACTGGGTCAACCTCTATGCGCTGGCGGTTAACGAGGAAAATGCGGCCGGCGGTCGTATGGTCACCGCACCGACCAACGGTGCGGCCGGCATTATTCCGGCGGTGCTGCACTACTACGTGCATTTCTGCCCCAACTCCAGTGAAGAGGGGGTGATCCGCTTCCTACTGACGGCCGCGGCCATCGGTATTCTCTTCAAGGAAAACGCCTCTATCTCCGGTGCCGAAGTCGGCTGCCAGGGCGAAGTAGGTTCGGCCTGTGCGATGGCGGCGGCGGGTCTGGCCGAGGTCACCGGCGGAACACCTGCTCAGGTCGAGAATGCGGCCGAGATCGGCATGGAGCATAACCTGGGGCTGACGTGCGATCCCATCGGCGGGCTGGTGCAGGTGCCCTGTATCGAGCGTAATGCGATGGGGTCTGTTAAGGCGATTAATGCCGCCTCGTTGGCGCTGCGCGGCGACGGTGAACACTTCGTGTCGCTGGATAAGGTGATCCTCACGATGAAGGAGACCGGCCGCGACATGCTGGATAAATACAAAGAAACATCTCGGGGCGGACTGGCGGTCAACATCATCGAGTGTTGATTGGCTCCACCGGAACCAACGCCATACCCCCTCCGAAACCTGGGTTATGGACCATTAAGAGATAACATTATGAATAAATACTCGGGTTTTGGGCTGTTTAAACACGCCCTGAGTCACCACGAAAACTGGCAGCGGGTGTGGCGTAACCCCAAGCCGAAGAAAAAATATGATGTCATTATCGTCGGTGGCGGCGGCCATGGTCTGGCGACCGCCTATTACCTGGCCAAAGTCCACGGTATTACCAATGTTGCGGTGCTTGAGAAGGGCTATCTGGGTGGCGGTAACACCGCCCGTAACACCACCATCGTGCGCTCCAACTACCTGTGGGACGAGGCGGCGCATCTTTATGAGCATGCCATGAAACTATGGGAAGGCCTGTCACAGGACCTAAACTATAACGTCATGTTCTCCCAGCGCGGGGTGCTCAATCTGGGTCACACCCTTCAGGATATGCGTGATATAGAACGCCGGGTGAATGCCAACCGCCTTAACGGCATCGATGGCGAAGTGTTGGATGCCCAGCAGGTCTCGGAGATCGTTCCTATCCTGGATTGCTCGGGGAATGCCCGTTATCCGGTGATGGGTGCGTCCTGGCAACCGCGTGCCGGTGTCGCCCGTCATGATGCGGTGGCCTGGGGTTATGCCCGTGCCGCCGATCAGCTGGGTGTCGATCTGATTCAGCAGTGTGAGGTGGTGGATATCCTAATGGAAGACGGTGCCGCCATCGGTGTCGAGACTAAGCAGCACGGCACCATCAAGGCCGATCGGGTCGGTTGTGTGGTGGCGGGTAACTCCAGTGTGCTGGCGAAGATGGCCGGCTTCAGCCTGCCGTTGGAATCCCATCCACTGCAGGCGCTGGTCTCAGAGCCCATCAAACCGATCCTGGATACGGTGGTGATGTCCAACCACGTGCACGGTTATGTGTCTCAGTCCGATAAGGGCGATCTGGTGATCGGTGCCGGTATCGACGGCTATAACGGCTACGGCCAACGTGGGGCCTACCACACCGTCGAACACACGGTGCAGGCGATCGTCGAGATGTTTCCGATCTTCAGTCGGGTGCGGATGAACCGCCAATGGGGCGGCATCGTCGATACCTGTCCTGATGCCTGTCCGATTATATCGGCGACTCCCGTAGAGAACCTGTTCTTCAACTGTGGCTGGGGAACCGGTGGTTTCAAGGCCACGCCGGGGTCAGGCCACGTGTTTGCAGCAACCCTAGCCAAGGGTGAGGCGCACCCGCTGGCGAAGCCGTTCTCCATGTTCCGTTTCTATGACGGGTCGTTGATCGATGAACACGGCGCCGCAGGCGTAGCCCACTGACCCGAGGAGAGATCGATGTTTTATATCTATTGCCCTTACTGCGAAGAACATCGCGAAGAGGAAGAGTTCCACGCCAAGGGTCAGGCCCATCTTGCCCGCCCGAAGGATCCTGAGAACTGTACCGATAAGGAGTGGGGCGAGTACCTCTACTTCCGTGAAAACCCGCGTGGGATTCACCACGAACTCTGGGTGCACGGCACCGGCTGTCGCAAGTTTTTCAATATAACGCGCGATACCCAGACTTACGAGATCAAAGAAACCTACAAGATGGGCACTCAGCCCAGTGTTTTAGCCACGGCTGATCAATGAGGCGCCTCTTATGCATAACAACAGCATGACCCAACAAAACCGTCTCCAAGCCGGCGGGCGAATCGATCGTTCCAAGCCGGTGAGCTTTGCGTACAACGGCACTCAGTATCCGGGTTTCCAGGGAGATACCCTGGCCTCTGCCTTGCTGGCCAATGGCGTCGATGTGATCGCCCGTAGTTTTAAATACAGTCGTCCGCGGGGCATTATCGCCGCCGGTGCCGACGAGCCCAATGCGGTGCTGCAGCTGGGTGCGACCGAGGCGACTCAGGTACCTAACGTCCGGGCGACTCAGCAGGAGCTATTCGACGGCCTGGTGGCGAAATCGACCAATGGCTGGCCCAGTACCGACAATGACATGATGAGCTATCTCGGCAAGGTCGGTGGGCGGATGATGCCGCCGGGGTTCTACTACAAGACCTTTATGTACCCGGAATCGCTGTGGACCACCTACGAAAAATTTATTCGTAAGGCCGCCGGCATGGGTCGTTCGCCGACCGAGAATGACCCGGATACCTACGATCATATGCATCAGCACACCGATGTGCTGGTGGTCGGTGCAGGGGCTGCCGGTCTGTCAGCGGCACTGAGCGCGGCCCGCACCGGTGCCCGGGTGATCCTGGCCGACGAGCAGGCCGAATTCGGCGGCATGCTGCTGCACAGCGATGAGAGCATCAATGGGCAGCCGGCATCCGACTGGGTGCGTACCGTGGTCGAAGAGCTGCAAGGCATGGACAATGTGATGCTGCTGCCCCGCTCGACAGTCAACGGTTACCATGATCACAACTTCCTGACGATTCACGAGCGTTGTACCGATCATCTCACGGACCTGGCGCCTAAAGGCCAGGTTCGCCAGCGTATGCACCGGGTCCGGGCAGGCTGGGTCGTGTTGGCGACCGGTGCGATCGAACGGCCGCTGGTGTACGGCAATAACGATGTGCCCGGCTGTATGCTGGCCTCGGCGGTATCGAACTATATCAAGCGTTATGCGGTTGTTCCCGGTAAAGAGCTGGTGTTGATGACGACCAGCGATCAGGGCTACAAGGCCGCGTTTGACTGGCACCAAGCCGGCCGCAAGGTGGTGGCCATCGTCGATACCCGTCCCGCCCCTGTGGGTCAGTGCGTGCTGACCGCCCAGAAGCTGGGTATCAAGGTGATCAAAGGCTCTGCCGTGATCGAGGTAAAAGGCAGTAAGCGGGTGTCCGCGGTGATGGTCGCCGCGATCAATGCCAGCGGTGATAAGGTGAGCGGCGATGTCCGTAAGCTGAGCTGCGATACCATGGCCAGTGCGGGAGGGTGGAGCCCTGCGGTCCACCTGTCCTGCCATACCGGCAGTCGTCCCGAGTGGCGCGATGATGTGCAGGCGTTTGTGCCCGGCAAGACCGTGCAGAAGCAGCTGACCGCCGGCGCCATCAACGGCAGCTATCGCCTCAGTGCCTGTCTGGATGAGGGCGTTCATAGCGGCGCCGTCGCCGCCGCTAACGCAGGATTTGGAGAGCCAGCCGCCGCGCCGGTCGAGCCGGCGACCACCACCGAGGAGCCCGAAGGGCCGGTGATGACCCTGTTCCTGGTGCCTCATACCAAGTCGACCAGCCGGGCGCCCAAGCAGTTTGTCGATTATCAGACCGATGTGACGGCCGCAGGTATTGAACTTGCGACTCGCGAAGGCTTCGAATCGATCGAGCACGTCAAGCGTTATACCGCGATGGGTTTTGGTACCGATCAGGGCAAGCTGGGTAATATCAACGGCATGGCAATCGCTGCCAGGTCGATGAACAAGACCATCCCGGAGACGGGCACGACCATCTTCCGTCCCAACTACACGCCGATCACCTTCGGTGCGATCGCCGGCCGTCACTGCGGTGAGCTGTTCGATCCCAAGCGCTACAGCGCCATGCACCGCTGGCATCTGGAGCAGGGGGCCGCATTCGAAGATGTCGGTCAGTGGAAGCGTCCTTGGTATTTTCCGCAGTCCGGAGAGTCGATGCAGGACTCTCTTAATCGCGAATGCAAGGCGGTGCGTGACAGCGCCGGTATTCTGGATGCCTCCACCCTGGGGAAGATCGATATCCAGGGTAAAGATGCCCGTGAATTTCTCGGGCGGATCTACTCCAACGCCTGGGCCAAGCTGGCGATCGGTAAATGCCGCTACGGTCTGATGTGCCGTGAAGATGGCATGGTGTTCGACGACGGCGTAACGGCGTGTCTGGCGGATAACCATTTCATTATGACCACCACCACCGGTGGTGCAGCCGGCGTGCTGGAATGGCTGGAGCTCTATCACCAGACCGAATGGCCGGATATGGAGGTGTATTTCAACAGCGTGACCGATCACTGGTCGACCCTGACCATCTCCGGTCCGAACAGCCGCAAGCTGCTGGCCGAACTGACCGACGATATCGATCTGAGCAAAGACAACTTCAAATTTATGGATTGGAAAACGGGTACCGTGGCGGGTGTTCCGGCACGGGTATTCCGGATCTCCTTTACCGGTGAACTCTCTTTTGAGGTGAACGTGCAGGCCAACTACGGCATGCAGGTCTGGGAGAAACTGTTCGAGGTGGGGGCCAAGTACAACCTGACGCCTTACGGTACCGAGACCATGCACGTGCTGCGGGCAGAGAAGGGCTTTATCATTGCAGGCCAGGATACGGACGGCTCGGTGACCCCGATAGACCTGGGCATGAGCTGGTGTGTGTCCAACCAGAAACCCTTTAGTTATGTCGGCAAGCGTGGCATGGCCCGGGAAGACTGTACCAAGGCCGAGCGTAAGCAGATGGTGGGGCTCAAGACCAAAAATCCCCAGACCGTGATTCCCGAAGGATCGCAGGCCGTCGCGGATCCGAATCAGCCGATCCCGATGACCATGCTGGGGCATGTGACCTCCAGCTACTACAGCGCCTGCCTGGATCACAGCATCGCGATGGGCTTTATTCGCGGAGGCCATGAACGTATGGGCGAGACCGTCTACTACCCACAGCCCGACGGCAGCGTGATCGAAGCCGAAATTTGCAATCCGGTCTTTCTGGATCCCAAAGGAGAGCGTCAAAGTGTCTGAGCAAACAACGATCGACAAAGAATCAGTCTCTGCTGAAACCGCCACCAGGCCTGTCTGCGCCCAGCTGGATCAGCTGCCGGGGCAGCAGGGACCCCGAGCGGAGAGTCCGCTCTACCATGCGGATCTGGCCTCTATGGCCAGCAAGGGTCCGACTGAAGGCGGTATCCAGGTGCAGGAACGGCAGCAGCTGGGCCATTTGGTACTACGAGGATCCTTAGAGAGCAGCGCCTTCGTTAAGGGCTTTGCCGAGGTGATGGGCTTCGCGCTGCCCGAACCGCTGCAGAGCGCGGAGGCCGGCGAGGCGTCGGTCCGTTGGATCTCTCCCGATGAGTGGCTGCTGATCGTTCCGGGTGCGGAGGCCTTCGGCCTAGAGCAGCGGCTACGAGAGCAGATCGACGGCCACGTTGCCATCGTCAATGTCTCCGGCGGTCAGACCGTACTGATGCTCACCGGTAAGGACGCGGTCAACGTGCTGAAGAAAAGCACCGGCTACGACTTTCACGCCAGCCAGTTTCCGGTCGGTAAGGTGGTCTCGACCACCTTTGCCAAGGCGCAGGCGGTGATCCGTCGCACCGGCGAACAGAGCTGGGAACTGGTGATTCGCCGTAGTTTTGCCGACTACATCTGGCTCTGGTTACAGGATGCCAGTGCGGAATACGGCCTTGTTGTTCGCGGCTGAGTGACCCCCACCCCGGTCGGCGACCGGGGTGATCTCTGTCTTCATCATCAGTACCAGCAGCGCAAGCCGCCCTTTGAACTGAGAAACGATCCGATGAAACGAAAAAAGAATTTTTGGATACTGACGGCACACTGTCCCAGTCAGCTGGGCACCGTGGATGTGGTCACCCGCTTTCTGGCGGATAGCCAGCACTATGTCGGTGAGATTCAGTCCTTCGACGACCAGGAAGTGGACCATTTCAGTCTGCGGGTAGAGTTCTATCCGCTCGATGATAACTTCGATCCCGAGCAGTTTAATGCCGAGTTTGAACCGCGCGCTAAGGCGTTCGGGATGCAATGGCAGCTCAAGGCGCCTCAGAGTAAGCCCCGGGTGGCGGTGATGGTCTCCAAGTACGCTCACTGTCTCAATGATCTGCTCTATCAATACCGGACCGGGGAACTGGATATCGAGATCCCTCTGATCATCTCCAACCATGCCGACCTGCAGCATTTAGCGGATTGGCACGGTATTCCCTATTACCATCTGCCGGTCAGCGCCGAGACTAAGCCTGAGCAAGAAGCCAAGGTGTGGGAGCTGATCCAGGAGCACGGCTGCGAACTGGTGGTACTGGCGCGCTACATGCAGGTATTGTCCGACAACCTGTGCAAGAAGCTGAGTGGTCGGGCGATCAATATCCATCATTCCCTGCTGCCCGGCTTTAAAGGCGCCAAGCCCTACCACCAGGCCTGGTCCAAAGGGGTCAAACTGGTGGGCGCCACCGCCCATTACGTCAATAGTGACCTCGATGAGGGACCCATTATCACTCAGGGTGTCCAGGCGGTGGATCACAGCCATTACCCCGAAGATCTGGTGGCCAAAGGCCAGCACGTCGAAGCGCTGACGCTGACAAAGGCCGTGCGTTATCACATCGAAAAGCGCGTATCTCTGCACGGTCACCGCACCGTGGTGTTTGCCGATTAGCCTGTAGGTCGGACTTCAGTCCGACAAGGTTGCAAGGTGCCTCCATCGTCAGGCTTTCAAACTGGGGCCAGTATGTTTGACCCCAGTATGTTTGTAGGTCGGACTTCAGTCCGACAAGGCTAGCAAGGAGCAGGCTGCGTCAGGCTAAAGCCTAACCTACAAAAGAAATACCCTGTGGGTTGGCACTCCCCGATGGCCAACCTACAATCAAACCTCAGCCTCTGGCATAATGGCCGCCGTTTTTAATCAGGGTACTCAGGTGCCCTTTGGAGAAAAAAGATGGCGGTAACTCAGGCGATTGTGCATTACCTCAACAAACAGGAGGGCGAGCCGGTACAGCTATCGCCCCGGCTGACGGTGCTGCCGATCACCGACTCGGTTGAAACGCTGATCGGTAAACTGAGCGCCAGCTATAATAATCGTTCGGGCAAGATCTATGGCGGCTTTGAGGCGGATACTCAAAGCTACCCGTTCAGTCACTGGTTAAAGGCCTGTCTGACCGATGAGGTCGATTTTGCCCAGCTCAGTCGTCAGCTGGCCGAACGTTTCAAGGCAGAGCTGGATCAGCAGACCGAAGCGGTCGATGGCTACCTGCTGGTTGCCAAAATGCAGGTGCTCGATGCAGAGCAGCTGCTGGTGCTACTTTTGAGCAGCAGCCCGGCGATCGTAATCGATGAGCAGCTGGAACTCACCGATTCCCAGCACTTGGACGTCGGCAAGGTGCAGCTCGGTGCCCGTATCGATCTGCAGCAGTGGCAGCGTGCCGATGCTGAGCAATATCTGTCGCTGGTGCGTTCCAGAACAGGCAAGGGGATCAATCAGGCCTTTCGGAACTGCCTGGGCGCGACCGAGGAGAGCGATTCCAAAGAGCAGACCCAGACCCTGCTTAAGGTCTTTAACGATTACTGCAATACCGAGCAACTGCCGGTCAAAGAGACCTCGGATACCAAGCAGCGCGCCTATGAGTACTGTCAGGAGCGGGTCGATTCCGGCGAGCGGGTCCAGCTCAAAGAACTCTCCTGTGTGATCGATACCGCCGACCCTGACAAGTTTTACAACTACGTCGGCGAGCAGGCCGCAACGCCAGGGAGCGAGCTGGGCAACGAGATCCACCCCGACAAGCGCGGACTACAGCGGTTTGTGCGTTACAGCGGCTCGATGAAAGGCTTGAGTCTGAGCTTCTCCGACGCCTTGCTGGGTGAGCAGGTGCTCTACGATGCCGCGACCGATACCCTGACCCTGCGCGGCCTGCCTCCGACCCTGCGCAAACAGTTGGCGCGCAATAGCGGCGAGGACTGAATCCCGCAGTTGGCCTGAGCCGTACTATCAGGGTCATCAGTAACCTCGTTCAGGCTTTTAAACGGCTGTCGGATGGAGATTTCGTATGGCCCCTGAGGATCGCTCTGCCAGACTTGTCCCGGTGCGCTCCAGGCTACGGATCCTGCTGCTGCAGATTCGAAACGATGCGGCGACGCGCCACGAAGAGCTGCACAGCTTTGCCCGGTTTAGCGGCCTGGCAGTGAGCCAATTCCGGGTGCTGAACCTGTTTGATACCCCGGTGTTTGGCACCGGGGTGGTCCAGGGTTTTGATGCCCTGTACGTCGGCGGCTCCAGTGAAGCCAGTGTGATGGACGCTGCCCTCTACCCCTTCGTAGACCCCGCCCAGGCACTGCTACGCCACTGCATCGCGATCCGCCTGCCGGTCTTCGCCTCCTGCTTCGGGCATCAGCTGGCAGCCCAGGCGCTGGGCGTCGAGATTGTCCGCGATGAGCAGCAGTTCGAGATGGGCACTCTGCCGATATCACTGACAGCCCAGGCGCGCAGTGATCCGCTGTATAGAGACGTTCCTGACGGTTTTATGGCGGTCTCCGTACATCGGGAGCGCGCCCTGACCGTCCCCCGGGGCTGCACGGCGCTGGCCTTTACCGCTGCCTGTAACCACGCCTTTAAAGTCGACGCCGCCCCCTTCTGGACCACCCAGTTTCACCCGGAAGTCTCTAAAGCCATACTCGTCAAACGCCTCACGATTTTTAAGGATAAATACACAAGCGGTGACGATCAGCTGCAGCAGGTGCTCGATAGCGCGGTGGAAACGCCGGAATCGAATGCGTTGCTGAGGACGTTTGTGGATCGGGTGTTGCTTGGGGATGAGGGACAAGGCTGAAGTCAGAGCTTGGACTTGATTCGCTTTTTCTGAAAGATAACAAAAATTAACTCTATCTTTCAGATAATTAAAAACAGTTCCAAAAAACTGTTATCTATTCGTAACACATCGGCTCACTCAGGGGGCATCCGGTTCCTACCGCAACCCGCTAGCTATTTGATTCACTTAAGTGAAGAGAGGTTGGCACGATTCCAGCAATAAACAATACGAAATAATAATCTATCCAACAAAGAGAGTTAATATCATGAAATCTTGTCAACTGGTCAAATTTGCAGGCTTCTCGACCCTGCTGTTGCTCTCTGCTGGCAGCATGGCGGGAGAAAAGGGACTGTCATCGTTTGAAGCACTGGATCAAAATCGAGATGGTCGCTTGTCCGCAACCGAAGCCAGCCGAGACCGAGAGCTGAGCAAGCGGTGGTCGGAGATCGATCAGGATGAAAGTGGGACCATCGATCGGGTCGAATTCAGCGCCTTCGAGATGATGCAACCCAGAGAGATGAAGACTCAGAGGAAGCCATTCCTGCCACCCTTCCAGCCCGAGGAATAAACCGATGGTTCTGGCTCGATAGGTTTAAGCGATGAGCGGCAGGAACTTGTCGTTAGATACCTCTCGCCGCTCAAATCTAGTGCACAGCTATCAAGGACCCTATAGTTTATTGCCGCAATTCGAAAAAACATTGGATTCAAAAAGTTTGGATTCAAATGCATAAGGCTTAGGTCTGACCTTTGATGCGGGTATCCCTCACGCCGATAATTGAAATCTATACAGCATAATAAACCGATGATTCGGTGGCTCCATTCCCGCCCTTCCTCCCCGAATTATTAACCCAATAATCTGGATAGCCTCAGAGCCCTCTGCCTTTATTTGGCTATAACCCAGTTAGTTGTTGCGACCGGCAGACAGTGCTGGCCAAAAGATCGCCTGCAGGCAGGCAGTTGAAGGCTCTTGCAACAACGGCACTTCCCACGTCCCTGTGGTCGGCTTCCACCGTGCTACATACTGACTTTCGTGGGTAAACAGGCATTCTTTTGAAAGGCTTGAAACGGCAATCAAAGCATCAGAATGACGCCAAAGCCCCTTCTGAACCGATGAAACTCAGACTGAAAAAAGGCCCACAGGGTCGAGCCATCAGCCGCTCTCAGCTCCCGACAACAACGTCATACCTGCGTCCCTGCAGGCAACAACGAGACTGGCAGCTGAGGCAGACAAATCGGCAGGATAGCCGACTTGAACAACCGCAGGTTGCCCGGACGGCGAGGCACTCAGGATGTGCCGAGTGAATCCGAATCTGTCAGCCTAAGGTTGAATTTCATAGCTCCGCAGCCGCGTACCCGCAGGGTGGCTTAGTAGGGGGCGCGTTTGATGAGCAGGGACGTTCGAATGCTGCGGGGCGGGGCCGTTGTCAGTTCCCGACAAAAACGGCATACCTGCGTCCTTGCAGGCAATGGCCAGGAGCAGCCTTTGCTTCGCTTTCTTTGTCGCTACAAAGAAATGAAGCCGCCGGGAGGTGGAGCCTCACTTGATAGCAAAACAGTAATGCAGAATTAACTGTCGCAACAGTTAAGTAGTACATAGCCTTATTTTTGCGATGTCTTCGTTAGTTTTTGCGGCAGCACCATGGAGCGCCCTATTCCAGACTGGGTCGCTGCGTCCAACCTCACGAGCAGCAATTAATTCATACAGCGCCTATTAAATAAAGCAAAATCAGGGCACTAGCAGTGTATTTTTGCACTTTAGTCAAAACTGAAGCACAATCAAGTAGATTGGGCTACCAGCAACACAGATAGGATACCCATACTTTTCGCCGCAAGGTGGCTCACCTCGGTTCGAAATTGTTAACGGGAACTAAGACTGCCATCTGGAACGGAATTGATAGATACGAAAGGAGTCTGCTCAGTCAGTTGCGTGTCATTAATTAACAGGCAGATTCACAATGATGAACAGCCAGCTCCAGCATGTTGAGTAAATACCTCTGCATCCTCATTGGATGGACGCTTCTTGTGGGCGGTTCCATGCTATGGAACCAGCAGCAGTTTGAACAGGTTGCGCTCAACTATGCCACATCTTTCGCACGCCCAAGCCTGGCCAAAGACCTTGACTTGCGTGACGGGGTCGCTTCCAACGGCGGCGCCGGTGCCCAGCCCTCGGCACAGCCCCCCCCCGATCCCAACCTGCAGGCGCCAGACCTTGGCGGCGTCACTACTACGGGTATAAGACTGACACACGGATTAATCTGGCTGATAGGTCTGCTTGGCTGGGCGGTGATGCTCGGACGTGATAGATCAAGCGTCATCGAGCGCAAGCAGGCAGAGCAGAGTGGTCAATTCCGCATCCGGATCCTGGAGATGCTGTCAGGCGATGCCTCGCTTAGTAACGTCTTGAATGCAATCGTTTTGAGTGTGGAAAATATCAATCCAACGGTTTTTTGTACGGTTCTGCTGATAGATGACAAGGGGAAACATCTGATAACAGGCGCGGCTCCCAGCCTGCCTGATTTTTATAATGCCGCAATCGATGGCATCGAAATCGGCATGGGAGCGGGTTCCTGCGGCACTGCCGCGTTCACCGGTCAGCGCGTGATAGCCGAAGATATACAAACACACGACTATTGGACGCCCTATAAGGCGTTAGCCGCACGCGCTCAACTGGGCGCCTGTTGGTCACAGCCGATACATTCATCGACGCGAAAGGTGCTGGGTACCTTTGCTATCTATCACCGCCACGCTCATACGCCCGATAGTGATGACATTCGCCTTATCGTGCAGTCTGCCAACCTGGCGAGTATAGCGATCGAAAAGCGGCAGTCGACCGAGAAACTGGTCAGAAGTGAGCAACGTTTCCACTCCTTCTTCGAAAGAAATTCATCGGTCATGCTGATTATCGACCCCGAAAGCGGGAGTATAGAGGATGCCAATATAGTGGCATCAAACTATTACGGCCATCCTCATGAACAGTTGACAGGCATGAATATTGACCAAATAAACAGGATGTTACCGGAGCATATGGCCGGAGAGATGCAGCTGGCTTTACTTCAGCAGCAGGGATGTTTTATATCTCAGCACCGTTTGGTGTCAGGGGAGGTGCGAGATGTGGAAGTACGCTCAACGCCCATCGAAACAGGGGGGCGTCCTATGTTATTCAGCATCATTGTCGACATCACCGAACAAAAAGCAGCCGCAACTGAGATCCACAACCTCGCCTTCTACGATACTCTGACCCGGCTGCCCAACCGTCGTCTGCTGATCGACAAACTTAAATTATCTCTGATAACGACGATAAAGAGCCAACACTACGGCGCGGTATTATTTGTTGACCTGGATGAGTTTAAAAAGCTCAACGACACTCTGGGTCATGAGTACGGTGACTTGTTGCTGGTAGAAGCGGCCCGGCGTATACGGTCTTGTGTCGGCGAACTGGATACCGTTGCACGTTTTGGGGGTGACGACTTTGTGCTGCTGCTGGAAGAGGTTGATGACCGGGTCGAACAGGCTACGGAGAAAGTCACCAGCATCTCCGAGAACATTCGGGCTATGCTCACCGAGCCTTACCGGCTCAATGACAAGCAATATTTGAGTTCGGCAAGTATAGGCGTGAGCCTGTATCAAGGGGATGCAGTTGCTGCGGGTGACGTGCTCAAGCATGCCGATATGGCCATGTACCGTGCAAAGGGGTCTGGACGCAATGCGGTGCGTTTCTTTGATGCCGATATGCAGCTCGCGATAGTGACGCGCGCATTGTTAGAAGCCGATTTACGCTGCGCTGTGCCCGAGCAGCAATTGCAGTTGTATTATCAGATCCAGGTAAACATCGATCATCAGGTCATTGGGTCGGAAGCCTTGGTGCGTTGGCACCATCCGACACGCGGTATGGTGTCTCCTGCGCAGTTTATTCCCTTAGCAGAAGAGAGTTCACTTATTCTTGAAGTGGGCGGCTGGGTGATGGATACCGCGTGCAGACAGCTGGCCGAATGGGCTAAATCCGAACAAACACGCTATCTCACGATTGCCGTTAACGTGAGTGCCAAACAGTTCAAGCAACCTGATTTTGCGAAGAATCTGAAAGGTCTGCTGCACCGGTATAAGTTGGATCCGTCACGCTTGAAGATAGAACTTACCGAGAGCGTCGTGTTAAGTGATCTGGCAGATGTGATCGCGAAGATGTATTCATTGAGAGCATTGGGGGTCCGTTTGTCGATGGATGATTTCGGAACCGGTTATTCATCGCTCTCTTATCTGAAGAAGCTACCGCTGGATCAACTTAAGATAGACCAGAGCTTCGTGCGTGATCTGACCTCAGATCAAAATGATGTCGTCATGGTACAAACGATTATCGACATGGCAAAGAATTTCCATCTGAACGTGATTGCTGAAGGCGTGGAGACTGAAGCACAGCTTGTTCTTTTGAAACAGTTGGGCTGTGTGGTTTTTCAGGGATATTTTTTCAGCAGGCCCTTACCGATAGAAGAGTTTGAGAAGCTGCTGGAACTCAGTAGTCCTAGAGCTGTAGCCCTGGAATGTAGTCCTAGGACTACAGTCCTAGAGCTGTAGAGCGTCGATTCAAGCCTCAAAAAAAGCTGTTTTCTTATCCGGGTCTCTCTCTGGGGCTTAGGTGCTAGGTGCTAGACTTGCAGGCATGCCGGGGATGCGTGTGAAGAAAGTACAACAACACCTGCTTCAACTCGTTTTCGTGCTGAACATCTCCAGATGAACGGGCATTGCGGATATCGTCGATAATCATTTGCCGAATCATCCGTTCGCCTCCTTCTGTATGGACTAAATATTCTGCAGTCGCTAAGGCCTGGATTCTTTGCAGATGTTCATGCTCTGCGATCGCCGCAATCTCGTCCTCGGTGAACTCGCATAGATCACAGCAATCTTCATAGGTAAGCATGGTTTCTGATCCTCGCTTGGTTTTGAAAGATAGGTTCTTATATCTGAAGTTTAGTCCGCTTATGTCGTTATATGGCCAATTCGTAAGACTTTTTGTTGCCGGATGACGCTTTCAATAGCAAACACTCTTCAGCCACTCTCCAGTCATTATG
This sequence comes from Motiliproteus sp., assembly GCA_047633175.1. Taxonomy (GTDB): domain Bacteria; phylum Pseudomonadota; class Gammaproteobacteria; order Pseudomonadales; family Balneatricaceae; genus Motiliproteus. Next base: position 52,910 of record JBLIEQ010000012.1, on the reverse strand, counting down.
GCCGACGCCAACCCCTGACGAACAGGGTCTTTCTGATGGCCTTAACAGTTTCTTAATACAACAGGTATAGAATTGTTGCTCTGCAACATAATCAGGGTTTGTTCAAGGAGAACAGCATGTCTAACACTCTCGAACCAGTCCGCATCGGCGTTCTTATCTGCATCAGTATTCTGTTGTTTGGTATTGCTCTGGGTGTCGGCTTTGGTATTAATGAAGACATATTTAAGGATATGATTAGTGAGGGGATTGCAGCATTTCCACAGCTGCATGATGCCAATAGTTCATCTAAAATTTGGCGCTATGTACAGCGTGCTCACTTTCACGCGCTGGGTATTGCCGCATTTTCTATGACTCTGATACTCGTTGTCGCCCTGTCGTCGTTGTCTGCGTCACGTAAAAAAGTAACCGCGATCTTAATCAGCCTGGGTGGCACCTACGCCTTTTCCTGGTTAACGATGTTTTTCCTCTCGCCCTCGATGGGTCGCCATGGCGCGCATGGTTCTTTTTTAACGGAGTTCTGGGTTTACCTAGGTGTCGGCTCTCTACTGCTCGGCATTGCGATATTAATCGCCAATCTGACGTTCGGTTATGGCAAAGACGCTGAGGGTAGCGTCTCTGCAGGGCACGCGAGCTAGCCTCCAGGGCTCGCGCCGCTGCATGTAAAAAGGCCTTCATCCTTGCCGATGGAGGCTTTTTTACATGCAGCGCTACTCAGAGGTGTGCTTTTGGGGGTTGGCATTTTGTGGGTCGGCGTTTTGAGGATGGCGTGTAGCCCGACAACAAGGTGCCCGCTGTGGGTTGGACTTTAGTCCGACAATACTAGCAAGCATGCAAAGATTGTCAGGCTGAAGCCTAACCTACATAGGGCTTCGCTTTCTTTGTCGCTACAAAGAAATAAAGCCGCCGGGAGGCGGAACTGGAGTTTGATTAAAAAGACAATAATTCAGAATTAACTGCCGCAACAACAGATTGGTACACAGACATAAAAAAGCCCCCGCCATTGCTGGCGGGGGCTTTTTAGGGAGTCGCTTAGCTTCTTTACCTTAAATTACTTAGCTTTAGTTTCAGACAGGATAGCCTGAACTTCAGCAAAGTAAGTCTTAGTGCTTTCTGTAGCGGCCTGTGCATCAGCTTTCAGAGTCTCAAGATCAGCCTTGGCCGCTTCAGTCTTGGCCGTAACGAAAGAAGTCAGAGCAGTAGGATCCTTGATTTCAGAAACAGCTTTAAAATCAGCTTGTGACTGAGCAATTTGCTTCTCGATAGCCGCTTTCTGAAGTTCAAATGCCTTCTTCATGGTTGCGGTGTTAAGTTCGATCAGCTTCTGAACAGGAGCGCCAAAGGCAGAGAAGTCAGCAGTAGGAAGATTATTGAACATAGGTCTGTACCTGTTAGTTGCGAATAGTTAAAAGTAGTTGATGGAGGGATTGTATAGCGCCCCATGTTGCAGCGCAACATGTTAAATGGTTATTTGCTATTATTATTTCTTAACTATATGTAAACGATGTGTTTAAACGTCTATATTATTTTTGTGCGCTGCTCATTAGGCGTGCGTATAGCGGCTGGGCTCAGGTGTGGCGCCCTTGGATGCTCAGGCCCGGGCTTGAGTGTGGTTCAGTCCAGGCTAAACAGCGCCTGATTCGGTATGTTATGATTCCTACCTTCACAGATCCCTTTTTTCGTTCCCTTTTTTCGTTCCCTTTGAAGACCCTAGGCCTGATATGAAATCGCTGCTGGTGGTACCGGTGTTAACGCTTATCGGTTGCTTATCGCTCCCTCTTGCTCGTGCCCTGGGGTCAGCCATAGGTGCGCTGGCGTATCTGTTCTCGGCCCGTTCGGCCAGGGTGACCCGCGAAAATATTGACATCTGCTTGAGCCATCTGTCCGAGGCCGAGCGCCGCAAGCTTGCCTATCAAAGTGTGCTGGAAACCGCCAGGTTAGCGGCGGAGATCTGCGTGGTCTGGGCTCGAAAAGGTGAATGGATCAGGCGGCATATTCTGGCGTATGAGGCCAACACGCTGGCAGAATCTTACCTGTCTGAGGGTAAAGGGCTGCTGGTGTTGGCGCCTCATATAGGTAACTGGGAGGTGCTTGGCTACCATCTGGCCAGTCTCGGACCTAACACTAACCTATACCAGCCGCCCCGGTTAAGCAGCCTGGACCGGATCGTTCGGAATGCCCGGCAGCGTTTCGGCGCCAGGCTGGTACCGGCCGACAGGAAAGGGTTGTCGCAAGTGCTTAAAACCCTTAAAGAGGGTGGAATCTCCGGCATCTTGCCCGATCAGACACCCCAGGACGCCAATGCCGGGGCGTTCGTGCCGTTTTTTACTGAGCCTGCCTTTACCATGACCCTAGTGCACAAGCTGATACAGAAAACCGGCTGCAGGGTCGTCTTTGCCTATGCGCGGCGAGTCCCCGGGGGGTTTGAGATTGTCTTTCATAAACCTCCGGAGGCGATCTATGCTGCGGATCAAATTACCGCACTAACCGCATTGAATCAGGGCGTTGAAGCCTGTGTTCTGGACGTTCCCACTCAGTATCAATGGGAATATAAGCGGTTTAAAAAGAGGCCTGAGGGTGCGGTTCCACGTTATATGTTCGACCGCTAGAGCTCCAGTAGTTTCTCCAGTGGATAACCTCGAAACGGTTTTGTCTGGGTCAGCACGACATGGCTACTGATGTTGACCATCCCCGGCAACAGATCGAGTAGCCGGTCGTTAATCTCGTTATAACGACTCATATCGGCGGCAACAATGCGCATAAACAGGTCGAACACCCCGCTGACGCAGTAACACTCAACCACTTCCGGAATCTGCTCGGCCTGCTGCTGGAACAGTCGGAACGCTTCGGTGCTCTGATCTTTCAGGCTGAGGGTGGCGATGACGGTGACGCTGCGGCACAGGGCGCTGAGATTGAGTACGCTCAGGTAGGGGCCGATCAACCCCCGTTGCTCCATTTTCCGGACGCGATTGAGGCAGGCACTGGGTGACAGGCGCACCTGTCCGGCAAGGTCTTGGTTGCTGATTCTGGCGTCCTGCTGCAGGATCGAAATAATATTTCTATCTATTTTATCCAGTGGCATACGGTCAACGGATCCTAGGGTGTCAGAGCGCACGCTCTTTGGTGTGAGAGTCGGTTAGGGCTTGTCATAACGGAGCTTTATTGCTTTAGGGTAGTGTGCAGGATTGCTGAGCATCAAGACAAGGGCCGCAGCATAATATTCTGTATTATGGCTTTTTTATGCATTTTGTTGAGAAGTTGGGGGGTAAATACGCAGCTCATTCGGCGCATAAGGGCGTAGCCTTTATTAATCTTGTTTGCATTCACGGGTTATTAAAGAGAGTTCTTCTATGCTGCTAATCCGCCCCTCTGAGTTGCGTGATCTTGATGCGCTGTTGGCTCTCTCCCGCGCCGTGGGTCCGGGTATGACGTCCATGCCGGCAGATGGCGATGCCTGGCAAGAAAAGCTGTTGGCGTCGCAACGGGCCTTCTCCGCAGCCGGTGCTGGCGATTCCGCCAGTACCTATTTTATGGTGCTCGAAGATCATCAGACCGGCCGGGTTGTGGGTACCACCGCCATCTACACCGGCATCGGTCTGCGTCAGCCTTTTTATAGCTACCAGGTCTCCACGCTGAGCAATAGTTCCCGCGATCTGGCGCTGACGCGCCAGGCCAGCCTGCTTAGCCTGGTCAGCGACTATAACGGGGCTACCGAGATCGGTTCGCTGTTCTTGCTGCCCGAATACCGTCAGCCGGGAGTGGGGCAGTTTCTGTCCCGAGGGCGTTTTTTGCTGCTGGCTGATTTCCCGCAGCGTTTTGGTGCTCAGGTGATGGCGGAGCTGCGGGGCTGGCAGGATGAACGAGGGCAGTCGCCCCTGTGGGAGCATCTGGGCAGCAAGTTTTTTGGCATCGAGTTTCAGGAGGCGGTGCAGATGGCGGCCTTAAAAGGGTCACAGTTTATCTCGGATATGATGCCTAAGTATCCGATCTATATTGATCTTTTGCCGCAGGCCGCACGTGAGGTGATCGGCAAGCCTCATGCCTCCTCTGCGGCAGCGCTGCATATGCTGCAAAAAGAGGGCTTTGAGTTCAGCGGCAATGTGGATCTGTTTGATGGCGGCCCCTCGGTGCAGGCCCAGGCACGGGATATTTATACGGTACGCGATAGTCGAACGGCTGTCTGCCGGCTGGATAGGGGGGCTGCGGCCGCTGCAGGCGAGCAACTGATGCTGCTGAGTAATGCACGCCTGGACCGCTATCGGCTGACGCTGGCGCCGGCACGGCTGGATGCGCAGGGTAAACTGCTGATCAGCACCCAGACGGCGGCCGCGTTGCAGGTGGCCGCTGGCGATCCGCTGCGTTATATCTATTCTCGGTCAGCCTCAAGAACAGGGTCGGCCTGCGTCCAGGACAACGCCGTCGCCTGATACTACCAGGCTGCACGAGCTGTCGTCTGACCTCATCCTTTTTAACCCGCGGCCGATAACCAAGATCAAGGCCAACAGTTGAGGTAATGAGTGTGCATATCACCAGTAATCCGTCTGATCTGAGCAGTCGTCAGGATCACCCCGTCAAACTGTCCTCCTCGGGTTCTAGCGCTGCCACGACAGACAGGCAGGGCTCAGCGACAGCGACGCTGTTGGAGACCTTGGCGCAGAAAGTCCCGGGACTCCAGGGCGTCGACGATCTCAAACAGCTGGATTCCCGAGATTTCACCCCCAGGAAGGTTGCCGTCCGGATCAGCGATTTTGTTGAGCTTGGGCTGGCGCAGGCGCGCCGCTCAGGCAAGTCGGAGACCGAGGTGGAACAGCTCCGGCAGCAGGCGATCGGCGGGATAGAGAAGGGGTTTGCCGAGGCCCGTTCGATACTCGGCAATATGAATCTGCTTAGCGACGAGATCGCCGCGACCATCGACAATACGCTGGATCAGACCCTGAGCCGGCTGCAGGGCCTGGCGCCAACGGCCTCTCAACCCTCCCTGGGCGGTTCACGGACCTCGGTATTGGCCGCCGAGCGTTATCAGGCGGCGGAAACGCTGTCACTGAAAGTGAAAACCCAGGATGGCGACGACGTGACGATCACCTTCAGCAGACAGAGCGACGTCCAGTCCAGTGTCGGTGGTTACGCGGATTCGAGCGTCGCGGGGGTGTCGTTCAGTATGGATCGCAGTGATCGCAGCGATTACCGGTTCTCGGTCGCAGGGGACTTGGATGAGGCTGAGATCGATGCGCTCCAGAGCCTGATTAAAGACGTTAACGAGATCGCGGACGATTTCTTCGACGGCGATATCCAGGCGGCATTCGCTCAGGCATCCGAATTCAGGATGGACAAGACCGAGCTGGCCTCGATGAATCTGCAGCTGACCCGCTCGGCGAACTACAGCTCGGTGAGCGCCTACGAGCAGGTGCAATCACTGGCTGACGCCGAACAGGCGCCTGAGCGTAAGCGGGGACAGATGATTGCGGAGCTTGTGAGCCGTCTCGGTAATCCTGAGCTGGACTTTATGGCGGCGCCGTTTGAGTTAGGCAGGGAACTGATCACCGGCTTGCTGCAGCAGGATCAGCGCGTCAAGGAGGCAGATCAGGATGCCCGCTCGCAGCTGGAGCAGCGGCTGGAGAGTCTGGGCACGCTTATCGATGGCCTGTCCCCGGTGGATGCGCCAGACGCGAGCTGATACTGTAGTGATGCCTGGCTGGCGCATCGGTTTCGGTGCGCCCTCGTATGACCCTCTGTTAACCGCTTATATTCTGGAGTGCCCTGTCGATGGCTTTGCCCAACGTGCTGCCTAAAGAGCTGCCTAACGTACTGGTGGTCAGTGCCGATGTCGCTGAGTATCGACGCCTGCTCGAGCCGGTGGCGGCAGAGGTCCGGCTGCTGACGGCGCAAACCACGCAGCAGGCACAGCTGCTGTGCAGGGATGCCGATATCCTGTTCGGAGATCCGGATCTGCTGCTACCGCTGCTGCCTCCTCATCAGCAGCTGCCTAGGCTGCGCTGGATCCAGTCAAGCTGGGCCGGGGTCGCGCCGCTGATCGAGGCTCTGAAGCAGCAGCCTAACGCCGAGCTGCAGCTGACCAATGTGCGGGGTATCTTCGGTCCTCTGATGTCGGAGTATGTATTCACTTACCTGCTGGGCCACGAACGGCAGGTGCTCGCGCATCGGCAAGCCCAGCAGCAGCGGCAGTGGCGCGGACAGCGGTGCGGCAGTTTGCAGGGTAAGACGCTGGGGTTGCTGGGGCTCGGCAGCATAGGTGCGGATCTGGCCCGCACCGCCCGACACTTCGGGATGCGGGTGCTGGGTTGTTCGCGCACGGCGCCTGAGGCAGGGCTGGTCGACCACCACTACCTGTCGGCACAGCTGGAGGAGATGGCTGCCGAGGTCGATTATCTGGTCTGCACCCTGCCGAGCACGGCCCAGACCCGCAACCTGATCGGGGCGCCGCTCCTAGCTCGCATGAGATCGACAGCCGTGCTGCTCAATGCAGGACGAGGTGATCTGATCGATGACGAGGCGCTGGTCGAGGCGCTGCAGGAGGAAAGGATCGCGGCGGCGATACTGGATGTGTTTCGTCAGGAACCCTTGCCCCAGGCCCACCCCTTCTGGACCACGCCCAACCTGATGATCACCAGCCATACAGCAGCACCGAGCTTCCCCGCCGAGATAGCCCCTCTCTTTATCGACAACCTGCGTCTTTTTCAGCAGGGCAGAGCACTTAACCATCGGGTCGACATTCAGCGCGGCTACTGATCGGGTTCCTTCTTCGCGTTCTGATCCGATTCGCTGAGCGCTGTATCCTTGCGGGTGTCAGGCACACCCGGCTCTATATGGAGCTGATACAACCGGTACATCAGTGCCCAGCCCCAGAGCGTTAAGGCGATGACAGTGGCCTCGCACAGCAGATTAATCACCAGCGGATCCTGTCCCTGTTGCAGCAACAGCTGCTGACCGATGGCTGTGGTCGCAATCAGGCCACCCCAGAACAGTAGCGGCGGCAGGAGTTTGGCGCTCAGGTCGGTATTATCCCGGTAACTGCTGCGCAGAGCCTGGAGGGGGCGTTGGCCGTGAAACAGCAGGTAGAACTCGGCGAACATCAGCTTATAGGCCATATAGAGTCCGGGCGCGACGAGTAGCAACAAGCCCCCGCCTATCGCCACTGCCATCAGGGCGTTGATCACCAGCAGCGGTCCGAGCCGACTGGCACTCATGGCGATCGCCTGAATGGCGCTGACCGGACGGTCCGTTACCTGCTGGTGAATGTAGATCATCGCGGCCGCAAACTGAACCACCGCCAGCAGGGTCAGGAGCAGGCTGACCCCCAGATTCTGGGCACTGCTATCAGCCTCTGGCGTGGCGACTGCAGGGGTCAGGGTATAATCGAGGATCCAGCCTGGCACACTCAGCACCAGGGCGATAAACAGCAGTGGCCGGGCGTGTTGGCGGGCGAAGTATCCGGCTTGTTTGAGGACAATAAACATCTAGGTTCCGTGTAGAGGTTGGCGTGAGGGCCGCAGAGGCTAATGCAATGCAGTCGGTTAGGCTAGTAACACCCATTTGAGCAGCACGAAGACCGTCATGCCAACCAGGATCGTCAGCATCAGGTTATTGCGCCACAGAGCGATAATCAGGGCGCAGATCGCCGCCAGCATATAGGCGTTGCCGAGCGTCAGATCGAGATGCTGGCCATCAGGCATCAATACCGAGGGCACGATGATGGCGGTCAATACCGCCGCAGGCACGAACCCCAGGGCATGGGATAACCAGGCGGGGAAGTGGAATCGGCCGGCGGTGCCCCAGAGGAGATAGCGCACCCCGAAAGTGACGATAAACATGCCAAGAATCAGTGCGGTCTCATTCATCGGTCGAGATCCTGAGGTTCTGGGTTTGCTGCTGCCGTAATAGCATAGGGAGAGGGGAATAGCCCAGGGAGAGGGGAATAGCCCAGGGCGATACCGGTCAATGCTGCGGCGATCAGCCCGAGAATCAGTGCGGACTCATTCATCAGCCGAGACACTGAGGTTCTGGGTTTGCTGCTTCCGGAATAGCCCAGGGAGAGGGGAATAGCCCAGGGCGATACCGGTCAATGCTGTGGCGATCAGCCCGAGAATCAGTGCGGACTCATTCATCAGCCGAGACACTGAGGTTCTGGGTTTGCTGCTGCCGTAATAGGTGGGCGGAATAGCCTAGGGCGATACCGGTCAGCGCTGCGGCGATCAGCCCCAGCTTATGCGGCAGTTGCCAGGTTGCCAGGGCCATCAGGCCCGAGCTGATAACGCAGATCCACATGGGACCATTCCAGCGCCCCTGGCTGCGCAGATAAGGCACGACCATGCCGATAAAGGTTACCGACATGGCAAAATCCAGTCCCCAGCCGGTCATATTTGGGAAGGCGCCACCCAGCGCGACACCGAGTCCGGTACAGAGTTGCCAGTTACCATACATGGCCAGTGCCGAGCCCAGATAATACCAGTGGCTGAGGGCTTGCTGCTGCGGGTCCAGTCGCTTGTGGAGCATGCGGCTGGAGACGGCGGCGAAGGTTTCGTCGGTCAGAAAGAAGGCCATAGGGACGCGCCAGCGCTGCGGCAGATGGCGGACGCTATCGACCAGTGAGGCGGAATAGAGCAGGTGGCGCAGGTTGACGACGAAGGTAGTGGCGATGATCACCCAGATGCCGGCGCCGCTGGCCAGCAGCCCCAAGGCGATAAACTGGGCGGAGCCGGCAAAGACGATCAGCGACATCGCCAGGGTTCCGGCCAGCGACAGGCCGCTGGGGCCTGCCAGGGTACCGAACAGAATGGCGACCGGGATGGCGCCGACGATCAGAGGCAGGGTGGCTTGGGCACCCTCCCGCATCGCCCGGCGTTTGTCGCAGGCCGTAGGTCTGGCCGTGGGTGGCTCAGTTTGTGACAATGGCACCTTCCCTGTGATAATGAGCCCGAATATTAATGAGTGTGTTGGCTGCCGAGCATTCCAGTGCCGGGGATTTTAGAGCGTCCCCTCTGGATGGCCCCGCCAATGCGCGTGGTATGATGCCTGTAGTCTCCCCCTAATGCTCTCGATAATGAGCCTAATTTGAAGATTTGCAACGATGCTGACTAAAATTCTGGTCACCGCGCTGGTGATTATTGGCTGTTACCTCTTTATCCGCTCCAAGCGTCATCATCCGGTTCAGCGGCTGCGAGTGATCGAGGCAGCACCGGAGTCGGCGGCGCGGCTCCCCTCACCGGTTCGCCTGCTCGCGCTGGGGTTGTGTGTATTCTCCTTGCTGGCCTCGGCGGCCTTTATGGGCCTGAATTGGCTGGATAACCAGACCCTGCTGAAGGTGCGGGTGACCAGCACCCTGAACGGTGAGTCGGCGGATTACCGAGTCTATAAGGGGGATCTGGAGGGGCGCAGTTTTATCACGACCTTTGGTCAGCGGGTGATTATCGCCGACAACGAGCGGATGGAGATCAGCGAGGTTAAAGAACCTTGAGTCTTCCTATCTGTAATGCGATTGTTCTGGCGGATAGCAAGGTAGAGCCGATGACGATCAATGAGTCGAGGTCACGATGAGTCTGGCTATCTGTAATGCGATTGTTCTGGCGGATGACGAAATCGAACTAACGGCGATTCGGGCTCAGGGTGCGGGAGGACAAAATGTTAACAAAGTCTCCTCTGCGATCCATCTGCGGTTCGATATCAGCGCCTCCTCGTTACCGGATTTTTACAAGACGCGCCTGCTGGAACTGGCCGATAAGCGTATTACCAAGCAGGGGGTCATCGTCCTCAAGGGGCAGCAACACCGCACCCAGGAAAAGAATCGCGACGATGTGCTGCAGCGTCTCGCCGAGCTGATTCGTGGCGCGGGGCAGGTGGATAAGAAGCGGGTGCCGACCAAACCCAGTCGCAGTTCGCAGCGCAAGCGCCTGGATAGCAAGACTCAGCACAGCAAGACCAAGTCGTTGCGGGGCCGGGTCAGCGACGCTTAGCCTGTTGAAAAACCAGCGTTGCCAATAAACATCGATACTTAGCAGGAATTATTATGTCTAAACGCACCAATGCCTTCGGCGGACTGGTCTACTCCACCGATCAGGGGCGGATGTGCCCGGACTGCTCCCGACCGATCGAGCAGTGCAGCTGTGCACTCGAATCCGTACCGGCAGGTGATGGCATCGTGCGCGTCAGTCGCGAGACCAAGGGGCGCAAGGGTAAAGGCGTGACCCTGATCAGCGGGGTGCCTTTGGCCTCGACTGAGCTGAAACAGTTGGCCAAGATGCTTAAACAGCGCAGCAGTACCGGCGGCGCCGTGAAAGACGGCGTTATCGAGATTCAGGGTGATCAGCGTGAGCTGATGGTTGAATTGCTGCAGGCCCAGGGTTATAAAGTTAAAAAATCGGGAGGTTAGGCGCTCTCCGCAGGCCGCTGCAACATACTCTAAAGGGAGCCTTGTTGTGATCTATCATCTAGTTGCTCATCGGCAGCTGCTCAGCAGTCCACAGCGTTTTTCGCCCTGGCGCGATGCCCTGCAGCGGCAGGGCATCTGCCTCGGTGGGATCTTCGATCTCGCTCAGCCCGGCTGGCAAGCGGCGCTGCTCCGGAAGTTTAGCCCCGGTGATCGAGTGCTGGCACTCGGGGGTGACGGCACCCTGAATGCGGTGGCGGAGCTCTGTGTCGGGCAGGACTGGCCGCTGGCTCTGCTGCCAGCCGGAACCGCCAATGACGTCGCCCGTGCGCTGAATATCCCCTCCCATCCGGATCTGGCCTGCCAGTTGTTGCGTAGCGGCACTCTGCGTCCGCTTGATGTGGGCCGGCTTAATGGCCGGGTATTTTTAAATGTGGCTCATATCGGCCTCGGTGCCGAGGTCACCTGGTCGCTGGGGCATGAACACAAACAGCTTTGGGGTGGCTATAGTTACCTGCGCCAGCTGCTGAAAATTATCTCGGGACGGCGGCGTTTCAGCGCCCGTATCGAAGCCGATGGCAGGGTTATGCAGGGTCACTGGTTAGAGATCGCGGTGGCCAATGGCCCTTTCTTTGGGGGCGGTCATAGGATCGATGGAGCTGGATTTACGACCGGATCGCTGACGCTGGTCGCGATCCGTGCCCGCCCCGTCGCCAGGGTGTTGCTGGCCTGGCTGGCGGCGCGTCTGGGGCGTCCGCCTGACCGCAAGCTGCTGCGGATCGAGTCTGTGCGCCAGTGCCGGGTCGTGACCCGGCGGCGCTTAAGAGTCACGGCCGATGGCGAGCGCTTCGGGCGTACACCGGTGGGTTTTACGATAGAGCCTCAGGTGTTGAGGGTGCTGGTTCCAGCAGGGGATTAGCAGGCCGTACTCTGAACTAACCGAATATTTACAAAGACCTAAGCGCCAGGAGGGTGCCGCGATGCTGGATCCAGAACAGAATGTGATGCTTTATGCGACCTCCGCACACGGGATGGAACTGGTCGAACGCTACCGGGATCTGGCCAGCTGGGCTGCGCTGGCGCCGCCTCTTGCGGAAGAGCTGCGGCAGCTGGCCAGCGAGCGGGAACGGTTGATGGATGCGTTTCGCCAGGAGGTGTTGAGTGAAGGGGGGCGGCCCAAGGCCGGTGACCCGGATCGCGAATTTATCGATAGTCTGGCGGATCGCTGGTGGAGCAGTCTGAGCGGTTTGCCTGCCGCCTTTGCCCGCTTACAGCAGGCCGAGCAGGTCTGGCTAGACGATATCCTGCTGCTTAGTCATCAGGACTGGTCTGCGCCCCTGGCCGAGTTGTTAATCAGCCTGAGTCTGCATGGGCACCGCTCGCAGGAGCAGCTGAGCTGGATAGCCGATCACTGCTGAGTTAGTTGGCCCTTTTCCAGTTGGCAACAGGCGCGCTTATAGAGCTTTTTCAGATGCGGCTTTAAGTGCGGCAGTACCTGCCCGGCGTCCAGCTGTTTGCGGGTGCAAAACAGCGCTAATCCAAACAACGCCTCATCTTGGGACAGGAACGCCTGACGCTGTGCCGCACGCTTGCTGCCGCCACCACAGCCACCGGCAAACGCGAAGGCGCTGTTAGTCATAGGAATGCCAAACCCCAGATAGATCGCCACCAGCTCTACCAGCAGCGGCCACTGCTCGGCCGATATCTGTGGCGGCACCGCCGCTTGCTGAGTCAGGGCGTTACCGATCGACTGGGCGAAGCTGCTGACCATCGCCTGGGGATCATTCACCTGAGCGGGATTAAAGTAGACCGGTAGCGCCCTGACTGCCGGGCTATCGACGGGCCGCTGTTCTTCCCGCTGCTCGCCCCTTTGTGCGGGCAGTGCCAGGTGTTCGGGAATGGCATCGGGTCGCAGGCGTGCATCCAGCAGCTCGGTGGGCCAGTGCTCAAACCCGGCGTGCCGTTTAACCTGCTCGAACAGCAGCTGCGCCATCCCCTGATGGCTGTCGGCCCGCCCTGGGAAAAAGTCATTGTTGGGCAGTACCAGCGGCGTATGCTCGAGGAAGTAGTCCGCGTCGAACTGCTGCTGGATCCAGTCAAATTGCTGGCAGATCCAGGCGGCAGAGTCGTTATCAAGCAGCGGCTTAGGTTGGAACAGACTGTCGAACATCGGCTATCCAGGGGTAAAGAGGGCAGCGGCTATTGCAGCAGGAAGGGCTTCGCCATGCAACTGTTACTGGTATGATAAGCGCTGTTGGGCCCACAATACCCGCAGCACCAACACTCGTACCAACCACAACGATTTAGCGAGTGACAGAGGAGATCAGAGTGACCAGCCATTTTTTTGCTTATATCGACAAACTGCGTTGGGTGATCCGCTGGGGGCTCAAACGCAATACCGTGCCGGAGAATGTTAAAGAGCACTCCTGGGATGTCGCCACCGTCGCGCATGCGCTGGCGGTGATCCGTAATCGGGTCTACGGCGGCAGTGTGGATGTCAACGCGGTGGTGGTCGCGGCGCTCTATCACGATGCGGTGGAGGCGGTCTGCAGTGACCTGATCACGCCGGTTAAATACCATTCGCGGGCCATCCGCGATGCGTTCAAAGAGATCGAGCAGACCGCAGAGAAAGAGCTGGTGGCGATGTTGCCCGAAGAACTGCGTACGGATTTTTCGCGCTATCTGATGGAGGATAACCTGCCTCAAGAGCATCAGCAGCTGGTCAAGATGGCTGATTCTATAACGGCCTATCTGAAGTGTAAGATGGAGCTGCAGAACGGCAATGTGCAGTTTTCTAAGGCTGCAGAGTCTCTCTGGACCCGACTCAAGGGTTACCAGCAGCCTGAGATCGATTATTTCCTGCAAGTGTTTGCGCCCAGCTATGATCTGACCCTGGATGAGATTCTGGCGCCGGGTGTAGACACCGCTCCCGTACTCCAAGAGACGCGTTAGGCCCATGCAACAGGGGCACGACAGGGTCAGTCTTTCATAACTTCTTGCCAGCCATATAAAAATTCAAGTTTTATCATAAATAATATCAAGTTATGAAGCCTGGCACCCTGGCTGTCAATAAAGGTCGTGGTTAATGAACGATACTCAACTAATACTCCAGCAGAAGTTTGGACTACAGCAGTTCAGGCCCGGCCAGGAGGCGGTGATAGCGGCATTGCTGCAGGGGCGCTCGGCGCTGGCTATTTTTCCAACAGGGGGAGGCAAGAGCCTGTGCTATCAATTACCGGCGCTGCTACTGGAGGGTCTGACGCTGGTCGTGTCTCCGCTGATCGCGCTGATGAAGGATCAGGTCGATGCTTTGCAGCGCCTGGGGGTTGCTGCCGAGCGGTTGGATTCCTCATTGAGCGCCGATCAGGTGCGCGCCCTGTATGACCGCTTGCAGCGTGGCGAGGTCAAATTGCTGTATGTCTCTCCCGAGCGGCTCAAGAATGAGCGTTTTGTCGAGCGCTTAAAACGGTTGCGGATCTCGATGATGGCGGTGGACGAGGCCCACTGTATCTCCGAGTGGGGCCACAATTTTCGCCCGGACTATCTGAAACTGGCCGATCTGGCCCGAACGCTGGGTGTCGAGCGCTTGCTGGCACTGACAGCCACGGCGACACCGGCGGTGGCCGCCGATATCTGCCGTCAGTTCGACATCGCCGAGAGCGATCATATCCAGACCAGTTTTTCGCGGCCTAATCTGAGTCTGAGTACTACCGCCTGCAGCGATGCAGGGCGGCTGCCGCAGTTGATTGAGCGGCTGCAGGCATTGCCAGAAAACGACTCGGCGATCGTCTATGTGACCTTGCAGCATACTGCCGTGGCGGTGGCCCGTGCGCTCAGGGAACAGGGGCTGGATGCCGCGTTTTACCATGCGGGGATGGACGACGAGAAGCGCTATGGGGTACAGGACGCCTTTATGGCGGGGCGCTTGCGCATCGTGGTCGCCACGATCGCCTTTGGGATGGGGATCGATAAGAGCGATATTCGCGCCATCTTTCATTACAACCTGCCCAAGTCGATCGAGAACTATGTCCAGGAGATTGGTCGCGCGGGGCGTGATGGCCAGCCCGCTAGCTGCGAACTGCTGGCCTGCGGCGACGATAGCCGGGTGCTGGCTAACTTCAGCTTTGGCGATACGCCCTCCGCCGAGAGTCTGGCTCTTTTGTTAGATGAGTTGTTAGTAGATAAACGGCTGCCGACAGATCAGCCGGAGCCGCTCAGTAGCTTCGACATCAGCACCTATGACCTATCATCGCGCTTTGATATACGCCCCCTGGTGGTCAGTACATTGCTGACCTATCTGGAGCTGGAGGGGGTGATTGCCGCGACAGGGCCGTTTTACAGCCAGTATAGGCTGGCCCTCAACGAACCTGCAGAGACCCTCTGTGCCCGCTTTGATTCGCCAGAGCGCCAGCAGTTTCTGCGTTCGGTGTTTGCAGTGGCAAGTAAAGGCCGCAAATGGCTGACCCTGGATATGATGACCATCGAGGCGGCTATCGGCCAGCCGACATCGAGAATTATCAAGGCGCTGGACTATCTGCAGCAGCAGTCCTGGATCGAAACCTCGGTCAGCGGCCTACGTCAGGGCTATTGGCGGCTGCGCCAGCCCGACAGGGAGGCGTTGCTGGCCTCGATGCTGGCACTGTTTGAAACCCGTGAGCGGCGCGATATCGAGCGGCTCGAGCAGATGCTCAGCTATGTCAATCATCCGGATTGCCTGGGGGATTATCTGCTGAGCTATTTTGGCGAAGCCAGCCCACAGCCCTGTGGTAACTGCAGCCGCTGCCGACAGCAGCCCTATGAGGCGGTTGAGCCGGTAATGAGCGTTCGTCTCGATGCTGCCCAGTTGGCGTTGATCGGGTCACTGCGTGCAGAGAACCATCAGCAGCTGCGCCAGCCGCGACAGCTAAGCCGGTTTCTCTGCGGCCTGCCCAGCCCGGCGACGGCGCGCTCTAAGTTGCGCCAGCATCGCTGTTTTGGGGCTTTTTCCGAGCTGCCGTTCCTGAGTGTGCTGGCGGCGGTAGTGGAGGCGAAGAGCAGAGGTTAAGGGCGGGGAAGGCTAGGGGCTCAGCGCCTTAAGCATCCAGACATCGCAGCCGCCATGCGGGGTTCCCTCCAGCGGGCGCTCGAGCAGGGTAAACCCCAGCGCACGGTATAGGCCGATCGCGGTGCTCATCCCCTTCAGGGTATCGAGATAACAGTGCTCAAATTCCTGAGTGCGGGCAAAGGCGAGGCACGCGAGGGTTAGCGCCTTGCCGATGCCCTGTCCCCGGCTCTGCGGCAGCAAAAACAGCTTGCGCAGTTCGCAGGTGGTCGCGCTGCCGTTAAAGGGAGCGATGCCGCACCCTCCGACGACCTGGCCGTCCACCCGTGCGACCAGATACAGGCTTTTATGGCCGGGATTGTAATGCCGGCTCATCGCGCTGACCTCGGTATCCGCAGGCCCGAAGCCCTCACCGACGGCGCCAAACTCGACCCCCGTCTGACGGATGATCCGGGCGATGGCGGGGTCGAATTCAGCCTGTATAGGTTCCAGGATGTAGCTCAGGGTCAGCACTCCAATATTATTTTATGAAGAAACCCTTATAACCAGCTATCCAGCGGGAAGGATTTGCCGTTAAGGCTCAGCTCACCGTCGAGAAGCTTGGCATCGAGGCGCAGGGTCTGCTGATCCTGGACCAGAAAACCCTGCTCGATATATGCGGCAACCATCCCAGCCACGGGCAGGGCCATGATCGCCTGCTGGTCGGCGCTGATATCCAGCTCGGCTTTGAACGCTTGGAGGAACTGACGCGGGTCCTCGACATCCATAGGATGCAATCCCGCAGCCAGCCCCCGGTATTCGATACTCAGATTGGCGTCGAGTGACCCCTGGGCAGTGCTGAGCTGGTAGCTCTGGATAAACTCGAGACCCGGTTGCAGCAGGGCACTGATCAGCGCGCGTCCCTCCTCGGGGGTGATCTCGGGCATAGAACCGTCCGCATCAAGCTGACCGACCACCTCACCCCAGAGCTCAATCCCTTTGGGGTTAATCTGGTTGAACGTAAAGGAGACGTTGGCGGCCGAGATCGGCAGCGGGCTGATAATCTCGGCCACTTTGAGCGTCTCTGTGGCGCTGAGCATGCCGTTATCGAGGGTTTGCCGCAGTCCGAGGCTAACCTCTTTAAGGCTGATAGCGACTCCAGGCTGGTTGAAATCGATCTGCGGGAGGTTCAGCTTCAAGCTGCCGGGGGCCACGTAACTGCTGATATCGGCCGATTCGAGCAGGGCGCGGCCGCTGTCAATCGCCAGCGTTCCTTCGGGGCTGGAGACGCTGAAACTGCCCAGGGCCAGGTCTGCGGTGAGCTGACGGCTGTCCAGGTCACTGTGAATCTCTGCCCGGATGCCGTCAAAGCTAAACTGTTGCGCGTCCTCCTGGATGTCGACACCGGGGGCGTCGATAGTGGCGACCAGCTGGTTGCTGAAATCGACCCAGTGGTCAGCGGTCAGCAGGTGCGGGCCGATCAGGGCCTCGAGTTTTTCAGCGTTGGTCACAGACAGCCCCCGCACCGCGAGCTGTGATTTTCCGGCGACCAGGCCCAGCTTGATGCCCGAATCGGTCAGCAGCAGCGGACCGTATTGCAGCGTTGATGTCAGGAGTAGCGTTAGCGACGGAATCTGGGCATCGGCAGCGTCGAACAGCAGGGCGATTCGAACATCGCCGCCAAACAACCCCTGGGTCAGCTCGGCGTCGGTCAGGCTAAGCCGGTAGCCAGGTGCCAGCTTGCGCAGTAACTCTACCTGGGTATCGAAGCTCTGCTGTGCCAGTTGATGTCCCTGGTACGAACTGATCCCTGCGACGGCAACCAGACCGATTGCGGCGGTCGCCAATACTTTTTTCATGCTCATGCTCATCCTTGGATTGATAAAATCAGATGTAACCATACTAACCGCGTACTGCGGTTTTAGATCCCTTTTTATGTCTCTGTCTGAGTCGGGCGCTGCGCTTTGGGGGGCTTTTGAGGATAAGGGGCACTATCGGCTCTTCGTCAAGGGTGTCAAGAGCGACGCGCTGGAGTTTGAGAGTGGCTAGGACGCGGGTGCTGGCTATGATACCGGGCGGGGCGTGGGCCGAGCTCTGTAGTACTCAAGTAAATCCTGCCAAAGGGAGCTGGGAGCAGGGCTCCCGGCAATCAGAGCCCTGCGGGCAACTCTGTAAAACGATCGTTGCGCTCGCCGATTTGCTGGCCGTGGCGTTTGTAGATCCGGGGTACCCGGTCAGAGATCGTGCAGACGATCTCGTAGTTGATGGTCTGGAGGTCGTTGGCCGCCTCGGTGATGTTGATCAGATCGCCCAGCAGCGTGACCTGCGTGCCGACCGGGATGGAGGCGTCGATCCGCACCATGCACTGGTCCATGCAGATGCGCCCTACAATCGGGTAGCGTTTACCCTGGATCTCAACGTCGCGGTCCTGATGCTGGCGCAGCCAGCCATCGGCATAGCCCAGCGGCAGGGTGCCGATCCACTGCTCAGTGTCGGCCACATAGGTGCCGCCGTAGCTGACCTGGTCACCGGGGCGTAGCCGTTTGACCTGAGTGATACGGCTGTGCAGCGAAAATGCCTGTTGCAGAGGTAATGGCAGGACCAGATCCGCGCCGGGGGTTAGGCCGTACATCGCAATCCCCAGACGACCGCCGTTGCTGAGCGGCTGCTTGCCATGCACCAGCATCGCGGCGCTGTTGGACTGGTGAACCTGCTCGAAACTGCTCAGATCCAGTGCGGCGGTGAGCTGCTCGAAGCACTGCAGCTGCTGTTGGTAGTATGCGGCATCGCTGTCGGCCGTGGCAAAATGGCTGAACAGGCCACAGAGGTTAAAGGCCGGGTTAGCGCGCAGCCGTTCACAGGCGAGACGAAGCTGCTTGGGATCGTTAATGCCGATACGGTGCATGCCGGTGTCAAGCTTGAGATGGATATCGAGTCTGGGACCGGCATAGGCGGTCGCCCTGTCGATCCAGTCCAGGTCGTGGGCGGTGAGGGTGATCCTGTGTTCGGCGGCAACGGCGAGATCGTCGATCCGGATCGGCCCCATCGTCAGGATAGGGGTCTGTGGAAAATGTCGGCGTAGCTTGAGGGCTTCGTCCAGGATGGCGACCGCCAGATGGGTGGCTCCTGCCTCCAGCGCCGTGCGAGCGACTTCGATATCGCCATGACCGTAAGCATTAGACTTGACGACCGCAAACAGCGTCTCGAACCTCGCGTGAGCCTTGATCCGGGAGACGTTGTGGTAAATCCGGTCCAGATCGATCTCGACCCAGGTATCGCGGTAAAACATGCTCATCTCCTTCGGCGGAAAGTCCGGTTGTAGAACTAAAAACCTCGCCGGAGCGAGGTTTTTAGCCTGTTGGCACAGCGGTTATAGCACGCCAGAATACAGCTTAATAGTAGGCTAAATAGTCGGCTTAGTAATCGTACTTAAACTGAGTATAAAGCGTGGAGGCCGCTTCCCATACCGGGCCGACCCTGCCATCGCCGATCGCTTTGCCATCGACCGCGATAACAGGTGCCATCTCTTTGGAGGAGCTGGTGATCCAGACTTCGTCGGCATCCATCACCTCCTGCTTGCTGATATCGCGCTCTTCGACCCTGATGCTGCCTTCTTTGCGCAGGATGCTGAGGATCAGCAGGCGGGTGATGCCTGCCAGGATCTGGTTGTCTTTGGCGGGGGTGATCACCACGCCTTCTTTAACGATAAAGGCGTTGCAGGCGCCCGCTTCGGTCAGGTTCCCCTGGTCGTTGAAGAGCAGGATCTCGTTATGACCGGCTGCATGGCCCTCCTGAAAGTGGAGTACGTTGCCCAGCAGTGCGGTGGACTTGATGTTACAGCGCTTCCAGCGCAGATCCTCGCCGGTAGAGACTGTATACGCCTGGGCCGTTTCGCGGTTGGCCGCTTGCGGCAGGGCGATGGGGAAGGTCATGCAGAAGACGGTGGGCTCTACGCCTTCGGGAAAGGCGTGGAAGCGTTTAGTATCCGCGCCACGGCTGACATGCAGGTAGATGCCCAGATTACCACCGCCGTTCTTCTCGGCCAGGGTCTCGCAGAGCGTGCGCCACTGCTGCTGATCCCAGTTGAGCTGGATGCCCAGCTGACCCAGACCGTCGATCATCCGCTCGATGTGCGGGCCAAAGCCCACCATCTTACCGCAGTAGGAGGGGATGACCTCATAGATGCCATCACCAAACAGAAAACCGCGATCCAGGGGTGAGATCTTGGCTTCGGTGATCGGCAGATAGGTTCCATTCAGGTATGCGATGCTCATAGTCATCCCTCTTTCTGTACGCGGGTGGCTGAAAAATAACAGGCGCATATCTTATCAAGATGTTATCTGGGCTATCTGGTGTATTTAAGCGTATTTGTAGTGATTAAGCCTGCATTGTTTGAAAGTATCAGGTCATTCGTTCTTTTTGGGCTAAGCCATGCCGATCAGTCTGCGCAGTTGTAGCAGCAGGGCCGCGCCTTCGTCGGGTGACAGGCCATCTTCGGTCAGTTCGTTACGACGGGTGACGCCATCGACGCTGCCCAGACTCGATAGATACCGCAGGATTTTCAGGGGATCGATCTGCCCCAGCAGATCCTCGTTGCGCCAGTGTGCCAGGAAAGCAATGATCCCATAGGCACCCCAGTTGGAGACATCGGCGACGATCAGCTCATCGCAACAGGTGTGGGCGGGGGTGATGTCGAGTTCACGCAGTGCCTCCTTCACATTGCCCATGCCGATCTCGTTGCCGCCGTCGCCGATGGCGATGCTGGGACAGTCGCAACGCCGAAGGTAGGTATCGAAACAGGCGGCGCGGGCACTGATATCTTCGCCGCGCATATTGTAATACAGGCCGTCTTCGGCCTGGCCGGGGCGCTCGATCGAGAGTACCAAAGAGGGTTTGAATTTCGCCAGGGCCTGGAGTGCTTCCTGTTCACGCTGGTCATGGGGGCCGACGCTGATCTCATGGACGCGGTAGTTGGCTGCCAGCGCGGTCGATACCGGTGGGCCACAGACGATGACCGGTTCTGCGCCCAGATATTCGAGGCAATCGTAGAGGGCGATAGCGCCGACCGGTCCATCAGTTTCGAAGGTATCGACGACCGGGAAACCGGTGCCGATCAGCACAGTGCCCCGAATGTCTCGAAGCAGACGAGCCGCGCGCAGGCAGTAACCGGGCTCCAGCACGCGCTGTAGCGTTTTCATACCGCGCAGGTTGCGGGCGACCAGGGCATCTTCGATCAGGACGCTGAGCGCCTTGTCATCGGGGGTGCTGCCCGGATGGCTGGTAGAGCCGTTGGTAGAGCGAGAGTCGTTTTGCATTCTGTTGCCTCGGGTCTTAGGTATTAGGTGCGAGCTCAGCAGGCCTCGGGCTTAACGCGGTCGAAGAAGCTGGCGGCCAGGCAGTGGATTATCGAAGCGGGCATCGAGCTCAGCAGGCCTCGGGCTTAACACGGTCAAAATAGCTTGCGGCTAGGCAGTGGATATTGTGTGCATCCTCCAGGGTGATCGGCTCGAAGGAGACGCTGCCGCCGGGCAGCAGCTGCGCCAGGGCTGCGGTATCCAGCGATAACACCGAGCCGATCTTGGGGTAGCCGCCGATGGTCTGGCGATCATTCATCAGCACGATGGGTTGGCCGTCGGCCGGCACCTGGATGGCGCCCAGGCAGATCCCTTCGGAAAGAATGCCGCTGATGCTGGGCTTGATCTCGGGGCCTTCGAGACGAAACCCCATTCGGTCGCTGCGGTCGCTGACACGGTAATCGCTGCCGAAAAACAGCCGTTGCTGGTAGCGGCTGAAGGCGTGCTGCTGGTAGCCGGGGATTACCCGCAGCCTGGCCTGCTTAGTGTATTCGGGGCGATAGCGCTCGGGCAGTACCAGACAGCCACTGTGACTCGCCGCAGCGGCAGGCAGATGATCGCCGGGTTTTAGTTTGCCGCCATCCAGGCCGCCGAGTACTTCCCGAGTGACGGTGGCACTGCTGCCGAAACTGAGCGGGATCTCGAAGCCGCCTGCGACTGCCAGATAGGCGCGGCAGCCGGCTGTGGCGTAACCTAACTCGATCTTATCACCCGGCAGGATCGGCAGGCTGCGCCAGCTGTCGCGGACCTCGCCGTTGATCTTCAGCAGTATAGTGGCACCGGTCAGGCACAGGCGGGTTTCGATCTGAGCTTCCAGCACCAGGCCGCCAATGCTGATCTCCAGGGCGGTCGCTCCCAGCGGGTTGCCGCAGAGGCGGTTGGCCCAGTTGAAGGCCAGCGGGTCGAGGGGGCCGCCAGTGGTAAGGCCCAGGTGGTGCTGGCCGAAGCGTCCCGCGTCCTGCAGCAGACTGAGGATGCCGGGTTGGATGACCTTGAAACCGCTCATTATTTAGCACCCTTGTTGTTTGGAGCAGCGCTGAAACTGTCCAGATCGCCACCGAGTTCGATGAAGCGCTCACGAGAAATGGCTTCAAACCGTACCCGGTCGCCGACCTGTACCGGCATGCAGGGCTCCGCTGTGGGGGCAAACATCCGGGTAGGGCATAAGCCGATCAGGTTCCAGCCGCCTGGGGATACCGCCGGATAGACGGCCGTCTGACGGTCGGCAATAGCAACTGCGCCTCGGGGTACCTTGAGTCGTGGGGTGGCCAGTCGCGGCGCGGCGATGCGCGCATCGACCTCTCCGAGATAGGCAAAACCGGGCGCAAAACCGATGGCGTAGACGCGGTATTCCTGTTGCTGATGGATCTCGATCACCTCGTCGATGGTGAGCCGGGCGCGCTCGGCCAGTGCCGCAAGGTCGGGACCGGACTCCTGACTGTAGTAGACCGGCAGGCTGACGATCTGGCCTGTGCTGCCGGCGGCCTGATTGAGGCCACTCAGGGTCTGGCGCAGCTGATGACGGACATGATGGTGATCGGTCTTATGCAGATCGTAGATCACCAGCAAGGAGGCGTAGGAGGGGACCAGATCGATAAGCAGATGATGCAGATCGCGGCGAATAAGCGCCGCCGCGTGCTGCACCTGGGCTGCGATCTCTGAGGATATTCCGACCGCGGTCTCGGTGTCCGAGGACTCACCAAAGTAGATGATCAGAGCATTTTCACCGGCAACGCTGATATGCATCCTGAGCCCCTATGGTTGAGTGGTAGAAGGTTGAGTGGCGGCAAGAGGAGTTGTATCGAGTAGCTGACGGATCTCGGCAATCGCCTCGACGCCGGCCATGTTATCGCCGTGAACACAGAGACTATCGACCTCCAGGGTCAGGGTGATACCACTGACCGTGGTGACTGTGGCGGTCGTCGCCAGCTGTTTGACCTGTGCCAGCATCTTCTCTTTGCTGTGCACCGCACCCGGTTTGGAGCGTGCCAGCAGCTTGCCATCATCGGCATAGCAACGATCGGCGAAGGCCTCTAGGAGCAGCTCGATGCCGGCCTCTCGGGCTTCGATCCGGTGCGCGGCAGCCTCAGGGGTGGACTGAATCATCAATGCCAGTGGCCGATGGTAGCCGGCGATAGCCTGCATAATCAGCTGGCGCAGGCTGCTGTCGGCCATCATGTCGTTGTAGAGGGCGCCGTGGGGTTTGACGTAGGCGATCTCCAGCCCCTGGGAACGGGCCATGCCGTCGAGGGCGGCTATCTGGTACTGGATAAGGGCAGCCAGTTCGGCGGGCGCGCATTTTAGCGAGCGGCGCCCGAAACCCACCAGATCGGGATAGCCGGGGTGGGCGCCGACGCAGACGCCGTTGGCCTTGGCCAGTGCCAGGGTCTGCTGCATCACCAGCGGATCGCCGGCATGAAAGCCACAGGCGATATTGGCCTGATCGATATGCGGCATCACCGAGTCATCCATGCCGATGGTCCAGGCGCCGAAACTCTCGCCCAGGTCGCTATTGAGTAGTAATGCCATCGTTATCTCCTAAGTTACTGCAATTATTAAGCACATGCATCGGCTTGAAATTATGGAGTATTTGTTCCCTATGGGTCGGCGTTTTGTGGGTTGAGTGTAGTCCGACGAGGCTGGCAAATCGCGGCCTGCGTCGGAATACCTTCTACCCACAAAAGGCCGACCTACATCACGGCCAGACGGCTGTTGGGCAGGTCGGTGACCAGCATACAGCCGGGGCTGTGAGTAATACAGAACGGCGGTTTGGCTTGCTCCAGCGCGACCTGAGGTGTCACCCCGCAGGCCCAGAACAACGGTAATTCGTTGGCCTGGATGCTGACCGGATCGCCGAAATCGGGGCGGTCGATATCCGGGATGCCGATCAGTGCCGGGTCGCCCAAATGAATAGGAGCGCCATGCACCGAGGGAAAGCGGGTACAGATCTGCACGGCGCGTATCGCATCATTGGCCAGGAACGGACGCATGCTGACCACCAGGTTGCCGCTGAAACGCCCGGCCGACTTGCAGGGGATATTGGTGCGGTACATCGGCACGTTAACGCCCTGGCTGATATTGCGTACCTCCAGGCCGTCGGCCGTGAGCGCTTCTTCGAACGAGAAGGAACAACCCAGAACGAAGGTCACCAGGTCATCACGCCAATGGGCGGAGACATCGCCGAGCTCTTCGACCAGCTTCCCTTCCTTGAAGATCCTGTAGCTGGGCAGATCGGTGCGAATATCCAGATCCCGACCCAGTTCTGGGAGCATAAACTCACCCGGTTGCGCTGCCATGCCGACGATGGGGCAGGGCTTGGGATTGCGCTGACAGAACTGCAAGAAGTCATTGGCCCAGTCTTTGGGTAAAATCACCAGATTACCCTGCACAAACCCCTGACTGTAACCCGAGGTATTGCCAGGGTGTCCACCTGAACGAATGCGCTGGCGCAATGCGTGGGGTGCTACGTTAGCAGGGGAATGTTCGGAATGGGACATAGTTAATCCTCAATGCAAATCAGGAAAGGGTCTGTTGACGATCGTTCCAGTGTGTGTGCAGAACCAGGCCTTGTCCAATCGATTAAAAATAGCAAGGCTGATAACTGATTTTTATCAGCATATCGGTCGGCTTGCAGGCCGCCAGGGATGGGCCGGTGATCTGATTGAGGTACACTATGGTGACTGTGTGGATCTGATAATTAGGGAGTTTTAAAAAGATGGCGATACTCGTTACCGGTGGGGCAGGTTATATCGGCAGTCATACCTGCGTCCAGCTACTCGCGGCAGGCCATGAATTGGTGGTGCTGGATAATCTCTGTAATGCCAATCCTGAGTCCTTAAAGCGGGTCGAGCGGATCAGCGAACGTTCCTTTAGCTTTATCGAAGGCGATATCCGCGACAGGGAGTGTCTGGACCGGATCTTCGCGGCGCATAAGATCGAGGCGGTGATCCATTTTGCCGGCCTCAAGGCGGTGGGCGAATCCTGCCAGCAGCCACTGCACTACTACCATAATAACGTTGCCGGCAGCCTGGTATTGTTCGAGGCGATGGCCGCGGCTAAGGTCAAGACGTTGGTGTTCAGCTCCTCGGCGACCGTCTACGGTGACCCTGCCTCGGTACCGATTCAGGAGGCGTTTCCGACCTCGGCCACCAACCCTTACGGACGCTCCAAGTTGATTATCGAAGAGATCCTGGGGGATCTCTATGCGGCCGATTCCGAGTGGCGCATCGCCCGGCTGCGCTATTTTAATCCGATCGGCGCCCATGCTTCCGGCTTGATCGGCGAAGATCCCAACGGCATCCCCAGCAATCTGCTGCCCTATATCGCCCAGGTGGCGATCGGTAAACTCAAACAGTTATCGGTGTTTGGCGGCGATTACCCCACCCCGGACGGCACCGGCGTCCGGGACTATATCCATGTGGTGGATCTGGCCGAGGGCCATCTCAAGGCACTGCAGGCGCTAAGCGATCGAGGCGGCATGATCACCTGTAACCTGGGTACCGGACAGGGCTACAGCGTGCTGGAGATGATCAAGGCGCTGGAACAGGCCTCCGGGCGCCCTGTGCCCTACCAGATTGCCGAGCGTCGCCCCGGTGATATCGCCGTCTGCTATGCCGATCCCCGCAGCGCAGAGCAACTGTTGGGCTGGAGCGCCCAACGTGATCTGCAACAGATGATGATCGATACCTGGCATTGGCAGACCCTTAATCCGCAGGGTTATGCTTAGCGTTGAGGCTGCTGCGCCAGGGGCATTGTTTCTGCTCCCGTTAATCATCCCTGTGGGTCGGCATTTTGTGGGCAGAAAGCAGTCCGACATCGCTGGGCAGCGGAGGCAGAGTTTCTGGCCCCATTATCATGAAGTGCGGTAAAATATTGATTATCTAAGAAGGTGGCTGGTTTTATTAGCACCCGTTCTATCAACTACTTGAGGTCAGAGAACTTGAGCCAATTTTTCCAGATTCACCCTGAAAATCCTCAGCCACGCCTGATCAAGCAGGCTGTGGATATTATTCGTAAGGGTGGTGTCATCATCTATCCCACCGATTGCGCCTATGCCATCGGTTGTCATATCGGGGATAAGACCGCGATCGACCGAATAAAGACGATCCGTAAGCTCGACGACAAACATAACTTTACGCTGCTCTGCCGCGATCTGTCGGAGCTTGCGACCTACGCAAAAGTCGATAACAGCGCCTACCGGTTGCTAAAACAGCATACCCCCGGTGCCTACACCTTTATTCTCAAAGCCACCGGCGAAGTACCGCGGCGACTGCTGCACCCCAAGCGCCGCACTATCGGCATTCGGGTACCCAACAACCCGATCGCCCTGGCATTGATGGAGGAACTCGGCGAACCGATCATGAGCAGTTCGCTGATTCTTCCCGGCGAGACCACTCCGCTGACCGAGCCCTACGATATCCGCGATACCCTGCAGCACTGCGTCGATCTGGTCATCGACGGCGGCCACTGCGGCATGGAAGCGACCTCGGTAATTAATATGGTCGAAGAGGAGGTCTTCGTGGTTCGGGAAGGGGCGGGGGATGTGGGGGTATTCAGGTAAAAAACAGGTGCGCAGTCACAGCGTCAGGCTTCAGCCTGACGATGACTGCTCCATGCTGGCATTGTCGGATACTTACTACCCACAAAAGGCCGACCACAGGAGCGCGCCTGTTGCAGGAGCCTTCAACTGGCTACCTGCAGTCGATCTTTTGAACAGAATGAAAGGGCTAGTCACAACAACAACAGATTGGGACATAACCCTTTTTATTCATGAGAAAGGTATTTTTTTAATTTTTGATTGTCACCCCAGAACGCCATAGGTTCATGATCAGGGTAGGGGTAATAGCCAGTATTTAACTGAATGTCGGAATTTTTTTCGAGTACAAAATCGTCGACCAGTTGTCGAACCGAGATGGGGTTGCCTGAGCAAATATTAATAACGCCGATGTTCTGTTGTTTTAATGCAAGGGCCACTATCTGTTTTGCCACAAGGGTAACGGGTTGGTAGTCCCTTAGTTGCTCTCCGCCGGACATGTTGAATGACTGCTCTCCTCGTTTAATTGAGGTGTTTAATCCTGCCAACAGCGATTTTTTGTGTTGCCCCTCACCATATAGATAAAATAGTCTGCCCCATGTCAGTGTAAATTCTGACTCAGAGTTCAAATATTCCAGCTGCTGACGCAGCGTGTTTTTAGCGAAACCGTAAGGGTTGTTTGGTCGAGAATCCATGCTTTCATTTAAGGGGCCAGATTGCATGCCATATTCAAAGCAGGTACCTGCTGCAAAAATTGATTTTAGACCAGATGTAACCAACCCCTTAAGAAATCGATAGTGAATCGGCAGTTCCCGTTCGAAATGGTGCAGAGACTGGTAGTTGGAAAGCCCGTCCCATGCCAGATGGATGAGTAAATCTGGCTCGTTTATCCGCTGAAACGTATCTGAAGAGCTGTCTTTCAAATCGAGCAGAACAACCTGCTCTTGTGGATGCTTAGGCTGATAAGAGGGCTGCCTGGTGATCGTTATGATGTCGACCGGCAGCTTCGCTAGCTCGGCCAGCACATGCTTACCAATAAATCCTGTTGCGCCGGTAACTGCGATCTTCATTGTAGGCGGTACTCTTTTCGTCGGCTAGGGGGCTAGGGGGCTAGGAGGCTGACCGAGAATAGCGATCGTAGCGAGAGATACGCATTTTGAGTCAGATTAATCGGTCATTTGCGGAGAATAGTGGTTCTATTGGACAAAAATGAGCGAGGAATCTGGCCATAATGCGGATTTCGCAGTAGGTCAGTCTATTCTCGGTCAGCCTCCTCGGTTTCAGGGATTGATAGCGCGTTTTTCAAGGTGAGGCTCGGTATCGCCGTAACGAAGAGTCCAGACCAGTCAGTGATATAACTAAGTTGCTCCATAATCTCCTGCTGAATGTTCCAGGGAAG
The DNA here is from genome assembly GCA_047633175.1 of Motiliproteus sp. GTDB lineage: Bacteria > Pseudomonadota > Gammaproteobacteria > Pseudomonadales > Balneatricaceae > Motiliproteus. Next base: position 25,226 of record JBLIEQ010000012.1, on the reverse strand, counting down.
GATGACGACATAGTCCGGTTGGGTGGCTTTGATCTGTTCTGGCGAGAATATCTGGATATGACTACCAGGAAGGTATTTCCCCTGTTTGTGCGGTGATTGGTCAACCACGTATTCGATCAAGTCACTCTCTATCCCGCAATAGTTAAACAGGGTGTTGCCTTTAGCGGCCGCACCATAGGCGGCGACTGTCTTGCCATCGTCTTTGGCTTGTTTTAAGAACTGACAGAGATCTTTTTTGATCCGGTCTACGCTGGATTGAAAGCCGGAATAGAATTGCAGGCTGTTCATTCCTGCGGTGGTTTCCAGATCCAGAATCGAGGCTACGGCAGCAGTCGATGGACGCATAGCACTCCTATGTTGGCCATAGATACGCAGTGAGCCACCGTGAGTCGATAGCTGCTCTACATCGAAAATACAGAGATCCTGGGCTTCAAAAATTCGCTTTAAGGTGCCCAGTGACAGATAAGAAAAGTGTTCGTGGTAGATCGTATCAAACTGGCATTGCTGAACCAGTTGCAGCAGGTGGGGGAATTCGAGTGTTATCACGCCATCGTGTTTTAAGAGTCGAGCCATACCTCGTACGAAGTCATTGATGTCAGGTACATGAGCGATGACGTTATTGCCGGCAATCAGGTCAGCTTGTTTGCCCTCTTGGGCTAGCTGTCTTCCCAGAGCCTCCCCAAAAAACTCTCTGAGCACCGGTACTCCCAGAGCCTCTGCCGCTGCTGCGGTGCTGGCTGTGGGTTCGATGCCAAGGCAGGGAATATTCGCTGCGACGAAATTTTTTAACAGGTAACCATCGTTGGATGCCAGCTCGACGACCAGGCTGTGTTGATCGAGATTCAGGCGTTCGGTAATCATCGCGCTGTAATCGGCGGCGTGTTTTAGCCAGCTGCTAGAGAAGGAAGAAAAGTAGGCATAGTCTTGAGTGAATAGCTGGTCTGCAGCGGCAAAATCTTCGGTCTGAACCAGCCAGCAGGTATCGCAGACATGCAGTCGTAATGGGAAGTAGGGCTCGGGTTGTTGGCGCTGCTGTTCAGTTAAAAAACCATTGGAATGCGGAGCCGAGCCCAGATCAAGGAACGGGTGTTGTAGCGGAGTATGGCAGTGACGGCATTTCATACGGCTATTCCCGGGGTGTTCGGATTGAATTCGGGTAAGTCTTGATCACGCGGTGATAGCTCCTTCACGGCCAGAGGCCAGGGGATATTCAGACTCGAACTGGCGTAATGAAAACCACCCTCAGCTGCAGGGTCATGAAATTCGGTATGCATATACATGACCAGGCAGTCATCTCGCAACGTTTGGAAACCATGGGCGACCCCACGGGGGATGTAGACCATATTGCCTTCTTCAGCATCCAGCTCAATCGTCTGGTACTGACCAAAGGTGGCTGAGTCCTGGCGAATATCCAGCATCACGTCAAAGATCCGGCCCTGCATGCAGCGCACAATCTTGTCTTCTGCAGAGGGTGATGATTGATAATGCAGGCCACGTAAGGTGCCGCAGGTCTTAGAAAAGGACAGGTTCATCTGTTGAATAGCCCGTCCGCCATTAATTTCATGCAGTGCTTGCTGACAAAAAATTCTCGAAAAATAACCGCGATGATCCACCCTTGGCTGAGTCGTGATTTCGGCGCTATCGGCTATGAATAACGGTTTTATCGTCAACATATCGCCCACTCGGCACCCGCCTGTGCGGCTGATTGTTCATAGGCCTGGATCTGATGTTGGGTGATTAGATTGCCCTCTTCATAATAAGCCCGGTACCAATGGGTGGTGTGCATCAGGGTGGTTTGAATATCCCAGACTGGCTGCCATTTGAGTTTAGTGCGAGCCTTGGTGCTATCCACCATTAATAGATTGGCTTCGTGTGGCTTATCGGTGACATCAGGATACAGGGTTGTCGATTGGGGCCAGTGGTTGCTGATAAGTTGTGCTACTTCACCCACGCCTAAGTTGCCATCCAGATCTGGACCAAAATTCCAGGCCTCGGCGAGCTCTACCTGGCCTTTGAGTAAGCCCTGGCCTAAGAGGAGGTATCCGCAAAGGCAATCCAGTACATGTTGCCAAGGGCGTGAGCTGGCTGGGTTGCGTATCTGAACAGGTATTTCCAGCGCGGCGGCTCGCATGATATCGGGGACCAATCGGTCTGAGGTCCAGTCACCCCCACCGATGACATTACCTGCACGTGCGGTTGCTACCAGCAGCGTTGGCTGCCCCTGAGTATCGGTGCCTGAACAAAAGGATCTTCGATAACTCTGTGCGACCAGTTCTGCGCAGGCTTTGGAGGCACTATAGGGGTCTCTGCCCCCTAGCGTATCGTTTTCACGATAGCCCCAGAGCCATTCTTGGTTTTCATAACATTTGTCCGTGGTTACGACGATGACCGCTTTGACGCTGGCGCATTGGCGACAGGCTTCGAGTACATTCGCGGTACCCATAACATTGGTGGAAAATGTTTCCAGAGGATCGGCATAGGAGACCAGGACCGAGGGCTGGGCGGCCAGATGGAAGACGATCTCTGGCTGACTACGCTCTAGATGCTTAGCAAAGTTGTGTTGATCACGGATATCACCGATAACCGAGTCACCGCTGAACTCACTGAGTTCATATAAGCTGGGCTCTGTCAGCGGTGCAAGCGCATAACCGGTGACTGATGCACCTAAGCGTTGCAGCCAAAGACTGAGCCAGCTGCCTTTGAAGCCGGTATGCCCGGTGATCAGGATACGGCGGCCCGAATAAGTTGAACCAAACATAAATAAGTCTCAGGTGTTAGGGAGCGGCGACCTCGGCCCACTCGCCACGGATCATGGCCTGGGCCATCAATCGCAGATTCAGCGCAGCCTCATCGAAGGCGTCTTGGCGCCTGGGTGCCTGATCCTGACAGTAATCCAGGAAATCAGCGATGTACACAGCAAAGGGATCCCTGATCGGTATCTTCTGCCGTGTGTCGGCGGCCATCAGGAACGCTTGGTAACTGTCATTAAGCCCTTGCTGGATACGGGTAAAGGCGCGACCATTGAGTTCAAGACTCAGGTGCTTGGCCTGGTCTGGTTTTTGTCTGAAATCAAACTCTACCGAGCAGTCACCATAAGTAAACGTTGAGCGACAGGCTGTGTCGTTGAAGCGATGTCGAACGGTGGATAAGGGGCGCTCACCAAAGAGCGCTAACAGGATAGAGATACCGTGAGGTAGCAGGTCTAAAGCGATATCTCGTGCGGTGTAACGACCCTGAGTGTGAAAGCGAAACACGACCGATGTCAGCGTTTCAGGCACGCGAGCCAGAGCGGCTTGTGCAAAGACGGTGTTCGAGGTGTTAACAAACAGGGCCCTCTGAGAATGTGCTTCGATCGTACTGAGGGTCTCATCAACCGCATTCAGATTAATATTCGCCCACCAGAACAGCGGCTTCTCGCAGAACACGGGTACGCCCGCATCGAATGCCGCCATTATCTGCTCGACGTGCAAGGTCGGTGGCGTGCAGATGCTAATCGCATCGAGCGGCTGAGCAAGCAATAGATCCAGATCAGAAAATCCGGCGACAGGATGGCCAAGAGCAAGCGTCAGTTCAGCTGCGGTTTCTTGAGCTGAGGTAGCGGTGGACCCTAGTACGGCGCACACCGTCGCGTTCATTTTTTCAAAGAGGCGGGCGTGCACCCGTCCAATGCCTCGCCCGCCGAGTAGTGCAACGCGCATCGCTAAGGTTCGAACTTCAGTATTTCGGTGAAGACTCCGCTGTCGATGACGCTGGCATTGGCGATATGTTCTTTGCGATCACATCGACAACCCAGGCTGGACATACGAGCGCTGCAGGTCTTGAAATACTGGCTCAGATTGCTCGCATCATAATCGTAAAAGAGATCCCAGAATCCTTTGTCCGCCAGGTTGCCTAGCGCCATGCCTCTGAAATTGGGAGATGATGATTGAGAACAGTGATAAAGCCAGCCATCAAACCCTACCGTCGGATATATGAAGCGTGCGAAGCAGGGCACCGTCCGGGGCTTTTGGAAAATATCGTGTTCGGTGTCAGCATCGACCAGAAATACCCGACATTGATCGGTGTTATATTTTTCAAGTATAGGGCGTAGTTTGTCCGCGTAAATTTCACCCTCTTGGATCGTTGGAATGACGCCAGGGTCTGTCTTAATGCCACGCGGCACCTGTGGGAACGTGAATCGTATAATGTTGCAGCCAATATCGCGAAACTGGGTGATGAAATTGATTATTTCCTGCTCATCGTTGTTATGGGTGTTGATAAGGTAGGTGGCGCTGATATCGAACCAGGCACCGCTACGGTTCCGTGCCTCCGCGATACGGCGCACATTACCTACGACCCTGGTATAGAGGGTGGCGTTAGATTTTTTGACAGCATGTACAAGGTTGTATATTTCATCGCTACCCGCGTCGACGCTAACGCTGATATAATTTTTTTCCGCAGCCGTTGGCGTCGCCAACAGTTCGGTCAGTCGTTCACTCACGTTGATGGCCTTGGTGTTGAAACCGAAGGTTTGTTCTCTGCGGATGACGACCTCAACAAGGTCATCTATGTAGGTACAGTTAAGCGGATCTGTTGCATAACCTGCGAAAATGATCTTTTTTACGCCGCCATCAGCAATCTCCTCCATGACCTGGATGGCACGTTCTTTGGAGAGACGCTCCGGAGTGTTTTCTGCAGAGAGGCCGTAACAATAGGGGCACTCCAGCCAACAGATTTTTTTATTGGACGAGGGTTGTACCTCTACCTGATGCGGTATTAGCGTCTTGTTAATTATCTGAGTTTTGAGCTCGCTAAAACTGGTTATGTATTGCGCACCGTAGCGGTATCGAGTCTCCAGATCGGTGCTCATTTATCATCCTCCTGATTCTGCACCTTCGTGTTGTTGATCGTATCCTTCATGGCTTTAGCTGACAGCCAAGTATCGTGTTTGTCCTCGCCTTTGAAGTTAATGGCATGCAGATCTTTGGGTGTGTCAATCGGGAACCAGTCTCCCGTAATCTCGAAGTGGGCAGCACGATTCATGGCAATTAATTTTTGGTAGAGGTCGGTTTCAAAATCACCGCACGTCAAGAGGTCAATATGGAGAAGCGCGTCTTTATTGAGCCAGGCCAGGCCAGAATTGACAGCGCCATGAACGCCGGGTATTTCGCTGGATTCCAGATAGCGAACTTTGCGTTGCCGATCGAAGCCAACGATGTTGTTACCGTTCATCATTATCAGCCCCCAGGCTGAAATGACGACCACCGAGGAAAGCGTCACCAGCGCCTTCGTCTCTTGATGAACCTGATGCATTGCCTGGATATCGAAGTCAAAAATGGTATCGCTATTAAGTATAAAGAAGTCCTGATGGTCTGGTATGGCATCTTTAACTTGATGGATTCGATGTGCGATAGAGGTGTCTTCTCCGGTATCGATGCATTGGATAGATACCGGCATGTCTTGAGATATTTCGGTGATGAATTTGCGGATCATATCGCCCTTATATCCCAGAGGAAAGACGAAGTTACGGAAGCCATGCTGATACAGTGTCATGAACGCGTACCAGAGAATGGGGTGCCCATGTACCTCGAGCAGTGGTTTGGGTTTGTCCCTAGTCAGATCCCCCATTCGGCTACCACTACCGCCGCATAGTAGAACGGCCCATTTTCCATCTTTCGCTGTTTGATCCACTGTTACTCCTTAAACAACATTAACCGGTACTTTTTCGAGTTGATCCGCTTACTTGGCTTAAGACCCGCCACGTACTTTCAATGCACTATCTGTATTGAAAGTGTCTAGAGGATTATCGACCACTAGGAAGCTACCTGAAGGTGTAAGGTAGCGTCGAAAGCCGCTTTGTACTCCTGTGGGAAGGTTAAGAGTATATCCGTTTTTACATAGGTTTGGTTCCTGAACTACAAAAGGTTCCACGGCGGCTACTGCCTCCTCAGCCAGGGCTTAAAACATACCGGTGATGCGCGATTTCTTTACCTGAAACTCGTGCTCTGAGCGGTCGCGGAGGGTCGAGAGTCTTGTTGGATTATTGGCAGAAACGCCTTGGTTGAGTCCTTAAAAAGTGACAGCGTCATCTGAGGTTCCGTCTCCCTGCGGATTTATTTGTGCACTCTGTACTGTCGGACTACGTTCTACCCACAAAACGCCGACCCACAAGGGTGTGCTTTTGTAGGTTAGGCTTTAGCCTGACGATGACTGTACCCTTCTGGCATTGTCGGAATGAATTCCGACCCACTAGCCTATCGAGAGCTGATTGATGCGATAACTCTAGACTTCGCTGTTGATTTGTTTGAGGATAATTAGTCTAGAACAGGTGCTGATCTAAATTAAACATTCATCATTACCCACAAAATTCAGCCATGCTGCGCCAACCCGTAGTCCTCCCTTCAGGCGTTGCTGGTGGCACAGGGGTAGTTCGCAGGTTTTATTATCGCTGTTATGGCTGATGCCAGGGTGATCAGGTGCATAGTTAAACGGAAGGGAATTTTTTTAATATAGATAAAAATCAAGCGTAGGTGACTGGTTCCTTCTGCGTCAGATGGTTTTTTTAAAGTTTTTAAATAAGAGGAAGATGACGTTGGTAACATCATTGAATCAACCATTAGTAAGTATTGGCGTACCCGTATATAACGGTGAAGTTGATATAGGTTTGGCGCTGGATTGCCTTTTGTCACAAACCTATGCTAATTTGGAAATTATAATATCTGATAATGCATCGACGGATCGTACGGATGAAGTTTGTCGTCAGTATGCAGGTAGAGATAGGCGTATCATTTATATCCGCCAACCTGTTAATTTAGGAGCCACAGAAAACTTTGCTTTTGTGCTTAATCGAGCCCGTGGTGAGTACTTTATGTGGGCGGCTGCTGATGATACAAGGTCCTCTGGATTTGTAGAATGTAATCTAAATTTTTTGCGTCAACATAGTGATTATGCTGGCTCGACATCTCCCGTAATCTTAGCAGGTGAGTCTTTTAAAAGAGAAGTTATGGGAGACTGTTCTTTAGATGGAGATAAGGAGGCAAGGTTTGTCGGTTTCTTTAAATGCTGGCATTCTAACGGTAGGTTTTACTCATTGTTTCGCAAGGATGTTGTCGATAACTGCGTTATCTCTAAATCTTATCTAGGATCAGATTGGGCCATCGTTCTGGCAGTTTTGTCACAAGGGAAACTTAATTGTATTGATGCAGGAGAAGTTGTTCTGGGTCGTAATGGGGCTAGTAAGAATGATCAGTTTTTTAAGAAGTCTCGAAGTCAGTGGTATGAATATATATTTCCATTTTACAAGCTCAGCATGTTTGTAATTGAAGCGAGTAAAGAGTTCTCTCCTGTAAATAGAATTCGTCTGATATGTATGATGATTAAGTTTAATTTTTTGGCTAATGCGGTAAGGTTTAAATTAGTGATTTTACGTATTAAAAATATTTAATAGTATTAATTTTAGTTTCAAAGGTTGGTCGTTTGTGTCGTTGATTAAAAAAAATATTATAGCTAATTATCTAGGTAATGCCTGGGTTTCTATTATAGGCTTTATTTTTTTACCCTTGTATTTGTTCTTTCTTGGTGCTGAGGCATACGGGCTCGTTGGTTTTTATTTGGTTTTGGCGGGGACAGTAATTCTCTTTGACTTAGGTATCGGCGCTACGACCACCCGTGAGTTTGCTCGCTTGTCAGAAAATGAACATGCTAGTGAATCAATGCTAGATATTTACAGGTCACTTGAAGTCGTTGTTTGGGGGGTTTCGGCCAGCATTAGCTTAATTGTAATAATTTTTTCTTCTGCTATTACCCTTCATTGGCTTAACGCTGATTCTCTAGATGTTGATATAGCCACTATAGCGGTTAAATTAATGGGTGTAAGTTTGTTCTTTCAGATCCCGCTTACATTTTACAATGCGGCTTTAATTGGATTGCAGCGGCAGGAAAAACTAAATATATTTAATGCTGTATTTGCGACGCTTAAGTGGGTAGGGGGCGCCATTTTGTTGTGGCAGATTTCCTCCAGGGTGGATGTTTTTTTTGGCTGGCAAGTTTTTGTTATAATATTAAATATTTTTACGATACATCGATATTTCAGTGGGGTTTTTAAAATAGAGAGTAGGGGGCGTTTTCGATGGGGTAGTATTAAATCAGTTTGGGGGTACTCTATAAGAGTTGGCGGGATAAATATATTAAGTATTATTATTATGCAATCGGATAAGATAATTGTTTCTCTTCTTCTTCCGTTAAAACAGTTTGCTTATTATTCCTTGTCCTGGGTTATAGTTGGTTTTTTGGCTCGTTTGATTGGCCCTGTATATAATGCTTTCTTCCCAAAATTCATACAGATTTCTGATAGTAATAACAATTATGAATTATTTAAAATTTATCACCTGAGTTGTCAGTTGGTTTCTTTGGCCATCATCCCAGCCTCGCTGATGTTAGCATTCTTTTCGTTTGAATTAATTGAACTTTGGGTGAAAAATTCTGAGATTGCGAGTGATGTCAGGTGGGTGGTTGCCTTGCTGGCCGTGGGGACAATGTTTAATGGTCTTATGAATATACCCTATGGGTTACAGCTGGCTAGTGGATTGACCAATTTGGCATTTATAATTAACGTATTTGCTGTGATATTTACAGTGCCAGCAGTTTATTTCCTTACATCAAATTATGGATTGATAGGAGCCGCTTCTGTCTGGCTGATGTTGAATGTTGGCTATGTTATCTTCGTGCCATTTTTTATGCATCGTGTTATTTTGAATGACGGGGTTTCAAAGAGGAAGTGGTATATGCACACTGTGTTTGCACCCTTGATTACGACATTGATAGTGTATTCTATTGCGCTTAACTTTGTTCCTATGCTTCCAGGTTTTTTAGGATTTATAATTTTATTCATTATAGGTTCTGTCGGATTTATAGCTTCGGCATGTGTTATGCCAGATGTGTTCTCTGTTATTAAGCGCAAATTTTATTATTTCAAATAAAGCGTAATGTTTTTATTGGGAGTTTATATGGCTCAGTTTTTATTATTTATTCGGGTAAATTGTTTGAGTGAGTTGTTCGAATGAGTCATTGTTCTGGTGATGTTACAGAAGAAAAAAGGCCGCTGGTTGTTGGGATAAATGCCCTCTATATTAACTGGGGTTTTAATGGAGGTACTGAAACATATTTGACAAACACTGTCGTTCCTTGGTATGAAGGTTTAGATATTGGTATTAAGTATATATTCTACTGTAGCGAGCTTCCTCCCTGGTATTCCGGAGACAAGGGTAATTTTAAATTTAAAGTTTATCCAAGAGCTTCCAAGTTGGCTTTTAGAGTATTTGTAGAACAATTTTTGTTGCCGTTTGAGGTGCGGTTTATCGATGTGTTGTGGAGTCCTGGTTATGTGTTGAGTTTTCTGTTTTCTAAGGTCCAGGTTGTTAGCATACATGACGGGTTTGCATGGCGATTCGGTAAAGAAATAGGGGTAATCAAAACACTTTATTGGAAGTTTGCAGTGCCTATATCTGCAAAGATTGCTAAAAATATAATTTCTATTTCCAATAGCAGCGCAGTAGATATTGTTGAATACTGTAAGGTTAAATCAGATAAGATTTCGACAATATATTTAGCAGGATCTCAGCTTTCTAGTTTTGACGCCTGTGATGAAATCCTATCAGATTTTCGCTTATCAAAACATGATTATTTTTTGTGTGTTGGTTTTTTCAAAGAAATAAAAAATCCATATAGAATTATCGAGGCGTATATAAAATACAGGCTTGAAGCTAAAGATCCGAAAAGTCTGGTCTTAGTTGGAGTAGTCCTCGGAAAAAGTGCTCAGAGTATATATGATCATATAAAGAATGTTGAAGGTGTCGTGGTTGCTGGAAAAGTGACCGATGAAGCGCTTTCAGGGTTTTATCAGAATTCATCTGGTTTGATTTTCGTCTCTTTATACGAGGGGTTTGGTATCCCTGTTCTTGAAGCCCAGATGCTAGGCTGCCCCGTTGTTACTTCAAATAACTCTGCGATGGCTGAAATATCAGGTGAACACGCCTGTCTTGTCGATCCATACTCCGTTGAAGATATTGCTAAAGCGATGCTTGATTTGGATTGTTTTCCAGATGATAAAATAATTCAAGCCGGAAAAGATAATGCAGCTCTTTTTTCTTGGGAAAGAGTGAGCAATGAGACTCTTAAATTGATTGAAAGCTCAGTTGCTGAGGATAGGTGATATGGCCTTTTTTTTATCAGTAGTCTCTCACGAGCATGATAAATATATTGAATCTAATCTTGAACTGCTCGAGTTGTCCAGAATGGCCGGGGTGACGGTGGTTATCAGGGATAATGTAGGTTCTGATCGGTTAGCGATATTCGCTCAAACTCAGGCTATCGACTATTTTTCGGCAGTTTCTCCCTCTGGTTTCGGTGCAAATAATAACGCCGTGTTCGATTATTGTCGGTCAGAGCTAGGCATGCAGTCGAGCGATTATTTCTGCTTACTCAATCCTGATCTGTTCATTGCTCCCGATGTACTGCTTGCTTGTGTTGCTGAAGCGCAGCGCCGGCATGCCAGGCTGGTAACGATCAATCTGTTTGAGGATTTCGATTATTCACACCCCGATCTGAATATAAAACGTTTCCCCTCTTTGCTCGATTTCGCCAAGGGGTTCTTGCTCGGTACTAATCCAGCGGCGTACGATAAATCCTTGTTAACCGAATCTTGTGTCGTAGATTGGGCATCCGGTGCTTTTCTGCTGTTTCGTGCCGATCTCTATGAGCAGCTGGATGGTTTTGACGAACGTTTCTTTATGTATCTCGAGGATGTCGATATCTGTCGCCGTGCTCGCGAGCACTGTGCTGAGGAGCTGCTTTATCTGCCGCAGTTAAAGGCGGTTCACCTCTGTGAGCAAGCTAATAAAAAACTGTTTTCAAAACACTTTATCTGGTTTTTAACGAGCATGACCAGATACTTTCTTAAGCATGGCTGGAAAGCACCCACCGCACGGTTATAAGTGGCACAGGGCTGTCTCTCTGGGTATGCCTCCGGGCCGTGGACCGGAGGCGATAGGATTCGTCGCTCTAAAACGTAACCTCGGCTCCCAGATAAAAGCTCTGATCCAGTGTCTGATCGGGTTGGTTGTCGAACTTGAACGCCACGTCACGATATCCCAGGTAGAGGTCGGCTGTGGGCATCAGTTGGTACAGCAGTTTTGCATCGATGCTGTAGTAGCGCTTGATACCCGAAGATGAGAGTACAGCGGGAGCTGCGTAGCCTGCAATCGCCGCTGACAGACCCGGTGTGATAGGCATACGGATGTCTCCACCGAGCGCTAGCAGATGGCCATTGTCGCGCTGCTCAGACCAGAGTTTCAGTATTTTCCCGCCGATGGCGATACGGTTTCCACCGGTGTTGTTCACCGTCAACCACCCCAGGTCCAGGGCCTTGCCCTGGTCTTCGACGTACAGATAATTGGCGGTGAACTGACTCGTAGCGGATAGGGTGCTTTTCAGACCCAGATCCAGGGTATCGTTGTTGATGCCAATATTGAAGGTGCTGGCTCCGGCGGTGCTGCTGAGCAGAGCGATGCTCAATCCAGTCATAAATCCTTTAATAGCCGCTTGTGTTGTCATACTGAGGGTATCCGTAAGTTGGAGTCTGAGGAGGGAAACATGATTGTAGCAAAACAACAGGGGGGTGCCTCATTCTTAATCGTTGCCACAGAAGTGCATGCCAGGCCTGGGCCAGGGTGTATATTCTGATCGATATGCGAAGAGGAATATCCATTATCAGGACAAAATTAATCATGAGAAAATTTACGGCTTTCGGTCTCCTTCTGGTCATCGGTCTTCCCGGTTTGGCTGTTGCAGAGCCATTGGCGCTGCGCTGCGTCTACACCAGCGTCACATTCAATACGCCCTATCTGAATCGGCCTGAGACCCGAGAATGCCCGGAGGAGCGCTGCGTCTACGCGCTGCGTTTTGATACTGAGGGTACGAGTGGTTCGGTTAACGCGGTTGAGGGGTATCTTATATCGGTCGATGATCGTCACTTCAGATTGCGGCGTCAGGCCCGTAACCGCATCGTCGGTGGGTTCGATCGCGCCAGCTTTAGCGTTAAACGGAATGATCTGAGTTACCGGAGTCGTAAATCGACCCCGCCCGGGGTAACTCTGGAAACCAGCGGGCAGTGTCACCCCGTCCAGTAATCGACGTTTTTCGCTTGGTTGCTCGCAGCATTCAGGGGGCATTCAGGTTTATTTTGCGATAATACAGCAATCAAAACGTTTATTGATATAGGTTCAGGTTCCGGCGTGGGCCGCAGGTCTGCGCATGGATAGGATGATCAGGACGCGGTGTGTGGCCGCAATCCAATTGTTAGAAAGCGCACAAGCAGATCGTGCGTACAGGATGCCGGGGGATTTTCGCTCCTGGTTGATGGTTCCCGGATATGCCGGAGTGACCGTTTAGACTAATGCATTGTTATTAAACGCGGAGCTCTTCTGGTATATTCACCGCTGCTCGCATTGAGCTTTTTACGTGAAATTGTAATAGGTTGATTACTATGAAAAAATTATTTGCATTTGCTGCTGCTGCGCTATTGAGCTCCGTTGCGTTCGCCGATGGCGAAGCTACTTACAACCAAACCTGTGTTACCTGTCACGCTGCTGGCGTTGCCGGCGCTCCTAAGGCACATAATGCTGACGATTGGGCGCCTCGTCTGACGGTTGGTATCGATGCCCTAGTTGCCAGCGCGATTGCGGGTAAGGGTGCTATGCCCCCTAAAGGTCTGTGCATGGCGTGTACCGATGCTGAGCTGAAAGCTGCTATCGAGTTCATGTCTAAGTAATGACATTGGCTGCAGCCTCGTTAGAGGTTGCTACCGCTCCCCCTTCTTTGCCCGGTAATGCTTGAGTGCCTTCCTTAAGCTTTCTTCTGTGTTTTCGATCGTTAAATAAAAAATTTTATTTTCTGGTCACTGTGAGCGGGCTGTTTGTCGCTGTGCCACTCTGATGTCCGCTATTGATGCGTGTCTCCGGGGCGGCTATTAACCACGGCGAGTCCGGCACAGCCGGTCTTCTGTACAAGCAGGCGCTGCACGCTTCGTTGAATCCAGTTGATAGCGTCCTAAAAGAGTATGATGCCTGGGTGCATTTAATGGTAATCAGGAACTTTTCTCTGATTCTAGAGCCCTACGGTGGCAGCCAGTTCAGTAATGGCGTTCCTCTCTCTTGGTGAATTGACAGCTATGATGAATTTTTTCTGGCCAATATTGGTCGTGTTGGTCCTGTGTGCGTTAGCGTTTATATGGTGGCCCTGGCTAAGAAACAGGGCTCAGATAGCGCCGGACAAAGCTGCGCTTGATCGCAATCAGCTGAATGTAAATCTGTTCAAACAGCGCACTGCCGAGCTGGAGCTGGAGCTGGCCCAGGGGAGTCAGGATCAGGCCGCCTTCGAGGCGTTGCGTTTTGAACTGGAACAGAATCTGTTGCAGGAGGTCGATGATACCCCGACGCCGGAGCACAATGCTCAGCAGCGCCAGGTCTGGATTCCGCTGGCAATGACCCTGCTGGTGCCGCTGCTGTCGTTTTATCTCTATCTGGAGCTGGGCTCCAGCGCGCTGTTACCTCAGTCCGGACAGACGGTCCAGGCCGCGAATTTGAAAGCCGGAAATGATCTGTCAGCGATAGAGGCCCAGGTCAGCGCGCTGGAGGCTCGCCTAGAGACGGAGCCGGACAATGCTGAGGGCTGGTTTACCCTGGGTCGTACCTATCTGAGCTTACAGCGTTACCAGGAGGCGTACCGGGCATTGGCTAAGGTCGGGGAGCTGGTCGGAGAGCATCCTGAGATTATCAGCCAGCAGGCGCAAGCACTGTATTTTTTCAATGACCACCAGATGTCCCCTGCTGTGCAGCAGCATATCGACCGTGCGCTGGCGCTTGATCCACAGAGCCCCGGTGCCCTCGGATTACTAGGTATCTCAGCCTATGAAACGGGTCAGTTTAAGAAGGCGATCGATATCTGGCGGGGGCTGATCAGTAGCGACCATCCCGGTGTGGATGCGCAACGGCTGGGGCAGGCGATCCAGGAGGCCACGCGCCAGCTTGCTCAACAAGGTATTGAATATGCTCCACAGACATCTGAGCCTCAGCAGGCTGCCACTGGCAGCCCTGCAGCCACAGCATCGCTTCGAGTTCTGGTCGAGTTGGATCCCGCGCTGAAAGGCTCCGTAGCACCTGACACCATCTTGTTTGTGTATGCTCAGGCGGTGACGGGCTCGAAGATGCCGCTGGCTGCGGCGCGCTTCAAGGTCAGTGACCTGCCGGTGCGGGTGACCCTGGATGATTCTATGGCGATGGGCCCTATGGCTAAATTATCGTCGGCCGAGCAGGTCCAGGTCCGCGCGACGATCAGCTTCTCGGGTACTCCCGGGGCCAAGCCCGGTGATATCCTGGGTGTCGTCAGTCCGGTAAGCGTCCCGGGTAATGACGAGCTGATCAAGATTCTAATCAATGAGCGGGTGAACTAAGTGCGGGTTGCTTCGGTCAGTATTCAACGTTTTAGAGGTGGAGCTTATGAATCCTAAACGCAAAAAACGCTTAGCCTTCGTTATCGCGATCGTTGTCGCCGTCAGCATTGCTGTGGGCCTGTCGTTGTATGCGCTGAGTCAGAATATCAATCTGTTTTTCACGCCCACCCAGATCGCAGCGGGTGATGCCCCGGTCGGCCAGCGGATTCGCGCCGGTGGCATGGTCGTCGACGGCAGCGTTAAGCGTAACCAGACCACGCTTGAAGTGCGTTTCGGGCTTACCGATCACGTCTCCAGGGTGGTGGTCGAATACAACGGAATCCTGCCGGACTTGTTCCGGGAGGGGCAGGGCATCGTGGCTCAGGGCGCGATGAATGCGGCGGGCGTCTTCGAAGCCACCGAAGTGCTGGCCAAGCACGATGAAAACTATATGCCTCCGGAGGTGAAGTATGCCCTGGATGCTGCCGGCAAGACGGCCGAAGGCCAGAATGTTGTTCCTCAGACAAGCGGAGAGGGCTGATGATCCCCGAAATTGGTACGTTTACCCTTATCCTGTCCTTGGCGTTAAGCATTCTGCTGGCGGTCGTACCGATGGTGGGTGCCTCAACCGGAAATGTTCAGCTGATGAGCTACGCCAGGCCTTTAGCCAACGGCGTTTTTGTGCTGTTGACGCTGAGTTTCCTCTGCCTGTTTTACTCCTTCTGGGCCGATGATTTCTCGGTGGTCTATGTCGCCGGCCACTCCAATACGGCCCTGCCCATGGCCTACAAGCTGAGTGCGGTCTGGGGTGGTCATGAGGGGTCTCTGCTGCTCTGGTTATGGATCCTGAGTGGCTGGACCTTCGCCGTTAGCCTGTTCAGCAAGGGGATACCCGATGATATTCTGGCGCGGGTGCTGTCGGTACTGGGGATTATTCTTGTTGGTTTCGGGCTGTTTGTGCTGCTGACCTCGAGTCCTTTTGCTCGTTATCTGCCGGGCTTTCCTGCCGATGGCGCCGACCTTAATCCACTGCTCCAGGATCTGGGTCTGATTATCCATCCTCCGATGCTGTATATGGGCTACGTGGGTTTTGCGGTGGCCTTCGCCTTCGCTATAGCCGCGCTGCTGAGTGGCCGGCTGGATACCGCCTGGGCACGCTGGTCACGCCCCTGGACTAATATTGCCTGGACGTTCCTGACTCTGGGCATCGCGCTGGGCAGCTGGTGGGCTTATTACGAGCTGGGCTGGGGCGGCTGGTGGTTCTGGGATCCGGTCGAAAATGCCTCCTTTATGCCCTGGCTGGTGGGTACCGCATTGGTACATTCGCTTGCAGCGACCGAGAAACGGGGCGTGTTCAAAAGCTGGACTCTGTTGCTGGCGATCTTTGCTTTCTCGTTGAGTCTGCTGGGTACCTTTCTGGTCCGTTCCGGCGTACTGACCTCTGTACACGCCTTTGCGACTGACCCGACCCGAGGTTTCTTTGTGCTGGTGCTGCTGGCAATCACCGTCGGTGGATCGCTGTTGCTGTACGCGATTAAGGCGCCGAGTCTGCAGAGTGAGTCCAGTTTTAAGCTGGTCTCGCGAGAGAGTTTCATTCTGGTCAATAATGTTATTTTGACGGTCGTTGCGATCACCGTGCTGCTCGGCACCCTCTATCCGTTGATTATCGATGCCCTGGGGCTGGGCAAACTCTCGGTGGGGCCTCCCTACTTTAATGCGTTCTTCGTACCCTTTATGAGCATTCTGGCCGCGTTTCTGGGGGTCGGCATGCTGACCCGCTGGAAAAAGGCCCAGCAGAAGATGTGGAAGCCCTTGCTCATTACTGCCGTACTCTGTGTCATTATCGGTATAGCAACACCCTTGCTGTATAAGGGTGCTCTGGATTGGTGGGGCGCTCTGGGTGCGGGCCTGATGGCCTGGATAGTGCTGGCATCCCTGCGGGATCTGAGCGCTAAGGTCGCCAATAAGTCCGATAAGATAGCCGGTCTTAAAGGGTTGCCACGCAGCTATTACGGCATGATGCTAGCCCATATAGGGGTCGGTGTTATGATTGTCGGTATTACCATGGTGACCCTCTATAACGAGGAGCGTGATCTGAGGATGGCGGTCGGCGACAGCATGGAGATTGGTGATTACAGCTTTACCTTTAAAGGGATGCGTGAAGTTAGAGGCCCTAACTTTATCGGTGATGAGGGGGTGTTTGAGATGCAGCTCGATGGTCGCATCTATACGGAGCTGCTGCCGCAAAAGCGTTTCTATACCGTCTCCAAACAGACGATGACGGAAGCGGCGATAGATCCGGGTCTGTTCCGGGATATCTATCTTGCGCTGGGAGAGGAGCTCGATGATGGGGCTTGGGCGGTACGGATTCAGGTCAAGCCTTTCGTACGTTGGATCTGGATAGGTGCATTCTTTATGGGTATGGGTGGTCTGCTGGCGGCGACGGACAGGCGTTACCGGCGTACCAGCCTAAATGCCGCTAAACAGCTCGCATGATGTAAGGTCTGAGTGTTTAAGGCCCTGGTGTTTAAGGTGCAAGTATTTAAGGAGAGCTAAAGAATGAGTGTACGTCGCGCGTTGTTGTTTATACCTATAATTCTGGCCTTTCTGCTGGGGTTCTTCTTATGGAAGGGCCTGTCGCTCGATCCCAAGGAGCTTCCCTCGGCACTGGTCGGCAGCCCTTTTCCCGCTTTTGCGCTGACCGCGTTAAAAGATCCGCAGCGGCTGCTGACCGAAGCTGATCTGCCGGGGCGTCCCGTGCTGGTGAATATCTGGGCGACCTGGTGTCCTTCGTGCAAGGCCGAGCATCCGCAGCTGCTCCACATCGCCCGTAATGAGGGGATCCCGATCATCGGTTTGAATTATAAGGATGATGCGACCGCGGCCAAGGACTGGCTGCGCCGATACGAAGACCCCTACAGCTTTGTTATTTTCGATCCTGAAGGCCAGCTGGGCTTTAATCTGGGTGTCTATGGAGCGCCGGAAACCTTTATTGTCGATGCCCAGGGGATTATTCGCTATCGTCATGCAGGGCCGATCGATACCCGAACCTGGGGCAAGATGCGTGACCTTATCAACGATTTGGAGAGTCAGAGCTGAGGTCCCCCTGTAGGTCGGCGTTTTGTGGGTAGAAAGCAGTCCGACAATGCCAGCAGAGTGTGCCTATCGTCAGGCTAAAGCCTGACCCACAAAAGAAACACGTTCCACATCCGGCCGCAGAGTGATTATACTGCGCGGCATGTCAAAAAAGAGAGCACCCTCCCGTTCGAAGACCTCCCCTCACGCTGCCAGGCCTCGGCGCCGTGGTTGGCTGCTGCTGTTTAAACTGTTGCTGGTCGGCGCCGTGTTGCTGGCATTGGCGCTGCTGTATATGGATGCCAGTATTCGTGATCGTTTTGAAGGTCAGCGTTGGGCAATTCCGGCCAAGGTGTACGCCCGTCCGTTGGAGCTGTATGCCGGTCGGACATTAACCGCCGAGATGCTGGCGGTTGAGCTGGGGCAGCTGGGCTATCAGGAAGTCAAACGACCCAGGCGTCCGGGTGAGATGCATGTACAGTCCTGGCGGGTCGAGCTTGTCACCCGGGGGTTTGGTTTTGCCGATGGGCAGGAACCCTCTCGGCAGCTGGATCTGCGTTTTGGCGATGGCACGTTGCAGCAACTTCGCAGCGACGGCCGGTCGCTGCCTCTGGCACGATTGGAGCCGGTGTTGGTGGGAGGGATCTATCCGGCCGATAACGAGGATCGTGATCTGGTCCGCATCGAACAGGTTCCGCCGCTGTTGCTGCAGGCGCTGGTCGCCGTCGAGGACCAGCATTTCTATCAGCATCATGGCATCTCATTGCGCGCCATCGCCCGGGCGGCCTGGGCCAACCTGCGAGCGGGCCGGGTGGTGCAGGGGGGCAGTACCCTGACTCAGCAGCTGATTAAGAACTTCTTTCTCACCAGTGAGCGCAGTCTGGGGCGCAAGCTGATGGAAGCCCCGATGGCGATGCTGTTGGAGCTGCATTACGACAAAGACGAGATCCTCCAGGCGTACCTTAATGAGGTTTATCTGGGGCAGGCGGGGAGTCGTGCTATCCATGGTTTTGGGCTGGCGAGTCAGCACTATTTTGGTCGTCCGCTGGATGCGCTGTCGGTAGAGCAGCTGGCGCTGCTGGTCGGCCTGGTTAAGGGTGCCTCCTATTACGATCCGCGCCGCCATCCCGAGCGTGCGACAGCGCGCCGGGATCTGGTGCTCAGGCTGCTGCAGGAAAGTGGCGGGATCGATCAGCAGGCCGCGAGTCTCGCCATGCAGCGGCCGCTCGGAGTGGTCTCCAAGAGTCAGTTGACCAAGGGCGCGTTTCCCAGTTATCTGGATCTGGTAAAGCGGCAGCTGCGGCGTGACTATCGGCAGGAAGATCTGTCGAGCGAGGGGTTACAGATTTTCACCAGCTTGGACCCGATCGTGCAGCAGCGTGCCGAGCAGAGTGTGCAGACCGTGATTCAGCGGCTGGGCAAGCGCCATGGCGCGGTGATCAAGGATCTGCAGGGAGCGGTGGTCGTCGGCAACAGCCAGACCGGTGAAGTGGTGGCGGTGGTCGGCGATCGTGCGCCCCGTTATCAGGGGTTTAATCGGGCGTTGGATGCGATACGCCCGATCGGCTCTCTGGTTAAGCCGGCCGTCTATCTGGCGGCGCTCGAGCAGCCGCGGCGTTATACCCTGATCAGTCCGATCAGGGATGAGCCCCTGGCGGTCCAGAATTCTGATGGTTCGGTGTGGCGTCCTGATAACTACAGTCATACCTTTAACGGTCTGGTGCCGCTGCATCAGGGATTATCCCACTCTTATAATCTGGCGACCGCGCATCTGGGGATGGAGCTGGGGCTGCCTAAAGTCATCGATGTGCTGCAGCGGCTCGGGGTTCGGCGCGAGATTCCGGCCTATCCGTCGACCCTGCTGGGTTCGCTGAGCCTGAGTCCGCTGGAAGTGATGCAGATGTATCAGACGATAGCGGCCAATGGCTTTGAAACGCCACTGCGCGCCATACGTTCGGTGCTGACCGCCGATGGCACCGTGCTGTCGAGTTATCCATTCGAGTTGAAGCAGCAGTTTGATCCCGCGGCTATGCATCTGCTGCAGTACGCGCTCCAGGAGACGGTACGCGAAGGCACCGCCAAGTCCCTGTATCGGCGTTTCCCCGATTCGCTTAATATGGCGGGGAAAACCGGCACCACCAACGATCTGCGTGACAGCTGGTTTGCCGGCTTTACCGGGGATTATCTGGCGGTGGCCTGGCTGGGGTTCGATGATAATCGTCCCACGCCTCTGACCGGTAGCAGCGGTGCACTGCCGGTGTGGGCAGAACTGATGGCAGGGCTCAAACCCGCGCCCTATAGGGCGGCGGCGCCTGCCGATATTCGTTACCAGTGGGTCGATGAGGAGAAGGGCGTTCTGACCGAGCAGGGCTGTGCTGGCGCCCGCCTGATTCCCTTTACCGTCGGTTCCGAACCGCAGCAGTTCCGCGGTTGCGGGTTGCAGGCGCCGATTAATCGAGCCCAGGACTGGTTCTCTCGTTTGTTTGGGGATTGAGGTTGAGTAAGGATGAGTAGATGCTTAATGAATAGGTTCGCTCAGCAGAAGCGCTGGTTGCTGGGGCTGGGCGCCCTGGGGTTGGTGGGTTGCGCCAGCCAGTCAGGCTTTTCTGTTCCCGTTGAAGACAGGTCTTCGCCGGGTTCTCGGCCGCTGCCGACCGCAGATGCCGTTGCGTCCCCGGAGTCGGGGGCCTCGGCGGCACCCTCGTCATCATCGGCGATGAGCTTCCCGGATCCGTTCCGGGCTCCTGAAGGGGTAGAGCGCGCGCCGGTGCCTGCCGCGGATTATTCCGGGTCCCGGACAGCCGCACCTGAGATGGGGAAGTATGCTGGGCCCGCACCGGTGCTGCTGGCCTTGATGGAGCAGGCGGATAACCTTGAAGCCCGTGGTGACCGCCAGGGCGCGCTGGCGCAGCTGGAGCGCGCGCAACGGATCGCTCCCAGAGATCCTCTGGTCTATCTGCAATTGGCGCGGCTGCGGCTGCATATGGATGACCGCGTGCGCGCCGAGCAGTTAGCGCGCAAAGGGTTGCTGCTCTCCGGCGGTGACTCCGAGCTGCGGTTGGCGTTCGAGGCACTACTGGCGGAGTTGAAATCCAGATAAAACACATGCATACCGATACTTACCTCGAAGCGCTGCGAATAACAGCGCGGATGGGTTGCCACACAGGCGGAAATTTTTTCTGATAATTAGCCAAAAGCGTCCGTTATCTAGTATAATCGCGCGCTATTTCTACGTACTGACCTAAGCACTGACTTATCGAGTAACCCAATGACTGATCTATCCCTATACAGAAATATCGGCATCTTCGCTCACGTTGATGCGGGTAAGACCACCACCACCGAACGTATCCTGAAACTGACCGGTAAGATCCACAAGACCGGTGAAGTGCATGATGGCGCGGCGACTACCGACTTTATGGAGCAGGAGCAGGAGCGAGGTATTACTATCCAGTCGGCCGCTACGACCTGTTTCTGGAAAGATCACCGCTTCAACATTATCGATACGCCTGGTCACGTTGACTTCACGGTTGAAGTTTATCGTTCTTTGAAAGTATTGGATGGCGGTGTGGGTGTGTTCTGTGGGTCTGGTGGTGTAGAGCCGCAGTCAGAGACTAACTGGCGCTATGCCAACGATTCCGGCGTCGCGCGGATCATTTTCGTCAACAAGATGGACCGCATGGGTGCTGACTTTTTGCGCGTAGTCGATCAGGTCGAAAATGTTCTGGGCGCCAACGCGCTGGTCATGGTATTGCCCATCGGTATCGAAGAAAACTTCGTCGGTATGGTCGATCTGCTGACCCGTGAAGCCTATGTCTGGGATGACTCCGGTCAGCCAGAAAACTTCAAAACGCTGCCTGTTCCTGCCGATATGGTCGAGGAAGTCGAGAAATACCGCGAGATGATGATCGAGAAGGCCGTCGAGCAGGATGACGACCTGATGATGGCTTACATGGATGGCGAAGAGCCCTCTATCGAAGACATCAAGCGTTGTATCCGTAAGGGCACCATCGCCCTGGAATTCTTCCCTACCTACTGCGGTTCTGCGTTTAAGAACAAAGGTGTGCAGGTCATTCTGGATGCGGTAGTCGACTATCTGCCTAGCCCGACTGAAGTTGTACCTCAGCCGCTGACCGATGACGAAGGCGAGCCTAACGGCGAAGTCGCAAACGTATCGATCGATGAGCCCTTCCGCGCACTGGCATTCAAGATCATGGATGACCGTTTTGGTGCCCTGACTTTCGTACGGATCTACTCCGGCAAGCTGGAAAAAGGGATGAGCATTCTCAACTCCTTTACCGGTAAGACCGAGCGTATCGGCCGTATGGTTGAGATGCATGCCAATGACCGCAACGAGATCTCCTATGCCCAGGCGGGTGATATCCTGGCTATCGTCGGGATGAAAAACACCCAGACCGGTCACACTCTTTGTGATCCTAAGTTCCCCTGCACCCTGGAAGCGATGGTCTTTCCTGAGCCGGTTATCTCGATTGCTGTCGCACCGAAAGACAAGCAGGGTTCTGAGAAGATGGGTGTCGCGATCGGCAAGATGATCGCCGAAGATCCTACCTTCCGGGTTGAGACTGATATCGATTCTGGCGAAACCATCCTTAAAGGCATGGGCGAGCTGCACCTGGATATCAAGGTCGACATCCTTAAGCGTACCTACGGCGTTGAGCTGGAAGTAGGTCAGCCGCAGGTTGCCTACCGCGAAACGATCACCGAGCAATTGGAAGATTCCTACACCCACAAGAAGCAATCGGGTGGTTCGGGCCAGTTCGGTAAGATCGACTACTTCATCAAGCCCGGCGAGCCAGGCACCGGCTTCGTATTCACCTCTAAGGTTGTCGGTGGTAACGTGCCTAAGGAGTTCTTCCCGGCCGTTGAGAAAGGCTTTAAGAGCATGATGGACACCGGTCCTGTTGCTGGCTTCCCAGTGCTGGACGTCGAGTTTGAGCTGTTCGATGGTGGTTTCCACGCGGTTGACTCCTCGGCCATCGCGTTTGAGCTGGCCGCTCGTGGCGCCTTCCGCCAGTCCATGCCTAAGGCATCTCCACAGCTGATCGAACCGATCATGAACGTGGATGTGTTCACCCCCGATAGTCACGTAGGTGATGTTATCGGCGACCTTAACCGTCGTCGCGGCATGATCAAAGACCAGATGGCCGGTGTTTCCGGTGTGCGGATCAAGGCCGATGTGCCTCTGTCTGAGATGTTTGGTTACATCGGCACCCTGCGTACCATGACCTCGGGTCGTGGTCAGTTCTCGATGTTGTTCTCTCACTACATGCCATGCCCCAACTCCGTGTCGGAGAAGGTCGTTGCTGCAGAGATCGAGCGTAAGGCTGCTAAGGCGAAAGCCAAGAAGTAAGCTTTGCCTTGCTAGTTGAGTGCTAAGAAAACCCGGTGATGAAATTCACCGGGTTTTTTTTTGGCTACTCTGTAGGTTGGGCTTCAGTCCGACAAGCCTGGCAGGGTGCGCCCTGTGGAGAAGGTGGCCTCAAGCTTTGTATGTCAAATTTAAGGCTATGTACCAGTTAGTAGTTGTGGCAGTTAATTCTGAATTATTGTCTTTTTAATCAAACTCCGGTTCCGCCTCCCAGCGGCTTTATTTATGCACTGACGACAAAGAAACTGAAGCAAAGGGGATGTCTCTGTGGGTTAGGCTTCAGCCTGACGATCTTTGCACCTTGCTAGCACTGTCGGACTAAAGTCCGACCCACAGCGGGCACCTTGCCATCATAGACCGCCTCGGGACCAGCTACTGGATCTGTTTAGCCCACAGCAATCACGCTCAGCTAGGAACTAATGGTTGTGGACGATCAGAGCAACGCACGGCAGCCGCAAGGTGTGCTCCTGGGTAATGATGGCATTGGCAGCAGTAGAGGATAAAGCGGCACAGGTGCTCACCTACGTGCTCACGGGTGTGATGCGCTGCCAAGCGTTAGCTAATTACGCTGGGTATTGGACGGAGGAGGTGCCTTCCGTTAAGCGAGTCTTTGCGGATGCTGTGGGTGTAAATACCCAACCGTCACGGTCGGTCCATATCGTTACGTGATGGATCACGGGTGGGAGGTTGTGTAGACGCTAGACTGGGTCACCTTTGCATTGACGTGTGTGTTAAGTCAAAATAACCATTCATATCACTAATGACTCAACAGTCATAATTTTTGTACTGCTAGCTTGTTTGCTGTGTAAGTATGCGTCGGGATGGTATGTATTTTCTTGCAGGTCGTTAGAGTGATTTTATTTGGTATGACGCGTCACGGTGACATTGAATGAGCGTTAAGTTCTAGGAAATTATGGAGCAAGGATGTCTGATATATCAAAAAATATAATTGGCTCATTGTTAAGCGCCATTCTTATCACCCTATTATTTAGTCTATGGAACGATTACGTTTACAAAAAAGATCAGCTCACAGGTTATTGGGAAGTAGAATATGAAACGCTTGAATCTTCATATATAAAATATCAAGGATTAAAGATGTACTATGAACTTATTCTTGGCCAAAAAGGTTCACTTCTGCAAGGTACAGGTGAAAAGGTTTCAGAAGACTCAAGTAACGGAATTATTGAGTATGATGCTGATAAACGCGCCCATATTGAGTTCGAAGGTTTTTTAACATACCGTTTCTTTTCAAAAAATACGGTAGATATAACATATAAAGAGAACGGTCGTAAAAGACCTAGTTCAACAATATTAAATCTTGTTGTTGAGTCTAACGACAAAATGTCGGGTACATTTATTTCTTCAATTGCATCATCTAAAGGAAGTGTTATATTTACAAGAGTTAATGGAATTTAACAAATCCATCAGCTGTCGCCAGCAATCTGGCTCGGAACTTAGTTTGCTGCGTAGCCGTCGTCCCGTTATTGAAGCGTAGTTATTTAGCCACTCAAATAGAGGGAGTTTTAATAGATGAATGTTTGGTTTCTTAGGATGGACAAAGATGGCTGGAATGATTTTGATCTCTGTGAAAGTTACAAGTTCATCCATAGTGCTCACGGGAGCTGCGGTGATTTAGGTGTGGCTCTGAAGCATAAGAATGCAGTTTTTCCGGAGCTAACTATGAGCGGTAAAGAGTTAGTGAAATTAATTCGTTCAATTAAAGAAGAGCTGGTTTCTGATGGCCTGATTGACTTAAAAAAATCTGGAAAGCGACGTTGTGATGTTGCTATTCGATACTGGCTATCAATAATGAAAGTAGGCGATTTGA
The DNA here is from genome assembly GCA_047633175.1 of Motiliproteus sp. Classification (GTDB taxonomy): domain Bacteria; phylum Pseudomonadota; class Gammaproteobacteria; order Pseudomonadales; family Balneatricaceae; genus Motiliproteus. The sequence continues at coordinate 473 of JBLIEQ010000012.1, read as the reverse complement.
TATTTGTACGAAATAAGCAAGACAAGGTAATGTTGAGCAAGGTTACTGGCTACATATCAGAGGAGTTTTTTGAAAGCCATGGTTGTTTTCAACGTCCAGTTGAAATCATTAATGAAATCACTGAGTCAATGGTCCCGCCTGAAATATGGCGAAGAACTCAAGGTCGAAAAACAATCGAAATAAATGCTAAGAAACATATTACGGATTGGGTGGCTTGTAACTACAAATAATTGTTCAGTACTAAGTGAAATAACATCCCCGACAAGCACTTTAATAGGAACAAAAATAGTTGGCTCTGTTCCGCTTCGCTTCACGCGGCATTATCGCTGATCCTTCAGCGTCTCCTTTGTGTCCAGGCTGTGTGAAAACGTCCGAGTAGCTATGCTTATATCAAAGCATGTTGTGAGGACTCGACATGAAACGCTTCATTACCGGAGTTCAGCGATCACAAGGTACGCTGTTCCCCGAAACAC
>JBLIEQ010000011.1:0-117013 GCA_047633175.1 Motiliproteus sp. | reverse complement strand
TTACATTGGTAGCGGGGGCAGAATTCGAACCTACGACCTTCGCTGGGCTTATAAGGAGCGAGCCCGAAGCTTTTTTCATAGCCCTGAAACGAAAAAAACCAAATGAAATCAATTATTTGGCCTAGGGTTACATTGGTAGCGGGGGCAGGATTCGAACCTACGACCTTCGGGTTATGAGCCCGACGAGCTACCATACTGCTCCACCCCGCATCAACGTGGAGCGCATAATACAGGTCAAACTGGGAACTGTCTAGCAGTCTAGAGGACTTCTTAGTCATTCCTGATTAGCGGCCAGCACCGCGATAAGAGATCGCCTGCAGGCGGGCTCCACAAACGTATAAATTCTGCATTACTGTCGTGCCATCAAGCAGTGGTTCCGCCTTCCCCAGGCGGCTTTATTTCTTTCAGGCGGTTTTATGCCTGTTGTAGGATTACCTGATTATTTATTTATGGGCTGGTCTGAAATTGTGCCTGCATTTAAGACACGCATCTTAACAGGCGATGCGCCGTCCCTGGTCAAGGTCCCCGTGTAGCTACCTCTTAGTGAGTAGCTCGACTTCAATTTGCTCATGAAGAAGCTGTTGCCAATTTTGGGGGTAGTTAAGTGAGGAAAAAACGGGCTGACTGACTATTTCAACCTCCGTCTCTTGAGGTGTCACTGCCCTGAAAAATACCGAGATGCGTTCGCCCAAACGCCGAAAACTGATGTCACGCGAGAAGACCAGCCTCCCCCGCCTTTTGTCAAGATCGTCGACTTTAAGATTCTTGGTTTTAGCGGCAGCAAGAGTAGCGTTGAAAAGCGGCACATACGCATATTGGTATGTATGTCTAAGATTTTGATTTTTAACCATACTTTCGTTTGATGCACATCCACTAGAGAGAGTAACGAAAACGTAAATTACGCACGTTAAAGCTTTCATGTAATCACCATTGTTGACTCGCTATTTTCCGTCCCGCATGGATATGCTCAGCTTTTAACGACGTCCCATCAACCTTGCTAGTACTGATTATAATATAGCAAAAAATATTGGATTTTTTGAGAGAATATTATTCTGGGACGCCGGGCGCCAGCAACCTTTAAAAACGCCGGGGATAGTGGCGATGAAAAAAGGCTATGTCCCAGTTAGTTACTGCAAGGATGACGAGATCGCCTGCAGGCAGGCTCCCACGGCGCCATGGGCTAGGCATTGTGAATATTCAGTGATGTGGCGTGTGCGAAGGCACGAACCGTATCGGCAGGATTCGAACACTCTGCCACTACAGCGCGCCTCGCTGGCATTGTCGGACTACTTTCTACCTACAAAAACCCGACCCACAAAGGGCTGGGCTTACAAGGAGCGAGCCCGAAGCTTTTTGCGCTAGCCTTGTCGGACCAAAGTCCGACCCACAGGGGGCACTTTGCTAGGGATGTAGCGTGCGCGGAGGCACGAACCGCATCAGCAGGATTCGAACACTCTGCCACTACAGCGCGCCTTGCTAGCATTGTCGGACTAAAGTCCGACCCACAAAGGGCTGGGCTTATAAGGAGCGAGCCCGAAGCTTTAGTGTCTGCCTCAATGCAAAAAACAGAGCGCCTAAAACGCAAAAAAACCAAATAAAATTAATTATTTAGTTTCTGATTACATTGGTAGCGGGGGCAGAATTCGAACCTACGACCTTCGCTGGGCTTATAAGGAGCGAGCCCGACGCTTTTTTCACGGCCCAGAAACGCAAAAAGCCAAATAAAACTAATGACTTGGCTTAGGGGTTACATTGGTAGCGGGGGCAGGATTCGAACCTACGACCTTCGCTGGGCTTATAAGGAGCGAGCCCGAAGCTTTTTTCACGGCCGTAAACGAAAAAATCCAAATCAAGCAAGTGCTTGATTTGGATTCTTAATACATCTGATTACATTGGTAGCGGGGGCAGGATTCGAACCTACGACCTTCGGGTTATGAGCCCGACGAGCTACCATACTGCTCCACCCCGCATCAACGTGAGGCGCATAATACAGGGCGAACCTGGACCTGTCCAGCCCTGCTTTAGCTATTCCTGATGACGCCTGATCATCCGCCATCACCGCGACTAGGGGGCCTTGTAGTGGTTGCTTTGTCGGGCTGAAGCCCGACCTACAGCCGGCCCCTACAGAAGCTTGAAGATGGCATCCACGCTTTCACGCGCATCGCCGAAGAGCATCCGACTATTTTCCTTATAAAACAGTGGATTTTCAACCCCGGAATAGCCGGCTGCCATCGAGCGTTTAAACACAACCACAGTCTGTGCCTTCCAGACCTCGATCACCGGCATCCCCGCAATAGGACTGCTCGGATCGTCGGCGGCCGAGGGGTTAACGGTATCGTTAGCGCCGATTACCAGCACCACGTCGGTTTCGGGCAGATCATCGTTGATCTCGTCCATCTCCATCACCAGGTCATAGGGCACCCTGGCTTCTGCCAGCAACACGTTCATATGCCCTGGCATACGCCCCGCTACCGGATGGATACCGAAACGCACCGTCACCCCCTTGGCACGCAGGATCTTGGTCATCTCGGCCACAGGATGCTGCGCATGCGCGACCGCCATGCCGTAACCCGGCACGATCACCACACTCGCGGCGTTCGACAGCAGGTCCGCCACCTCTTCGGCCGACGTGGCCGTGATCTCGCCTTCGATCTCTGTGGCCGGGCCTGATGCCGGCGCATTCCCGAAGCCACCCAAGATCACGCTGACAAACTTGCGGTTCATCGCCCGGCACATGATATAGCTGAGGATACCGCCGCTGGAGCCGACCAGGGCACCGACCACGATCAGCAGGTCATTGGAGAGCATAAAGCCCGCCGCCGCCGCCGCCCAGCCCGAATAGCTGTTGAGCATAGAAACTACGACCGGCATATCGGCACCGCCGATCGCCATCACCATATGCACCCCAAAGGCCAGGGCGATAACCGTCATCAGCATCAGCGCCACCATGCCATCGGAGGCACCGACGAAGCTGCTGCCCAGAATGATAGCCAGCAGCAACGCCGTCAGGTTGAGCCAGTGCCGTCCCGGCAGCAGCAGGGGTTTACTCTGCACGATGCCGCGCAGCTTGCCGAAGGCGACCAGAGAGCCCGAGAAAGTGGCGGCACCGATCAGGACACCCAGATAGATCTCGATATTATGAACCGTTTTTTCGGCGCCTATCAGATGGCTAGACGGATCCATATAACTGGCATAACCGACCATCACGGCCGCCAGACCCACGAAGCTGTGCATCATCGCGACCAGTTCCGGCATCTGCGTCATCTGCACCCGGACCGCAAAGAACACCCCGACAGCACCACCAATCAGCATCGCCAGGATAATCCAACCCATCCCGGAGACTTGATCGCTGGCCAGGGTCGCGAGTATGGCCAGCGCCATGCCGACAATACCGTACAGATTACCCCGTCGTGCAGTCTGCTGATGACTCAAGCCACCGAGACTGAGAATAAACAGGATGCTGGCGCCTATATAGGCTGCTGTAACAAATCCACCCATCATCAATCCCTCACAAACATTTTCAGCATCCGCTGAGTCACATAGAAGCCGCCGGCAATATTGATACTAGCGATCAGAATGGCCAGAAACGCTAACACCGACACCGAGACACTGCCTGATCCTGCCTGCAGTATCGCCCCTATAATAATGATGCCGCTAATCGCATTGGTCACACTCATTAGCGGGGTATGCAGCGAGGGAGACACGGCCCAGACGACCTGCCAGCCCACAAAACAGGACAACACGAAGACGATCAGATGCGACATAAACGCCGGTGGCGCAACGGTGCCCAGCAGTAACAGCAACACCAACGCCACCGCCATCGAACCAAAGGTGATGGCGCTGCGTTTGGCCACAGACATCGGCTCGGGCTCAGGGAGCGGTTCAACCTCTGCCTTAGGCGGGGCGACCGAGATCTGGGGTGCGGGTGGCGGCCAGGTGATCTCGCCCGCCAGAATCACCGTGGTGCCGCGAATAATGGTGTCTTCCATATTAAAGTTGGGCTTGCCTTCTTTTTCCGGGGTCAGCTCAGACAGGATATTGCGCACGTTGGTGGCGTACAGCTGGCTGGCCTGAGTCGGCAGACGGCTGGGCAGATCGGTATAACCAATGATCGACACTCCCTTACGCACTACCACCTTACCGGGCACGGTCAGCTCGCAGTTACCGCCCTGTTCGGCCGCCAGATCGACGATCACACTGCCCTCGGCCATCAACTCGACCATATCCTTAAGAATCAGCTTGGGCGCAGGCCTGCCCGGGATCAACGCCGTGGTGATGATGATATCGACCTCTTTGGCCTGTTCCCGAAACAGCGCCATCTCGGCATCGATAAACTCCTGGGACATCTGCTTGGCGTAACCGCCGCCACCGCCGCCCTCCTCTTCAATCTCGACGGTCAGGAACTCGGCATCCATACTCTCGACCTGCTCCTGCACCTCACGACGGGTATCGAAGGCGCGCACGATGGCACCCATCCTTCCCGCCGTACCGACCGCCGCCAAGCCAGCCACACCGGCACCGATAATCAGTACCTTGGCCGGATGAACCCGTCCCGCCGCCGTAATCTGGCCATTAAGAAAACGGCCGAAATGGTTGGAGGCTTCGATAACGGCCTTATAGCCGGAGATGCCCGCCATGGAACTCAGGGCATCACAGCGCTGCGAACGGCTGATCCGTGGCACCGAGTCCATCGCCAGCACACTGACCTTGCGGTCCGCCAGACGCTGCATCAGCTCGGGGTTTTGGGCCGGCCATAAGAAGCACACCAGCACCGCACCCTCGTTGAGCAGGTCCGCTTCGTGCTTATCCAGCTTGGGATGATCTTCGGGCGGCCGTACCTTGAGCACGATATCGCTGGCGGACCAGAGCGCTTCAGTGCCTTCGATGATTTCAGCACCCGCTTCTCGATAGGCCTCATCGAGAAACTTGGCGGCCTTACCCGCGCCCGCTTCTACCGCAACCTCATAACCCATCTGCAGCAGTTGCTTAATAATTACGGGGGTCGTCGCTACCCGTTTTTCGCCCCCGTGAATCTCCTTAGGAACCCCAATTTTCATACTCGTCTCCCATTGGCTATAAGCCGCATGTAGATTGACAAAAATGACTTTATTGATTATAAAATTCGTTTAATCGATCAATGCGTTCAAAGAGTTATAGTCTAAAGGCTCGGAATTTCCTAGTTATTTCAAAGACAGTAGCCAGATTAACCCCCAAAATAACGACTAAAGATTACCCTAAACGGGCATTTAGTCGCTGGCCGCTAATCACGGCGCCGCAGGGAAAACAGGCGGGGCTGAGCTGGTTTTGTGGGTTAGGCTTCAGCCTGACGATGGCCGCAAGTAGCGCTAACCCTCAGGTTCACTAGGCGTCTGGCAGAGTATCTGAAGAAAACCGCTGAATAGCGGCGATTTCGGAGGGATTATTAACGGTCACGTCCAAGTCTTTGAGAATGCCGTTTTCGATACTGTAGATCCAGCCATGGATCGTCAAATCCTGGCCATCACGCCAGGCATTTTGGGCGATGCTGGTGTGACAGACGTTGGCAACCTGCTCGATAACATTCAGCTCACAGAGCAGGTTTATTTTGGCTTTAGAGGTACTACAGCGCTCCAGCTTGCTCCGGTGAAAACGATACACATCCTTGATATGGCGTAGCCAGTTATCGATCAGGCCAAGCTCGGTATTGTCTAACGCCGCCTGCACCCCACCGCAGCCATAATGGCCGCAGACGATAATATGCTTCACCCTGAGCACATCCACCGCGTACTGGATTACCGAGAGACAGTTGAGGTCGGTATGCACCACCAGGTTGGCGATATTACGGTGTACAAAGACCTCACCCGGCGCCAGGCACAGCAACTGATTGGCAGGAACCCGGCTATCGGAACAACCGATCCAGAGAATGTCAGGACTTTGCTGTTCTGAAAGACGCTTAAAAAAATCGGGGTCTTCCTGCTTGATGGTATCCGCCCACTGGCGATTGCGTGCAAACAGATCTGTATCAAGGCTCATAACCAGCTACCAGTGTTGTCACGAGGGCGTAACAAGGGTTGTAAACAAGAATTGTAACAAGAACACTTTTATACGACAGCGCACGCGGGTTAGCAAGCGCTGGATACCGCTCATCTTAGGCTAATACCTTAGGCTATTCACCTCAGGTGATATGATAACGGCCCGGCTTATGATTCATCGTGATCACCAGGTTCAGTGCGCCCGCACCCAGCACCGAGAATAGCAACAGCTCCCAGCTGACAACAAAGAAAGAGCACATCAGAATCAGGCAATCGATCGCCATCTGGAACTTCCCGGCACGGATGCCGTAACGGGCTTGCAGAAACAGCGCCAGAATCCCGACCCCGCCCAGACTCGAACGGTGCCGAAACAGTACCAGCATCCCCATTCCCATCAAAAATCCGCCGAGGAGCGCCGCAAACAGCGTATTGATCCGCGACACCTCGATCACTCGATCGGCATAATCGACAAAGAAAGAAACCGTCAGCACCGAGATAAAGGTGTTGAGACAGAAACGCCAGCCCATCTGCTTCCAGGCTAACCAGTAAAACGGCAGGTTGATCGCAAAAAAGATCTGACCGAAGCTCAGTCCGGTCGTATGGGTCAGCAGCAGAGCCAGGCCTGCGGTGCCACCGGTCAGCAGGCCCTGCTGGGCAAACAGAAACACGCCCAGCGCCACAAAGGTGGTACCGGTTAAGAGTGCAAACAGATCTTCCAGATAGCTATGGGTAGGTGTCATAGCAGCGCTACTATTCATAAACAGCTCCTTAAAACAAGCCGTCAATTATATTCTTCAAGTGTAAATTATAAAAGGCCAGAGGTGTCCTTTATCAGCCACTACGCGATCAGACAGGGGTTTATGGGAGCCTGCCTGCAGGCGGTTTTTGGCAAGCACACCCACAGCTGGTTACAACACTTAACGGGTACATAGCCCATAAAAAGCCCCTTCAGGACCGTAGGCTGGGATGCAATCCCAGCAGCTATTCCCACAGCTATTCCCACAAGGATCCATCATTCACCATCTCAAATCCCACCAGGCCAATGGCACCACCCAAACCGGACGTTTAAACGACCAAGAATGAGCAACGGCAATAGGCATTATCGACACGGAGCGGTCTCTCGCCTCTGGCCTGAGGGATTACTGTTGAAACCTCGGAGTCCTGCTAGTGGACGTGAGGGGGCATTGATAATGCTACAATAGTAGACCTGACCCTCATATCTCTATTTCATCTATATTGATGCCATCGAACGACGCTTACTAAGGAGAAATGTATACAAGATGAACAACAATTACGTATCGATCTGGCGGCTACTTTTCGACTGATTTATGACATGGGTATGCATGAATCGGTCGCCAACCATCTTAGCGCGGCGGTATCCCCGGACGGTAAGCAGTTCCTGATGAATCGTCGCTGGATGCACTTCGCGAATGTGACCGCGAGCAACCTGCAGTCACTCGATAGCGAAGACGATAGCATTATGCTGACTGATGACGCGCCTGACGTTTCTGCCTGGAGTATTCATGGCAATGTGCATAGATCCCTGCCAGCAGCGCGCGTCATCCTGCACGTGCATTCGACCTATGCCACAGCGCTATCGACCCTGAAAGATCCTCGAATATTACCAATCGACAACAATACCGCACGGTTCTACGAGCGTATCGCCTATGATACCGACTTCGGTGGCATCGCCGTCAGTGACAAAGAAGGCCGGCGTATCAAGGATACCTTTGCTGGTAAAAAAGCATTGATGATGGGTAACCACGGTATTACCGTCTTAGGTGAGTCGGTCGCAGAAGCCTTTGAGGAGCTGTACTATCTGGAAAAAGCCTGTAAAACGATGGTATTGGCTTATTCCACCGGCCAACCACTCAATGTCCTGCCGCCAGAGCTAGCCCGGGAAACGGCAGCAAGCTGGGATGCGTTTCGCGGCCAGGCTGTCGCTCATTTTGAGCAACTCAAAGAGTTGCTCGATAAGAAGGATCCTTCTTATCGGGAGTGAGGTTAAAGGGGTCGGAGTCGATTAACGGTGTTCGATTCGAAGGAGTAAACAGGGGACAGACCACGTTTATTCTCTCCTTGCCGGTCTGCTGTATTTCCCTGGTCGGACCCGACGTTTGAGCGTGGCTGCGATCTAATCCTGAAACCGTTGATCGCCGGATACATAGTTTTCATTCGTTGCCTTCTCATATCTCATTATCCAGTCGACTATCTAGATAAGCTGAAAAAACTCTCTGTATAAAAACGTGGTCTGTCCCCTATTTGTGCCTTATTTGTGGCGGGCACGAGGTTACGTAGATCTGCCTCCGTCGGAACTTCTCGCTGACCTTCTTGCAGTTTTTGCGGCCTCTGTCTGCCAGACATTTAAGTTACATTAAAATCCAGCTGGGCATCCAATATTATTAGAAAGGGAATAAGTGTAAAGTGTAACAGATGGCTACCCGAATCCTGTTGCCATACCTCTGCCACATTGCAGTAACTGGAGGCACAGCGTTCATGGGGATACCAAGCAATCAGACCATCGTTTCAAAAACATTGAACTCAAGCGAATCACGCACAGCAAACTGCTTAGCCTATTCATGAGCAGTTTATGGGCGTACTTGCTGTTAACCGTTGCATATGTCGTATTGGGCAAGCTGGGGTTGATGCTAGCGCTCCCGCCCGGCTATGCCTCTCCCATATTCCCCTCTGCCGGAATCGCTGTCGCAGCCGTACTCATAGCTGGCCGCAAGTCATTGCCGTGGATATTGATTGCCTCGTTATTGCTTAATATATGGGTTGCTTACTCGGCTAATCCTCAACTCAGTAACGTAAGTCTCATGGCGGCATTGATCATCGCCATTGCATCAATGTCGCAGGCAGCGATAGGTGGTTGGGGATTGCGCCGGCTGATTGGCTACCCGGCACCCCTTGCGCAGGGCGCAGACATATTGCGTTTCCTGATCTGGACACCGTTTTTTTGTCTGATCAGTGCGGGCATATCCGTCACCGGCCTCGTGATTCTCGGCCTTGTAAATCCGACCCATTATTTCTCCAGCGTTGCGAGTTGGTGGGCGGGAGACACACTCGGCGTGTTGGTGATGTTTCCTCTCGTCATGATCGTTGCGGGAGAGCCGCGCGCACTCTGGAAATGTCGCAGCTACACCATTGCAATTCCCATTGTGCTGACCTTTGCATTTTTCGTCGGCGTTTTCCTCAAAGCGAACCAGTTGGAACAAAAGGATTCGTTGAGCGATTTCCGGCAATACTCGTTTCAAGTTGCAGCCCAGATTAAAACCCAGTTAGAGCAACAGGAATTTGTACTTGAAGAAACGGCAGGGTTTCTTAATCACGATTCACACACGCGAGTCTCCAGCAAACATTTTCAATATTTCACTCAAAATGCGCTGCAACGTTACCCCATGATTCAGGCGGTGTCGTGGGTGCCGAAAGTGAATGCAGCAAACAGGGAGGCGTTCGAACTCTCGCTACAGCACGATTTTCCAGGCTACGCCATTCGAGAGCGAAATGCGGAGGGAGCCATTCAGCGGGCAGGAAGCCGTCAGACATATTATCCGGTCACGTATATTGAGCCATTGGCGGGTAACGAAGCGGCGGTGGGGTTCGATCTTACCTCGAACTCGAGACGTCAGCAGGCAATCAATAAGGCCGTTCAGACTGGCACGGCAGTGATTTCTGCGCCGCTGACGTTGGTGCAGGAGCAACAGCAACAATCAGGCGTGCTCATGATATACGCAATGAAAGAACACGCCGACAAAATGGGTCTTGTTACGATTGTATTACGTATAAGTGACTTCATAGAACCCTTGCTGCAGACGAATCGCCCCATGCTTTCTACCCGCCTCATTGATCTGGATGAACAGCAAGTCATCTTCGACAACTTTGCGTCTGAAGCTAAGCAGGCGGTATTGATGACTCAGTCATTTGAGTTCGGCACGCGCCACTATCGACTCGAAAACGCCCCCACTTCTGCCTATCTGGCACAGCATCAGGGTTGGCAGAGTTGGTGGGTATTGGCTAGCGGGGTCCTGGGTATAGGATTGATGGGGTCGTTTCTGTTGTTTGGAACCGGTTATACCTCTCGATTGAAAATGGAAGTCGCAAAAAGAACAAAACTTTTGAAAGAAAGTGAGGATCAGTTACTTGAGGCACAACACCTGGCGAAACTAGGAAGCTGGTCCGTGATTTTTGGACCCGAGGAATCACAGGATAAATGGGCAATATCGAATGAACTCAGAGAGATATGGGGACATACAGAGACGCAAGGAATCGATGCGCAAGTCGGTTTTGCGAACATGCCACCTGAAGATCAGGAACTCACTCAGCGATACTGGGCTGCGGCCAAGCAAGGTACAGGGCCCGCCGAATGGGATCATCGCATTCTTGTCAATGGGGAGATCAAGTGGCTGCATGTCGTGTCGCATTTCACATTTGACGCTCAAGGGAAACCACTTGCAGCGAGGGGGACGAATCAGGACATCACCCTGGCCAGGCATCTGGAGGAGGAAATCAGGCAACTGGCCTTCTATGATCCGCTCACCAACCTGCCTAACCGCCGCCTGCTCAATGACCGGTTGGGCCAGATCATGTCTGCCAGCAAGCGCAGTGGTCTGCATGGTGCGCTGATGTTCCTTGACCTGGATAATTTCAAACGACTCAATGACACTCATGGACATAAGGTAGGCGATTTGCTGCTAATCGAGGCGGCTGCACGACTTAAAAACTGCGTCCGTAGTATGGATAGCGTGGCGCGCTTCGGTGGCGATGAGTTTGTGGTGATACTCAGCGAGTTGGGTGGCGATAAAACAGAATCCACCGCACAAGCCAACCATATTGCTGAAAAGATTCTCGCCGCACTATCTGAACCTTATCTTCTGTCGGTGAGTCCTGAAAGTGCGGTGGTGACGCACCGATGTACCGCGAGTATCGGTGTCGCAGTGTTTATCGACCATGAAGACAGTCAAGATAACATCCTCAAATGGGCAGATGCGGCGATGTATCAGGCGAAAAAGTTAGGGCGGAATCAGTTTCAATTCTATGAAGCATGAAAAATGTACATAATTCTTACGTTGCTTCGCTGTGCCTCACCCTCCGGGCAGCCTGCGGCTGTGCAAATCGGCAATCCTGCCGATTTGTCTGCATCAGCTGCCAGTCTCGCCATTGCCTGCGTCCCTGCGGGCCTTTTTCAGTCTGTATTTCATCGGTTCAGAAGGGATTTTGGTGTCATTCTGATGCTGCGATTGCCGTTTCAAGTATTTCTAAAAGCTACAAGATTACCTACAAAACTCTGCCTTAGTACCGTGGGAGCCGACCCACAGGGACCTGGGAAGTGCCGCTGTTGCAGGAGCTTAAACGGCGGTCAGGAATGAGCAATGGCAACAGCCGGTCTCGACACTAAGCGGTCTCTCACCTCTGGCCAGAATGGGCTGTTGATGAGGTTGCGGCGTTCCATATAGCGGACACTCAACGGAGCTAAAGCTCACGGCAGGTGTATCTACAGAGCGGTCATCATGTTCGGCTACAATTAGGGTGACCAGCCAAGATAGTTGACGCCAGACACCATCACTTGTTATTTGTTGATCTATATACAATCTGCTATATTGATGGCCTAAGACAGGGACCATGTCGAGGTAATATCAGCCAGATCACACTCCCTCGCAAGACCTATTAGTAAATGTGTAACAGTCACGATAATCATCGTGAGGCCATTGGCCTCATAATAGGCTGTCATATATAAACACAATCAAGGAGTAACAAATGAAGGCTATTAAGCTAATAATAATGATTTCTTTAAGTACATTTCTATTTGGTTGCGCATCGGGTGCAAAAATGCAGAATATGACTTATCTAGAAACACAAAAAAATTATGATAAATCATTACAGAATGAAGTCGGTGTTTCTTATGTTTCAGGAGGGGAGGAGACTAACCCTGCGTGGAGTTCTGAGATTAGTAATTCAGAATTTTCTGGTGCTCTAAAAGTAAGTTTGTCAGAACAAGGCCTACTATCTAATAGCGGAAAATATTCGTTGAAAGTAAATATGGAAAAAGTAGATCAACCTCTATTCGGTTTAGATATGACAGTCACCACGCATGTCAATTATGTGCTAACAGATACAAATAATAATACAATAATTCTTGACAAAACAGTTATCGCACCATATACCGCAACGATAGGTGACGCATTTGCCGCAATTAAAAGACTTAGATTGGCAAATGAAGGATCAGGTAAGAAAAATATCGAAGGGCTCTTAGAGGAGCTTTCTAAGTTAAATATAGAACCTAAAGAAATATCGCTGACCAATTAATAAATAACAAAGCCAGCCTGAGGGGCGGACAAAATTCGTATCGGATTGGCCACCCCTCTGACTAGCCTTGTTGCTGTTCTAACTATTACGGCTTTGTACTTGCTGCGAAAGCCGGCCATTATCAATCGCACTAACTAACTTCCGCAACAAGTACTTAGAAAAATATTATCATAACTGATATATGATAAAAAAATTATAAATACGCACATATCTAAAAAAAGGTGCTCTACCAATAAGTGCCAAATGTTAGAGACAGGCTCTCAGCCTTGTCCTTACTATAGGAAAGACGAAGGTCTCTACTTGAACTGAGCCTATATCGAAGACTAACGTCTGCTTTTACCTTACCGATACGATTTCCATTAATAGTATTTTCATAAGAAACTGTTATTTTAGCCCTGACATTCTGGGAGGCTTCATACAATATATTGGTCGCTACACTTACGAAAACAGAACCATTGTTTTGTTTGTTTTCCTGAACACCTCCCCCGATAAGCCCTGTAAAGTTCACCCCATTTGAAAGAGGTAGCACTTTCCCCCAGGCGCCTTGAAATCTAGGGATTAAGCAATTTGAGCAAGCTAAGTTTTGCTTTTGAATCCCCGCTCGTAACGACCAAGCATCACCATTATCTCCAGGTAAAGATGTTCGCTTAGTATTAGCACTTTCAATATTAATGACATCAAAATTATAAAGACGGAGCCTAGAGTCATCAATGGCGAATACCATATCCCCCATTGATAAAGTTGAGTTTGCGACATGTGCTGCATCTGAGTCTAGCTGGTCATAATATGCAGGACGAATTCGCAGCAACCCTTCAAGCCCAGCTTGGCTTGAATGCATTAATCCAAATGATACTAGCGAGGGAGATCTAGCAGCATGAGGAGCATTTGTAGAGAAACTCACATCCTGTGATGCATGAGGAGGTAAGGTATACCTAGCCGCTAAAGCCTGTCTATACATTTCTTTTGCAGAATACTGATCATCTTTTTCTGAATGACTGACAAACTGATAATAATCAAGAAGCGTATCAAGAATATCATAATCCGTTGTACGCACCTCTCCTTTTTCAATAATATCAATAAGCTCTAACTTTTGACTTGATGTGAGCAAATTGTATCTTCTATAAAGACTGCTCTGCCTTGATGGATGGAATATAACTTCATTCATCAACGGCCTCCCTTCAAGCGTTGCCTCAGATATTTTCTTTATCAAAGACTGGGGGATTGTGAAAAGCGGCGTCTCTGGAATTATATCTATACCGGTTACTATTTCGACTAACTCTGCCATTCTGTAGGCACAGTTTCGGCGAAAAAAATAGTACGTATATTCTTTCCCTAGAACCTCCCACGCATGAGCGATTATAAGATCAACGGAATTTTGTGGTAGATCTAACTTGTACTCCCATAGGTCTCTAAGCTCATTTTCACCATAATTATGAGTATGGAAGTAATACTCGATATGACTAAAACCACCACTGTATCCACCAAAAATACCCTTGAAGATGTAAGGGATAGGCCCCTCGCCATCAGGAACGATAGCTCCGTAGTTAATACTCACATCTAGAAGCGAAGTCTGCTTGTCTTGATCACGTGAATTAAGTTTAAGAAGTGTATGGCCATAATAAGATGCAGGGTTACCTAGGTAGCCCGTGGCAAAAACTATGCTTATAGACTCTGTCGATCCATCTAATGACCACTGATTAAAGTTCGGACAATTTATTGACTCGATACCATAGCCGGAAAGATTTAGTTTCTCCTGAAGCCATAAGTATCTAGCAGGAAACCTACACTGCGCATGATAATTTGGATCTTCAGCTACCTGAGAAAAAGCATATAAAGTAGCTTCAAGCTCAGCTCTTGAATTGAATTGTCCAACCTCCGAGAGGAAAAAATCTTTGGAGTTGATCGCGCTTACATTACCACTTAACGACTCCTCGTAATGGAGTAGTTTTTTCCATACTTCATGGTTATGGAGCCTGAGAGAGTCAGCTCTATAAAATGCCAACTCTGGTGATCCTTCTTGGCAAACAGCCATAGCAGGCAGATATAGCAAGGCAGCCAACCAAAGGGCAGAGAATATTTTCAAAAGGAAATAAACCTTAAATGGGGCTCTATTGAGCCCCTAGATAATTTATGCTGAGCAACGGCCTTGAGCTGCTAAATCAAGTGCTTGATAGTATGAAGAAGCTTTTTCGATTGAAGAATTACCGCTGTACGCTTCCTTAGAAACTTCAATGGCCATTTTCTGACGTAACTCATTTGTAATATCTGCATGATCTACAGTTTCACAACCAAACTTGTTCAAAGCTGCCATTAAGTGCTGCCCTTGCCCCGCCGCTGTTTCCTCAGCCAAGTTCTCATAGGTATCCAGTATAAACTGGGCAGTCTCGACCTTCTGGGCTTGGCAAGTTTCAGGACTAGCAGTTGCCGAAGTAACAGCTGTGGTTCCTACATCCCAAATTACATTAGACGTTACTGCTGCCCAATGTGTATCTTTGAACAAAGCGGCACCAATACCACAGTCGGTGAATGGGTTAGGGCCAGTACCTGGCGCGTTGTTTTCTTCTGCTAGGGCTGAAGTTCCAGCCAGGACTGTAGCAACAAGCAATACTTGAGAAATAGCTTTAAATTTCATATTTACATCCTTTTGATTATATGCTAGAGAATCTTTGCAATAGCAAATAAGAGTACACCGCCTACTATGAGACGTGACACCGTATATTGTTAATCACATGAAAGATATAGGAAAAAACTAATATCGCAAAGCTGCCAGATGGAGACTATATTTTAAAGATGCATAAAGATTAGAGAGAGAGACTGTACATCTAATAGATAAAGCCTGCTGAAACACCAATATATGATAATACACATCCGGATACTTTTAATTGCAACAGCACTGATGATGATGCAGGGCTGTACTGGCCTCATTGTCAACACACTGGCCTTCCATCCTCAGACATATCAAGAGGGTGACTATGTGTTGCTGGATGAGCAAATAAAAGAAGTAGAGTTCATTACACAGGACGGTTTGAGGCTACATTCATTCTACTTTCCTTATAGTGAAGAAGCCCCGATGGTCATATATTTTCATGGCAATGCCGGGAACGCCCTTCATCGGCTAAACCCAGCTCGGAGGCTAGCCGAAACCGGAGCCAACGTCCTGCTCGTTGGCTATCGTGGTTACGGCCGAAGTCAAGGTAGGCCATCAGAGAAGGGGCTATACTTGGATGCCCAGGCAGCTATTAACTATGTAGTCGAAGATCTTGGTTTCAAGAAAGAAGATGTTTTCTTGCTGGGCCAGTCTCTAGGATCTGCGATTGCCATTGATGCTGCTCAGCATCAGAAACTGGGTGGATTGATCTTGATAACTCCCTTTCCAAGCGGATACGCTGTAATGGAAGAAAGAGGGCTTGGCTGGTTATCATTATTTGTTAGGGGCTCACCTTTCGATTCAGCTGCCAAGCTGCCGCACCTAAAGACACCTGCGCTATTTGTCATCGCTGAGCACGATAAAACGATCACTCCGGCTATGTCACGAACACTCTTTAATGCTTACCCATCGCAAGATAAAAGCCTGATGATTATCCCTGGCGCAGGCCATAATGATATATTTTCTATATCCGGCCCTCAGATATGGAGCAGGCTTGCTGCTTTTGTGCATTCATCATTTAAGAAGGAAATGTAAGAAAAAATCGAGCAAGACTCATCGATGTCCGCTCTGTCGTAGCTACTGCCTTTACCGAACGCTCAGAACAGTAAAGCCAGCGTCCACTCCCGTGTTACTGGCTAGCAAGGGCGGTTGCCGTGGCCACAGACCTTCAGCGTCCCCTTTGGGCCGACTACAGCCTCTCATTGCCCTAAACAGCGAGTGTCAGGTCTGAGTGTTAGCAGAGGGTTTCGAGTGAAATCATTGACGGCTCCGTCCTATCCAACAAATAAGCTGCCCACGGGGAAGGAATCTATGAGTTTCCTAATTACCCACAAAGTTCAGCCAGGATGCGGCAGATTTAGGCTCGGGTTTCGTAGAGAACCGGGCTCCCGGGTTCTCTGTGGCAGGATAGTTGTCTTTTTTAGGCTAGGTATGAGTTAGTTGTTGCGATGAAAAGATCGCCTGCAGGCAGGCGGTTGAAGGCTCCTGCAACAGCTGCATGCCCCACGTCCCTGTGGGTTAGCTCCCTCAAGACCGTAGGCTTCAGCCTGACGAGGTAAAGATGTCAGGCAGCGTCATAACAACCAACCGGGACAGAGCCCTCCTAGAAACAATCCCCAGGAATCCGCACCCAGCCTTCCATCAGGACTCGTGCGCTGCGGCTCATGACGACCTTGTTGACGGTCCAGTCGCCGTCTTTTTCGCAGGCTTCGGCGCCGACTTTGAGGGTGCCTGAGGGATGCCCGAAGGTGACGGCGGCCCGCTCACCCCCACCGGCGGCTAGGTTGACCAGGGTGCCAGGGATCGCGGCGGCGGTGCCTATCGCGACCGCAGCGGTGCCCATCATGGCGTGGTGCAGTTTGCCCATCGAGAGGGCGCGCACATGCAGGTCGATCTCCCCAGCAATAATATCTTTACCACTGGAAGACACGTAATCCTGGGCATGTGCAACAAAAGCTACCTTGGGAGTGTGCTGACGCGCCGCCGCTTCTGCGATGTCGCTGATCAAGCCCATGCGTACCGCGCCATAGGCACGGATGGTTTCGAAACGCGCCAAAGCTGCCGGATCGCCATTGATCACTTCCTGCAGTTCGGTGCCTGTGTAACCGATCTCTTCAGCATTTAGGAAGATAGTGGGGATACCCGCATTGATCAGGGTCGCCTTGAAGGTGCCGATTCCCGGAACCTCAAGATCGTCGACCAGATTGCCGGTAGGGAACATCAGCTCAGTCGCATCTACCGGGCTGATAAACTCGACCTGTACTTCGGCCGCTGGGAAGGTGACGCCGTCCAGCTCGAAGTCGCCGGTCTCCTGCACTTCCCCATTGGTCATAGGTACATTGGCGACGATGGTCTTGTTGATATTGGCTTGCCAGATCCGCACCACGGCGATGCCGTTGGTGGGGATTCGGCTGGCATCGACCAGCCCCTGGCTGATCGCGAAGGCGCCGACGGCGGCGGTCAGGTTGCCGCAGTTACCGCTCCAGTCGACGAAGGGCCGGTCGATGGCGACCTGACCGAACAGGTAATCGACATCGTGATCGGGCTGGCTTGTCTTGGACAGGATAACCGTCTTGCTGGTGCTGGAGGTCGCCCCACCCATACCATCGGTCTGCTTGCCGTAGGGATCGGGACTGCCGATCACCCGCAGCAACAGGTTGTCACGCGCCGCGCCCGGCACCTGAGCGGACTCTGGCAGATCGGACAGGTTGAAGAATACGCCTTTGCTGGTCCCGCCACGGATGTAGGTCGCGGGTACTTTGATCTGGGGGACATGTGCCATGAGTATCTATCCTTAGGTGTTTCCTGAGGTGTTTCCTGAGGTGCTTCCTGTGGTACAACAGGGGGGCTATTCAGTCGGAGCGATATAGCTATTCACCGCTGCAGCCAGGGACTCAGGCTGCCCGATGCATAGCTATATCGCTGTTTTTTTAATTGCTCTTCTTAAACAATTAACAAACAGCGATCACTGCCGGTCTACGTTGCCGGGGCAGATACCCCGACCACGCAGATCGAACCGCTCTTAGGCTTTGCCTTCCAGGAAGTCCTGAGCGAAACGCTGCAGTACGCCACCGGCGGCGTAGACATGCGCCTCGGCGGCGGTATCCAGGCGACAGGTTACCGGGATCTCGACGGACTCGCCGTTAGCACGGGTCATCAGCACCCGCATGTCGCCACGCGGGTGGACATCGCCGATCACATCGAAGGTCTCGCTACCCTCGATCGCGTAGGTATGGCGATTGTCACCGGGCTTGAACTCCAGCGGCAAGACACCCATGCCGACCAGGTTGGTACGGTGGATGCGTTCGAAGCCTTCGGCGATGATGGTCTCGACACCCGCCAGACGCACGCCCTTAGCAGCCCAGTCACGCGAGGAGCCCTGACCGTAGTCGGCACCGGCGATGATAATCAGCGGCTGCTTGCGCTCCATGTAGGTCTCGATCGCTTCCCACATCCGGCTCTCTTTGCCTTCCGGCTCGATCCGCGCCAGTGAGCCCTGCTTCACCTTACCGTCGGCATCCAGACACATCTCGTTCTGCAGTTTGGGGTTGGCGAAGGTCGCACGCTGGGCGGTCAGGTGATCGCCACGGTGCGTCGCGTAGGAGTTGAAGTCCTCCTCCGGCAAGCCCATCTTGGCGCAATATTCACCGGCGGCACTGGAGGCCTGGATCGCATTGGAGGGCGACAGATGGTCGGTGGTGATGTTGTCACCCAGCACCGCCAGCGGACGCATGCCTTTCATGGTGCGCTCACCGGCCAAGGCACCGTCCCAATAAGGGGGACGACGGATATAGGTGGTCTGCGGACGCCAGTCGTACAGTGGGCTCGGCGCTTTCTCGATGGTACCCAGGTCGAACATCGGGATGTAGATCTGCTTGAACTGCTCGGGCTTCACACAGCTGGCGACGATCGCATCGATCTCTTCATCGCTGGGCCAGAGATCCTTCAGGGTGACGGGGTTACCGTCCTGGTCGTTGCCCAGTACATCTCTTTCGATATCGAAACGGATGGTGCCGGCGATGGCATAGGCCACGACCAGCGGCGGCGAGGCCAGGAACGCCTGTTTGGCGTGCGGATGGATACGGCCATCGAAGTTACGGTTACCGGACAACACCGCGGTGGAGTACAGGTCACGCTCGATGATCTCCTGCTGAATCTTAGGATCCAGCGCGCCACTCATGCCGTTACAGGTAGTGCAGGCATAACCGACGATACCAAAACCCAGGGTTTCCATCTCGGACAGCAGATCGGCTTCTTCCAGGTACAGCTTGGCGACCTTGGATCCCGGTGCGAAGGAGGTCTTGACCCAGGGCTTGCGTTTCAGGCCCAGGGCGTTGGCTTTCCTGGCAACCAGGCCGGCAGCAACCACGTTGCGCGGGTTGGAGGTGTTGGTGCACGAGGTGATCGCCGCGATGATCACGGCGCCATCGGGCATCAGTCCTGCGGCCTCATCGGCCTTGGCGGCAGCCAGCAGCTCTTGGCTGGCGATGCCGCTCTTGGTCAGCTCTGAGGTCGGCAGACGACGGTGCGGATTGGAGGGACCTGCCAGGTTGCGACCTACCGAAGACAGGTCGAACGTCAGTACCCGCTCGTAGACCGCCTCGACCAGATCGTCGGCCCAGAGACCGGTTAGCTTGGCGTACTGCTCGACCAGAGCAACCTGCTCGGGTTCACGACCGGTCAGCCTGAGATAGTCGAGGGTCTGATCGTCGATGTAGAACATGCCGGCCGACGCACCAAACTCAGGGGTCATATTGGAGATGGTGGCACGGTCACCGATGGTCAGGGCCTTAGCCCCTTCGCCGAAGAACTCCAGGTAGGCGGAGACCACTTTCTGGTTCCGCAAAAATTCAGTAATCGCCAGCACGATATCGGTGGCGGTGATGCCCGGCTGACGCTTGCCGGTCAGGTTAACGCCGATGATATCAGGCAGGCGCATCATCGAAGGCTGGCCCAGCATCACGGTTTCGGCTTCCAGGCCACCGACGCCGATGGCGATAACGCCCAGGGCATCGATATGCGGGGTATGGCTGTCGGTACCGACACAGGTATCGGGGAAGGCCACACCATCACGCGCCTGGATCACCGGAGACATCTTCTCCAGGTTGATCTGGTGCATGATGCCGTTGCCGGCAGGGATCACATCGACGTTATCAAAGGCGGTCTTACACCACTCGATAAAGTGGAAACGGTCTTCGTTACGGCGATCTTCGATCGCCCGGTTCTTCTCGAAAGCGTCGGCCTCGAAACCGGCCGACTCAACCGCCAGCGAGTGGTCGACGATCAGCTGGGTGGGTACTACCGGATTGACCTTGGACGGATCGCCGCCCTGATCGGCAATCGCATCGCGCAGACCCGCCAGGTCGACCAGTGCGGTCTGACCGAGGATATCGTGGCATACCACGCGCGCGGGGTACCAGGGAAAGTCCAGGTCCTGCTTGCGCTCGATCAGCTGTTTGAGCGAATCCGTCAGTGCCGCCGGATCGCAACGGCGAACCAGTTGCTCGGCCAGGATGCGTGAGCTGTAGTTCAGGGTGGCATAAGAACCGGGCTGGATCTCTTCGACCGCCGCGCGAGTGTCATAGTAGTCCAGGTCGGTGCCTGGCAGGGGTTTACGGTATTGAGTGTTCATCGTCTGAATCCTCGAATAAGGTTCAAAAAAAACGGAGTCGCTCTGATGTTAACAACAGCGCGAGACTCCGCTTTTTCTAGTACGTGATCAAGAGCCGCTTAAGCGCGGTCTTCGATAGCGACCCACTGGCTGCTGTCCGGGCCGGTGTAGTCCGCGCTGGGGCGGATGATACGGTTGTCGGCACGCTGCTCGAAGGCATGTGCGGCCCAACCAGTCAGGCGCGAGCAGACGAAGATCGGGGTAAAGAGCTTGGTCGGAATCCCCATAAAGTGGTACGCGGAGGCGTGGAAGAAGTCGGCATTGCAGAACAGCTTCTTCTCGCGCCACATCACCTCTTCACAGCGGACCGAGACCGGGTACAGCACCTCATCACCGACATCCCGGGCCAGCTCCTCAGCGCACTTCTTGATCACGGCATTACGCGGATCGGAGTCGCTGTAGACCGCGTGACCGAAGCCCATGACCTTCTCTTTACGCGCCAACTTGCCCAGCAACTCACGCTCGGCGTCGTCGGGGGAGGTCCAGTTCTCGATCATATCCATCGCCGCCTCGTTGGCGCCGCCATGCAGCGGCCCACGCAGGGTACCTATGGCTGCGGTCACCACGGAGTGGATATCGGACAATGTCGAGGCACAGACCCGACCGGCGAAGGTCGAGGCGTTGAACTCATGCTCGGCATACAGGATCAACGAGCGGTTCATCACCTTGGCATGCAGCGCGTTGGGCTTCTTACCCTTAAGCAGATGCAGGAAGTGCGCGCCGATAGAATCATCGTCGGTCTCGGTCTCGATCCGCACGCCGTCATGGCTGAAGCGATACCAGTAGATGATGATCGACGGGAATACCGCCAGCATGCGATCCGCTTGGTCCTGCTGTTCGCTGAAGTCCATCTCGGTCTCCAGGTTACCCAGCATCGAACAGCCGGTACGCATCACATCCATCGGATGGGCGGAGGCCGGGATCTGCTCCAGCACGGTTTTCAGCGCCTGAGGCAGGCCGCGCAGGGTTTTTAGTTTGGCAATATAAGCATCGAGTTCTGCCTGGTTAGGCAGCTTGCCCTTCAGCAGCAGATACGCCACCTCTTCAAAGCCGGCCTTCTCGGCCAGTTCGACCATGTCGTAGCCACGGTAGGTCAGACCTGCACCGGTCTTGCCCACGGTGCACAGTGCGGTCGATCCTGCGGATTGACCACGCAGCCCCGCCCCACTCTGTTTCTTAGCTTCGGCCATAACTCTCTCCTTTCTATCTATTTAAAGCGTACTCTGCAGGGGCTCGAAGAACCCCTACGCTAACCTGTACAGCGCTGATGGATGATGACCGACTCGCGTAGGTCATCACTACTCAACCTATTCTTAATAGCTTAGGCTGCAGGGGATTCCCTGCGTGAAGCTGTTCAGCGCTGACGACGGATAATCGCATCCTTACTTATTCTTGCCTTCGGCAAAGAGCGCATCCAGCTTGCGCTCGAAGTCGTGGTAGTTGAGGAAATCGTAAAGCTCCATCCGCGTCTGCATCGTATCGATAACGTCTTTCTGGTCACCCTTCTGCAGGATATTTTCGTAGACCGCCAGGGCGGCCTTGTTGGCCGCACGGAAGGCGCTCAACGGATAGAGCACCATGGCGCAACCGACATCGCCCAGCTCCTGCTTATTAAACAGCGGGGTAGCACCAAACTCGGTGATATTGGCCAGCAGCGGCACATCACCGATGGCTGCACTGAAGGCCTTGTAATCTTCCAGGGTGTGTACCGCTTCGGCGAAGATGCCGTCGGCACCCGCTTCGACACAGGCCAGGGCACGCTCAACCGCCGCGTCCAGACCTTCCATCTGAAAGGCATCGGTGCGGGCGATCAGGAAGAATGCAGCATCGGTCTTGCCATCGGCAGCCGCTTTAACACGGTCTGCCATCTCGCCCTTAGAGACAATCTCTTTGTTCGGACGGTGACCACAGCGCTTCTGAGCCACCTGGTCTTCGATATGGCACGCTGCCGCGCCCGCCTTGATCATCTCTTTAACGGTACGCTGAATATTGAACGCCCCACCCCAACCGGTATCGATATCGACCATCAGCGGCGTTTGCACCGCGCTGCTGATCCGACGCACATCTTCGAGCACATCGTTGCACGAGGTCATACCCAGATCGGGCAGCCCGTAAGAGTGGTTAGCGACGCCGCCGCCGGACAGGTAGATCGCCTGGTGACCCACACGTTCTGCCATCATGGCGTGATAGGCGTTGGTCGTACCTACAATTTGCAGCGGGCTGTTTTCAGCCAGTGCCTTACGGAAGCGTCCGCCTGCAGTCAGTGTTTGGGTCATGACATATCCTCTTCTGTTGTCATACGGAGCAGTGTCGTTACTGCTCTGGTACTACTCTGGTTACTGCTCTGTTTGAAGCTTTAATTTCTGTTCGATATTTTTCCGTGAAGCGCTGATATGGCGCCGCATCAGCATCTCCGCCAGTTCACCGTCGCGATGCCCGATCGCATCGACGATATGCCGGTGCTCGGCCAACGCCCTGACCGGACGCGAGCTGGAGAGGCTGAACTGGTAGCGGTACATCCGTACCAGATGGTACAGCTCGCCACCGAGCAACTCTTTCAACTTGTTGTTTTTACTGCCTTGAACGATCCTGTAGTGAAAATCCAGATCACCCTCTTTCTGGAAGTAAGAGCGACCCTCGCTCTGCTCCATACTGAGTTCATGCTGATCGAGCAGCTCGCGCAAACTCTGAATCTCGGCATCCGTCATATGCTCTGCGGCCAGACGACACGCCATGCCCTCCATCGCCTCGCGGACATGGTAGATCTCGATCAACTCCCTGGACGACAAAGACACAACCCGGGCACCCACATGCGGAATTCGCACCACCAGCCGCAACCCTTCCAAGCGTCGAATCGCTTCACGCAGAGGACCCCGACTGATGCCATAGGTACGCGCCAGTTCCGGCTCGCTGATCTTATGACCCGGAGGAATATCACCCTTAACGATGGCTGTCACGATCTCGTGGCAGACCCGGTCGGCCAGGGTTCGGTACTCCGGTTCGGCAAGCTGCAAGGCTGTAAGCTGAATGACTTTGTTCATAAGATTGTCGACAATGTTGGCAGATAGCCCCACGATACTCGCCGTAAAAACCCCAGTCAACCGTAAAACAGGCCCAGACTGTCTACACAATACAAAAGTATAGGGGTATGGACTCAATCAGGATAAGCGCGAAAAGAGCAAAAAAAACGGCGCAGAATGCGCCGCTAAGAAGGTAGCTCTCTGTTTAGGTGACGTGGTTCAGGTGCCGCGGTTAGGAGCCGCGGCTAAGGTAACGCGCCAGATCAAGATCCATCTGCCGAGCGATCTGGCGCGGCTTTTGAAACGGCAGGCTATGGTCACAACCGCGCACCGGATGGTAATGCCAGCGATCCAGCTGCTCGACCAGCTGCTTATTAAGCAGGTGCATCGACTCGATGCTGCGGCTGCCGACAAAGCTACTGACATCGCCCTGATCGAAAAACAGTCGCGACCGGTCGAGTCGCCGGCCCGCATCCGTCACCGCATCCAGGGCATTGGCGAATCCCAAGGGTCGATAGCCTAACCGGGCAATCGAGAGCGCGTCTCCACGCGGTGAGGCTATTCGATTAGGCGCGACCGTTTGCAAAAACGCCATCACACTGATCGCAGGATCGTCGCACTCACGCAATAGCTTCGCGATCTCGCTATAGCGCTGCCGGTTAGCAATCACCTCGTCGAGCGCACTGCGATCGACCAGGGCTGATTCGAGCAGATACTGTTTATGCACCCGATGCGGCAACCGTTGCTTTAACAGCATGCCGACCAGACCACCGAACGAATAGCCACCCAGATCAAACGCCCACCACCCCAGGTGATCCAGCAGACTGATCTGATCGCCGACCACCTCCTCGACGCTATATCCTCGCTCGCTGGCATCCAGGTCAACCGTCTCGCCCATCCCCCGCAGATCCGGCACCAACACCTCATGCCAACCCTGGAGGCTGTTCAGCAGATGCGCCCAGCTGTCCTCGCCCGCCACCCCGGCCCCGTGCAATAGCAGCAAGCGTCGACCCTGCTCGGAATATTTATTCCGGTAGAGCCTGTAGCTGATGCGCTGATCAGCCGTTTCGAGGACGTCCGTGTGGATCAAAAAATGTGATTTCATAATCTCCGCGCACTGATGGTTTAAAAACAAGAAGTTTAAAAACAAGAAGGTAGAATACGCCAGTCGATTGTACCGCTGATCCCGGGTGAAGATCCGCAACAGATGGAGCTTGACCTCTGCGCAGCGTATAATACCGATCCTTTAGTATTACAGACTAAGGATGCCGCAGATAACCGGATCTATGTAACCACCCCCACCCTACGGGAATCCTGCTTTGCCACCAACCCATCTAAACCGGCTAGAACTGCGCTACAACTCAGACAGCGTACCGCTGTTTGAATCGATACGCTCGCAGCCCTTCCCCGTATTCCTCGACAGCAGCCAGTTCGGCGGCACCTTTGGTCGCTTCGATATCCTCTGCGCCGATCCTGAGTTGCTGTTGTCCCATAATAAAGGGCCCCAGAATAACGGCCAGACCCGTCTGACCCGGCGCGATGGCCGCTGCGAGTTACTCGACAGCAGGCCGCTGGCCGCGCTTCGGCAGATCCTGCTCCAACAGGGATTTAATGGCATACCCACTCCAGATCTTCCGTTCTGCGGCGGCGCGCTGGGGTATTTCAGTTATGATCTTGAGAGCGACTCTAACCCGCTTAACAGCCTTGAGCTGGTTAACAGCCTTGAGCCGGTAGACAGCCTTGAGCCGGTAGACAGCCAGACCGCCGAGGCCAGCAGCCTTGAGCGGGATAACAGCCTTGAGCGGGATAACAGCCTGCCACAGATGCAGGTCGGCATCTATCCCTGGGCGATTATCGTCGATCATCAATTGCAAGTGACTACCCTGGTAAGCCAGAGCCTGACACAGCAGCAACTGCTCGCCATTAAGGAGAGCTTCAGTATTACGCCGCCCGGCCCGTTCAACCTCGAGTCCGCCTTCGTCTCTAACCTGGACAAGAGCGCTTATCTGGCCCGCTTTCAACAGGTACTCGACTACATCCATGCCGGAGACTGCTATCAGGTCAACCTGGCCCAGCGCTTTAGTTGTGACTATCGCGGCGATCCCTGGAGCGCCTATCTGCAGCTGCGCCGCCAGACCAACACCCCCTTCTCCGCCTATATAGAAACGCCCGGCGGCTGCCTGCTGAGTTTGTCTCCCGAGCGCTTCTTACAGGTCGCTGACGGCCGGGTCGAAACCCGTCCGATCAAGGGAACCCGCCCGCGTCACCCGTCGCCGCGTCAGGATCAGCAACTCAGGCAAGAGCTAAGCTGCAGCCCTAAAGACCGCGCCGAAAATCTGATGATTGTCGATCTGCTCCGCAACGACCTGGGCCGCAACTGCATCACCGGTTCGGTCAAGGTGCCTGAACTGTTCAAGATCGAGAGCTATGCCAACGTCCACCACTTGGTCAGCACGGTGACCGGCCAGCTGGCCCACCCTATCGAAGTGATCGATCTGTTGCAGAGCTGTTTTCCAGGGGGATCCATTACCGGTGCGCCCAAGATCAGGGCGATGCAGATCATCGCCGAACTCGAACCCCATCCGCGCTCGGCCTACTGCGGCAGCATCGGCTATATCGGTTTTAACGGTCAGATGGACAGCAATATCTGCATCCGTACTCTGGTCGCGACCCGGGATCAAGACGACGGGGCAGCCGGCGCAGTATCTGATAACACCCAAGGACAGCTGCACTGCTGGGCAGGAGGCGGTATCGTTGCCGATTCTGAAGGCGATGCCGAGTACCAGGAAACCTTTGATAAGGTGAACAATTTGATCCAGTGTTTAGAGCAGCATTTTTTGAGATAATTAATGACAAAGGGGAAATGACAAAGGGAACCAATGGGAACCAACCAATGGGGTCCAACCAATGGGGTCAGAGACGTTGAATTCGACATCCAACCAATGGGGTCAGAGACGTTGAATTCGACATCAAGGGATCTTTCATACATGTCTTTGTAAGTTGGCGCCGTTAAAAACTCAAATCAACATGGGTGTCTATGATGATTTAGGGCGAATGTCAGAGCCACTGGATAATACAGAACAACGTCTCTGACCCCTTTGGTTCCAGAACAACGTCTCTGACCCCTTTGGTTCACCCCTTTGGTTCCATGACACGCTGGAAACGATGGTTGCGCTCAGGCGTACCTGCCCGAGCGACCCTGATAGCTATGCCAATCCCTGCGATGACAGCATCCCCGCGGGCATCGTATTCAGTGCGTTAAAAGTTCCTGCTGTCTGGACTTGACCGGCGGGAACAGCCGCCCAATACCCAACCGTGGCCGCGGAGCCTGAGACCCCGGCCCACAAATCAACGGTGCCCGCTGCCCCCCCCCGAACCCGCGTAAACATACCAGACTCACTGACGATGGCTGCCAGGCCATTAAACCCGAGCCACCCGTACCGACTCCCACCCGCCGAACCA
The DNA here is from genome assembly GCA_047633175.1 of Motiliproteus sp. Classification (GTDB taxonomy): domain Bacteria; phylum Pseudomonadota; class Gammaproteobacteria; order Pseudomonadales; family Balneatricaceae; genus Motiliproteus. The sequence goes on along the minus strand of JBLIEQ010000011.1, from coordinate 89,896 downwards.
TCGCGGGTAACGACGGCCCCAACATTACTGTGGGGCGTATCGCCAGGGGTCGAACTAGTGCCAACCAACACCACCGCGTCGTCCACACCTAAATGCGATACCCCAACCCACATCGCCCACGTCGCCCCAGCATCCGCCGCGGCGCTATCCGCATCGGCTCCGTCGGTACTCAATACATGGCTATCCGTCTGCACCCGGATGTAGATCGTGTATTTGACGTTGGGATCGAACGTGCGGTTGCTGTGGGACGAGGAGACGCCTTCCACCAGATCAAAGACCACGACCGAGGTATCGATCAATAATGGGATAACAACGGCGGCGGCATCATCTTTATTGACGCTATAGAGACCGCCTGCCGCTATCCCACCAAAGAGGAGCAGCGGTGCGGAGAAGAATCCCCCATCGGCGACGGCGCCCGCATCCGCGGCATGCTCCCACACCAGATCGGCGCTTTCTGCAACGGCATCATTCGCTGCCATCTGCTGAGCCTGGGAGCCCGTGTCGACGCTGGCGGCCATCCCTTGCGCATAAAACTGCTCTACGGTGGCGACCTGCTCACCGTCGATCTCGATCACCAGGGTATCGGCCTGTCGCGTCAGCACTGCCTGCTCAACCACAAGCCCCGTTTCCAGATCCACCACGGAATAGGCGGCGCCCTGTACCGCGTTCAGATGCAGCATCGCCTCCAGTGAATAATCGACGGACTGCTGGTTCGGTAAGAGCATGCGTATTATTTTCATAGTGTAATTCCGTTTTATTATTATCTGGGATAGTTATTAGAGGGCGATAAGCAGCCCCGAGGACGGGCGCGACCCCTCGTATACCTAACTATTGCTACCTCGCAGAAAAAAGCCTGGAGCTAATAAAGTTTTTCCTAATTAAATCAAAGGGTAAAGTCTCTTTTATACCACTATAAAAAAGGGGACGCTACCCTTTTACTGTTGCTGGGATTACATCCCAGCCTAGGGTACTGCTGGGCAGGAGGCGGCATCGTTGCCGATTCTGAGGGCGATGCCGAGTACCAGGAAACCTTCGATAAGGTGAATAATTTGATACGGTGCCTGGAACAGAATTTTTTGAGCTGATTAGCGCGGAGGCACGAACCGCATCAGGCTGGGTAGCAATGCTTGATGTAGCTAAAGGATAAGTGTGATTTCTTAATTAATGCGGCAACGGAGTATTAAATAATGCTGTCCCCTTAATGCTCCCACAGGAGATCTGAGGTCTTATATTGAAAGACCTGACCCCGCTGTGTTTAGCGCCATAGGTCTGCCAAAACGTCTCTAACCAACTGATATCTTGAGGCCAGGGGGCGGTGCTTTTTGGTAATCAGGTACGCGGTTTCGTTAATGGGCACCCTGAGTCTGGCGCTGCGAAGCCGATCAGGCTGAGGAAAGGCATCCAGTGACGATCGTGGAATAACCGTAAACCCCAGACCCTGCGATACCGGTAATAATATCTGGCTCAGTTGATTGATATAGCCGGACTGCGGGATTTGATCCATACCCACAAACTCTGTCGAAAAATTCACCTCTAACAGCTGACTGGCATAGTGATGCCCGTCCGGATGGTTGATAAACCCTAGCTGCAACAGCGCAGGCCAGCTCGACTCGGCTTGAGCAGGCACCACCAGACAGAGTGCGTCTTCACCCAGACGCTCCTGGTTCAGCTTAGCATCCATAACGGGCTGCGTTACCAGGCCTATATCTGAGGTGTTGGCTCTAATACGCTCGATAATGGCCGCGTTAGGTGCCGCCTCAACGCTCACCGTTAAGCCTGAATATTGCTTCTGTAGATTAAGCAGTGCCGGATAAAGCTGCATGGCCATCGAGCCGGAACACGCCAGCCTGCAGTCGCCTGTGTGCCGGTCATCGCCGGCGATGCTATTGAGCAGCTCAGACTCCGCTTCGGCCTGTTGCAACCCATATCTATACAGGCGGTCGCCAACAGCCGTTAACTCAAAAGATTTTCCATAACGATTGAGCAGCGGCTTACCCAGCTGCGCTTCCAGCTTGTTGATGTGTTGACTGACGCCTGGCTGAGTCATGCTGAGCAGTTCGGCGGTGCGCGTGAAGTGTCGGGTTTTCACCAGACTCATAAAGGTACGGAGGAATACGGGATTTATCATAATGCCACGTTATCATAATAATGATTAATGATAATTTTATATTAGCAAGCTGGCTCCATACACTGTTCGCAACTTAACAACGTGGAGCAAACACATGACTGATTCTAGTCCGGACAAACCTGTCACCCCCTACCCCCGTACATTTTCCCATATAGGCATCTCCGTTCCAGATCTTGATGCCGCCGTGGCGTTTTATACCCAGGTCCTGGGTTGGTACACCATTATGGAACCCACAGAAATTGTCGAGGATGACAGCCCTATCGGCGAGATGTGTACCGATGTGTTCGGCCCTAACTGGAAATCCTTTAAGATCGCCCACCTGTCCACGGGTGATCGCATCGGTATAGAACTGTTTCAATTCAGGAACCAACAGAACCCGGAGGACAATTTTGAATACTGGAAGACGGGGGTGTTCCATTTCTGTGTGCAAGACCCCGATGTAGAGGGGTTAGCCGAGAAGATTGTCGCCGCGGGTGGCAAGAAACGCATGGCTAAGCCCCGCTATTATTACCCTGGCGAAAAACCCTATCGCATGATCTATATGGAAGACCCGTTCGGCAATATTCTTGAGATCTACAGCCATAGTTATGAACTGCATTACGCAGCGAGCGCGTACCTGCAAACGGCGTAGTCAGCCCCAGGCGGTTCTATAGGGACCGCCAGAGCCTCGGGTCGGTAGGCGGTTAAATTTTCTTTTGCCAAAAGAGTGCCTTGCCCATTTCCGGGTCTAACTCATAGCCGTCGAAGCCAAATTTTAGATAGGAATTACGTGCGATCTTATTACCCTCAAGAACTTCTAAGGTGATCTTACAACAGCCTTTTTCCCTCCCCTTTTCTTCAACTTTAGCCAACATCAGCTGGCTGATATTTAGTCCTCTGAATTCACTAACCACAGCCAGATCATGGATATTAATAAGAGGCTTGCATGCAAACGTCGAGAACGCTTCGAAACAGTTGATTAATCCTGCGGGCTGACCATCCACATAACAGATGACGCTAAAGGCGTGCGGTAACCTTGATAACGCCAAGGCTAGATTTTCGATAATGGACTCAGATAAAGGCGCGCCACCACCCATAGGGTCCTGTGCATAATTATTTAATAAATAACCTATATCTTTAGCATGCTGGTCATTCAGGTAGTCTGCGATTAACACTTCAATGTTCATTAATGCTCCTGATCAGGCTCCTTATTAAGGCTCCTAATTAATGCTTCTGATCAATAAAAACAGCTGACAGCCAGTGATGCAGGCGGCCTCAAGCCCTTAACCTATCAGGTCGCATGCTGATCAACAAACGGCATCCGGGATCAGGATGCGGCGGAGGCCACCCTGGCCTCTGACGACTTTCTCTGACCATTACCTATGACAATCACCTCTGACTATGACCTCTAACTATGACCTCTAACTAAAGAGCCGGACGCAAGGGCACATCAAGGATGCGATCCTGGCCGTTGCAGCTTATGATGCAGCCTTCACCGATGCGACCTAGGATCTGCTCCTTGACCAACCCCACGACCAACCCCACGACCAACCCCAAAAAACTATCGACACATTCGGCGCTGTCGACACTGCGTCAACTTAGCCGATTTATGCTCCCCTACCGCAACACCTGGATCGGCGCTGTGATCGCATTATTATTTACCGCGGCGATTACGCTGACCATCGGTCAGGGTGTGCGTCTGGTGATCGATAACGGTTTTGTGGCCGGGTCCATCGCCCAGCTTAACAGCGCTATTGCGCTGCTGTTCGCCCTGGCACTGTTGATGGCGGTCGGCACCTTTGTCCGTTTTTATCTGGTGTCCTGGCTGGGTGAACGTATTACTGCAGATATCCGGCAGGCGGTGTTCGATAACATTATCGGACTGCATCCGAACTATTTTGAAACCAACCGCAGCGGCGAAATCATGTCGCGGCTGACGACCGATACCACGCTGCTGCAGTCGATCATCGGCAGCTCCTTTTCCATGGCCTTGCGGAGTCTGTTAACGACCAGCGGCGCGCTGATCATGCTGTTCGTGACCAATATTAAACTCAGCCTGATTATTGTCGCCGGGCTACCCCTGATCCTGTTGCCCATCCTGCTGTTCGGTCGGCGCGTCCGCACCCTGGCCCGCAAGAGCCAGGACAGTATCGCCGGGGTCGGTAGCTATGCCGGCGAGATAATTCAACAGATTAAGACCGTGCAGAGCTATACCCAGGAACCCCGCGAAAGCCGCGCTTTCGCACTGGAGGTCGAGCGTGCGTTTGCGGTGGCACGGCAACGCATCGGTCAGCGTGCGGCGCTGATGGCGGTCGTGATTCTGCTGGTGTTTGGCGCCCTGTGCGGCATGCTCTGGGTCGGCGGCTATGATGTGATCCAAGGCGCGATGACCGCAGGTGACTTGGGCGCGTTCGTCTTCTACGCGCTGCTGGTCGCGATGGGTGTCGCTACCCTGTCGGAAGTGTATGGCGAACTGCAGCGCGCCGTCGGTGCCACCGAGCGGTTAATGGAGCTGCTTAGCGTCAGCAGTGAGATCAGGGCACCGGCCGACCGAGAAGGCCTGCAACGCATCGATGCCGGCACGCTAAATCCAGCACTCAGCTTTGAGGCGGTGACTTTTCACTACCCGTCGCGCCCCGGCCAGGCGGCGCTGACCGATCTATCGCTGAGCTTACCGCAAGGAAAAATCACCGCGCTGGTGGGTCCCTCGGGGGCGGGTAAGTCCACGGTCTTCGAGCTGTTGTTACGTTTTTACGATCCAGCTCGTGGACGTGTCTGTCTCGACAACGTCGATATCCGGCAGCTGGAGCCCCGGGATCTGCGCAGCCAGATCGCCCTGGTCGCGCAGCAACCGGCACTGTTTACCGCCAACGTGATGGAGAATATTCGCTACGGCAACCCCGATGCCAGCGTCAGTGAGGTGATCGCCGCCGCCAAAGCGGCCTACGCGCATGAGTTTATCGAACGCCTGCCCGAGGGCTATAACAGTGATCTGGGAGAACAGGGGGTGCGGCTGTCCGGGGGGCAGAAGCAACGCATCGCTATTGCCCGGGCCATTCTGAATAATCCGCGCATCCTGCTGCTGGACGAAGCCACCAGCGCCCTGGATACGGAGAGTGAGAACGAGGTAAAGAAGGCTCTGGACCGCCTGATGGCCGGTCGCACGACAGTGATTATCGCCCACCGCCTCTCGACAATTTTGCATGCCGACCAGATCGTGGTTTTCGATCAGGGTCGCAATGTAGCCACCGGTACGCACCCGCAACTGCTGCAACAATCGCCACTCTACGCCCGCCTGGCGGCACTGCAGTTTGGCGCAGCATCCGGAGGAGAGGATCAATCAGGCCTGTGAGGAGCATGGGTATAACGCAGCAGCCGCGGATTCTAATAACGCCGTCCCCATGCACTGTTGACGGGAAACTGTTGACTGGCAACTGTGGGAGCCTGCCGGCAGGCGATCTGTTAAAAACCTCCTCGATTTTTCTTCCCGACTATATCGCTAAAGGCTGATAAACAGGGAAAACCTCATCATAGACTCGGGTAAATACCAGGGTATAGAGGACCACGAAGGCCATTATTGAGACGTCTATCATCAGCGCCTGCCACAGGTTAAGCCCCAGCCACCACATGACAATGGGCAGCGAGGTGAACGTCAGCAGGAACTCGAGACCCAGGGCATGATACATCCGCCCCTTCCACGACCGTTCGGTGGGCACTCTGCCGCGCCTGACATCCAGCCGATCAAAGCCGTAGTTATAGATAAAATTCACCACCATCGCCTTGAGGCTCAGGACGACCGCCATCAGCCCTATATCCAGGCCGTCGTGCTCCAGAATCCAAGCAAGGACCGGAGCCAACAATGCTATCAGCAGCGCCTCGAACATCAAGACGTAGCGTATACGATCCCACTTACCTCGAACACCAACCTCGGCTTGCATCGATCTGTCTCCATTCAATTTTTCGATGATACTAATCCTATTGTAGATGCTATAAAGTTAATTACTATCTAACCTGGAGATAGCTTGGATGCCTAACCTCGAGCAACTTGAAGCCTTCGTTGCCGCTGCCGAGCAGGGATCCTTCTCGGCAGCGGGACGGCAATTGGGTAAAGTCCAATCTGCGATCAGCACCGCCATCGCCAACCTGGAAATAGACACCCATCTGATACTGTTTGATCGCAGCACCCGTAAACCTACGCTGACCGCTGCCGGCAATGCCCTGCACCGCTATGCGATCAATACACTGCAGAGCCACCGTGAATTTGTAGCCCATGCCAGCTCGTTAGAAAAAAACCTGGAGACCCGCATCTGCATCGCCATCGAGCAGAGTATCTCCTATCCTGCCCTGGTGCCGGTGCTCATCGAATTTGAAACCGTGTTCCCCTTTGTGGAGCTGCTGGATCCTGGCAGCAGCGATGTGGCCTCCCTGATCCGCAGCAACAGAGCGGATATAGGTATTATGCTGGAGCAGGAGATACATCCTCAGGGGTTCAATTTTCGCGGCATCGGCTATTCACGACTACTACCGGTTTGTCACCAGGACCATCCCCTGGTGGCCCGCCAGCCGCTGTCTCTTGCAGATCTGCGTGCTCACCGCCAGATGGTGACGCGAAGTCGCGACCTGGCGGACATGACCTATGAACGCCGACTGATCAGCCCGAAAAAATGGTTGCTGGAGAGCCCCTATATCATTATGGAGTTACTCAGTGCGGGTATCGGCTGGTCTTTCCTTCATGAGGCGGTAGTGCGCGACAAGCTCGACAGTGGCGAACTGGTGCAGCTGGATCTGCAATTTATCAACAATGAGATACTGCAGGGGCTGGATATTGTCTGGGCGGATAACCGCTCTTTTGGCAAAGCCGGTCAGTGGTTATTAGAGCGTCTGCTAACGCTCTACCCAAGCCCCATCGCGCGCTAAGCGGAGCGGGGGTATGGCCCCACTTTATAAATCGGTTTGCGTCGTACTGATGCAGACCTTGGAATGCAACGTGCGATGTACCGGACATTTTTCAGAGATGGCCAACAAGGCAGCTCGCTCCTCGGTGGTCAGATTTCCGGTCATCGTAATTTCACGCTTAATCTGGTCGATCATGCCGCTGCTGGTTTCACAGCCCTCTGAATCCTGGGCATGCACTTTTTTATGCGTGAGTTTCACCCAGACGCGTTCGAGTGACATCTTCTTGCGTTGTGCATACATCCTCATCGTCATACTGGTACAGGCACCCAGACCCGCTAACACTAAATCATAGGGTGATCCGCCGGTATCCGTTCCACCATATTCGGCGGGCTCATCGGCACGGATACTGTATTTTCCACCGATGGACACAAACTGGGCAAAGGGACCCTGCCGGGTCTCTGCAACGACAACCGTCCCGGCGGTCGCCTTAATTTCGGCGACATCTTCTGCTCTGGTGATATTTTCCAGATACCGGTTTGACCAGGCGGCGATGATGTTACCGACGTAAATGGCGTCGGCTCTATTGGTTAACAGGTGATCGGCATTATCCAGTGACACGAAACTCTTGGGATGTTTGGCATGACGATAGATTTCGGCGGCATTGCTGACATCAACCGTGGTATCAACTGGCGAGTGGAATACCAACAGCGCCTTGTTCAGGGTTGAGATATCCTGGGCTAAATTATGTTGCGAGATGTCCTCTATAAACTGCTGACTGATCGAAAATTTCCGGCCGCCCAACATGACATCCGCAGCACCCTGCTGCTTAATCTCATCGATCGCACAGTGGAAGTTTTTCAGCACATGTTCGGGGTGTGCCGGCGCATTAATGGTGACGACCGCCCGAACAGAATCCAGATGTTTTGCCGAGGCGAGTACCGCAGCACCCCCCAGGCTGTGGCCTATCAGTATTTGTGGGGCCTGATGCGATTGCTCAAGGTAGTTAGCCGCCGCCACCAGGTCGGCGACATTGGAACTGAAGTTGCTATTGGAAAACTCCCCTTCGCTGCTGCCTAACCCAGTAAAATCAAAACGCAAGACGGCAATACCCAGATCGGTAAGCGCGGCGGAAATTCGACTGGCCGCAAACACATCCTTGGAACAGGTAAAACAGTGGGCGAAAATTGCATAGGCAGAAATGGCGCCCGTCGGCTGGTCCAGAAGGGCCGCCAGCTGATTGCCACTGGATCCTTCAAATTGGATTTTTTGTCGCTTAGTCGCCATCTTATAATCCTCGAGTGTTAACTTTTGTAAAGTAACATATCCCCGTTCTCTGAGTTCTGAGGATTGTAGGCTGGGATGCAATCCCAGCAATAACCTGTTCACAACACTTAACGGGTACATAGCCTTAAAAAACGTCGTATGGCTTACCAGGCTCTTTACCAGGGAAGGGTCGTGCCGTCATAATTAAAAAATCCTCCGCTAAACTCCAGACGACATTCTGGGTTCACCCTGTCGACCAGCCCACGCATTCCCGCAACACTGGTATCCACAGCGATAGAGCCTTCAGGGCCGCCCATATCTGTTTTTACATGGCCAGGATGCAGCAGCAGGCAGCTAATCTCGTCAGCTTCATAATCCTTGGCGAAGCAGCGCACCGCCATATTAAGCGCCACCTTCGATGACCGGTACGCGTAGGCACCTCTCCCATCACCGGAGAGCGACCCCATGATGCTGGTGGTGAAAGCCATCAGCTTTCTGTCCGACGAAGCTACATTTTCGACCAACGCTTCGGCAAGGCGGATAGGAGCGATGGTATTGACCTCGAAGGAACGAAGCCAGTCATGATCATTAATTTGATCAAGGCTCGTATTCTTATCCAGGTAGACTCCGGCATTATTCCAGAGAATATCGATGGCTACGCCAGAAAGCCTGTCCCTGAGCGCGGCAATAGAATCGGCGTCTGCAACATCCAGTATCACCGGCTCTACGCCATCGGGCACCGCTGCATCCTGATTGCGCATCGCGGCAAGCACCCTCCAGCCGTCCGCCAGGTAAGATTGGGCCAGGGCAAGGCCAATACCACGATTGGCACCCGTAATTAGAATCGTCGGCATCTGTTCAGTTCCCGTCAGTAAGTGATACGTGGGGTCGACTATAGGCACAGCATGCCCAGGATGTCCAAACCAGCCAAGGGTCCCTACAGGCGACAGCCCAGGGCATGAAACATCCGCCCCTTCCACGACCGATCGGTAGGCACTCTGCCGCGCCTGACATCCATCAGATCACAGCCGTAATTATAAATAAAACTGAGTATTATCGCCGGTCTTTCCTTCATGAGGCGGTCGTGCGCGACAAGCTCGACAGCGGAGAGCTGATGCTGCTGCTGGATATCGTCTGGGCGGATAACCGCTCTTTTTACAAGGCCGGCCAGTGGTTATTAAAGGGCCTGCTAACGCCCTATCCGAGCCCCGGAGTGCGCTAGTTTGGCTTTTTGTGGGTAGAAAGCATTCCGACAATGCCAGCATGGCGCTGTCATCGTCATACAGAGTCATCCTACAGGCTCAGGTTCCGGTTACTCGCGGCGATAAACTGCTTCTTCAGATCTTCGAAGCTGTGCACTGCGGGGAATTGCGGGAATTCATCCATCACCTTCTGGGGCGCATGAAACAGGATGCCTGCATCGGCCTCGGCCAGCATGCTGGTATCGTTGTAGGAATCACCGGCTGCGATCACGCGGTAATAAAGGGTCTTGAAGGCCAGCACCGACTGACGCTTAGGGTCTGACTGGCGCAACTTGTAATCGACAATACGCCCGCTCTCATCCGCGATCAGGCGATGGCAGAACAGGGTCGGGAAACCCAGCTGCCGCATCAGCGGTTGAGAAAACTCATAGAACGTATCAGAAAGGATCACGACCTGAAAGCGCTCGCGCAACCAGTCGACAAACTCGATCGCGCCTTCTAAGGGCTTCAGGGTGGCGATCGTTTCCTGGATCTGTGGCAGACCGAGGCCGTGCTCGTCCATGAGTCGCAGCCGCTGGCGCATCAGCACATCATAATCGGGGATATCGCGGGTGGTCGCCTTCAGCTCCTCGATCCCGGTCGCTTTCGCAAACTCTATCCAAATCTCGGGAACTAATACCCCTTCAAGGTCCAAACATGCGATTTCCAAAAGCATCTCCTGTGTCAGCGTCCATAACTTTCAATTAAATAGCTTTCAGTTAAATAACGTTCAATTTAATAAGGTTCTTACTAATCAATGGTATAAAAAACCGGCTAATGGTCAGGAATTTTGATGGGTTCAAAGAGCCGGTCTCGTTCGGCAGCGGTGGTGCAGGCGACTGCCGCATCGACCAACTCGTGCGTCAGGTGAGGCGCAAAACCCTCTATAAAATCATACATATAGCCGCGTAGAAAAGTACCCTTCCGGAACCCTATCTTAGTCGAGCTGGGCTCGAATAGATGACTGGCATCCAGGGCGACCAGATCGCTGTCGATATTAGGCTCATAGGCCATGCTGGCGATGATCCCCACGCCGAGATTAAGCCGGACGTAGGTCTTGATGACATCCGAATCCACGGCGGTAAAGACCACTTTGGGCTCCAGCCCCTCGCGGCTGAAGGCATCATCGAGCTTAGAGCGCCCTGTAAAGCCAAAGACATAGGTGACGATCGGATGCCGGGCGATATCCTCCAGCGTAAGTTTGGATAGCTGCGCCAGGGGATGCCCCTTAGGCACCACCACCGAACGATTCCAACGGTAGCAGGGCATCATCACCAGATTACTGAAGGTCGACATCGCTTCGGTCGCGATGGCAAAATCGACCGTACCATCGGCCGCCATCTCCGCGATCTGCATCGGCGTTCCCTGATGCATATGCAGGGAAACCTCCGGATAATTGCCGATAAAACCACTGATCACCTGAGGTAATGCATACCGCGCCTGGGTATGGGTCGTCGCAATCGCCAGGCTGCCCTTGCGCTCATCACTAAACTCCAGGGCGATCTGTTTGATCGATTCGGCCTTGCGTAAGATCTCGCTGGCGATCTCCAGAATTGCCTGCCCGGCTTGCGTCACACGCGTCAGATGTTTACCACTGCGGGCAAAAACCTCCACCCCAAGCTCATCTTCGAGCAGGCGTATCTGCTTGCTGATGCCCGGCTGAGAGGTATAGAGACTCTGGGCGGTCGCTGACACATTAAGATCATGCTTGGCGACTTCACAAATATAACGCAACTGCTGCAATTTCATAACGACCCCTTATTTCCCAGGATAATGCCCAGGATATTCCGGATCAACCTCTGAGCCTGACAAGAGCATCCTTGAGACCTGATTCCATCGGCGCCTTAATAATCAATCGTTCGGTGCTGCCGGGCAACCGCAACCGCAACTCGGCTGCGTGTAGAAACAAGCGCTTCACACCCTCGGTCTTCATCAGCCGATTCATCCGTTCATCACCATACTTAGGATCGCCGATGATCGGATGTCCGGCGTGCAGTGCGTGCACCCGTATCTGATGGGTACGCCCGGTGACGGGTCTAGCCTCTATCAGGGAGCAGCGCTCATAGGACTCCAGCAAACGGAAGTCGGTGATCGAGATCTTGCCTTCGGGATCGACGTTGACCAGCCGCTCACCCGATTTAAGATCGTTCTTTTTTAACGGTGCATCGATTTTTAATAACCGCTTCGACCAGAGCCCCATCACCAGCGCATGATAAATCTTGCTGATGCGGCCCTGGCGCAGGTCATCATGCAGCGCCGTCAGGGTGCTGCGCTTCTTGGCGACCATCACCGCACCCGAGGTATCCCGATCCAGACGATGCACCAGCTCCAGAAACTTACTGTCCGGGCGCATCTGCCGCAGCGCTTCAATCAGCCCCAGGGTGATGCCGCTGCCGCCATGTACGGCCAGACCCGAGGGTTTATTGATCACCAGCAACTGGTCATTTTCAAACAGGACAGCGCCTTCCAGGGTTTTAGTCAGCCCCGAACCGATACTGGCCTGAGACTTCTCTTCAGGCAGGCGTAGCGGCGGCAGCCGAACCAGGTCGCCGACCACCAACCGATAGGGCGCCTGAATCCGGCCCTTATTAACCCGCACCTCGCCCTTGCGCAAGAGTCTGTAGATGCGGGTCTTAGGCACGCCTTTTAGGAGGGTAAGCAGAAAATTGTCGATCCGCTGACCTTCATTTTCCACTGTTATTTCAATTAACTGCACGCCACTCGTGGGCACATTCGCCGCTGTCGTCATAATATCGGGGGTACCGGCCGTGATTGCTGAGAAGGTGAATACCTGCTATATTGTCGCGTCGTCGGAAAGATGCTATATATCATCCGGCGATTCGGACTGCATTGTAACTGATTCCTGCCCATCTGGCAGATGATTATCCAGGCAGCCAATAATAGAATTACAGGGGTACCAGCAGTTTGGCTGGTACCGAAATCAGGTCGCGCGCCCCAACCAACATTTCGCGATTTGAATTGATTTATGCCTTGTGTTGAGGTGAGGACGTCAGTAACCCGTGGATTATGCGCCATCCGCTCAGGATCTTCGCATAGTAACAATGGTCAGCAGCTGTACATATAAACGCGCTGATGATCTATCCGAGATTGGTTACTGTTTCCTTCACCGAGAGGTTAACCACAGACAGAAACAGGCGATCACACGCCACAGAACGCTGACAGAACCAACATCTGGTAGAGCGGGTATCTGGGAAAACTGACTGCACGCATAAACATATCGATTCGAATCAGATAGTGATCCTTTGTTGAGACAAGGCGGTGCGATTATTCACATTAGAGTTGAATAACCACCCATGAAAAGAATGCTAATCAATGCGACTCAGCCAGAAGAGTTGCGCGTCGCGCTGGTCGATGGCCAGCGCATGTTTGATCTCGATATCGAATCCGGCTCCCGCGAACAGAAAAAATCAAACATCTATGTCGGCCGAATTACTCGTGTAGAACCCAGCCTGGAAGCGGCTTTTGTCGACTTCGGTGCGGATCGCCACGGTTTCCTGCCCCTTAAAGAGATTTCCCGCCAGTACTTTAAAGAGACCAGCTCCAAGGGTCGCGTCAACATCAAAGACGTGATCAGCGAAGGTCTGGAAGTGATCGTTCAGGTCGATAAAGAGGAGCGCGGTAATAAGGGCGCGGCCCTAACCACCTTTATCTCCCTGGCCGGGCGTTATCTGGTACTGATGCCCAATAACCCCCGCGCTGGCGGCATCTCTCGCCGTATCGAAGGCGAAGAGCGTAACCTGCTGCGCGAAGCGCTCAACCAGGTCACTATCCCCGAGAACATGGGTGTTATCGTCCGTACCGCCGGCATCGACCGTACCCCGGAAGAGCTGCAATGGGACCTGGATTATCTAAACCATCTCTGGACCTCGATCACCGAGGCCTCAACCCAGAAAAAAGCCCCCTTCCTGATCTACCAGGAAAGTAACGTCATTATCCGGGCGATCCGTGACTACCTGCGCCAGGACATCGGCGAAGTCCTGATCGACAACCCCGAGGTATACCAGGAAGCCCTGGAGTTTATTAAGCATGTCATGCCCAGCTACGAGAGCAAGATCAAGCTCTACCGCGAAGAAACCCCTATATTCAATCGTTTCCAGATCGAATCCCAGATCGAAAGCGCCTTCCAGCGAGAAGTGCGCCTGCCCTCTGGCGGATCTGTCGTTATAGATCCTACCGAAGCCCTGGTATCCATCGATATCAACTCTTCGCGAGCGACCAAGGGTGCCGATATCGAAGAGACAGCGCTGCAGACCAACCTGGAAGCGGCTGACGAGATCGCCCGCCAACTGCGCCTGCGCGATATCGGCGGCCTGATCGTTATCGACTTTATCGACATGAGCCCGGCACGCAATCAACGCGAAGTTGAAAACAGGATGAAGGACGCGCTCAAGATTGACCGTGCCCGTGTTCAGATAGGCCGCATCTCCCGCTTCGGCCTGCTGGAGATGAGCCGCCAGCGACTGCGCCCCTCCCTGGGCGAGACCAGCGGCATCGTGTGCCCACGCTGTAACGGCCAGGGCACCATCCGCGATATCGGCTCACTGTCATTATCGATCATGCGCCTGCTTGAAGAGGAAGCCTCCAAAGACCGGACATCGCAGATCCGTGCTAATGTTCCTGTGAATGTTGCCACCTACCTGCTGAACGAAAAACGCACCAACCTGATCGCTATCGAGAAGCGCCATGGCGTCGACGTGATCATCGTGCCCAACGCGCACATGGATACGCCACAATATGAAGTAACACGCGTTCGTGATGACAACACCACGACCGACGCCAGTTACGAGATGATGGCGATAGAAGAACTTAAGAAGGAAGAACTCAGCAGCACGGCAGCCACAGCCGCGCCCATACCTCGGCCAGAAGCCGCAGTAAAGGGAGTCACCCCAAACCGACCCGCACCCGCACCCGCACCTGCGGCCGCAGCACGACCGACTCCAACAGCCGCCCAGAGCGCCTCTACTGAAGGACTGAGCAAGCGTTTGTTCTCGGCCATCTCGGCGCTCTTTGGTGCCTCCGACCCTGAGCCCACCCAGCAGAAGCCGGTCGTTAAGACCGAGACATCCAGCAGACCGGCCCGCAGCAGCCAGAGCCAGAACTCAAACCCTCGTGAACGCGATCGTGGACGGGGGCGTAATAACGACAATCGTCGTAGTCGTGGTGGCCGTAAAGAGACCCGCGGCGACGAGTCGATCACCGCATCCGAGACAACTGTCGAAAGCAAGGCCAGCGGTCGGAAAAGCTCGAACACCATGGATGACTCCGATCAGCCATCACGTCGCCGCCGTCGCAGCCGTGCCAATGAAGGCAACACCGGCAGTGAGCAGGGTCGTAATCGCAACAGCGAGCCTACTCTCAATGCCGAAGCAGTAGCAGTAGCGAGCCCTGATACCAAAAGAGCCGATACCCCTGTCGCGGCGAAGAGTCCTGATACCAGCAGCAGCGAAGCCAAAACCAGCAGCAATAAAGCGGATACCGGCAGTAACGATGTCGCGGTGCAGAGCCCAGCTACCAGCCCTGAGACCAGCAGCGAAGCCGAGGCCGTGACGGAGACTAAAGAGCCTTCATCACGTCGTCGCAACCGTAACAACAAGCGTCGTTCAGAGCGTGCAGGCCGTCGTACCGGCGCGCCAGGTAAGCGCGAAGAGCTGCTGGCCAAGGTCGAAGCCGATAAGGCACAGGCGCTGGCCGAGGCAGAGCCCTCAACAGAGACCTCAGCTGACACAGAGACGCAAGCCCCTGCCCAGACTGACGCGGCGCCTCAGCCTGCACCCGTACAGGCCGACGCTGAGATCCAGACCGAGGTCGACAGCGCTGCTGCTGATGCCGTTAAGGACATGCAACAGCCTGCCGAAGCCACTGTGGCTGAGACTACTGCAACCGTGGACGCAGTGCCTGAAGTCGTTGCAGAAGCAGTGCCTGAAGTCGTTACCGAGACAACGCCTGAAGCTGTTGCCGAGACAGTGCCTGAAGCCGTTGTAGAAGCCGCGCCTGAAGTTGTCGCCGAAGCAGCGCCTGAAGTTGTCGCAGAAGAAACGCCTGAAGTCGTCGCCGAGACAGTGCCTGAAATCGTTGTAGAAGCAGCGACTGAAGTCGCTGCCGAGACAGTGCCTGAAGCCGTTGTAGAAGCAGCGCCTGAAGTCGTTGCCGAGACGGTGCCTGAAGTTGTTACAGAAGCCGCGCCTGAAGTCGTTGCCGAGACGGTGCCTGAAGTTGTTACAGAAGCCGCGCCTGAAGTCGTTGCAGAAGTCGTTGCAGAAGTAGTGCCTGAAGTTGCTGCAGAAGTAGTGCCTGAAGTTGCTGCAGAAGTAGTGCCTGAAGTTGCTGCAGAAGTAGTGCCTGAAGTCGTCGCCGAAGCCGCGCCTGAAGTCGTCGCAAAAGCCGAGCCGGAAGTCACCGCCGAAGAGCCAGCAGCCGAGAATGCAACGCAAGAGACTGAGACTCCTCGTCCTCGCCGTCGCGCTGCTAACGATCCCCGCGAGAAGCGTCGTCAGCAGAAAGCGGCTAAGGCTGCAGCCGAGGCTGAACCTGAGTCCGGCAGCTCCAACGCTGAGTAACGCTCTGGCCATCCGGCCTTAAAACAAAAAAGCCGAGGCGGATAACCGCCTCGGCTTTTTTATGTACAGGATGTACGGTATGCCGCGGGCGGGGGCCGTTGTCAGTTCCCGACAACAACGGCATAGCTACATCCCTGTAGCCAATGCGCAGGAGCGGCGATGTCTGTGAATTGGTTATTGCATTTCTTTTGTAGGTTAGTGCGTAGGATGCGGTAAGGCACGAACCGCATCAGACAGAGTTGCTATGCCTACCTGCTGCTCAGGCAGACACTCACATCAGATGATTCGCGGTTCTATCTCTAGCGCGACACCAAAACGAGCCTGGATATCCGCCTGTATAGCACCCGCCAGCAGCAGTAGCTCCTCGCCTGTCGCTCCGCCGTAGTTAACCAGCACCAGCGCCTGATGCGCATGCACTCCCACAGCCCCCTGACGCCAGCCCTTCCAGCCGGCCTGATCGATCAACCAACCAGCTGCCAGCTTGACACCCCCTGCATCCGGGTAGCCTACGATCGCCGGGGATCGGGTCTGCAACTGCTTAAATTCAGAGCAGGTTATCACCGGGTTTTTAAAGAAACTGCCCGCATTGGCCAGCAGTTTAGGGTCGGGGAGTTTGTGCTGTCGAATCCGAACCACCGCATCAAATACCTGCCGCGCGCTGGGCGCCCCCTTTACCCCCGCCTCGACGACTGCGGCGGCCAGGCCTCCATAGGCGAGCTGTGGGCTAAAGTGCGTCGGCAGATCGAAGATCACCGAGACAATCACAAAGCGGCCTTGTCCTGCGCCTTGCTTTCCCCTTTGCTTTCCCCTTTGCTCTCCCCTTTGCTCTCCCCCCTTGAAAAGGCTATCACGATAACCGAAGCGGCACTGGGCGTTACTCAAGAAACGCAATTGTGCCTGCTCTGTGTCCCAGACCTCGACCTGATGGATAAGATGCTTAACCTCGACGCCGTAGGCACCTATATTTTGAATGGGTGCCGCGCCAACCGTACCCGGAATCAACGCCAGGTTCTCCAGCCCATACCAGCCATGATCGAGGCAGTGACTGACGAACTGATGCCAGGGTTCCCCCGCCTCGGCTGTCACCCGAACGCACGCGTTGCTCAGGGATTCGGCGTGAATACCTCGACTATTGATCCTCAGACAGAGGCCCTCGACATCGCGGGTAAAGATCAGATTACTGCCCCCTCCAAGAAGCAACAGAGGCTGGCCTGGATGCGCATGCTGGGCAATACCGGCCAGTAACTGCTGTCGGGTATCGGCCTGAATAAACTGACTTGCCACGGCGGGGAGCCGCAGGGTATTGAACGAGCTAAGATCGACCTGAGAGCGCATCACCACCGGCGCCTACTCAGCAAGCCGGCGACACAGCCGATCCAGCAACCCCTTAGATCCATCTTCAATCAGATCTAACACCTGATCAAATCCCCGGGCACCCCCATAATAGGGGTCAGGCACCTCGGTGAATTTTTTCTGGGAGCCGTAATCAAGAAAAAGCTGCAACTGCGCCCGCGCGCCCTCTGGCGCTAGCGCCTGCAGATTATTGAGGTTACCGGTGTCCAGCGCCAGAATATAATCGAAACGCTGAAAGTCCTCGACGAGCACCTGGCGGGCACGCTGTTTGCTAAGATCATAGCCCCGTCCGGCGGCGACCTTTATCGAACGATGATCGGGCGCTGCGCCTCTGTGAAAGGCAGCCGTACCGGCGGAATCGACCTCGATCGAGGCCGATAGACCCTGCTCGCGAACCTGCTGCTCCAAGACCCCCTGAGCGGTCGGTGACCGGCAGATATTACCCAAACACACAAACAACACTGCCAATCGGGGACGTTCAGCCATAAAGTTACCGCGACACCTGAGTCAGCCTGAGCTGCATAAATTCGAGCAGAGCTATGCCCATAAAGTAATCACCAGAACGCTACACACCTGACGCCAGCAGGGCACGCACCCGATCCAGATCCTGCTGGGTATCCACGCCTGCTGGCAGAGGCTCTGCAGCCTGGGCGACCTGGATATAAGCGCCATTCCACAGCGCTCGTAACTGTTCGAGACATTCTGCCTGTTCCAGCCCACAGGGAGGCCAGGTGACAAAATCATTCAACAACTTGACCCTATAGGCATAGATACCTATATGGCGTTGATAATTACCCGTTGACGGCAACCGCTTGGAATCAGCGGCGAAGGCATCTCTCGGCCAAGGTATCGGCGCCCGGCTAAAATAGAGTGCCCGTCCCCGGAAATCAGAGACGACCTTGACCGTATTGGGGTTGAGCAGCGTGGCCAGATCGTCGATAGGCTCACACAGGGTCGCGATACTCGCCTGAGGCTCGGCCGCCAGATTATGCGCCACCTGATTGATCACTCGCGGTGGGATCAGAGGCTCATCGCCCTGAACATTAACCACGATAGCATCCGCATTAAGCCCCTTCAGGCTGGCCACTTCTTGCAGCCGGTCAGTCCCCGAAGGATGCTCCGCATCGGTCAGGCAGACCTCTGCACCAAAGGCCGCAGCCGCATCGGCGATACGCGGGTCATCGGTAGCGATAATGACCCGCGCGGCGTCACTCTCGCAGGCACGGGCGTAGACATGCTCGATCATTGGTTTTCCAGCGATCGAAAGCAGCGGCTTACCGGGCAAGCGGGTGGAGCCGTAGCGGGCAGGAATAATAACCGTAAATGCCATCAGCGCTGCTCTCGCTCCTCAGCCGTCAATTCACGGGCTTCCACCTCCAGCATCACCGGAATGCCATCGCGAATCGGATACGCCAGGCGACTAACACGACAAAAAAGCTCGTTGGTTTCTTTGTGCCATTCAACAGGCGCCTTGGATACCGGGCAGACCAGAATATCCAGTAGATTCTTATCCATCAGTTTTCCTAAAATTTCGATAAGTCGTGATCAATATATTGATACGACTGAGTAAATCATCAGTAAAGGCTTGAGATAGCCGTGCATTTACCGGCAAATAATACCTGTTGTCTGCCGCGAAAGCGCGGCATTTTACTGCATCCTTCTCTGTCAAAAGAACGGGCAGCGCGTCACTAAACTCCAGATCCTTGGCGCGAAAAGCGCGGTGATCAGGAAAGGGATGGGGAGTGACCTGATACCCTTGCTGCACTAAGGTATCAAAAAAACGTTGCGGATTACCAATACCTGCAACCGCATGCACCGGCTGTGGTGTCAGCGCTGCCACCGATCCATCCAGATGCCGCAATGCGGCAGGCTGCAGTGTCATCGTATAACTGCCAGCATACTGAAAACCTGTAGTATCGTCAGGCTGCGAGCCATTAACAACCACGTAATCGATCTCGTCCAGCCTTGAGGGTGGCTCACGCAACGGCCCGACGGGTAGGCAGCGACCATTGCCCAGCCCCCGTGCAGCATCGACGATCGCGATCTCCAGATCACGCCCGAGGGCGTAATGCTGTAGGCCATCATCGCTGACGATGATATCGCAATCATGCAATTCCAACAGCCGCGCCGCCGCGGCTGCACGATCTGGATCAACGACCAGCGGGCAGCCGCTGCGCTGCGCTAGCATCAGCGGCTCATCTCCGACCTCCGTGGCTGAACTATCCGCTTTAACCTCAAACGGATAATGCCCCGCCTTAGCCCCATAGCCGCGGCTCACCACCCCCGGCTTATAACCCTGCGACTGTAGCAATGCCAGTAACCAGAGCGTAAACGGCGTCTTGCCGGTACCCCCTACCGAAATATTACCCACGACAATGACCGGCACCGGCGCACGATAGCTCGCCTTTATCCCGCGACTATAGACAGCACGACGCTGGCGCGCGATGCGCATAAATAACCACTCGACGGCACTCAGCAGTGCTAGCGGACAGCCATCCCCATACCAGGCACGTTCGAGCCAGCCAGCCACGCTAGCGACTCTCGGGATTACGGGTGCTGATACTTAGCTGGACGAAGCCGAGCTGGCCAGCAGCATCCATCGCCGAGACCACCGCCTGATGCGGAGCCTGAGCATCGGCGGTAATTATCACCGGCAGCCCTTCTTTATTGCGCGCAGCTTTGAGGATAGCGCGCTTGAGCGTATCCAGTTTACCGTTAACCAGACGCTGATCATTGATACTGTAACTGCCATCGGCACTGATCGAGATATCGATCACCAATGCCGCCTCGCTGACCGCTTCACCGCTCGCCTTGGGCAGATTAATCTTAAGGTGGGTCTCTTTAGTAAAGGTCGTCGACACCATAAAGAATATCAGCAGCAGAAATACGACATCGATCAAGGGTGTGAGATTAACATCCAGTTCAGCGGGACGCTGGCGCTTGAATTTCACGGCTGGGTTTGCTCGAAATCGACTTCACGGTCGCCGTGAATCACCTCGACCAACTTAACCGCCTCCTGCTCCATCTCGATCACTAAAAAATCGACCCGCCGAATAAAGTACCGGTGCATCACCACTGCAGGGATCGCCACGGTCAGACCGGCAGCGGTGGTAATCAATGCCTCAGAAATCCCCCCGGCCAGCACATTGGCGTTGCCGGTACCCTGAATCATAATCTCACTGAATACTTTGATCATCCCGACCACCGTACCCAACAGCCCCAGCAGCGGTGCTATGGCGGCAATGGTGCCCAACGGATTGAGAAAGCGTTCCAGCTCATGAATCACCTTGGAGGCGGTCTCTTCGATACTCTCTTTCATGATCTCTCGACCATGCCTGGAGTTATTCAGACCACTCACCAGAATCTGCCCCAGGGCCGAGCTGTTACGTATCTGAGTTAAGTTCTCGGTGGTCAGCGCATTTTTCTGTACTAATTGCCACACCGTGGCGACCAGATCCTTAGGGGCGATACGGCCAGGACGCAGGGTCCACAACCGCTCGACCGCAATCGCCAGCGCCATCACCGAGCACAGCAAAATAGGCAGCATCAGCCAACCGCCAGATTTGACCAGTTCTAACACGACAGACTCCTTGGGATGTTTACTAAATCGGAGGCTAATGTAACACAGCCGGGTCGCCTTAAAGAAACATCAATGCGTAACCTCAGTCCTCAGGCGCTGTGTGGAGTAGTGGGTGATTGAGCGGATGATTGTGCGGATGACTAAGCGGTAGCTTACTGATCTATATAGCGATAGAAGGATGCTGCAACAGCCTAGGCCTCTCGCTGTTTGCGGCTTGTCAGATAGCGAACTTTAAGCTTGTGCCAAAGATGAACACTCAGGATGGGCAGTGAC
Organism: Motiliproteus sp.; assembly: GCA_047633175.1. Taxonomy (GTDB): domain Bacteria; phylum Pseudomonadota; class Gammaproteobacteria; order Pseudomonadales; family Balneatricaceae; genus Motiliproteus. The sequence continues at coordinate 68,605 of JBLIEQ010000011.1, read as the reverse complement.
ATCTTGACCCAGTGACCTCGTGCCTCCAGAAGCTTACGAGCGATGGGCAGATACCAGGATGACTTCTCATGGGGCAGGTCAAAAAATGTGGTGACAAAGAGCCAATCGTAGCACCAGGCAGACATGAAATTCATGCCCCCTGCGTTGGTCACCGGAATATTCTTATGGAAAAAAAGATTCAGATAGCGCACCGCAAACCAGCAGGGGCGCTCCAAACCCAGCCGCTTAGCCCTGGATTGTAGTGCTGCCGGATAATCAATATTATCCTCACAACCCTGGTGATAGATCTCACCCATATCGACGAGGTCACGCAGCGCCGACGAGAACTCCTCCTGCATAAAAAGATGCAATGCGGAATGTAAAAACAGATCTTCCAGACAAGGCAGGCTAACCCCAGTCTTATGCCGTTGGGCACCCTGCCAGAACGCTGCGATATTCACCCTGATCGTCGACGAGACCAGCGGGTAAAGATTGTGGTGTAAATCAAGCACGCTGCCTCTCTCAGGATGCTTCATCGGCGGCACCTCGTGACTCCACTGACGGTAATAACGACTGTCGTAGTCATTTAAAGGCTCACTGCGCCAACCCTGTATTTTCAGCAGCATTTCGGCCTTATCGACAGTGTTTCTATTAACCAGAACATCCACATCACCCGTAAGACGATAGCGGGAATGCGGGAGATCTATCAGGCTGTAAGCGGCGCCTTTAAGCGGCATCCAGCGAATCCCTTGGAGCTCAGTGGTCAGCTTTTCCAGCTCCCAGCGGCTTGCATAATAGATGCTGTTCGAATGAATCCAAGCCGAGTGCATATGTAACTTCGGCCCGGGGGGTATCAGCTCCCAGAGGCCTTGCCGTTCGAACTGCAGTTTCAGATAGGGAAGTAGCTTTAACGTCCGGGCCTGCGAGACCAGCTGATACCAATCCTTACCGTCGTACGCTAACGAGGCCGCAGGATCTAAGATCGTCGCCAGGGTGACAGGTTTTTTACGCATCAAAGAGCTTATCCAGGGTTGTAATAGCCTCATCCAGATCGCCATAGATTAGCTCGAAAGCCCTGGATGCATTCACCAGCTCACAGACCTGATTAAAGCCCTCTTCGCGCTTTAAGGCATAGTTAACCGCATTACCCAACAGCCCCTTGAACGCAGCGCTGGCATCTAAGGGTTTAACCTCAACAGCGGCACCCTCGTACCACTTGGGAAACACCAACCCGACAACAGGAACAGGAGACTCCGCACCACCGGCTATACGCTGCAACAATCTCACATCGCCCTTCTCCGTGCCCTCAATCAAACGGCCAAACACGGCTTGGGGTGAACGGGTCATAAGCAAATCTACGGCACCATTTTTAAGATTAACGGGTTTAGGCAGGCAATGAGCCAGCGGGATAGAACCTTCGAGTATGGCCAGTTCATCGGTATAAAGGGTCCATCCAGACAGCATCAATGCGGCGCTGAGCGTGCTCTTACCAGAGCCTGAGTCTGCAGGAAACAACACCGCCTTTCCCTGTTTGACCAAGACCGCAGCGTGCAGCATCAGGTAGTGATGCAGCGACTGATAGATAGCATGATTGATCGCCCATTCGACGGCTAAGGCTCCGTGCCATGCGGGGATCGGATTAAAAACCTGAACAGAATCGATAATAACATTCAGCCCTGCACGACTCTCAAGCAGCGCTATATGAAAATCAACAAAATCACATTGCTCGATAAGTTGCGCTGAATAGTGAAGCTGGATTGAGTCGATAGCAGCCGGGTTATTGGAAGACAGGCGTAACCGAAAAGGACCCAAGGTGAGTAAAAAATAGTTCAATACTTCCGCCTAGAGATCCATCATGCCGCAAGATGCCAGCTCATAAACCAACGACTCAAGCGTCTGTTTATCTAATTCCAGTGATAAGGAAACCTGATCAGCGGTTAATCCACCCTTGAGTGCCAACAGCGTTGCCAGCGCCGCAACACCGCCGTTTAACAGCAGCGTCTGCCCAGAAGCCCGGTTAAACACCGCACTAGAGTCGACATCTCCACTCAGCACTCGCACCAAAACGGTTGGCCGCAGTGTTAATTCCACAGTGATTCAAAATAGGACTGTAAGAAAGAATGTCCATCCACAACACTGCCTCTTTTATCAGCGGGTAAAGAGTACACCAACTCATCGGGCACCCTACCCAGAGTCAAAAAGTTTTCTACCAGACTGTCGAGCTGAGTAACGTTATAGATAAAAGGCGTCCCGTCACTGAGACCATAAGCATTCAACGCCGCTGCGATGATCTGGCGCTCGAACCCCGTGACATACTGTGCACTCGGATCGGCTAAGGATTCATAAATAGGCAACGTGCTGGTCACGCCGGATAGCGCAGTAGCCACCCCTCCCGATACCCTGTATTTTGTAAGCAGATCCGCTATATTCGACGCGGTCGTCGGCAAGCTCGCCACGGCTTCAGCGGGGGTCACTCGACCCCTTAAATGCCCATTATTACGTCGTACCATAGTAGAATCGACTCCCGCCTCTAGATCAGACGGCCAAATCCCAGGCCATGTCATCAACTTTCCTGGCGAGACCCCACTCAACGTTAGCGTGGTATCCTCACAACTCACCGACGAGGCGGTGGTGTTATTAACGGAATCCAGCGCCGCCCCGCCTGCCGACAGGCAGAGCCTTGGACCGCCCCAGGCTCCACGCGCAGACAACACCACCACTGCCGGCACCCCGACTCTGGCACTATTGAGCAGGAATTTACGCCGCCCCACCGGACTCGATAGATGTTGCTCTGGTGTACCTGCGACTGGCAATCCTTTCTTGTCATCTTCCATTTAGACACACCCGCTACCAGAAACTTATCAGTATTCACTGCACTATCATGTTAGCTGCAAAAAGCAGACCACTGTAAAAATTATGGCTTTTCAGATAGATAAAAAACAAAATTCACAACCTGTAAAAAAAACCGACAACTCTCCTTGCACAGAGAGTTCATTGCACAGCGCTCAACAGCCATCACAACGTATTACTCTGTGGCTCTCTCACGGCAAGACTCAGCTTTTCAATAAGCGCATACAGCGTTGGTCGGGTGATACCCAGCAGCTCAGAGGCCTTAGATATATTATTTTCCGCCTGTCCCAACGCCATCAGCACCACTCTTCGCTCCGCCTCATCCCTGGCCTGTTTAAGATTAAGCGGCAGCTCCTCAGGCGCACCGGAGGCCGCCAACCCCAGATCCAGATCAGTCACCTGCTGGCCATCGGCCATGATCACCGCACGTTTGACCTTGTTCTCAAGCTCGCGAATATTTCCCGGCCAGTTGAAGGCAGCGATGGCCTGGCAGGCTTTATCGGTAAAACCGCGCAACTGACGCCCCTGCGCTCGGGCATATCTGTCCAGCAGGACCCGCGCAATCACCACTGCATCACCGGGACGCTCCCGCAGGGGTGGAATATGAATACTGAACTCGCTGAGGCGATAGAACAGATCCTCTCTGAAGCTCCCCGCGATGATCATCTGCTCCAGATCCTGGTGGGTGGCGCTGATAATCCGTACATCCACTGCGATCTCTTGCCGGCCGCCGACCCGTTCTACCGTCTTCTCTTGCAAAAAACGCAGCAGCTTGGCTTGCAACGGCAGCGGCATATCGCCTATCTCATCCAAGAACAGCGTGCCGCCATCGGCGGTTTCGATCTTTCCCGGGGTTTGTTTAGCCGCCCCGGTAAAGGCCCCTTTTTCGTAACCAAACAGCTCGCTTTCGAGCAGATTCTCAGGAATAGAGGCGCAGTTGATCGCAACGAAACGCCTGTCAGTGCGCTTACTCAGTGCATGGATCGCCTTGGCGATCACCTCTTTGCCGGTACCACTCTCGCCCAGTAACAACGCACTGATATCGGCCGGGGCGATTTTCTCGACCATACGACAGATAGTGCGCATCTCATCAGAGGCCGCTATCAGCCCATCGAGCGGTGTTGATACCGCCGCCATACGCCTGTTTTCTCGTTCGAGCGCCGAGAGCTTAAAGGCTCTGCCAACCACCAGCGAAAGTACATCAGGGTCGATCGGTTTCTGGTAAAAATCGTAAGCACCCATACCCACTGCACGAACGGCATTGGACTGATCATCGTTACCGGTAACGACGATGACCTTGGTTTGAGGCGCCAGTTTAAGCAGCTGTTCCAAGATACCCAGCCCGACCCTGGCATTAGCGGGATCGGGCGGCAAACCCAGGTCTAGGGTAACCACTTCAGGCTCATATCGCCGTAACTGCTTGATCGCCGATGCCTCATCCTCAGCAAACACCAATTGGTACTGTTCAAAACACCATTTCAGCTGTTTCTGTAGCCCCAGGTCATCCTCGATGACCAGCAGAACTTTTGCATCCTTAGCTTGGCTCACATATCTCTCGCTGCTGGTCTAATGGATCGAAAATCGGTAACCGAAGCCTCAGGCGTGTCCCTTCACCGGGTTGACTCTGAACAGCCAAGCCACCCTGATTGGCCTTAAGAAACTGCTGGGCCTCATAAGCGCCTATACCCATTCCGGCGCTACCTTTGGTGGTATAAAAAGGTTTAAACAAACGATCACGAATAAACTCGGGATCCATTCCACTGCCGCTATCAATGATATTTAGAATAGCCCAATGTTCTTGTTTTTCTAATGTTATTAGCACGCGACCCGAATCCGTCGTCGCATCCTGAGCATTCTGCACCAGATGACAGAGCACATCCGCCAGTCTTTCTTTATCTATTTTTATCCTAATCGACTGAATATTAATAATAAATTTAGGAATCGGTAAGCAGATGGATTGACGCTTCACCACCGTTGTTAACATTTCGTTTAGTTCGACCACATCCACAGGAATCAACACCTGAGTCTGCTTACGCAGCTGACTTAATAAACGATTCATGCGTGAGACCGCATGACCGAGGGTTTCTAAGGCGTCATCCACAAACTCTGGATTGTGCTTATGTCGCTCGGCGTTTTTCACGACCAAGGATAGCTGGGCAATAATATTTTTCAGATCATGGACGACGAACGACGATAACTGGTTAAAAGCTTCAAACTGCCGGGCTTCGGATAACGAATCGCTGGTCCGTTTAAGCACGATCATGGCCGCCAGCTGCCCCCCCAGCGCCTTGAGCAGGTCAAACTCCTCCCAGTTAACCGGATGATCGACCCTGGGCTGAGCCAATCCAGCCACGCCTACTAAGCGCGACTGATGTAGCAGCGGCACCAGCAGCCACAGATCGCCTGTCAGCAACTGCGAACGTATCTCTACCGGCCAATACGACCCGGGATCGTCCCGATACTCATTAAGATTGATGACCCAGCCACGGGTCTCCAGAAAACTCAGCAGTGCTTTATCCTTAGTCTCATCCAGCGGCAGCTGCATATTGGCACTGCTGGCGTACTTTGTAACGGCGCTATCAGGCCCCTGAATCCAGAGCACACCACCCTGGCTATCCACCGGCTCGGTGATCCCGAGCAGCAACTCTTGGTAATAACGACCATCCATTGGCAGGGACGCGAAGTGTGCATTAGCCTGCATCCACTCGTTGCGGTAATCATACTTGTAGCTGAGAAAATGCTTATTCAGCCAGACCGCCAATAGCGAGCGGAACCGACCCGAGCTAACCAGCACGACAAACAGCGTCAGCGCTGCAACCAGGAAGATGACCTGAAGAGTGCTGCCCAGATCACTACCAAAAAACTTCAAATAGTAGCCCACCAGGCTCATCACCAGCAGGTATAGGCCCGAAAGCAGCAGCGTTGCCGAGAAAAACACCGCATTGCGTGAGATCCTTAGCGCGCGATTCCAGTCACCGGTACGTGAAACTGAAAGAGCCATCAAGGGAGCCGCCATCGCAGTAATGAAGCCTCTAGCCTGCCAAAAATCAAGATCGATCCGATGGAACAGCAGTGCTTCGGAATAGAGTAAAAAATCGTAGCCGAAAACCAGACAGATACCCGTAAGCAGGAGCTTAACCGGTCCGCGCTCGGTGCCCGGGATATTACGGAACCACTGTTCGGTCACGACCAGCACCGCAGTGGCCAGCACGAGCGGCCCCAAATACGCTAAAGGAACGCCCGGTTCAGATGAAAACCGAAAATCCAGCCGTTCCAATACATTAAAAACGAGTAAGACAAGAGTACCAAACACCGCGACCCAGGGGGCTTTGAGTGACCAGAAGTCCTCCCCCCCACGACCAAAATCAAACAGTTTAAGCACGAACAACAACCAGGCCGCATTACGAACCAACTCAATAAAGACCTGATTAGCCGGATCAAAACCGTTTTGAAATGAACTCAGGGTGACGTAGCCAGACCAGATAAGGGTCGTAAAGAGAGCCAGTTGTAGCCAAACCCCTAGCAGCCGTTCCCGCCAGATAACCAGACAGAGCACAAAAACCGCGGTAAACGCTATAAAAGACGCAGCAAAGCCGAGTATCGCCATCCTCCCCTTCTCCTTAGGTAGAAAGTCCTTGGGTAGAGAGTCCTTATTTAAAGAGTCTTAAGTAGAGCGCCTTAAGTAGAGCTAACTACGGGCCTGCCACTTCCAACTCAAGCAGTAACTTCTGAAGATACTTAACAGGAATCGCATAACTGATACCGCTGGGGTCACTCAGTACATCCTCTTTGGTCAACTTAACGAAAACACTGTTCAGAATCCCGACAACCTCGCCGGTATCCGGCCTATACACCGGACTCCCGCTATTGCCAGGATAGGCCGTCGCATCGAGCTGATAGACAAACAGCGGATCACGCAGCCTGCTAATCTTTCTGGCGTCTAGCTGCGAAGAACTCGAAGCGGGAATGACGATGGGAGTAATCGCTGAGATCATGCCACGGTGGGTGACAGGATAAAGACCCAGCACAGCCCCTATCGGGAAACCCGTAAAGCCAACCACCTCACCCTCCAGAACCTCAGGATCCGAACTCAGGCTAAGAGGCAGAAGTTTTCTTTTAATTTGAAGTATAGCCAGGTCTTTTTCCCGGTCCTGCAGAACTATTTTAGCCTCGAGCAGTTCCGGTCGACGCCCGGTACCCGCCAGGACTATGATGCGTTCAAATGCCTCGCTGTTTAGCGCTTGATTGATGACATGGGCGTTGGTCCCTATATAGCGACCGTTTCCAATCACAAAACCCGTTCCTAATAGATGAGTCGAAGGACGCCGGGTCGGCTGATAGGAAGCGATAGCGACGATTGAGGGTTTAAGGGTTTTGATGGTATCCGCAAAAGAGGAACCTGTTGCAGGTTCAATTAAACCCATAAGCATTGCCAACAATACTAGTCGTCTATTCATTAGCTATACCCTAGTCTCCATTAAAGCATCCTCATTACCCATCTATGAAGAGTAGGACAAAGCATCGTTTGAGGAGCAATAAACGACCCTCAGGGCTACTTTATTTACGATCTATCATCCAATTACTTACACTCTTGAGTCCAGGTGACAGGCATCCTGGTCTACACTTTAGGCTATGCATATACCCACTAAAAAATTCGCCATAACTTTTGATATAGAAGACTATTTCCAAGTGTCGGCATTCGAAAAACAGAGCCCTTTCGATCGCTGGCCAGGCTACCCCTGTCGCGTAGAGGCGAATACCGAACAGCTGTTAGCCCTACTCGAGCAAAATAGCACTCGAGCAACCTTTTTTATTCTGGGCTGGGTTGCAGAGCGTTATCCAGGACTTATTAAAAAAATTGCACTGGCCGGTCACGAGATCTCCAGTCATGGTTACAACCATCAACGGATCCATCTGCTGTCAAGGAAACAGTTCCAGGAGGATATCTGTTCTGCCAAGCAGCTGCTGGAGGATCTGACCGGAAAAGCAGTCAAAGGCTACCGAGCCCCCAGCTTCTCTTTTTCCGAACAGACTCCCTGGACCTTCGATGAGCTACTTGAAGCCGGTTATCGCTACAGCTCCAGCATCAACCCCGTCCCCCATGACCTCTATGGCTACTCTGATGCCGCCAGAACCCCTTTTTATTGGGATAACGGCCTCCTGGAGATTCCAGTGACGACCTGTGCGCTACTCGGCCGGCGGATCCCCTGTGCCGGAGGTGGCTATTTTCGACTCTACCCCTACCCGCTGTTCAGAGGGTTGATGCGGCGCGCCTCCGCACAGCTGGACGGCCCCTGTGTTTTTTACCTGCATCCCTGGGAGCTGGATCCTGAGCAGCCTCGCATCGAGGGCGCGTCACTCAAGTCTCGTTTCCGGCACTATATCAATCTGCACAAGACCGAACCGCGTTTGCAGCGGCTGTTAAAGGATTTCGACTGGGGACGAATGACCGATCTAGAGGTGGTCCAACAGGCCTGCAACACTCAGTGTGAGGCTAAGATGGATCGACAGCAGGCCCCGTGGCAGAGGGCATATTCAGTTTAAACGGCACCACACTGCGGGCTGTATCGTAGCCGGCTTTAAAGAGTTGCTGCTTTTGTTCTTTGCTCAACCTGAAGTCTATCGGTGAGATAGCGCCGGTATGCACTATAACGGTGGAGTGCCAGAACGCGTCGCTGATGTATTCACGAGACATGGTGGTCATAAAGGTACGGATCAGCATGCCGAGGTATAGCTTCAAAGGGATCAGTGGCTGTCTCTTATTAGTGACGACGGCCTGGGTGCTGCGTAATCTGAAACAGACCACCGGATCGCCCTGATCACTCCAGTCTCGCTGCAGCGCTTCTTCGGAGAGGATGCTGCCATCGACCAGCAGGTGATGTTTGAACGGTTTAAAACTGAAGAGTATCGGGATCGACATCGAAAAACGTACCGCCGCCGAGACTTTCAGATCGGGGGTCCGGGTCTTATCGAAGATCACCGGCTCGCCGGTTCGCACATCGGTCGCGACCACATGGAAATCGTAGGCAAGCTCTTGGAAGGTTACCCCTTTAAGCTTGGCATCCATCCATTCTTCAAACTGATCACCGGACGACAAGCCACCACTGCGTAACAATTTAAACAGCGACTGACTTAAAAAATGACCAAAATCGGTCTCCATCGCCACCTGGTTAATCGCGTCCACCGAGTGCCCTGCCGCATAGAGCGCACCGACGATACTGCCGCCAGAAACCCCGACCAGATGCTCGAACCTGATACCCAGCTCTTGCAGGGCGGTCAGGATGCCTATGTGCGCAGGTAGCCGTGTGCCCCCGCCTGCAAGGATGGGGACAATTCTGGGAGTGGTCATCTATGATTTTCCCCCAAGGATTTAGCAATCGTGTGGCGAAGGTGACATAAATATAAACCAATTTCCGTAGTCTAATATCACCACATTTATCAACTAAAATACATAATTATCAGAGACATATTACTCTTGGACACTAGATCGCAGGAAAGGAAATAAACACCCCATAAACTCTATATCTGCTCCATCTCTATGTATAGAATAATTTATCTTCTGTTATATATATTTCTCGTTAGCAGCCCCGGCATTTTGGCTAAAGATATCCCTATCAATAATGCTTTCGAGCTTGAACATGCACTTAGCCAGAGAACTCCGATCAACGCTTGACCGCCGCATGCCCTCGATCTGACCCATGGATTTCAGATTCTCACCACTAAGCCAATCGAATCCTTAGATGGATCCCTGACAAGCGCGGAAAACTTCCTTCCACAGCTCTGTATTTCCAATGGCATAGGCAGGATATCTGCGCCCACACACCCCAACAACAACGCCATTTTAGTGCCTCGGAGCATTGGACGAGCCAGGATTTCGGTAGCAATCCGCGAAATCCTACTAAGCACTGGTTTGGTGCGATCAATTTTAATTAATCACCTTGTAAAAAAAGTGTGCGAACAACCCGTTATGTCCTACGCTATAGGGCAATCAAATGTATTACAGGGATTGTCTAGCATTGATTCATATCGCCCATATCGTATTAAATTTTGACGTCGGCGGACTCGAAAATGGTGTCGTTAATATCCTCAACCGACTCCCTAGTAGTCGATACCGGCACAGTATCATCTGCCTGACGGGTTACAACCCGATTTTTTTTGACCGTATCGATCAAGCTAAGGTGCAAATTTATCGTCTCGACAAGCGCCCCGGCAAAGACTTGGGCTACCTAGTCAAACTATGGCGGCTACTAAAACAGCTGCGGCCTGATATTGTTCATACACGCAACCTCTGCACTCTGGAGTGTCAGTTAGCAGCTTGGTTTGGCGGCATCAAGCACCGTATTCACGGTGAACACGGCTGGGATTCGGAAGCTGCTAAAGGCGATTCAAAACCAGCGAACATCCGTAAATTATTTAGCCCCCTGGTTTCTCACTACATCACGCTCTCCCGTGAAGGAGAAAAGTATCTGATTGATAAAACCCATATACAAGTACAACGTATTTCACGGATATGTAACGGCGTGGATGTCGATAAGTTCTGCCCTGACCAACGAACTCAGTCCCCAAAAATGCTCACCATTGGGACCGTAGGCAGACTTGCAGAAGTCAAAAATCAACAGCTGTTAATCAGAGCCTTTGCCCGATTACTTGCGCTGAACGTCTCAACACCCTCTGCGCTGGCGCTCGTCATTATCGGAGAGGGATCCTGCCGCAATGAACTACAGTCACTCATTGACGAGCTGGGGCTAAACGAGCATTGCACACTCGCCGGTAATCGCCATGACATTCCCCAAGCCATGCAAGAATTGGATATTTACGTCCAATCCTCAAAAGCAGAGGGCATTTCCAACACTATTTTAGAAGCGATGGCCTCTGGCCTGCCCATCATCAGCACCGATGTCGGCGGAGCCAGAGAACTCGTTAATGATCAACTAAATGGCATCATCATCGGAAACAATGATGAATCCCAATTAGTCAACGCGCTGAACCTTTATGTCAATACTCCCGAAATCCGGCTCCTGCATGGCCGAGCAAGCCGTGAATTATCCGAACAGGCGTTCAGCCTCGATAGCATGACCCAACAATACGACAGGGTATATCAGATGTTTTCCCCTCAACTTTCTCCGCAGAAACTCTAGGATCTCAGGCTATGTGTGGTATCGCCGGAATATTCAACCGTAACCAGCCTGCCGACATTGATCGCGAGCTGCTGGCAAGGATGAACGACGTCCAGTCACACCGGGGACCCGATGACGGCGGCTTCCATTTCGGTGCAGGTATCGGATTGGCTCATCGACGGCTGTCAATCATCGACCTCTCCGGTGGCCATCAACCTATATACAACGAAACCGGCTCTGTCTGCGTGGTTTTCAATGGCGAAATCTATAATTTTTCCGAACTGGCTGCCGAGCTCAGCCGCAAGGGGCATCAGTTCAAGACCCGCAGCGATACCGAAACCATCGTTCATGCCTGGGAAGAATGGGGCGTTGACTGCGTCAAACGCTTCCGCGGTATGTTCGCCTTTGCGGTCTGGGATCAGGATAAGCAGCAGCTATTCATGGCCCGTGACCGGCTGGGAATTAAACCCCTGTTTTATTCTCTGTTAGCCAGCGGTGAGCTGATCTTTGGTTCGGAACTCAAAGTATTAACACAGCACTCCGACTGCCCCCGGAAACTCAAAGGCCAATCGGTCGAAGATTATTTTACCCTGGGCTATATCCCAGACCCCAATACGATCTACCAGGGTGTTTATAAGCTCGAGCCCGGGTATACCCTGCTGGTCGAAAAAGGCAACGCAGCACTAAAACCACGTCAGTATTGGGATATACCCTTTGGCCAGCAGCCGCTCAACGAACCCGATCTGGCAGCCTCCCTGCTCAAGCGACTCAAGGACGCTGTCGATGTGCGGCTGATATCCGAAGTCCCTCTGGGTGCTTTCCTGTCAGGCGGCGTCGACTCTTCGGCGGTGGTCGCGTTAATGGCCAAGCTGCAAACAGAGCCGGTCAATACCTGCTCAATAGGCTTTGATGTCGACAGTTTTGACGAAACCGAATATGCCCAGCAGGTCGCCGAGCGCTATCACACCAACCACCATGTGGATGTTGTCGGTGCCGACGATTTTGAACTGATCGACAAACTCGCCGACCTTTACGATGAGCCTTACGCCGATAGCTCGGCCATGCCGACCTATCGCGTCTGTGAATTGGCAAGAAAACAGGTCACCGTGGCCTTGTCAGGTGATGGCGGTGACGAGTTGCTGGCCGGTTACCGTCGTTATAACTGGCACCTCAAGGAAGAGAGTATCCGCCAAAAACTGCCGCTCTGGCTCCGCCAACCCCTGTTTGGCACCCTGGGCAAACTTTATCCGAAACTCGATTGGGCACCCAAAGTTCTCCGCGGTAAGACCACCTTTCAATCGATGTCTTACGACTGGGTGGAAGGCTACCTCAACAGTATGTCGATCCTGCGCCGCGATGAGCGTAATAGATTATTCAGCAAGAGCTTCAAAAAAGAGTTGAAGGGCTACAATACCCTGGAAGTATTCCGTCGCCACGCTGAACGAGCACCCTCTGACCACCCGCTTTCACGCGTACAGTATCTGGACATGAAGACCTACCTGGTAGGAGACATCCTGACCAAGGTCGACCGGGCGTCAATGGCCCACAGCCTGGAAGTCCGAGTACCTATTCTCGATCATCACTTTGTCGAATGGGCCGCAAACATTCCTCCCAAGCAACTGATTGAGCAGGGGGAAGGCAAGGCGATATTCAAACGTTCGCTGATAGCCGATCTGCCCCATGGCGTGCTGTACCGTAAGAAGATGGGCTTTGCCGTGCCTCTGTCTGACTGGTTTCGGGGTCCGTTGCGAGATCGTTTACAACAATCATTGCTCAGCGAGCGCATGCTTAAGTGCGGCTTCTTTAACCCTGAGACTCTACGCTGGCTCATCAGCAGCCATCTGTCAGGCTCGCGGGATAACAGTGCTTCGTTATGGAGCCTGCTGATGTTTGAACGTTTTCTGGCCAAGGACGAGGCTCGCTAAGATGTGTGGAATCCACGGTCTGGTCAGCCTGAACGGCACTCAACCTGTATTAACGCAGCATCTGGAGATGATGGGTGCGATCACCGTCCATCGCGGTCCCGATGATTCAGGTCTGCATGTTGCCAACGGCGTCGGTATCGGCATGCGCCGCTTGTCGATCATCGACCTGGCCGGTGGCCACCAACCGATTAGCAACGAAGACGAGAGCCTGCAGCTGGTCTGTAACGGTGAGATATACAACTACCGTGAATTACGCCAACAACTGCTAGAGCTCGGCCACCAGTTTAAGACCGACTCCGATGTTGAAGTGATCCTCCATCTCTATGAAGCCTACGGCGATGATTGCGTCAACCACCTTAACGGCATGTTTGCATTTGCCCTGCATGACCAACGGCGTAATCGGGTGTTGATCGCCCGTGACCGAATGGGCATCAAGCCGCTCTACTACGCCCAGGCCGATGGCTTTTTGGCATTTTCCACCGAAGCCAAGGCGATCCTGGCGCTGCCTATGTTTAACGCAGCGCTCAACCACCAGGCACTCCCCCATTATCTTGAACTGGGTTATGTACCGGCGCCGCTAACCCTGTTCGAAGGAATCTATAAATTCGAAGTCGCCTCCACACTGGTTATAGAATCGGGCAGAATTGCGCACAACTGCTATTGGCAACCCCGCTATGAGAGCAGCAGCAAGACACCGCAGCAGTGGGCTCATGAGGTCCATGACCAGGTCGAGAAGTCCGTCAAACGCCAGATGGTCAGTGACGTCCCTATAGGCGCCTTTCTCTCGGGTGGCGTCGACTCCAGTGCCGTCGTCGCGATGATGGCAAAGCACAGCACCGGCCCGGTAAATACCTATGCTATAGGGTTCGATACCGGCAAAGCCGGACAGTTTTACAACGAACTACCTTATGCGCGTCAGGTCGCGGAACTCTTCGGCACCAACCACCGCGAGATTATGGTACGCCCCGATATCGTCGCGCTGATCCCTAAGCTGATCTGGCATCTGGACGAACCTATCGCCGATAGTGCCTTTATCACTACCTATCTGGTCTCCGAGTTCGCCCGCCAGGATGTCACCGTGATCCTGTCCGGGGTGGGTGGCGATGAACTCTTTGCAGGCTACCGCCGTTATCAGGGCGAGCACTACATCAATAACTATCAGAAAATTCCCGGCTGGATTCGCAGGGGTCTGATAGCCCCTATAGCCAAGCGCCTCCCGGCTGACCGTCATTCCAAGTGGCTGAACTACATGCGCCTTGCCCGTAGCTTTGTCGGCAGTGCCGAGCAACCCTTTAACCAACGCTATCACAGCTACCTGGAAGTGTTTTCTGAAGAACTGCAGCAGCAGCTGCTGGTAAAACCCTCTCTACATAAGTCCCGTGTTAACGAGTTGATGCAGCAAACCGAGGGCACGCCATCATTGTGGCGAATGTTCGATGTCGATCGTCAATCCCAGCTACCCGACGACCTGCTGATGCTGACCGACAAGATGACCATGGCGACCTCGTTAGAGTGTCGGGTACCCCTGCTCGATATTGAACTGGTAGACCTGGCACTGCAGATTCCTGAACAGACACTGCTCGCGAAGGGCGCGCTGAAGACGGTTCTGAAACAGAGCCTCAAAGGGGTCTTGCCAGATTCAATTATACACCGTGCCAAACGGGGGTTTGGGGCACCCATGGGTGCCTGGTTAAAATCAGAACTGGCAGGGTTGCGTAGATCCTTGCTCAACCAGCAGGCCGTAGAAGCCAGGGGTCTGTTCAACTGGAAGACGATAGCACGCACTATCGACCAACATGACCGTAATCAGGCCGACCATACCGACCACTTGTTAGCACTGATGAACCTGGAAATATGGTGCAGGTTGTATCTGGACGGAGCATCCAGCGACTCCATCAGTGATGAGATCAAAGAGGCCATTTAATGAATATCCTGTATGTTTGTCACCGTTTCCCCTTTCCTCCCAAACGCGGAGGCAAAATCCGTCCCTTTAATATGATCAGCCATCTCACCGCGTCGGGTCATACAGTGTCGATCTGCTCGCTGGTGCGCTCCGACACTGAAGCCCAAGAAACAGCAGGGATAGCGGCCCACTGCCACCAACATTTTATGGCCACGGTCGATAACCGGGTTCAGACCCTGCGAATGATTGCCCGCTTACCCCTCAGAACCCCCTCTTCGATGGGCTATTTTTATTCCAGCAAACTCAAACGCCATATCGATCAACTCGTGAAACAAGAATCGTTCGATCTTATCTTTGTTCACTGCTCATCCGTGGCCCAATATGTATCTGATATTGAAGGTATTCCCAAGATTCTCGACTTTGGTGATATGGATTCGAAAAAGTGGCTCAGTTATACCCACTCCAAACCTTTCCCGTTAAGCCTGGGCTACTGGCTTGAAGGTAAAAAATTAGAACGTGAAGAGAAGCGCCTGGCGCGCAAGTTCGACCTCTGCACCTGTACCACAAAAACCGAGTTTCAAACCCTCAACGACTATAATACCGGCGTTGCCACCGACTGGTTTCCCAACGGGGTTGACAGCGAATTTTTCAAACCCGACGGCCAGGATTACGATCCCCATGCGATTTCGTTTATAGGCCGCATGGACTACTACCCCAACCAACTGTGCATGCTAGATTTTTGTCGCAACACGCTGCCGCTTCTCAAGCAGCGTATCCCCGACACCAAACTCTTTATCGTCGGCGCCGAGCCCAGCAAAGAGATCTGGGCGCTGGATCGCCTGCCCGGAGTCACGGTCACCGGCTCTGTTGATGATGTGCGCCCCTATATTCAACGCACCGCTGCCATGGTCGCCCCGCTTGCTATTGCCCGCGGCACACAGAACAAGATTTTAGAAGCGATGGCGATGGGCGTACCGGTGGTGAGCAGCCATGAAGCCGCAGGCGGCATCGACGCGGTCGCAAACCAACATTTCTTGATAGCCGAGACCCCGACCGAGTACGCCGATGCGCTCTGGTCATTGATGACCGACTCGACAAGACGCGCAGAGTTTGCCGCATTGGGACGCGTACGGATGTTATCCAACCATTACTGGCCCGCTTCGATGAAACGACTGGAGTCAATCATCGGCGACTGCCTGCAACAATACTCTACTGCATCGACAATTAAGGAAGCGGCTCTATGAGATTAAGTATCTTTGGTCTGGGCTATGTGGGAGCCGTCTCGCTCGGCTGCCTGGCAAAGGATGGCCATCACGTGATCGGTGTCGATATAGATCCCGTAAAACTCGAACTGATCCGCCAGGGTAAGAGCCCGGTTATCGAGGCGGGCATGCCCGAGTTGATCGCCGCGACTCTCGACCAGAATTTGGTCGAGGTCACCGACGATGTCGAGTATGGGTTCAACCACACCGACATCAGCTTTATCTGTGTAGGTACGCCCTCGCTCAGTAACGGCGATCAAAACCAGGGAGCAATTACGCGCCTGACCGAGCAACTCGGCGTGGCTCTCAAGCACAAACAAGCGCACCATATTCTGGTATACCGCTCGACGTTGATACCCGGAACCGTTGAGAAAACCTTAATACCTATGCTCGAGTCTATTTCTGGCAAGCGTAATGGCATTGACTTTGACGTCTGCTATCAGCCCGAGTTCTTACGCGAAGGCAGCTCGATCAAAGATTATTACCACCCCCCCTTCACCATCATCGGTGCCTCAAACCCGGACGCTCACGGCCTGCTAAAAGAGTTATACGCACATCTCCCCTGCGAGTACCGTGAAACCAATATAGCGACTGCAGAAACGATGAAATATTTCTGCAATATCTTCCATGCCCTCAAAATCACCTTTGCCAACGAAGTGGCCCGCTTATGCGAGGGCATGGAAGTTGATCCGCATCAGGTGATGGGACTGTTATGCGAAGACAAGCAGCTTAATATCTCCCCCGCGTATCTTAAACCCGGCTTTGCTTTTGGCGGCTCCTGCCTGCCCAAAGACCTACGCGCCATGCAATACCAAGCCAAGCGCCATGACATCGAGATCCCGATGCTCTCGCATGTTCTGCGTTCCAATGAGGCGCACCTCGACCTGGCACTGCAGAAAGTACTGTCGCGGCAAGAGCAGAACGGTGGCCGTAAGGTCGCGATGCTCGGTCTGAGTTTCAAGCCCGGCACCGACGACCTGCGCGAAAGCCCCCTGGTTATGCTCGCCGAACAGCTGCTCGGTAAAGGGATGCAGCTTTCGATTTTCGACCCGAACGTCAGCCTGTCGCATCTTCTGGGCGCTAACAAACGTTTTATTGAGCAGACCATTCCGCATATCGGCGAACTGATGACCTCACAGCTGGACAGCATGATTGAGCAAGCCGATATCATTATCGTCGGTCAGCACCATCCTTACGCCATCGATCGGCTTGCTCACTGCAGCCGCCCGGACCAGCTGATCCTCGACCTGATCAACCTCCCAGACCTCAGATCACTGCCCGCGCAGTATCAGGGACTGAGTTGGTAGCACATGAATTTACGACGTGTTGTTATTGGATTGCTGGTGTTAATGACACTGCCGCTGATCTGGCTGACGGTTCTGGCGTGGCCAGCACCTGACGCGCCGGCTACCACTGAGGTCGTCCGGTTACGCAACGCGGTATTAATCGGTGACTCCCAGGCGAGTGATTTCTCCTGGCTCCCCGATCAGCAACCCCATAGCTTTTTGAGCAATGATGCACCGGTGCCAGAACAGATGACCCGGTGGCTGGCGCAATTGCCGGAACAGGAAAACGATTGGCTGCAGATCCTCAGCATCGTTGAACATCTCAGGGCGAGAGGCCCCAAAGATGGTGCGTTGCAAACCAATACCCAGGACGCTTTCCAGCGCATCCTCAGCAGTGGCGAGGGCTACTGCGCCGATTATATCCAGGTCATCAATGCCCTGGCCTACGCGGCCGAGATTCCCGCCAGAGAGTGGGGCATGTCATTCGATGGCTTTGGTGGCTGGGGGCATGCCTTCAGCGAGCTCTACAGCAACCACCTGCAAAAATGGGTTTTTGTCGATGTCTTCAACGGCTTCTATGCCACCACTACAGGTAGCGAGATCCCGCTTTCGGTACAGGAGTTCAGGCAACAGCTGACACAGGCCCCACAAGCCCTCTCCATACATCGGCTCAAACAAGGACGGTTTGGGATGCGTTCAGACCAAACCGCCCTTGATTATTACCAGCGCGGGGTCAACCAGTTCTACCTGTGGTGGGGGACCAATTCGCTGAGTCTTGATCAGCACCCGCTGATCAAAGCTGCAGGCCATCTTTCACGATCACTGGAACAGCTGGTGGCTATCGGCGTCGGCCTGCATCCTGAGATCCGGATTATCGCACTACCCGAAAACATCGAATTGATCGCCCAGATGCGGCGTCTTAAATACCAACTCTATGGCATTGCTGCCAGTGAACTGCTGCTGTTACTGGCCGCTATCGCGGTGATGGTCCGGATTAAACGCAACAATGCCAGGCGGATTTAAGATGCGGGTACTGCATATATTTGATCATTCGATCCCACTGCACAGCGGTTACTCTTTTCGCAGCCTGGCGATCCTCCGTGAACAACGCAAACTCGGGATAGAGACCTGGCACCTGACCAGCAGCAAGCATTACGGCAGCACTAGCCTTGTCGAAGAGATAGACGACTATTGTTTCTATCGCACGCCCAAAGGAATGCTGGCCAGCCTACCGCTGCTCCAGCAGTACGATGTGGTCAGTGGCCTGAAAAAGCGGCTCCGCCGACTCATCGATGAGATCAAACCCGATATTCTGCATGCCCATTCACCGTCGCTTAATGCCTGGGCGGCGACGACGGTGGCGCAAGAAAAAGGCATACCTTTTGTTTACGAGATGCGCGCCTCCTGGGAAGATGCGGCCGTCAGTCATGGTACCTGCAAAGAAGGCAGCCTGCGTTACCTGCTCAGTCAGAAGCTGGAAAAAAAGGCACTCCGCAGTGCAGATCATATTGTCACGATCTGCCAGGGGCTGGCAGATCGGATCCAGGAATGGGGGATCCCTCAGGATAAGATTACTGTCATCCATAATGGCGTCGATCTGCAGGCATTTGCCCCCAGAACCATCAAAGCACCTACCCTCGTCAAAAAACATGGTCTTGATAATAAAATAGTATTGGGCTTTATCGGTTCCTTCTACCGCTATGAGGGGTTACATATTCTGCTCGATGCCCTGTCAGAAATCATCAAGACGCTACCCCAGGCTCATCTGCTGCTTGTCGGTGGAGGCCAAGAAGAACAAGCGCTCAAACACCAGGCTGAACGCCTAGGTTTATCACCCTATGTCACCTTCGTCGGACGGGTGCCCCACCAGCAGATCAGTGAATTTTACAGCCTGATCGACCTGTTTATTTATCCACGCGAATCGATCCTGCTGACCGAGATCGTCACCCCGTTAAAGCCGTTAGAGGCCATGGCAAACCAGGGCATGGTGATCGCATCCGATATCGGTGGTCACCGCGAAATGATTAGCCAGGGTCACAACGGCTACCTGTTCAAGCCGAATGATCCCCTGGCCTTAGCCAGGACCGCCACAGATCTGCTTAGCCAGCCCGATAAATGGACGGCTCTGCGTCAGGCCGGGCGAGACTACGTGGAGCAAAAGCGCAGCTGGGAGACCTCGGTTGCCCGCATTCTGCCGGTCTATGCACAACTGGTGTCGAGATGAGGATTGCACTGGTCGGACCCTCACCACCACCCAATGGCGGCATGGCGATGCAGACGCAACAGCTGCTGCAGCTGCTCCAAGCCAGAGGTCATCAGGTCACCCTGATCAGCACCAATCCAGCCTATCGGCCGGCATTTATAGGTCGCATCCCGCTGCTACGGGCACTGTTTCGATTAGTGCAGTACATTTTCAATTTATTCAGCCAACTGCCCCGTTACGAGGTGGTGCATACTCTGTCCAATTCAGGCTGGGCCTGGTATTTATTCAGCGTCCCAGTGATTCATATTGCCCGGCTCTACCGTATTCCCTGTCTAATCAATTACCGTGGCGGATTGGCCGACGAATTTTTGTCCACTGCCGCCGCACGGGTACGCTTCTCGCTAAAGCGCAGCTCGGGGTTGATTGTCCCCAGTACCTTTTTGGAAGCGGTGTTCAACAAGTATGGGATCGATGCCGAGGTCATCCCAAATATTGTAAATCTGGAGCTGTTTAAATATCGGCCTTACCGTTCCGATAAGAAGTCCTTACACCTTATCGTGACCCGGAACCTGGAAGCGCTGTATGGCAATCACTATGCTATCGAAGCCTTGGTGCTGATCATTCAGCAGACACCTGGAGCCCGGATGACAATTGCGGGTGATGGTCCCGAGCGCGGAAAGTTAGAGAAGCTGGCTTGCGATCTGAGCGTTAACCAGAGAATTCACTTTACAGGCCGCCTCGATCGCTCGCAGATGGTCGCTCTTTACGCCAGCGCCGATATCCTGATCAACCCGACCACCGCCGACAACATGCCCAATTCTTTATTAGAAGCGATGGCCTGTGGCATACCGATCGTGACGACGGCTGTCGGTGGCATCCCTTATATGGTGACGGATCGGGAAACCGCCCTGCTGATCAACGTCGGTGATGCTCGAGCCATTGCCGATGCGGTCCTGGAACTGCTCAAAGACCCGTTACTCGCCTCTAACTTAAGCCAAAACGGCCACCAGAAGGTCATCCAATATAGACCCGACGCCGTGTTACCGCTGTGGGAAAAGTGCTATCAACAGCAGCTAGCGCAACAGCAGGAGGTTTGCTGATATGCGGGATATTGTGATTGCCACTATAATCTTTGGTTCGATCCCATTTATCTTTAAACGTCCCTTTATCGGCGCCCTGATGTGGTGCTGGATCAGCTACATGGTGCCGCATCGTCTGGGCTGGGGGTTTGTCTACACGCTACCGGTAGCCCAGATCATCGCTGCATCCTTTCTAGCTGCGTACCTGTTCAGCAAAGAACCGAAGAAGATCCCCTTGACTCCCGTCACCATCACTTTGTTGCTCTTTCTCGGCTGGATGTGTATCACCACCTTGATAGCCTCACCCTCAGAAATGAAGATGATGCGATTTGAGAAGGTCATGAAAATCCAGTTCATAACGCTCATCATCTTAGCGCTATTTACCAGCCGAGAACGTATTGAACAAGCCATATGGGTGATCGTGCTAAGCATCGGATTTTATGGTTTTAAAGGCGGTATTTTCACGATCAGAACAGCAGGGGGCGGTACAGTTTTGGGACCACCTGGTGGTTTTTTTGAAGGCAACAATGAATTGGGGCTGACTCTGCTGATCATTATCCCTCTTCTATATTACCTGATCAGCCAATCCAGAAACCGCTGGATACGCTACGGCTTATTCGCTATTACTAGTTTATCGCTAATCTCCATTCTCGGAACGCAGTCACGTGGGGCTATTGTAGCTGGTGTTTCATTGGGTATTTTCCTCTGGCTCAAGAGCCCAAAAAAACTGTACATATCTCTAGTTTTTGCAGTTTTGGTACCGGTCGCTTTAGCTGTAATGCCGCAACAGTGGTATGACCGCATGGGAACCATCGTTAACGATGATACAGCAGATTATGACGGGTCAGTACAAGGTCGCTTCAATGCCTGGTATATGGCCTACAACCTAGCCAAAGATAATATATTTGGCGGTGGTTTTGACACCACCAACCGTCAAAACTTTGTCCTCTACGCCCCAGATCCTCTTGATTACCACGACTCTCATAGCATCTACTTTCAAGTCATGGGACAGCACGGCTTTATCGGTTTACTGTTATTCCTGCTTTTAGGGCTGCTGTCCTGGAGCACAGCCAATCATGTTATCCGGTTGTCCAAACTGCACCAAGACCTTCAATGGGCGGGCAACCTCGCTAGAATGCTGCAGTGCAGTTTAATCGCCTATAGCACCGGGGCGGCATTCCTCGGATTGGCCTATTTCGACCTCCCGTATCATTTGATTATCACTTTGGTCGCGCTTGAACAGATCGTCTTGCGTAAATCGCTACCCAACAACAAAATGTCACAACGATCTGCATTTTCGACTAACAGGAAGATGACCGAGCAAGGGATGAAAATCGCAGAATGAGTAGATCACCCAGTACATCGCTCTACACTCAGCTGGTGACAAGCACACTATTTCCGCTGCATGAACGGTTAAAAAAACATCATAGTGTGGCTATGCTTGCCGAACTGGAACGCAGTCAATGGTTACCACCTGAGCAACTCGCCGCTCTCCAGGCACAAGAACTGCAAAAATTCATAGCCGATCTGGCGACTAATAACCCTTATTACTCGGCTATTTTCGATGAACTCAATATTACAGCCAAAGATATCAGCTGTGCGGCCGACCTGGTCAAGCTGCCCTTTCTGACCAAGTCAGATATACACGATAATCAACAGGCACTCAGGAGTACCGAGGCCGGTAAACTGCTTAAATACAACACCGGTGGTTCCAGCGGTGAACCGCTTATTTTTTATATGGGCATGGATAGAGTCAGCCATGATGTCGCCGCTAAATGGCGTGCCACTCGCTGGTGGGATGTCGATATCGGAGATGTCGAGGCTGTTATCTGGGGATCCCCCATCGAACTGGGCAAACAGGATTACGTCAAATTGCTGCGTGATCGGCTGTTTCGTTCCCACTTGATACCCGCCTTCGACCTCCACCCTGTCAAGATCAGCAGCTACCTGCAGCGCCTGAGCGAACTCCACCCGGCCATGGTCTTCGGCTACCCGTCGGTGATTCATCAATTAGCCCTCGCCGCGACCAAGCAGGGCATACCCCTTAATACCCTGGGTGTAAAAGTGGTATTCACCACCTCGGAAATGCTTTACCCCCATCAACGGGAAATCATCGAACAGGCCTTCGCCGCTCCTGTCGCCAATGGCTACGGGGCTCGAGATGCTGGTTTTATTGCCCACGAGTGCCCGCAGGGATCGATGCATATCAGCGCCGAACAGCTCGTCGTCGAGATCATTGACGACCAGGGGAACCCCTGCCAGGCAGGTCAGGAAGGCGAGATCGTCGTCACCCACATGGCCACCAGGGGCTTTCCGTTCGTACGCTATCAAACCGGCGACATGGGCACACTTTCGTCAATTCCCTGCCCTTGTGGTCGAGGCCTACCGGTGATGCAAGAGGTCCAGGGACGTGCCACCGATTTCATTACCGCAACAGACGGCGCCAAGGTTCACGCGCTAGCATTGATCTATATCTTGCGCGAGATGCCAAGTATTGAGCAGTTCAAAGTGATACAACTGGGTAGCCAACAAATCCAGATTCAGATCAAAGCCAATAGCCAATTCGAGGATAGCGCTTTGCGTGATATGGAGACGGCCATGAAGCAACGATTAGGTCAGGATATGCAGGTCGATGTCGTGAAACTCAACCACTTTCCAACAACAAAAAACGGCAAATTCCGTTATGTCGAAGATAGGACAGTCTCTCCACATCTAGACAGTACCCTGACCGATATAAGGCAAACCGATGCCCAATAGTTTCTCGTTATATCTTGATGTGGTCCGTTTTAGCGCGGCTTTCCTGGTCTTTCTTTACCACTCACGAAACATCTACGAATACGAGAGTCTGATTTTTAAACTCGGCCATGAAGCGGTGGTGATCTTTTTTGTCATGTCAGGCTTTATCATCGCCTACTGCTTCGATACCAAAGAGAAAAAACTATCGGACTTTCTGATCAACCGAGCCTCACGGATCTACTCGGTAGCAATCCCGGCGCTGTGCATCACCCTCGGCCTCGATCTGATAGGTTCAGCACTCCATCCTACTGCCTATGGCGATTTCTTTGATTTAGCCTGGCTGCGCTTCCTATCGAGCCTGCTGTTTACTAATGAAATCTGGTTTGTCTCAATTCAATCGTTCAGCAACGTGCCCTACTGGTCAATCAATTACGAAGTCTGGTACTACCTCAGCTTTGCGGCAGCATTTTATTTCAAAAACAGAGTACTGTTATTATTAGGAATCGCGCTGATCCTTGGCCCCAAAATCCTACTTTTAGCTCCCTTCTGGTGGGTTGGCGTATGGGTCTATCGACGCAACCCGTTGGCGGGGTTGTCTATCGGGGTAAATTGGCTTCTCTTCATTGGCTCCTTTGTCGCGTTTTACCTGTTCGTCGTTAACGGACTATCCTACGTCGGTTGGAATCTGCTGGAGCAGTGGCTAGGCAAGGTCTATTTTCGTGAACTGGCTTTTTCACGCTATGTCATCACTGACTACCTGCTTGCGCTGATCATCTCGGTTAACTTCGCTTCGGCACGAGTGCTGGCCGCTCATATCACCATCACTGACAATCGTATCACCGCATTTATTCGCAACTTTTCCAACCTGACATTTGCGCTCTATTTACTGCACCAACCGATGCTACGATTCCTTGATGCCATGCTGGCGGACTATCAACTGCAACCAAATCTGCATCACCTGTTAGTTTGCGGCATCACCTTCGCCATCATCGTTGCCATTGGCAGAAAAATTGAGAACACCAAACACGTCTACCGGCGTTTTTTCAAAGCACTGCACGCCAGGCTTAGCAGGTCTGCTTACGTACTCAAGTCAAAATTCATTAACATCGAGCAGAATTAAGATGAGTCACCGTATGGATGTGTATCTGACAGTCGATACTGAAGCTTCAATCGCAGGCTGCTTTGCCGCTCCTGACCGCTACCAACCCCTATTATGCGAGCCAGTAGACGGTATGGTCGATGGCAGAAGCCAAGCCCTGGGGTTTTTATTGCAAACGTTACAACAGAGCGGGTTACAGGCCACTTTTTTTACCGAAACATTGCAAAGCCGCTACTTCGGAACCGAACCGATGCAACGCCGTGCTGAGCAGATCCTCGAAGCAGGCCAGGACCTGCAACTGCATGTGCACCCCTGTTGGCGTAATTTTACCGATGGCAGAGTCATTAAAACCGCACCTGATGACCACAGTACCGGCCGTTCGGTCGATGAACTGGCAGACACCTTTTCCGAGGCGATAGAACGTTTTGAAGATTGGAAACTTGGCAGTCCCGTCGCAGTACGCACCGGTAATTTTTCTGCGGGATTAGATACGTTTAAAGCGTTGAATCGAGTGGGACTAAACGTCTCATCTAATATCTCCGTCGCCACCTGCCCACCCACCGATCCTGAGTTACACTGTCTGCATAACTATCGCCAGATAGAGGGTGTCGTCGAAGTACCTTTAACCGCCTTCGAGAGCTACAGCCCACAGGGTCATAAGGTTCAGCGACCGCTTGCACTCACCGCTTGCTCTAGCCATGAGTTAATTAGTAGCCTCGATCAAGCCTATGCGAAGGACTACGATATGGTATGTCTGATCACCCATCCGTTTGAGTTTATCAGCCGCGATTCATTTCGGTTTGATAACATGCGTCCCAATCTAACCAACCAGCGTCGTTTACAGCAACTCTGCCAATACCTAAAAACGCATTCAGACCGGTTTAATGTCACCACTTTTTCCAAAATTGATACTAAAAAGGTATCGATACGCAATCAGGATCGTCAGCCACTCAGCGGCAGTTATCTGTCCATGTTAAAGCGCACCGCTGAAAACTATTACACTGATCACTTCTGCTAGGAGTAATAAGAAATCTTATGGAGACCGTTATCGTGCTGGGAACAGATTCTCCCATCGGCCTGGCCGTGATCAGAGATCTTGGCCGACACAAATACAACGTCATTGGATTTGGCAGCCATCGATACTCGCTGGGGCTGATGTCCAAATACTGCTCAAAAGGCATGGTTAGAAATTCGACACCCGAACTATTAATCGAGCAATTGATTGACGTCGCCTCAACCTACCACCACGCTTTCTTGGTGAGCATTGGGGAGTCTGATATAAACTTGGTTAACCGACATCGGCAACGCCTTGAGCAGTACCTTACCCTGCTGGATCCTAATGCCGAGCAAATGGCCAAAGTCTTAGATAAGAGTCAAACACTTGAAATAGCATCAACGCTTGCAATCCAAACGCCAGCGTCATATAAAATTGATAGCCTTGAACAACTAACGGCATTGCAGGCACAGCTTAAGTTTCCCGTTATTTTGAAGTGGTCCAATCCGCATCAGATCGCCCAGCTGCTCCAGAATCAGGGCTTGAGCCTACTCAAGCTAGAATATTGCCAGGACTTTAATGAACTAAAAGATGCGTTGAAAAAGTATGAGGCCATAGCCCGCTACCCCCTGATACAACGCTATTGCCCAGGCTTTGGTATTGGTCAGTTTTTCCTGTGCAGAGAGGGGGCTTCACTGGTTGAATTTCAGCACCAACGTATCAATGAATGGCCGCCCGAAGGCGGCTCATCGACCCTTTGTCAGGCACTGGCTCCAGATCAGCACACCAGCTGTATGGAACAATCACGGAGGCTGCTAAAGGCACTGAATTGGAACGGTGTAGCGATGGTGGAATACCGTTATGAACCCGCGACGAACAGCTACTGGCTGATGGAGATAAATGGGCGTTTCTGGGGGAGCCTGCCACTAGCAACCCGCTCGGATGTCAGTTTTGCCAGCAGCCTAGTTGAGGTCATAGGCAAACAGAAAAACCCCGTTACTACCACCATAAAGTACGGCCTGCAAAGCCGCTATATGATTCCTGAGATCAAACGTTTGTTGCGCATCCTGTTTAAGTCAGAGCTAATTACCGATCCTAATGTGAAATTTTCCGCGTTAAGCGAACTGAGCGCATTCATTACCCGTTTCTTCAGGCCGAGCATTCATTGCTACGTATTTGAATGGAATGACCCTAAGCCCTTCCTGTCGGATATGCGCAATGCGGGGCGCAAAATACTGCGTAAGCTGCTCAAACACGGCTCTGATTAAAGGTAAGCGTCTAATCTAACTCACATTCTCAGTGCGCCTCCTAGTCTGGATAATTCTCCGGCAATGAAACCGGAGAAATATTTTGGATATCATAGAGAAAAACCATATCGTGCCGTTAATGCTCGGACCGACAGGATGTATAAGCGGGATTCTGCTTGTAAGTCTAATAACATGTTTGATCAGACAAATAACCATTGAATTTATTCTAGCTACCTTAAAAAACAATCTTCTGATATCTTAGATGGCATAGAGTAGTTTGTTGATAGGGAAGATCATACGATATCGGTAAAACTAGGCTAATGTATTCGAGGCACTATCCGAGCGTAAGTGCTGTATATATCAGGTTAGAAAAGTAAAATAATTTATTTCACATCTATAATAATGCGTTATAAAATAAGGAGATTCACAATCCAAGGATGTTTTTTTAATTTAAAGCGTGGTTATTTATGGATCTTTTTAGCTGCATTTACGCTGCCTTTTTTGGGAGGCTACTCCTGTGTTTCCCTATCTCCGAAAGGTGGGGTTTGCGAGCGGGCCTATCTGAAGATAGAGAGCGTATCCAATCAATACCTGTATGAATACGTTCTCAAGAGTCTGGCATCAGACTATTGGGTAGTGGAGTCCGTTGCGGAAAGGGAAGTACTACCTTTGCTTAAGATGATTGAGCCAGCACCTGTGGATCAATTAACAAAGAGCACAGGTCAGAATTTGAATGCTCGACTGTGGCACCGCAGCCATGGGCGTAATGACTCAAGCCGCTACTCCGAATTGGACCAGATAAATACCGACAATGTTCAGGATCTGGAAGTTGCCTGGATTTACAAGCCGCAAACGGGGACTGCCAATATACAGAGCAATCCTGTCATTGCTCGGGGCGTTCTTTATACGCCGACCGGGGGGCATGACATCGTTGCGCTCGACGCCAAGACGGGTCGTCAGTTATGGCAATACTCGCCGCCTGAGAAATTTCCCGCCCGGCGTGGAATGATTTACTGGCAAGGCGACGCACGCCATAGCCCTCGTATCTACTTCCCTAACGGCCCCTATCTGATTGCCCTAAACGCAGAAGATGGTTCTGCAATTGAAGGCTTCGGTAAATCCGGAATCGTCGACTCAGGAGGTACCGGGAAAATAGCTCCAGCCATCGCCGGAAACACGATTATACACGCGACCTTTAAGCCATCATTGGCGGGTTATGACCTGCTGAGCGGGCGCCTATTATGGGAAACAAGCCTGCTGGTATATGGTGCAAAAAAGACTCAGGGAGGACGCCCTTTTGCGCTCAAGGGTGGGAATCCGTGGGGTGGGATGGCACTTGATAGTGAACGTCAGATTGCCTACGTCACCACAGGTGATCCTGCCCCTATCTTGGTGGGGACCGACCGACCCGGTAGGAATCAGCATGCCAACAGCGTGATTGCTATCGACATAAGAGATGGCACAGTTCTGTGGTCTTTCCAGGAGGTCAGGCACGACCTGTGGGATCTGGATATTCCCGCATCGCCAATACTTACGACGATAACGATTGGTAATCAACGCGTTGACGTCGTTGCTGCGGTGACAAAACTCGGCAATACTTTGTTGCTGGACCGTCTTAGCGGAAAACCCGTGTTTGGGTTTGGATTGAAAAGGGCGCCAACCTCTACGCTGTACGGGGAAAAGACCTGGCCCTACCAGCCCGCAGTAGAACTCCCTGAACCATTTTCAAGACCTTACTTCGACTTAGATCAGATAACCAACATCGGCGAGGGTAACAGGCAGGCCGTGCTAGCACAGATGGATCAGGCAAATTACGGTTTCTTTGTGCCCCATGAAGAGGGTGTCCCTAGTGCCTTTTTTGGGCTCCACGGTGGAGCCGAGTGGACGGGAGCAGCGGTCGACCAAGCCTCCGGCATTCTATACGTGAGTTCTAATCAGGTACCCTATACCGTTAGCGTCGTTAATCGAGGGCCATCCCCTGACGAATCCCTATTACCGGTCACTTCCGGTCGACGCGCCTATCTGACGTATTGTTCTGGCTGCCACGGCAATAACCGCGAAGGGGGTGTCGGACCCAGCTTAGTGTGGTTAAAATTGAGCACGGATCGGGTGGAGGTAGAGACTATTATTGAAAACGGTATTCGCTCTATGCCTCCGCCTAAAGGACTGACCAGCAATGATGCAACCTCGATCATCGATTATCTCTTCAAGAGAGACGATCAATTAGCGGACACATCCAGCAAGCAGCCCAAGGGACGTAATTTCAACTACAGCCGTACACCCTATCGTCGTTTAATGGACCAAGAAGGCTATCCGGGGTCTAAACCACCTTGGGGATTGCTAAGTGCAATTGATCTCAATAACGGAAAAAAACTTTGGTCTCGCCCTTTAGGTGAGTACACACAACTAAGCGAGCGCGGCATTGCCATTACTGGTACGGAAAACTTTGGGGGCGCCTCGGTAACAGCCGGAGGATTGGTGTTTGTTTCTGGCACCCTGGACCTAAAGATTAGAGCATTCGACAAGGATACCGGTGAAGAGCTCTGGAACTATGTTCTTCCTTTTATAGGCTCGGCGCCACCGTCCATCTATGAAGTCGACGGCACCGAATACGTGGTTGTTCCAGCAACTGGAGGCGGGACCTTGGGAAAATATTATTCTGGTGTGGCAGCAGGCAGCGCATTTGTCGCATTTAAACTTCCAGATCATTGAATTCGATATTGTAATTGACTAAGCCACCCTCTGTCGGACTAACGCTCAACAGACATATTTTGAGGATAAAGTAAGGCTCATTGCTATCAGAGCCCCATCAGTGGCTGGCTGCCGGAGTCTAATTTCCGCCAACGAATCGCCTGCCACTCTTATAATCCCGTTCTGTCTTACCGTTAACGCTGCATATGGTTGCTCACTGCCTCTTGATAACGCCATTCGCAGTACATTCAAGCGTTTTACATTCTAGGCCAGCGTGGCGAGCGACCATTTGCCGTTCACCTTATCCAATCCTCGCATCGAGAACGGCCTGTAGCCCATCACGTGCTTGATGATGCCGAAAACCGGCTCCACTGTCTGTTTTCTCAGCCCGTACAGTGCTCTGCCTGCCCTCTATGTCAGGATAGTTGTCGTGCCCATTGTGCTAAAGGAACTGAAAGAGTTATGCCCCCAGGGTTTTGGTTATGAAGATCAACGCGGGACCACTCAGCGGAGTGCGGATGCAATCACTTTGCTTGCCGGTGTGCAATACAGCCAGCCCTGGATGAGAAAACCACCCAGACGCTGGGACTGGTCATGGCAGCAGTCGAAATGCAAGGATGTCAGGATAACAGGCGAGATGAGGATAAAATCGCTCATAGGAAGACTGAGATCTGGCCAGCTTTAAAAATCAGACTCAGGATAAGGGAGAAAAGCTAATTTTTTTGATGAATCCAGCTTTTACCTCTACTCTAATCATCAGAAAACATTTGCACCGGTTGGGCAGACGCCTGTGGTGTAAGGGAAGCGAGGCCAAACGCCACGAACCATGGTGAAGGGAGCGGTGTCGCTTCAAGGCCGATTCTACTTTAGTGGGTTAACGGTGACTGTGATAGGAAAAGACGTGATCGTTTTCCTTAAAAACTGCTCCGTTCTTGACCGGGAAAATTACGAATTATCTAGGACAATGCCCCGGTTCTCCGATGCAAAGCCCTGAAGGCCTGGTTTGCGGAGCCAAAGGTGCAGCGGCGTTTACGACTGGAGGCATAGCCGCCTTATGCACCGGAGTTGAATCCTGCCAAAGCCTTATGGAGTTGGCTCAAGCGTCAGCGGTCGAAGACAGTCTGGCCTTACACTTACACTTACACTTATGGTTATGGTTATGGTTATGGTTATGGTTATGGTTATGGTTATGGTTATGGTTAGAAGAAAAGACCCAAGGGTTAAAGAGTGATCGTGAATTTATAAGTCGACTAATAAAATCTTTACCGATATATTATTTTGGCAAACTAGATCAGTAACTGGCATATGGCCTTGTATGAGCTATATTAGTGACATACAAGTTCGCTTGGTGAATTAGCATCCCTGTTTCTAGAACAATATGGAATATATTTATCGTAAAGTCAAAACAAGCACAATTAATATCGATTTAACATTTTTAAAAACTCATAAATCAATTGACAGGATTTTTTTGTTCACAGTACTCTCAGGCCATATCCGGTTCAGGTACTGATCACAAGATAAACTACAGGCAACCTCAGAAAAGGGTTTACGACCGATGAATAAAAAATTAAGCATTTTGTCTAAAGTATCTAGAAATGACGTGATTTTAGATCCTTACCCACATATCATCATTAAGAATGCGTTGCCTCAGGATATTTATGAGACGCTATATGATGCACTACCATCACCGGAAATAGTGCTTGATGGAAGGGAGAAAAAGGATACTTGGTTCGATTACCCCGCTTGCAAAGTCACCCGTGACGAAAGAATCAGCAGTCAATGGCGATCTTTTTTTGAATATCATACATCAGAGGATTTTTTTAAAGAACTTATAGAAATATTTGGTGAGTCAATAAAAAAAACTCACCCCTCTATTGAAAAAAGACTCGGTAAACGATTAGAGGATAGCATTGTGAAGATGAGACCGGGCGGTCGATACGACAGGCTGGCCGATGGCGCCGATATCTCTATGGAATGCCAGTTTTATGTTAACTATACTCGGACTTCCAGATCAGTCAGGAAAAGTCATGTTGACAGACCATCAGAGCTCTTCGCGGCGTTACTCTATTTGCGTGATGATGAAGACTCTTCAACAGGTGGCGATCTATTAATTAAAGAGTCTACAAACCCTAGTTTATTATATCCGACACCCAGATCTATTAGCATTGACGAACTGCCAATGGAGATCGATGGCACGAAGGTTAATACTATTGACAGGGTTAAATATGAATCAAATACCTTAGTATTGTTTATCAACTCTCCCCAGTCTATTCACGAAGTCTCAGAGCGTTCGGAGACGGAATTACCGAGACGTCACATCAATTTCTGTTGTGACGTGCCTTTTGATTTGTTCAACATAAAACATAATTGGCGCAATAAATTAAAGTTAAAAGCAGACACAACCCCTTTTATATGGCGACTAAAAAAGTACATTTAATTTAGGAATACAATCGAAATAATTAGAGAAAATAATTCTGTAACTAGAATTATAAATATAACATATCAGATGCAGCGGCACGGTAAAAGGAGGCTAATTTCACCTCGTTACACACATATATAAAACTGCTAAGTTACTTGTTTAATCGCATATATTTTATATAATTAATATCTCCTATTCCGCCGTGGGGATCACCGCTATGTTACCTCTTACCACTAAATAAATAGTTAAAGAGTATAGTGAATGTGTACGGAGCATATTACTGATATATTATTCTTGTAAAAATAGAACAGTAGTTTTTATACCCGGTTCTTCGACCAGTAAGAATTTAATCATCGCACAGTGTCCTGTCGATTGACTTCCGCATGACTGTCGGCCAGAGCATTAAAAGCAAGGTCTAGTTTTTATCTGTGATATCAAAATATTTATCCGGTTTAATTACCGAATAAATATCCAGAATAAGAGACGCGCTGAAAACATGGGCTAGATTGGACGCTTACGATTAAAGTGTTTAACTACTTCTTCTACCGCACTTTCAATAACCTGATAGCAGCTGTTGAAATAGGCCTCGGAGAGATGGTGCGGATCATAGATCAACGGCATCTTAGGAGTAGCCCACAAACCCAACAGAGTTATTTGGGTATCTTTTTTCGCCACTGTGGATTCAATCTTCGTGATATGCCGATCCTCCATCACTAAAAACAAATCACCATCAAGCACCGAAAAATCACTTAGGTCTGTCGCCTTATGCTGCTCCAACGACGTCCCTCTTGCCATAGCCACAGCGCGGGCGCAATCATTGGCCGGTACGCCTGTGGTGGTGGCATAACCGATCGATACGACACTACCAGGAAGCTTCGTCTGAGCCAGAAAGTGCCCATAGGGTGAGCGACAGATATTGCCTTGGCAGACAAACACCAACCGCTTAACACTAGTCCAATCGACCTTTTGATAGGGATCATATTGTCCTAACTTCCACTTAACCCAATCCAACGCTAAGCGGATCAATCCCCGATGGGTACCATAGCGATCACTTACGTACTGTAGCACGTTGTTACTCTCCTTTCGTCGCAGAGCGAGCAGGTACACCCGCAGGACCTATATACTCGGTAGCCACCACCACATTATCGATAAACAGGTGTTGCTCTTTAGAAGGTTTAGCCCCTCCCCCATGGTAAAAATCAAACCAGATTTTTTCTATTTTCAGAGCATCTGTATCACGAAAACGCAGGTTATCAATTTCTGTGACCTTCCGCCCATCAACCCATGCCTTGAGTACCCCGTCATTCTGACCCGGTGTATTCAGGCGTAAATACTGTTCAATGGAGTACCAGCGATTCTTCTCGAGCAGGCTGTCAAAGCTACTCCACGGCATCTGTTCGCCGTAGTTATTCTTGTGATCAACATGGTAAACATAACTGCCGATAGGCATTTCCCCACGATGAGGTCCATCAACAACACTGTTTAAAAACATGCCTCGCGCCGACCAGCCGTTTTTCCCATCGGGCTTGCGCCCTCCCCAGCCTGCTCGACCATAAGTTCCGCCGAAACCAGGAAATTTTCCACCGCCTCGGTCTGAGTTCCAATCTGTACCCAGCCTCAGATAATAACGGAAGTAGATCTCTTCGGGTTCTTGCTGCATGAGTGTTTTAAGCTTTAGCGCCATACTAATAGCGGTATGTGTGCGTGGTGAAAAAAGCACCGGTAGCGCTTTTCCATCGAGAGGAGAAAAACCAGCCTCATCCATCAGGCTCGTTGGCGTGGCCGAATGAGGGTCTTTTAGGTCTACCCAGTGTTTGGATAGCGGTTGATCGTTGTCAAATCGGTCTGCAAAAACCACACTGCTATGCCTATCAAGCCCTTGGTCTACTGTATAAGCAGTTGCAATGCCCTGTTCCACCGGACTCTGAATCGGAACATAAGGCTGGTAAACACCAACCTTATTATCACCATATTGTTTCACTGTCGTGGTTAAAAACAGCTCAGCTTTGATGATTTTATTAGAAGCGAGAGAAGCGGGTAACGGAAAATACAATAATCCGTGCTCAGAAGAGCCGACACGGATAAACTTTTTATCGCCTTGTGCTTGCCGGGTACCTCTACTGATATAGGTATCTGCAGTTGCTTCAACATTTAGTTCCTTTCCTGAAGCGAGCTTAATAATCATCAACGGTATTAACACCGAATCGCTTTCCCTACTCAGAAATGATGTTATGCCTTTATTGCTAGGTAAACTTTTCAACATCAGCCCCTGGTTAGCGATTGGTGAATCAGCCCAGCGCTTAGCAAGTTGTGTTACATCCCAATAGATATACTGCTGTCGATCTTCGTCGGTTATTTTTACAGCAGCGAAAGCATCAGGACCTTGCTGCAAGGCTGATTTATCAACCCAGTCTCCCAACTCATGTGTCCAGCGTAAGCCCAATGCTTTACTGGAAAAAAACCGCGTCGCTTGTTCATCCCATACCAGAGAATCCGTTGCTCCCTGAACCCAAACTGGAAAGATTAGCAAATAGAACAGACAATACTTGGCTGTATGCATAAAAAAGCTCCCTGAAAACAAATATCGTAGGCCGAAGCTCTATCACGAGGTCATAACTGCCTAAAAAACCGTAAATAATTAAATTCCGAATGCTATTAATTGATAATAAGTAGATAGCGGAGTCTAATCAAAATAATGCAATTTCCCCCACTGTGTCAACCAAGGCACCAGGCTACATCAAGCTGATGTTACCTGCGTTCTGTAGCGACGATGAAGCCTATTGAGATTTCGTTTCAGCCACCCTGCCAAGGGTTTCTCTACCCAGCGATGAATAAGGTAGGCCAGCAGGATCATGGCCAGCGTCAGTCCCACAAGCAAGAGGTAGGGATCTATAACATTGATATACTCGCGCATCAACGCCTCTCCCAGGGTCGAGTGAATCAGGTAAAGTGGATAGGTTAGCACGCCTAGACGACTTAAAAAGCGGTAGTTACCAGGCAGCCGGTTTAATGCGATAGCAAGAAACATCGCGTAAAGCGTCAATATTACGATGGCCATTATTAGCGGATCGAAAACAACTCCCGACAGGTTCTCCTTAAGCAACAGGTACCAATAACCGTGTTTGAGCGCATAAAACAGCGACAGCCCCAAGATTAAGCCTTTGACTAGGCACAGGCCTTCCTTGCGAACCAGATAGAACACTGATCCGGCAACGAAATACTGACACCAGCTCAAGATAAAAAGTTGCTTGAACAGATCGGACACGGGTAGATAATCAGCCACGACTGCCGTCAACATCCAAACCAGCAACACCCCTTTGATCCACCGAAGAAGCCCGGCCAGTATCAGCACCAGCATCAGAAGGTAAAACTGCATCTCCACCACCAATGTCCAGAAAACACCCGACACGTGGGGAATGCCGAAATAACCATGAAACATGGTCAGATTGGCAAAAAAGTCGCGGTAGCCGGGTAGGTAGTTAGCGACCGGCCACTGCAACGCGAATACAAATAATGCACAACAGGCGAACCAGTACGCGGGGTAGAGCCGCACGATACGCGAAATTGAAAACTGCACGGCACTCTTGTCTGTGGCTGTCATCAGAATCACGAAACCACTGACCATAAAGAAGGCATCCACGCCCAGATAACCGTATTTCACTACCTCAGCGAACATACCGTAAGGCATGGCACCGGAGCCATCGCGATTCCAATATCGGAAACAATAGTGGTATAGCAAAACAGCTATTGCTGAACCGAATCTAATAACATCGATCAAGGGTATCCGCACCACATCCTCCTGGGATCTGCCCCCGTGGGACATCATAAACGACCATAATAACGACTAAATATTCATTTAAATAAATTTAATAGGAACGGGGACGTGACTCCTATGCCATCGACAGGCATACGCTAACAGTCCTGTGCTGACTGAGCCTCGAAAATCTTACCTCGCCAGGGGCTGCCGACTGCACGGCTCACTCGATAATCCAATAAGCTTTTCACACCTTGTGTGGCCGTTTGATAGGATGCCTGATTCAATATGCCCTGCCCCTTTATATAGGCCTATTCACAAGCGTTGCCAGGGGCATCGAAAGAAACACAGCCAGACCCTCCCATAAATGGGAGGACATCGACAAAGCCAATAAGAAAATAACCGCGTTTCTTCATCAAAAGTATCCATACCCCTTTATGCTACTTGATCAACGCCTCACACCGATCGAACATCCCGCTGATCTTACTCAAGCCCTCCTGCTTATAGGTGCGTAATTTCCCCAGTTCCTCATCGGAGAAGGCCTGCTGAGACGCCGTGACGTCACCCATGAACGCGGCCTGATCAACGAGCCGATGCTCTAACCCTACATCCTTCAGCAGACTTTCTACCTTATGAGAGTTTCCTCCAACGGCCAGAAAAGGTGTTTCGGTCACAAAAGCAAAACACAGTGAATGGAAGCGTGACGTCAGCAACAGCTCCAGTCCCGCCAGGGCCTCTAAATAAGAGTTGATGGTGGTTTTGATGTAGCGATTTCTTAAATCCAGATAAGCCTCATCGGACAACGACACCTTAGGTGTTTTTCTGCCCTGGATAGAAAGCAGAAACTTACCATGGCGGACGAGCTCGACTAGGGATAGTTCCCCTTCCCTGCGGTAACTTCTGAGAACGGGTAAAAATAGGTAATTACGACTCAAAGCTGCACTATAGTTGGCTTGGCTGATATCGATCATGGGGCTGTCAGTAATACCGACACCGCTTCGATCAGCGCCAGAACTACGGTACTTATCCGCCAGCAACAGGGTAAGATCAGGGACTATCTCCGCTTGTACACCCAGATCATTAATCACCCGTTGACTCAGAGACTCACGAACACAAACCAAGTCGAATTGTCGCAGCAGATCCGCGAAGGACGACGGGTTATCTTGATAGGTGGCGTTTATCAGCGCGCAGGGGATGCCTTGGGAGTGTGAAAACTCAGCAACTTCGAGCAACCACTTGGCCTTTTCCCGCCCGTGATGGATCGTACCCTCACCGTTGACCACGATGATATCGGCGCAAGCCATCGACCTCAGCACTCTTGCATCCTGCTTAAAATGGACACCGACGGGGCAACTCGCGATCACTCCTATACCGCGTTCCAACAGGCTGTTCTTGATTCCAGCCACAACTGCCTCACAACCGTGATGGTAGTCGTAGGTAGTGTCATTGATCAAAACCGCTTTTTTCATTCGATTCTAGGCTCGCTTGTATACTGGGAGCTTTTTCTTAACCGATGCAAAGAGATAGCCTAACTCCACTTTTAAAGGATGATTTACTAGATATACAGCCAATAACCAACTAAGCCCCCAGCTGCTACCGGCAACCAGTAACTGGATAAAAATGTGCCATTGTGAAGGAGTATTAACTAATAACACTAATAACGGGCCGACCAGACTACTGACCGTTACGATGAAACCTTTACGTAAGATGGGAATAAAATCTCCCACATTAACCCCTAATTCACGCCGTAGGTCACCTGACAAAACCCAAGCTCGATAGAGCCGTTCGACGATGATCGATCCCGCAACGGCGTACAGGTCATACTGCACTGCAATCAGAATACCCACTACGGAGACAATCAAAAACTGGGTTTGAATGTTAGCCAGTCGTACTGCCTTACCACGGCTGACGAGAACACGTGTGGTCAAGTTGAAGGTGAAGAACAGCATGGCAGCGATACAAACGATTCTCAATAACGGCACAGATTCGCCCCATTGGTCACCATAAAGGAATAGCACAATGGGCTCAGCCATAAGCATAAAGAAGCCGAAAAACGGCCATGCGATAACGGTGAGCGCTGCTGTCGCATGCAAAAATGAGGGTTTAAGGTCGTTAGACTCACGGTTTTTCTGCGCAAAGACAGGCTCGATCACCTTGGACAAGCCGTTGAATACCATCTCGGTGAACAATAGCGTTGTGCTCATCGCCTTTCCAAAAATAGCCACTTCATGAGCACCTTGAAATTTACCGATGATCAGCTCCGGTGCCGATTTATTGAGGTGCCCCGCCATCTGGGCGTAACTCATCCTCCAACCAAACGCGCCGACCTGCCGTACTTCGCTTAAGCTCGGCATCCAAGGTTGGTCGGCAGGACGATACAGCATTGCCATGATGATAGTCGCAGCGGTCCCCGAAACCGATGCCCAAGCCAAGCTTAAATAACTGTAACCCAGATAAGCCGCTGTGACCGCCACCACGCTATAGACCACGATACTGGCGAAGTTGATTATCATTAACTTCTTGAACTGGAGCCCTCGTTTTAGCAACGACAGCGTCAGCGTTCCAAAAGGGATCAGTAAAAAATTGCCCACTAGCCAATAAAATAGCTCGATCAATTCTGGCCGTTCATAGAATTCACTGACTGCGGGGCCGATGACAATAAACAAGCCTGCCAGTGACCAGCAAATAAAGAGTGAGATAGTAAAAGCAGATGCAATCTTATCGCGTGTTAACTCTTTCTCTTGGGTGATGTACTCGGAGATTCCGAAATCACGCAATATCTGACCGATACTAAAAAAAGCTACCGCTATCGAGTAGATGCCGATCTCTTCGGGAGTGAGCAAACGCGCTAAAATCACGATGGTCGCAAACTGCAAGACCATATTGATATAGCGCGACAGGAATGACCAAGCCAAGTTAACGCGAATACTATCGTCCATGACCTAACACCCACCTAACAAGCGTTGTTTGAGGCGTTTTGTTTTAGGGATCAGTGGATGACTGAACCAGGTAATGTGATACAGCGTACGCAGTTCCTTGGTCAGCTTTTTATGCCATTCCATCGCAGGTCCATAAAACTCTATTGCCTGGATATCCTGTTCGCTACAGAGGCGAACCCCTTCCAAGTGCATCATGAAAGCGGGCGAATAGCGCTTCCAGTTCTCATCGTAAGTAGTCTTTAAAATATAGAGTACACCACCCTCGCTAATACACAGATCAGTAGCCGCCAGTTTACCATTGAAGCAGTAACGCCATACCTGGGAATCGTCCGGCATAAAGCGCTGCAGCAGGTCGATATAGAAGCGACCCTGTTTATTATCAACATGCACGGCCGTACCGGTATTTTGTTTCCATCCCGCACTTTCTAACTCACCAAAACCGGCAATATAGTCTGAAATAGCGGATGAATCTTTCACGATATCGAAAGTAATATCAACTCCCTCGCGCTCCAACCTATTCTTTGACTTATTGATATTCTGGCGAACATTTTTACCTCTTGATTGCCAGTAGGCCTCGAAATCGGCGGGTATATCCATCCTGCCCGTGGTGATGTAATCGAGCGTGGTCACCTGCGCAGATTGCTCAGGGCGCGGCAAAATGGCCGGGTCCTGCTGGGTAATACTGATCGACAATACCCACCCCGGCAGAGCCTGGGACAGAGATTCTAACAAGGCTATCGCCTTGGTCTCGGTGCCGCCGAGCCAAAATCCAATGGGGGCTTGCGAGGGCTGCACTGTCTGCCAACGCCCGAAACCCACTCGTTCAAGGATAGCCATCGTCAGCACACTGTCTCCCCGTGTTGCTATCGCAAAAGTCTCAGAACCGTTCGAGAATGCACTCAAACAGGGTTCTATAAATCGGCTCGATAACAACGCCGAGCTGGAACCTGCTTGGTTAAGCCGATCCCACGTATCTTTGTGGTCCTTGAAACGGGTAACCGGCAACAGCTTCCAGCTTACATCCTTGGAGTACATCAATTTAGATCCTTAACGACCAATATGTGTTTTTAATCCGTTCCAAAGCAAACGCCTTTGAAACCCCAAACCCGTCTTCTCCCAAGGGGTGAAGCGTTTCAATTCAAGCAATGAATCGGTTGCAGTATTTGTGCCCCAGGCGGTGGATACTGCATAGTCAAAACCAAGCTGATGAAGATGTTCGACGGCAACCTGGTCATAGTCCACGCCTGGCTTACCATTGGGATAGGCAAACCCGATGACCGGTTTTTTGATAATGGCTTCAAGATAACGTTTGCTCTCGTCGATCTGACGGTATTGTTCTGCAGCGCTCAGGACTTTCAGGATGGGGTGATCCACAGTGTGGGCGCCTATTTCAACCCCTGCCTGTGACAGCCTAAGAATCTGATCCGCAGACATCATTTTTGCTGGCGCTTCTGCTAGGTCAAAGTGTTGATACAGTGCGGCGACTTGTTCCAGGCGCTGCATGGGTGGATTGTATTTAAGCGTATTAAGGAGCTTAGAGCTGGCTTGGCGTTTTTGCTCCAGTGACCCAAGTTCCATCTCTGCGCAACCTACACCCGAAAAATCAGCACGCTCTCCTGGTATTTGAGAGACGAGATCGATCAGACGATCGTTCCACATATTTTCACCTTGGCAAAAATGTGTCGCTATAAAGACCGTCGCTGGCACTCCTGTACGCTGCAGGATAGGCAGCGCCACCTCCAGGTTATCTAGATAGCCATCATCAAAGGTGACGCAAACCGCACGCGGTGGCAGGGTTCCAGCACGCAAGCCCTTAATAGCATCACTCATCGACAGCGGATTAAACTGCTGCTGAAGTAGCTCCATCTGCCATTGAAACTCTGCCAGATCGGGAACATCGGGCCGCATGGGATCTTTATGAGCCACGACCGAATGGTAAATAACGATCGCCAACTTTTGTTGGCATAACAGGCTATAACCCGTTTTAAGTAAAAACTGCTTCGCTGCAATCACTACTGAGTCTCCGCAGATGTGAAATTTCGGCGCCACTGAAGCAGTCGATGAATCAGCTTAAATAAAGCGGAGGAACACGAAGAACGGTGCATCAACCAAGCGCCGAGACTGAATTTTCTTCCAAGCAGGCTAGCCAATTCTTCGCGAGCATCTTCGCGCCGTCGGGCCATAAAGCATCCGCGCCCATAGCTATATTCCAGATCTGCCAGGCGTGCTTCGATGGCTGGCTCCATATAGGCGATTAAACCGCGAGCCGCCTGTTCTCTAAATCGTTGCACAGCTCGCATTACAACAATTTTCTCAAAGTTTCTTCGCGGGATTTTTTTTGTGATACTCGCCGGGTTATCACGATACAGAGCGACAGTCACAGGCATAAATCCAAATCTCAGCTGCAGCGAGAGTCGTAACCAGAGATCATAATCTTCGCCAACATCGAGCTGTTCGTCGAACTGCAGCAGGTCTTTTACGCTCTCTGACCGTGCGAAGACTGTAGGCGTCCAAACAACTGCGTCGAACAGCAGCGCCATCGGCAGCAGATTGTCAATGTTATGCTGTTGGCCGGACGACACTGGAGATATATCGGTAGGAGGGGAAAAGAGTCCGCTTGTGTCCGAGAGCCAGGGACGAAAACTCCCATAACAGATGCTGATGGTGGGGTTCTCTTCCATAAACGCCAATTGTGCTGCGAGCTTACCTGTTACCCAGACATCATCGGCATCGAGGAATGCTAGATAGCGGCCTTTAGCCTCACGGATACCTCTATTGCGAGCGGCCGCAGGACCGGCATTTTTCTGAAATATAATGCAGACTAGCGGTGTATAACTTTTGATAAACATAGCGCTATCATCTGTAGAGCCGTCGTCTACAATAATTATCTCTATATCTTCCACGCCCTGTGCCAAAATGCTGTCTACCGCTTCGGCGATATAGGTACGGCTGTTGAAGCTTGGGATTATGACAGAGACCAGCGGTATACGGCTCATACCTCAGCACTCTGCTTGAGGGTAAAATGCTGATTATCAGCTATTAACTGTGCCAACAACGTTTCGAGCCGATCCAACTTGCTATTGAGAATAGAGGTTGAACTCAGCATAAAGTCATCAGACTGGGCCGCATCTTTTAATCGTTTGACCTGTGTATCGAACACAGTAAAAGATGACTTGAGCGGTACCGGTGGTGACCACTGAATAAACGAAGGCTTGAAAGGAAGCAATGACCTCTTAAGCCGGTTTTTAACTCTGTACGTCAATGGCTGTTCCGCATTACCCTTCCAGACCTGCTGTAGACTCAGCGTGGAACAGCTCGACAGGCCTACCGTGAGCAGCCAGTCTTGCCATTTGGGGTGAAGCGATTCATCCAGGCTCGCCGCCATCCAGGGTACGCGATAGCTATCGGCGAGTATCGCCCCGTGCATCGCTTCGGTTATAACCCGGCCTGAACTAACAATTTGATCAATGACTGTC
Source organism: Motiliproteus sp. (assembly GCA_047633175.1). Lineage (GTDB taxonomy): Bacteria > Pseudomonadota > Gammaproteobacteria > Pseudomonadales > Balneatricaceae > Motiliproteus. The sequence continues at coordinate 26,646 of JBLIEQ010000011.1, read as the reverse complement.
AGGGGTGGGTCTGTCGGGGAGATGTAATGGATGCCTGCGGCCGCGCAGACCGAAGGCCAATCCCCCTGTTTCGCTGTCATATAATGGGGAATAAATGAAACGGGATATCGTTTTTCCACTAATTCTGGCTGGTAGAGCCGAGGACAGAGCGCGGCGGGGTCGATAACCGCATACGAATCATCCAGCCCCAGCTTTTTAGCGGTTAAAGGCCCTCGCACACAATAGACACGCCAGCTCTCAAACCCTTTCGGTAGCTCGCCATAACCGGCACCTGAACCAAAAACAGTAGTTGACGCTGCTTGGGGTAGCTTGTGGTTGATAATAGAACCGATTCCCAGCAACAGGTTGTCGTTATTATCATCCCAAAGAGAGGGTGCGACCTTCGACCAAAACCACGGATTAAGGGCATCACCGAAGTTACCATCGTTATTTTCGAAGAAATAGAGTTTCAAGCGGACTATCATCCTTGTTAGTACGTATGCGATAACTACCCGAAAACGTGTTTTAAGTTTCTTTCAACGGCCCCCTCAAGAAGCTGTAATTTATTTCTAACGTCTCTGAGATGAGCCACGTCCCCGCGACGCTGATCGAGCATGGCTTGAGCTAAGGCGCCCGCCGTGGAGACCTCTTCGATCAACTGCAACTCGCGGGTCATCTGGTATACCGGATAACTTGGATAGGTTTTCTCCCAACCTTCAGATACCAGCACCCGCCGACCAAAACTTAAGGGTTCCAGTACATTATGATTGACGCCGACATAACTTAAATCACAACGGCTATAAAAGCTTTTTAGCTCACCGAAAGTATCAAGCACCAAGACTGCACAGGTTTCAATCGTATCCTCATCCACTAATGTCGATTTAAAGCGGTGTTCAAGCCCCGACTTATCTAATAACTGGCTCAGGCCCTTCATCTGCTCCGGATACTCAGGATGACGCGGTGCCAATACCAAGAAAAGTTCTGGCTGCTGTTGGTAAGCTAGCGTAAAAGCCTCAAGTAACAACTGGTATTCCCAAACGTCGGTTAGGCAGCCTGCCACCATGATTTTTCTGCCCGCCTGTTGCAATCGGTCGATCCCATTACGACTCCTATCGTCGAGCAGCGACTCAGCCAGGTCTGACACAGCATCAAACTTCATATTGCCACATACTTCGATTTTTGAGGCGTCCAATCCCCGTGTTTGCAGGTACTGCATCACCTCATCGGTCTGAGCGGTCACGAAAGTGAAGCTGTGTAGAAAATCGCTGCCGAAAAACCAATCCTCCATCGCGTCCATACGACATGATGCTCTGTAATGATACAGCCAGCCGTTAACTAGGTAACACTCCGCTCCTGCGAGGCGGGCCGCCCTGACGACGCCGTAGGACAGTCGACAGGGGGCTTCAACAGGGAGTGCAGGAATTTCACAAACAATAAAGCGGTGCGGTTTCAGCGCGGCAGCTAGCTGCTGTCCATCATCAATCCGGCCGGAGAGTTCAACAACCACCGCATCGGGAAAATGGCGCCAATAGCTGTCTCGATAGCAATTGCGATCAGTCATCAGCACCAATTGACCACGCTTGGCCGCCTCAGACAAAAACGGTTTACAGGCATTGACTTCGCCGATGGTGGAGCAAAAGACCCAGATAATATCGCCATTTTTCTGAAACGATTCAGGATAATGAATAATCAGGCACTCACACTTTCCTCCCTTTAAATCAGCGAGACGATTAAGCGCTGAAAACAACAGCCATTTTGATTCTTCAAATAAAGGGCGTAGGCGATAATCCATGAGTTTACCATCAATAATAACGAATAAATTTATCAGCCTGTCGCAGCAGCAACCAAAACAACAGCATTCGGGGTTATTGAGTCGCCGCTGTCAATTTATCCCGCAGACCCTCGAGTGGGTACCCCAGATCATAGGCTTTATCAGCGTGTATATTCGCTTCATCGAATTGCTTTTTAGAAAGATAAAGTAGACCCAGATTGTAGTGTGCTTCAGCGTATTCAGGATATATCGTCACCGCTTTGAGGTAATCTTGCTCGGCGGTCTCGATCTGACCGAGTCGATGCAGAGCGATCGCTCTAACCAAGTATACAGAAGGATCATCAGGGGCGATCGCCAGCGCCCGCTTGAAGTAACAATCGACACTATCGTAATAGTAATCGCGACGTCCTGGTTTATTACGCCTGAACCCCGGTTTTTGTTGAATGTTAACCATCACCATCAATGCTTGGGGATGATTAGGAATGTGCCGCAGCGTATAGGCAACATCATCGATGAGTTTACCAGTATTGCCCGCAACGCCATGCCTAACGCTTGTGGTGAAATGTGCACCTTCGACCATACGACGCCGTTCCAAAGCACCTCTGGAATGATCTCTGTAATCAAAGTAGCCAATCTTTGCCAGACCGTCGATATTGCACGTAGTCGGATCTGGAGTTGCAGCCATCGCCACCACTGGCAAAAGAGTGAAAAAAAAACTTAATACCCTAAATATCATACTATATCCTTTTGTCACCTATGCTTTGTACGAAGCCACAACCGTTTATAACCTATGTAGCCTAGTACATTACCTAGCTAAACTTTGCGATAATATATGGATATATTTCAACTACCGCAGTCTGCCCTTCATTACCCAAAACCGGAAGCACCTATGCTGCCGCTTTTCGAGTTCTATAATTGCTCGATAACCCCAAATAGCCGAGATCAAAGCCGCTTCCTAGCCAGCGATGTACTCTACCTGCCAAGCGGGCGAATGGCCCTGTATTACGCACTTCAATTGCTTGGAGTAAATAGCTTATCGCAGGTATTGGTGCCTGCTTATCACTGTGGGTCTATGGTCGAACCCATCATATACTTGGGGGCGACTCCTCGATTCTTTCATATAAATAAGTATCTTGAAGTAATATCATCCGAACTTGAACAACACCTTAGCCCAGAAACTAAGGCTATGCTCCTGCCACACTTTTTTGGTTTCCCCCAAGATCTGGAACCGATCCGAGAGTTTTGTACCAAGCATAATATTGCCCTGATCGAAGACTGCGCCCATGCCTTCTTTCAACAATCACACCCCCTTGGGCTAGGTTCTGTCGGCGACTTTAGCATTACCAGTACCGTTAAATTTTTCCCTGGGGTCGAGGGTGGCATTCTGGCCTGCAACAACCCCTCCTTCGATTTAGCACAGATCAAACGCGCCGCCCCTTCACTAGTCAACCAGATCAAGAGCCTACTACATACTCTTGAAACATCAGCTAGTTACGGTAGATTAAGCGTTCTAGGAAAACTGTTGAACATACGTACCCATAATGCAGATGACCCCTCTAAACCGCAAAAATCAACCAACGAGAAACCCCAAACTCGAACGTTGAACAGAGAGTCGATGCAATGGTTTATTCCCGAGCAAATTGGCCAGGATGCAAGCTGGGGAACCCGATTTATTGCCATATACAGCAATTTACAACACATCATCGATAAACGCAGGGACAATTACTGTTACTACCTTGCCAAACTCAAAGACACCCCCAACATACGACCGCTACACCCCGAACTGCCCGATCAGGTGATCCCCTATATCTTTCCACTGATTCTTGAGCAGCCTGAAATTCACTTCCCAATCCTGAAACAAGCCGGTGTGCCTATATGGCGCTGGGAAGAACTAGTTGTATCTAACTGCCCTATCAGCACCGATTACCGGCTTTGCCTTATTCAGCTTCCTTGCCATCAATCTCTTAATATACAAGAACTTGACTGGATTATCGATACCCTCATTTCAACGGTGACTCAACCATGACAGACTCAAAATCATCTCATGTAATTGAGGCGGAAAAAGTGTTTGAGATCGAAAGCCAAGCGATTCTTAGTCTCAAAAAAAATCTTGACGGCGATTTTGACAGAGCCATCGAGCTAATAATAAATGCAAAAGGCAAAACCATTGTCTGTGGCATGGGAAAGTCTGGATTGATCGGCCAAAAAATTTCCGCCACATTATCAAGCACTGGGACGGCCAGCTTTTTCATGCACCCTTCTGAAGCTATTCATGGCGATTTAGGACGTATATCTTCAAGCGATATTTTTATAGCAATTTCTCACTCGGGTGAAACCGAAGAGGTGATACGTTTGATACCTTTTTTGATCGACAACCAAAATCCAATCATAGGGATATCGGGCAATAATCAATCAACCCTTGCTCTGAATTGCACCGTCCATCTACTAGTAAACATCGAGCAAGAGGCCTGCCCATTGAAGCTAGCCCCTACCAGCTCGACAACGGCGACGCTGGCCATGGGTGATGCTTTGGCCGTCGCCCTAATGGTGGCGAAGAATTTTCAACCCGAGCAATTTGCCAGATTTCATCCCGGAGGAAGCCTTGGTCGAAAACTGCTAACCAAAGTTAAGGATGTGATGAGAAAAGACTCTCTACCTATGGTAAACGCGCGCGACCCGATGGAAATAGTCATCCAGATCATTTCATCGGGACGGGTCGGGATGGTAATTGTCGGCACCCAGGATAAGCTAGAAGGGGTGATCACTGATGGCGATATACGGCGAACAATGGGATCCCACCGTGAGAAGTTCCTGGATATACGGGCCTCGGAGATCATGAGCCGAACCCCAAAAAGTCTAGCGATCACCGCCTCGGTTCAAGAAGCTATCGACCTCATGAACCAGCACAGTATCACCGCGATACTTGCAACAAAGGATGATCGAGTTTGCGGCATCGTTCAGCTTTTCGACTGCAACCTTTAACATCTTTAGCCCGGACTACAGGGACCCTGATGAGAAAACCGGACAGATCAGCGGGCCAACTGAGCCACGAAGTCATAAGTAGCAGACGCCAGCCACTTCTTAGCTTCACTATTCGAAAAAGTGTGGTCGGCAGCGGCCAGTTGGCGGCGAAGGAGTCGTTTTTCTAGTTGAGCTTTACGCCAACCTCGATGTCCGTCGAACTGGCGCTCAAATTCCCGTGCAGTAAGATCCATACCGCTCAATACAATCAGGCAAGCCTGTTGGTATTGTTCAAATGCTGTCAGCATCCGAGCCTGGTATTGCTGAGTGTCAGTGGTTATTTCCGAACGTCCGGTGGTCGCGCCAACAGTAGAGCCCAACTCGACCGCACTCCCCCGAAGGTCGACTCTTCCGTTAATCAGCTTTCGCCAGAACTCCGGGCTGAACAATCGTCGCAGGTAATAATCAAACAGCTGCGTTTGGGCCTTAGCGACATCATTCTCCAACCAGGGGTTAACCAACACAAGTCCCTTAATCCTGCAATCTATCGGCGCATAGATCAACGCAGCTGAAGCGCCGTCACACAGACCCCAGAGCACAACCTCTTCTAACCCCTCAGACTCAACCATAAAGCTATCCATTGCCGCCTGAATATCCCTGTTGAGGTTATCAAAGGATCGTTTCTGCCCCTCGCTGTCCCCCATTCCAGTGACGTCGAAGCGCATAACGGGAATACCCGCGTCAGCCAGATGCCTGGCAAGGTGAACAAACTGACGGTGGCTGCCGACTCTGTATTGAGGGCCACCCACTATAATCAGCATGCCTAAGCTAGCGTTATGCGCGCCTGGATGCAGAATGGCGCTTAGCGGGTTACCTGCACAGCCTATATTGACCGCTCGCTCAGCAAACATCTGCCACCCTCTGGGTTAAAGGGGTTGAAGACAATGTCTGATCAATCAACTCTGGGGCTTGGTAGCAATCAGGGTTCTGCCAAAAGGCTGGCGCAGGACAGGCCTGTAACCTTAAACGTGATGCAGGCCAGTGGGCTGCATATTTTTCGACCGCTGATGAGATTTTTTCAGCCCCCGCCTCCAACCACAGAGTATTAGGAAAACCAGCGGGCCAGGCCGGAGCAGCCTTTAGCGCCGATATAGACTCCAACAACGCAGCAGATATAGGGTAGCCTGCCACTTCGATGGTTTCACCCTGACGGGCCTTTTCCAGCCAGTTAACCTTAGCACCGCCCTTCATAGATTCGCTGACCTGCTTGAGACGGAAAAACTGATTCATCATCAATTTCCCATCCAGCACCGGTCGCCACAGCAGCAGGCGTTTGACGCTCGAATCAGGATTTTCAGCAAGATAATGCATCGCCATTAATCCGCCAAAACGCAGCCCCCAGAGATTAACGCAACGGGCCCCCTGTGCTGTTATCCAATCGATTGTTTCGCCAATATCGTTCAACCAGTGCTCGATCGTAGCCTGCTCAATCTCCCCTTCGCTGTCACCGGTCCCAACGTAATCGAGACAGACGGCCGCCTCTCCACACTCGGTAAAGGCCCGAGCCTGTCGCGCCACGATCGATCGACTTAGATTCATCTCCTCGGCAAAAGGCGGCAAATAAAGCCAGACATCGCGTCCGGTCAGCTCACCGAAACAGCCCAGATAGAGATGACCACTGGAGGCTTGAATGAATCGTCCCTGATAGATCATGGATCAGGCCGCCAGTTTTTTCGAGACAAAAGCAGTCAGACTTGAGAGCGTCTCAAACAGCTCAGCACTGACTTCATCATCATCGATAAAGACGCCGTGGTCATCTTCCAGTGCGGTAAAAAAAGTGACAATCGCCATCGAATCCAGTTCAGCCACATGCCCCAGCAACAGGGTATCAGCCTGCCACTGCTGAGCATCGCCACGCGCGGTCGCACCCTGAAGCAGGTCTTTTACAATATTTTCAACATTCATGTCTTTAACATCCGAAAATGGGTTATCTATTGGTATCCAGCCACATCGCCAGCACCATCAGAATCCACACCAACTCACCGTAATGCTTGGCATGCTCCTGCTGATGGAGGCGTTTGACCTCATCGATAAAACCGGGACGAAACAGATCGTACTGATCCAGGGAGGCGATGGCCTCATAGGCTAGATTTCGAAGACCGGCATGCTCTGCGGTCCAGAGTCCGAACGGCAGCCCAAAACCCTGCTTGGTTTTATGAATGATTTTCTCGGGCAGAAAGCCGGTCATCGCCTTTTTATACAGGGAGCGCAAATTTCCAGGAACCAGTTTAAGCTCTGCCGGGATTTTGAGCGCGAAGTCGACCAGGCGATCATCCAGCAGCGGGTAGGCCACCTCGACACCCGCCAGTTGGCACATCGTGCTCACCTTGATCAGATCGTTATCTGCCAGGGTATGCTTCCAGTCCATAAAGAGCATCCGGTCCAGCACACTGGCGTTGCGCGGTTGATCGTAAAGCCTCTGACAGCGCCAATCCGGTTCATACTGATCGGTGCCTGCCAGCAGCGCCGCGGAGAAGATCGCATCGCGATCCAGCAAATTAAGAAAATTAAAGTATTCCAGATTCTCAGGCACGCTCATCTTAAGCTGCCGGGTCAGGCTCTTGGCTTTGCCCAGCAGCGCCGGAGAGTCCGGCCAGTTGATCTGCAGCAACGACCGGTCCAGGATGCCGATCAACGGGCGCAACCGCGTTCGGAGCCGATCCAGCTTCAGCTGACTGGCATAACGCTCATTGCCGGCAAATAATTCATCCCCGCCATCACCTGCAATCAGTCGGTCGATGCCCTGCGACCTGGCCAGCTTGGCGCAGAAGTAGGCTGGCATCACCGAGCTGTTGCCAAACGGCTGATCCATGCTGGCGATCACCTGCGGCAGGGCCGCGACCACATCCTCGGGGGACATGATGTACTCGTGCCCCTTCAGGCCGAAGTGCTTGACAGCGGTGCGCGCATAATCAAGTTCGTTGTATTGCTCGATCGGAAAACCGATCGAAAACACCTCGGTCCCAGGCAGGGTTTCAGCAACCAAGCCCGCGATGCTGGAGCTGTCCAGACCGCCACTGAGAAAACAGCCCGTGCGTCCCTGCTGACAGTAATCGGGCATCAGCTTGCGCATCAGGATAAGCAACTCGTCCGCCAGCTCCTGCGCACTCTGTCCCGAGGTCTGATCAAACCGGGGCGTCCAGCCGCGTTGGCGGCGGATACCGGCCCCGTCCCAATGGATCTGTTCGGCCGGCTGCAGTGTGTAGATATCCTTGTAGATCGTTTCCGGGCTGGGGATCATATGGAAGAACAGGTAGTTAACCAGCGCCTGTTGCGACAGTTCGGCGCCCGAGTACTGGTCTTGCTGCTGTTTGAGTTGCTGCAGATTATCTGAGACCCAAAACGGGTTGCCTTGCCCACCTGTTTTAACCTGACAAAAATAGAGCCGGTGGCTGGCAAAGCGGTCGGCGTAGATCCAGCATTGCTGTTGCTGTGGTTTGACAATCACCACCGCAAAATGGCCTTCGAGTAACAGCGGGGCATTGGAATCGATAAACAGGCGGGCGATCTGACAGGCGCTCAGGAGGCGACGATCACCGGCATGACGCGGCTGGCCAAAGCAGTACACCTCGATATTCGGTTGACGGTAGATCTGCTCGGCCGATAGCGATCGAGTGCAGATGTTCACTGAGCCTCGCTCTGGTGCATCAATGACGGACGCATCAAGAACGGGCGCATCAAGAGGTTGGGGGGGCATAAGGATTCCTTTCCTGCCATGTTAGCCGCGGTGTTCAGCACCCGCTTTTATAGTACTCAGATTCAGACCCAGACCCAGACCTAAACACAGAGTCCGGAGCACCCTGTCCACCTCGGATACTACCTGGGGCCGGTTTCCCGGGTGTCAGACCGAGAACAGACCGAGAACAGACCGAGAACAGACTGCAATATAGCAGGCGTTCAGTAATTGTGACGCCCATCGAATAGCGATAAAGCAGAGACAACAGCTTGAGATTAGTTATTTATCTGCTAAATTTGGGTCTGTGTCGCGCATCAAAAAGGACTTTGACGTGGTTGTTATCAGCACCCTCCCCCTAAGTAGTAACACCCCCACTCAAGGCGATGACCAGCATCGCTGGGATGAGTTCGTCGCTTGCTGCCCGCAAGCGACCTTCTTTCATCGTGCCGGCTGGCAGCGCGTTATTACCCAGAGTCTCGGCCACACGCCGTTCTATCTCTATGCCGAACAGCAGGGGGAGATCGTCGGCATTCTGCCGCTGTTTGAGGTCAAAAGCCGGGTCTTTGGCCATGCTCTGGTCTCAACGCCCTTCTGTGTCTACGGCGGGGTGGCGACAGACAACGTAGCGGCCCGTCAGGCACTGCTCGAACATGCCCAGACCCTCGCCGAACAGCTGCAGGTAGATTATCTGGAACTGCGTCACCGCAGCCCTCAGACCGAGGGCTGGCCCAGTAAAAGCAAACATGCAGCCTTTCGCCGCCAGCTCGATCCCGAGCCCGAGCAGAATATGCTCGCCATGAAGCGCAAGCAGCGGGCGGTGGTTCGCCAGGGGATTAAAAACCAGCACCGCGCCGAACTAGACTCGGTGGATAACCCGCAGTTCGATAATTTCTACCGCATCTACTCCACCAGCCTTCGTAACCTGGGCACCCCCGCGTTTTCAAAACAGTTCTTCAAGGCGCTTATCACCGAATTTGGCGCTGATTGCGAGATCGTCTCTATCTATCAGGGCACCGAAGCACGCAGCAGCCTGATGAGTTTTTATTTTCGTGATGAGGTGCTGCCTTACTATGGTGGCGGCATGCCGGAATCACGCGAGCTTAAATCAATGGACTTTATGTACTGGGATCAGATCTGCCGAGCGCTGAAACGCGGCATCAGCACCTATGATTTTGGCCGCAGCAAGAATGACAGCGGCCCCTATAACTACAAGCGCCACTGGGGCTTTGAACCTGAACCACTCTGCTACGAATATCATCTGGTCAAGGCCGGGTCGGTTCCTGATATCAGTCCCAATAACCCCAAGTACCGATACTTTATTCAGGCATGGCAAAAACTACCGCTGCGGGTATCTCAGATCGTCGGTCCCTACCTGTCCAAATACCTGGGTTAGGGAGTCTGCGATGAATGCATTAACCGATGCTGTTGCGAGCCCCGGGCAGCACCTACCCACCGAGTTCAGTCTGCCTGAACGAACGTTGCTTATCGGTACTCTCGGCGCGTATCTGCTGCTGTTCTGGCCCAGTTTAAGCGGCATGGCCGATATCTGGTGGCGTTCGGAGACCTTCGCTCACGGCATGCTGGTGCCCTTTATCTCCCTCTGGCTTATCTGGCGTAATAGGCAACGTCTGCGGTGCATTCCACTCGGCAGTTCCTGGCTGGCGGTCGCCGCTATAGCACTGGGTGGTCTGGTCTGGCTGATCGGCATAGCCACCGATATAGCGGTGCTGCACCACTTAGCGGTAGTGGGACTGATGATCGTTTTCGTACCGGCACTGCTCGGATGGCGGCTGTCACAGGCGCTGCTCTTTCCATTGCTCTATCTGCTGTTTATGGTGCCCTTCGGCGAGGAACTGACTCCGGCTCTGCAGCAGATCACCGCCGATATCACCGTGAAAGTGCTGCGGATGAGCGGCATCCCTGTCTATATTAACGGCCTGTTTATTGAGATCCCCAGCGGCCGCTTCGAGGTTGCCGAAGCCTGCTCGGGAATTCGCTATCTGATCGCATCCCTCGCCTTGGGCACTCTTTATGCGTACCTGACCTATCAAAAACGCTCCAAACGGTTGATTTTTATTATCGCAGCCTTCCTGGTGCCTATTCTGGCCAACGGACTCCGCGCTTACGGGATCGTCCTGATCGCCCATCTGTCCGAGATGAAATACGCCACGGGTGCCGATCACCTGATCTACGGCTGGCTGTTTTTTGGGCTGGTGATGGGGCTGATGTTCTGGGTGGGCAGCTATTGGCGTGATCCTGAGCCTGATCTGAACCCCAGCCCGCCAGCGGCGCGCATCCCAACGAGCACCTCGGCGACTTCTTCACGGCGGTTAGCTGTATTGGTCGTGATCCTGGCACTGTTCTCGCTGCTCGGACTGGCCCGTATTCAACTGCAGAACACTCTGATCAGGCCGGCACTCAACGACTATCAGATTGTCCTAAATGACTGGCAAACCGATACATCTCCTGCCAATGACTGGCGGCCCACGTTTATCGGCGCCGATCGCACCCTGTTGCAGCATTTTCGCAACGCTGAGCAGGAGGTGGGACTCTATATCGGCGACTATCAGTCCGAAGGCCAGGATAAAGAACTGATCAATCGAATGAACCGGATCAACAGCGCCGAGAACTGGACTCTTTATAGTCAGCACCGCCTGTCAGTCACGCTGGGATCCTCACAGCTGCCTGTCAGGGTCACCGAACTGCGCCATCTCAACGGTGCCAAGCGCCAGGTCTGGCATTGGTTTGAGGCTTACGACCGGTTCGCCAACAACGGGATCCAGATCAAGTTGTGGCAGGCGCTGAACCGGTTAACCGGATCCGCCTACCTCAGTTCTGTCTATGCCATTGCGATCGATTACGAGGACAGCTTGCAAGCGGAACAGCAGTTAACCGGGTTTATGACCGCTAACTGGCAACGAATCCTCGACCAGCATGCCGCGCAGCTAAGCGCTCGCCGCCATCCAGAGTACCCCTGATGAGCTACCTGTTTCACCACCTGATCGCGACCCAGGCGCAACGCTCTCCCGAATGCACTGCGCTCATCCATAAGGACCTGCCGCTCAGCTACGCCGAGTTACTCCAGCGGGTCGAGCACGCAGCCGCTGGGCTACTGGCTCTCGGCCTGGAACCCCTGGCTCGAGTGGCCATCTACCTGCCCAAACAACCCGAGATGATCACCAGCCTGTTTGCCACGAGTCTGGCCGGTGGCTGTTTTGTGCCGGTCAATCCGGTACTCAAACCGCCGCAGGTGCGCCATATCCTGACCGACTGCAGCGCCCGAATACTGATCACCCATCGCGCCCGCGCGCAGCAACTGCTGAGCGAACTTCAACACTGTCACGACCTGCGCTGGTTGATCCTGGTCGATGGCGGCGAGCTCGATCAGCCTCATCCTCTGCCCTGTCAGGTACTCAGTTGGGAGGAACTCGTGATGACCTCCTGCGTGCTTCCCTGTCGATCCGGCACCGACAGCGACATGGCGGCGATTCTCTACACCTCGGGCAGCACCGGTAAGCCCAAGGGGGTGGTACTGTCGCACCGCAACCTGATGGTTGGGGCCCAGACTGTTGCCAGCTATATCGGCAATCATGATCAGGATCGTATCCTGGCGGTCCTGCCGCTGAGCTTTGATGCGGGGCTGAGCCAGATCAGCACCGCGTTTGCCAGCGGTGCCTGCGCGGTGCTGCTGGACTACCTGTTGCCCAACGATGTCATCAAACAGGTAATCAGACATCGGATCACCGGCATCACCGCCGTGCCGCCACTGTGGCACCAGATCGCCAACCTCAGCTGGACTCCGGAGGCGGCACAGTCGCTGCGTTATTTTGCCAATACCGGCGGCCATATGCCCCAGAGTCTGCTCGATAAACTCCGTGGCATCTTTACTCGGGCACAGCCCTTTTTAATGTACGGCCTGACCGAGGCGTTCCGCTCCACCTACCTGCCGCCGGCAGATGTCGACCGCAAACCCGGATCCATCGGCAAGGCGATTCCCAATGCCGAGGTGCTGGTGTTGCGCCCGGATGGCAGCGAATGCCTGCCTAACGAGATCGGTGAACTGGTGCATCGCGGACCTCTGGTCAGTCTCGGTTACTGGAACGATCTGGCGCGCACCGCCGAGCGCTTTAAGCCGCTGCCGCCGCGTGCATTCGGTCTGGTGTTTGAGGAGTTGGCGGTCTGGTCGGGCGACAGCGCCAAACGTGATAACGAGGGCTACCTCTATTTCGTCGGCCGCCAGGACGAGATGATCAAGACTTCGGGATACCGGGTCAGCCCGGCAGAGATCGAAGAGATCGCCTACCGTTCCGGAGAGGTGGAAGATGCCGTCGCTCTGGGGATTGCCCACCCTACCCTAGGTCAGGCCATCGTGCTGCTGGCAAGCCACTCGAGCCGGGGGCAGGCCGCACTCAGCGCCAGCCTACTGCAGCTCTGCCGCAGCGAGCTGCCGAGTTTTATGGTGCCCCTGGCGATCATCATCAGCGACCAGCCGCTGCCTCGCAACCCCAACGGTAAGTTTGACCGTAAGTTGCTGGCCGAACACTACTGCGATCATTTCAGACCCGCTCTTTGACGCTGAGCACTCATTTTTGGCCAGCCTTTTGGCCAGCCGTTTTAACCAGCCATTCTGACCAGCCAAGAGCCCGGTAATTCACTATGACCTCCAGCAAACCCACCCATCAGAGTCACTGGCCCCACTGGCATCAGGGCCAGCCGCTGGTCAATAACCGGACCCTGGAACAGGCTGCCGCCATCGCCGGCCAGACCCCGTTTTACGTCTATGATCGGACCCGAATCATCGCGCGGGTAGCGCAGCTGCGCCAGGCGCTGCCCGCCAGGATCAAGCTGCACTACGCGATCAAAGCCAACCCCATGCCGGCGGTGGTGCAGCTGCTGGCCGGATTGGTCGATGGCCTCGACGTGGCCTCGCAAGGGGAGCTCAGGGTCGCCCTGGCCACCGCCACCCCCGCCGAAGAGATCAGCTTTGCCGGACCCGGCAAGAGCAAACAGGAGATTCTGGCGGCGGTGGCTGCCGGCATCGTGGTCAATGTCGAATCCAGTTTGCAGATCATGCATCTGAGCGCTGCCGCCAAACAACTCGGCCTACCCGCCAGAGTGGCGCTGCGAGTCAATCCGGCGTTCGAGCTCAAAGCCTCAGGCATGAAGATGACCGGCGGCGCCAAGCCGTTCGGGATCGACAGCGAACAGATCCCGGCAGCGGTGGCCCTGTGTCGCCAACAGGGGATCGAACCCGAAGGGCTGCACCTGTTTACCGGCTCGCAAAACCTCAAACCCGAGGCAATCTGTGAAGCCCATACCGGGGTGCTGCGCCTGGCGGCAGAACTGATCTGCGACAACCAGCTACGACTGCGCTTTATCAATATCGGCGGCGGACTGGGGATCCCCTACTTCCCCGGAGAGCAATCGCTGGAGCTGGAGTCTATCGCCGCCAACCTGCAGCTTGAGTTATCGCGGATCGAACCCCTGATCACCAGCACCGACATCGTGATGGAACTGGGCCGCTATCTGGTTGGTGAAGCCGGCCTTTATGTCTGCCGAGTGATCGATAAAAAACAATCACGTGGCACCCGCTATCTGGTCACCGACGGTGGCCTGCACCACCACCTCTCCAACTCGGGCAACTTCGGTCAGGTTATCCGCAAGAACTATCCGGTCGATGCCTGCCCCGCCTCACTGACTCGGGAAACAGAGTTGGTGACCATCGTAGGGCCACTCTGTACGCCGCTCGACATCCTTGCCGACAGGATGGAACTACCCCGCTGCGAGGTCGGGGATCTAATTGTCGTCAGGCAGTCGGGCGCCTATGGCGCCAGTGCCAGCCCTCAGGGATTTTTGAGTCACCCGCAGGTCGTTGAGCTGCTGCTGTGATTCGTGGGTCGGATTTTATTCCGACAATGCTAGCAAGGCGCGGCCGATGTCGGACTAAAGTCCGACCTACAAGACCAGGACGAGATCAAAACCTAATCAAGGAAGAGGCTTAATACTATGACAACAAGCTATAAGACAGTGTGCGTGCTCGGTCTGGGGTATATCGGCCTGCCGACGGCCTCCCTACTCGGCACCAAGGGTTATAAGGTCCATGGCGTCGATGTGTCCGAGAGTGTCGTGAACACCATCAATAGTGGCGGTATTCATATCGTCGAGCCAGATCTGGATATCCTGGTGAAATCCGCCGTCGGTGCCGGCAACCTCAAAGCCGGTTTAGAACCGGTCAAAGCCGACATCTTTATCATCGCCGTACCGACCCCTTTTAAGAATGCTCATCAGCCAGACCTGAGTTATGTCGAGCAGGCCACCCGGACTATCTCGCCTTATCTCAAGCCTGGAAATCTGGTGATTCTGGAGTCGACCAGCCCTATAGGGACCACCGATAACGTGGTTGCCAGGATCCTGGCCGAGGATGGCCACGGCGACGACATCTTTATCGCCCACTGCCCCGAGCGCGTCCTGCCGGGACGCATCCTGATCGAGCTGGTGCAAAATGACCGCGTGGTCGGTGGCATCAACGAGGAGTCGACCCAGGTCGCCGTCGACTTTTACGAGACCTTTGTCAGTGGCGAGGTGTTGGCCACCTCAGCCAAGACCGCCGAGATGGTCAAACTGACCGAAAACGCCTATAGAGACGTTAATATCGCGTTCGCGAATGAGTTGTCGATGATCTGCGATCAGGAGAATATCAATACCTGGGAGGTGATTCAGCTGGCCAACCGCCACCCTCGGGTTAATATTCTCCAGCCCGGGCCTGGCGTCGGTGGCCACTGTATCGCGGTCGATCCCTGGTTTATCGTCAGCGGCGCACCTGAGCTGGCGCGGCTGATACGCACCGCGCGTGAGGTCAACGACAGCAAGCCCCAGTGGGTACTTGACCAGGTGCGTAAGCAGGCCGATCGTTTCAAGCATCCGGTCATAGGCTGTCTGGGTCTGGCCTTCAAGGCGGATGTCGATGACCTGCGTGAATCCCCGGCACTGGATATCGTCCGTACCCTGATAAAAGACGACATCGGTCAGGTGCTGGTGTGCGAACCCAACCTGAAGCAGCACCCGGAGTTTGAGCTGCTGACGCTGGATGAACTGCTCAAGCAGGCTGATATTCTGCTACTGCTGGTCGATCATAAACCGTTCAAGAAACTGACCGCCAAAGCTCTCAAGGACAAAATTCTGATCGATACTCGAGGGATCGTATCCTGATGCCAGCCTCTGAAAGCACCCCGACCACGGACCGCAAACCACTGCGGGTCCTGAGTGTCTTCGGCACCCGCCCGGAAGCGATCAAGATGGCACCCCTGGTGCTCGCGCTGCAAGCCGATCCCGACTTCCAAGCGCTGGTCTGCGTCACCGCTCAGCATCGTGAGATGCTCGATCAGGTCCTGGAGATCTTCGCGATTACCCCCGACTACGACCTTAATCTGATGCAGCCGGGACAGACACTCTATGGCATCACCTCCGGGGTGCTTCAGGGTGTCGGTCAGGCGCTGCGTGATGCCAGGCCCGATCTGGTACTGGTGCACGGCGATACCACCAGCTGCTTCGCGGCGGCACTGGCGGCCTTTTATGAGGGTATTCCTATCGGGCATGTCGAGGCGGGGCTAAGAACCGGAGATATGCGGGCCCCCTTTCCGGAAGAGGCCAACCGCTCCCTGGTTGGACGTTTGGCGCAGCTGCACTTCGCCCCCACCGAGATCGCCAAAAACAACCTGCTGCAGGAAAACATCCCCGGCGAACAGATCCTAGTGACCGGCAACACCGTTATAGATGCCTTGCTGATGGCGCGTGACAAGGTGGCCGCACGACCCGACTCCGACTGGATTCAGCGCTTTGGCGCCGGACTGTACGCCAGGATCACTGATCCAGGGCGCAAGCTGGTGCTGATCACCGGCCACCGACGGGAAAATTTCGGCCAGGGTTTTGTCGACCTCTGCACCGCCATCAAGCAGCTGGCCCTCAAACACCCTGACTGGGATCTGCTCTACCCGGTGCACCTGAACCCCAATGTTCAAAAACCGGTTCATGAAATCCTGGACGGTCTGGATAATGTCACCCTGATCGATCCCCAGGACTACCTGCCCTTCGTCTGGCTGATGAACCAGAGTGATCTGATCCTGACCGACTCCGGAGGTGTACAGGAGGAAGGCCCGTCACTGGGTAAGCCGGTCTTGGTGATGCGCGACCTGACCGAGCGACCCGAAGCGGTCACCGCAGGGACCGTCCGCCTGGTCGGCACCGATACCCGGCGTATCATCGAGGGTGTGGAGGCGGTACTCCTCGATGCCGCGCTGTATAGACGGATGTCGACGGCCATCAATCCCTATGGGGATGGCAAGGCAGCGGCTCGTATTCTGGAGGCCCTTAAATAATACAGGGGGTGTTTCTTTTGTAGGTCGGACTTTAGTCCGACGCAGCCAGCACCTTGCTAGCATTGTCGGACTACTTTCTACCCACAAAACGCCGACCCACAGGGGCACCAAGCCTCAATGCGCCAGCCGGGTGCGTTGCCACTCTTCGGTCGGCTCATTGAGTTTGAGGATCATCTCGATCGCCTCCTCTTCGGTATTATAGGCATTCTCAAAACCGAGTTTCTTGGCCAGACGCTGCATCCCCAGGTTGCTGATCATGGTGGTCCCCATCAGCCGCAGAGTCCCGCGGCTGCGACAGTAGTCGACCATCTTCTGCATCAGCAACGCACCCAGCCCCTCCCCTTGCAGCTCGTCGAGCATCACCACCGCAAACTCAGCCGAGACATTGTCGGCATCGGTAGAGGCGCGTACCACGCCCAGGGTCTCCTCACCCGGCTTGCCATCTAGGCGGGATGCGGAAACGATAAAGGCCATCTCCCGGTTATAATCGATCTGCGTCCAGCTGGCCAGCTCATCATGATTGGGGGCACTGCGGCTGTAGAAATAACGCAGCCGGATCGATTCGGGACTCAGGCGTTTAAACATCTCCAGATGGTTGGGTTCATCCTCACCACGAATCGGTCGGATCGTCACCTGGCGGCCACTCTTAAGCACTGTTTGCTCGCTCAGATATTCCGGATAGGGCGGAATCGCCGTGGCCACCGGCTCCCCCAGCCCGATGCTGGCATCCACGGCCAGCAGGCCGGATTTGTTAATCAGTAGCGGATTGATCTCCAGGGTACGCAACTCGGGAAGATCGAGCACCATGTCGGAGAGCTGCACCAGGATCTGACACAGGTTGTCGATATCCTGCTCGAAGCGGTAGCTGTTATGTTTGAGGATCTGGTACACCCTCGAGCGCTTGATCAACGCCCAGGCCATGCTGTTATTAAGCGGCGGCAGCATCAGCTGCCGATCCGCCTGGGCATCGATATCATGGCCGCCGGTGCCGAAGAATATCATCGGCCCAAATACCGGGTCACGGGTCACACCGGTACTGATCTGCAACGACTGAAAGCCGCGTTTCATCTGCTGGACGCTGTAGCCATATTGCTCATCAGGCCCAAAACGCTCATCGACCCGCTGCCCGAGTTCGGTGACGGCATGGCGGATCTCAGCATCGGAATAGAGATTGAGCGCCAGATCACGCCAGCGCTGACTGCCGCTGTCGGCGTAACTGAACGGATAACGATTATCCTTATGCAGCGCTTTCACCGCCACCGCTGAACCCAGGCTTCTGGCGATACTCACCACGCCGTCGATGCTATCGGTGTAGTGGGACTGGGCGCAGTCAATGCTGTACAACCGCAACAGGGTCGCCACATCCTCATGGGGCAGGTAGTCGTGGCCTTTAGCGCGAGCCTGCTCTACCAATGCCCGTGCCTGCAGCAGCTGTTCGGTATCCTCCTGCAGCTTCAACGCCGTCGGGGTCTGCTTCATCAGGGTCTGATTGTGGCGATGCTGAACCATCTGCATAAAGGCGTCGACCGCTTTTTCCGGGGTAATATAGGTGGGCACCTTGGCCCCATTAAGCAGGTTTCGCGCCGCTATGGCCGTATCCCGGCCCATCCAACTGGTCAGGACGTTACGCCGGGTCTTTTTAGCTGCACCTATTACCGCCTGTGCCGACTCGAGGCTCGGCGCCATTCGGGTCGGCGCATGCAGCACCAGCACCACATCGACATCGGGATCGCGGCTCAGAATATCGACCGCCTGGCCAAAGCGCTCAGGTGGTGCATCCGCATGCAGATCGAAAGGATTACTGGCAACACTGCCGCTGGCACTCAGCGCGGTCATCGCCGCAATGGTCTCGGAGGACACGCGCGCCAGCTTGCCTTCCTGCTCCAGCAAACGCTGCACCGCCATGCCATTAAGACCCATGCCGTTACTGACTACTGCCAGGCGAACACCGCGCAGCGGTTTAACCGTGGTGAGCGTTTCCAGGGCATCGAAGAGTTCATCGGAACGGTTTACCCGTACCGCACCGCACCGATGCAGCACCGGATCGTACACCTTATCGATATGGTTGATGCCAGGCGGCAACAGTGTACTGACATCCTTGCCCCAGCAGGACAGGTTACTCTTGAGCACCAGCACCAGTTTATTGCGTGCGGCCGCCCGGATCGCGGAGACGAAATGCGGCGCATTACTGACATGATCGACCTGGATCAGCAGCGAATGGGTGTAGGGGTCGGTGGCGAGGTAATCGACTACGCTCGCCAGGTCGACATCCGCACAACCACCGAGAGTCAGGAAATGAGAGAAACCGATCCCCTGACCATTAGCCCAGTCAATCATCGCCGTACCCAGAAGGCCCGATTGACCCACGTAAGCCACAGGTCCCTTGCTGATATTCTGGTGTGCATAACTGGCATTGATCTTCTCGCCAGGCACCAGCAGCCCCATCCCCTCAGGCCCCAGAATGCGGATACCGTAAGGCTGCGCGGCCTCGCGTATGGCTGTATTGAGTGCCTCACGATCACCAAAACGGGAGCGGGACAGATCGCCGCTCAGCACCAGTGCCGCCTTAACCCGATGCTCACCTAATGCTCTAATAGTACAAGGAATATCATCCGCCAGACCGCAAACGACCGCCAGGTCCGGGACCAGGGGGAGCTGCCCGATCACCTCTACATTGGGGATGCCGAAGACGCTGGCACCGCCCGGTCCGACCGACACTATCGGCCGCTCAAAACCCGCTTCAAGCAGGTTATTAAGTACCACGCCGCCCAGATCACCTTGCTCCTCGGTCGCGCCTATCACGGCGATAGATCTGGGTTTGAAGAAACGTTTTAGATATTTGGTACTCACTAAAGCTCTCCCTTGGGCAGCAGATGCTGCAGCGCAAAATAAAACCAGCATACTACGAACGTCTGCTTAATGCTGCATCGCACAATAAAACTATGCCGCGACTAAAGCCCTATCGATCAGGATAGTTGTCATTTAGCTCAAAAGATCGCCTGCAAGCAGGCTCCCACAGGGCCCTATAGGCTGGGATGCATGGGCAATCAGGCAATCCTTTACAACAATTAAATTATACATAGCCATAAAAAAGGCGATGTACCAATCTGTTGTTGTGACTAGCCCTTTCATCCTGTGCAAAAGATCGCCTGCAGGCAGGCAGCTGAAGGCTCCTGCAACAGCGGCACTTCCCACGTCCCTGTGGGTCGGCTCCCACGGTGTTAAGGCTGATTATGAGAGTAATCTTGTAGCTTTTAGAAAGGCTTGAAACGGCAAACGGACCATCAGAATGACGCCAAATTCCCTTTCTAAATCGATGAAATACAGACTGAAAAAGGCCCGCAGGGTCGAGCCATTGGCCGTTGTCAGTTCCCGACAACAACGGCATACCTGCGTCCCTGCAGGCAATGGCGAGACTGGCAGCTGAGGCAGACAAATCGGCAGGATAGCCGATTTGCACAACCGCAGGTTGCCCGGAGGGTGAGGCACAGGGACGTGCCGAGTGAATCCGAATCTGTCAGCCTCAGGCTGGATTTCATAGCGCCGCAGGCGCGTACCCGCAGGGCGGTTTAGTAGGGGGCGTTTTGATGGACAGGGAAGTTCGAATGCCGGGGGGCCATGGATGGCCAGGAGCGGCCTTTGCTTCGCTTTCTTTGTCGCTACAAAGAAATGAAGACGCTGGGAGGCGGAAACTCGCTTGATTACAAAGTAATAATGCAGGATTAGCTGCTCGCAACAACAGACTGGTACATAGCCATAAAAAAGGGCGCTAAAAGCGCCCTTGGGATTATTGCTGAGATAGTGATCGAATAGTGCTGGGATGCAATCCCAGCCTAACGACTGCCTAGCTGCTCAGCTTTAACAGCAGCTTGTTAAGGCGATGAACGAAGTCAGCCGGATCGGCCAACTGCTCGCCACCTGAAAGGCAGGACTGATCGAACAGGATCTGGGACAGCTCTGCAAACTGCTCCTCATCACTCTCACTGTTGAGTGAGACCACCAGCGGGTGGGTAGGATTGAGTTCCAGGGTCGGCTTAGAATCCGGCACTTTCTGCCCGGCAGACTCCATGATCTTACGCATCTGCGCGCCCATCTCATGCTCTGCCACGACCAGACAGGCTGGAGAATCGACGAGGCGATGGGTGACCCGCACCTCGTTGACCTGCTCCTTAAGAACGGCCTTGACTCGCTCTACCAGCGCGCTAAATTCCTCGGCGGTATCCTGCTGCTGCTTCTTCTCAGCTTCATCTTCGACCTTACCCAGGTCCAGATCGCCCTTGGTAATATCCTTGAAGGTCTTGCCTTCATATTCGTTGAAGTTACTCATCAGCCACTCATCGACGCGGTCTGACAGCAGCAGGACTTCCAGCCCCTTCTTGCGGAAGATCTCCAGATGCGGGCTCTTCTTAGCGGCGGCGTGGGTATCAGCAACGACATAATAGATGCAGTCCTGTCCCTCTTTCATCCGCTCGATATACTGAGTCAGCGACTGGTCTTGCTCCTCCTTATCGGTATGGCTGGTGGAGAAACGCAGCAAGGCGGCGATCTTGTCGCGGTTGGCATGATCCTCAGCCGGCCCTTCTTTAAGCACGGTGCCGAACTCTTTCCAGAATGCGGCATAGCTGTCAGCGTCTTTCTTGGCCAGCTTGCTCAACATATCCAGCACCCGCTTGGTCAGGGCACCACGCATGGAATCGATAGCGGGATCCTTCTGCAGAATCTCCCGTGACACGTTCAGGGACAGATCGTTGGAATCGATCACACCCTTGATAAAGCGCAGGTAAAGCGGCAGGAACTGTTCGGCATCATCCATGATAAAGACGCGCTGAATATAGAGTTTGAGTCCGCGGGCACCGTCGCGGTTCCACATATCGAAGGGTGCACGGCCAGGAACGAACAGCAGGCTCGAGTACTCCAGCTTGCCCTCAACCTTGTTATGGCTCCAGGTCAGCGGGTTCTCAAAGTCATGCGAGACATGCTTGTAGAACTCCTGATATTCGGTGTCGCTGACCTCGGTCCGCGGACGCGACCAGAGTGCGGTAGCGTTGTTGACGCACTCCCACTCGACCTCAGGGGTCTCCGGCGCAGGTTTAACATTGCCTTCTTCATCGTAGTCGGGCGTTGGTTCCTTGATCATCTCCACCGGAATGGCGATATGGTCAGAATATTTACGGACCAGACTACGCAGACGCCAGCCATCGGCAAACTCGGTCTCAGCGCTCTTTAGATGCATGATGATGGTGGTGCCGCGCTCGGCCTTGTCGATAGAACCCACCGTAAAGTCACCCTCACCGGCTGACTCCCAGTGCACCCCTTCAGAGGTCGGCTCGCCGGCCTTACGGGTCAATACTTCGACCCGGTCGGCAACGATAAAGGAGGAATAGAAACCCACCCCGAACTGGCCAATCAGATGAGAATCTTTCTTCTGGTCGCCGCTCAGGTGCGACAGAAAGTCGGCGGTACCGGACTTGGCGATCGTGCCCAGATGGTCGACCACATCCTGACGGTTCATGCCGATACCATTATCGATCACCTTGATCAGATTATTCTCTTTATCAAACTCGATCCGAATTTTGAGTTCACTATCCTCTTCGTAGAGTCCATCTTCGGACAGCGCTTTAAAGCGCAACTTATCAGCCGCATCAGAGGCGTTAGACACCAGCTCGCGAAGGAATATCTCCTTATTGGAATACAGCGAGTGGATCATCAAATGCAGTAGTTGCTTAACTTCGGTCTGAAAACCCAGTGTTTCTTTATGTGCTTCGGTGGTCATACCTACTTCCAATTATCAGGTTGCTCGGATAGATGGGACAGTACAGCCCCGCTCACTGCTCAGATAAATGGGGCCGGTGAGCAGGATTTCAAGAGCCACCCCCAACTGTCTTACAAACAGCCACTCAATCAACAGCCAACTGCTGATAACTGGAGCCCAGGATCCGACTTTCCTCTAGTCCGGCCATCAGGGTGTGCAGCGTACTCGAGCGAAATTCACGCTGATAGAGCACATAGACCACGCCCGTGGACATGGCGATCAGTACCCAGGGATTCATCACCCAGCCCAGCAGTGCCAGACTGAAATAGTAGGCTCGCAAGCCGTTGTTAAAGTTGTTAGCCGCCATGGTTTCTATCTTCGCGGTACGGTGAATAAACAACTCGCACTGCGCTTCATTGGTAGAAGCGGCGTGCTGCGGTGCGCTGCCGATCAATACCGAGGCGAACCCATATTGGCGCAGGCTCCAGGTGAATTTAAAGAAGGCATAGATAAAGAGTGCTATCAGCACCACCAGTTTAAGCTCCCACTCTACTCGGCTGGTGTCCATCACCAGCGGGAACTCAGACAGCAGCGTAACCGCCTGCTCCGAGGCGCTGAAAACGGTTAACAAACCCGCCAGCAGGATCAGAGTACTGGACGCAAAGAACCCCACACTGCGCTCCAGATTGGCGATCGCGGCAATATCGGCGACCCGAACATCGCGTTGCAACAACTGCCGCATCCAGTTTATACGGTGCAGATGCAGCACATTGACCAGACAGGGCCGGGTCTTAGACTTAAAGCGGGCATAACGACCGTAGCCTTTAATACAGATCAGGAACCAGGTCAGGGCCAAAAAATTCAGCCAGTGGACCTGTTCCAGTCCGAGAAATACCAACAGTTCCATACCACGCCTCTCTTTTTATTTATCTGTAGGTCGGGCTTCAGCCCGACAATGACTGCACCTTGCGAGCCTTGTCGGACTAAAGTCCGACCTACAGGGGCCGACTCACAGGGGCTGCTAGACCTCTAGCACCGCCATCTTTAACGGTGGTTTGCCATCAAAACTGGGGAAATCCGCTTCTGGTTCGAGCAGTTCGATCCCTTTGATGGGCCTTCCTGCCTTAGCAGCCGAGCGTTGCAGCTGATCCAGCCAGGCATCGCGATCGACCTCGGCGACGTTATTGGTGCAGATCAGCCGTCCGCCGGGCTTGGTTGCCAGCAGACTGGGCTTGAACACACTGGGATAATCGCGGACCAGATCGACCGTGCCAAAGGGGCTCTTGGCCAGGCGTGGCGGATCCAGAAACACCAGATCAAACTGCTGGGCTTCAAAGCGCTGATAGTGCTTGGGTGGCGGGGCATCGCGACCACGCCGAAACCGGACCACCTGTCCTCCAAGCTGCTGAATAGCTGGAAAGAAATCTGAATGGATAAATTGGATCTTATCCTCCGCCAGCTCATTCAGCGTGGCATTCTCCCGCCCGACCGCCAGCGCCGACTTGGCGAAGTCGATATTAACGACATGGGCGGCACCCGCTTTCGCCGCGCACACACCCAGGCCGCAGGTGTAGGAAAACAGGTTTAACACACTCAACCCGGCGCAATTGGACTGTACCCAGCGCCGGGCGGCGCGCAGATCCAGAAAAAGCAGAGGATCTATGCCTCTATGCACGCCGCGGGTTCGGTAGTTAACCCCCAGTTCGGAACAGACCGCTGCCGAAGCCGCATTCGCCCCCTCTAACACCTGCTTAGACTCGCTACTGGTTTGACTGGTCTGACGCGCGTGATAAAAGGGTTGCAACTCAACCCCAAGCAGACTGTTCACCTGGACAACGATAGCCTCCAACTCGATGGCATCCAACGGCCGATGAAAACTCTGGATAATCAGCTGCGGGCCATAGCGATCCACAGTCAGTCCCGGCTCACCCTCACTGGTGCCGTGAAACAAGCGATAGCAATCGGTTGATTCCCTGGCCAGCTGCTCGAGCAGCGGCTGACGGCGCTCAAAAGCCTGTTGTAACAGGGTCGCTAATCTCTGCGGAGAATCGGAATTCGACATCGTGCTATAACCTTGGCAAAATTGGCCGACAAGTATAACTGACATGACTGTCAGTACCGACCTTTCTCTGTTTAACCCTCTTTTTTCGCCCTTTTTTGGCCCTCTATTGGCCCTTTTTTAAAGACAAACAGGCAACCCCATGGATCAGACCAAAGCGATCAACCGCTACCGCAATTTTGTCGTTATCTGTATCTGTCTTATTGTTGCGCTCGGCCTGGCCCTGTACGAGTCCAAGAGGGAGCAGTATGAACAACAAAAACAGCTGCAACAGTGCCTCCAAGACGCCCCCACTCAAACCTCTGCCGTCCAGCAAGAGTAACCGCCAAACGGGCTGCTGCCCTGAGCAGGCGAGAGGACTAGCTACCGCCTGCCGCAAGTGGGATAATTACCGTCTGCGGCAATTTCAGTCACCCGACCCCAGGTTCTTTACGCCTGCGTTTACCTCGGGTGCTGCTCCCTATACAGGACCTACCAGGACCTTATACAGCTCTTTATACAGCTCCTTATTACAAGACATGACAAGCACAAGACCCTACACAGAAAGGAACGACATTTTGGACTCTACTGAATTTTCATCTCTCAAACTGCACAGCTCGTTACTGCAAAATCTGGATTCTCTGGGTTATCTGCAGATGACGCCGATCCAGGCGCAGAGCCTGCCGCCCATTCTCGAGGGTAAGGACGTGATCGCGCAGGCAAAAACGGGGTCGGGTAAGACGGCGGCCTTCGGCCTGGGGCTGCTGCAGCAACTGGAGGTCAAACGGTTCCGAGTGCAATCACTGGTACTCTGCCCGACGCGTGAGCTGGCCGATCAGGTGGCTAAAGAGCTGCGTAAACTGGCGCGTACGATTCATAACATCAAGATCCTGACCCTCTGCGGCGGCATGCCGTTCGGCCCCCAGATCGGCTCCCTGGAACACGGCTGCCATATCGTGGTCGGTACCCCCGGGCGGATCGAGGAACACCTGCGCAAAGGCTCGCTCAACTTACAACATCTCCACTCGCTGGTCCTGGATGAAGCCGACCGGATGCTCGATATGGGGTTCCAGTCGACCCTGGATGCGATCATCGAGCACGCCCCGGCCAAGCGCCAGACCCTGCTGTTCAGTGCCACCTTCCCCGAGCAGATCCAGTCTGTTGCCAAGCGGGTGATGATCGAGCCGGTGATGGTCGAGGCCGCCTCCCATCAGGAAGACAGCACTATCAGCCAGCATTTTTATAAGGTCGAGAGCGACGATCAACGCCTGACCGCGGTACGCCTGCTGCTGCAGCACTATCGTCCCGATTCGGCGGTGGTGTTCTGCAACACCAAGCGCGAGACCCAGGCGGTCGCCGACGAGCTCTATAACTACGGCTTTACCGCCCTGGCGCTGCATGGCGATCTGGATCAGAAAGCCCGGGATCAGACCCTGGTGCGCTTCTCCAACAAGAGCGCCTCGGTGCTGGTCGCGACCGATGTCGCCGCTCGCGGCCTGGATATCGATGCCCTGGATGCGGTGATCAACTACCAGATCTCCAACGATAACGAGGTGCATGTCCACCGCATCGGCCGCACCGGACGCGCGGGCAACAAGGGCACCGCCTGCACCCTGTATACCGATAAAGAGCAGCATAAGATGATCGGACTCGAGGCGTATCTCGACCAGAGCCTGAAGACCGAACCCCTGCCCCCCACCAAACTGCTGAATACCCCGCCCCATACCCCCGCCATGACCACGCTGCAGATTGACGGTGGCAAGAAGCAAAAAATAAGGCCCGGCGATATTGTCGGCGCCCTGACCGGCACCGACGGTATTCAGGGTGATCAGATCGGCAAGATCCAGATGTTTGATCACTGGGCTTATGTGGCGGTTAACCGCTCGGTAGTCAAGGTGGCGATGAACAAGCTGGCAGAAGGCTCCCTGAAGGGTAAATCCTGTCGCTTTCGCCAGCTGCGCTAGAGCCGCCGACCATGACCCGAATTGCGGTGTTTGCCGATGTCCAGAATATCTACTACACCACCCGGCACGC
>JBLIEQ010000010.1:0-118144 GCA_047633175.1 Motiliproteus sp. | reverse complement strand
CTATGACCTCGTAGCTGTTGCCATCGATAAAGGCATTGATCGCCCCGCTGTCTGGCGTCGTGATTTGCGTATTGATCGACCAGTCACCCGCCGCAGTAACCGCCACCTCGTTATAGGTCGCGCCATTCACCGTGACGCTCAGGGTCTCAGCGCCGACCAGGGTTGCTGTGCCGCTGATAACCGGCGTGGTGTCCGAGGTACTCTGCTGGGTGACCGTGGGCACCGTTGGTGCGGTAGTATCCCCGGCTACTTCGAAGTTGCTGGTGGCATCGCTTTCGTTGCCCGCGGTATCGGTTTCTTTCGTGTTGAACTGGTAGGTGGTGCCATCGTCAATGCTGGCCGTGTAGCTCCAGCTCGTGCCGTCAACCACGGCTTCACCCAGATACTCTGTGCCGTCATAGACCTGGACGGTAGCGCCAGGCTCGTTGCTGCCGCTAAGCACCACCGCGGTGTCATCGGTGCTGTCGCCCGAGTTGAGGGGGCCTGTCACTGAACCCTGATCATCGGTGACCACCACCCTCGAACTGGTGGCAGGTGCTGCCGTATCCCCGGTTACTTCGAAGTTGCTGGTGGCAGCACTCTCGTTGCCCGCAGTATCGGTCTCTGTAGTGTTGAACTGGTAGGTTTGGCCATCGTCAATCGGAGCGTTGTAGCTCCAGCTCGTGCCGTCAACCACGGCTTCACCCAGATATTCTGTGCCGTCATAGACCTGGACGGTGGAGCCAGGCTCGTTGCTGCCGCTGAGGACCACCGCGGTATCGTCAGTGCTGTCGCCCGAGTTGAGGGCGCCTGTCACTGAACCCTGATTATCGGTGACCACCACCATAGAGCTGGTGGCAGGGGCTGCCGTATCCCCGGTTACTTCGAAGTTGCTGGTGGGATCGCTTTCGTTGCCCGCAGTATCGGTCTCTTTCGTGTTGAACTGGTAGGTTTTGCCATCGTCAATCGGAGCGTTGTAGCTCCAGCTCGTGACGCCAACCACGGCTTCACCCAGATACTCTGTGCCGTCATAGACCTGGACGGTGGAGCCAGGCTCGTTGGTGCCGCTAAGCACCACTGCGGTGTCATCGGTGCTGTCGCCCGAGTTGAGGGGGCCTGTTACTGAACCCTGATCATCGGTGACCACCACCCTCGTGCTGGTGGCAGGAGCTGCCGTATCCCCGGTTACTTCGAAGTTGCTGGTGGCAGCACTCTCGTTGCCCGCGGTATCGGTTTCTTTCGTGTTGAACTGGTAGGTGGTGCCATCGTCAATCGGAGCGTTGTAGCTCCAGCTCGTGCCGTCAACCACGGCTTCACCCAGATACTCTGTGCCGTCATAGATTTGGACGGTGGAGCCAGGCTCGTTGCTGCCGCTGAGCACCACCGCGGTATCGTCAGTGCTGTCGCCCGAGTTGAGGGCGCCTGTCACTGAACCCTGATCATCGGTGACCACCACCCTCGTGCTGGTTGCAGGTGCTGTCGTATCAGGCTCTGACCCGTCGTCATTGTAAGCACCCACGGCAAACGCGGCGGCACCCGCAGCGCCAGCACCCAACAAGACGGCACCCATGCCAAAACCCTGAGTATCCGTTGCAGATGCCTGCCATACGATGCCATCGTCGACGGCAGAGGGACCGCCCTGAACGGCCAGCTCTTCTGCGGGATTCAGGGCACCCTCGACGCTATAGATTACAGGGCCTTCGGTGGCATAAAAATCGCCGATGCTGGCAACAGGTTCACCGTCAACCTCGATTTCTAAATCACTTCCTTTGCGCTTGAGCACCAGATCTTCGATGACAGGTTCGCCATTGCTATCGACAAGAGTGTAGATCGCCGAGGTCTTGGCTGGAATAACCGCGAGCGGCTCGTCTAGAGCCACGAAAGAAACTTGATCAGAAACAACGACTTTTAACTGAAGACCCATCTACAAAACTCCCTGTATGGTATTAATATTATTAACGTCATATATCCTATATTGACGTATATATAATTGATTTATAAATACTTGCCGGGAGGGTATTCTTAAATATGCGTTTTGTCACGCATTTGACTACTGAACCACCTTTAGAATGAGTGGTTAGTTTTGGGTACCGATTACGGCTCTAGTTTGCCCAAACTTATTCCATTACTAACGAGGATATGCAGGCTAAACGAGGCCCGTAAGGACGCAACCCTAGTGTTGAATGGAGCCGCCATCGCCGGACTAAAGTCCGACCCATAGGGACGTGGGAAGTGCAGGTATTGCAGGAGCCTTCAGCTGCCGACCTACAGGGAGCTGGAGCGTCCTTTTTTCAAGTAAGAGTGCTGGTACCGCCTGATCTGCAGCACACTTAATCCAGATCAAGGCACTCGGGCATGCCAGTTGCTACGTTTGTAGTCTCCCAAGAGGCGTTGCCGTTATTCAGACCGGCGACGAGACGCAGATCAACCCGCTTAGCGCTACGGCCCGCCGGAATCATCCGGCGGCCGGACGCCCGAACAGCCAGACACGACCCTCAAGAACAGGGGCTGGTACGGGAGCAGTTCAGGGATGGTCTTGAGGGCTGTAACCCAGCCGCTGCTTGGTGGAATCGTTGGCCTCAACCGCCAAAGCCAAAGCATATGCCTGGCGTTTTTCCCAGGCCGACGCCAGCTGCAGCAGCAACCCCGAGCGCACGGCCCCTTCAAGGCTGGGCCGGCGCACTCCATGAACCCGATCCGCCAAGGCCTGATACAGACGCGGGCCTATTCCTGCGCGCCAGACTTCAGGCGACACCAGGCTAATCGGTTCAGGGCCAGCGGGTGCGTGGTCTCGATGCTGAGCACAGCCTCTAGCAGACTGACGCCTCATCGATCCACAGCAGCATGCAGTAGACGCCCGCCAGATCAACCCGCGCATCGGGATCCAGTCGCCGCGCACGCCTGGGCCTGGGCAGACTCGACCTCTGGGAACATGCCTATTACATCGACTTCCGCAACGTGCGTCCTGATGACATGCATGCCTTCTGGGCATTGGTAAACTGGGAGTTTGTTGCTAAAACCCTGGGTTAAAAGCCTAGGATAAAAAGTCTGGGCGAAAAGCCCTACCCACATAAAAAACCCCGGCAATCATTGATTGCCGGGGTTTTTAGCTCTGTATTAGTTAGTTGGGAGATATGCCCGACCCACAAAATACACCACTCAACTCCCCTTGATCGGGTGGAGGTAACAGGATTTCGCCCGTTACCCCTCCCACACCATCGGACATGCGGTTTTACGCATCCGGCGGTTGAACCCGGTGCCACTTATTTCATGCCTGCACGTCCAGGATGAAATCCTTGCCACGTTCTCGACGGCAATTCCGAAGTAATTCCACCAACCCCACACATAGCGAACCTAAGCATCTCTAAGCTGTAGACTTGTCAGGCTTTGCTTAGATCCCAGAGCTGGCGAACTCTCGCCTTATAAGCCTCCAGGCTACTTTTAGCCACGCCTATCTCGCAGTCCTGCCTGAGTCGAAACCCCAGGAACTTAGGTTCCCAGGGCCGTCCGGTTCCGCTTTTGTCTCAGTTGATGGTTAACTTAAGGTGCTTCTCTACCCTCTGGCTGATGCTCTCGAACACGCGTTCCGCGCTCAGTTCGCTGCCAACATAGATATTCAGGTCATCCGCATAGCGGCAAAAACTCAGTCCTCGCCTCTCCAACTCTTTATCCAGAAGATCCATGTACCGCCCGAACGAATCGCTTGCATTTTACGGTGCGCTATCACTGAGGAATCCACCTCCGCCCTGCCCGTCTATTTCAAAATACTCCCTCGCTTTTCGTTCGAAGGTCTAAGCCGGCGTTAATGGTTCTTCTGCCCTTCGCGCCATCTCCATTACAGAGACTTCTTCGCTACTATGGCATCTGCTGACTTCTCTCTCTCGCTCTCACGGGAGATATCTCCCCGGGTAAGGTGCCAAAACTAACGGCCCGCGCCGCCAGGCTCTACCTGCTGCGTCTTTCGGTGACAGTTGGATTTCGTGGCACCCAGCACACTCATCGCCCACACCCGGCCTCACTGTCTGTTCGTGTTCCTACGGTCGTGCCTTTGCTAGACGCTGCTTTCAGGCTGGCCTCGCGGCTTCCCCCTTGCGCTTCGCTACGGTTGTCGTTACTACCTCCGGCTACCCCCTTACAGGTAACAAGTTTTGTCCCATGCCGGGCACACTGGGTCGAGCTTCAGCCCGACAATGGAGGCACTTGCCAGCATTGTCGGAATAAATTCCGACCCACAGTTACAGCAGATCGTTAAGCATCACGCCGATGCCGAAGCGGTTCTGATAGTGATTGTAATCGATCAGGGTATCGCCATAACCGCTGAACCACTGGGCATAGAGTCTCACCCTGCGGGTGATCGGGTAGCTCCAGCCCAACTCCAGGCTCCCCATATTGGTGTTCCAGTTATAGCGGCTCTGGGCGGTCAGCACCTGGTCATGCGCCCTATAGGCCAGGCTCAGCCGATAGTGGCCCAGATAATCGCTAATATCGGGATTGTCATCCTCCTGGCTCGATTCTGGAATCCGATACCAGGGTTTAACCCTGATCACCCAACGCTCGTG
Organism: Motiliproteus sp.; assembly: GCA_047633175.1. GTDB lineage: Bacteria > Pseudomonadota > Gammaproteobacteria > Pseudomonadales > Balneatricaceae > Motiliproteus. The sequence continues at coordinate 113,606 of JBLIEQ010000010.1, read as the reverse complement.
CTCGACGGCGATATTGGCGTAGAGCCGGTTCCAGCTTCGAGACAGGGGTTCACTGCGACCGTTAGATTGATGATTGATACCCACCTCTAGCCAGTCAAAATGCCAGCCGGCCCATTCGAGTTGTGGCAACAGCACCAGGAACAGCTGAGGTTCGTAATTGGTCTCCCTGAAGGGTGCTGAGATATCGCCATTGGCGGCCTGCCACAATGCCAGCTGGGTATAGGATGCAGACAGGGCGGTACGCGGACCCAGGATTCCGCGCCAGAGGGGAAACATCAGGCTCAGCTGAAACTTGGCCTCGTTCTGGTCGAGCCCATCGGCGACGTTGCTCCCCGGCTGTCGGTAGACATCAGTGTTGATGGCATCGGTATAACTCCAGAGCGCGTAATTTTGTTCGTAGGGCAGCAGCGCAAAGTCGGTATCCTGCACCTCCAGCATCGCGGCTATACGCTCACCTAAGGCCGTACCGCTATCCCGGTACTCTTTAACGGTCTGATCCAGGGCCTCCCGGTCGCGACTTAGGGACTGCTCTTCAAATAGAGGCTCGGCGAGCAGTGCCGATGACAGTAGCCACATCAACCCGAGGACCCACACCCAAATACATCGATATAACTGCACAGCTATCTCCCTGATCTAATTCACGCTAATACTGGCGCAGCCATCGTTACTGCGATCAGCGGGCCTTAATCTGCAGGCCCTTAATCTGCAGGCTTTAATCTGCAGGCACCAGAAGCTCATGACCGACAACCTTATGCATATAGCTATACGGCACCTTGTACTTGCTACCTTCGAATTTAACAACCGCGTAGTCGTAGCACATTTTCAATATCGTGCAGTTAATGATATTCGACCCCTTTGAAATACGAATAATATTATAATTATTAAGAATTAAAGCCATGATAAGTAACCATATTAAGTGCTGGAATAAGTGCTGAAATAAGTGCTGAAATAAGTGCTGAAATAAGTGAGATAGAAAAGTCCTGTCACCTTAGAACTCAACCTGTTCCGATACGCTAAAATAGCCGCAACGGGGGACTCGGGGCGGTCAGCCTCCTAGCACTGTCTCGTCCATAATACCGTCTTGGATCAACTGCTTAAGAATACCGATACTTTTTTCTTTGAACATATCTCTGAGCCGTCGGGCAGCCGGCGTAATCGATTGTCTGCTCGGAAAGACCAGCCAGAGTTCAGTTGATCTCGGCGTAAACGCCGGCATCACATTAACGACGTTGCCCGCTAACAGGTCGGCAGAGATGTCCAGGCAGGATTTAACTGCCAGACCCCTGCCTGCCACACACCAACGCCTGACCAGATCGCCATCATTAGAGGCCCGGTTGCCGCTCATCTTGATTTTATAGTCGACGCCCTGGCGGCTGAAGCTCCAGACATTGTAAAGGATGTCGTGCAGTTGATAAAAGAGGCCATTATGTGAAGCCAGTTGATGCGGATGCCCGGGCGTGCCCTGGCTATCGAGGTACTCAGGCGTCGCACAGAGTATTCTCGGAACGTTGCAAATCTTAAAGCCGTACAGGTTGGCCTCATCGGGTGAACCATAGCGCAGCGCCATATCCACAGAATCACGGTAAAAATCGATCTTACTGTCGCTGATGCTCGCTCTCACGCTGACATTCGGATAGCTCTCCATAAATTCATCTAGCCAGGGCATGACCAGGTTGCGGCCTAAATCCGATGACAGGGCGATGCGTAACTCACCCTCGACCGTATCCAGTTCCTCTTTCATCGTCTGCCGGGCCTGATCGAGCATCTGCAGCGCTTGCTCACACTGGGGGAGATACCGCACCCCCGCACTCGATAACCTGAGCTGCCTGGTGGTACGGATAAACAGGTCCACGCCCAAGAATTTCTCGACCCGCTTGAGCGCCGCGCTGGCGGTCGCGGTTCGCATATCTAAATCCACCGCTGCGGCGGTAATGCTCCGAAACTCGGCGACTTTGAGGACGACCTGAAAATCTTGTAACAGCATATTGTCAAAAACCATTTGATAATGATTCAATTATTATACTGTTTATAGTCGAACAATCGAGGTGCACACTCTCTTCCAACAGCTCGCCAAGGTTGCTACCTACAATGACCAGCAGACTGACACCCCCACTGGAGAGAACCTTATGAAAGCTATCGGCTATATCCACTCTTTACCGATCACCGATTCCGAATCTTTAATCGATATCGAACTGCCACAGCCCATCGCCAGCGGCCATGACCTGCTGGTTAAGGTTAAAGCCATCGCGGTAAACCCGGTGGACGCCAAGATTCGAATGAAGGTCGCCGCCCCCGGCGCTGACTACAAGGTAATCGGCTGGGATGCCGTCGGTGAAGTGGTCGCGACCGGTGAGTCCGCGACCCAGTTCAAGCCAGGCGACCAGATTTACTATGCCGGTGATCTCACCCGCCAGGGCAGTAATGCAGAGTATCAACTGGTTGATGAGCGCCTTGTGGGGCACAAGCCTAAAAGCTTAGCTGATGCCGAAGCAGCGGCTCTGCCACTGACCACCATCACCGCCTGGGAGCTGCTGTTTGAACATCTGGGTATCCAACAGCAGGCACCGGGGGCCACCGAGAAATCAGACGAGGTGATCCTGGTGATCGGTGCTGCAGGCGGCGTGGGCTCCATCCTGGTTCAGCTGGCCAAGGCGATCACCGGTGCCACGGTGATCGGCACGGCATCACGTGAAAGCTCCCAGGCCTGGGTCAAGAAGCTGGGCGCCGATTATGTGATCGATCATACCCAGCCACTCAAGCCTCAGATAGATGCCCTGATCGAGAGCCAAAGCCTGGGCCAGGTCAGTCATGTCGCCAGTCTTAACGGCACCGCCAGCTACTTTGAGACCTATACGGAGCTGCTTAAACCGTTTGGCAAGATTGCGATGATCGATGATCCGGCAACCCCTCTGGAGATCATGAAGATGAAGCCCAAGAGCCTGTCGCTGCATATAGAATTTATGTATGCCCGCAGTATGCATCAGGCGGACGATATGATTGAGCAGAGCCGCCTGCTAAGCCGCGTCGCAGATCTGGTTGACCAGGGTTATATCCAGACGACCCTGGGTAAAAATCTGGGTACGATTAATGCCGCCAACCTCAGGGCAGCACACGCGGAACTGGAATCGGGTAGCGCTATCGGCAAAATCGTTCTGGAAGGCTTTTAAGCGAACGGATGGCCCTCTTTTCAAGAGAGGAGTCAAAGCTGGGGTCAGGCTTTCATAACTTGATATTTCTTTGAAAAACCGGGATCGTAAGCAGAGATCCGGGCCAGGGTTTACTCCTTTTTTGTTTATGAAGTTATGAAAGCCTGACCCTGTTTTTGTTTTGTTTATGAAGTTATGAAAGCCTGACCCTGTTTTTGTTTTGTTTATGAAGTTATGAAAGCCTGACCCTGTTTTAAAATATATGAAGTTATGAAAGCCTGACCCTGTTTTAAAATACCGATTATTGTGAGGTTACATGTCCGCTATACGCCCCTTCCACATCGCATTCCCGGTTCATGACATCAAGGAAGCGCGACGTTTTTATGGTGAGATCCTCGGCCTTCCGGAAGGCCGCAGCACCGATACCTGGATCGATTTTGACCTCTACGGTCACCAAATCGTCGCGCATTATAAGCCAGCACTCGAAGGCAGCAGCGAAAAGCCCGTTCATCACAACCCTGTCGATGGCCATGAGGTGCCCGTTCCACATTTTGGCGTCATCCTGGCAATGGAAGATTGGAAAACCTTGCGAGATCGACTAATCGCGGCCGACATCCGGTTCAACATCGAGCCCTACATTCGCTTCGAAGGTGAAGCCGGTGAACAGGCCACTATGTTTTTCCTTGATCCCTCGGGAAATGCGCTTGAATTCAAGGCGTTCAATGACTTATCACAACTGTTCGCGAAATAACGGGGGCGGCGCCCCACAGGAGCTATGTTTCTTTTGTAGGTTAGGCTTGTAGGTCGGACTTTAGTCCGACGATCTTGTAATCCTTTATAACAACTAACTACTACACAACCTTTTTAATGACGATCTTTATTGATCCTGCCGTTAATAAGGCGAATAATCCAACCCAGCAGAGGGAGCCGCGCGTAAAAATAACGACCGGAATCCCAGTGGTCCACATGCTTTACTACCCGCCCGGCATCATCAAAATGTAACTCGCTGACACCGGGGAAATGCCAGTCACCGGGCTTTTTAAGACCACCCCTGAAGTTCCAGCGCAGCAGACAGGTATCAACATCCCAGGCCCGGACGAGGATCTCGAACCGCGGTTGGCTGACCTGCTTAGCAAAATCTTGCAGATAGCTGGCCAAGGCATCTCGACCCTGCAGCCTGCAGAAGGGATCACTGAATTCAATAGCCGCGCTCACAGAGTCCGGGAGGACAAGTTCGCCCTCATCCAGACGATTAAACAGTGCTATATAGGTTTCCAACCCCTGTCGTTGCAGCGTACTTGGCATGGTCACTTCCGGGTTAATCGGCCTATTAAAGGCAGGTAGATACTGTAGGGAAGATGGCGTAACAGGCCCATCATTAAGGCAAAGCGCGGCGGAAAACGGATCTCGAAGCGCTCGCGTTGCAGGCCGTCGGCAATATAACAGGCGGCACGTTCGGCGCTGATCAGGTCAGGCATCGCGAAGGTGTTTTGATCAGTGAGCGGCGTTTTTACAAAACCTGGGTTGATCACCTGCAGGGTGACACCGCTGCCATGAAGCTCGATGCGTAACGACTCACACAGATTGATCAGCGCGGCTTTGCTGGCGCCGTAGCCACTGGCCGAGGGTAAGCCCCGGTAGCCCGACAGCGAAGCTACCACCCCGATACGCCCTTTACCTAAGGGTTGCATCTGCCGCAACAACGGCACCAGCACATTGACCGTGCCCATCACATTCATATCCAGCAACTCCCTGACCGCATCGACACTGATATCGTTGACCGCAAATGAGCGGTGCGTACCTGCATTAAGTACCGCCAACTCCACAGGCCCCCAGGTATGACTGATCTGCTCGAGAACCTGTTCACACTGAGAAGGATCGCGAACATCCAGGCAGAAAGCCCTGATCGAACCGGGGCTGACTGAGTCGTCCTTTTCCAAGGCCTGCAGCCGGTCCAGGCTGCGAGCACTGGCGGCGACCTTCCATCCCCGGCGGGCCAGCTCTAAACACAGAGCCCGGCCAATACCCTGGCTGGCTCCCGTTACCCAAGCGACAGGCTTTGCATCCTTCACAGTGGGCCTCCATAACCGCAGTGCTGGCATTTAAACGTTATAGTAGCGCCTCGCTGATCCACAAATTCCAACCCTACCCAACGCCCGCGGGGGTCATACCAGACCTCCGTCCGGGTCAGATCACCGCTGTATTGATACCGTCTGGCGCTGAGAGGTTGCCCCCCCGCCGACAGGATTTCTATGCCCAGGGGCTGAACCCTGATGTGATTAAGCTTGCCCGTCAGCGTATTGATTACCCGGTCGCGATCGACGACAGAAGCATCGTAATGATGAGTCGCCAGCACCGGCAGTTCAATCTTCTCACCCTGTGCTCCCTGCAACCACTGCCCCTGACGCTCGAAACTAAAGGCCTGCAGATCACCGTCGCTGTCGATGTGAACCTCGAGTCCGGCCAGCTCGCCCTCTTGCCAGGTCTCGGTGGCGTTATAACGATAACGGTAATTCCAAAACAACCATTTAAGATCCAGTTCCATGCGTGCCTCGACCAGCCAGTTATCCCCTTCACCTCGAAACTCGGTACTGTACTGTCCTACCCGGTCACCGTTACGGTAGACGTCAAAGATCAATTGGTCGCCGTACAGGGAACGCCAGGGATGGGCTTGAGCAGATACTGTCGGCAACAGCACCAAAACCGTCACTATAGCTGCGGCCACCCGGATTAAGTGTTTCATAACGGATGATCCTGTTTGCTAAAGAACAGCGTTACCGTGCCGAGCTTGATGCCCCATTTTGACACTGTAGCGCGATTAATCATCACTCCGCCCGGCTGTAGCCACATCCAGTCATCAAAGTGGACTCTGTAACTGCGGTCACCCACGGCAAGATTCATCTGGTAGCGCCAATGCAGCGCATTACCCGCGATCTCGCCGGCGGCGGTTCCGGTTATATCGTCCGCACTGCCCTGATAGCGGTTAGCATCCAGTTTCTTGATGCGCCAAATACGCCGGTCCTGCTCACCGTCGGCATAATCAAACTGCTCATCCAGCACCAGAATATTGCCCTCCATCCGGCCTTCAATGGTCACTCTGAACTGACGGCGAAGCTGGCCGAACCTGTCTTCGAAGATGCCCCAGGCATGGGTAGTGCCTGCAAAGTACTGCTCCAGAGAGAGTTTTAGTTTCGCATTTTCAAACTGTTGTACGTTCATGCCGTTGCACCCTGTGAGCAGAGCCATCAATACCACTGTCAGAAAAATTTTCATCGTGAGATCCTTTCATCGCTGAGGGCCTTGGCCTCAATCACCCTGAGGTCGCGGGTTGCTTATCCAGATCGGGGAAGCCCCACATTAAGGCGACCGCCATACCCTTTAATACGCAGGGCAACCAGGAATAGATCACTATAAGCGACCATCGAGCAGCTTCAGATTGCGTTTCTAGCGCATCCTGCCAACCGCCGATGCTGAGCAGCAGAGGGGCTAAGCCCACCCCCACCCCCAGCGACAGTTTAATGACCAGACTGGCACCGGCGTAATGCAATGCGGGTTGAAAACGGCCATGCTGGCGCTGCTCCCAGCTGACCACCGACGCCTGAATGCTGTGAGGCAGCACCAGATCGGCCCCCAGAGTTGCGCCCGTGATAACCACTACCACCATATAAGCCACAGAGGACGGCGGCAGCAGCGGTAACGACATGAAGGCGGCGATGGCCAGCAGCATCGCCCAGCACCATGCTCTAGGCTGCAGGACGCGTTCAGCTAGGCGTTTCCATAGCGGTAGCGTCAGTAACGCGGCTAAAAAATAGATCAGCAGAAACGGGCCACGCTGTGAATCGTCCAGCATCAGCCAATCGCTAATCACCAGTGGAAATAGCACCGCGGCGACCGCATTGGCCAGGCCGTTGGTCCACCACACCAGCATCAGGCGCCGCTGATATGGCAAGACGAACAGCGATCGCCACTCGAAATTTCCCGCGTTCTCCCCGCCGCTTCCGGGTTGAGGCAGAGTTTTAAGCATCCACAGCAGGCTTAACGCGCCCCAGAGTAGGGCAGTGATCGCCAGATACTGAAACACCTGTGCGGTTGACCAACCCAGCCAGGCCCCCATCGCCGGCCAACAGGCTGAGAGCACAAGGCCAATCATCCCCAGGGTTTCACGGCGACTGCTCAGATCCAGTCGCTGCCCGGGCGAGGTACCCAAGCTGGCAAGCCAGGCAGTATAGGGGATCTGTATCAGCGTCCAACCGCTATAAAGCAGCACACTGCTAAAAAACAGCCACGCGGCGCCTGCGCCCGCGGGTGGCGAACTCAGGGCCCATAAACCCGGTGCCGCCAAGATCGCACCCACAACGATCCAGCCTTTACGTCCCATCCAGCCTAGGGGGCGATCGCAGAAACGTGCGGCCAGAACATCACTGAGCACATCAAACAGCCGCGCCAGCATCAGCCAGATGCCCACCTGTGCCAACGTCAGGCGGGTGAAATCGGCATAGAAGACCGGTAAAAGAACGTAGAAAGGCAGGGTCGGCAGCGCCAGCGCCAATGCCGGTAGTGCATAGGCCCAGCGCTGCTTAGCAGTCAGTGCTGAGCTGATAGAATCGGACATCGATCGCACCCGTTTTAAAGCCGCTCTCGCAATAGGCTAGATAATAGTTCCACATGCGATAGAAACGCTCATCAAAGCCAAGCGTTTCTATCTGCGGCCAGGCCTGTTCAAAGGCTTGGCTCCAAAGACTCAGGGTGCGGGCATAATCAGCGCCGAAGCCTTCCTCATGGATCAGCGTAAGCCCGGCAGCCGCAATCTGTTCCCGCATAGCCGCCGGACTCGGCAGCATGCCGCCGGGAAAGATATAACGCTGAATAAAGTCAGCACCCTTGCGGTAGCTTTCAAAACGCTCATCAGCGATAGTGATCACCTGAATGACGGCTCTGCCGCCGGGTTTGAGCAGTGTTTTAATCTTGTTGAAGTAGGTCGGCCAGTTGGCCTCGCCCACCGCCTCCAGCATCTCTATCGAGACGATATGATCATAGCGCTGTTCAAGATCGCGATAGTCGGTCAGGCGGGCGCTCGCTCGCTCAGCAAAGACCCCCAGTCGGGACTGCGTCCAGGCTAACTGTTCTTTGGACAGGGTCACGCCGTACCAGTCCGCGTTTGACTGTCCGAGCAAGGCCTCTCCAAAGCCGCCCCAGCCACAGCCGATCTCCAGGACAGACTGCTGGGGTTCAGGCGCAATCAATTCCAGAACCCGTTGGTATTTATGCTGCTGAGCAGCGGCCAGGCTCTGATCTGTATGGCTAAACAACGCCGACGAGTAGGTCATCGACGGGTCCAACCAGAGTCGATAGAACTCATTTCCCAGGTCGTAATGAAAGGCAATATTGCGCCGACTGCCCCGGCGACTGTTATTGTGCGACAGGTGATAGAGCCTGTTCAGCAACGCTGAAATTCGGCCGCCGTCAAAAGCGCTCTCGAAGGCGGCCTCATTGGCCATTGCCCAGTCGGTGACATCCAGCAGCCGACTACAGCTCCAATCCCCCGCCATAAAACCTTCGGCCCAGCCCATCAGTCCGCCAAACCAGCCGCGGGCCAGGGCGCGCTTGTTATGCAAGGTAATCACGGGAACCGCCACGTTGTGATCGACTCGGCCGATCGTCCAGCAATGGCCACTTTCAGCCACCAGCCTGACCCGGGATACACCCAACTGTTCAAGTTTGCTGGCCAGATAACGAATAGCAAGGGGTTTGGAACTGCTGTCGCTATCGAAAGGCTCGGTAAGGGCGGCGGCCAGCACCTTGGTCTGAAGATCCTGTTGTTTCATCTTATTTTTCCTCTTGCCACTGACCCAGGCTGACCTGGTAGGGTTGGGTCTTGGTAAATTGCACCACCGGCACACCTTTGAGCCATAGGCGCAGGGCCTGCCAGTGAATGGCGAGGGTGGTTTTCAACGTCATCGGCGGGCGCAGCAATGCACGCAACAGGGCAGTGCCATTCAAGGGCTGGCGTTTACCGCTCCAGTGGGCACGAAACAACTCCCCTTTCTGGTCATCCTGACGGATCAGCACACTGAAAGACGCTGCTGGTGGCTTGACCTGAAAACGATAGCGGCAGTCCATAGGCATAAAGGGGGACACATACAGCTGCTTTTTAACCTGCTGCAGCAAAGGGGGGGGGGGATCGGTGGAGGGCTGATCGGCGGGCAGCAAGTAAAGGTGACGCTCACCGAAGGTGCTGGTCACTTCATAGATGATCGCAACCAACTGATCCTGAGCGCCATAGCAGAAATAGGTGCTAATCGAATTGAACATATAGCCCAGGCAGCGGGGCTGACATAACAGGCAAACGCGCTCAACCTGGCCCAGCCCCTGTTGCTCGACCAACGCCTGGATATGCAATTTGAGACCTGTGGGTTGGCCTGGGCCAAAATCACGTTCATAAAAGCTAAAGGGCCCCGGTCGGTTGTAGGAGAACAACCTTAAAGAGCTATCTAGTTCAGGAAGTTCATCAAGATCAAGCAGCCAGCTGGTGAATTCATAACTAAACCGGTGCTGGCGCGGACGCAGCCGCTCATGCATTACCGCGCCCTTGTAAAGGCAGGAGCGCATCAGTATTTCACACGGGGGTTTGAAACGGGGCGCAGGTCAGGGCTCCATCCTTTGGCGGGCACCCCAGAACTCGGACTGCGATCCCAACCGTCGGGCAGATGGATACGATCGTACATACCCTCCACCTGCCAGGGCCGCTGCTCGCCTCCCAGGGCTTCGGCAACGGCCAGCCCCGACTGCAGACCGTCTTCATGAAAGCCATAACCAAACCAGGCACCGCAGAACCAGGTGTTACGATTACCCTGCAGCGACCAGAGTTTTTTCTGTGCAGCCAGTGCCTGCAGATCAAACAGTGGGTGGTCGTAAAGAAAGGCCGCGTGAACCTTGTCGCGCTCAGGCTCCTGAAAAGGGTTCAGGGTGACGAACAGCGGCAAAGAATCGGGGAGTTGTTGCAGCCGGTTCATCCAATAGGTGACCGCCAGTGACTGACTGTCGGGATTTTCTCGCAGATAATTCCAGCTGGCCCACACCCGCTTGCGTTTCGGCATCAGCCGAGAGTCGCTATGTAACAGCACGCGATTACGTTCAAACTTGAACGGGCTCAGCAAGGCGTTTTCCTGGACGTCGGCATCGCGCAATAACTTCAGCGTCTGGTCGGCATGACAGGCCATTACCACATGGTCAAAGCTCTGCTCATGCCCCTGCCAATCGGTGACGATCACCTGAGTACGTCCGCCCAGGCTCTGGCGGCGTACTGAACGTGCGGCTGAATTGGAGCGCGCCTGCTCGCCGAGCCGAGACACCAGTTTCTCAACATAGACTCTGCTCCCCCCTTGAACGGTATACCACTGAGGCCGGTCTTTGAGCTGCAACAAGCCGTGGTTCTGGCAGAAGCGCAGAAAGGTTTTTGCGGGATAATCGAGCATCTTCTGCGCCGGAGTCGACCAAATAGCCGACCCCATCGGGACCAGATGATCATCACGAAACCGCCTTCCGTAGCCCTGCTGCTCAAGCATCTGCCCCAGTGTTACCTGATTATCTAGCGTTTCAACCAGATGAGCCGACTCTTTATAAAAACGCAGGACATCTTTCAACATGGCCCAAAACCCAGGGCTTAGCAGGTTGCTGCGCTGACCAAACAAGCCATTAAGGTCAGTGCCGGCGTATTCAACCCGCCCCTGATCCAGTGACACGGAAAAGGACATCTCGGTCTTCACCACCGGCACACTGAGGTGCTCAAACAACGCGACCAGATTGGGATAACTGGCCGGGTTGAATACCATAAAACCGGTATCTACCGAGACCGACAGCGCCCCCTGATTAACCTGAATGCTGTTCGAGTGCCCACCAAAGTAATCATCTTTTTCATATAGGGTCACCCGATGATTTTTACTCAGTTGCCAGGCGCAACTCAGGCCGCTAATACCCGACCCTATTACGGCTATATTGAGTGGTAACGCCATCTGTGAAAGTCCCCCGGTTTTTGTGAAGATTACGCGGGGCCTGGCTCTTTGGATCACCCGTGCTGTACTTTTGTTGATTACGATGACGACACTAAGCGCCGTAATCTATAAACAATCCCTCATAGAGCGGTTGTTGCGTTAGGATTAACTTTCACTAACTTCATCCCGGAGTGATCCGATCACGCCCTTGACGCGTAAGGATAGTCAAAGGATGGGAGAAGCCATGTTAACGAAACGGTTGCACAACGAAATGACGGAAGCCGATTGGTCTTTGATCATGATTAGAATAGCCACTCACCGTGATCGCCAGGCGTTCACTCAGCTCTATGATGGCTTTGCCGTACCGCTGAAGAGCTTCCTGCTCAGTCGTGGCGCTAACAACGCACTGGCCGAAGATCTGCTGCAAGCCTGCCTGCTTCAGGTGTGGGAGAAAGCACACCTCTACAACCCCAGTGCCGGCAACCTCTCTACCTGGCTCTACCGCATCGTTCGTAATCGTTATATCGACCACATTCGCAGGAACCAGGTCAGCGACCGGCTAGCTCCTCCTGAGTGGCCCACTGAAACCCAAGAACTTAATCACGACGCTGAGGCTGATCAGCAGCGGATCAAAGAAGCGATCAAAAAGCTACCAGGGCGACAAGCACAGATTCTGTATATGTCCTACTACCAGGGCAAAACCCACAGCGAAATTGCCTACGAACTGCCATTACCGCTGGGCAGCGTCAAGTCGTCACTCAGGCTGGCGTTTAAAAAACTGCGCCTCAGTATGGGAGCATTACTTTGACTGCTAAAAAGATGAATAAGGCCCATCACCCTGACGATGCGACCCTGACTAGCTACGCAGCCTGCAGCGTCGAACGCAATTTTTCCGTGGTCCTGGATATGCATATCAAAGACTGCTCGCAATGCCAACGGCGTATAAGGCAAGCCGAGCATCTGGGCGCCACCCTGATCCAAGCGATGCCTGGGGCAAACCTGGATGAGGGTTTTAAAGAGCGTCTGTTTGCAATGCTCGACCAGCCCGCCGCAGACACTGCTGCCGTCTCCCCAACAGCCCTGGAAACCCTCCCCGACTTTATTACCGACTGGGAACGCACAGATCCCGATCAGCTGGCCTGGAAACGAATGGCACCTGGGATACGCTACCTGCCCCTGGCATCCACGCACGGGCAACTGTATATGCTGCGGATCGCACCGGGAACCTGCTTACCCGAACATAGCCATCAGGGTAATGAACTGACGCTGGTACTGAGCGGTTCGTATAGCGATGAGATAGGTCGATTTACACCGGGTTGCATCGCCGATCTTGATGACCAGGTGAACCATCAACCCATTGCTGACCGAAGCGAAGACTGCATCTGCCTGGTCGCTACCGATGCCCCGCTGCGTTTTCACGGCTGGGTACCCCGTTTGTTCCAGAGTTACTTTAAGATATAGATAGGAAGTTAAGCCGATTATTTCCAGCCCGGTTGCCACTGCTCTGCTTGTTGCAGCGTTTGCCAGGGCAGAGCTTCTGAGCGGCGGGTCACCACCGCCTGCAACTCAATATCCACGATGCTGTTAGCCTCATCCCCTCCTGTGTCCCGATACAGCGCTGTCACCATAAAGTGCTTTTCACGGTCTTTGGGATTGACCCGAGTCCACTTGGAGTGAAGTAGTTTTTCTGGATTGATCTGATTCATAGCACCCTTGTTCATATGCCCCTTGTTCATATCACCTTCCAAGTCCAGTTAAGAGTCGTTCGGCCGTTCGACGGCCACTCAGCCAAGCGCCCTCCACGCCTCCTGAAGAACACCAGTCACCACCGGCAAACAGCGTCGAGGCCTGGTTGGCCAGGATTATGGGAGATGCGTGGTCCGCCTGCGCAAACAGCCAGCGGTGTGCCAAGGCAGCAACCACTGCGGGTAATGGAGACCCCAGCATCTCGGCAAACGCAGCAGACAGCTGCTTGATGATCTGATCGACCGGGGTTGCTGTATGGCTCAGACTCCAGTAGGCAGAGGCCTGCAGCACCCAAACCTCCTGCGCGCCCTCACGGCCGGGCTTGGCAGAATGGCGCACCGCATAATCCAGCGGAGGGCTGTTTGAAAGGACTCTGTCAAAAGCCGTTGCCAGCGGCGACGCTAACGCCAATACCACGACCCAGGTTGGCAACATAGGGCGCTGGCTGGCGGCATCTGCCAGCTCAGGCACCGGCGACAACAGCCTGCTTGCCTGGGGTGCAGGTGCCGTAACGATCACATGGGTATAAGGGCCGTAGTGGGTGCCTGTGCTGTCCTGTAATCGCCAGTGCCCTGCTTCAGGTAACAGCGCGGTTATTCGAATATTCGAGCGCAGTCGAGTATCGCCCAACAGCTGTCGGGTTAACGCACTCATACGCGGAGTGCCCAGCCAACCTTGCTCAGCCTCGTTATACCTCGACAACACACCCTGCCGATGCCGATAAGTGACCGGGTTCCAGGGTTTAGCCCATCCCTGCTGCTGCCATAGCTGCAGCGCCTTTTTGAACTCGTCACTGCAAGCCTGGAAAGACTGAGTGCCGATATCGACAGGTAGCATCTCACTATCACCGATACGCTTACTGGCCATTCGCCCACCGGTGCCACGGCTTTTATCGAACACCTCGACAGCAATACCCCTGGACGTCAGCAACTGTGCCGCTGAAACCCCAGCCATTCCCGCACCCACAATCGCAACTGAAACGCTCATTCCTTCTCCAGCTAGGTTAGCGGCACAAAAGATTTCTCTGATCGTGGCCGTCGCTTGCCTCTGGCAGCCCTTGAGGAACTGTAGGCTAATCAGGAAAATAAAGTCCGAAGAATTTTAACGGTTATAGGCTTGCACTATTAAGCTCGCCATCGCCTCAGAAGCACCGATATGAGGAAGCAACCTTATTTTTTTGTCTGACCATCGCCTCGTCACCGCTTCAATTGCACCCGGTATATCTCTCACAACATGAGCACCTCCGGCTAAAAAATAAGGTAAGACAACAACCTCCTCTGCACCCCGGTTAAAGCAATCGTCGAATGCCTCGCCAATGGTGGGTGATGCTAGTTCCAGGAACGCCACTGACACCTCGTCAACGTTTAACGCCAGGCTGGCTGCTACATGAGCACCCAGCAACCTCACCTCCTCATTCGAGGATTCATTGCGACTGCCGTGTGCAATCATCAGTAAGCGCTTCATATTTTCTCTGCCGCTGGCTGCGCGTTGTCGGGGGCATCGACCCTGGACAGCGCGGGTATTGCCTTGCCGTCGCGAACCAGCCGCCAAGGGCGACCTTGGCATATATCACGATTCTTACAGGTCGCCAAGCAACCCCGACAGGGCAAACCTGTCAGTGGTTTGTTCACCGCTTTAGTAACTAGGAATGTCACAGATTTTGCCCTCTGACTCTTGGTGAACCATATTGTTTGATCAGGCGGTCAGCCTGTTTATAAAACAGCTCGAGGTCTTCCTTGCGGTCACCCTGTTCTTTGTAGGTGTTGTGAAAGCCAACGACGATATTGACGCCCTTGCCATGAAACTCCAGATGGTAGCCTTCCGGATCACTGGTGACTTCGATGCCATCGAGAGCCTTACCAAACTCAGTGGGATGGCCGTGTTGGGAGATCAGTTCATAGAGGCTGAGCAGGGGATAGATGTTTTTGTTCACTACAGTAGTCCTCGCAATAGTGGTTAGGTGAGGGCCATTGCCTGGCTGGCACCCATTTAGCACAGCAGATGGGCGACTCTGCAGGATTGTTCACCGCACTCAGGTAGGGTTTTTATATGTGTCCCTCATATACGCGCGGGCAGGGGTATTGGTTCACATGTGGGTGATTTTTTATGAGCAAGCGGTGCAGAGATCCTGAGTAGATTTACGCACCCCCACTCCGTTATGCTGGCGGCCACTATTGCGGCTGGAGCCTGGCATTGATTACCGATCCACTCTTTTATCTGCTGGCCATCCCGGCGGTATTGATTGTAGGCATCTCAAAAGGAGGCCTGGGCGGCGGTTTAGGCCTGATCGCGGTGCCTCTGATGGCGCTGGCGGTCAGCCCTTTTCAGGCAGCGGCTATCCTGCTGCCGATCCTCTGTGTGATGGATCTGGTGAGTCTGTGGGGATTTCGCGGCCGCTACGACAGTGCCAATCTGAAGATATTGCTTCCCGCTGCAATCCTAGGACTCGGAATCGGGGCGCTCAGCGTCCAATACCTGACCGAAACCCACATTAAACTACTGATCGGCAGCATCGCCCAGGTGTTCACGCTTAACTTCGGCATCAATAAACTGCGTAAGCGTTCACCCGAGAAGACTTCGACAGACCGACTTAAAGGCAGCCTATGGGGCGCACTGGCAGGTTTTACCAGCTTCAGTGTCCATGCGGGAGGACCCCCGATGAACATCTACCTGCTCCCCCAGCAGCTGGATAAGACGCTGTTTGCGGGTACTACAGTCATCTTTTTCGCGGTGGTCAATTTTATCAAGCTGGTGCCCTACAGCCTGCTCGGACTGTTCGACGCAGAGAACCTGATGACCTCGCTGATGCTGGTAATTTTCGCCCCTATCGGTGTCTATACTGGCATCTGGATGCATAAGCGGATCAACGATACGTGGTTCTACCTGCTTTGCTATGGCCTGCTGTTTCTGACCAGCCTGAAGCTACTGGGTGAAGCCGCGAGTGACTTAGCAGGCCTTTAACGCCCCTGAATGACAGAAAAATTACCCATAAAAGGAATTAACCGTTGCTATCCCTATTCCAGAACCCGTCTCCTGGCCACCGCACCCGCCGGTGCTCTTTTTCGGCGACACTGCTCCTTGCAAGCCTGCTCCTGAGCGGCTGCGCCAATCTGTCATCGGGCTTCGAAAACCCAACCCTGAGTGTCAATTCGTTCAGGCTGTTACCCTCCACGGGGATGCTGCCCAGGTTCGCGATAGGTTTGCATATCATCAACCCCAATCGCACCCCGCTGCCCCTGCAGGGATTGCTGTATACGATCGAGATAGAGGGTCACAAGCTCATCACGGGAGTCTCGAACGACCTCCCGGTCGTTGCCGCCTATGGTGAGGAAGAGATAGAACTCCAGGCCAGCGTGAATCTGCTCAGCGGTTTGCGGGTGTTCTCCGGGCTGATGCAGAGCCAGACAGGGCTGGTCAATTACCGCTTCAGCGCCCGGCTCAGCATCGACGCTCGGCTGCCGGAGATCGCGATATCAGAGCACGGCCAGATCAATCTCTCGGCCGCAGCACCGAGCCGCTAACATCGCCGCTAACATCGCCTAAGAATTGTCAGCACCCTGCGAACAGTTTATTGTTAACTATTAATTATTCACCGCCTTCTATGCTGCATAGAGGCCCTGAGGAAAACACATGGTCGACAAGGTCTATCTCTCGGCTCAGAGCCTCCTGGAAGATTCATTCCGGTTAGGTCTGGAAGTATTCAAGAGTGGTTTTCGCCCCGATTTTATCGTCGGTGTCTGGCGCGGCGGCACGCCGGTGGGTATCGCCGTCCAGGAGATTCTCGATAATCTGGGCGTTAAAACCGATCACATCTCGATCCGCACCTCCTCCTATACCGGTATTGGTCAACGGGGCCGTGAAGTTCGAGTGCACGGGCTGGATTACATCATCCGTAATGTGGATGCCCACCATTCATTGTTGATCGTCGATGATGTCTTCGACACCGGCCTAAGTATTAAAGCGGTGATCGATACGCTGAGGATCAAGGCCCGTCTGAACACTCCCAACGACATCCGTATCGCGACGCCCTGGTTTAAACCCGCCAATAACAAGACCGACCTTGAGCCTGACTATCACCTGCATAAGTCTACTGACTGGCTGGTGTTTCCGCATGAGCTTAACGGACTCGACCGTGAAGAGGTGCTCGCTAACAAACCCGGCATGAAGGCGATTTTCGAAGAGTACGGCATCTAGCAGCCTGACTGGAAAATCTGACGCACCCTCTACCTTTAGAGGGTGCGTCTCTTGCTACGATCGCCCCCTCTTAAGGTAAAGAACCTGTCAGCCTCCCAGGAGGCTGTTGCCAGAGGCTGTTGCCAGAGCAGGCAGGTCAGTGCCCTTCCAGCCGCTCAGAGGCTTTAAGAGCCTTTTCATAGTTAGAGCCTATCTTTATATAGAGCTTGCCGGGGGCATACAGCTCCTCTCCCTCGACACCGTCACTCTGACGCTGGTGTTCGGCCATCTCTATATGCTCGTGACAGAGGGTGATGCCGTTCTCTTTGACATAGCCGCCGCCCGGCATTAGCTCGCGGTCGGTAATATGGTGGGCGTCGATAGTGTCCTGTGTCTTACAGATCACGCAGTGGTTGTGATCACGTTTAAGGACATCGTCACGAAACTTTTGCCGAGCCAACTTTTTTTTAGCACTCATAAAAACTCCTGTTATTGCTGGTCAACGCTTTACGCTGCTGGCATCTCTCCCTTATTCCGAGTCGACTGCAGACGGCCAATCTCCGATCGGGTATGGCTGATCTTCGCTGTTATAGGTCAGGTAGCGCATGATCTCAAACTGATAGGTGCTCAGGCTGAGGCCCAAGTGACGTAATTTTTGGTTCGTGCTGCCGCTGAACAGCACATTCAGAAACTGAAACAGCACGATGGCTAATAGCACAAACCTGGCAAACCACAAGCAGATCACAAAGATCAGCATCCACAGCCCGCGTATCCAAACACCGCCCTTAGCATCCGCCAGGCCTTCTTGATCATTCATAATTCGCTCCTTTGCTCGTTGGTCTGGGAACACCAGAGAACCCTTTGCCCCTGTATGTTGTAAGCTAGAATGTAGCAGAGAAGTAAGCTAATACCTATGCCATTGGAAAGATAGATCTTTCTTTAACAATCCTGTCCGATGAGGGGAACCTTGCCGCCCATTTTTACGTCTACAGCTAAACTATTTTGCAGTCATTGATACCAACCCCTTTTTACAGGGCTGTTCAGACAAGCACTATCACGGACAGATACCGAGGCTAAGCATGATGAAACAGCTCTCCCATCCTATCAAAGGCACTCTTTACGCCGCAAGCCTCTCACTGCTGCTGTTTACGACCTCGAGTATGGCGGGGTTACCACTCAGCGATTCGCAGGGGAGCGCTCTGCCCACGCTGGCGCCGCTGCTTAAGAGAGTGACGCCCGCTGTCGTCAACATTTCCACCATCACCCGCCTGCGCGCCTCCAACCCGCTGCTGGATGATCCTTTTTTTCGGCGCTTTTTTAATCTGCCGCCGCAACAGTCTCGACCCCAGCAACGCCAGATCCAGAGTGCAGGCTCGGGGGTTATCATCGATGCCGAACAGGGTTGGGTGGTGACTAACAATCATGTCGTCGAGGATGCCGATGAGATCCATATCGGCCTGAGCGATGGACGCGACCTGCAAGCCACGCTAGTGGGCAGCGATCCGGAGGCCGACCTGGCACTGCTCAGGGTCGAGGCCAGCGGGCTCACAGAGATCCCCCTGGGGAATTCCGCGGAGCTTCAGGTCGGTGACTTCGTGGTGGCGATCGGCAACCCCTTCGGGTTGGGGCAGACGGTCACCACCGGCATCGTGAGTGCGCTGGGGCGGACGGGCCTGGGGATCGAGGGCTATGAAAACTTTATCCAGACCGATGCCTCGATCAACCCCGGAAATTCGGGTGGTGCGCTGATCAACCTCAATGGCGAGCTGGTAGGGATCAACACCGCCATCATCGCCCCCGGGGGGGGCAATGTCGGCATCGGTTTCGCGATCCCCAGCAATATGACGCAGGCCATTATCCAGCAGCTGGCGCTTAACGGCGAAGTCCGGCGCGGTCGCCTGGGAGTTATCATTCAGGATCTCTCCCCAGATCTGGCGGAAGCCTTTGGCCTGCAGGCCCCGGAGAGTGGCGTATTGATCAGCGAAGTGGTTAATAATTCCGCGGCTGGCAAGGCGGGTATTCGAGCGGGCGATGTGGTCCTGAAGGTCAACGGTGAAACAATCCGCAGCACCGCCGAACTGCGTTCCAAGCTGGGAGTATGGCTGATAGGAAAATCCTTAACCGTTGATCTACTGAGAGACGGCCGTCGTTTCCAAAAGAGGGTAACGCTGGAGCTTCCCGGTCAAAACCTCACCGAGGGCGAGCGCTACAACCCCCTTCTGGCCGGCGCCATCCTGGCAGAGGACGGTGATGGGGTGCGCCTCAAATCAATCGTAGACGGCAGCCCCGCCGCACTGACGGGCCTGCTCCCGGGCGATACCATCCTTGCGGTTAACCGAACGCCGATATCCACCCTCGATGAGTTCGCCCAGGCTGCGGAGCGAAAACTCTCGACCCTGCTGCTGCTGATTGAGCGCGGTGGCAACGCCTTCTATCTGTCGCTGTCTAACCGCTGACCTAGCATGAAGTCGCTCAACGAAAACGGGAGAAATCCGGGGAGCGCTTAGCGGCGAACGCGTTAAGCGCCTCCCCGGCTTCCGGGGAGGCAAAACGCCCGGCTAATAGCTGTAGTTCCGAGCAGATCAGCGTCTCCAGCGGCTGCTGTGAATTTTGCCGCAGCACCGCCTTGACGGCCCGTAATGCCTCGGGTGGCTTGGAGGCCAGTTTAAGGGCACAACCCCAGGCAATGGCCTCCAACTCATTCGGCTCACAGACGGCGTTGATAAGGCCAAGGTTTGCAGCCTGCTGCCCCGAAAAGGGCTCTCCCAACATCAGCAGTTCGGCCGCACGCACCTGGCCGATCCGCTGTGGCAGCAGCTGGCTGCAACCGCCTTCCGGGGTCAGACCCAGGTTTATAAACGGCAATATAAACCGGGTGCTGCTGTCCGCGTAGGCAAAATCAGCATGCAGGATCATCGTGGCACCTATCCCTACGGCCATACCCTTGAGCGCAATAACCAGCGGTTTTTTCATGCGCACGAGCTGCAGCAGCAGTCTTTGGGGCGGCAGCATCAGCGCCTGTGCGGTGGTACCAGTGTTATCTTCTATCGAGTGCATAAATGCGGCCATATCATTGCCCGCACAGAAGTGTTTACCCTCGCCACAGAGATAGATCACCCGTACCAGGGGGTCCTGATCCGCCGCCAGTAACGCATCCGCCAGGGCGTGATACATCGAGGAGGTCATCGCATTCATCTTTTCAGGGCGCTGGAGTCTAATCCGTTGAATGCTATCGGTCAGTTCGCTGTTAATCAGTTCGCTCATCGCTTCCCTCGCAGGGCTCCATCTCGCTTATTGCCGTTCCCTTACAGAACGCCCTCACAGGACGCTCCAACAAGACGCTCTCACCGGCTTCTGCCGCAGATACCTTCAAGCCGCTGGCTGCTTGAGCGCCCGCCGTAATACTTTACCGACGTTACTCTTGGGCAGGTCGTCGCAGAATTCGATCTGCCTGGGAATCTTATAGGCGCTCAGGCGCTCCCGACAGTAAGTCTGGATCCCCTCCAGCGACAGAGAATCGGCGTTACTGACCACAAAAACCTTCACCGCTTCACCGCAACGCGCGTCAGGCACGCCGATCGCGGCACACTCTCGTATCTCGGGCATGCTGCAGATAACATCTTCGATCTCGTTGGGATACACATTAAAACCCGAGACGATGATCATATCCTTCTTGCGATCCACGATACGCACAAAAGTGTCCTCCTGGATGATCGCCATATCACCGGTTTTAAACCAGCCATCCCCGGTCATGACCATCGCCGTCTCTGCCGCCTGCTGCCAATAGCCTTGCATCACCTGAGGGCCGCGAACATAGAGTTCACCCGGCTGCCCCGCAGGTAAGACCTGCTCATCGTCATCGACAACCTGCAGTTCGGTCAGCGGCAACGCCTGGCCGATCGTACCCAGTTGCACGTGACCGGGCTGGTTAAAGGTCACCCCGGGGGAGGTTTCGGTCAGGCCGTAGCCCTCGATAATCTGACAGCCAGTGACCTGCTGCCAGTGCTTCGCCGCCGCCGTCGTCAGCGCCATGCCGCCGGAGGCTGTAAACTTGAGGGCACTAAAATCCAATTCCGCAAATTCTTTATTGTTGGACAGGGCCACAAACAGAGTGTTGAGTCCGGCGAAACCGGTAAATTTCCACTTCTTAAGCTCTTTAACAAAACCGGGAATATCGCGTGGATTGGGGATCAGTACGCTGTGATTACCACTCCCCAGCAGCAACATACAGTGCATGGTAAAGGCATAGATATGATACAGCGGCAGCGGGCCGATAAAGGTCTCTTTGGACTGACCGATAAAATCACCGAAATGCTGAGCCAACTGCAGGTAGTTCGCCACCAGATTACCGTGGGTCAGCATCGCCCCTTTGGCCACACCCGTCGTCCCGCCGGTGTACTGCAGCACCGCGACATCGTCGGGAGTAGGCGTTGCTGGCAGATGCTGGTGCCGACGACCCAGCCGCAGCGCCTGGGGTAAGGTCACGGCATTCGGGAGGCTGTACGCCGGCACCATCTTCTTAACATGCTTGACCACGGCATTGAGCAACAGACGCTTGGGCGTACTGTGCAGATCCGCCACCTCGGTGGTGATCAGGTGTTTGATCTGGGTCGTGGCGAGAATTTTTTCGACTCGATCGCAACAGCCCGCAAACACCACCAGCGCCTTAGCGCCGGAGTCGTTGAACTGATGCTGCATCTCATTGGCGGTATAGAGCGGATTGGTATTCACCACCACCAGCCCCGCTCTCAGGGCGCCAAAGACCACCACCGGATACTGAATCAAGTTGGGGAGTTGCACGGCTATCCGCTCACCCGGCTTAAGCCCCAGCACCTGTTGCAGATAGGCGGCGAAATCAGCCGACAATCGATCCAACTCTGAATAACTCAGCGTACGCCCGAGACTGCTGAATGCCGGCTGTTTGCCAAAGCGCTGACAGGCCAACGCCATCACCTCATTGATCGAGCTGATGGCATCGGGATTGATTGAGGCCAGAAAGGGCGCCTGGCTGGCGCTATCGGGTGAAACTGTTGCGTTCTCGCTCATGACTCGAACCTGCTGCATTTATTATTATTGGCTTATTGTTAACTATTCAGTACATGCATCGACTTGAAATTATAGAGTATTTATTCCAAGAGACGCCGTAAACACATCCCTGTAGGCTTCCCTTTGGCTTCCTTGCCAAAGAGACTCTTTCCACAAAAACTCCATAATCCATCACATAGCGAAAATAAATATGCTGAGTAGTTACGCTATTGTTAGCTTGGTGCTGTTGTTACTGATGGCTGACGCCACCACCCGCCGACCTGCTATCCCCCGGACGATAACAGGCCCTAGTTCTACCTCAGACTTACTTCAGATTTCAGACGACTCATTCAGGCTAACGGAAACAGATCGGTCAGCTGAGTCGCCAGCATCATATCGCCGTCGACCTGTAGACTGCCTGCCATAAACGCCTGCATGCCATCGGTTTCGCCGCTCAGGATGCCCGTAAAGGTCTCGTCATCCATTGTCAGGGTGGCGCTGGGCGCGTCGTGCGTACCTGCGCCGAGCGTGCAACTGCCGTCTTTAATCACAACGTAGAAGTGATTATCGCCTTCGAGCTCATACTGAAATACCACATCAAGATCGTCAGCGGCGCTGGCATTAAAACGGCTAACCATCGCATCGAGCTGCTGCTGGTGGGACATATAAATTCTCCTCGGTGTTCTGTTGACGGTAGGTAATAGCTGCCGCTCATCGACGAGCGGCAGCAGAGGCTGATGAACTAGAATGCAAAGTCATCTTCAGCCAAGGCCATCAGGTTATCGGCACCCGAGGTCATAGTCACTACCAGTGTGCGGGTACGCGGCAGTATCCGGGCAAAATAGAAGTTGGCGGTGGCCAGTTTGGCATTATAGAACGCCGCCTCGCTGCTGCCTTCAGCTAACTTCTGCTGCGCCACCTGCGCACTCCGGGCCCAGAAATACGCCAGTACCGCATAGCCTGAGTACATCAAATAATCGACCGATGCCGCGCCGACCTCATCCTTGTTTTTCATCGCCGTCATGCCAATCTTCATCGTCAGCTCGCCCCACTCCTTATTGATCGCAGCCAGAGGCGCGACATAAGGAGCCATCTCGGCGTTACCCTCGTGCGCCTTGCAGAACTGATGCACGATCTTGGTAAAGTTCTTCAGCGACTCACCCTGGCTCATCAGCACCTTACGCCCCAACAGATCGAGGGCCTGGATACCGGTAGTCCCTTCATAGAGCATCGAGATACGTGAATCACGGACGTTCTGCTCCATACCCCACTCGCTGATATAGCCATGACCACCGAAACACTGCAGCCCTAGGTTGGCAGATTCAAAGCCGACTTCGGTCAGAAACGCCTTGGCGATCGGCGTCAGGAACGACAGGAGCGCATCCGCCTGCTGCCGTTCCTCTTGAGTCTCGGCCATCGACAGCTTATCGACCTGCTGGGCGGCGAAATACACCAGCGCCCTGCCCCCTTCGGCGAAGGCTTTCTGAGTCAGCAGCATCCGCCGCACATCCGGATGCACGATGATAGGGTCGGCGGCCTTATCCGGGGCCTTGACGCCACTCAGGGAGCGCATTTGCAGACGATCACGGGCATAGGCGAGCGAGCCCTGAAAGCCCTGCTCGGCGTGCGCAAGCCCCTGCAATGCCGTGCCTATGCGGGCGGTATTCATAAAGGTAAACATACAGTTGAGTCCTTTATTAGGCTGACCGATCAAGAAACCCCGGGCACCGTCAAAATTCATCACACAGGTGGAGTTGCCGTGAATACCCATCTTATGTTCGATCGATCCACAGACGACGCCGTTGCGCTCAGCCACTGCGCCATCGGCGTCGACATTAAACTTGGGAACGATAAACAGTGAGATCCCCCGGGTGCCTTCCGGCGCGCCCGGCAGCCGTGCTAGGACGATATGGACGATGTTTTCGGCCATATCATGCTCACCCGCCGAGATAAATATCTTGGTGCCGGTGATCGCGTAGCTACCGTCTGCATTGGGCTCGGCCTTGGTCCGCAACAATCCCAGATCGGTACCGCAGTGAGACTCGGTCAGACACATGGTACCGGTCCAGCGCCCTTCGATCAGTTTGGTCAGATAGGTCTGCTTCTGCTCGTCGGTACCATGCGCATGCAGGGTGTTCATCGCCCCATGACTCAGCCCGGGATACATACTCCAGGACCAGTTAGCGGATCCTACCATCTCATTGACCACGATCCCCAGCGACTCAGGCAAGCCCTGACCACCGAGTTCGACATCATGCGCCAGCGAGGGCCAGCCGCCTTCGACAAAGCGGGCATAGGCCTCCTTGAAACCCTCCGGCGTCGTGACCACGCCATCGTGCCACTGGCAGCCTTGCTGATCACCAATACGGTTTAGCGGTGCCAGCTCCTGCTCGGCAAACTTAGCACCCTCCTCAAGAATCGCATCGACCATATCGGGCGTGGCATCTTCACAGCCCGGCAGACTGGCGTAATGCTGCTCGGTATTGAGCAGCTCATTCATGACAAAACGGATATCGCGCAGCGGGGCTTTATAGTCAGACATGGTGGTCTCCCAGAGAGATGTCGTCAAATGTACATTTAACTTCCGGCGGGCCGTGCCGGAATCCTATGTGCTAAGCATCGTCGAGCAGAGCGGCTTTCTCAATATCAAAACCCACCCGATTGAGTGACATTTTCAACCACCGCCACCTGCCAGCAGAACGATTTTTGCAGTGCAACAAAGGGCCTCAGCGAATAAAACCAGTATAGACGATGATCATCAGTCTCCAGATTAGAGGCACAAAAGCGCCCAGCGTCGGGAGAAGTTCCGGAATGGAAAGCGTTCAGCATAGCGGGCGGCAGGCTCTGTAGCGCCGCGCAAGCACCCCAAGGGACTGACACTGATGCTATCGCTGGTTACTTTTTTGGATCACACTTAACGTAGCTTAGAACCTGAAACTATTCAGCACAGTTATTTTCGCTATTTTATTGATTATGGAGTGTTTGTGGAAAGAGTCTCTTTGGCAAGGAAGCCAAAGCGAAGCCTACATGGATCGTTCCATATATATAAGCCACGGCGTCTCTTGGAACAAATACTCCATAGTTCAAGTCAATGTCTGTGCTAAATAGTTACTGAACCCCAGACTTTAACCGCGATACAAGGAAGTTAACATGTTGCATTGGTTCAGCGTTTTTGCCGACTGGCTGGTCCTGGACCAGCTGGGGTTCGATAAATCTGAGCGCTTGGGGGCCGCGCTGCACTTTTTTGTCGAAGACACCACCAAGATTTTTGCCCTGTTGATGGTCATGATCTACCTGATTGCACTAGCGCGAGCGTCACTGCGTATCGAGCGGATACGGGATTATCTGGCGGGTAAAAACCGTTTTCTGGGGTACGGCTTGGGCTCGGTATTCGGGGCCATCACTCCCTTCTGTTCATGCTCCAGTATCCCCCTGTTTCTGGGCTTCACCTCAGCGGGCATACCCATAGGCACCACCATGGCCTTCCTGTTGACCTCGCCGATGATCAACGAAGTCGCCATCGTCTTGCTAGGAAGTCTGCTCGGTTGGAAGTTCACCCTCGCCTACATTCTGGTTGGCATGGCCGTGGGCATCCTGGGCGGCTTGTTCCTGGACAGTATTAACGCGGGTCGCTTACTGCAGCCGTTTGCGCGTAAAGCCTTTGAGAGCGCGACCACCCCAGCCTCCTCCGCTGAGGGTTCGCGCTCAAACCTGTCACTCGCCGAGCGTCATCAGTTCGCCGCTGACGAGCTTAATGATATCTTTAGCCGGGTCTGGAAGTGGGTCTTTATCGGTGTCGGGCTCGGTGCGGCCCTGCACGGTTTCGTGCCCGAGGGCTGGATTGCACAGAATCTGGGGGCCGGGCAGTGGTGGACGGTCCCCGCTGCAGTGCTAGTCGGCATCCCGCTGTACTCCAACGCCACCGGTGTCATTCCGGTAATGGAAAGCCTGATAACCCATGGCTTACCGGTGGGGACAACTCTGGCTTTTTGCATGAGTACGGTTGCGGCCAGCTTTCCTGAGTTTATTCTGCTCAAGCAGGTCATGCAGTGGCGGTTGTTGGCTATTCTTTTTACGATGCTGCTGGTGTCCTTCACGCTGGTTGGCTGGTTATTCAATATACTGACGATCTGGATCGTCTAAACAGGGAGCGTTGCGATGAAAACCATCCAAGTACTGGGATCGGGGTGTGCCAAATGTTCGAAAACTGCAGAGATTATTGCGCGTATCGCTAACGAGCTAAGCATCGAGGCCGAGGTGACCAAAGAAACCGACCTGCAGGTAATGATGCAGTACGGGGTAATGAGTACGCCTGCAGTCGTCGTCGATGGCCAGCTGGTACACAGCGGCTCGATACCGCGTCAAGGTGATATTGAACAGTGGCTGAGGTTATCCTGATGCTGTGCTTGCCGTTTCAAGCCTTTCAAAAAGCTACGTAATTACCCACAAAACCCAGCATGTAGGATGCGGTGAGGCACGAACCGCATCCGGCAGGGAATAAATAGGTCAAGCCTTGCATTTGACACTTTTACTATAGGCATCTCAGCAACAACTAACGGGTACATTGCCTTTACTTTACATGGCCCCTTTGCAAGGCGCCCAGACCTAGCCAGTCTTCCAAATCCTGGTCCGGTTTTTCAGTACGAAAGCGGGCGTACAGCTCAATGCCCTGCCTGTCCTCCAGGATGTCGACGTGAATCCCTCTTTCTTGCAAAAGCGCTTCATTGCCTGCCGCGTTCGTGACATCTCCTACAACGACACGACTAAACCCCCTCATGTAAATTAACGTCGCGCAGATATCACAGGGACTCAGGCTGGTAAACAAGGTTGTCTTGCTAAAGTCCATCCGACCCGCATCCCGTATAGCGGACGTTTCACCATGGTTATAAGGATGATTATCTTGAACGAGGGTGTTATGTCCCTTGCCTACAATTTGTCTCGTGGCGTTATCTATTATCAAAGCGCCAATTGGACAGCCGCTTTCCTCATAACTTTTTTGTGCAAGGTATACGGCAACACGCATCAAATCAGCATCTGTCAGCCCATACGCAAAGTCATTATCCATTAGAACGCCCAGACTTAGGGTTGGCATATGGGCTATCGCTTTTAATACCTCTTCACCTTTTTCTGTCTGCTTATCAAGGAGCGCCTTCATATTTATTTCTCAGAAATGTACCTTAGGCTGTGTAGTCCACACCGCCTTAAGCGATGAGTAACCGTTAAATATGTGCTATATGTGGGTCCGCACCTCTACTAGAACCCTTCTTGAAACTTCGTTAATTCCAACAACCAGGGCTTAAAATAGCTAAGGCTATCCGTGTGCGCGATATACGTCTCAACCTTATACATTCCTGTTTGTAATACTTCGCCTCCGGAATCGGTATGCAGCCAACCAATAAAACTTATATTAAGAAAAACCGTCATCCAGAACATTAACCGAAAACCTTTTTTATGAGTCTTATGACGAAAGCGCTGCTGCGCGATCAGGGCGCCGACCCAACCGAACAGCAGACCAAAAATATGTAGCGTACGCTCTTCAACCCTCCACTTACCTGAAATCGCTGCTGCCTTGTCCTTCCAGTATATTAAAAACGTGATCATTCCTATCAGAACATACAGTAATAATAGGATCGCAGGCGTGTACCCTGCTGCGAGCGAACCCAATAAAAACAGGATGAAGATGTACATAAGTAGTGATGACTTAATTTTTTTAACCTACCCTGATTTACTTTACTTTAATTCGAATGTCCAGGTATAGCGACTCGTTACCAGACCACTCAATATAGGGACCTGCGAAGCTATCACCGCCGACGCCTCGGGTATACTTTCTTTGTAGCCCATAACATTCCTCTTTAAAACGAACACTAGGCTCGCCCTCGACTGCATGGTAGCTTACACAGATACTGGCAATGGCCTGAAATACAGCGATCATTTAACCGTAGCATTTCATACGCACCACACTGAATTAGTCCGGGGCACTAGAATAGTGACTAATTTATTTCAAAAAGGTCAGCTAAATAATCATTAACAAAAAGATTATCAGGGTCTACACCAGATGATTTTCGTGCTAACAAAAACTCTTCAATCTGCTTTTCATAAGATTTACGTATATACTCTTTAGCCTGTGGCATAAACTGGAACCCTTTAGCCCAGTGTGCTCTCGCATTCGGTAACTCATCCATTAATATTTGAACAAGCCTGCCAGAGAACTCCTCGAACAGGTCTGTTTTATAATAAGATGATATTTCAATCAAAGCTGTATACTTATTTCCACGTGCAGGAGAAAGTATCGCAGCGCTACTTTCTATAAACCTAAAACCGAGCACCCCATTAAACGGATATCTTCCTGCTTCAGCCCATTCATTTACCTGTTCTTGGCAGATAAGAACAGCCTTTCTTACATTAGCAAAGCCTTCATCTATCTCTACTGCAATTTCAATATCAGAGACTTTATATGCAAGGATCGGACGCCAATCGGCATTATGCAAATAATCTGTTATATTACTGACATAATCATAAACAGGCAACGAGTCTAAACTCGACTGCATCACCTCAGGAGTTTGTACTGGGTTAGTAACAATAGTATTGAGGGCCGTTACAGCAGAGGCCTTGTTTATTTCTTTTTGAAAACAAGACTGATAGGGTTCTTTACTAAAACGAGTAATACCCTTTTGAGTACGATTGGCTTTTTGTACATACATTTCATTGGTAAAGGGTAGCCATGAAATCTCAGCATAATCGTTATCTAAAACAAATGATCTGATGGTTTCCAAGCACTCTTGTAATGGGACTTTAGCTTCAACAACGTGTACATTAAATGCAGGAATGACTTCAAATGATATTTTACTGATAATTCCAAAAAGACCTAAAGATAATCTTACAGCATTCAGCAACTCGGGCTCACTCTTATCAACGTGACGAATATCACCCTGTGCCGTTATTATTTCAAATGCTACCGCGTAATCAGAAATACTCTTCATAGTAATACCGGATCCGTGACACCCTGTCGATATAACCCCTCCGCATGTTGCTTCGCCCACTCCATGACCTACATTAGAAGGAACACAGATAGCATTTTTTTTGAAGAAGGTAGCTAGCTCATCAATCGTCGCTCCCGGTTCAACATTTACGATTAACGGGTCATCTGAAATCCATATCTTGTTTAAATTATTAAGCGAGAGCATAATATTTTTTGATGGTGCCAGTGGACTCCAGCTATGCCCTGCTCCCACAACACGTATTTTTTGTTTATTGACTGCCGCATCCCTGACTATTGAAATAACTTCACCAAGAGTGGTCGGGATTAAAATTTTATCGGGATAAGCAGTGACACATTCACCCCAATTTTTCCATATATGAGAAGGCTGGTCTTCAGCAGGCTCGATACTTTGCTTAAAGTAGAAAAAATTTGTAGGGTCAACTTTAGACTTTATCTCACGCAATCTATTATAATTCTTACCATAGTATGCCTCTTGCCAATTAACTAAAGTGCTGTCAATATAATTCAAATAGGCAGCTTTTCCTTCTAATGTAAATGGAGTCAATAGATCTTTACATCGTTGCGTCCAGGAAAATGCTTTAGCGGCTTGCTCTGCAAATTGCCAATTCACCATGGCGGTCATCACAAACACGCCATCACGCCAGTAGAATGACGTTGCATCCGAAGCTACATTTTTTGTCACGCCACCTATATGATCCCATAAAATATGGCATTGATTCAGGTCCGGCTTACTTGGATCAGGGTTTGGGATAAGCGCGGGAGCAGCCCCCATCAAGTCCATTATAATATCTGTCACTTCACGGGTAATGGCCCCTTCTCCCATAATAAAAGACACATGATGGTGGTAAATTTTACTAAATTTATCAAAACCTTCTTCTTCATGCTCCCACTCAGTCCAATGCATGCTTTTTAAACCATTATTGGGATTATATTTAAGAACGGGTGCAAGCACCTTGTCGCATTCGTCCATAGTGCCATTATAAATAGTCGTCATCATTGCCTGAAACTGACCATCGACAGTATAATTCCAATAAGCGTCAATACACAATTCTTTTGGAGCATTCATCGAATTAAAGATATCCATAGCATCTTTAAACTCTTGTGTTTGCTGAGGAATATTCCACGTCAACTCACCACAGACCACAGTAGGATTCGGCAACTTATGAATCCTGAATGTAAACTCAACGGCCACTCCAAAATTACCACCTCCACCACCGCATAACGCCCAAAACAAATCTTTATTATCAGAATCCGTTTCCTGATTGGTCAGCTCCAGCATGTCACCATTAACATCTACATGTTTAATTGATAATAAATTATCAATAGCCAAGCCGTACTTACGCGAGAAAGCACTAAGCCCTCCACCTAAGGTAAAACCACTGACACCAACGGTAGGACACTGCCCACCAAGGACCATGTATTGTTCATTTTCCCCACGCAACCCCTCATAAATTTGTAGCCAAGTGGCCCCTGCCTGCGTCGTCACTGTCATTGATTTACGGTCTATATTAAACGAGTGCATTCGACTTAAGTCCAGCACTATACCGTCTTCATTCAAACAATATCCTGCATAAGAATGACCACCGTTTTTTATATTCAGCTTACAATCATATTTCCGGGAGATACGCACTACCTCCTGAACGTCCACATCTGATTCAGCCATAACAACACAGGCAGGGGTTTGAAATCTATATAACATATTTCCAATAAAAACAGCTTCTTCATAAGCCTTGGAACCAGGAAAAAGCACGTCTCCATTGGGTACGGATATTTCTAATTGTTGATGAATATTCATAAAAACTCCCTTTATTTAGATTATTATTTCAATGGAAACATGCAGTGAGAAAGCAAGTGTTACGGATTCTGGTAGCGAGAGACCTTATTAAGACCCAGCAAGGCTGGACGACCTTGCACGCTAATTCTACCTTCCAGGACATGAGGAAACCGCCGGGTGTCATCGCGGCCAAAAATATCAGCCGCAGATTGCCAGTCTGACTAATGCGAGAGCCGCGAAGGAACGCAAGCGGCTGGAAGAAGCTATCCTTGCTGATACTATGATCTCCCTGACCTTAAACCCGTGACCGAGATAACCGATGTTGATAGAGGTTACCCTAGTCGAACTATACTCCGGTGATCGAATAGATTGCTATAACCTCAAGACTGAAGGAGCACCTCATGGACAGATCAGCCCGTACCGATGTACCCATTCACTCGCTGTTGCAACAGCGACATAGTCACTATGCTCTTGATCCCGATAGAAGTGTTGCGCAGGAGGATGTCAGGGCACTCTTTGAGGCGGCCCGCTGGGCAATGTCATCCTACAATGCCCAGCCTTGGCGCTACATCGTCGGGGTTAAAGCCCGTAATCCGGAAATT
The DNA here is from genome assembly GCA_047633175.1 of Motiliproteus sp. Taxonomy (GTDB): domain Bacteria; phylum Pseudomonadota; class Gammaproteobacteria; order Pseudomonadales; family Balneatricaceae; genus Motiliproteus. The sequence continues at coordinate 82,149 of JBLIEQ010000010.1, read as the reverse complement.
TGGGAGAAGATCCACTCGGTACTTCTCGAAGGCAACCAGCCTTGGGCGGCCAATGCACCTGTGCTGGTACTGGGTGTCGTCACGCATAACTTCGAGCATAACGGCAAGCCAAACAAGGCCGCCAGCCATGACCTTGGAGCTGCATCCGCGTTTCTTACGCTGGAAGCGACCGCCCGAGGACTTGTCGTGCACCAGATGATTGGCATCGATCCCGACCGCGCACGAACGCAGTTTGGTATCGAAGACGCCCAGGAACCATTAACGGCGCTGGCTATCGGCTATAAGGGCCTGCCTCGGCATATCGATACAAGCTTCGCCACACGTGATACCCAGCCAAGGGAACGTAAACCGGTTACGGAGTTTGTGATCGAAGGGGCGTTCTGAATCGCGGCCCGGAGTGCTTTTAAAGGCTATGTCCTAGTTAACCGTTGCGACCGGCAGCTCGCGCTAGCCAAGAGATCGCCTGCAGGTAGGCAGTTGAAGGCTCCTACAACAGCTGCTCGCCCCACATCCCTGTGGGTTGGCTCCAACGGTGCTAAAGGCTGGGTTTCGAGGGTAATCAGGTAATCCTTGCAGAACCTGGCATGAAAGCTGTTTGTGAATGTACTCTCGAAATCATGCCTGTTATTGTCGCCTCGCAGCCTGTCGGACTCAGGTCCGACAGCATAGCACCCAAAAATAGCGGATATCCCCTGCATACTCCTCTCACTCATTTAGAGAAAAACACTATGTTTTTTGCTATAGCACTACATCTCTTAGCGTCAGTCATCTGGGTTGGCGGCATGTTTTTCGCCTACGTGGCATTACGCCCTGTTGCTGGCAGTCTGCTGGAAGCACCCATAAGACTCAGCCTCTGGTCACAGGTCTTTCAACGCTTCTTCCCCTGGGTCTGGGCGTCAGTCATCATTTTGCTGGTCAGTGGCTTATGGATGATCAAAGGTTTCGGCGGCATGGCGGAAGTAGGCCCGCATATACATATCATGCTGACCCTGGGCCTAGTGATGATGTTGCTGTTTATGCATCTTTTTTTCAGCCCGTTTAAAAAGTTACAACGTGCGGTTATCGCCGAGGAATGGGAAAACGGTGGCAAGGCGCTCAATCAAATCCGCCAGCTGATTGCGATCAATCTGGGTATTGGCCTGCTGGTTGTGGTCGTGGCGTCTGCGGGTCGCTACCTGTAGCTCAGCAAAAAATAATGAAAAGGCTGCTAGTGACAACAGTTAACGGGGCATAGCCAAAAAAAAACGCCACGACTATTCAGTCGTGGCGTTTGATATCCTGTTAGCGACGTGGTCGCTCAGGAAGCAGTCCAACTATACACAGCAGCTAAGCGCAGGCTCAGATCCGTTCGATAACGGTCGCAACCCCTTGCCCCATGCCAATACACATGGTTGCCAGACCCAGGGTTCCCTCGCGCTGCTCCATCACATTGAGCAACGTGGTGATGATCCGCGTACCCGAACAGCCCAGCGGGTGTCCCAGGGCGATAGCCCCCCCGTGAAGGTTAACCTTCTGCTCCATCACATCACGCAGCTTGAGGTCTTTGAGCACCGGTAGTGCCTGGGCCGCGAAGGCTTCGTTAAGCTCGACAAAGTCCAGATCCGCAACGGTCAGCCCGGCCCGCTTGAGCGCCATCTTGGTCGCAGGCACAGGGCCATAACCCATAATAGCCGGATCGCAACCCGCGACGCCCATCGAACGAATACGCGCTCTCGGGGTGATCCCCAGCGCACGTGCCCTGGCCCCCGACATCAGCAACACCGCAGAGGCACCATCGGACAGCGCGGAGGAGGTTCCTGCGGTCACGCTGCCTTTGGGATCAAAGACCGGCCGCAATGCCGCCAGCGACTCCATGGAGGTTTGTGGACGTATCACCTCATCGATCTCGATCAGTTTCTTGAAGCCCTGATCATCATGACCTTCAACCGCGATCAGCTCGTTGGCAAAACCACCGGCCAGCGTTGCCGCCTGGGCATTATGGTGTGACCTTACCGCAAAGGCATCCTGCTGCTCACGCGTAACGCCATGCAGCTTGGAGAGCATCTCGGCGGTCAGGCCCATCATCATCGAGGCCTTAGCCGCATGCTTGCTTAACGACGGGGTGATGTCGACCCCATGGGTCATGGCGACATGCCCCATATGCTCGACACCACCAACCATAAACAGGTCGCCGTTGCCGCTCATGATCGCCTGGGCCGCGGTGTGCAGCGCCGACATCGACGAACCGCAGAGGCGATTGACAGTCTGTGCCGGCACCGTATTGGGCAGACGACTCAGCAGTCCTACCGCCCGGGCTACGTTAAAGCCCTGTTCTTTAGTCTGGTTGACGCAACCCCAGATCAGATCTTCGACCTCGGCCGGATTGACCGCCTGGTTACGATCCAGCAATGCATCGACCAGCACCGCCGACAGCTCATCGGCCCGCACATTGCGAAAGGCACCCTGTTTAGTCCGTCCCATCGGGGTACGCACGGCATCCACGATCACCGCATCGGTATCTTTATAACTCATCTCTCTATCCCCCGGTTAAGCGTAAAAGCGCTGTTTGGCAGCGGCCATGGCACGTAGTTTTTCGGTCGGCTTAAACAGCGTACCCAGTTCTGAGAACTGATCTGCCAGCTGACAGAACTCCTCCAGACCCAGGGTATCTATATAGCGCAACGCACCACCGCGGAACGGCGGAAAACCGATGCCGTAGACCAGGCCCATATCGGCCTCGGCCGCCGAATCGACGATGCCATCTTCCAGACAACGCACCGTTTCCAGACAGAGCGGCACCATCATCACCGCCACGATCTGCTCGTCGGTCATCTCGCGTTTAGCGACCACGACCGAGTCCAGCAGTGCCTGAATTTCAGGCGCCGGCTGCTTAGCAGGCTTGCCTTTCTTATCGGGTACATAATTATAGAAACCCTTAGCACTCTTCTGCCCGAGACGCCCCTGCTCGACCAGCAACTCGATCGCGCTCTTACGCTCGCTAGCCATACGATCAGGGAAACCCTCGGCCATCACTTTGTCAGCGTGCACGGCGGTATCCAGGCCCACGACATCGAGCAGATAACCCGGCCCCATCGGCCAGCCGAAACGTTCCATCACCTTATCGATCCGTGCCAATTCGACGCCGGCTTCCAGCAAGCGGCTAAAACCGCCAAAGTAAGGAAACAGAATCCGGTTGACCAAGAATCCTGGGCAATCGTTGACGACGATGGGCGTCTTGCCCATTGCCAGTGCGTAAGCCACGGTGGTGGCGATCGCCTGTTCGCTACTCTTCTCACCCCGGATCACTTCGACCAGCGGCATCCGGTGTACGGGATTGAAAAAGTGCATGCCACAGAAGTTCTCGGGGCGCTGCAACGACTCCGCCAGACGGGTAATCGAGATGGTCGAGGTATTGGAGGTCAGAATGGTTTCTGCAGCAACGTGCTGCTCGACTTCGGCCAATACCGCGCCCTTAACCTTGGGGTTCTCGACGACCGCCTCGACCACCAGATCGACGCTCTTAAAGTCGCCATAGCTAAGCGCAGGACGGATACGCGTCAGCGCGGTGGCCATCTTGGCGGCATCGATCCGCCCCCGACCCAGTTCACCGGTAAGCAAGCGTCCGGCTTCGTTCAGCCCGCTCTGAATACCCGCTTCGTTGATATCCTTCATCAGGATAGGGGTGCCTTTGACAGCAGACTGGTAGGCGATACCGCCACCCATAATGCCGGCGCCCAGCACCGCCGCCTGCTTGACCGGCAGCGCTTTTTTGGCATGCTTAGCGGCCACCTTCTTGATTTGCTGATCATTGAGGAACAAACCCACCAGGTTGGCACAGACCTCGGTCTTAGCCATCTTCACAAAGGCCTGAGCCTCGACCTCGAGCGCCTTATCCCGCTTCATTCCGGCATGCTTCTGCATCACCTTAACGGCGGCCACAGGTGCTGGATAATGAGGACCTGCCTTACCGGCGATAAAGCCCTTGGCGGTCTCAAAGGCCATCATCGCATCGAGCTGGCCCAGCTTTATAGGACTCTGTTTCTCGATCCTGCGCGCTAGGTAATCGAGCTTTCCGGCCTGGCACTGAGCCAGCAAATCTAGCGCGGCCTCACGCAGTTTATCGCCTGTGACCACCGCATCGACAGCACCTTCGAACAACGCCTTGGGAGCGCGTTTTTCAGAGCCGGAGCAGATCCACTCGATCGCGTTATCGGCACCGATCAGTCGCGGCAGACGGACGCTGCCACCCCAGCCGGGAAAGATCCCAAGCTTCACTTCAGGCAAGCCGACCTTGGCGTCTTCGGCCATTACCCGGTAATCCGCCGCCAGGCAGATCTCGAACCCGCCTCCCAGTGCCATGCCATTAATCGCCACGACCGTCGGACAGGGAAGATCTTCGAGCGTATTAAAGAGGCCATTAATAGCCATGTTCATCTCGATGATCTCGGCATCTGTCTTGCTGAACACCTCACTGAACATATTAATGTCAGCGCCGACGATAAACGCATCTTTAGCGCTGGTGATCAGTACCCCTGCCAGGGTCGGCTGCGAAGCCAGCGCCTCGACGGCAGCCTTTAAATCTTCCAGAGTCTGCGCATCAAACTTGTTGATCGGGCTGCCCTGCTGATCGAAGCGCATCTCGAAGACATTATCGGCTAGCGCTATGACCTGTATCGATGGTCCTTGGTAGATCATTATCTCACCCATTTCTGGTTGTCCGAATCATCGGAGGGGACGGTTATTATTGTTACTTTCTGTACGGTTTATTTCTATATAGCTGCTGTCTAACTACTGTTAAGTTCTGCATTGTGCCTGCTGATTACCGGCGCAGACAATACCAATAGCGGCCCATATCACTGACAAAAACGCCCTTTAGCGTCGCACGACCTGCCCCTCAGCCATCGTTCTTAAAAGGTTTAACAACTTTAGCAGCAATTCTAAACAAGCACCTAATAGGCGACAGTTTGACGCTGAAGCAGCAGCCCTGGAGACGGTTTGATTGATGCGGTTCGCAGGCTCCGCACAGGGCAGGCTCTTGTGGGAGCAGGCAGCTGAAGGCTCCTGCAACAGTTGCACTTCCCACATCCCTGTGGGTCGGCTCCCACAATCGCATATCAACAACTAACTGAGACAGAGCCAAACATTAGCGCGGCCCATTACAGCTGCTGGCGCTTGAGGGTTAGAGCACGCTGCGCCTGTAGACTCCCGGCGTCATCCCAGTCCACTTCTTGAAGGAACGAAAGAACGCGCTGGTCTCGTCAAACCCCATCAGCAGGGCCACATCGGTATTGGTCAGTTCCGGGCAGTTGAGGTAGTTGGTGGCCGCTTCTCTGCGGCACTCATCCTTAATTTTTTGATAAGAGGTGACCTCAGCCTGGAGCCTGCGCCTGAGGGTGGTTACCGACATATGCAGGGATTCTGCGGCCTGCTCGGCACTCGGCAGGGCGCGACTAAAATCGCGGCCGATCAGTGCCCGTACCTGCGCGCGCAGGCTGTTATCACTGTCGACCATCACCAGCAGCTGGTAAGGGGCGGTCTTAAGGAAACCCTGCAGCGTCTGCTCGGTCTGTATCAGCGGCAGATCCATCTGCCCCAGGTCGTAACGCAGCTGATTGCTGGGCTGATTAAACTTGACTGGGGCCTGGAACAAGACCTCATAATCGTTGCCATCAGCAGGCCGAGGAAAGGCGAAGCTGACCGCTGATAATCTCACCCTCCGACCCACCAGCCAGCTCTGAAAATGGTGCCAGGCAGAGAGCGCGGTCCTGATCGACGTGGTGCTGTAGCCAGCCAGTATCCCCTCGAACTCCTCGAGCGATACATTCGACAGCGGTTCCAGGGTTACCGTCGCCTGCTTGCCGCGATACTCCAGTACCGGCTTAGTCCTGGCGCCGCGGCACAGATCGTAAAACTCGCTGCAACGCTGTAGTGCATCGCCGAGCCTGGCACAATGAATACAGCACAGGCACATCATCCTGAAGGTGCCGTTGGGGACCTTGCCGCCACTGGGCATGCCGTAGGATTCATCGCGCATCAGCCACATCGCTTTTTGATAGAGCTTGCCGTATTTGACCGCCGACAGCTCGGGCTGCTGCAGCTCCTCCTGACTGATATCGGCCAACGCCAACAGTTCAGCCAATTCGTTGGGATTGCTCTCCAACGATTTAAGCAACGAACTGACGTAGGACGCGGGTACGCTTATCTCACTCAACAATCTGGCTCCTGCTGGCGTAAATAATGCTTCTTGGATTAAAACAATCACGTCAGCATGACTGACATTTCCGACCACCGCCATCTTAATACCAGATAATCAAGGGTCTGACACGCCACCAAGGAGTACAACGCCACTGTCTATCACTCTGTCTGCTACACTCCCGATCCCCTTCCCCGTCGTGGTAACCCTTATGCCCAAAGCCCTGATCATCTCTGCCGCCAGGACCCTCGACTCTGTCGGCTCTCTGCAGCACTGCCTCGCGCTTGAGCAGCAGATTTCGCAGCTCGGCGTCGAAATCCTGGAGCTGCAGATAGATCCCCTGAGCACCGACTGGCATAGCGTAGAGGCCCCTCTACACTTTCGCAGCGGCTGCGCCCCCATCGAAGCCGCGGCGCATGCCAAGGCGCTAATCGACCAGGGCCAGCAGGCGGTATTGATCTGCGGTGAAGATAATCTTAAGACCGGTTACAGCCGCCAGCAACGGCACGACAAGATGGAGGTCTACGGCGCCGAACTGCCGGTCACCCAGGCCTACACCGACCTGGCCCGGCATTTTGTAGCGCAGCATCAGCTCGATGAATCGGGCTTTCGCGACATCGCCGATGCCCTGTTCGAGAATTACAGCCTGAGTTACCACGAGGCTCTGGGTGACGACTTTACCCCCGAACGGCTACCCGATGCACGCTGGTACCAGCCAATCACCTCGCTGTTTCGCGGAGTCGACTGCGCCAATCCGCTGGTCGATTTTAAGGGTCGGTTACTGATCGTCAGCGAGTCACTGGCTCGGCAGCTTGAGTGCGCGCCCGAGCAGATGTTGGAGCTCAACGCCGTCGGCCTGGGCCGCTTGCAACAAGACGGCCCGGAACAGATAGAGATCATCGCCCGTTATGATCATCTGCGTGATGCCTACCAGCAGTGCTGCGATGACGCTGGCGTCGACTTTGCCCAGGTCTTCAAACGGGGTGAGGCGCTCTTAGAGGTCTATACCTGCTTCCCGGTAGTCCCTATGGCCTTCCTGCTGACCTGCGGACTGGTAGAAGATTTGCAACAGATCCCCGAGTTTTTAACCCGCCACCGCATCACCGTCACCGGCGGCATGAACCTGGCCAGAGCGCCCTGGAACAATCCCGCACTCAACGCCCTTATCAGCATGCACCACGACCTGCTTAACGGCGACGAGCAGCATGGCATGGTCCATGGCAATGGTGGACTGGGGTATCGTCAGGGCGTCGCCCTACTTAGTAAGGTGACTGGCTGATAATCCATTACTCCCTGCTAGCAGAGGTAAGTGTTTTTTGTAGGTTGGCTTTTTGTAGGTAGCAAGTAGTCCGACAAGGCTGGCCAGGCGCTGCGATCGTCAGGCTAAAGCCTAACCCACAAAAGCCAACCCAAAGGGATGCCCACCTCAGCCCTGAGTCAGCACCAGATCACTCTTGGGCCTGCAGCTGCAGGCCAGAATATAGCCATCGGCCTTATCCGCCTCGCTAAGTCCGGCATCGGCCAGCACCTCGACCTCGCCACTTTCTAGTTTCACCCTGCAGCTACCACAGAAACCGCCCCGACAGGAGAAGGGGATCTCAACACCGGCGTGCTCTGCCTGTTCCAGCAGCGTCTGCCGGGTATCTCCTTCGGCCATCGTATCCCAGGAATCGAATAAGATACTGACTTTCTGTGGTGCGGCCGGTACAGTGCCGGGATCCCCGTCGCGGATACCGAAACTCTCCTCAAAGTACTGGTCTTCAGGCAGACCCAGCGCCAGCAGCTGCGTCTTTGCCTGCTGCATAAAGGGATGGGGGCCACAGACATAGGCCTGGCGACCGGAGAGTTTAGAGACGGTATCCAGCATCGAGCGATCCAGGCGTCCGCGAAAGCCGCGCAAATCACCCTGTTTCGCCTGAGTCAGGGTATAGAGCACCTGACAACGCCCATGCTGCTTAGCCAGCAGCTCGATCTCCTGACGAGCGATCAGGTCCGCTTCGCTATGGCCACTGTGCAGAAATACGATGTCATTATCGAGCTGCAGGTCGGTCATCCAACGCAGCATCGACAGCATCGGAGTGATGCCGCTGCCGGCCGACAGCAACAGCAGCCTATCCAGGGGCGCCGCTTCGCAGTGAAACTCACCCGCCGGTGCCCGGGCACGGATCTTATCGCCGACCCTGAGCCGATCATTGAGCCAGTTAGAGACTCGCCCACCCTCGACCCGCTTCACCGTAATAGACAGCAGATCTGGCCGGCTTGGCGAGCTGGACAGGGTGTAATTACGGTGCAGCGGCTCGCCCTCAAGTTCGAGTTCCAGACAGATAAACTGCCCGGGGAGATAGCGAGGCAGGAATGCATCGAGCAACCTGAAGCTGAAGGTCTTCACATCGGCCGTCTCGTTGCGGATCGCGACACACTCGAGCGTCTCCGGCATGTCTGGCTGCCACCGGTGCGCAGGTGGCAGGCAGCTCTGAAGCACGGGTGCCTGATCGGGATAGACGGGGGCAGGCCGAGTCGAGAGCACCTCGACCTCGTCGTACAAAGAGATCTTGCCGCGATTGAGCGCCACCAGATTCTGGCCGAAACAGATCTGACCATCCTCAGCGCTTCGGTACTTGGCCAGCGTTGCCAAGGGCTGCCGCCCGGCATCGGCCACCGCGCTGCTGGGGTCTATCGTGGTTAGCACGCAGCGTGAACAGGGCGTCGTCACCTCAAACACGACCTCACCGATGCGGATCTGCTTCCAGCTATCTTCGGCAAAGGGCGCGCAGCCTTTAAGCACTAGGTTGGGGCGAAACTGCGCCATCCCGACCGGATTAACCAGGCGCTGATTGAGATCCCCCAGCGATGCCTGCCCTATCAACAGCAGCGGGTAGCCATCTGCGAAGCTGACCTCCCCCTCCGCCAGATCCGGGTGGGATGCACGCGGGCGATGACTTTCGGCGCCCAGATGAAGCAACTGCAGCGGCTGACCCAGATACTCGCTAAACCAGGCATCGGCTGCCGCCCCGCAATGCTGCCCCTTGAGCGTATCTGCCCAAATCGTCAGGTCGCCGTACCCTCCAGGAAAGCCTCCAGGAAAGTCGCTATAGCAAAGATCCAACGCCGCCATATCCGGCGCCTTGAGATGCAATCCCGCGGGCAGCAAAGCGCTCTGTATCTGCAACAACCGGGGATGGGTGCGTGCACTGATAAACCGACCGTCGAGTTGCGCCACCACAAAACGACGATCGAGCGCCAGCCCCAGTTCCTCAACCAGAGCATGATCCAGATGGATACCTGTAGTGGACTTGATCGGGTAAACGCTGAGCTGGCTAACGTGGATCTTTGGCATTGGGGGGTTCCATACAACCTTAAAGCGCCCAAACTAGCAGATTTTACCGCCCCAGACAGCCGCAGCTGGCACTAACGCCTATAAAAAGACTATGTACCCGTTAGTTGTTGCGGCAGTTTATTCTGCATTATTGTCTTTTTAATCAAACTCCGGTTCCGCCTCCCGGCGGCTTCATTTCTTTGTAGCGACAAAGGAAGCGAAGCAAAGAAAACGCCCCCTACTAAACCGCCCTGCGGGTACGCGCCTGCGGCGCTATGAAATCCAGACTGAAGCTGACAGATTCGGATTCATTCGGCACTTCCCTGTGCCTCACCCTACGGGCAGCCTTTGGCTGTGCAAATCGGCTATCCTGCCGATTTGTCTGCCTCAGCTGCCAGTCTCGCCATTGCCTGCAGGGACGCAGGTATGCCGTTGTTGTCGGGAACTGACAACGGCCCAAGCTCGACCCTTCGGGCCTTTTTCAGTCTGTATTTCATCGGTTTAGAAAGGGAAATTGGCGCCATTCTGATGGTGCGAATGTCGTTTCAAACCTTTCAAAAAGCTACAAAATAACTCATAAAACCCAGCCTTAGCACCGTGGGAGGCGACCCACAGGGACGTGGGAAGTGCCGCTGTTGCAGGAGCCTTCAGCTGCCTGCCTGCAGGCGATCTTTTGAGCAGAATCAAAAGATTAAAAGATTGCCGGGAGACCTGCAGTCACAAAACCCTGCCAGGAGCCTTCAGCTGCCTGCTGCCTGCTGCCTGCTGCCAATTACAGCGTTTGCTGCAGCGTCGCGGTCAGTCTGGCCGCAGGCATATAACCGGGCAGCAACGTGCCATCGGTAAACACCAGCGCCGGCGTGCCGGTAACGCCAAAGGCGACGCCCAGCTTATACTGGTCGGCGACGGGATTAGCGCAGTCGTTGCGAGGCACCTGCCCCCCTGTCTTCGCGGTCGTGATCGCCGCCTTGCGATCCTCGGCGCACCAGACCGACACCATCTCCTGATAGGTTTCAGATTGCAGTCCGGAACGCGGGAAGGCCAGGTAGCGGATCTCTATGCCCGCCTGATTGTAATCATCCATCTCGCTGTGCAGCTTCCGGCAGTAGCCACAGTCCGTATCGGTAAAGGCATAAACAACTGCTTTAACCTCCCCCTGGGGTGAAAAAACAATCATGTCATCCTTATTCAGCCCTTTCAGCGTCTCGGCACGCGTGCCCTTTAGACGCTGCTCACTCAGGTTCACCAACCGCTGCCCCTGGATCTCAAACAGCTTACCGACTACAAAGTGCTGGCCATCCGCACTACTATAGAGGATCTCGCCGGAATCGGTCTCAACTTCGTACAGACCCTCAATAGGCGAGGGCTTGATCGAACGGATCTGAATAGTCTGATTGAAGCCATTGAGCTTTTGAGTAATGGCCTGCGCCATCGCCTCGGTCACTGGGGCCGCCAGAACCGAACCACTGCAAGCCAGCAGCAGGGAGCACAAATAAGCCGATAAACGCATAAATACCTCTGATCTCATAAATTATAAGTTGTTGAACACGGAGTTGGAGCCCTGAGCGCGATACTAGTTCAACCACGCCTTGTTGAAACTGTGATGCAGTGATTGTAAACGCTGTTAAGCGGCAGGGTAAGAGCTCGTTCCAGGTTCAACCACGCGGACGATGCTGTTGTTAATACCGGCCGGGATTGTAAACACTGTTGAGCAGCATGGGTATAGATCGGGGTTCAACCGCGCGGGTGGTGCTGTTGATGCAGCGATTGTAACCGCTGCTGCGCGACCTGGGTATAGATATGGGTCGTCGACAGGTCCGCGTGTCCCAGCAGCAGCTGCACAACCCGCAGATCGGCGCCGTGATTAAGCAGATGAGTCGCGAAGGCATGACGCAGCGTATGCGGTGACAGCGGCTTATCGATCCCCGCTTTTTGTGCATAGAACTTTATCCGGTACCAGAACGTCTGCCGGGTCATCTGAGTACCGCGACGGCTGGGAAACAGCACCTCGCTATCGGCCTGTTTCAACAGCAGAGTACGTCCCTGGCGCAGGTAACGCTCCAGCCATTCCAACCCGATCTCACCGAGAGGTACCAACCGCTCTTTATTACCCTTGCCCATGACCCGCACCACCCCCTGGCGCCAATTGACCCTAGAGACCTGCAGCGAGATCAGTTCACTGACCCGCAGACCGCAGCCATACAGCAGCTCCAGCATCACTCGGTCACGAAGGCCGATCGGATCCTGTGGATCGGGAGCCGCCAGCAGCGCCTCCACATCGAGTTCGGTCAGCACCCCGGGCAGCGGACGCACCCGTTTAGGACTCTCGATCAGCAGGGTCGGGTCATGCTCAAGCCGCTCTTCACGACACTGATAGCGGAAAAAGCCTCGCAGGCAGGAGAGCATTCTGGCCGTCGATGACCGGCTGGAGCGTTTACGCAACCTCAGGTTGAGGTAGCGCTGAATATCATCGCGCTGAGTCCCCATCAGGGTCTGACCCGATTCCTGTTGCCAATCCGCAAAGGCTTTTAAATCAGATCGATAAGAGACCAACGAATTATCGCTGAGCCCTTTCTTATGCAAGGCCACTTCAAGATAGGCTTCGATCTCGGCATAACTCGGATAACGATGGTTGGCGGTTTTTTTCATGCGGCTATTTATACCACTCTCCTCCCCTGACAGATATATTTATCCTGTTGAAAAATTCACAGCACTCGCTACTGACTGAGCTATTATTAAAAAAACACTGCATCATTGCAGAGGTGGTTATGAATAAATTGCCTGTTAGCTGGTTGTTATTTTCAACATTATTTTTCCTTCTTGCCAACCCCAGCGCGAACGCGAACGCGAACGCGAAAGAAGTTTGGATCATTCCCATTCAGGGGGCTATAGGTCCGGCGACCTCTGATTACATAGAGCGGGAGTTTGAATTAGCACAGCAGCAAGATATAGCTTTACTGATCCTTAAAATGGATACTCCCGGTGGCTTAGATTCTGCCATGCGTACTATTATCAAAAACATCACCTCCTCTACAATTCCCGTTGCCACTTGGGTGGGCCCTAATGGAGCGCGTGCGGCAAGTGCGGGGACTTATATCTTATTAGCAAGCCATATAGCGGCAATGGCAAAGGCAACCAATCTCGGCGCAGCCACTCCCGTGGCTATAGGCATATCCGGACCGGGCAGTTCGCCTACCGATGAAAGATCACCCACAAGCCAGGAAGGTGCTGATAATAGAGAACAACTCGGCTCTCAGACTACATTAGAAAAGAAAGCGGTTAATGATGCGAGCGCCTATATTAAAGGCTTAGCAAAACTGCATGGCCGCAACGAACTCTGGGCGGAGAAAGCCGTTACAGAATCCGCCAGTATCGATGCGCAAACAGCATTAGCCGAGAATGTTATAGATTTTATTGCCGACGACCTCGAACAACTAATATCGCAGGCCCATGGCCGAGATATTTTATTACTGGGTCATCAAACAACCCTTTTGCTAGAAGGTAGCAACCTGATTGAGCGCGCACCGGATTGGCGCTATACGTTTTTGGCGACGATCACCAACCCAAATATCGCTTATATATTAATGTTAATAGGCATCTATGGATTAATGCTTGAGTTCTACAATCCCGGTACGGGGTTACCCGGCGTTCTGGGTGGAATCTGCCTGGTGCTGGCCCTGTATGCGATGCAGATGTTACCGATAAACTATACAGGATTGGCTTTTATTTTACTCGGTATCTTATTAATCGCGGGTGAAGCCTTCAGCCCGAGCTTTGGTGTATTAGGACTTGGGGGGATAGTATCATTCATACTGGGATCAATTTTTCTTATGGACTCTGAGCTGCCAGAGTATCAAATTGCCAAGCCTCTTATCGTTGCCGTCGCTCTGTTATCGGCTGCCTTTATTTTGCTGATAATTACACTGTTATTAAAAATAAGGCGTAAAGAAGTCACTACGGGAGTCGATTGTTTGGTGGGCAGACTTGCTGTCGTAAAAGATGATTTTGATACCGGACAAGGCTGGGTTGAAATAGCAGGGGAACTCTGGCGGGCATCTAGCTCTGACAGTCTGCTTGCGGGGCAGAAAGTGGTCATCAAACAGATAGCCGGATTAAACCTGGTTGTCTGCGCTAAAGATATTAAAATCCGCACGGAATAAAAACATAACACGGATACCCAGTAACAAGGAGAATACTGATGCTAAATTATAGTGTGGCCGGTGGCTTGGTTTTAATATTAATACTGGTATTGCTTTTTAATATATTCAAAGTATTACGTGAATACGAGCGTGGCGTCGTGTATTTTCTCGGGCGCTTCCAGGAAGTAAAAGGCCCAGGGTTGGTTATTTTAATCCCGGTTATTCAGCAGATGGTAAGAGTCGATCTACGAACAATTGTTTTAGATGTACCTACTCAGGACCTGATAACACGTGATAACGTTTCGGTTAAGGTGAATGCCGTTGTGTATTTCAGAGTCGTTGATCCGCAGATGGCGATCAACAATGTCGAAAGTTATTTTGAGGCGACCAGTCAATTATCACAAACGACTCTGAGATCCGTACTAGGGCAGCATGAACTCGATGAGCTACTGTCCGAACGAGAGCGTTTAAACAAAGATTTGCAGGTTATCCTGGACAAGCAAACGGACAACTGGGGTGTGAAAATAGCAACCGTTGAAGTAAAACATGTAGATCTTGATGAGAGCATGATTCGAGCCTTAGCCAAACAAGCGGAGGCGGAGCGTGTTAGACGCGCAAAGGTTATTCATGCAATGGGAGAACTCGAGGCCTCTGAAAAATTACAGCAAGCCGCCTTGGTCTTGGGCAAAGCGCCCAACGCTATTCAGCTAAGGTATATGCAAACCTTAACTGAGATCTCTAATGAGAGAACCTCCACGATCATATTCCCTATGCCCATGGATTTGCTGGATAAATTAAAAGATATCGTTAAAGAAAAGATCTAATTTTTCTTTTAAGAGGTGGCATCAAATAAATTTCATCAGATCAACCCTTTCCAAGAGTGACGTTAAAAACTCTTTTTAATTAGATGCCCAGACAGAAAGCGCTACCGACCCTGGCCGCGACCTGATATTCGTTGAAGGGTGGTAGTTTCTGGAAGGCTTAAAACAGGCTATGTACCAATCTGTTGTTGCAGAAGTTAATTCTGAATTATTGTCTTTTTAATCAAGGGAGGTTCCGCCTCCCGGCGGCTTCATTTCTTTGTGCGCGACAAAGAAAGCGAAGCAAAGGCCGCTCCTGGCCATCCATGGCCCCCCGGCATTCGAACATCCCTGTCCATCAAAACGCCCCCTGCTAACCGTCCTGCGGATACGCGCCTGCGGCGCTATGAAATCCAGCCTGAGGCAGCCAGATTCGGATTCACTCGGCACGTCCTGAGTGCCTCACCCTCCGGGCAACCTGCGGTTGTGCAAATCGGCTATCCTGCCGATTTGTCTGCCTCAGCTGTCTGTCTCGCCATTGCCTGCAGGGACGCAGGTAAGGGGCGTGAGCAGGACGCGGAAGCTTTGCCTACATGGATGTAGGTAAGGGGCGTGAGCAGGACGCGGAAGCTTTGCCTGCAGGGATGTAGGTAAGGGGCGTGAGCAGGACGCGGAAGCTTTGCCTGCAGGGACGCAGGTATGCCGTTGTTGTCGGGAACTGACAACGGCCCTGGCTCGACCCTTCGGGCCTTTTTCAGGCTGGATTTCATCGGTTCACAATGGGGAATGTCGTCTGCCTGCAATATTGTCGTATGACAGAGGCCTCCCATTAGCTGATGGTAATCAAACATCAAAAATTCTAAGCATCTCCGCAACAACAGACTGGGACATAGCCTTAAAACAGGCCCAGCTCGTATCGATTTTAAGCCTGTAGCTTACGATCAGGGTGTGTTGCGCGACTATTTGATCGAACCCTCCCTGATGCGGTTCGTGCCTCGAACATCCTACACGATCTGATTGATTTGGGTCGGCGCAGACAGAACCAAAAGTCACTCGCTTAAGTATCCGTTAAGAAAGCGCCTTTAGCATAGGCATCCTCAACTGGAGGAGACCTATGATGAACACCGCAGAATCGATCAAGCTATCCAGCCACCCCGCAACCGACAGCAGCCATATGCTGCAGATTGAAGATCCGCTGAACCGGCTCCGCGTCAGCGAGTTTATTCAACGTCGCTTTCGTCAGGATTATGCTGCTGAGGTTGAGGTCTACGCCGAGCATCTGATCGCCCTGATCGACGCTGAAAACCAGGTTCGGGCGGCGGTAGGCTATCAATCAGCCGCATCCGGCCCGCTATTTCTGGAACAGTATTTAGACCAACCGATCGAACAGCGGCTCAGCCAGGCCTCAGGCAGCAGCGTAGGACGCGAACAGATCGTCGAGGTGGGCAATCTCGCCTCCTCCTCCAGCGGCTGGACTCGCCAGATCATCCTGTCATTGGCACCCTTTTACTACAGCCAAGGCTTTGAATGGCTGGTGATGACCCTGACCCCTCGCGTTCTCAACAGCTTCCATAAGCTGGGCGTGGGCCTGGATCTGATCCCCCTCGGTGCCGCCGATCCCTCACGACTCGACCAGGATCCCGCTCGCTGGGGCCGCTATTATCAGGAGCAACCCCTGGTGCTTGCAGGCAACATCGGCAAAGGGATCGCCAGGCTACGCAAAAAACGCGCCCTGTCGCAGCCATTATTCATCGGTTCCCAGCCGCTGCGCGACCACCAAATTCAGATCGGACGCTAAGATGTTAAACAGCAGCCAGAAAACCGCACCTCTCCCGCAGCCTTGCATGATTCTGCAGCGTATTGCCCAGCACGCCCGGCAGACTCCCGATGCGCCGGCACTGCAGGGTAGCCGGGAAACGCTCAGCTATGCCCAGCTACAGGCCCGCATCCAGGCCCTGAGCCTGCGTCTGCAAGCCAGCGGTTTTAGCCAGCTGGGACTGCTGATGGATAATGGTCCGGACTGGATCATCTGTCAGCTCGCGGCGATGGCTGCCGATCTTTGCGTGGTGCCTGTGCCGCTGTTTTTCAGCGCCGCCCAGACCCGGCACCTGCTCGACAGCTGTGACTTGGAGCTGCTGCTCTGTGATCAGCCCTCGCGCCTTGAAGCGCTGGGCATCGAGGCGAGCCCACTAGCGGATCTTTATAGCGGCGCGTTCCGTCGGCGCGAGTCCGGCCGGCTATCACCCCCCCTGTCCCGCCCCCACGGCACCCGGCTGATAACCTTCACCTCTGGCTCGACCGGCCAACCCAAGGGCGTCTGCCTGAGCACGGCCTCGCTGGATCTTTTATGTCACAGCCTCTATCTACAGATCGAGCCGCTGCAGATCGAGCGCCATACCAGCCTGCTGCCGCTCAGTGTACTGCTCGAACATGTGGCCGGGGTGTTACTAAGCCTGTACGCCGGCGCCCAGTGCAGTATTTATGGCTCAGAACGCACCGGCCTGACGGGATCGGGGCAGCTCGATCCCAGCGCCTTTACCGCCCTGCTGCAGCACAGCCAGCCGCAGAGCCTGATCCTAGTGCCTGAACTGCTGCAGGCCCTAGTGGGACTCGCCGCCCAGGGACAGATTCCTGAGTCGTTACGCTTCGTAGCCGTCGGTGGTGGCCCGGTCGCACCGCAGATACTGCGGCAGGCACAGCAACTTGGGCTGCCAGTCTATGAAGGTTACGGCCTCTCCGAATGCGGTTCGGTGGTCAGCCTGAATACCCCGCAACAGCAGCGCGCCGGCTCGGTCGGTAGACCCCTGTCCCACTGCGAGGTCAAGCTCTCCGAACAGCAGGAGATTCTGGTCAGGGGCGCCGCCATGCTCGGCTATCTTGGTGACTCTGAACCCTCAGCCGTCAGCCGGCATACACCACAGAAGTCTGGCAGAGGTGCCGCCATGCTCGACTCTTCTGGCAAACTTGGCAAATCCCTGTCCACAACCGAGCCGCCAGTCGAGTCCCCTGCCGAGTGGCTGGCCACCGGTGATATCGGTCACCTGGATGACGCCGGATTCCTCTCTATCCAGGGGCGCAAGGGTAATGTGCTGATCAACAGCTTCGGTCGCAATCTATCCCCGGAATGGATCGAAGCGGAGCTCTGCGCCAGCCCCGCCATCGACCAGGCCTGCCTGTTCGGTGATGCCAGGCCGTTTAATATAGCGCTGCTCACACCTGCCACCGATGCCACCCCAAAGGCGATCGATGACTGGATCGAGCAGCTTAACGGCCGCCTGCCCGATTACGCCAGGGTCTCTGACTGGATCAGCAGCCGCGCGCCCTTTAGCGCCGCTAACAGCCTGCTTACCAGCAACGGACGGCTGCGCCGCGACGCTATACACAACGCTTACCAACAGGCTGTCGAACAGCGTTATCAGCGCCGCCTTGCCGCACCGACATCACCCGCACAGCCTCACTTTCAACCAGACACTCAACCTCAACGACAGCCATCTCCCCAACTCGGCGGAAATCAGGAGCCATTATGACTTTTTATCAACAGCTGCTCGACTCGACCCAGACCGAACGCGGCCTACTGCTGAGCTCCCCGGTCATCCAGCAGGCGCTGTCGGGAGAGGTATCCCTGGCGCGTTATCTGGCGTTTCTCGGCCAGGCCTACCACCATGTCCGCCATACCGTACCGCTGTTGATGAGTTGTGGCAGCCAGCTACGCGACGACCAGGCCTGGTTGCAGCCGGCCCTGATCGACTACATCAACGAAGAGGCCGGTCACGAACAGTGGATCTTAAATGACATCACAGCGGCCGGTGGTTATCCGCTCGAGACCCTGGACGCGGGACCCTCTTTAGAAACCGAGCTGATGGTGGCCTACGCCTACGACAGCATTAACCGCGACAACCCCCTGTCCTTCCTGGGGATGGTGCATGTGCTCGAAGGCACCAGTACTGCGCTGGCCACTCAGGCCGCCGATAAGATCCAGACCTCACTGGGCCTGCCCGACAACGCCTTCAGCTATCTGAGTTCCCATGGCGAACTCGATCTTGAGCATGTCAAAGCCTTTGAGCAGCTGGTTAACCGCATCAGCGACCCTGAGGATCAACGCGCGATCATCCATGCCGCCCGGGCTCACTATCGGCTCTACGCCGCTATGCTCAACAGCCTGTAGTTAACTACCTGTATGAGCTACCTATATGAGCTACCTATATGAGCTACCTGTATGAGCTACCTGTAGTGAGCTACCTGTATGAGCTACCTGAAGTTATCTACCTGAAGTTATCCGCATACCGACTCTAAGGACCCGGAATATGAAACCTGAACAGCAGCAGATCCTGATCACCGGTGCCAGCGGCGGCATCGGCAGCGAAACCGCACGCTTGCTGAGCCAGTCAGGCGCCCGCATCCTTGCCGTGGGTCGAAATAAGACAGCGTTGGAGCGCTTGCTTGCAACCCTCAGCCCGCACCCGCATCAGCCACATCAGTACTTCTGTGCCGATTTGAACGAAGACTCGCAACGCCGGCAACTGCTCTGTGACCTTGAACAGCAGGGGATAAAGCCAAATGTGCTGATCAACCTGGCCGGCACCAATCAGCTGGTACTCTTCGATGCCCAGAGCGAATCCGAGATCCGCCGCGTTATCGACACCAATCTGACCGCGACGCTGCTGCTGACTCACGCCGTGCTGCCGGTCCTGAAACAGCACTCGAACGCCCGCATCATCAATGTCGGCTCGACCCTGGGCAGCATCGGTTATCCCGGTTATGTCAGCTACTGCACCAGTAAATTTGCGCTCCGAGGATTCACCGAAGCGCTGCAGCGCGAACTCGCAGATGGCAGCATCCGGGTGCAATATTTCGCCCCCAGAGCCACCCGAACCGGCCTCAACTCCGAGGCGGCCGACCGGCTCAACAGCCAGTTAAACAATGCCGTCGACTCCCCCGAACAGGTCGCGCAACAGCTGGTCGCTATGCTCCGAAGTAAGGCGTCGAGCCGTTTTCTCGGCTGGCCGGAAAAACTGTTCGTCAAACTTAACGCCCTGTTTCCCAGCATCGTAAGCCGAGCGATCAACAAACAGCTGGCGGTTATCAAGCAGCAGGCCAGTGCCCCCTGATGCAGAAAAAACTTTAATCTATTGAAACATATGAGGAAAAGATAATGAACGCATACCGCTTCGTATCCAGATCACAACCGGTTCGCACCCTGCTGACCCTCGCCGCACTCTGCTTCACGCTCAACGTCGATGCCGGCAGCGGCCTGGAAGCCACCACCGAACTGCAACAGCGCTGGGCAGAAATAAAATACCGACTCCCCGAAAAGCAACAGGAGAGCGCACTGGAGCAGTTAACCCGTGCCGCCAATCAGTACCTGGCTGAAAACCCCGACAGCCCCGAACTGCTGATCTGGAAAGGGATCATCCTCAGTACCTACGCCGGCGCCAAGGGAGGACTAGGGGCACTATCGTTGGTTAAGGAGGCCAAACAGAGCTTCGAACAGGCGCTGGCGATCGATCCCGAAGCCCTATCGGGTTCGGCGTATACCAGCCTTGGCGTCCTCTACTATCAGGTCCCTGGCTGGCCCATCAGTTTCGGCAATGATAAGAAGGCCCGTCAACTGCTGAGCAAGGCACTGGAGATCAATCCGAACGGCATCGACAGTAACTATTTTTATGCTGATTTCCTGGTCGATCAAAAAGACTATATATTAGCCCGCCAGGCATTGGATAAAGCGCTGCAGGCGCCTGGTCGTCCCAACCGACCTCTGGCTGACACAGGCCGCCGTCAGGAGATCCTGGACCTGCTCGCAAAAATTGGAGATAAAGCGTCTTGAGATTACTACTGGTCGAGGACGACCCACTGCTCGGTGAAGGTATCCAGCAGGGCTTTAACCTTCAGGGTGAAACCCTGGACTGGTTGCGCAGCGGCCAGCATGCACTGGATGCCCTGGCCAGCAGTGAGTTTGATCTGCTGATCCTCGATCTGGGATTGCCCGATATCGACGGTCTCCAGGTGCTGAGCGAACTCCGCCGGCGCGGCGACCGCATCCCCGTCCTGATTCTGACCGCCCGCGACCAGGTCACCGATCGTATTCGGGGCCTCGATGGCGGGGCCGACGACTATCTGATCAAGCCCTTCGATCTGGATGAACTGCGCGCCCGGGTCAGGGCGCTGCTGCGGCGCAATACCGGCATCAGCTCACCCACGCTCCGCTATGCCGATATCGAGGTCGATCCCGCCAGTCACGAGGTCTGCCGTAACGGTGAGGCGGTGATGCTATCGCGGCGCGAATACAGTTTGTTGAGCGAGTTCCTGCACCATCCGGGCAAGGTCTTTACCCGTGACCAACTCAGCGAGCGTCTCTATGGTTGGAATGAGGACGTTGAAAGCAACACTATCGAGGTCCATATCCATCACCTGCGCAAGAAGCTCGGCAACGAGCTGATCAAGACCGTTCGCGGGGTGGGTTACCGTATCGAAAAAGAGCCCCGCCTATGAAGTCCATCAGCCGCTTCCTGCTGATCAGCCTGCTCGCCGCCGTGCTCGGTGTCACCCTGGTCGCCTCACTGTGGATCCACCGCGACAGCACCCACCAGGTCGAGGAGCTGTTCGACGCCGAACTGGCACAGATGTCGCGGGTGCTGCAAAGCCTGTTCGAAGCCCAGCTTAAACATACCCAGTTGGCACAGTTCCAGGATGCCCTGCAATATCGCCCGGCGGATATACCACTGGAATCTTCCGAGGATACAGACGACGACGAAGCGACGCCGTTCGGGCACAAGTATGAGAGCAAGCTGGCGTTTGTCGTCTGGAACGGCCAGGGTGACGAGCTGCTGAGCAGTCAAAGCCGGGGTAGCAGCCTGAGTTTCTCCAACGTGCCGGGGTACTCCAGCGAACAGCTGGATGACCACCACTGGCGCAGTTTTATGCTCCGGGACCCTGAGTTGAACCTGTGGATCAAGGTCGCCCAACGCAGCGATGTCCGTGATGAGCTGACGGGGCAGATTGTCGAAATCACCCTGCTGCCGCTGTTGCTGACCCTTCCGCTCCTCGGGCTGCTGATCGCGATGCTTGTGCGTCGTGGGCTGCGCCCGCTGCGGCTCGTGTCTGATCAGCTGGGCACACGCAATCCCGACCATATGGCGCCGCTGGACAGCAGCCAGGTGCCTGCTGAAATCCATAACGTCGTCGAGGCCGTCAACGCCCTGCTCGCCCGCCTCAAGCAGGCGCTCGAGCGCGAGCGCCGCTTTACCGCCGATGCCGCACACGAGCTGCGGACCCCGCTGGCCGCGATTCGTATCCATGCCCAGAATCTGCGACAGCAACGCCTCCAGCAAGCCCTTGCATCAAACAAGCAAGCCCCAAGCCCCGCGACCTCAGCGCCCGACCACATCATCACCGGTATCGACCGCATGACCCATGCGGTGGAGCAGCTCCTGACCCTGAGCCGGCTGGAGTTCTCCTCTCAGACCCCCAAGGAGCCGCTGGATCTGTCCAGGTTGCTGCGCCAGTGCCTGGCCGACCTGATTCCCCTGGCGCTGGACCGGGCCCAGGATATTGAGCTGGACGCCCCCGAAGCCTGCCTGATCAAGGGCAATGCCGCCAGTCTGGTGATGCTCTGTCGCAACCTCCTGGACAATGCGATCCGCTACACTCCGGAGCAGGGCCAGATTCGGGTCAGTTGCCGTGAGCAGGACGGCAGGATCTGGGTCAGCGTCGCCGACACCGGCCCCGGCATTCCCGTCGCCGAGCGCACCAAGGTGCTGCAACGCTTCTACCGCCTGGCCGACCAAAGTATCAACGGCAGCGGTCTGGGACTCTCGATCGTGCAGCAGATCGTCGATCAGCACGGTGCGACTCTGAGCCTGCACGCCAGCGAGCTCGCCGCGACCGGACTGGAGGTCAGGCTCTGTTTCAGCCCAAGCCCTTAAAGGCTGAGAATCTGTTCCGCCATGTCGTGCAGCGCATCTCATCACGCGCCTCATAACGCGCTATAGCGGAGCCAAGATCCAACTCGAAGCGACTCTCACAGTCATGCCCCAGAGCCGTTAGCCGCATGCTGTACCAGGCCGTAATGCCGCCGGGTGCTGAGGTATCAAATCGGGGAAACGCGGGGTCAGCGCCGTTGTTAGTCAGCCAGTCATTGGCAACTTCCGGGTTTAATACGGCAGCGCGGGCTAAGCCAACCATATCCACAGCGCCACCGGCCAGCGCGCTAAGGGCCTGTTTGCGGGTTTTGAAGCCACCCGTCACCTGCAGAGGCACGCGGGTCATCTGCCGGGCCCTTTCAGCAAAATCGATAAAGTAGGGCCCGCCACCCGAATGATCAGAACTTGCTTTCGCGCCCGGAAAGTAGGTGCCGCCGCTCAGTTCAATCAGGTCAATCGAGGTCTGATCCAGAATACCAACAGCCTCTAGGGCATCGTCCTGTGTTAACCCGCCTTCTAATTGATCAGACGAGTTGATCTTAATGCCCACGGGGAACAGAGGACCGACGGCACGCCGAACCTCGGCAATCACCTCGACAATGATTCGACTACGCGCTTCGATCGAACCGCCGTATTGATCCTGGCGTTGATTAAACAACGGTGAAAGGAACTGACTGAGCAGAAAACCATGACCGGCATGGATCTGTACGCCGGTAAATCCTGTCTCTTTCGCCAGGAGTGCCGTTCTGGCATACATAGCCGGTAGCTGCTCCACCTCTGCCAACGACATCCCCGCACATTTAAAGTCACCCATCGACAGCGCCGAGGGCCCGCAGGGCTCGCTGATGGGTGCGTGTGACAGCGCCCCCGCATGACCTATCTGAGGCCATATATGGGCACCCTCGATCGATGCCCGCTTGCTCAGAGAGCGCAGGGCCTGAAGGTCAGAGTGGGCGCCAAAAACCAGGTTGCCGGGTTTCTCCGGATAACGAGGGTCACCCTGCACCTCACCTATGATCGATAGCGCCACCCCGCCTCTTGCCCACCTTTCATAGAGCCGGATCTGAGGCTCTGTCGGATTACCCTCGCCGTCGGCAAGCGAATCAGACATGGCTGATTTAACAAGCCGGTTTTTTAACACCGCACTGCAGGGAAGCGTCAGTGAGCGACCGGGTAGGTGATGAGTGTCTACTGCTTCGATCATATATTCCCCTTTAGACTCTGAATTTTTTTTCACGCACCTCTCCGATGACCGAGGGCACGTGAGTAGCGACATTATCAACCTCCTTCTATAAACTAAAAACAGACTAATCAAATAAACACTATTAAAAGAAAGTTGATAATGAACACCTCAGACCTGAATCTATTTATCCGTATTGCAGAGACCGGCAGCATCACCGAATCGGCAAAACAACAGGGCATCTCGACAGCTGCGGCCAGCTCTGCACTCAAACGCCTGGAAATACAGCTCGATGTCCAACTGTTCATCAGAACGACCCGGCAATTACGGATCACCGCTGCAGGGGAGCAGTTCCTGTTTCACTGCCGTCAGGCTCTGGCGTCACTGGATCAGGGACGCCAGTCGGCCCATCAGCTGCAGGGCAGGATCGGCGGAGAGTTGAGGCTGTCAGTCTCCTCAGATTTAGGGCGCAACGTGGTTCTGCCCTGGTTGGACGAATTAATGGACGAGCACCCCGCCCTGTCGGTCAACTTAAATGTCGGCGACTCCCTCACTAATTTCTTTATGGACGACGTTGACGTCGCGCTGCGCTATGGCAAGCCTGAAGACTCGACGCGGGTTGCGTTTCACATCGCGACGATAAAGAGAGTCACCTGCGCAGCGCCATCCTACCTGTCCGCGTTCGGAGAACCCTCACATCCTGAGGACCTGAGAAAGCACAACTGCTTGCTGCATCGACTCGACGGTCGTCTTTTCAATACCTGGGAGTTTGTTGATAAGTCAGGCGATCACAAGATAAAGGTCAGCAGCAACAGAGTAAGCAATGATACAGATATTGTCAGACGCTGGGCTGTTGCCGGAAAAGGTATCGCCTACAGGTCCGAGATCGATATCTCTGGAGATTTACGTAGCGGGAAATTAATACGGGTACTACCCGATTTTCAATCACCCGGGGCACAGCTCTATTTAATTTGCCCAGGCAGAAAGCAAGTAACCCCCGCCGTGATCTTGCTCAGGGAGATGCTTCGAGACAAATGCGCACAAATAACGGTGGTAGATTAGAGGGAGAGACAGCCCGAGCAGACTACCCGGTTGGCACAACTCTGAGCCGAACCCAAGCAATAACCGCTTATTATATCTTATCTGAAAAACAGGCCCTTATTTCAGCCCTGGTCATCTCTTTGGTTTTATTATAAAAACAGTAATAATCGGGCCGTTGATCACTAAAATATTGCATATTGCAAGTGCCTCAGGGTCGGACCTAGGCAAACCATTGATTATAATTATCAATCATCCCAAAAAATCCTATTATCCAGTCTTAAACAGGGATTAACAGCACTAGAAACGACATTGTAACTCGCTGACTGTTCACGTAGTGCATGTTTGCCTACTATTTCTATTACCTTCCTTTTAGTGGCCTTTGCGCCAAGTAAGGTTTGTACTTTTTCAACAAATTTTTCACTCCCTACGGCCAGGCTTTCCGACCATACTTTATCCCGTATACTGTTGTTTATTTCCAGTTCTTCATTCAGCCATTGCCGAAGTTGCTGTTGCATAGCCGCTATATCATTAAATCCACCTAGTGCCATCAATGCCGGAATATCAATAATACGGTAGCGTTTGGGTGGTTGCTGGATTTCCCGGTAACCGCCATGCGCCCATTCTGCAGGGTGTTGGACAACACCGGCCCGGACCATATTCATATCAATATATACCAGGCATCGAAGGAAATGTTCGTCGGATGAAATCGCAGTGGCATGGTAGCGATCCTCCCAAAACGCGCCCTTGCGTTGCTTACGTTGATTGTATTCTTGAGCCGTCCGTCCTGCGATTAGCTGTAGACTTTTAGCGATGACGTGCTGGTTTGTGTCTTTCACCAGTAAATGTATATGGTTGGAGGTCACAACGTAATTTAATACACACAACCCATAGCGTTTTTTTGCTTCGAATAACCAGCCGATCCAGCATTCACGATCTCGGGCAAACTTCAGCAGGAATTCTTTCTTGTGACACCGGTGGGTAATATGCCATATAAAATCAGGTAAAAAGTATCGATTTGCTCGAGGCATAGTCTTTTTCCTTAAAGAGAGTATTTTCCTTATGAAACAGGTTGTTTAAACACAAAACCATAGGGTTAATTAAGCTATAAATCCATATAATCAACAATATAGGCTGGTCCGACCCTATAAACCGACCTATAAACCCGACCCTATAAACTCTATAAACTATAAACTATAAACTAACGTGTATAGCGGACCTACACAGGTGCACGCGCACCCGGTGCACCTACTTTTTCATGGTGAATGCTGGGATATTGCTGGGATTACATCCCAGCCTACTCTGCTTGCCCCTCACCGATCTCCTCGCCAGTAAAACATCCCCGATTTTTTCCCCAGGACCGTTACCGAGCTGTGGCTATCGCTGGGCTTACCCGCCAGTCCGCAACATACATGCAGCGGCAGCAGATGCTCCTCGCGAGGATGGCAAAATCGGGCGTCGGGGGCACGATCCCAATGCAGCAGCCGTTCGGCTCGCTGCGATTCATCCATCGTCGCGTCGCTACAGGTCGCCTCCAGCCAGTCTTCGAACGCCTGATTACGGGCCTGAATGTCCGCCGTATTGGGCGTAAAGAACGCGCGCATATTATGAAAGGAGAAACCGGAACCCAGCACCAGCAGGTTGTCGTAATCGAGGGCCTGCAGCGCACGCCCGATCGCCAGGTGTGTTCCGGCATCCAGGCTGTCCACCAGCGACAGCTGCACGCACGGAATATCCGCCTGCGGGTACATCAGGGTGAGCGGGACAAACAGTCCGTGATCAAAACCGCGCTGAGCATCGAGTCGCGCAGGGATACCGGCCTGCTCCAACAGACCGTGGATCTGACCCGCCAGCGCAGGCTCGCCGGGGCAGGGATACTCTATCTCATAGGCCTCCTGCGTGAAGCCTGTGTAATCGTAGATCAGTGGCGGGTTGGCCCCCGAGGTGAGGGTCGGTACCGAAGCCTCCCAATGGGCACTGATGACCAGAATTGCGGAGGGTTTGGGTAGCGTGCCCGCTATCTCCGTTAGCCGCTCCACCAACTCACGGTGGCCCGGATCCCCCAACAACGGCATGGGGCCGGCGCCATGGGAAATAAACAGAATCTCGGCAGGGGTGCTCATGGCTATTGCTTCTCCAGTAACGGTTAAAGATCAGGATTGCAGGGGTCCATCTTCCAGGCTCTGCCTCGAGGCTTTCTCTGTTGATCGGTCCTGACAGGGAGGGCTAAAGCTGCGCTCCAGATAATGAACCCACTGTACTACCACCAGATTGAAAGACTAAGAGGGCGATCGTTGTTTTATTATCAACTAGGTATTGATAATGCTCGAGTGTCACTATGATTTCGAAAGACCTGACCCCGACCCCTGTGTGGTAGTATCCAGCAGTGCGAAGCTCTTCTCTCTTGGAATCCCTAACTTATTATGTTCAGCCTGCCTTTAGGTTTGCGTTACATGCTGCTCTCCGCCCTGGGTTTTGCGCTTATGGCGGCTTGTGTGAAGACCGTCAGTGGCCTGGGCATTCCCGTGCTGGAGATTGTGGCCGCCAGGGCGGTGGTGTCTCTGGTGATCAGTTATCTGGATATTAAACGCAAACGTATCTCTCCCTGGGGCAACAACAGGCGACTGCTGATCGCCAGAGGCACTGTCGGCACCCTGGCGCTGATGTGTGTCTACTTTGCGGTGACCACGCTACCGCTCGCCGAAGCGGCGATACTGCAATATACCTACCCGGCCTTCACGGCGGTGATCGCGCTCTGGTTTCTTAAGGAGCGCATCCAGAAGGCCACGGTTATCTGTATCGCCCTGAGCATCGCCGGGCTTCTGGTCATGCTGAGTCCAGAGCTGAATGCGAACGCCATGCTGACGTTACCCGGGATCAGTGTTATCGCAGCCCTGCTGGGGGCGCTGGGTAGTGCGATCGCCTATGTGCTGGTGCGGCGCCTGAGTCAGAGCGAAGATGCTTCGGTGATTATTTTCTACTTTCCGATGATCGCCTTGCCGGTGTCCCTGTTCCTGCTCGGTGATGCGATGGTGCTGCCGAGCGGCGAAGCCTTCATCCTGCTGTTCCTCGTCGGGCTCTTTACCCAGGTCGGCCAGGTAGGGCTAACCAAGGCACTGGCCGTCGAGAAAGCGGGCAAGGCCGCCGCTTACTCCTATGTACAGGTGGTGTTTTCAATCCTGCTGGGCGTGCTCATCTTTAATGACCTGCCCGGACTTTGGACCCTGCTGGGCGGCGGGCTGATCATGCTGGGCGCGTTGTATAATTCGCTACGAAGACCCTGATATCCAGCCGCTAACCCGCTGCTGTACATCCTCGGCTGCTACGCCATTCCGACTGTTAAGAGTCGCCCAATCGGATCCGAACATGAGAGTAAGCCTTAGACGGTTGAAGTCCCTAAACAGCCGAAGCATCTTCTGCCTGGTGGTACTACTGACGCTACTCTTCTCCTGGCAGGCCTACAATTACAGCCGCGACTGGTCGCTGGCGGAGCTGCACCAGCACGGAGAGAACCGCCTGCTGGCTTACATCAGCGGGATCCGCCGCGACCTCAAACGTTTCAAGCCCATGCCCTATGTGCTTTCCCAGAGCGCAGAGGTTAAACAGCTACTGCTGGAGGATAACGCGGCGCAGGAAAAAAAGGTCAATCGTTTTCTCGAACAGACCAACCAGGTGGCAGGCACCAGCCACTGGGCGGTACTGGATACTCAGGGACAGGTCATCGCCAGCAGCGACTGGCGCAGCACTCGGAGTGAGATGGGCAAGCGCTATGCCAAGCAGCCATTTTTCCTCGAAGCCCTGGCCGGAGAGGAGTTTGGGGGCTACAGGTCCTCGAATGAAGATCTGTCACCGCTCTATTTTCTCTCCGCGCCCATCTACCACCAGGAGAGGCTGATCGGAGTGGCGGTGGTCAGCGTCGATCTGCAGCGCCTGCAGGATAACTGGCCGGCCAGTGGCGAGCATCTGGCGGTCAGTGATCGATCCGGGGTGATTTTTCTGTCGAGTCTGGAGTCGATGCGCTATCAACGGTTGCCAGACCCGGGCGCGGCTCACGCAGAATCAGTCACCCTGCCCTATCGATGGCGTCCCGAGCTGTTGCAGGACGACACCCGTATCTTTTTACTCAAGGACAGGGTCAAGGACAGCACCGGCAATGGTTATCTGGTGCAATCGGTGCAGCTCGACGACCTGCACTGGAATGTGCATTTCCTCTCTGAGCTGACCCCGATGCAGCGCCGACTCAGATCGGTACTGCTGTTTAGCCTCGGTGGCGGGCTCGCAGCGGCCCTGCTGGTGCTGTTTATCCGTGAGCGGCGACTCAAGATTCTCTCCCTGCTAGAGACCCGTGAGCTGCGGCTCAGTAACGAGGCGCAACAACGCGCCGTGATCAGCAATACCCAGGCGGGACTGATCGTGCTGGACGCGCATGGCAGGGTTCGCTTTATCAACCCCCGGGCGCAGACCGATTTCGGCGTGCGTCAGGAGCAGATCCTATCGCTACCGATAGCGACGCTGCTTGCCGCTCCTGCGGCACAGTCACAGCTGCAGAACCTGAGCGCCAAGCTGTCCGATCGCTTTCATTTTAAGCCGATCAACCTGCTAGAAGGGCTGGGGGTTCGCGGTGATGGCAGTCATATTCCGCTGATGATTTCCATTAACCCCATCGCCTGGGAGGGCGGGGATGGTTATCTGGCGACCGTTATCGACATTACTAAGCGCAAGCGCGCTGAGCATGCGCTCAAGCAGGCCAATGAGGTCCTGGAGCAACGGGTACAGACGCGCACCCGTGCCCTGCATGATGCCCAGGCCGAGCTGATCCAGCAATCCAAACTGGCGGCGCTGGGCACCCTGTCCACAGCCATCGCCCACGAACTCAATCAGCCGCTGACGGCGATCCGCACCTCGGCGTTCAGCACCCGGCTGCTGCTCGAGCGTGGCCAGTACCCTATGGCGGAGAAGACTCTGTCGCAGATCGTGCAGATGACCGAACGCATGGCGCTGATTACCCAACAGCTGAAAACCTTCGCCCATAAGCGCATGGAGAAGCTCCAACCGGTGTCTGTCCGGCATACGCTGGATCAGGTCCTGCCGATGTTCGCAGCACGCCTGAGTGCCGAGCAGGTTACCCTGCAGATCGCAGGCGAACCGCCCACCGAGGTGCTGGCGGATCAACCGCGCCTAGAGCAGGTGCTGATCAATCTGATCAGCAATGCGCTGGATGCCATGCTGGACAGTGACCGCAAACAACTGAGTATTCTGCTCGAAGAGGAATCTGAATACGCTAGTATCGCCATCGGCGATACCGGCACCGGCCTGTCGGAAGCCGCACGCGAGCAGCTGTTCGATCCCTTTTTTACCACCAAGAAGATCGGCCGGGGGCTGGGACTGGGATTATCGATCAGCCATGGCATCGCACTCGACCTGGCAGGTAGCCTCAGCGCGGATAATCAGCTCGATGGCGGCGCCATTTTTACGCTGAGGCTGCCGCTGTACACTAAAGAAACAATTACAAAAACAAAAACCTAATACCGAAATAACGTTGGAGAGTTGAATGGCGACACGCGGGCAGGTAATGCTGGTAGATGACGAAGATCTGGTGCGACTCAGCACCCGCCAGTGGTTGGAGTTGGCCGGGTTTGAGGTCTGCGACTATGCCGATCCGCTCCAGGCGCTGGAGGCACTGCACCCCGATTATCCGGGCATCCTGGTCACCGACGTCCGGATGCCGCGGATGGATGGTCAGCAACTGCTGCATGAGGCCCTGAAACGGGTGCCGGAACTGCCGGTGATTCTGCTGACCGGTCACGGCAGCGTCGACATGGCCATCGCCACGGTTCGCGAGGGCGGCTACGATTTTATCGAGAAACCCTTCGATCCGGAGCGACTGGTGGAAACGATCCAGCGAGGCTGCGAAAAGCGGCGACTCACTCTCGACAATCAACGCCTGCAGACCCGGCTAGCTGGCGGCGAAGGGATAGAAACGCGGCTGATCGGCAGATCGCCCGCGATAGAAAAGCTGCGCCGGGATATCCTCCGTCTGGCCCAGATCGATACCAACCTGATCATCGTCGGCGAAACCGGGACCGGCAAAGAGCTGGTCGCCCAGTGTCTGCATGAATTCGGTCCCCGGGCAGAACAACCCTTTGTGCCTCTCAACTGCGGCGCTATCCCCGAGAACCTGTTTGAGAGCGAGCTGTTCGGCCACGAAGCCGGGGCCTTTACCGGGGCGCATAAACGCCGCCTCGGCAAATTCGAATACGCCGATGGCGGCACCCTTTTTATGGATGAGATCGAAAGCATGCCGCTGAATCTGCAGGTCAAGGTGCTCCGCACCCTGCAGGAGGGCAGCATCGAGCGGCTGGGCGAAAACCAGCAACGGGCGGTTAATCTGCGGGTGGTCGCGGCCACCAAAGAGGAGTTGAAGGGCAACGAGATGTTCCGTCAGGATCTCTATTATCGGCTCAACCTGGGCCAGCTCTATATTCCGCCGCTGCGGGAACGCCAGGAGGATATCTCCCTGCTGTTCGAGCACTGCGCCCGTCAGGCGGCAGCCGACCAGGGCCACGACTATTCCAGCTGCAGCGGCCAGGAGCTTCGCACTCTGGAGCGCTACCCCTGGCCGGGCAATGTCCGTGAACTGCGAAATGTCGCCACCCGCTATGGCCTGGACCCCCACTGCAATCTAACCGAGCTGCTGCATCCTGCGGCCCCCGTACTGACGGATCCGCAAGACCGGGACATGCCGCTGTCGATGCAGGTCCATAACTTCGAGGCGCAGGTTATCCGCCAGACGTTGCACAAACAGCAGGGTAATGTCCAGGCGGTCATGGAGCGGCTGGATCTGCCCCGGCGGACCCTGAATCAAAAGATGCAGAAGTACGGCATCAACCGCACCGATTATACCGATTAGACGGCGTGTATCTCCGGACCGGGGTCTGGAGAGTCTTTTTACGTCAGCTAGGTGATTAAACGGATACCGGATACTGACAATTTCGATCAGTTTTTTATGATTACCGGGGTAAATTTTGGATATCAGACGGTTACGTTATTTCTGTGAGCTTGCAAGCATCGGGAATTTCACCCAAACGGCCGCCAGGCTCAGTATCGCTCAGCCTGCGCTCAGCATGGCGATCAAGAAGCTGGAGGAGGAGGTGGGCCTTAAGCTGATTAACAGGGCAGAGCGGCGGATGACGCTGACCTCCGAGGGTCAGGTGCTCTTTAAGCATGCCACCCTGATCCTGGAGACGGTTCAGGAGGCAGAGCGAGAGCTGCAAGAACTCAAGGGGATCGACGCCGGAGTGGTGCAGTTCGGCGCCCCCAGCATGCTCAGCTCCTACTATCTGCCTGGGGTGCTGGCCGCCTTCAAGCAACGTTATCCTGGAGTACGGGTCAATCTGATCGAGGCCGGGACCGCCTCCCTGCAACAGATGTTGCTGGAGGGCGAACTAGATCTGGCACTCATCCGTACCGACAAGGCGCATGAGCAGATCCGCGTTGTTGAGCTGTTCGAAGAGGAGGTGGTCGCCTGCGTTCCCCGCCAACATCACTTTACCCAGCAGCCGCAGATCACCCTGGAGGCATTCTGCCGCGAACCGCTGGTGCTGTTTCGTGAGGGCTATTTTTTACGCGAATCGGTCAGCCACTACTCCCGCCGGCAACAGATCACGCTGGATATCCGTTTTGAGACCAACCTCGTCGAGCTGCTCAAGTCATTGGTGCTCCAGAATGTAGGGATCAGTACGGGTCTATCGATGATTCTCAACCAGCAGGATGAACTGGTGGCGATCCCTTTTCAGCCGAGGATTCCTCTGTACATCGGCCTGGGCTGGAAGAGTAATCACTATCTGTCAAAGGCCAGTCAGGCATTCTTAACCTTTATGCAGCAGAATTTGAGTGTAAATTGAACCGGCGATCGCCCAGCTGAGGCATGCTACCTAGTTAGCCAGAACGCGCAGCGTGGTTTCGGCGAGTGCCTAATGTTCGTTGCTGCCGGGATAGACATGGACCGGTGCGACCCAGCTCAGCCCCTGTTGCAGCGCCTGCACCAGCACGTCGCTATACCCCCGGTAAGGATAAAACCGTCCAGTTCGCACTCCAGCACCGATGCCATCGCGACCATCGATTTTTTGATCTGGTAAATCATGGCATCGAAGATGAGCTTGGCCTGAGGATCATGCTGGAGGATCCGCGCCTCCACCTCGCGCAGGTCCCGAGTGCCGAGGTAGCCGTAGAGGCCACCCTCCCCATAGAGCTTCTTTTTCAGTTCGGCGCAGCTATAGTGGCCGGAAAAACTGGCATTGATCAGCGGAATCGGTGGGACGGCGCCAGCCCGTTCCGGGGTAAAAGCCGCGCCCTCCATGCGGTTGTCGTTATCGACGATGCGCCTCTGCTTGATGGCCGAGATCGAGAAGCCAGCCCCCGGATGACCGGATGACCGGATGACCGTGCTACGGGTAAAAATTCATCCACGCTGACCGGGTCGACAATATAGGCATCAACGCCGTGTCGCTGGGCAACCCGGTACGCTATGGACGCACCCAGGTTGCTGGCGTGCTGATACACCGGCTATGCAGAGAAAAATAAACTCGCTGCTGATTTACCCGAATCGCGCCGCTAGGTATCGGGGTCAGCATGCCGCCGCGCCCGGCGCAGCCGATCAGTGAATCACTACCCTCCATGCTGGCGGCAAGAAACTGGCTGACCCGTTCATAGCGGTAATTCAGTTGCGCAGCGATACTTGAAAACTACGCCAGCACAGCGTCGGGGTGTTCAACCCCCTGCTGTTGCAGCAGCGCAGCCCTGTGTCAGTAACCTCGTAGAGCGCACACTTGGTTGAGGTGGCCCCAGGATTGACCGTAAAGATAAGCGTTCGTCCCATGGATATGTCCTCCGTCAATAAAGCAGTTGTTAACCGAACGCCTGGATACCCGTGATGGCGCGTCCCAGAATCAGGCCGTGGACATCGTAGGTGCCCTCGTAGGTGTTGACCGCTTCCAGGTTCATCAGATGACGGATCACATGGTACTCATCGCTGATGCCGTTACCGCCGTGCATATCCCGGGAGACGCGGGCGATATCCAGTGACTTGCCGCAGTTGTTGCGCTTGAGCATCGAGATCAGCTCCACCGGGCAGTTGCCATCGTCCATCAGCCGGCCCATCCGCAGGCAGGATTGCAGTGCCAGGCTGATCTCGGTCTGCATATTGGCAAGCTTAGTCTGCACCAGCTGGGTGGCAGCCAGGGGGCGGCCGAACTGGATGCGATCCAGGGTATATTGACGCGCGGCGTGCCAGCAGAATTCGGCGGCACCCAAGGCGCCCCAGGCGATACCGAAGCGCGCCTTATTAAGGCAACCGAACGGCCCCTTGAGGCCTTTGACGTTGGGCAGGATCTGATCTTCAGACACCAGTACGTCCGCCATCACGATCTCGCCGGTGATGGAAGCACGCAGGCTGAACTTGCCTTCGATCTTGGGGGCGGAGAGACCCGGCATCCCCTTCTCAAGAATAAAGCCACGGATCTCGCCATCGAGCTTGGCCCAGACCACGAAGACATCGGCCACCGGACTGTTGGTGATCCACATCTTGCTGCCCTTAAGCAGGTAACCGCCATCCACTTTAACCGCGCGGGTCTTCATGCTGCTGGGATCGGAGCCGGCATCGGGTTCGGTCAGGCCGAAGCAGCCGATCCACTCGCCGGTAGCGAGCTTGGGCAGGTATTTCATCCGCTGCTCTTTCGAGCCGTAGGCGTAGATCGGGTGCATCACCAGGGAAGACTGCACGCTCATCGCCGAGCGGTAGCCGCTGTCGACCCGTTCGATCTCCCTTGCCACCAGACCGTAGCAGGTATAGCTGACATTGGAGCCGCCGTATTTTTCCGGCAGGGTGGCGCCCAGCAGCCCCAGTGCGCCCAGTTCGCGCATGATCTCGACATCAAAGCGTTCATGGCGATTGGCGTCCAGCACCCGGGGCATCAGCTGCCCCTGAGCGTAGTCGCGGGCGGCGTCACGGATCATGCGCTCCTCTTCGGTGAGTTGCTGATCCATAAAGAAGGGATCGTCCCATTGAAAAGGGGTTCGGCTGTCAGTCATAAAGCACCTCGGTTATGAGTGTGTGATTTTAAAACACTCTAACGAAGCGCTATATATAAGTACAATATATGGAAAGTATAGTTTCAATCAATTTTAATGATAGTAACTGGCGCTTTTGGCGTAGGGCTGCTCTGAAAGAGGGAGCAGACCCGCTCATCACTGACGGTCAGGCAAAAAATTGCCTACCTCCTCCCCTCATTGACCTACTGGTTGCAGCTGTCATCCGCCCTGGCGAGAGCCAGCCTGCCTGAGTTAGCCTGTCTGAGCCGGCCTGTCTGAGAAGAAAGGTAACACTTTGAACCAACCAGCCAACCATGAGCGACATCTTGCTCATTACTGCCATGGGACCCGGCTAAAAATAGCTTATAGCAGATTGAACCCGGCTATTTTTTTTATAATTAACATATAAAACATCACCTTAATATTTATTTATGCTAATGGCACCCTAATTGCTATAACCACCTTACCGGGAAAAAATACAGTCCAGGGGGAGTTTTTCAGATAGCTCTTTGCTGGACAGTACGTTCCTGGATAACAATTTCCTGTACTTTCCTATATAAAAACAAGCAGATAAGGATCAGCAGCATGCAAAACAGCAAGCGACGTTTCGTCACCGGATTAGGGCTGGCATTAACTCTGGGCACCTCCCTGGCGTTAACCCTGCAACCCGCTCAGGCTGCCGAAAACCACTCCTATATCCTGGCCACCGCCACCACCGGCGGCACCTATTACCCGGTCGGCGTTGCCCTGGCAACACTTACCAAGGTCAAATTAGCCCCCAGCCACAATATCTCCTTATCGGCGATCAGCTCTGCAGGCTCGGGAGAAAACGTCAAGATGCTGCGGGATGATGAAGCCCAGTTCGCCATCCTGATGGGGCTCTATGGCGCCTGGGCCTGGAACGGCGATGGCGCGGTTAAAGATCGCGGCCCGCAAAAAAACCTGCGTTCGATCAGCATGCTGTGGCAGAACGTCGAACATTTTATGGTACAGAGCGAGCATGTAAAAACAGGCACCATCGAGGATATGGCAGCCCTCTCGGGCGAAAAGTTTTCTATCGGCAAGCGCAATTCAGGTACCGAGGGAGCCAATCGCCATATTCTATCTGGGCTTGGCATGGATCCTGACAGTATGGATCTGGCCTACCTCGGCTACGGCCCCAGCGCCAACGCCCTGCAAAACCGTACCATAGCAGGCATGAATACCTCAGCAGGGGTACCTGTCAGCTCAGTGACGCGCGCTTTCGCAGCGCTTGGCGAGGACGCCTCTATTCTGGAATTCAACGCCGAGCAGATTAAGCGTGCCAACGGTAATTATGAACTCTGGACCCCTTACCGCATTCCGGCCAATACCTATCCCGGACAGGCCAAAGCGATCAATACCATGGCCCAGCCTAACTTCCTGGCGGTGCGCGATGATATTCCTGAAGAGGATGTCTACCAGCTGACCAAGACTATGTACGAAAACCTGGCTTTCCTGAATGGTATTCATAAAGCCACTAAGGCGATGAGCCTGGAAAAAGCGATCGCGGGCCTGCCTGTGCCGCTGCATCCCGGAGCCGCACGCTTCTATCGCGAACAGGGGATCGAGATCCCTGCACAGCTGATCGTAGAATAACGAGCGCGGCGTTCTACGGGGAGGATGTTAGGCGAAAACTTGCCTACCCCCTCCCCCTTTCACCTACTAATGAGCCTTCTTATTAGCTTCTGATCAGTCTGCTGGAAGCTGTTATGCACCCTCAGGGTGCCGGGAGCATCCAGAACCTGCCGACCTGAGAAGAAAGGTAACGCTTAGAGCCAACCCCGGCTGCAATAAGCAATATCTTGCTTACTACAGCCTGAGAGATCGGCTAAAAATGGCTTAACTCAGACTGTGATCGGATCTTTTTTTTAAATACAAACTATAAAACAATATCTTAAAAACAATACTCAAGAGTGGCATAGTCATTGCTATAACCTCAGTACGGGACATTTTCAGACAGCTCGTTCCTGGATAGCACTTCCTATACTTTCCTAGATAACAACAAGTAAATAAGGATCAGCAGTATGATGAACAGCAAGCGACGTTTTGTTAAAGGATTAGGACTGGCATTAACCCTGGGTACCTCCCTGGCGCTAACCCTGCAGCCCGCCCAGGCAGCCGAAGACAGATCCTACATCCTGGCCACCGCATCCACCGGCGGCACCTATTACCCGGTCGGCGTTGCCCTGGCAACCCTAACCAAGGTCAAATTAGCCCCCACCCACAAGGTCTCCCTATCGGCGATCAGCTCTGCCGGCTCAGGCGAAAACGTCAAGATGCTGCGTGAGAATGAAGCCCAGTTTGCTATCCTACAGGGGCTCTATGGTGCCTGGGCCTGGAGCGGCGAAGGCGCGGTTAAACAGAGCGGTCCGCAAAAGAACCTGCGTTCGATCAGTATGCTGTGGCAGAACGTCGAGCATTTCGTGGTGCTGAGCGAGCATGCAAAAACAGGGACCGTCGATGATCTTGCGGACCTCAAGGGTGAGAAATTTTCGATCGGCAAGCGTAACTCGGGTACCGAGGGTTCCGGTCGTCAGATCCTGAAGGGGCTGGGCACTAATGCCGATGATTTCGATCTGGCCTATATGGGTTACGGCCCCAGCGCCGATGCGCTTCAGAACGGTTCTATTGTTGGCATGAATACCCCGGCTGGCGTGCCTGCCAGCGCCGTCACACGCGCTTTTGCAGCGCTGGGCGAAGAGATCACGATTCTGGATTTCGACGCCGAGCAGGTTAAACGTGCCAACGGTAACTATGACCTCTGGACCCCTTACACCATTGCGGCCAACACCTACCCCGGCCAAAGCAAAGATGCCCACACCATTGCCCAGCCTAACTTCCTGGCGGTGCGCGATGATATCCCAGAAGAGGACGTCTACCTGCTGACCAAGACCATGTATGAAAACCTGCCTTTCCTGAATGGTATCCATAAGGCCACCAAGGCGATGAGTCTGGAAAAAGCGATCGCGGGCCTGCCTGTGCCGTTGCATCCGGGTGCAGCACGCTTCTATCGTGAACAGGGTATCAAGATCCCGGCATCGCTGATCGCGGACTAACAAGAGCGGTTCTGACCCAATGCTTGCCGGGTGCGCCCGGCAAGCATGCACTACGCCATCGAATCCACGCAGCAGGTAGCCCTATGGCCTCTACTCCCAACGATGCTCCTAGCGAGCGTCTCGAGAGCGATATCCGTAACCACAGCAGTACGCTCTCCCCTGAGGAAACCCAGCGCAAGCTGAAGAAGCTGGAGCTTTCCCAGCGCAGCCCAAACAGCCTGGCGGGCAAGGCCGTCTACTGGCTGGGGATCATATTCGCGCTGGCCCATATCTATTTCAATACCCTGGGCACCCTGTCCGGACTCTGGGTATCGGCGATCCACTTCGGTGGCTTTGCCCTGATCTGCGCCCTGATGGTGCCGATCCAAAAAACCCCGCGCTCGCCCAAGCTGGCGCTGGCGCTTGACCTGATCATCGGCCTGACTGCGGTGGGCTGTACGCTTTATCTAATTCTGTTTGAGGACGCCCTCTATGCACGCGGGGTGACCTTCATCGCCAGTGACTGGGTCGCCTCTATTCTCGCTATCCTGGTCGCCCTCGAGCTGACCCGACGTACCACCGGCTGGTTTATTCCGGTGCTGATCCTGGTCGCATTGAGCTATGTGTTCTGGTGGGGCCAGTATCTGGGCGGGGTCTTCAACTTCCCCGGCCTGAGCTTTGAAACCCTGATGTTCCGCAGTTTCTTCAGCGGTGAGGGAATGTTCGGCACCATCGCCCGAATCTCCTGGACCTACGTGTTTATGTTTATCCTGTTCGGCGCCTTCCTGGTTAAATCCGGAGCGGGTGACTTTATTGTCGACCTGTCGCGCAGTATCGCCGGCCGCTTTATCGGGGGCCCTGGGTTTGTTGCCGTGTTCGGTTCCGGGCTGATGGGCTCGGTATCGGGTTCCTCGGTCGCCAATACCGTCTCTACCGGCGTGATCACCATTCCGCTGATGCGCAAGGCGGGCTTCCCCGCCAAGTTTGCCGCAGGGGTCGAAGCCGCAGCCTCCACCGGTGGCCAGCTGATGCCTCCGGTGATGGGTGCGGGCGCCTTTATCATGGCCTCCTATACCCAAATCCCTTACCTTGAGATCATCGCCTATGCGGCCCTGCCGGCGCTGCTCTATTTTCTGTCGGTCGGTTTTTTCGTGCGTATCGAAGCCCAGCGCAGTTACGCCCAGGCGGTAGAAGTCGACGTGCCCTCGGTGCTGGAGGTGTTCAAGGGTGGCTGGCAGTTCCTGCTGCCGCTGGCGGTGTTGGTCGCGTTGCTGATCTACGGTTTTACCCCCACCTATGCCGCAGGTATCAGCATCCTGGCCGTGATCGTCTCCTCTTGGCTGTCGAAACATCCGATGGGGTTCCGGGATATTCTCGACGCCCTGGCGCAGGGCTCCAAGAATATGGCCACCACCGCGGTGCTGCTGGTCGCCATCGGCCTGATCGTCAATGTGATCTCCACCACCGGCATCGGCAACACCTTCTCGCTGATGATTACCGAATGGGCCGGCGGCAGCCTGCTGCTGACGCTGGTGCTGGTGGCCATCGCCTCGCTGGTGCTGGGGATGGGCTTGCCGGTCACGGCCTCCTATATCGTGCTGGGGACGCTGTCAGCGCCGGCACTCTATTCCCTGATCAGCGAAGCACAGGTGTTACAGCTGCTGGTCGATGGCACCCTGCCCGAGGCCGCCCGAACGATCTTTATGCTGGTCGCCCCCGATCAGTTGGCAGCCCTGGCTGCCCCCATGAGTTCGGCCGAGGCCGAAACGCTGCTGGCCAGCGTCCCGGCGGATCTGCGCAGGACACTGATCGAACAGGCGATCGATCCGGTAACACTGTCGATGGTGCTGCTGTCGGCACATATGATCATCTTCTGGTTATCCCAAGACAGCAATGTGACCCCACCGGTGTGCCTGACCGCCTTTGCCGCGGCAGCCATCGCAGGCACGCCACCGATGGCGACCGGCATGACCGCCTGGAAGATCGCCAAGGGGCTGTATATCATCCCGGTGCTCTTCGCCTACACCGGCTTTATCGGCGGCAGCATCACCGAGATCGTGACAATATTTTTCTTCTCGATCTTCGGGGTCTACGCGTTGGCCGGCTTTATGGAGGGCTATCTCGAAGGCCCGATCGGCCTGCTCGGCCGGGTGCTGGCACTGACCAGCGGCCTGATGTTGCTCTGGCCAAACCTGCCGATCTGGGTGCAGTTGCTGGGACTGGCACTGTTTGTGCCGCTGTTTATCTATAGTCGTAGTACCCGCCTGGACAGGACTGTTCCGACTGAGAAGACGCCGGAGACAAAGGCGGTTGAAGCCGGCACTTAGCGAATCGGGAAGCCGCGGCGGCGTCAGCCGCGGCAACTTGTGACTGTATTTCGCCAGACTCAACCACACCTTATAGAGACCCCCTATGTCCGAACAATTTGATTATCTGGTGGTGGGGGGCGGTATTATCGGCCTCTCCACCGCCTGGCAACTGCAGCAACAGTGCCCTGATAAGCGCATCGCGCTGGTGGAAAAAGAGGCGGAATTCGCCCGCCATCAGACCGGCCACAACAGCGGTGTGATCCACGCCGGGGTCTACTACGCCCCCGGCAGCCTAAAGGCCGAGTTCTGCCGCGAAGGCGTGGAAAAGACCCTCGCCTTCTGCCAAGAGAACGGCATCAAATTCGAGCAATGCGGCAAGCTGCTGGTGGCCACCAACGCCGGGGAGCATACTCGAATGCTGGCGCTGTATGAGCGTTGCCAACAGAACCAGATCGAGGTCGAGCTGCTCGATGCCGAACAGCTCCGGGATAGGGAACCCAATATCCAGGGGCTGGGTGCCATCCTGGTGGCGGCGACCGGCATCGTCGATTATCGCCAGGTCTGCAATAAGATGGCCGAACAGTTTGAGCGACTCGGCGGGGTAACACGGCTCAACACCCGGGTGACGGGGATGCGAGAGAGCAAGGAGGGGATCGAGGTTGAGACGAATCAGGGAAGCCTGAGTTGCCGCTATCTGATCTGCTGCTCCGGGCTGATGGCCGACCGGCTGACTAAGATGCTGAGCATCGCCACCGATTTTCAGATCGTGCCCTTCAGGGGCGAGTATTACCGCCTGCCCGCGTCAAAGAACGGCATCGTCAAGCATCTGATCTATCCGATTCCCGACCCCGAGCTGCCGTTTCTGGGGGTCCACCTTACCCGAATGATCGACGGTTCGGTCACGGTCGGTCCCAACGCCGTCCAGGGCTGGAAACGCGAAGGCTATGGCCGGATCAATATCAGCCTGGCGGACATCTGGGATATGCTGCGCTTTCCCGGTTTCTGGCGGGTGCTCAGGGCCAACCTGAAAACTGGATTGATCGAAACCAAAAACTCCTGGTGGAAGCCTGGGTATCTGCGGTTGGTGCAGAAGTATTGCCCCTCGATCAAATTGGATGACCTGCAACCCTACCCCGCCGGCATTCGTGCCCAGGCAGTGCTGCGCGATGGCACCCTGGTGCATGACTTCCTGTTTGCCGAGAGTCCGCGGTCACTGCATGTCTGCAATGCGCCCTCCCCGGCTGCGACCTCGGCGATCCCTATCGGCCGCCATATCGTCGAGCGGGTCCTCAAGCAGCAGCAAGAACAGTAAAAACAACAAGAACAGCCCTACTCAAGAGTCAGGAGAACCGCATGAATCTCGAACTACAAGACCGTACTGCCATCGTCTGTGCCGCTTCTAAAGGACTGGGGCGCGCCTGCGCCTTCGCCCTGGCCCAGGAGGGCGTCAACCTGGTCATCAATGCTCGGAATGCAGAGACGCTGGAGCAGACGGCAGAGGAGATCAGACAGCAGACCGGCGTCAGCGTGATCTGCGTCGCCGCCGATATCACCACCGCGCAGGGCCGCGACCTGGTGCTGGCCGCCTGCCCGGAGCCGGATATCCTGATCACCAACGCCGGCGGACCGCCCCCGGGAAACTTTCGGGACTGGGACGAGAACGCCTGGAACGAAGCCCTCAATGCCAACATGCTGACGCCGATCATGCTGATCAAGGCGGTCGTCGACGGCATGATCGAACGCCGCTTCGGACGCATCATCAATATCACCTCGGCCGCGGTCAAGGCACCGATCCCTATTCTCGGCTTATCTAACGGCGCCCGTAGCGGCCTGACCGGCTTCGTCGCAGGCCTGGCCCGCGAAACGGTCGAACACAACGTCACCATCAACGGCTTGCTGCCCGGCCCCTTCGATACCGACCGCCAGAAGGTCATCGTCGGCGGCGATGCCAAACGCCTGGGAGTCACCGAAGCCGAAGCCCGCCAGCGACGGATGCAAGCCAACCCCGCACGCCGTTTTGGCGATCCCCAGGAGTTCGGCGCCGCCTGTGCCTTCTTGTGCAGCAAACAGTCCGGCTTTATCACCGGCCAGAACCTGCTGCTCGATGGCGGTGCTTTTCCGGGAACGTTCTGATGGCGGTGCCTTGCTAACCTTGCCGGACTACTCTCTGCCCACCAAAAGCCGACCCACATGGATGTGTTTTTGTAGGTTAGGCTTCAGCCTGACGGCTTTTCTGACGGCTTTTCTGACGGCTTTTCTGACGATCGGCACTGATGTGGATATAGTTCTTCGGACACACAGTCGCAGGTAAGATCACCTGCCAATAAAAGCGTGTGTCATGAATCAGAAGAAAATAAATTCATAATTAAATGAGGTAAGGATGCCCCTATCTGCTCAGATTCGTGCTGATCTAGTGTTACTTCTGGTCACTTTATTGGCTGCAGCGGGTTGGATTTTTTCAAAGCAGGCCCTGGTCGAACTACCGCCATTACTCTTTATGGGGCTGCGTTTCCTGCTGGCAGGCTCGGTCTTGCTGCTCTTTTGCCGTGACGGCTGGCAGCAAGTTAAAGAACAGCGGGTGCTTGTCTCTCTGGTCGGCCTGGGTTGCCTGATGGCTGCCGCGCTGTTCTGCTGGATTCTGGGGTTACAACGTAGTCTGCATCTGGGCACCGGCGCCTTTATTGCCAGTCTCGGAATCCTGCTGGTGCCTCTGATGGCCTGGTTGCTCTATCGGGAGCGGGCGCCACGGAGTACCTGGTTGTCGTTACTGGTGGCACTCTCAGGTCTGGCGCTGTTATTTCTCGAAAAGGGGGTGTCGCTGACAGCCGGACAGGGTTGGTTTCTAATGGCCGCGCTGCTCTTCTCTGTACACTTTACCTTGATTTCCCGGTTCGCTGTGGCAATCCCAACAGTGATACTGACCGCTATTCAGCTGTTGGTCGTAGGCGTCCTGGGGATCATGCTGTCGGCACTCGGTGAGTCCTGGCCGTCGACCCTGTCCTGGCCGACCCTGGGATGGTTCCTGGCCAGTGCCCTGATCGCAACCAGTGTCCGTTTCGCGCTCCAGACTTATGCCCAGAGCCTTGCACCCGCCAGCCATGTCGCCCTAATCATGACTCTGGAGCCGGTATGGGCCGCGTTGCTGGCAGGACTCTGGTACGGGGAGCGGATGACCTGGATGCAGTTTGCCGGCAGTTGTCTAATCTTTAGTGCGATGTTCATAAGCCGCTGGTATTGGGTGAAGCGCGCGATGCACGCTTTCACCCGGGACTGCCAGGAGGCTGACCGCCCTCTATCTTAAGGCAACAGCGATCGTAGGATGTAGTGATCACGAGCCGCTCCAGCCAGGGTTCGGCACTGCCCGTAGGGGGCTGGTGACAGTGCAATAAGGTGATGCTTGCCAAACCTGACAGACAGCGACAAGGATGTTCGCCTATACCCGAAGTTGATACGGTAATCGTTCAGCTCAATAATCGGCCCAGAAAGACGTTAGAATACGATACCCCCACTAAATTAATGGCGGAACATATGGCTGCTGACGCAGCCTAGGCGGTTATGCACTCCGGAGTTGAATCTGCAAGATCAAGAGGAACAACCGTATGCATGGAATGCTCAAGTCTGCAGCACTCATTAGCCTGTCTATCGCCATCAGCGGCTGTGGTATGGGGATGGATCATCACAATAACCGCTCCAACGATCCGGCCAGCTTCACCAGCAACGGTGAACGCATCTACTTCACGGGCGTTGGCCTCGATGGTCGTCCAATCGTGACATCCGGAGGCAATATCCATCAGAGTATGCATACGAGGGGCTGCGCGGGATGCCACGGCGCCGACCGCCAGGGGGGCCAAAGGATGTATCCCTTTTTCTGGGTCAAGACACCTCCATTGACACCTGATGCCTTGTTTGGAGAGCATGACGACACTCATGGTGACCACGAAAACTATTCGTCAACGACGCTTGAGCGTGCTATCAGAGAAGGGATTGATCCCAGCGGTGAAGCGCTCGATAGCGCCATGCCCCGTTGGGCAATGGCCGAGCAAGACCTGAGTGATCTGGTAGATTATCTAGGGAACCTGCGAACAAGTCCTTCTTTTTAACCAAATCGATCCATCGACTTCGGTTTGCAGCGTAAACACCCTATTTATGCTCGTTTTTGAGTGCCTGTATGCCGATTTCCCGACATCCAGGCGCACTAACCCTATGTTTTGATCATCTGACTCACTCTGACAATATTCGCCAGAGCAAACAGCATGGCCAGTTTGTTATCATTCTTAGCAATGCCTCAATAACGTGCCTTAGTGAAGCCAAACTGGCATTTGATAATCCAGAACGGATGCTCAACTTTTGCTCTGATGCTGGCTTTCATGTGTTCAATATTGATCAGCACTTTGTTTATTCTCGGGTGCTTCTTAAGCGGTCAGGCTTTGAGCAAGCGAGGATCGTAATCGAACGGTGTGATGAGGCCGAAAACGGCCAGTCCGGCGTCAGGGTGTAGCGGGTTGTATAGGTAATTATACTCTCCTTGTATGGCTGCGCTGGGCACCTGTAGCACCAGCGAACTAGCATCGGCCACCCAGTCATCACCAACCGCTTGCACCGAAGGTGCCATACTGGGAGTCGCCCAGTCGGCGGGGAGATCGGTCAGATCGATATGTTGCACCAAGGACTCGGCTAAAGTGACTTCCATCTTATGGAACGCATTGAGAATGTCGGTCCGTCCTAGGTGAATCAGCAGCTCCATCGAGGCCTGTGCGAGACTGCTGCCAAGATACACCACCCGCACGCCTTTACTGTTCCAGCGCCCTCCATTGAGATACGCGCCTTCACCGGACATCATCTGATCTGGAGTGGCCGAAAATTCAGGGTCAGCAATGCGCCAGCCCGAAAGCATCAACTAAACACCCCATGCCGGATACGTCCAATCAGATCTTCAACATCACGCGACCCCATTTCG
The DNA here is from genome assembly GCA_047633175.1 of Motiliproteus sp. Lineage (GTDB taxonomy): Bacteria > Pseudomonadota > Gammaproteobacteria > Pseudomonadales > Balneatricaceae > Motiliproteus. The sequence continues at coordinate 37,174 of JBLIEQ010000010.1, read as the reverse complement.
GTGCTTGCATGCACCATCGGGGCTTCGTTACCGAGAATTTCCAACGGTGTGTGCAACCACTTGATAGCCGCATCATCATCGCCCTGCATCATCGCTACAGTGGTGTCCTTGATCCTAGCCAGGCGCGCCACGCGATCTGATTCATCGGCATGCAGGCGACCCTCCTTCTTACGTCGTGACAACGTGGAAACCGTTATGGAAAGAACCTCAGCCAGTTCTTTACGGGGGGCCGCGTAGGCTTGCTCAAGAGCCTCGATCACGTTAAAGGGTAGCCCTTGGCGAATATTTCTCAGCATGGTGGCCCGGTTGCCGGAGGCAACGCCTGTGACTGTATTTAGCAAGATGGCTCGCGACTCTTGACGACCCTTTTTTACTGTCATAATTCGGGCGGTAGGGCTATCGCGATTGACCCTGTTAACGTTGGGCTTTGCCGAGCCTGGTTTGGGTCTGGCGATGGGTTCAGGTAATGTATTCATTTGGAAGCACCTCTCAGCTCATATGAACACTATAGTCGCATCCATCAAATAGATACAATGAACCACCTAGCCATATGTTGGCCACTACCCCAATTTTCCGTAGGTGAGCAATATATGGGGGCTGTCACATTTACGAGTCCAATATGGACCTAGAGCTTGAGCTGCTAAGCTGTCCTCCGCACGTAACCATTCGAGCTGGCCAAACTAAATACAAGATCTAGGTGGTAATATGTAGGCCCCAGCATTTGCCCTTAGCTGCGCGGTTTTTATGAATCGGTGCTCTACAGTGTCCAATGTGGCGGCAAGGTGCCGGATGGTCCGTCGAGAACGCGCAACAGGTGACGGATCGATTCTTGGCAGACTACAATGGCAATATCCCACTCAGGGCCATCGTGAAAGAAACGCAAGAGAACATCTATGGGCCAGAAAGGAGTTATGAAAAAGCAGGGCGGATCATGGGAGCCTATCACTCCAGACTGGGAGTTTTTACCCTTGCCGCAAGGAGCCTGCGTAGTAAGAGGAAAGCCCTCCAGACTCTACGCCATGAAGGGCTGGGCCACTAAGGCCTTAACACGCTTACGCCCGCAGATAAGAACGCGCTCTTAGAACAGGTCGTCCTCTCTAAGCAAGCGCCGGAGATGCGGACAGCCTGAAATGCTGGCCCGCCCCACTAGCGGCAGTTAACGACGCTTGATCCAGCCCTCCCCCCTCGAAGGCAGCTTACTATTTCAGACCAGCAGCCTTGAGTATATTGTGAACCGACGTCCGCCCTAGACCGGTACAGATCACTATCGCGGTTTGCCTGATGCCCTGCGTGAACAGCTCAATGACCTGCTGCTTTTTCTCGTCAGACAGAGGCGCTTTACCTTTGTACTTGCCAGCGGCCTTCGCCTTGGCGATCCCTTCTAGCTGACGTTCTTTGCGTAGGTTGGTCTCGAACTCGGCAAACACACCCAGCATATCAAGAAATGCTTTACCGGCAGCCGTGCTGGTGTCGATCGGCTGTTCCGTCGCCTGCAGGTGAATGCCACGATTCTTAAGGTCATAGATGATATCTTGCAGATCCTTAATGCTTCGGGCCAGGCGATCGATGCGAGTGATCAATAGCGTGTCACCTTCGCGCAGAAAGCTCAGCAGCTTATCAAGCTCTTCTCGGTTAGTGCGACGAGTACCGGACGCCTTCTCTTGCCAGATACGATCACAACCCGCCTTGTTGAGTGCTTCGATCTGGATTCTGTTGTCCTGGTCCAGCGTCGAAACTTGGGCGTATCCGTATTTTTGCGATCTCATGCTATTTACCGGCATTTGTTCAAATAGGGTCTAGAGGCCATAACTATAAGCCTGCGTTCATGAACAAAAAACTCTATACGAACATAAATACAGGCGCGGTGAACAGTTCGTTTAGGTTATACCTTATGCGAACATATCAGAAAAAAGAAAGATATTGAGATTGGTGATGCCACATATCATATCGGTCATTCGAGATAGAGGGCTTCGATTATAGGCAGAGACGGCAGTAGGCCCGAATCTAAGTTGCAGCTTGGCATCTGCGAACGCGGCTATCTCGCCTACGCACCATCAGCACTAAAGCTGAGTGCTGATGGTGCCGCAGCCAAACATCCAGCAAGCTCTCCGTTAACGAGGTGAAACGCAGCACCAAGCGAAGCGAGTGCGCCCCCTCAGAGCCCTGAGGATCACTGCAAGCAAAAGCCGGAACGCAAGCACCCTGCTGAGATCGTGGACAGTGTCGATCAGGGGATCATTTGAAAAGCCAGATGACCCGCTGCTACCTCCCTTAAACAAGCACACTCGCCATCAGGCTCATGACTGACTGGTGCGGCAGGCTGCATACCGGTGTGCGGGTGTAGCCAACGGATTTTCCGGTAGAGTTGCGTGCGCAGATAGCAGAGGCCGACACAGGTAATGAAATCTGCCCCAGTAACTGACTGTGTCCAGTGAAGACCGTATGATGCACCTATGACTGAACATGAAAAACAGATCCGCGACAAGGCTATTACCTACGCCAAAGCGAATAGAAGGCGCATTGCTAAGCAGTTTGCCTGTAAGGAAACCTACCCATCTGAATTAGAGCCCGTGTCTGTATTCATGGCTGGCTCACCAGGTGCAGGCAAGACAGAAGCCTCTATAACACTGTTAGAGAATTTCGATGGAGGGGTGCTGCGAATCGACCTGATGAGCTTAGGCACCTGTTTGAAGGCTATAAAGGGAGTAATTCGTGGTTGTTTCAGGGAGCTGTTTCGATACTCACTGAAAAGATCCATGACTTGGCACTAAAGCAGCGCCAGAGCTTTCTGCTTGATGGGACGCTGACAAATCTGGATAAAGCCATCAGCAATATTGAACGGTCACTAAGTAAAGGTCGCTTCGTTCAAATCCTGTATGTTTACCAGGAACCCTCTCTTGCTTGGGATTTTGCTCAGGCCAGAGAGAGAACCGAAGGCCGGAAGATACAGGCGGCAGACTTCATTCATCAATATTACTCTGCTAGACAGGTGGTTAACTCGATTAAGAAGCGCTATGGATCTGAGGTTCATGTTGACTTACTTCTCAAGAATACGGACAACACGCCGAGAGTTTATAAAGGCAACATCGATATGATTGACTACCACATACCCGAGCAATACAATCGCCGCGAACTTGAGCTCCTGATACAAGACTACTAGACTACTGGAACTATGATAAAGCTACTTAAAGAAAAACCGCATGGCTCAAGCTCGTTCTCCGAGTTCATGAGATCCGCGTCTTCCCGTGACAAGAAACGGGTATATACCAAGGTGCTGGCCAAGGCCACAGAGCGGCAACAGGCCGTGATCAATTACGCTGCAAAACTGGCTTAACAGACCCAAACCCAATCCAAAAAAGGAGCTATATAGCTCCTTTTTTTATACCTGATCAATGAATACGCTCCAAATACCACGCCTGTGATACTGCCAATCGTATTCGTCCAACCTGAAAACCCCATACCACTCAAGCCAAGCTGCCAGCAGCGCTTTTAGCGATTCACCAAGAGAGCCTGTCTCAGACTTTCCCGGTCGAACTGGGGTTATAGCCCCATATAAGCAAAGCCCTTTCTGTGCGAAACTGACCACCTTCTTCTGGATTAGGGAAAGCCCCGCCATGGCAGGCATCAATAAGTCCAAGCTCACCGAAACCGATATTATCAGCAAGTTTATCCTGCCTGCCGTTAAAGAGGCTGGCTGGGATGATATGACCCAGATTCGCCAGGAAGTGAAGTTGCGCGATGGCAAGGTGGTGGTGCGGGGCCAGATCGGTGCGCGTCAAACGGTAAAATCTGCCGATGTGGTGCTGTTTCACAAGCCCAATATGCCACTGGCGGTGATCGAGGCTAAAGCCAATAAGCATGAGATCGGCAAGGGGATGCAGCAGGGACTGGATTACGCTCGTTTACTGGAAGTGCCCTTTATCTTCGCCTCCAATGGCGATGGCTTTATTTTCCACGATAAGACCGCGCCTGCTAAAGGCGGCCAACTGGAAACCGAGATCAGCCTGCAAGCGTTTCCAAGCCCCACGCAGCTATGGCAGCAGTACTGTCAGTGGAAAGGCTATACCGCAGCGCAGTTACCGATGATCACCCAAAGCTATCACGATGATGGCAGCGGCAAGTCGCCACGCTATTACCAGCTGCAGGCGATCAATAAAACCCTGGAAGCCATCTCTACAGGGCAGAATCGCATTCTGCTGGTCATGGCCACGGGCACGGGTAAGACCTATACCGCTTTTCAGATCATCTGGCGACTCTGGAAAGGCCAGCATAAGAAACGTACTCTGTTCCTAGCTGATCGAAATGCTCTGGTCGATCAATCCCGCAACAACGACTTCCAACCCTTCGGTCAGGCGATGACCAAGATCACCGGTCGCACGGTGGATCCTGCTTATGAGATACATCTGGCGTTGTACCAGGCCCTCACGGGCCCCGAGGAATCTCAGAAAGCCTATAAGCAGGTTGATCCTGACTTCTTCGACCTGATCGTGATCGACGAGTGCCACCGTGGCAGCGCCGATGAGGACAGCGCCTGGCGCGAGATCCTGGAGTATTTCAGCTCAGCGACGCAGATCGGCCTGACCGCAACGCCCAGAGAGACCGAAGAGGTCTCTAATATCGATTACTTTGGTGAGCCGGTGTACACCTATTCGCTTAAAGAGGGCATCGAAGACGGCTTCCTGGCGCCGTACAAAGTGGTCCGGGTGGACCTAGATGTGGACCTGCAAGGCTGGCGGCCCAGTAAGGGACAGGTCGATAAGAACGGCGAGGTGATTAAAGACCAGGTCTACAACCTGAAAGACTTCGACCGCACGCTGGTGATCGACGAGCGAACCCAGGTCGTCGCCGAAACCATCACCGCCTACCTCAAGCGTACCGATCCGATGGCCAAGACCATCGTGTTCTGCAACGACATCGATCATGCCGAGCGGATGCGCCGTGCGCTGGTCAACCTAAATCCCGAACAGGTCGCCAAGAATGAAAAATATGTGATGAAGATCACCGGCGACGATGAGATCGGCAAGGCCCAGCTGGTTAACTTTATTAATCCCAAGAAGCCTTACCCGGTCATCGCCACCACCTCAGAACTGATGTCGACCGGGGTAGATGCCAAGACCTGTAAGCTGGTGGTGCTGGATCAAACCATCAAGTCCATTACCAAGTTCAAGCAGGTCATCGGACGCGGAACGCGTATCGATGAGCGTTACAACAAACTCTGGTTTACCATCCTCGATTTTAAGAAGGCGACCGAGCGTTTTGCCGACAAAGAGTTTGACGGTGCGCCGGTGAAGATCCTGGTCGCCAGGCCGGAAGAGATTATCGAGGACAACCTGGATTCTGATGACTTCTTCGACGGCGATGTAGATGAAGACGCAAACGATGACGGCTCAACAACAGCAAGTGGCGGTGCTGACCCAGACCCCAGCGCAGGCCCCCTAGATGGACCGCTGGACGATGATGACGACCGCTATATCAAGTACCAGGTCTCCGGCGTACCGGTGTACAAAATCGCCGAGCGGGTGCAGTACTACGGTACCGATGGCAAACTGGTCACCGAATCTTTCAAAGACTACACCCGCAATGCCGTCGCCAAGCAGTTTAACTCGCTGGATGACTTTATCCGCAAGTGGAATGCCAGCGAGCGCAAGCAGGCCGTGATCGACGAGTTGGAAGCCGAAGGGGTGATCTGGCAGGCACTGGAACAGGAGGTCGGTAAAGAGATGGACCCCTTCGATCTGATCTGCCATATCGTCTACGATCAACCGCCGCTCACCCGCAAAGAGCGCGCGGACAACGTCAACAAGCGTAACTACTTCGCCAAGTACTCAGAAACGGCCCAGACCGTGCTCAAGGTACTGGTTGATCAGTATGCGGATGCTGGCATCGCCCAGCTCGAGCAGCAGGGATTCGCCGAGCTAAAAGTGCCTAAATTAAAGCCGCTGGGCAACCCGATGAATATCGTTAAGAAGGAATTCGGCGGCAAATCCCAGTATCATCTCGCGATCAGCGAGCTGGAAGCCGAACTGTACCGCGACGAGGCGGGCTGATGACGCCCTCGCAAGCGCGTAATGCCATTAAGCGAAGCCTCAAAGCCCTGATCGACCCCAAGCCGACACCACGGCAAAAGGAGCGGATCTGGGAGTTTTTTCAGCACCAGTGCGCCTACTGCGGATGCCCGTTAAAACGTAGCGAACGCCAAGCCCATATCGATCACCTGATTGCAGAATCCGCCGGTGGCAGTAATCAGCTATGCAACCTCATCCTGACCTGCCCTGCCTGTAACGGTGATCAAAAACGTGAGCACGCCTGGCAGGCGTTCTTGTTGGAAAAATGCGGCGAAGACCAGAAAACACACGCGGCTCGCCGAGATCGAATCAGTCAATGGCAAAGCGAACAGTGCGGTTCAGCAACGCTAACCCCGGAGCAGCAAGCCCAGGTGAACGACGCCTTTGAGAGCGTCAATGTCAGCTTCACCAGCGCCGTTGAGCAGCTTAGGCAAGCACGTAAATAGACAGCCACGTAATTAGACAACCATGAATTTAACCTCGAGAAACCTATGTCTGTAAGCTCCGTGATCAAATCCATCCAAGACATTATGCGTAAAGACGCGGGCGTTGATGGCGATGCCCAGCGCCTGGGGCAATTGTCCTGGTTGCTGTTCCTGAAGATCTTCGATGGCCAGGAAGAACAGCTGGAGTTTGAACAGGACAACTACCGCACGCCCGTCCCGGTTCAATACCTGTGGCGTAACTGGGCCGCCGATAATCAGGGTATTACCGGCGATGAGTTGCTCGAATTTATCAACACCGACCTGTTTCCAAGCCTCAAGGAGTTGCTGGCGCCGATCGATAGAAACCCGCGCGGTTTCGTGGTGAAAGAAGCCTTCAGCGATGCCTTCAACTACATGAAGAACGGCACCCTGCTGCGCCAAGTGATCAACAAGCTCAACGAGATCGATTTTAGCGACTCCAACGAGCGTCACCTGTTCGGCGATATCTACGAGCAGATCCTTAAAGACCTGCAGAGTGCCGGTAATGCCGGTGAGTTCTATACCCCCCGCGCCGTGACCCGCTTTATCGTCCAGCAGATCGACCCCCAGCTGGGCGAGGCGATCTTTGACCCGGCCTGCGGCACCGGCGGCTTCCTGGCCTGCGCGTTCGATCACGTTGATAGCCATTACGTAAGCACCGGTGCAGACCAGCAAACCCTGCAGCGGCAGATCAGCGGGGTGGAGAAGAAGCAACTGCCGCACCTGCTCTGCACCACCAATATGCTGCTGCACGGCATCGAAGTGCCGGTCCAGATCAAGCATGACAACACCCTCAACAAGCCACTATCGAACTGGGAAGCCGACGTTGATGTGATCATCACCAACCCGCCGTTTGGCGGCACCGAAGAGGATGGCATCGAGAAGAACTTCCCCTCGGAAATGCAAACCCGGGAAACGGCGGATCTGTTTTTACAGCTGATCGTCGAAGTATTGAAAGACAAAGGCCGCGCCGCCGTGGTGCTGCCCGATGGCACCCTGTTCGGTGAAGGCGTTAAGACCAAGATCAAGAAGATGCTGCTGGATGAATGTAACCTGCACACGATTGTCCGTCTGCCCAACTCGGTATTTGCGCCCTATACCAGCATCAAGACCAACATCCTGTTCTTCGACAAGGGCGAGCCGACCCAAGAGATCTGGTATTACGAAGTCCCGCTCCCCGCAGGCGTCAAAGCCTTTAACAAGACCAAGCCGATGAAGCTGGAAGACTTTGCCGACTGCGCCGACTGGTGGGGCGAAGGCGATAATCCCCAGGCCAAGCTCAAGCGTCAAAACCGTCAACAGTGCCCACAGGCCTGGAAGGTCAGCCTCGAGGAGATCGTGGCGCGCAACTACAACCTCGATAGCAAGAACCCCCATGTCGAAGATCAGATCGTTCACGATCCGGATCAATTGCTGGCCGACTACGCCAGCCAGCAGAGCGAGATCCAACAGCTGCGCGATCAGCTGCAAGGCATTCTCGCCGAGGCCCTGGCCGGTAAAGGAGAAGCCAAATAATGGGTGCTCAGCGGCTGCCTCCCCAGAAACTAATAGTCGAACATATCGATTTGTGGACTTCATCCATCAAGGCCAGGGCGACCCAGGGGCGGGGTAGCAATAAAAAGCGCGAACTCTACGGCATTAAGAAACTGCGCGAGCTGATCCTGGAGCTGGCGGTGCGGGGCAAGCTGGTGCCGCAAGATCCGAATGACGAACCGGCTAGAGTGTTGCTGGAGCGGATAGCGGCTGAAAAGGCGCGGTTGGTTAAAGAGAAGAAAATAAAAAAACAGAAGGCGCTGCCGGAGATTGCCGAGGATGAAAAGCCTTATGCACTGCCAGAGGGATGGGAGTGGTGTCGGTTGGATGATTTGGCTTTCAATTCCGAAGCTGGCTGGAGTCCTCAGTGCCAACCTACACCAAGAAGGTGTGGTAAATGGGGTGTGCTTAAAGTCAGTGCGGTTACTTGGGGAAAGTTTCAACCGGATCAAAACAAAGAACTACCTCAAGGGCTAGAGCCCCGCCCACAATATGAAGTGAAAGCTGGCGATTTTTTGATATCTAGAGCGAATACAGCTGATCTTGTGGCTAGAGCTGTTGTTGCTCCAAACGACACACCAAGTAATTTGATGATGAGCGACAAGATCATTCGTTTTGATTTTTCTAAAAACATATCGAGTATATATGTGAACCTGGCTAATAATAGTGCTCTTTCTAGAGCTTACTATGCTGCAGTCGCTGGTGGCACCAGCAGTTCGATGAAAAATGTTTCGCAGAATCAAGTACGCAACCTTTTAATTCCCCTTCCATCATTTAAGAAACAGCTTGAAATTATAGAGAAAGTCGATGAACTGATGGCACTCTGCGACCAGCTGGAACAGCAAACCGAATCCAGCTTCGATGCCCATCAGCTACTGGTCGACACCCTGCTCTCGACCCTAACCGACGCCTGTGATGCCGACGAACTGGCTAAAAACTGGGCCCGCCTGTCCGAGCACTTCGACACCCTGATCACCACCGACTACGCGGTAGACCAACTCAAACAATGCGTCCTGCAACTGGCCGTCATGGGAAAGCTGGTGCCTCAAGACCCCAACGACGAACCCGCCAGCAAGCTGCTGGAGCGCATCAAAGCAGAGAAGATGCAACTGGTTAAAGATAAGAAGATCAAGACGCAGAAGCCTCTGCCAGAGATTGGGGAAGATGAGAAACCGTTTTCGCTACCAGAGGGGTGGGAGTGGAGTCGGTTTCAAGATATTGTTGATATTCAAGGCGGTATCACTAAAGGACGTAAGCTGGCTGGCAGAGAGTTGGTGTCGGTCCCTTATCTACGCGTAGCAAATGTTCAGCGCAGCTATCTCTCCCTCTCTGATATGAAGGAAGTCGAAATTCCTGTGGAAGAGGTGGATAAGTATCAGGTGCGAAACCGAGATTTGTTAATCACAGAGGGAGGGGACTGGGACAAAGTAGGTAGAACCGCAATTTGGTCTGAAGATCTCCCCTATGTTGCCCACCAAAACCATGTATTCAAGGCCCGTATCTTTCTTGATGAGCAAAGCGAACTATGGCTTGAAAAGTATCTCAACGGACCCTTTGCTCGGGATTACTTTGCAGGTTCCAGCAAACAAACGACTAATCTAGCATCAATTAATAAGACTCAACTACGAGGGTGCCTGATAGCAATCCCTCCTCCTAATGAAAAGGATCGCATCGTCGCCAAAGTCAACCAACTGATGACCCTCTGCGACCAGCTCAAAGTCCGCCTGCAGCACGCCCGGCAAACCCAGCTGCATCTGGCCGATGCGGTGGTGGAACAAGCCGTCGGATAAACCGCTCAAGGATCGAGAATGAAGCTCAGTAAAGAGAAGTACTGCCGCCTGAAGCCCACTATCGACGGCGTCTCCGACGAAGGTGTAACCGCTTAATGCCCGCATTTGTAGCAAACGGGCCGGATATCCCCGAGCACCTGATACAAGCCCATGAAGACGGAAAAGTTATCTTCTTCTGCGGTGCCGGCATCTCCCGCCCCGCCGGACTGAAAGGCTTTGCAGGCTTAGTCGATGATATCTACAAAGCGCTTGGCGCGACTAAGAACAGCATCGAAGCCAAGGCCTGTAAAGCGGAGCAGTACGATTCAGCCCTGCATCAGCTAGAACGCCGCTATCCCGGACAGCGGGAGGCCGTCAGGGCCGTCTTGCCTAAAGTACTGAGGCCCAAGTGGCGTAAACCGGGAGCCACGGAAACCCATCAAGCGTTGCTGCAACTGGGGACGGACCGGAGAGGGGCGCTGAAGCTGGTCACCACCAACTTCGACCATGTGTTTGAGCGCGCAGCCAAGCGCCTCAAACAGAAGCTGACGAGCTACTCTGCCCCGCTCCTGCCGATCCCCAAGCAGAGTCGCTGGGATGGCCTCGTCTATCTTCATGGCCTGCTACCGACAACACCAGATACCGCGGCGCTGAACCGATTAATTCTCACCAGCGGCGATTTTGGGTTGGCATACCTTACAGAGCGCTGGGCAGCCCGCTTTGTAAGCCAGCTTTTCACGGAATACACCGTCTGCTTTGTTGGTTACAGTATCAATGACCCTGTTCTTCGCTACATGATGGATGCACTGGCGGCCGATGAACTGCTCGGAGAGATTACCCCTGACGCTTACGTATTCGCGAGCTACACCGATGGAAACGAACAGGACGCGCAGGAAGAGTGGAAAGCAAAGGGAGTCATCCCCCTGTTGTACAAAGTACCGACCGGGACACACGATCATTCCGCGCTGCACGACACCTTGAAAGAATGGGCAGAGACCTACCGCGACGGTGTGCACGGTAAAGAGATGGTGATCACCCAACATGCGAGCACGCCACCATTAACATCGACCCGATCAGACTTTGCCGTCGGTAGAGTGCTTTGGGCCTTGAGTGACGATCTGGCCGCTAAGCATTTCGCAGAACTTAAGCCGGTGCCGCCGTTGGAATGGCTGGAGCCATTTTCTGAGTCGCAGTTTTATCATGTGGACCTAGCTCGGTTTGGTATTACGCCCACTCCATCGATCGATAAAAAGCTAGCGTATAGCTTGATCAATCGCCCCGCACCGTATGCGCTTACCGCCAATATGGATCTCGTAGGCGCTTGGCGGCATGAATGTCAGTGGGATGGCGTCATGTTCCAGGTAGCCAGGTGGCTTTTACGGCACCTTGGAAACCACGAGTTGATTCTATGGCTAGCTCGTAAGGGTGGGTTATTGAACGAGCAGTTCAAAGAACTAGTGCAGAGGCGGCTTGAAGAGTTAGCAAAACTAGAGCACCAAGATACTGACGAAGCCAAAGCAGAGTTAGCGCAGATACGACTAGCCTCACCAGATGCCATTCCAGGCCCGCTGGTTAAAACGCTTTGGCGTGTTGTTCTGATTGGGAAAACAAAAACTGTAAGACACCGTATGGATCTATTCGGTTGGCTACGTCGCCTAAAGCATGAGGGGGTCACCACAAGTTCAAAACGGGAGTTCAGAACGCTACTTGCCCCATGCGTTGAGCTCAGACCTCCATATCACAAAGGTGATAATACGGATGAGCCCATTAAACCTAAAAGAATAAAGGACCTTGTCGATTGGGAGCTGGAGCTAGCAGCTGATCACGTTCACTCGACCTTGATTAAAAGAATTGAACAGGAGGGACTGCGACCATATTTACCTGAATTATTGGATGATGTGACGCTATTGTTGACTGATGCGCTAGATCTTTCCCGTGAACTCGGTGGCGCAGATGATAAGAGTGACTTGTCGTACCTGAATCAGCCTTCGGTGAGTAAGCACCGGCAAAACAAAGGTTTCAGGGGTTGGACCGCTCTTATTGAACTCGCTAGGGAGGCTTGGCTAGAGACTGCTCAGAATAATCTGGGAAAGGCTGTTCGGGTTGCTGAAATTTGGTGGTATACCCCGTATCCCATATTCAAGAGACTGGCGATGTTTGCAGCCGCCCAAGGTCAGCTGGTGGAACAAAGCCGAGCGGTAGGATGGTTGTTGGAAGATGATAGCTGGTGGCTTTGGTCGGTAGAAACTCGTCGTGAAAAATTTCGCCTGTTAGTGTCTTTATCCCCAATACTGAATGATGACAATCGCGTTGTGCTTGAACAGGCAATTATAACCGGGCCACCAAGGGAAATTTTTATAGAAGGCTTAGATAGCGATGAGTTGGAATGGCGGACTGATCATCAGGTATGGCGCCCTCTCGCGAAGATGCGTGCAACAGGTCACGCATTAGGAACCGCTGCTCAAGAAAAGCTGGATATGTTATCGCAAAAGTACCCACAATGGATTTTGGCAGAGAATGAGAAGGACGAATTTCCTTTCTGGTCTGAGCGAGCGAGGAGCATTGGCGGGGAAAGTGCGCCCCCTGAGTTTGAATTGGCACCAGAGGCACGAGCCGACCTGGTTGACTGGCTCAGAAAGAATCCTTCATCTGAACGACTGCATCATCAGGATGGTTGGCGCGAGCGCTGCAGGGATAATATTTCTGTTGCCGTTGGTGCACTGTCTGATCTTGCCGATCAGAATGAGTGGCTACCAGACCGCTGGTGTGAGGTGCTTCAGGTAGGGTCAGAAGATGAATACACCCAGCGTTCTTGGGATAGCATTGCTGACGTGATAGTCGCATCTCCTGATGGATTTGTTGAATCTGTCGCACACACACTCAGCGCCTGGGTACAGGCGATCGCTAAGTCGTTTGAGGGCCGTGAGGAGGTCTACCTTGAACTTTGTCGCCGCCTATTAGCAATGGAGCACCAGGATGGTGTAGAGACTGAAGAACCTGTTCTGCGCGCGATAAACCACCCTATCGGGCATGTCACCGAGGCGCTGTTACGCTGGTGGTATCGAAATGATTTAAAAGATGGCCAAGGGTTACTTGAGGCGATCAAACCCATATTTACTGATCTATGTGACGTTCAGGTCGACCGATACCGACATGGCCGAGTTTTACTGGCAGCGCATGCGATTGCCTTGTTTCGAGTAGACCAGGTCTGGACGACTGAAAACCTGCTGCCACTGTTTGATTGGGGTCAGCCTGGGGTTGAAGCTCGCGTGGCTTGGGAAGGCTTTCTCTGGTCTCCTCGAATATATCCGCCATTCTTGTTCGCAATTAAAGGACCCCTGCTAGAGACCGCAGGTCATTACGATGACCTCGGAGAGCACAGCGAACAGTACGCATCTTTTCTTACCTTTGTTGCTCTCGATCCAGGCAACACTTTTTCAAAAGAGGAATTAGCAGCAGCTATCGGGAGCCTACCAGCGGAAGGACTAAGAGAGTGTGCGAGTACCCTAAGCAGGGCAATGGATGGATCGGAGGATCAGAGATCTGAGTACTGGAACAACAGAGTGAAGCCCTTTATACATGATCTGTGGCCCAAATCCCTCGACCTTCTGACACCCGAAATTTCCGAAAGTATTGCAGGGGTCTGTGTTTCAGCCAAAGATTCATTTGCTGAGGCCGTCGAAGAATTTCAATACTGGCTGCTGCCTATGGAGCAGCCAGACTACCCCATTCATTTACTACACGAAGCCGAGTTAAGTTCACGTTTTCCTAACGAATCACTTACGTACTTGGATTCATTGATAGGGGACGCTGTTCAGTGGATACCCGCAGAGCTCCAGCAATGCCTAGATGCTATCAGGCAGGCGGATCCTGGCCTCGTTAATGATCGAAGACATGTGCGCTTGATAGATATCATCAGACGGCGTGGTGTGGTGTAGCGGCATATGAAGCAGCGGGCTCTTGATGAAGAACTGGATCGTTTCTCCTGTCTGAGCAGAAACCAACAGACCCTATGGCTCCTTATTTAAACGGAATTTTATCAAAGGCCAATTATTAGCAAAGAAGTAGTTACGGAAAAAAGCTGTTTGACGACCGGCTTCATCATCGCCCCATCTCTCCCGCTACGCCGCCGACAGCGACAGCGACAGCGACCGACCAGGATAAGCCGCAGTCTGACCTTGATGAAGCTGAAGCCGCCATCGATGCCGAGATAGCAGCGGTAGGCGCACAGCTGGCCGCATTGCTCAAGGCGCAGCGGAACAGGATTAACAGCGGCTTTGATCCTGAGCTGGCCGCATTGGGCATGACGATAGCCGGGTATCATATCGAGTCCGGAGTGCGTTCTTTCACCAAATACAGCAAGGCGATGATCTCGGACCTGGGGCCAGGCATTCGCCCCTACCTACGCAGCTTCTACGAGTCGGTACGCTACCGCTACTGCCCCGGAATAGATAACGGTGGAATGGACAGCGCAGCAGACCTGGATATTTATGAGAAGATCGCGGGGCTGGACTATGCTCAGTCTGAGGCTACAGGGACTGATATCTAAAGAACAGCAATGCCAAGCGAACAGATACACGACCGGACGCAGGACCTAGTGGAAGCCCACGCCAAGTACCGCAAGATGCCACGGGAGGAGCTGGAGTACGTCACGGAAATGGTGGCCAAACGGGCATCTGAGCAGATCCTCAGTCGTGTTCAGAGCTGGACTCCGCTGATGATCGCTCAGAGCGAGGTGTACAGGGAGATCTTACTACACGCTTAAACCTTGACGATGTTCGCGACATTGCCAACGGCACCGATAAAGAACCCGTAGACGACAATCTGGCGGCAATCTAGCTGATGAAAACCCTGAGGGCGGAGCCGAGCCCGCTCATCGTCCGTAAAATACAGAATTTTGCGAACAGCATTCATAGATCCCCCTGTTATCACCCATAGCCTTCACGCCCCCGTGGCCAGTAACAGCAGTAGTAACAATATGATGCCAAACCAAAGCACTGCCTGCATGGCGCCGGATTCGATCAACCCCTGGTTTTCATTCCAGCTCAGTTTCCAGCACAGCAGCACTTTTTCCACAGACAATCTAGGCAGCCCTTCAAAGCGGGCCAGCCATTTTTGCCACTGTTTCTTTAGAGCACGATGTATCTGCAGCCCTAGTTTTTCTATCCAACACACCATATCCCCTGGCGGTAGACAGCCGACCCAGCGGACTATAAAACCGGGGTTCGATCTCAACACCACGATTGCGATAATCAGTGCCGTGATGATCACCAACAAATCTGACCACCCTTCCGCACCTTGGCCACCGAACAACGGCAGAAAAAGCAGAACGAGTATCAGTCCTGCCCAGGGCAGCAGATTGATGTTTGGTTGTGCGGTTTCACTGCCGTTTAAGGCATTCATCAGCACCATAAAACGTGCCATCAGCAGGGTGGTGCCTAACGTGGCCAGCAGCATCACGCCCAGCAATAATGAACCCCACAGCGGATCAACTTGGTTCAGACTCTCTTTGAGCAGTCCCTTGGCCGCAGCACCACTGGTGAAAGGGGCTCCGACCATCGCCAATGCCGGCAACGCCAGTAGCAGAAATCCAACCCTGGACGTGGCCCCTTTAACCAGCCCGACACCGATAAACAACGCTCCTTTGGCCAAACCATGATGTGCGGTATAAAACACCACCGCCAGAATCAGCTCCTCTGACAATGAGGGTTGCAGCAGAGCTAGGCCGATAACGGCCACCATAGTGCCCATTTTTCCGATGCTGGAATATGCCAGCAGCACCTTGGGATCGCGTTGCATCAGGCCTGCAGGCACAGCAAACAATGACGCCGCACACCCCAGCACCATCATCAAGATGCCCCACAGCGGCAAGGCTTCCTGCCCCAGCGGCAGAAAGTTGATCCACCCGATCAGGGCCGTTTTTATCATCGCGCCGCTCAGCACCGCGCTAGCCGGAACCGGTGCTGCGGGATGAGCCAGCGGTAACCAGAAATGAACGCCCAGCACACCGGCTTTAATACCAAAGGCTAAGACCAGCGTAGCAATCTCCACGTGACCTGCTCCGGCCAGCTGTTCAGGGCTTGGCGACAGACTGCCGGTGCGTTGATAGATCATCACCAAAGCGGCAAACAGCGCCAACTCGCCAACCAGTGTCATCCATAAGTAGACCCGCCCTGCCCGTCGCTGCTCGGGCTTCCCCCCATGAACCACCAAACCGTAGGCAGAGACCCCCATGACGGTAAAGCCCAGATAAAAGCTCACCAGATCCTGAGCCAGGATGACCCCAAAATTGCCGCTCATTGCCAATAGAAAAAACAGCCGAAACCGGCCTGAATCGACCTGTCGATCGATCCACAAGTGGGTGTAACAGGCCGCAACCAGCCAGAGCAGCGCTGAGAAAAACAGCCATAGCGCGCCGTACTCACCGACCCCCAACCGGGTTCCCAGCAATAGCCAGGGGATCTCTACCTGACTGCCCGCTGGGACCATCAACGCAGTCACCAGAGCAGGTAAGGCCGCCAGGGGCAGCAACACACCGCTGTCTTTTCGTAGGGTCAGCAACAAAACCATCAACGGCGACAACCATGCTGACAACAACAAGATCCCGTCCATCAGCGGAACTCCCGCACGGCAATCAGCTGAACCCACTCCAGCGGACTGAACGGGGCTCCGGCAAACAGTCCGGCCATCAGTGCCAGTCCGGCAGTAATTACCGGTGGCCAAAGCAGCATACCCTGGGTTTCAAAACGACCTTCTTGCACGTTCGCGGGCGCCCAATCAGCGGAGGCCGGTTTAAACCAGGCGCGATAGAGAATGGGCAGAAAGTACCCGGCATTGAGTAAACTACTTGCCAGCAACACCGGCATCACCCAGAACAAGGCACCCACCTCAGCCGCACCGATCCCGAGATACCACTTGCTGATAAATCCGGCCACTGGTGGAACACCAATCATTCCCAGCGCACCGATGGTGAACGCGAGGGTAGTTCCCGGCATACGCCGCCCGACTCCATCCATCTCACTGACCCGATGAATACCAAGCGTTTCTGCATAGTTACCGGCTGCAAAAAACAGCGTAATTTTCATCAAACCCTGATGCACTAAATGGACCAGCCCCCCAACAGTGGCCAAAGGCCCCAAGATAGCGCTCCCCAGTACGATATAAGAAACCTGACTGATGGTGGAATAGGCGAGCCTTTTTTTAAGGTTATCCTGACCCAGTGCCTTGATCGAGCCATAGATAATGGTGATGGAGGCGATGACCCCCAAAGGCAGCAACACGCCAAGATCGGAGGCAAATTCAACGCCATAGACGTCGTACACCACCCGTACAATACCGAAGGCACCGGCTTTGACCACCGCCACGGCATGTAACAAGGCGCTAACAGGTGCCGGAGCAACCATCGCCTGGGGCAACCAGCCATGCAAAGGGAACAGCGCCGCCTTAACGCCAAGACCTGCGATCAGCAATAAGAATATCCAGCTAAGCGTACCCGGATCCAGGCCTGCGATACTGCCCAGTATGCCCCCCTGTGAAAACTCCAACGGTCCGGCGATGGCACCCAACCACACCGCTCCCACCATCAGCAAGATACCGCCTGTCAGGGTATAGGCCAGATAGATTCGTGCGCCCCTGATCGCTTCCGCCGTTCCTTTGTGTGCCACCAATGGGTAGGTAACCAGGGTTAGCGCTTCGTAGAAGACAACGAAGGTGAATAGGTTACCCGCCAGCGCCAAGCCAACTGTCACAGTGACACAAAGACAGAAAAAGCCAAAGAACCGGCTACGGTGTGCGGTATTTTTCAGATAACCAATGGCATAAACCGTGGTAACCAACCAGAGCACCGTTGACAGCGTTACAAAGAGCACACTTAACGCATCGGCATGCAGCACTAGGTCCAGCCCCGGTGCCAATGTCCAGCGGGTTTCATAGATCTGTTCGTGAAATACACCCCAAATCATCACCCCGACCAGCAACAATTTAATCACAGCACCCGTCAGGTTCAGCACCGTACGCAACCGGGAACTCTGCTCGGCCAAGCAGAAAATGAGCAATGCCGGTATCAGCGAACTGGCGAGTATCAACGGCAACAGCAAAGGATTCAGTGCTGCGCTCATCCGACCACACCCGCTGCGCCAACGTGCAGCACTCGCCAGACCCACACACCACCCAGCCCCAAGATCAGCGTGGCGGTCACAGCCAAAGCCAAGGCCGGCAACTCCTCCCGTCGGCTGTTGATCCGCTTCCTGGCGATACCCTCGGCACCAAAGGCGATACTCAGCACACGGAACATATACACGCAGGCCATCAGCGAGCCGAATGAAATTACGGCCACCCAATACCACTGTCCTGCCAGCAAGGATGTTGAAAGCAACTGCCACTTGGCCAGGAAACTACCGCTGGGCGGCAGGCCGATCAATGCGACTCCTGCCAGACCCAGAGAGAAAAAAGTCAAAGGCAATTGACTAGCCACCCCGCGTAATTCAGCGATGCGATCATGCCCCGCATGCTGCTGAATTGTGCCAGCAGCTAGAAACAGGGCGCTCTTGGCAAACCCATGGCTGAGGGCGAATAACACCAGTGCGCCCAACAACAACTGCCTTTCATCCCCTTCAGGCATGACCAGCAGTAGCGAAAGGAACAGAAACAGATAACCCAGTTGGGCGATACTGGAATACGCCGCCAACAATTTGAGCCGCTCTGTAATCATCGCCTGCCAAGAGCCCCACAAAATCGCCAAGGCACCTAAAAATCCCAAGAGATCTGCGGCAATTGGAGTCACCGCAGGATTAAACAGACCCAGCCACAGGCGCATAACCAAATAGAACGCCACCTTGACCACCAAGGCAGAAAGGACCGCACTGACGGGAGCGGGCGCATTGGCATGTACCGTTGGTAGCCAGAAATGCAGCGGCAACAACGCGCTTTTTAACAGCAGGCCAGCGGTCATCAACGCCATGGCAACCCAAAGCGACGGTCCGGCCTCAACCACCCCCGCCAGCAGTTGCAAATCGAGGCTGCCGTAACGGCCATAGATCAGCGCGATTCCCGCCAAAAACAGCAGCGAGCCCAGTAAGCCAAGTATCAAATAGTTGAGGGCAGCCCGGACCGCAGTCCGGCTCCCCCCCAATGCCGACAACGTCACCGCAGACAGCCCCAAGAGCTCAAGCGTTACATAGATATTGAACAGATCTCCCGCCAGCAACAGCGCATAAATGGCAGTTTGCAGTAGCAACCATAACGGCCAGAACTGAGGACGATAACGTGATTGTTCAAAATAGCGACTGGCGAAAATAGTGGATGCCAGGCATACGGCGGCGCTCATCAACAGAAACAGAACCGACAACCGGTCGGCATATAGTGCAACGCCCAGCCCTTGCCGCCATCCCCCCAGAATCAAGAATTGAGGCCCCTCGGTCATCACCTCCGCTAGCAACAGCACTACCGACACCAAGGTTAGCGAGGTTGCGACAGTGGCAATCCGCTCAGCATTTCTCGGCGCGATAAACACAACCAAAGCAGCCACCAGCGACAGCAGCACAGGCCAGACCAACAGGTTAGTCATGATCCTGCCCTTGTAGCCGCCGCCCCAGTACCAGCGCAAGCGCAGTGGCACTGACGGCAACCACCAAACCGGTCAGAACCAATGCATGAGGCACGGGGTCTGGACTTTGATCGGTTCCCTGATAGGCCAGTACGACGAATAACAGCAGCACACCCGCACCACTGACGTTAACCGCCAGTAACCTGGCCAATAACCCGCTATGCAGAAAAGCACCAAGCAGGCCGATAGCAAAAAGCGCGACGGCACAGAGCCCATACAGTAACTGAGTCGATGACATCAACTAGCATCCACGTCAGCTCGCCGCGCTTGTGCACAAGCATCTTGGACGGGCAACCCGCCGAGATAGGCCAGCACCAGAGTCAGGGCAATGCTCAATAGCGCCATGGTCTCAATGATCAATATGATCGCGCCAGCCCAGCCCTCGGGATACTGCAGAAATACCGCACCACTCAAGGTCATGGCCACCCCAGCTCCGATAAACAGGAACAATCCTGCGCCAAGCAAAGCCGGCAACGCCCTCGGGCCAGGTAGCCAGGCATCCCGGTGACCGCTGAGAGCCAGCAAGACACCTGCAGCCGCAAGCACCGCTCCCCCCTGGAACGCGCCCCCCGGCGCATGAGCCCCAACCCATAGCAGGTAGCCAGCAGTCAGCACCAGCAGAGGCACCAGTATGCCTACCAGAAAAACAAGAACAGGCCCTGGAGCGGCGACCGGCAATGGCGGTCGTCCCAGCGCCATAATGCCCAGCGCAACACTAAGAAGAACTGCTAATTCCAACAGGGTGTCGTAGGCACGGAAGTTGAGCAACACGGCCGTCACTGGATTACTGACACCGCTTTGCTGTAAGTGACCGAAAACCTGGTCAGACAAATTAAACGCTGCGGGCTGAATACGGCCGTCCTCCAGAGCCCAGATCATAGCGGTGGCTACCCCTGCAATCAGTGCCGCCGCCAACCAACCGACAGCTCGCTTGCAGGGTATACCGATCCTCACCTTCTTCTGCTTGCTACCTCCCTCTTCAGTCGTTGAAGACTGCAATGCCGAAAACAGCAAAGCCCCGGTCAGACCTGCGCCGATTGCCGCTTCGGCCAAAGCCAGATCGGGCGCCTTCAGGCGGGCCCAGATCAGCGACAACAGCAAGCCAAAGGCAATAAAAAGCACAATGCTGCGTTTCTGATCGGAACCCAACACTGACATGCCAGCCAACACCACAGCCGTCAGAGCCAGCAAGGCATCGATCACAACGAACTGCCATGAATCCATTATTCAGACTCCCTTTGCAGCGCTTGCCGAGCAATCAGATGTGCGACAGCCGCACTGGAAACCAGCAACAGCAGCCACACAATAATTATTTTGATCGCCACCCGTGGGTCCGACTGCTGCAACACCAGCCCCGCTACGATAAGACCCAGGCCAAGATTATCGACCTTGGTCAAGGCATGCAGCCGGCAGTAGATATCCGGCAAACGCAGCAAACCTATACTGCCAACCAAAAATACCGTGGCCCCCAACAACAGCAATCCCCCTGCCAGCAATTCAACCATGCTTGGTTCCCTCGCTGGTTAACGCAGCCACAGCAACGACCACCAGCAACGCCAGCACCAGAGCAACATCGACTAGCGCCTCCGAATCGCTTAAACCGGCCAGCAGCAACAGAACAGCCACGCCACCGGTACCCAGCAATTGGACGGACAACATGCGGTCGGCCAGCGTCGAGCCGCGGACCGCAGGCAACAGACCAATGCAAAGCGCCAGCATGACAATGATAAGCGCCACCAGAGGCAGTGTTTCGATACCGGTCATGTCGCGTGCTCCGTCTGATATTCGCCAAAGATACGCGCCACTTTGGCTTCAAGAAGGCTCAGCTCTGATGCCAGATCGGCTCCGTCATCGAGTACATGCACCGTCAACAGGTGTTCATCCAGGCGCGCCACCAGCGTCCCGGGAAGCATATTGATGCAAACAAGAAAGAAAAAACGGGATTGAGGGCTTCTTAGGCAGGTGGTAAAAACAACAAACTCAGGATTCAACAGCAGTCGTGGGGACAGAATTTGCAGTCCGACATTTAGCCCCCCACGCAGTGACTCGCGAATTAAATACGGTACGAACTGGATGATGGCCCACCAGGAAAGCTTGAGGCCATCGCTCAGATGCAATCGATTGATGGCCAACCACGCGAGGATGATGGCAGGCCCACCCACCAGCCAAGATTGTAAATCGCCACCAGAAAGCACCCACCAAAAGCCAGCAAGGATGAAAACAACGATGGCTGAGTATGATATTGATCGCACCGTCTAACCCTCATCCGACATATACACCAAGTCAGTATAGGCACGACTATCCATCGAAAGACGCAATTCTTATTGATCGTATTTTTCGATCAACAAGAATTGCGTCTCATCTCGGACTCCTAATCCGCATGCTTTGAGAAATATTGGACTAGGCCGGGTTTTGTAGGAGCCGGGTTCACGGCGATATTGCATTGTTTGTGTAGTAAAGGCTAAAAGATCGCCTGCAGGCAGGTTCTCACAGTGCTATCTGTTGGATCGCTAGCCAGCTAACCCATATGTAGCCCTACGTGAGTTTGTAATCCTATCGCTAATCGCTGCGGTAGTTGAAGATCATGGCTAATCAGGTATCACTTTGTCTTTGGCGAGAAAATACTACCACTATCAGCGGCTAACTACCTCTTGTCCCGTATTACCAAGTGGCGCATTTATTATTTGAATTCTCTAACGCGAATTCAACTCGCAAGCACGTCCGTTTTGAATTCGGTTCATCCTGATAGGCTCGCACAATCCAGCATGCGGCGCGATATTCCTCCCGACTAATGACCGCTTAGTCTTAGTGTTCTAGGATGCCGGCCCGCAAGACTGGGCCTCGAGTTGTTACTCAACAGCTTCAGCGGGCAGGCGTCGTAGAAAACGACATGTAGAAAACCGCGGGGGTCGACGTGCGGATTTTCGGTTGTATGCAATCGCACGTCCCGGTTAGACGGGGTACTGCAAGCATATAGCTCGATTGTTTCATCGCTATCCAGTCGAGATTTGATCGTTCAGAGCCTCTCACCTCGTAGCCCAACATACCCTTAATGACTGGGACTCGCCCGGCACCAGCAGTGGTTCAGGGAGGCGTGTAAGGTAGTCATTGATGTGGGCGCTGACCTGACGACTACATTCGGAACGCTAAAACATGCCATCAATGGCCGAGTCTTCGTAGAGCCGGCCGTCACGTACATAGCGTCCCAGCATCTCATCCGACTTGTGCCGGCTGGTTTTTTTAATCTACCAGTTGGGTTTGCCGTCCATTGCCGCCTGGGTGCACAGTCCCGCTCGCAAACTATGCCCGGAATACTCGGTCGCACTGAATCCAGCCTTCGCACAGCGAGACTGAATGATGTCGCCAACGGAACGGGGCGTCAGGCCTTGCTGAACGATGGTCCCCTTGGAGGTTTTTGCTTTGGTCGGCAGGATAGAGCCCCAGCGGTCGATACGGCGGAACACGACGGTGTCCTCACCCGGCAGGGCGCCGAGTTCTTCCAGCCACTCTTTCAGCGTCCGTACGGGACACACAGCACCTGCGGCGTACTTGATACCGATCTTGTGCCCGGCCCCTTGCTGATCCGTTTTAGATTTGGGAATGCTGAGGGTAACGCCCTGCCCGTAAACTCAAGATGACTCGTTTTGATGGCAGAAATTTCGGAGCGGCGTAGCGCGCACGCAAAACCAATCATCAGGATGGCTCGATCCCTGACATCGGTCGTCGATTCACCCATTGCCGCGGAGACCGTTTTCAGGTCCTCGAGCAGCAGTGGCTTAGCGCGCTTCTCTGAGTGTCCTCGGGTGGCCTGCCGGTTCTTAATCCCCTGCAGAGTACGCCTGACTAAATCCGTATTGCAGGGACGGCCATGCCCCTGGGCGGAGTGGACGAAATTGATCGCGACGGTCCAGCGACTTAAGGTTGAAAACGCCCTCTTGTCTTCATGGGCCACCAAGTATTCAACAATCTGCGCCTCGTCGGTCGGTAGCCGGCCGCCACTGTTGGTGAACCTGTCCCACCAGCGCCTGTCATTCTCCAGGGTGCTGTCAGAGAGAGTCGTTTATAACAGCCCGTGCTTTGTCCGACAGAATCGGACGTTCGGGCGCTATCTGCGTGGCGCCTCCGAGTTCAGTCACGATGACCGCGGTTCCAGCCGATCGATCGGCCGCGTCGCCTTCCTTTAGATCGCTCATGGGTTAAGTGTGTCCTCTGTACTCTCGAGAGAGAGGGCCGTGACGGGTGCCCTCAGATCCACTGCGGTCAACGCGGTTTTCAGTCAGGCCTCGTTATCGCGGTCGATCCGGTGGGATGCGATGGCGAGTATCATCACCGGGCATTCCGTTAACGCAAGCGCGCTCTGCTGTGCTGGCCGTCCAGCCGACCACCCCACTCCAAAAGGCCCCAACTTCCTAATATAACAAAACACCCTCACTTCCTATAATTAAGTGGTACAGGCTTCCTTGATATTGGTACCCGAGATAGACACATCCAACGCGATCGCTAGGTACCCGGTGGTTCTCGCATACTTGGCCGCAATGGCGAGTTTTCCATACTGGTCGGCATAGCTGGCAGCTCACCAACACCCGCCTGCTTCCAATCATGGACAAGGCTCGTTTGAGGCTGGATTGTCATTTGGCGGCGACGCTCTCCTCGAAACTCAGGCCGGTCGCGTTGATGGGCTGCGCCCCACTCTGCCTGGATCCTGGGGATAGGATAGCAAGGTAGGCTGGGGTGAAGTCCCAGCTATCATTGCTTGTTCACGGTGAATTTTGCTGTGGCTTTGGATTTGTCGGATTCAGCGATGGGTGAATGATGATGGGTTGTTGCTGGAATTGCTGCTGCTAGCATTGCTGCTGGGATTGCTGCTGGGATTGCATCCCAGCCTGCGAGCCATCCCCTGTGAAATCACAGCAGCAGTACGGGGACCGAGACATTGCGGATAATACCGGTGGTGGTGCTACCCAGGATAAATCGATGCATGACGGAGTGCCCGTAAGCACCCATCACCATCATATCGATATTCTGGACGGACACATAATCGGTCAGTACCGCTTCGATGTTGCCATCTATGATTTTTGCAGGAGCCTCAAAACCAGCTGTTTCGAGGGTCGTTTGTGCCCACAGCAGCTCTTTTTGATGGGCCGCATTATCGTCTCCCACCATCACCAGATGGCAGGGTATGCCACGAAACAACGGGCTGTCCGCAACCATCTGCACCGCTTTTCTGGTCGTTTCACTGCCATCGAAACAGATCAGCATTCGCTCTGGTGCCTTGAACTCGGCGGGGGTAATCAGCGTCGGCCGATGCGTTTTTCTAACCACCTCTTCAAGATGGCTACCAAGATGCTCACGATGATTTTGAGTGTGATTGGCCAGAATCAACAGGCGGATCCGCTCTCCCACCTCGACCAGGGTTTCCTCCAGAACGCCATGACGCTGGGTACATTTGGGCTCGGCTACACCGTCTGCAATCGCCTTTTGCCTGGCGTCGTCGAGCATCTGTCGTCCCTGCGCCATCGCCTCCCTGGCACGCTTCTCATCGCTATTCGCCAGTTCGCCAAGCAGCTCTTCCCGGGAGCCCAGGCCTATGCTGCCGCTCAGGTCACGCTCGACGGGGTAATCGGCCCTCTCCAGCACATGTAAAAATTCCAGGGGAGCCTCAAGACGCAGACTGGCCCAGGCCGCATAATCTGATACGGTGGCAGACGCGTCTGAACCATCGATACAAGCAACTACGTTTGTCATTTTGCGATCTCCATTAATGACCCATCATCTTCTCAACATCTTCACGACTATCGTGCACCGCAAAGCGATCCACGATGGTCGCATTGGCCTCATTAAGCCCAATCAACTCGACCTCGGTCCCTTCACGACGAAACTTGAGTACCACCTTGTCTAACGCAGATACGGAGGTGATATCCCAAAAATGCGCCTGACTAAGATCGATGGTCACCTTATCCAAGACCTCTTTAAAGTCGAAAAAATCAACAAACTTGTCAGCCGAGGCGAAGAACACCTGGCCTATAACCCTATAGGTACGCTGCGTTCCTGTGGCATCGATCTCGGAATAGACATATTTAAAATGGGCTATTTTATTAGCGAAGAACATGGCGGCCAGCAGCACACCCACAAACACACCAAAAGCAAGATTATGAGTGACAACGACAACACCCACGGTGGCGATCATGACGATGTTGCTGCTCAGGGGATGCGTTTTCAAATTACGCAATGATTCCCAGCTGAAGGTGCCGATAGAGACCATGATCATCACCGCGACCAGTGCTGCCATCGGGATCCTTGCAACCCATTCATCCATAAACACCACCATCAGTATCAAAAACAGGCCGGCGCAGAGCGTTGAGAGCCGGGTCCGGCCCCCTGATTTAATGTTGATGATCGACTGACCGATCATCGCGCAGCCCGCCATACCCCCGATCAATCCTGAGGCTATATTAGCGACCCCCTGGCCCTTACATTCTCTGTTTTTATCACTGGTCGTGTCGGTCAGATCGTCAACAATCGTCGCCGTCATCAACGATTCCAGCAGGCCCACTATCGCTAAAGAGACGGAATAGGGAAAGATGATCACCAGGGTCTCGAAAGTCAGAGGGACATCGGGCCAAAGAAAGATCGGCAACGTATCAGGAAGATCGCCCATATCCCCCACGGTGCGGATATCCAGGCCAAATATCATCGCAATGGCCGTCAGCACGACGATGGTAACCAGCGGAGAGGGAATAGATTTTGTTATATAGGGGAACAGATAGATGATGCCCAGACCACCGGCTGTCATCGCATAGACATGCCAGGTGACATCTGTCAGTTCTGGCAGCTGTGCCATAAAAATAAGAATGGCCAAGGCGTTAACAAAACCCGTCACCACCGAGCGTGAAACAAAGCGCATCAGCGAGCCCAGTTTCAGATAACCCGCGCCGATCTGCAACACCCCTGTCAGCAGCGTGGCAGCAAGCAGATATTCCAGACCATGCTCTTTAACCAGCAGCACCATCAACAGTGCCATGGCGCCCGTTGCCGCAGAGATCATCCCTGGCCTGCCACCCACGAAGGCAATCACTACGGCGATGCAGAAGGAGGCATAGAGCCCGACTTTGGGGTCTACTCCGGCAATGATCGAGAAGGCGATCGCTTCGGGTATTAACGCGAGAGCTACCACCATGCCGGCGAGCAGATCGCCGCGAACATTGCTAAACCAGTTTTTTCTTAAAGATACGACCATATTATTTCCGAAATAATGCTCGAATGACGCCTATAACGGATCATTAGCGAGTAAATGTACGCGATTACGCCCTGACTACACCCTGGACTACACCCTGGCTGCACCTTAGTAAATCAAAGCGCCTCCTGTGCAAAGAGACCCGTGCAAAGAGCGCCATTGTAAAAGAGAGCCGGTGTAAAAGAGAACCGATGTTAAAGAGAAAAGTAAAAATCGACAGCTGCCGAGTTTTCAATAGTTGCAGCTGCCTTGCCGTTAAGAGACCAGCAGCACCCCCACAAAAGGGCTTTTTAGGGCGGACTCCAGGGTGGTCGTCAGAGGCATAATAATCTCAAAATCACTGGAATATTTGGCGCGTAAATAATACCAGCATTCTTGTTAAGCGCAACACTCGAAAAACAGAGAGGATCCTGAGCCTCGGTACTTGTCGCTTGCGTACTTGTCGGATTGAGCATTGTGCTCGACCAGCATATAGCCTGACCACGATCCGGAGGCGCTACCCGTCGTGAGCGTAAAACTTATTGAATTTAATCATGGAAGACAGCTCTTTACCGTACTCCGCGCCCTTCTCTGAATACCTGTCCAGCTTCGTCACCAACGCATAGGGATCACTCGTCTGCATCTTTAATGCTCTGAACTCCTTAAACGCCGACCCTCGCGCCAGTACCCGGTAATAATCTTCGATCGAGGCCTCGATGCTCGAGTATTTTTTCAACCAGATGGTCTTATCACCGCGCTGCTCTGCGGCTGCAATTCGCGGCTCGTCAGCATCAAACGACCACACTCCAAAAATATTATTGGCTTCCCGGAAAAACCGGGACGTCGCCCACGAACTTTCCATCGCCGCCTGCGCCAAGGCTATGCTTTTGGGGTGAGGCTTGAGCGCCATCAACAACCCCTCGTTAGACGTCACCCGGTATTCCACTCTGAGGGGGGCCAACTCAGCGTCATCCCCGGAGGCGATCAGTTTTTCGGTCTGCTGATACTGCTCCAGTAACGCCGCATAGACCGAGTCGACTGCGGGCAAAACGAGCGCTTTAAAACGTGCTTTTTTCTCCAGCACAGTCATCGACACGGGCGCCTCTCGCCGCTCCTCCTCCTTCTTCCCCTCAGGCATGAACAGCAATGCCAGCGCGATGATAACCGTAGGGATAGTGACCCACATTACTTTTACAGGGGTTGGGATGTTTGGCAGGCAGAACGCCGAACACTGACGGAACGAGAGTGCTTTATCTATTATTTTCAAGTGATTACCTTTTTTACCACCCTGTTACTCACCGGAGCAAATGATTACTACAAACAGGGATCTAGCAACAGGGATCTAGCAACAGGTACAGCCTGTTCTCTACGGGAGCTTTCAGCGCGAACGTCTCTCTTGTCAGCGGTTTTCGACAAACCAGTATATCGGTAATCGCAGCGTTGATCTCCCATCTCTTAAAGCCAGCTTTTAAGGACAGCTTTTAAGGACAGCTCTTTAAGCCAGGAATGGATGGACAGTTTCACTCCCTCATCAATATGACAATTAGATAGTGGCTGAGCGGAAAACAGCCCCGATAACCAATCTTTTAGCTAGTAACCAAGCGGGTCTACTTATAAAATACCCCCTACTTGTAGTGTCTACTACTGCGTTTAAGGAGTTTTTGTTGTCCAACTTACCTGTTATCGTCGGCTTTGGCGGCGTCAATCCTGCCGGAAGATCTTCCTTTCATCATGCTTACAGACGCCTGATACTGGACAAGCTTTCGCCTGGCGATGCGCAGTCGACACTATTGGGGCTGGCGACGCTGACAGGAGAACTCCATCATCGGGACGGTAAGTTTCTGGACCGCCAAGGTGCCGAAGTCTCGCTGGAACAACTCGATAGCCGCTTTAAACCTGTGCTGCTGAACAACACCCTGATTCGCAAGATCCATCCCGACTGGTTTGATATCGACAATGTGACCTATAACCGTCCGGCGCAGCTGCAGTCACAGCAGGGCAGCCAGTGTTTTATCCTCCAGAAGCGTCAACTGCCCAGCAGGCTACCGTCCAACTGGACTGTTTCCGACCAGGGACAGGGAACAGTGACGGTCACGGTCAATGGCGGACTGGATGCCATCCTGCCGGATTCCAAGGCATCCTCTGTTCGCGCTGCAGGCCAGCTGCCAACAGGATTTAGACCCGGAACCCTGTACCAATCACGCAGCCATCCACGCAACCTGCAGATGACGGTCTATAGCGCCTCGGATGCCATCAGCAGCATGGGTATCAGCTGGGAGACGATCCGTGATCTCCTGCCGCCCGACCAGGTGGCCGTCTATGCTGGCAACTCTATCGGCCAGCTGGATGATGAAGGCTTTGGTGGCCTGCTTAAGTACCCCTCCATGGGTAAGCGCACCACCTCCAAACAGATGCCACTGGGTTATGGACAGATGCCCGCTGACTTCGTCAACGCTTACCTGCTCGGCAACCTGGGCAGCACCGGATCCTCACAGGGCGCCTGCGCAACCTTCCTCTATAATCTGCGAAGCGGCGTCGAAGATATCCGCAGCGGCCGACGCAAACTGGTCCTAGTGGGCGGCAGTGACACCCCTATTACGCAGGAGGTCATCGAAGGCTTTCGTGCCATGGGGGCGCTGGCCGAAGCTAAGGGCTTAATGGGACTCGATGGCATATCAGAGCTTAGCGACGAGGATCTGCGTCGCTGCTCACGCCCCTTCGCCGACAACTGCGGCTTCACCATGGGTGAGTCCTCGCAATTCGTCGTACTCTGCGATGACACCCTGGCATTAGAACTGGGCGCACAGATCTTTGGCGCCGTGCCCGAGGTCTTCGTTAACGCCGATGGCCACAAGAAGTCGATCGCCGCACCCGGTGTCGGCAACTACATCACGATGGGGAAATCCGCCGCATTGATTCAGAGCATGCTCGGCGAACAATCCCTGCGTCAGCGCAGTTACGTGCAAGCCCACGGCACCAGCACACCTCAAAACCGCGTTACCGAATCCCACGTTATCAATCAGACCGCTAAAGCCTTTGGTATCGATAACTGGATTGTCAGCGCCCTCAAATGCTATATCGGACACTCACAGGGCACGGCCGGTGGCGATCAGTTATCGCTGTCGCTGGGGACCTGGGCATACGGTTATATTCCTGGTATTTCCACCCTGGATGCCGTCGCCGATGATGTGCACCGCAGTAACCTGCGCTTTGAGCAACAGCATATAGAGGTGGGTATTGAGGGGATGGACAGTGTCCTGCTTAACTCGAAGGGCTTTGGCGGTAATAACGCCAGCGCCCCCATGCTGGCGCCTCACATCGTCACCGCCATGCTGGAGCGCAAACACGGCAAGAAGGCGATGACCGCGTACTACCACCGCCGCGAGGAGGTCCAGAAGAGCGCTTGTGACTATGACCAGAAATCCTGCCAGGGACTCGCTCGCCCGACCTACCTGTTCGGTCACAACGTCCTTGAGGGCGACGAACTCGAGATCAGCTCTAAGAAAATCAGCATTCCCGGCTACAGCCAGCCGATCAGCCTGGAGATAGACAATCCGTTTAAGGATATGTTCTGAGCAAGAAGGACAAATAGCAGTCTGGCCCCTCTTAATAGCAAGAGAAACTCGAGCCAGACTGCTAACCTTCTGAATCGACCGACAACAGCCCCAACACCGCCTCGCTATTGCGCCATAGCTGCGCCGCCAACTGCTCGGCCGAGCAGCCAAACAACGCCTGTAACACCGCAAAAATCTCCGGCAGATAATCGGGTCTATTAAGCGCCCCCTGTCGGCCTGCCAGAGGCATATCCGGGGCATCCGTTTCCAACACCCAGGACTCAGGCCCCAGCTGCTGTAAGGTACGGCGCAATTTCTGCGCGCGCGTGTAGGTTATCGCGCCGCCAACACCCAGCTTAAAACCCAGGTCAATATATTGCTGCGCCTGCTGCAGGCTCCCTGAAAAAGCATGCACTATCCCGCCGCCGGTAAACCGCAGCAGACGCAGCTGCTTAAGCACCTGATCATGCGCCTTGCGGACATGTAGCAGCACCGGCAACCGATACGTTTTGGCCAGCACCAGCTGCCGGGAAAACAGCAGCATCTGAGCGTCCACATCGGCATCCGCACTCCAGAAATCCAGCCCTATCTCACCGACGGCGACCACCGGATGCTGCTGCAACAGCGCCTCCAGCTGCGGCAACTGCTCTTCTCGATGCTGAGCCATAAAACAGGGATGCAGACCCAGTGCAGGCCTGAGCAGCAAAGATCCGGAGACTGTCTCCCGGGCACATAATTCTAATACTCTCGACCAATGCTCAGCGCTGACACCCGGCACCATGATTGCCGCCACCCCCAGAGACACGCAGCTCTTTAGTAACGCCTCACGAACGGCGTCGAACTCAGAAAAATCCAGATGACAGTGTGTATCACAGAGCCTTAAAACTCCCATCCCAGTTACCGCCTTACCGCTGTGCTCGCTATTCTTGCTATAAAAGAAAAGAAGCGAGGACTCTTTATTAAGAAAAATACAGACAGGGTACAAGATCTATCACACCCTCGTCACGGATGCCGCACGGGGTCATGGCTACGGTAAATGGCCCTGATCATCCAAACCAGCACCCCTGTCAGACACAGGACACTGCCAGCAATGCCGCCATAGACCCCAGAGACCTGCGAAATAAAAATAACCCCCAGCGCCAGATAGATAAAGGGCAGGTACTCATAAAGTCCTTCAGGAAACTGAAACAGCCCTTTTCTATTTTCCACCCGCAGCTTGGAACTCTTGCGTCGATACGCCGAACGAGCCACCCAAACCCAGGCTCCGGCCGCATAGAGTAACGCACTGGGCAGATAGATAAGCGGGCTTTTAATAAAGGCCATAAGGAAAGCCGAAGGGAAAGCAGCTCCGATGACGTAGATAACGATACCGGCGGCTATATAACAATACGGCAGGGACTCATAGACGAATTTATGGATATACACATTAAACCTCCGACCTTGCAGGGACTATAACCTCGCATCCGTAGCGGGTTATCTTGCGATAACCGACAGGCTGCCCTCAACGATTCACAAAACATTTAAAACATGATTAGCAATATAAATGCCAGCCAACCGGAAAGATGATAAACAAAGGTTTTAATCCAAACTAGAGTCTCTGCTGAATGCAGATGTAAGAAAAACTGACAGGGTGTCGATGCCTTTTTTTAGGCGTGTTTTTGTAGGTTTTTTTTGTAGGTTAGGCTTCAGCCTGACGTCTTTTCTGACGATGGCAGCGCCTTGCTAGACTTGTCGGACTACGCTCAACCTACAAAAAGCCAACCCACAAAAAACCAACCCACAAGGAGGTGTTTTCTTTTGTAGGCTCGCCGTTAAGCGCTCCTGCATGGACGGCACTAGCTACGTCCTTGTAGCGCGGGCTTCAGCCTGACAATGACAGCGTCGCAACACTTAACCAGGAAGCTGACCGAGAATAGGCCGACCTACAGCGAAATGTGCATTATGGCCAGATTCCCCGCTCATTTTTGTCAAATAGAACCACTATTCTTCGCAAATGATCGGAAAATCTGATTCAAAATACGTCTTTCTCGCTACGATCGCTATTCTCGGTCAGCCTCCTAGGACATAGCCACAAAAAAGCCCACATCCTAAGAGGTGGGCATTGTTCCTTCAACAGGTTTTTGCAGGCCTGTTAGCTACGCTCAGGCCGCTTGCCAATGACTCGCCAGCATCGGTTGCAATTGCTCGCGCACATCGCCGGAAATAATTTCCCCGGCGCCTGCCGGCGCATCGAACGCCGCCATGGCTTGCACCAGCGCCTCAACCCCCTGATCAGAGATAACCGCTCCGGCAGCACTGATCTGCTCAACGTGTTGCGCCGCATCCGCGTACCAGCCACTGATAGTCACGCGGTCATCACTGCCCAGCACATCGACGACAAGATGGTCGTTAGAGCGTGAAAACCACAGATCTGACACCTGATCCAGGTCACTGAACGCTACAAGATCCACCGCGTCGCTGCCTGAAGCCTGTTGCTCAAAAATCACATCCTGTCCATCACCGGCGTTGAACACGTAGCGGTCTGAGCCCTCGCCACCGAGTAACCAATCATTATCCTGGCCACCCATTAACGTATCGTTACCCTCGCCCCCCTTGAGCAGATCGAAGCCTCGACCACCGCTAAGCTGATCATTGCCAACACCGCCGTCTAAGGAGTCCTGCCCATCACCGGCATCTAAGATATCATCCCCAGCCGCACCCGTGAGGCTGTTATCGGCGCGGTTGCCTACCAGGGTATTATCCAAGCCATTACCGGTCGCATCTGTCTCTTCATTCCAGAGCTTAATCGCCTGCTTGGTATAAATGGCATAGGCATTAGTGACCAGCGCGGCAGCCCGGAACTCTTCTATGCTCACAAAACGGGTCATATCGCTCACCTGCCGACGTCCCGAATCGGCAATATAAAACCCTTCCAGGGCGCCATCTTGTTCGCCAAGGGCCACACCCGTGATGGTGACTAAATGATTGACGCCACCATCACCCGTATAGCTGGCATCATCCCACAGAGCACCGGCATTAACCGCCACCAGGACACCACGACCACTGCGAATCAGATTGGCCATACCCTGCTCGTTATAGCCTTGCACTAAGCCGTTACGGATGCCATAGCTGTCTAGGAGTTTCTGCTGCTGGACAAAATTTGAACCCCCACGCTCGCTCGCGGGTCGCTCAGGATCGGTTACCGCCCAACCATTATCGATCGCCAGCTGTACCACCTCACTCTCGCTGGTGGGCTGATCCGCCAGGGTTAATAAGTTAGCAATCGAGGTCAACGCGCAGGTCCCTAAGAAATCGGGCACCGCATCGCCTTGTATATAATCCAACTCATTCATTTTCGGATAACCATAGATAGTCACCGCCTTACCATCGACCAAGCCTTTCTCACCCTTAGAAAAATCCAACAACACCAGATTTTCGACGTTAGCCGTTAGGGTATGGCTGATACTACTCTGTACCGTATCCAGGCCTTCACCCGCGAGCTCTACGACCACATCATCAACATTATCGACGTAATAGGTATCATTACCCTGCGCGCCAATAAGCCGGTCGGCACCGGTCACACCATCGAGGATATTATCGTGCTCATTACCTACGATAACGTTATCCAGCGCATTGCCGGTGCCATGAATCTGCAAGCCGGCGACCAGATGCAAATTTTCAATACCATGATTGAGCAGATAATTTGAGCTGCTAACCACCGTATCTATGCCGCCATTTTCACGTTCAAGAATAGAATCGTTCACGCTGTTTACAACATAGGTATCATCGCCGAGACCCCCTTCCATCGTATCGGCACCCGCACCGCCATCGAGGTAATCATTGCCTAACCCGCCTACCAGGCGGTCTTGTCCGGCACCGCCATAAAGCCAATTATTATCACTTTCGCCGGCAGCCAGGGTTTGCTTGGCTTCATTATTGCCGGTAAAGCCAATAAGGAGATCGTCACCCGCGCCACCATAGAGGACATCATCGCCGACCTGGCCGAATAAACGGTCGGCACCGTCGCCCCCATAAAGGCTATCGTTACCCGCCCCGCCCTGTAGTTCATCGTCACCCTGCTCACCGTGAAGAACATCTTCTCCCAAGCCGCCCTGCATCAAATCATTACCCGCACCGCCATAAAGCCGATCATTATCGGTTTCACCAACAGCCAAGCTCTGCATGGCCTCATTGCTGGCCTTAAAGCCTTGCAGGATGTCATCGCCGTCACCCCCCCAGAGTGAATCATTGCCCGCCTGCCCGAAGAGCTTATCATTACCCGCGCCGCCACTCAGACGATCATCACCTGCACCGCCTTGCAACTCATCAACACCTAAGCCGCCGAATAAGTCATCATTACCCCGTTCACCCTTTAACAGGTCATTGCCTGTGCCGCCGACCAGGGTATCATCGCCTAAGCCACCGAATAAATTATCGTTACCCGCGCCACCGTATAACGTATCCTGATCACTTTCACCCAGGTTTAAGCTTTGCTTGGCCTCATTACTGGCGGTAAAGCCCGACAAAATATCATCACCCGCGCCGCCATATAAAATATCATCGCCGACCTGACCAAATAAACGGTCATTATCAGCCCCGCCACTGAGGCGATCCGCGCCATCACCGCCCTGCAGCTCATCGCGACCTTCGGCGCCATGCAGCTCATCATTGCCGCTGTTGCCCAACAACACATCATCGCCCAGGCCGCCATCGAGATAATCATTACCCGCGTGGCCATTCAGTTGATCGTTGCCCGATTCACCGTAGAGTTTATCGTTGCCCTCATAACCCAGCAAGGTGTCATTGCCCGTGCCGCCCCAGAGCCGATCGCCCCGAGCACTACCCCCCATACGATCATCACCGCCACCGGCGACAAAATTGGTCAACTTACTCAGAGTAAAGTACACGCCATCGTATTGACTATAATAACGGGCATCAAAAACGTCGTTGCCCTCGGTACCGATCAGCGTATTCTGGGTCTTATAATTAATTTTAATCGCGCTGCTGTTCCAATCGATCCAGGATATATAGTAACCACGCATGATATAAAACCGATTATCACCAGCACGCAATCCGCTGTAGTTACCATCACCGGCAGCAGGCTTGGCCGTGATCCAGTCGGGCTCAGCAGAACCGGGCACAACGGGTGCGAAAGCAACAGCCGCGCCGACCTGCGCGTTACCCTGGCTACGCAAGTTATATTCAGTTTCCCGCACCTGATCGATACCCGCCTGTGCCAGGGTTTTTATCTCCCCCGTCTCAGCCAGACCATTTTCGTTAGCATCCACCCAGGTGGTCAATGTCGAGAGTTCAGAATGGCTTAACCGCCCATCGGCATCCGCGTCCAACGCCGTCAGCGCCGCAACCGTCAACCCCTTACCCGCCTGGTCCAATAACACCGAGGTTTTATCGGCAATCGAAAGGGCAGGATCCTTAGCCAGAGTCTTGCTCTCGTAAAAGGCACCTATGGGATCATAGATCGGGTTTAAGACATTAAAATAATCAAAGTCAAAATTAAAATCACTATCAGTCGCAGGAGTTTGGGGACCATAGTTGGGGCTGGAATAATTAAAATTATAATCACTACCCGTCACAGGCGAAGCAAGCAATTGGTCTGAATAAGAATCGCTGAAATTTATTTCGCCGGGCAGGTAGGTTTCGTCGCTTTGAGAGTAGTAGTAATCTGTAAAGGCAGCATTATTGGTATAGTTATCGCTTTCAGTCGCAGTGCCAGGGACTACAGGGTCACTGCCTTGAGCCCAGTCGAGGGCTTCTTGGAAGAAGCCACTAACATCACTGGGGAGTGGTATGTTTTGGCCTATCCAATGGCCTGTATCGGTAAGATTATCAAACAAAGGCTCAAAAAGTTCATTCCTATTCTGTTCAAACATCTCCCAGTATTCTGGATCAGACAGAACATTTGTTACATCAGTTAACGCAGCGTCAACATCACCGTTATTTGCAGCTAGAGCAAAAATAGTGGCAAATGAAACTGGAATCGCTCCAGCACCTGAAATCACCGCAAACGCAGCTAATACTGATAGGGAAGAACTTGTTAAACCAAGTATGTTATTGGTACTAACAGTTCCTTCAGAGAAACGCTTTGTATTATTCGCTACTTGAAGACCAAATGCAGATAAATTCGCCCCTGCTCCAATAGGAGTTCCGGATAGAATAGTAGCAGCTAAGCCATAGACGTTTGTAATTAAATCCAGACCGTCTTCACTATTACCAACATTTTCACCGTTTTTGTATGCGAGCACCAAATCTGGGATATCATAAACTTTTACAGTCGCCATTGATATTTCCTTGTTAATAAATCAACTCTATGAAAAAACTTATCATAAGAACACTAGCCACCATATTCGCGACAAGCAGCTTGTATTTTCCTCTTTTTGTTTTTACATCCTTTGATTTTATTCTCCATAATTTAAACAAATATTGCTCTGATGGATTCATCAACCCGCCGCTTTCTATATAGATAGAAAATCTTATTAAATAATTAAACATATACGAAGTAAAAAAAGCAGCGCTTAAGTAACTGCCAAGAGAAATAGATTGGAAGTACAGCAACGGCCCCATATAATAAACAGAATATAAAGCGGATATTAAGGAAGCTACAGCTATAAAAAACAAGAATAAAAATGATTGCCTATCTTTCTCTTCATAAACAACAAACATTTCTCTAGTGCTTGGAAATCTACTGTGTTTTTTTACAAAACTCTCTAAGTTCCAAACCAGCAACAGTAGTGAAATCAATATAAATATAAACAGCGCCAAAGCCTTATTCCTTTTAAATAAATCACAGTAGCTTTTAATTGCAGCCAAAAAATTATTAGCATACGCTAAGCATTAGCAGAGGTCACAGGGTCATATATGGTCCGCCTCGTGGTGCAAGGTAAAGTTGCTGGGTGACTAAAAGAGTATTGCTCCCATATATCCGGCCTTGGGATGAGATTGCTAAGCATCTCTGGCCCTGATGGAATCCGCGCG
>JBLIEQ010000009.1:0-123634 GCA_047633175.1 Motiliproteus sp. | reverse complement strand
TGCAACCAGGACCGATCTCGATAGGACCATAGGCATGCGCCAACGTCAGAAAACCCGCTTCCCCGGTGACAAGCACCTCACCAGGACGAACATAGGTGTCAGCCAGAAGCGGGCTGAGGTTACCATCTGTATCGACGACTGCAACAGAACCTTGGAATTCAAGAACAGGGTTCGTGCCGGGATCTATCAATTGCGGGGACTGAAGGGCTGAAATCATACCGGCACATCCTTGTTAAAGTGCTATTAGACCAAGCCATTACGTTAAAGGCTTACTTTCCTTGATGGGTAGACTATGGCACAACTACGCTGAGAAGTAATGGTTTTCGCTACTGATATCATAGATTGATAGACCACATAAAGTGAGTTAAGTGCATATGGTGATAATGTCTAATATGAGCTTATACACAGGGAGCATCGGAGATTTTTTCGCGATAAAAAATTATTTCCCGTTGTCGGCTGCCAAGTCAATGCGGCCTCCTTAGGGGCAACCCTCCCTCCGCTTGCTTATAGCAAGAACCTTCTTCTATTAAGTGCGTACCGCTGGCATCGTTGCCCGGAGGTTAGCTGCCTCAGGCAGACATCATTAAGCCGGTGTCGGAGAACATCTGATCTGCCTACAAGCATCTGACTGTTTGATAAACTCGATCAAGCTATGCCCTTATGGGTTGAGCCTGGAAAGCGCTTAGTTTAAAGTTTTATACGTGTGGCTAAGAATGCATCTTTTTAGCCGAAGTGTAACGATAAGCTCTATCAGCCAGCCTTCCAGACTGTCTATTCGGCTTTATCGATCTAAGGAAAGTTTATATGCGACGATCAACACTGCTTACTACGCTTCTATTAGCGACCACCGCCGCTGCATCCAACGCAGCAGAGCCCGAGCTTCTGCTTAAAGGAGGATCTAAGGCGGTCGTGGCATACAAGACCGATTTTTCTGTACAGGTAGTAGATCGCGTCACGGATGGTTGCCTTCTGCACCCTCAGTCGCTACAAAAAACTATGGAAACTAAGCTCAAAGCATCGGGCTATTCAATTATCCCGGACACGCCTAAAGCTCTGAAAGACACAATAGTTATCAGCGTCCTGGGGCATGCTTCTGGCGAGGCATGCATGGTAAACGTCGAAGTCTGGCTTAATCACTGGCTGGTAGCCAACGTCCCTTACGCTACAAATGTAGAAAGCGGCTTGCAAACTTACATAAGCACCAGCCACGATTTAGGCCAACAAATTTTTTATATAACCAAGGATAAAACAGCAGCCCGCACTCGGCACGCTGTCGAGTCGCTCGCAGACGACCTGATCGAAGACTTGCAACAATCACGACGCTACGCCGACAAGAACTTCCCACTGCTAGGGCAAGAGTACCAACGACTCGGTAACCAGGTATCAGCCACACAGAGCATCGAAGAAAAGCCTCAGGGCTCTTAGTATCGATACCCACAGACTCTGTTCTGATCCGATGCTTAACAGCAGATATCGCTTAAAGAATACTCCCCGGGCAATATAAGAGAGCAGCGTTGCGCTGAGGGTGCTGTCTACTAGACTCTCGGCCAACGCTGGGCGCTTGCGAAAAATGAACGGGATTATTTGGCAGGTCCAGCAGACCCGGTGCTGTTGGGCATGCTGGCATTAGAGGCCGGGTGCCTGGGGGGCTGACCCGTTTCAGATCGGTCTTAGGTATTAATTCCCAGGGTTACATCCGCATCGGCATGATGACATACACATTGTCACTGGAATCGACCGCCTCGACCAAGGCGCTGCTGTTGGGATCCTTCATCGTTATCTTGACCATCTGATCCGGCAGGATCGATAGGGCATCCAGCAGATAATTGACGTTAAAGCCGATCTCCATGGCGGTGTTCTTGTAATCCACCGCCAGGGTCTCTTCCGCCTCCTCCTGCTCAGGGTTATTGGCCAGGATCTGCAGAGAGTCATCGGTAAGCACTAAACGAACCCCCCGATACTTTTCATTGGACAGGATCGCGATACGGTTCAAGACCTGACGTAACTCCTGGCGATCGGCGATAATCAGCTTGTCGCCACCCTTAGGGATGACACGCTCATAGTCAGGAAATTTACCGTCGACCAGCTTGGAGGTGAAGGTATATTCACCGGTGCTGACCCGAATATGGCTGCTGCCAATTAAGAGTTCGGCGGTGTTATCCGAGTCTTCGAGCAAACGCGCCAGTTCCAGGATCCCTTTGCGCGGGACGATCACCTGAACCCTCTCGGCGATATCGGTATCGACCTTATAGATCGAGGTCGCCAGCCGATGACCATCGGTGGCAACAGTCCGCAACTGAGTGCCGGTCAGCTCCAATAGCATGCCGTTGAGGTAATAACGGACATCCTGTTGTGCCATCGCAAAACCGGTACGCTCGATTAAGCGTTTCAGCGCGCCCTGAGCGATACGGATATCGAGACTCTCGGGGGCATCCTCGACACTGGGAAATTCGGAGGCGGGCAGGGTTGTGAGGGTAAAGCGGCTACGCCCGCCTTTGATCAACACCTTTTGCCCGGTCAGGGTCAGCTCGATATCGACGCCGTCAGTCAATGACTTGCAGATATCCATCAGCTTCTTCGCCGGTACCGTGATCGAACCGGATTCCGCCGGGTGCTCCAGCTGAATCCGGGCGATCATTTCGACTTCCAGATCGGTGCCGGTCATTGACAGTTGGTTGCCCTCGACCACCAATAGAATATTGGACAGCACCGGCATCGTCTGACGGCGCTCAACAACACCAGCAACCAGCTGCAGGGGTTTCAATAGTGCTTCTCTGGATAAGGTAAATTTCATAGCCGGCCCTTAGCGTCAGGTTCCTTTTAGAGATCCGCGTTTCATTACGAAGACAGCGTTCTCAACAAGTTTTTGTAATCTTCTCGAATATCACTATCAATTTCACGCAATTCTGCCACTTTTCTGCACGCATGCAAGACAGTTGTGTGGTCTCTTCCGCCATAGGCATTGCCGATTTCCGGCAAACTATGGTTGGTCAACTCCTTGGAGAGCGCCATCGCGACCTGTCGTGGGCGCGCAACTGAGCGGCTGCGACGTTTAGAGTGGAGGTCAGCCACCTTGATCTTGTAGTACTCGGAAACAACGCGCTGGATATTATCGATGCTCACCAGCTTATCCTGCAGCGCCAGCAGGTCCTTGAGTGATTCGCGGATAAAATCGGTGGTGATCTTGCTACCCGTGAAGTGAGCGTTCGCTATGACCCTCTTAAGTGCACCTTCAAGCTCTCTGACATTAGAACGAATTTTCTGGGCGATAAAGAAAGCGGCATCGTGAGGCAGCCTGACACGCGCCTCATCCGCTTTTTGCATCAGGATAGCCACCCGGGTCTCTAACTCAGGGGGCTCTACCGCCACCGTCAATCCCCAGCCAAACCGTGACTTGAGACGATCCTCCAGACCATTAATCTCCTTAGGGTAACGATCGCAGGTCAGGATCATCTGCTGACCGCCTTCGAGCAGGGCATTAAAGGTATGGAAAAACTCTTCCTGAGAGCGGTCTTTATTGGCAAAAAACTGAATATCGTCAATCAGTAAGGCATCAACGGTACGATAATAGCGCTTGAATTCGTTGATGGCATTCAGCTGGAGCGCCTTGACCATATCCGCCACGAAGCGCTCTGAATGCAGGTACACGATCTTGGCGTTAGGATTACGCTTAAGCATTCCCGCACCCACGGCGTGCATCAGGTGGGTCTTACCCAGCCCTACACCACCATAGATAAACAGCGGGTTATAGGAGCTGCCGGGGTTTTCGGCCACCTGCTGAGCCGCAGCCAAGGCGAGCTGGTTTGACTTGCCCTGAACAAAGGTATCGAAGGTAAATAACTTGTTGAGATGGGTCTGATGGCGAATCCCGCCCTCGACCTCAACCCTGCGGGTCCTTTGGTTATCTGGCCCTGATTGCTGCTGGATAGGGGGAGACGGCCGCGTCGCAGGATTGACGCTGGGAAAGGTCGCCTGGGGCGGGGCTTGGGACTGAACCGGGGACGGTGCAGGAGAGGGCGCAGGGACGACATCACCATTGCTATTTAAAGGATGAACTGTCGGGGTATAGGCCCTGATCGAAGAGCCTGCGACCTCAAAAACCACTTCACGAATCTGCTCTTCGCTGTGCTCACTGAGCAACTCTTTAATACGGCTAAGGTACTTATCCGCTACCCAGTCCATCACAAAGCGGTTGGGAGCAAGCAGGCGTAACTGTGCATCGCCTCCCTGCTCTACCTTGAGTGGACGTATCCAGGTATTGAACTGCTGTGATGGGAACTCCTGTTCCAAACATCCCAGGCACGTCTGCCACAATCGAACAACCATCCAGCTCCACCACATCTCAGAATTTGAACCATTCTAGCGGCTAGATCCGCAGTTATCCACAGATCCCGGCCCAGAGCGGAGTTTTTTTTTGCTCAGTCGATATCAACGGAAGATGAGCTCCTCGAAACGCTTTAAATCCGTTATATCCAAAGCTTTTTTATGCTCTGTACGCAGAGTTTTTTATCCACAAGCTCCGGCCGTTTATACCGTACTTTTACAGAGGTTAAATCTAATTAAAAATATTGATTTTATTGAAAAAATATTTGTTATTCACAATAATAGCCCCCCGCCATGGAAAAACCCTTGGCTGGCCACAAAACTGGCCGAATAGTTGATCAACTGCCTAATTATCAGCCTGGCGGGACTAATAAGATTTGCAGAGTAGGCAGGTTTTCAATAAACTCCCGCTTTTGATTTTCGAGACAAGGGTTCAAGCCCTTTAATTAAGTAGGATTGAGTCATGAGCAAGAGAACATTCCAACCCAGTTTGCTAAAACGTGCCCGCAACCACGGTTTCCGTGCTCGCATGGCTACCAAAAACGGCTGTCAGGTCATTGCCCGTCGTCGTACTAAAGGTCGTAAGTCTCTGAGCGCATAAGTTCATACCAGAGACACCGATAATGACAGGTTTCGAATTTCCCCGGAGTTCGCGTTTATTGAACGCCGGGGATTATCGGGCTGTTTTTAACGGTGCGCAGCTTAAAGTCTCGGATCGCAATCTGCTGATCCTGGCTACGCCCAGCCAACTCTCCCATCCCCGTGTCGGCCTGGTCATCGCAAAAAAGAATGTCCGTCTGGCCGTGCAAAGAAACCGTGTAAAACGTATTATCCGCGAGTCCTTTCGGCTCCAGAATTCAGAATTACCTAATCTGGATATCGTGGTGCTGGCACGAAGAGGGCTGGGTGATCTGGATAATCCGGCATTGCAGCGGCTGATCGAGCACAGTTGGCAGCGTTTAAGTAAATATGCGCTGAAACAGCTCAAACTCCAGCCCACAGGCAGGGACTAAACAGACTTTAAGCGACGCAGTACAGGTGGTGTGACGTACTATTCACGTCCTCAACCCCTGTAACCAACAAATTTAATGGCATCGGCAGACTACTCGCATGGATATCAAACGTATCGGCTTGATCGCCGCCCTGGCAGTTATCTCCTACATTCTGGTCCTTACGTGGCAAGAAGATTATGGCCAAAACGGCCAGAAAGTGGCTAGCGCGCCTGTCTCCTCCTATTCAAGTGCCCCTGCTCTTTCTTCATCTACTTCTGAAGGCGCAGTGCCGATCGCAGAATCTGTGGACTCAGCCACTAGCGACGTGCCGGGTTCTGAACAGCCACTGGCCGGGGTTACCGCAGTAGCGACCCCATCGGAGCCCGCTGGACTGGTCAAGGTATCCACCGATACGCTGGATCTGGTGATCGATACCTACGGCGGCGATATTATTCAGGCCGCCCTGGATGATTATCTGGCGCAACTGGGCAGTCCTCAGGCGTTTGTTCTTCTGGAGCAGAATGCTAACCGCACCTATACGGCGCAATCCGGACTCATAGGCCCCAATGGCCCCGATGCCAAGAAGGAGCGCCCCCGCTACCAGGCGAGCCAACCCAGCTACCAACTGGCCGACGGTCAGGAAAGTATCAGTGTCGATCTGACCCTGGAGCAAGAGAACAACGTTACCATCACCAAACGTTTCACCTTCACCCGTGGCCAGTATCTGGTGAAGGTCGAGTATCTGATCGATAACCGCGGCGGTTCAGTCTGGCAGGGTAACCTGTTCGGCCAGATCAAGCGTGATCTGAGCGACGATCCTTCCTCGCAGACCAGCATGGGTATGCAATCCTATCTGGGGCCTGCGTTCTCCAGCTCCGAGGTCAACTTCGAGAAATACGACTTCGGTGATATCGACGAGAAGCCTTACAAAGGCAGTTCTAAAGCCGGTTGGGTAGCGATGCTGCAGCACTACTTTGTCAGTGCCTGGATCCCCGATCCGGAGCAGACCCATAACTACTTCGCCCGTGAGTATAAGGGTAACTATCTGGCTGGTTTCAAGTCGCCTACGGTCACCGTGGTGCCCGGGCAGCAGGGTACTACCTCGGCCAACTTCTACGCCGGTCCTAAGATTCAGGGGACGTTGGAGCAGGTCGCACCGCACCTCAAACTGGCCGTCGATTACGGCATCCTCTGGTGGATCGCACAGCCGATCTTCTGGTTATTGGGGATGATTCAGGGTGTGGTGATCAACTGGGGACTGGCGATTATTCTGGTCACCGTAGCGATCAAGGGGCTGTTCTTCCCGCTATCCGCCAAGGCCTACAAGTCGATGGCCAAGATGCGTGCCGTGGGTCCTGAGCTGGCTCGTCTGAAAGAGCTCTATGGCGATGATCGTCAGAAAATGTCGACGTCGATGATGGAGCTGTACAAGAAAGAGAAGATTAATCCTCTTGGCGGCTGTCTGCCCATCCTTATTCAGATGCCGGTGTTTATCTCCCTGTACTGGGTGCTGTTGGAGAGTGTCGAGCTGCGTCATGCGCCGTTTATGCTCTGGATTCAGGACATGTCGGTGATGGACCCCTACTTTGTACTGCCGATCATGATGGGTGCCACCATGTTCGTGCAGCAGACTCTGAACCCGACGCCTCCAGATCCTATGCAGGCCAAGGTAATGAAGATGCTGCCGTTTATGTTTACCTTCTTCTTCCTCTGGTTCCCGGCGGGTCTGGTACTGTACTGGGTGGTCAACAACGTCTTGTCGATCGCGCAACAGTGGGTCATTACCCGCAATATCGAAGCTGAGGTTGCAGCCAGAAAGACTTGATTGCTGGCTGACTAAACGAAGGCTCCCTGTCACCAGGGGGCCTTTTTTATGGCTATGTACCAATCTGTTGTTACAAAAGTTAATTTTGAATTATTGTCTTTATAATCAAGGGAGGTTCCGCCTGCCGGC
Source organism: Motiliproteus sp. (assembly GCA_047633175.1). Taxonomy (GTDB): domain Bacteria; phylum Pseudomonadota; class Gammaproteobacteria; order Pseudomonadales; family Balneatricaceae; genus Motiliproteus. The sequence goes on along the minus strand of JBLIEQ010000009.1, from coordinate 116,365 downwards.
GGCTTCATTTCTGTGTACGCGACAAAGAAACCGAAGCAAAGAAAACGCGCCCCTGCTAACCGTCCTGCGGATACGCGCCTGCGGCGCTATGAAATCCAGCCTGAGGCAGCCAGATTCGGCATCCTGCCTCAGCTGTCTGTCTCGCCGTCCCTGGCTCGACCCTGCGGGCCTTTTTCAGGCTGGATTTCATCGGTTAACAATGGGGAATGTCGTTTGACAGTGACCACCCATTAGCTGATGGTAATCAAAAAACTAGGCAACTCCGCAACAACAGATTGGTACATAGCCTTTTTTATGGCTATATCCTCATTAGTTGTCGCATTAATCAGTGTTGTTTTTGTGGGTTAGGCTTTAGCATGACGCCTTTTTTGGGGATCAGGCGGCAATAATCAACTGGTACATAGCCTTTTTTGTTATTAACGGGACTTAAAGTATGCAGATCGATACCGCTACCATCGCCGCTGTCGCCACCCCGCCCGGTCGTGGTGGCGTGGGTATCATCCGCGTCTCTGGCAAGCAGACCCGCGCGATTGCCCAGCAGATTCTCGGCCTGGAACCCAGGCCCCGCTACGCTCACTACGGCGCGTTCTATGATCAGCAGGGCGTGGAGGTCGATCAGGGTATCGCTCTTTTTTTCCCCAACCCGCACTCCTTTACCGGTGAAGATGTGCTCGAGCTTCAGGCGCATGGCGGACCGGTCATTCTTGATCTGCTATTGCGAGAAGTGCTGGCGCTCGGCGCCCGTTCGGCAAGACCCGGTGAGTTCTCCGAGCGCGCCTTTCTTAACGATAAACTCGACCTGACCCAGGCCGAAGCGATCGCCGACCTGATCGACAGCTCCTCCGAACAGGCCGCCCGCTCCGCTCAGCGCTCACTGCAGGGCGCCTTTTCCAAGCGGGTTCACGCGCTGGTCGATGCCCTGATAAGGCTGAGGATCTATGTGGAAGCCGCGATCGATTTCCCGGAGGAGGAGATCGACTTTCTCGCCGACGGCAAGGTCGCAGCGGATCTGGACAGCATCAGCTTGGATCTACAGGCAGTGCTCAGAGAAGCCGGTCAGGGTGCGCTGTTGCGCGAAGGCATGAATGTGGTGATCGCGGGGCGTCCCAACGCCGGCAAATCCAGCCTCCTTAACAGCTTGGCGGGAAAACAGACGGCTATCGTTACCGAAATCGCCGGCACCACCCGCGATGTGCTGCGCGAGCATATCCATATCGATGGCATGCCCCTGCACATCATCGATACCGCAGGCCTGCGCGACAGCGACGACATCGTCGAGCAAATAGGCATCGATCGCGCCTGGGAGGAGATCAAGAACGCCGACCGGGTACTGCTGATGGTCGACGCCAGCAGCACCGAAGAAACGGCCCCGGAACAGCTCTGGCCCGACTTTATCGCCCGGCTGCCCAGCCTGGACAAGGTCACGGTAATCCGTAATAAGATCGACCTGAGTCACGAGCAACCCGGGATAGATTCCCGGCAGGATACTCACCTGATCCGTCTGAGTGCCAAACAGGACCAGGGCATGGATCTGCTGCGATTGCATCTTAAACAGTGCATGGGCTACGACAGCAGCTGTGAGGGAGGCTTTATGGCGCGCCGCCGCCATATAGAGGCACTGCTTAAGGCTCAGCAGTTCTTGAAGGAAGGCAGCGCCCAACTGACCAATTACGGTGCCGGTGAGCTCCTGGCAGAGGATCTTAAGGAGACTCAGAACGCCCTGTCTGGCATCACCGGCGCTTTCAGCTCCGATGATCTGCTGGGCGAAATTTTCAGTAATTTCTGTATAGGAAAGTAAGTACTCGCTATAGCCCCTTTGACAGCTCCCCTCCGCAAGCAAAGGGGCTTTGCGCCGTCTCGGTAAATAACAATACAGGGGGCTAGTGTCCTATTAGCCCTGCAGGTCGACCACCACCCGTCCCTGTACTTCTCCCTTGAGAATCGCTTCTGCCTGCTGCGGCACCTGCTCGAGCGTTACTATATTATTGATAGCATTAAGCATCTCTTTAGGTAACTCGCGGGCCAGCCGTTCCCAGGCCTGGATGCGACGCGGAAGCGGGCACATCACCGAATCGACCCCCTGCAGGCGAACATTCCTAAGGATAAAGGGCATCACCGTGGTCGGTAGCTTGTAACCCCCAGCCAGTCCACAGGCAGCAACGGTAGCGCCATAGTCGGCTTCGGCCAGCATCCGATTGAGCATCTCACCACCGACCGTGTCGATGGCTCCCGCCCAGCGAGACTTTTCCAGGGGCCGCGACTTCGCAGCCATCTCTTCACGGCTCAATATCTGGCTGGCGCCGAGCTGTTTCAGGTAAGCATGGCTCGATTCACGGCCGGTAATGGCGGCAACCTGATAACCCAGACTCGCCAGCAGGGCGACCGCAACACTGCCCACACCACCGGCTGCGCCCGAAACAACTACGGTTCCTGAATCGGGCGTAACACCGCCCTCTTCCAGCGCCATCACACAGAGCATGGCGGTCAGGCCAGCGGTGCCTATCGCCATCGATTGCAGCGGCGATAGCGACGCGGTCAGCGGCACCAGCCATTCGGGACGCACCCGCTGCATCTGAGAGTATCCACCCCAGTATTTTTCACCGACACTCCATCCGGTAAGCACCACCTTGTCGCCCGGCTGATACTCACTGGTTCCGCCATCAACCACGGTACCCACCAGGTCGATCCCGGGCACCATCGGCCAGTTCAATACGATTTTGCCGATGCCGGTGACCGCCAAACCGTCCTTATAGTTAAGGCTGGAATACTCCACCCGGATCAGCACCTGCTCATCGGGCAGTTCGGCAACCGTCAGCTGCTCGATAGCCGCACAGGTCTTGCCGGCATCATCCTGGCGCAATAACAGCGCCTTAAAAGAGGTATCGGTCATAAGTTTGTCCTTTTAATCCTGTCAAAGCGACAGTTTGTAGTGTCTTTCTAGTGTGAACGGGAGCGAATATCAGGGTCGCTTGGAACCACCCTAAAACCCAATTGTTAATTTGTCAAACAAATTAACAATTGGGTTTTTGTGATATACTGCTCCTCTATTCCACCTATCCCAGGAGCCGCAATGGCGATCAAATACGAGAGTCTGGTGACCCAGAGCCTGGCCAAACAGATTGCCGAGAATCTGCGTGCCTCGATTCTTGATGGCAGACTTCGGATTGATGAACGCTTGCCGACCGAAGAGGAGCTTGCAGCCCGCTTTTCAGTCTCGCGTCCCACGATCCGTGAGGCCCTGAAGCGCTTGGCAGCACAGCACCTGGTTCGTTCGCGTCGCGGGCCGACCGGGGGCACCTTTATCACCCGCCCGACCGAAGAGGAGCTGCGAACCACGCTGACCAACGCCACAACCTTGATGGTTACTCTGGGCGAATTCAATATAGATGCAATTACCGAAGCACGCCGTGAATTGGAAAAACTCTGTCTTAAATTGGCGATTACACGGCGTACCGAGCAACACCTTGAGCTGTTAGCCCGGGAGCTGGATCTGCAGCAACAACCCATCAGCGATGAGCAGTTTTGCGCCTCCGACATCCGCTTTCATCGCGCCATCGTCGATGCTACAGCTAACCCGGTGTTAAAGTTCAATATGGTCACCGTCATCGAGGCGCTGCAACCGCTGATGAATATGATCGCCAACCGGTCGCGTGATCGCCAGGTTATCATCGGGCACCACCGATGCTTACTACAGACCCTGATCGACCAGGATCTGCCCGCGGCTCAGGCGTGTCTCGACCAGTTATTGGACTACCTCCAACAGCAATATCTGGATTCTCAGGTTGCTACTGGCTAAAAATTAACCTCAACCGTCATCAAACCGACACATTTACGCCCTATGGTTAGGATTCAAACACTCTAAACTTGGGAATCACTCTGATGAAAACTGAAGAAAATATACGTCTGATCCGCCACGGCGGACACCACTCAGCACCCTGGAGCCTGCAGCAACGCCTCAATGATACCGGTAGCCATAAACGCGCTATTTGGGTCCCGATTCAAACAACGTTAACGAAAGAACAGGCCGAAACCTTGCTGATGACACAGGGGGCACCGAGCTCGCAGCAGCTCAATCACTGATACTTGGTACTGACCCTAACCGGGAACCGCAAGCCCTGTCGGACTACACTCAACCTACAAAACGCTGACCCACAGGGGCAACTGAAGACCTTCGATTGTCCTTTCTGAGACAAGCATCCTGCCTCTAAACAGCCTCTCCCCGATTTTCACCCTCTTTTTTTCACTCTTAATCCCGTCAAAACGCTAAAAACAGGCCTTTGTTGATAAATACTTATCCACATTTGGCTGTTGATAATATGTATAAGGATGAGGGTATAACTCTGTGGACTAATCGTGTGCAAATCTACCTGTGCATAAGTCGCCCAGTTATACACAAGTCATCCACACCTCATTTGCAGGCTGTAAACCTGTTTTAAGGCCTGTTAACAAGTTTTTATATCTTTGTTTTAATAGCTTCTTTTACACTTATAAACATAAAGTGCTCTCCTTAGTAATAGTAGTAATAATAATCTTCTAAATACATATATATATATAAATTCATAATAATCAGATCTCAAAAAAATAGCGCTCAGGCGAATGTCTAAACAATCAGCAAGTCGATATACTGAGCGTCCGTTGAAATCAGAGCTTGTCAAAAGCACTGTGTTGGATTCTTAGAAGAGGTGTGATTTTGGATTTCCCGAACCGTTACGATGTCATAGTGATCGGAGGTGGCCATGCAGGTACTGAAGCTGCCTTGGCTGCAGCACGCATGGGATCCAAGACGTTATTGCTGACTCAGAATATTGAGACTCTGGGACAGATGTCCTGCAATCCGGCGATCGGAGGGATTGGAAAGAGCCATCTCGTCAAAGAGATCGATGCCCTGGGTGGTGCTATGGCACAGGCGACCGATCGTGCAGGTATCCAGTTTCGAGTGCTCAACTCACGTAAGGGCCCGGCAGTCCGAGCGACCCGCGCTCAGGCAGACCGGCAGCTGTACAAAGCAGCCATCCGCTCGATCCTGGAGAACCAGCCTAATCTGCATATTTTTCAACAGATGGTTGACGATCTGATCATCGAATCCGATCGTGCCACAGGTGTTGTCACCCAGATGGGACTGCGTTTTTATGCCCGCACTGTCGTGCTGACAACCGGCACTTTTCTCGGTGGCCTGATCCATATTGGATTGGAAAATCATGCCGGAGGCAGGGCCGGAGACCCCTCCTCGTCGACCCTGTCAAAACGGCTGCGTGCTACCGCCCTGCGGATTGACCGCCTCAAGACCGGTACGCCGCCGCGAATCGATGCCCGCAGTGTGGATTTCTCGGTGATGCAGGAACAGCCCGGCGATACCCCGCTGCCCGTGATGTCTTATCTGGGTTCGGTGGCCGATCACCCACGCCAGGTCAGCTGTTTTATCACCCATACCAACGCCCGTACCCATGACATTATCCGCGCAGGGATGGATAGATCGCCGATGTACACTGGGGTGATCGATGGTGTGGGTCCCCGGTACTGTCCGTCCATCGAGGACAAGATCGTCCGTTTTGCCGATAAAGACTCCCATCAGATCTTCGTCGAACCTGAGGGGCTGACGACCAATGAGATCTATCCCAACGGTATCTCCACCAGCTTACCCTTTGATATTCAGTTGGAACTGGTTCGATCGATGCTAGGATTCGAAAATGCGTTTATCACCCGTCCGGGTTACGCCATCGAATATGATTATTTTAATCCCCAGGATCTGAAGCATTCGCTCGAAAGCAAGGTGATCGACGGGCTATTTTTTGCGGGTCAGATCAACGGTACTACAGGTTACGAAGAAGCCGCTGCGCAGGGCCTGTTGGCGGGTCTGAATGCCTCGCTCCAGGCTCAGGGACGCGAATCCTGGTGTCCGCGCCGGGACGAGGCTTATATCGGGGTGATGGTCGATGATCTGATTACCCTAGGGACGGCAGAGCCTTATCGCATGTTTACCAGCCGTGCCGAATACCGGCTCGTTCTGCGTGAGGATAATGCGGACAGGCGTCTGACTGAGAAAGGCCGCGAACTGGGTCTGGTGGATGATCAGCGTTGGCACTCTTTTTGTACCAAGCGAGAAGCGATCGAGCTGGAGACGCAACGCCTGAAAAGCAGCTGGGTTCAACCTGGCAGCGATGCGGCGGCAAGCCTGAGTCCTAAGCTTGAAAATCCGCTGACGCGCGAGTACTGCCTGCTGGATCTACTCAAGCGTCCGGAGTTGAAATATGCCGATATCGGCCATCTGAGCGGTACCAACCCGTTAGATCCGAGCGTGACTGAGCAGGTCGAGATAGAGACTAAATACTCCGGATACATTCAGCGTCAGCAGGAAGATATAGAACGGATGCAGCGCCAGGAGAATACCCCCCTGCCCGCCGATCTTGATTATGACCAGATCGACGGCCTCTCCAATGAAGCACGTCAGAAGCTCAGTGCCTCACGGCCCGAGACGCTGGCGGCCGCCTCCCGGATTCAAGGTATTACCCCGGCGGCGTCATCCCTGCTGCTGATCCATCTGAAAAAACGCAGTAAACTCCAGCAGGTTGCGGGAGGTCATGCATGAACCCGGAGAGTCATAACGAGCTCTCAGAAAAGTGCGGGCAGCTCCTCAGTGAGGGTCTGCAACAGCTGGACCTGGTGTTGACAGCCGAACAGCAGCAGCAGCTTCTGAGCTATGTCGGGCTGTTACATCGCTGGAATAAGACGTATAACCTGACGGCTGTTCGTGAACCCGAGGCGATGATCGAGCGCCATCTGCTCGATAGCCTGAGTGTGGTGCCCTATATCGAGGGTCAGAATATTGCCGATGTAGGTACCGGACCCGGGTTACCAGGGATAGTATTGGCTATTGTTTATCCTGAGAAAAAGTTCACTCTGATGGACAGCAACGGCAAGAAGACCCGGTTTTTACAGCAGGTTAAACAAGCGTTGGCGCTCGGTAATATCGATATATATAAGGGTCGTGTTGAGACGTACCCAGAGCAACAGAGTTTTGATACAGTGATATCGCGAGCCTTCGCATCCCTAAATGCCATGTTGAGCTGGACCGAATCATTGGCGGCTGCCGATGGCCGTTTTTTAGCGATGAAGGGCGCGTATCCTTATCAGGAGTTGACCGAGTTGCCGGCAGGTTTTGAGCTCTTGAACACCTACCCCTTACAGGTTCCAAACTGTGAGGGCGAACGCCATCTGCTGGAATTTAGGTCTGTCCGTTAACGATCTACGACGCTACAAGGAGATCTCTGCGTGGTCAAAATATTGGCTGTGACCAATCAAAAAGGGGGTGTGGGTAAAACCACTACCTGCGTCAATCTTGCGGCCTCGTTAGCGGCGACCAAGCGTAAAGTGCTGATGGTTGATCTTGATCCTCAGGGCAATGCCACAATGGGCGCCGGGGTCGATAAACACCAGATCGAACATAGCGTTTATGATCTGTTGACCGGACGGGTCGATATCCGGATGGTGATCACCTCGAAGACCAACGGCGGGTTCGATCTTATCCCCGCTAACAGTGATCTCACCGCGGCCGAGGTCGAGTTAATATCGGTTAATCGCAAAGAGTTCCGGCTTAAGCAGGCACTGAGTCAGGTCGAGCAGGAATATGATTATATTTTGATCGACTGCCCCCCGTCGCTCAATATGCTCACCGTCAATGCCCTGGTAGCCGCTCATTCCGTGATAATTCCCATGCAGTGCGAGTACTATGCGCTGGAGGGTATCTCGGCGCTGATGAGCACCATCGACAAGATACGTGCATCGCTCAATCCGAGCCTCAGCATCGAAGGAATCCTTCGTACTATGTACGATCCCCGCAGCAGTCTGACGCGTGATGTCTCCGCCCAACTGCTCGAATATTTCAGCGACAAAGTGTACCGTACGGTAATTCCGCGTAATGTACGCCTTGCCGAAGCCCCTAGCCACGGATTGCCAGCGCTTCTCTATGATCGTAATTCAAGGGGTGCGGTCTCTTATCTGGCTCTGGCGGGTGAAGTTAACCGGCGTTGCGATCAAGCGCTCAGATCGATTGCCTAATTTTCAGTAACCCCAACCTGGTTGGAAAACACAGATGCTAAAAAAACGAGGTCTAGGTCGTGGTCTGGATGCCCTGCTGGCAGGATCAGCGCTGCATGAGGACTCGGGCGAGCTGCCCCGGGTTGCAACGACAAACGGCTTAGAGGTACTGCCTCTCGACAAAATTCAACGCGGCATCTATCAGCCCCGGCGGGATATGGATCAGGCCGCCCTGGAAGAACTCGCCAACTCTATCCGCGCCCAGGGCGTGATCCAGCCGATAGTCGTGCGTCCCATCGATATGGGCCGCTACGAGATTATCGCAGGCGAGCGCCGCTGGCGTGCCGCGACGCTGGCAGGTCTGACCGAGATCCCCGCCAGCATTCGAGATGTGCCGGACGAAGCCGCTATTGCCATGGCGCTGATCGAGAATATACAGCGCGAAAATCTTAGCCCGATCGAAGAGGCGATGGCTCTGCAGAGGCTGATGGATGAGTTTGATCTGACGCAGCAGAAAGCGGCCGAAGCGGTAGGAAAATCACGCACGACCGTTACCAATCTGCTGCGGCTGTTGAAATTGACCACCGATGCCAAGCGGATGCTCGAATATGGCGACCTGGAGATGGGTCATGCCCGTGCCTTGCTGGCCCTTGAGGGAGACAAACAGATAAAGGCGGCCAAAGAGGTGGTCGCTCGGGGGATGTCGGTACGTCAGACAGAAGCGTTGGTCAAACAGATGCAAACCGCCCCCAAGCTAAAAGAAAAGAGCGTAGCGGATCCGGGTATTGAGCAGCTGCAGCAGCGTTATAATCAGGTGTTGGGGTTACAGGTAAAAATTTCGCACACGGATAAGGGTGACGGAAAACTCACTATTTCCTATAAAACCTTGAATGATATAGAGTCTATTCTGCATAAAATACAGTAAATAACCTGGATATCAGGTCTGAGCAACTGATATTTATGCGTAATAAACTACCACTAAATGATGGTTGCCGAGCAGAATCTAAATCCCTATAATTCGCAGTCGGTTATAGGGACAATTGAATCTAACCAACGGATATGAAAAGTTGATTATGCCCGTAGGTCTAGCTGAAGAAGCCCGCAATAAAGGCACAACGACACAGACGGAGCGCAGACAGTTTCGAATTCTGATATTGTCACAGTCGGTCGTGACTCTGGTAGTGAGTCTGATCGTGTGGTTAAGTACCGAAAAAGTCGCTGGATACTCGGCATTATTGGGTGGATCGATCTATTTAATCCCCTATATATATCAAGCGAGTAGAGTGCTGACAAGCAGTGCAGGCAGCAATATTAGACAAACAGTACGGGATCTGTATAAAAGCGAAATATGGAAAATGGCTTTAACCCTGGTGCTCTTCGGCCTGGTGTTTACTCTGGTTAAACCACTCGAGCCCTTTTCCCTATTTGGCGTTTTTATCTTGATGCAGCTGATCTCCTGGCTGGCGCCGCTGCTGCTGAATCACTTACTTTTTAAAAATTGAACTGAGAGGAAATCATGGCTGCAGAAGGCGCACTCACGACCTCCGGGTATATTAAGCACCACCTGACTAACCTCACCTACGGGCAACTGCCTGAAGGATTTGAGCGTCATGATGGTTCAGTGCTTCAAGATGCTACCTGGACAATCGCACACGGTGAAGAAGCCGCATCAATGGGATTCTGGGCGATCAACCTGGATACTATGTTTTTCTCAGTGGGCCTCGGCCTGCTGTTTATCTGGTTGTTCCGCAAGGTCGCCGTTAAAGCGACCAGCGGCGTGCCCGGTAATCTTCAAAACTTTGTCGAGGCGATCATCGGCTTCGTGGACGAAAACGTTAAGTCATCTTTCCACAGCCGCAACGCGGTTGTCGCGCCCCTGGCATTGACGATCTTCGTCTGGGTCTGGTTGATGAACTTTATGGATCTCATCCCGATCGACTGGATTCCCTTCGTGGCGCAGCAGATGGGTATCCCCTATCTGAAGATAGTCCCGACCACCGATATCAACGCGACGATGGGGATGGCGCTGAGTGTCTTCGCGCTGATCATCTACTACAGCCTGAAGATCAAGGGTCCGAAAGAGTTTATTGCCGAGCTGACGCTTCAGCCACTGGGCAAATATATGATCCCTTTCAACCTCTTTTTGGAAGGCGTCAACCTGATTGCGAAGCCGGTATCCCTAGGTCTGCGACTGTTCGGCAACATGTATGCCGGCGAGATGATCTTTATCCTGATCGCGCTGTTGCCGTTCTGGATGCAGTGGGTGCTGTCGGTACCCTGGGCGATCTTCCACATTCTCATTATTACGTTGCAGGCCTTTATCTTTATGGTACTGACGATCGTCTATATGAGCATGGCCCACGAGTCACATTAAAAATTTCTAGGAATCGGCTCGCGAGAGTCGGTTCCTGAAACGAAGCAAAAACGATTTCAATTTACTAAAACTTTAAACTTTAACTCTGAATAGGAGAAAACAATGGAAACTGCTCTGTTATACATAGCCGGTGCTTTGGTAATGGGTTTGGGCGCAACGGGTGCTGCTATCGGTATCGGTATCTTGGGTGGTAAGTTTCTGGAAGGCGGTGCTCGTCAGCCAGAACTGATCCCTATGCTGCGTACTCAGTTCTTCATCGTGATGGGCCTTGTTGATGCAATTCCAATGATCGGTGTTGGTATCGGCATGTACATCATGTTCGTCGTTGCAGCTGGTTAATCGTTAATACCCATTACTCAATCATTAGTTAACGAGAGGTATTGGCGTGAATATCAATGCAACCATCATTGGTCAGGCCATCGCGTTTTTCTTCTTTACCTGGTTTTGTATGAAGTATGTGTGGCCACCGGTCATTACTGCTCTGCAAGAGCGTCAAAAGAAGATTGCCGATGGTTTAGATGCAGCTGACCGCGCTTCACGTGATCTTGAACTCGCCAAAGAAAAGGCGATTCTTTCACTGCGTGAAGGTAAGGAACAGGCTGCGGCCATTATCGAGCAGGCCAACAAGCGTGCGAACCAAATTGTCGACGAAGCTAAAGATGTTGCGATCACCGAAGGCTCACGCCTGAAGGACGCGGCAGCGGCTGAAATCGAACAGGAAAAGAACCGTGCTAGAGAGGCCCTGCGGGCTGAAGTAGCAGTGCTGGCGATTGCCGGAGCGGAAAAGATTCTGGGCAAGGCGGTAGACAGCAAGGCCAGCGCAGAACTTGTCGACAAGCTTGCGGCGGAGCTTTAATAAGCGAGGTGAACGATGGCTGAACTAAGTACAGTCGCTCGGCCCTATACCAAAGCTGCCTTTGAGTCTGCTCTTGAGCAGAAGTCACTGGACAAGTGGTCCGAGATGCTAAGTCTGGCTGCGCAAGCGGCTAAGAGCGAGAGTGTGGCGGAACTGCTTAGAAACCCAGCATTGGCTGCCGAGCATAAAGCCGGCCTGATACTCGATATCTGTGCAGATAAGCTGGACGTGCAGGGTCAGAATTTCATTAAGATTTTGGCAGAAAACAAACGCCTGCCCGTACTCTCTGAAATTTCCGAGTTGTTTGACCGGCTAAAGGCTGAGCAGCAGAAGATGATCGATGTTGACATCACTTCTGCTTTTAAACTGACCCAAGAACAACAGACAACGCTAGCTCAGGCACTGGGCGTGAAGCTGGACCGAGAAGTCAATATTACAAGCTCTATCGATAAGAGTTTGATTGGCGGTCTAGTTATTCGTACTGCAGACCTGGTAATTGACGGTTCGGTTCGAGGCAAGCTGCACAAGCTTGCCGAAGCCTTAGGTACCTGAGCGCGAGGAAATAGAGCATGCAGCAACTGAATCCATCTGAGATCAGCGAGATAATCAAGAAGCGTATCGATAAACTCGATATCTCTTCTGAAGCCCAAAATGAGGGCACAGTAGTCAGTGTAGCCGACGGTATTATTCGGATTCACGGACTTGCTGACGTTATGAACGGGGAGATGATTGAATTTCCCGGCGGTATTTACGGCATGGCACTGAACCTGGAGCGTGACTCCGTGGGCGCGGTTGTTTTGGGTGACTACTTGGGCCTGAAAGAGGGCATGACAGCCCGCTGTACCGGCCGTATTCTTGAAGTACCCGTAGGTCATGAGTTGCTGGGTCGTGTTGTAGACACCCTGGGTAACGCGATCGATGGTAAAGGCGATCTTGGCACGACAGAAACCGATGCAATCGAGAAAGTTGCACCCGGTGTTATCTGGCGTCAAGGGGTAGACCAACCCATGCAGACCGGCTACAAGGCGGTCGATGCGATGGTTCCTGTCGGTCGTGGTCAGCGTGAGCTGATTATCGGTGACCGTCAGACCGGTAAGACCGCTCTGGCTATCGACGCCATCATCAACCAGAAAGACACGGGCGTTAAGTGTATCTACGTTGCGATCGGACAGAAGCAGTCCACGATTGCCGGCGTCGTTCGCAAGCTGGAACAGCACGGTGCGATGTCTAACACCATCATCGTCGCAGCTGGCGCCTCCGATCCTGCAGCGATGCAGTATCTGGCTGCCTATTCTGGCTGCACCATGGGCGAATACTTCCGCGATCGCGGCGAAGATGCCCTGATTGTTTATGATGATCTGACCAAGCAGGCCTGGGCCTACCGTCAGACCTCCTTGCTGCTCAAGCGTCCACCAGGACGCGAAGCGTACCCCGGCGATGTTTTCTACCTCCACAGTCGTCTGCTTGAGCGTGCCGCACGTGTCAGTGTTGATTACGTTGAGCAGTTTACCAAGGGTGCCGTGAAAGGTAAGACCGGTTCTTTGACCGCTCTGCCAATCATCGAGACTCAGGGTGGCGATGTATCCGCCTTCGTACCTACCAACGTGATCTCGATCACCGATGGTCAGATCTTCCTGGAAAGTGACCTGTTCAACGCCGGTATACGTCCAGCGATGAACGCCGGTATCTCGGTGTCGCGTGTTGGTGGTGCAGCTCAGACCAAGATCATCAAGAAGTTGGGTGGTGGTATACGTCTGGCACTGGCTCAGTACCGTGAATTGGCCGCTTTCTCCCAGTTCGCGTCTGACCTAGACGAAGCAACGCGTAAGCAGCTCGAGCACGGTCAGGCCGTTACCGAACTGATGAAGCAGAAGCAGTATTCACCGATGAGCCTGGCTGAAATGGGCCTGATGCTGTTTACCGCTAACGAAGGCTACCTCGAAGGTCTGGCGATCAATAAGATCCTTGATTTCGAAGCCGCACTGCTGGCTTACTTTGCTTCTGAGCACGCTGATCTGGTTAAAAAGATCAATGCAACAGGTGCTTATAACGACGAGATCGCTGCCGAGTTTAAAGCCGGTATCGAGAAGTTCAAGAGCACCCAGACCTGGTAAAAACCGGGGACTAAGGTCCCCGATTACCACGTTGGGTAAAGCGAAACGAGCTTAAAGGCAGAGTGATATGGCAGTCGGAAAAGAGATTAAAACTCAGATTGCGAGTATCCAGAGCACGCGTAAGATCACCAGCGCCATGGAAATGGTTGCTGCGTCGAAAATGCGTCGGGCTCAGGAGCGCATGCGAGCGACCCGTCCTTATGCGGATTGTATGCGTGGCGTGATCGCTCATCTGGCCAAATCAAACCCCGAATACAAGCACCTGTTTATGCAGGAGCGTGCTGTAAAGCGGGTTGGCTATATAGTGGTATCTACAGATCGAGGTCTGTGTGGTGGCTTGAACATCAATGCGTTCAAGACCCTGCTACGTGATATGACTGAACTCAATAGCAACGATATCGAGATTGATATCTGTGCGCTGGGTGCTAAGGCTGGAAGTTTTTTCAAGAGCTACGGCGGTAATGTAGTAGCGGCGACTTCCGGCATGGGTGATGCCCCTGAGGTGGGTGCCCTGATCGGTAGTGTCAAGGTTATGCTTGATGCTTACTCTGACGGGAAGATCGATCAGTTGCACATCGTTTATAACGACTTCGTCAATACGATGACCCAAACACCGGTCATTGAGCAGCTGCTGCCCTTGAAAGCAGAAGACGATAGCACCAGCTTGAATCATCACTGGGACTACATCTATGAGCCCGATGCAAAAGAGCTTATGAATGGTCTGTTGACTCGTTATATCGAGTCTCTGGTGTATCAGGCGGTGGTCGAGAACAACGCCTGTGAACAGGCTGCACGCATGGTTGCGATGAAGAGCGCTACGGATAATGCCGGTGATCTGATCAAAGATCTGCAGCGGGTTTACAACAAGGCACGTCAGGCCGCGATCACTCAGGAAATTTCTGAGATCGTGAGTGGAGCGGCAGCTGTTTAACAGCGCCACAGGTGAATAAGGTTAAAGAGGACTCGAACAATGAGTAGCGGACGTATTATACAAATCATCGGTGCCGTTATCGACGTTGAGTTTCCGCGCGATGCAGTACCTAAAGTTTATGACGCGCTGAAAGTCAGCTCAAATGACGTGACTCTGGAAGTCCAGCAGCAGCTGGGTGACGGAATCGTACGCACGATCGCCATGGGACAGACCGAAGGTCTGAAACGTGGTCTGAGTGTAGACAACACCAACTCCCCAATTTTGGTCCCCGTAGGTATCGAAACTCTGGGCCGGATCATGAATGTTCTGGGTGAGCCGATCGACGAAGCAGGCCCTATCGGTGAGCAGGTAAAGATGCCTATTCACCGCAAATCGCCTACCTATGAAGAGCAGTCTAATTCTGACGAGCTACTGGAAACTGGCATCAAGGTTATCGACCTGGTTTGCCCGTTTGCGAAGGGTGGTAAGGTCGGTCTGTTTGGTGGCGCCGGTGTTGGCAAGACCGTTAACATGATGGAGCTGATCCGTAACATCGCTATCGAGCACACCGGTTACTCGGTATTTGCCGGTGTCGGTGAGCGTACACGTGAAGGTAACGACTTCTACCATGAGATGAAAGAGTCCAACGTTCTGGACAAAGTATCTCTGGTCTATGGTCAGATGAACGAGCCACCCGGAAACCGTCTGCGCGTTGCATTGACCGGCCTGACGATGGCCGAGCAGTTCCGTGACGAAGGTCGTGACGTACTGTTGTTTATCGACAACATCTACCGTTACACTCTGGCGGGAACCGAAGTATCCGCGCTGTTGGGCCGTATGCCTTCTGCCGTTGGTTACCAGCCGACACTGGCCGAAGAGATGGGCGTTCTGCAGGAGCGTATCACCTCGACTAAGACTGGTTCGATCACCTCTATCCAAGCGGTATACGTACCCGCGGATGACTTGACCGATCCGTCACCGGCGACCACCTTCTCGCACCTGGATGCGACCGTGGTACTGTCTCGTGATATCGCATCGTTGGGTATCTACCCGGCGGTAGATCCACTTTCATCTACCTCACGGCAGTTGGATCCCCTGGTGATCGGTCAGGAACACTACGATATTACTCGTGATGTTCAGGGTACTCTGCAGCGTTATAAAGAGCTGAAAGATATCATCGCGATCCTGGGTATGGACGAGCTGTCTGAAGAAGATAAGTTGACCGTATCCCGTGCGCGTAAGGTCGAGAAGTTCTTGTCGCAGCCGTTCTTCGTTGCGGAAATATTTACCGGTGCTGTCGGTAAGTATGTTTCCCTCAAAGACACCATCTCCAGCTTTAAGGCTATCCTAGCTGGTGAGTATGATTCCCTGCCAGAGCAGGCTTTCTACATGGTGGGTGGTATCGAAGAGGTCGTCGAGAAAGCTAAGAAAATGCAAAAGTAGACTCTGACTCGATCAGAACTGCTTAATTTTTTAGTTTTCAGCCAACAATAGGGGCAATAGAGATGGCTATGACTGTTCATTGCGATATCGTCAGTGCTGAAGAATCGATTTTCTCCGGTCTTGTAGAGTTCGTTTCTCTGACAGGTAGTCTGGGTGACCTGGGTATTACTCCAGGTCACGCTCCTCTGCTTACAGAGATCAGCCCAGGTCCGGTGGAGATGAAGTTGCAGAGCGGAGAGATGCAGATTTTCTACGTCTCAGGTGGTTTCCTTGAAGTTCAATCAAACAAGGTGACGATCATGGCAGATACTGCTCTGCGCGCTAATGATATGAACGAAGCGGCTGCTGAAGAAGCGATACGCCATGCAGAACAGGCAATGAAGAATCAGACTGCGGAGTTCGAATACTCCAAGGCTGCTGCTCAATTGGCCGAAGCTGCTGCACAACTGCGTACCATTCGTCAGATTCGCAAAAATCTCGGTTAATAACCGATAAAAGAGAACAGATTTAATATCTGTTCTCTTTATACTAAGGGCAGCTTCGGCTGCCTTTTTTTTCTGATTTTTATAGCCAGGGAAGGCTAATAGATGTCACTTGGCCCCCTGTTTCGATACCGCTTTTTATAGCAGCTGTTTATACAAGCTCTTTATAGCTGCTCTTTATAGGAGATAGGCATGTCCCTGGAAGTGATTATCCTGGCCGCAGGTCAAGGCACCCGTATGAGATCCACGCTTCCCAAGGTGCTGCATCCCGTAGCCGGGAAGCCGATGCTGGGGCATGTGCTCGATACTGCCGCACAGCTTGACCCGGTCGCCACCCATATTGTTATTGGCCATGGCGGTGATCAGCTGCGCAGCTACCTGGATACCGATTTTAATTCTCTGTCTCTCAATGTGGTCGAGCAAGCCGAACAGCTGGGTACCGGGCATGCGGTCGATCAGTCGATGCCCCGGGTAGCCGCCGATTCAGTCGCCCTGATTCTCTACGGTGATGTTCCCCTGACCCGGCTGAAGACCCTGCAGGAGCTGGTTGCGCGGGCGCAGCAGGGCGCTCTGGTGCTGCTGACGGTGTCACTATCGGATCCCAGTGGCTACGGTCGAATCGTCCGTGATGCTGATCAGCAGGTCGTGGCGATCGTAGAGCAAAAGGACGCCACGATCGCCGAACTCGCGATACAGGAGATCAATACCGGGATTATGGCGTTGCCCGCAGCCTGGCTTAAAGAGTGGCTGCCGCGGCTCTCTTCGGATAATGCCCAGGGTGAGTACTATCTGACGGATATCATCGCCATGGCCTCGCGGGAAGAACGCACTATCGATGCCATCCATCCTGCCAGTGAGCAGGAGGTGCAGGGCGTCAATAATCGGCTGCAGCTGGCAGACCTGGAGCGCTGGTATCAGCTACAGCAGGCGCGTTACTGGATGACCCAGGGCGTGACCCTGGCGGATCCGGCGCGCGTTGATTTTCGCGGCGAGATCACGATAGGACAGGATGTCAGCCTGGATATCAATGTGATCCTGGAAGGGGTTGTCCATATCGCCGATAATGTCACAGTCGAGGCCAACTGCATTATCAAAGACAGCCGTATCGCCTCGGGCAGCCAGATTAAGGCTAACTCGATGCTCGATCAGACCGAGGTCGGCGAGGACTGTGAGATAGGTCCTTTCGCCCGCCTGCGTCCGGGTACCGTTATGGCTGCTAAGGCCAAAATCGGAAACTTCGTCGAAACGAAGAAGACCCTGGTGGGTACGGGTTCCAAGATCAATCATCTGAGCTATGTGGGCGATGCTATTCTGGGTTGCAATGTGAATGTCGGTGCTGGCACCATCACCTGCAACTATGATGGGGTGAATAAGTTTCAGACCCAGATCGGTGACAACGCCTTTATCGGTTCCAACACCTCGCTGGTGGCCCCTGTTAATGTGGGTGCGGGGGCGACGACGGCTGCCGGCTCCACGATTACCAAAGAGATTGCTGCGGATGATCTAGGTGTCGCCCGGGGGCGCCAGGTTAATCTCAAAGGCTGGAAACGACCACAGAAGACGCTCTAGAGCCGCTTGCTGATGTAATACTCTTCGAGCAGATACCTTAAAGCTGAATCAGGAAGAACAGTATGTGTGGAATTGTCGGCGCGATTGCGCAACGTCAGGTAGCAGGAATTCTGCTAGAAGGGCTTAAACGTCTTGAATATCGAGGTTACGACTCCGCAGGGATGGTGGTGCGACACTCGGCGAGCGGTGAGTTGATCTGTACCCGACGCTCGGGAAAAGTCGCCGAGCTCGAGAAGGCTCTGCAGCAGCAGTCGCTGGAGGGCTCGGTCGGTATCGCCCATACTCGCTGGGCCACCCATGGCAAGCCGGAAGAGCGCAACGCCCACCCGCACATGGCTGGCAGCCGGGTAGCGGTGGTACATAACGGCATCATCGAGAACTTCGAAGCCCTGAAAGAAGAGCTGATCGCCAGGGGTGCTCAATTCCACTCCGATACCGATACTGAAGTGATCGCTCACTTGGTTCACGAATATCTCAATGCAGGGGTTGAGTTCACCACTGCGGTCAAGCAGACGCTCAAGAAGCTCCATGGCGCCTACGCCCTGGCGATCATGGATCAGCAGCAACCGGGCCTGATTATGGCGGCGCGGATGGGCAGCCCGCTGGTGATCGGGGTCGGTATCGGTGAGAATTTTATCGCTTCCGACCCTTTGGCGATGCTCCAGGTAACCGATCAGTTTATCTATCTGGATGAGGGTGAGATCGCCGAGGTCAGGCTCGATACTATCCATATTCAGGATGTTAACGGTGAGCCGGTCAGTCACCTTGTGCAACGCTTCGAGCATGGTCAGGATGCGGCCGACAAGGGTGAATATCGCCACTATATGCTTAAAGAGATCTATGAGCAGCCTAGGGTGGTATCGGCCGTTCTGGAGGGACGACTGGGCAAGGACACGGTGCTTGAACAGGCCTTTGGTGCCGATGCTAAGGCGATTTTCGACGAGGTGCAGGCGGTGCAGATCATCGCCTGTGGTACCAGTTATCACGCCGGCCTGATTGCCAAATACTGGATCGAAGAGCTGGTCGGTATCCCCTGTATGATCGAGGTCGCCAGCGAGTACCGTTACCGCAAGACAGTGGTGCTGCCCAATAGCTTGTTTTTGACTATCTCCCAGTCGGGTGAGACCGCAGATACCCTGGCCGCCCTGCGCGAGGCCAAGCAGAGCGGCTTTCTGGCCTGTCTGGCGATCTGTAATGTTCCCGGCAGCTCACTGGTGCGCGAATCTGACCTGGTGCTGATGACCATGGCCGGTCCCGAGATCGGGGTGGCCTCGACCAAGGCGTTTACCAGCCAGCTGGTTGCCCTGCTGCTGACGACCCTGGTGCTGGGCCGGCGTCATGGCCTAGCACTCGAGGCCGAGCACGAATTGGTCGCAGCGCTCAAGCAGCTGCCGGCACAACTCCAACAGGTACTGGAGCTGGATACCCCCATCAAGCAGATGTCGGAACGCTTTGCCGATAAGCATCACAGCCTGTTTCTGGGGCGCGGAGCGATGTATCCGGTAGCGATGGAGGGGGCACTTAAACTCAAGGAGATCTCTTACATCCATGCCGAAGCCTACCCTGCCGGTGAACTCAAGCATGGCCCCCTGGCTCTGGTCGACAGCGAGATGCCAGTCATCGTGGTGGCACCCAACGACAGCCTGCTGGAGAAGCTCAAAGCCAATATGCAGGAGGTCCGGGCGCGCGGGGGTGAGCTGTACGTATTCTCCGACCAGGCAGCCTCCCTCGAGAATGGCGAGGGGATTCACAAGATTGAGCTGCCGCATATCCACAGCACCCTGGGCCCGATTCTCTACACCCTGCCGCTGCAGCTGCTCTCCTACCATGTGGCGGTGTTAAAGGGCACAGACGTCGATCAGCCTCGCAATCTGGCAAAGAGTGTGACGGTGGAATAGTAACCCTGTCCGGCTGAAGCCGACCCACAGGGACGTGGGAAGTGCAGGTGTTGCAGGAGCCTTCAGCTGCCGACCCACAGGGACGTGGGAAGTGCAGGTGTTGCAGGAGCCTTCAGCTGCCGACCCAAAAAGAAGGACCCTAGGCTGGGATGCAATTCCAGCAATGCCCCATTATCACCCGGCCAGAGGTGCGCAAGAATCCGGTACAATGAGTTCAACCTCCAGTAGCCCCGGTACCGCCACATCCTCGCCATTTGATTTGGTTATGTTCTAGTTAGTCGTAGTCACTCTTTGCTTAAAGCCTAGACGACGAGATCAGGCGGCCCTGTGGGAGCCGGGCCCCGGCGATCTTTTAGTCTTTGGATCTTTTGATTCTGCTCAAAGATCGCCTGCAGGCAGGCTCAGTCCGCGCCGGGCCAGAGCGTCGAGAACCCCCTAGGAAACTAAAAGGTTGTTATCATGACAATAGAAAGCGCAAAACCTCATCAATTTGTTCTTAAAACGACCTGTAAAGCCAGTAGTGGTATCGTTGCTGCTGTAACCTCTTTTCTCTCTGAGCGAGGCTGTTATATCAGCGAACTGGCTCAATTTGATGACCCGGATACCAACCATTTTTTTATGCGGTCGGTCGGTTATATCGAAACCGGTGACAACACTCTCGAAGACCTTAATAAAGAATTTACAGTGATCGCAGAACAGTTCGGTATGGAATGGGGGCTTGAAGCGGCGGCCACGCCTACCAAAGTACTGATTATGGTCAGCAAGTTTGACCATTGCCTGGACGATCTTTTGTATCGTCTGCGCAAGGGTGAACTCAATATGGAAGTCACCGCGATTGTTTCCAACCACCTGGATTTACGCCCAATGGCGGAACGTGAAGGTATCCGTTTTATCTACCTGCCGGTGACCAAAGAAAACAAGCAAGTGCAGGAGCAGGCGTTATTGGATGTCGTGGATGATACCGGCACCGAACTGGTCGTTCTAGCGCGCTATATGCAGATTTTGTCCGAAAATCTCTGTACACAATTAAAGGGGCGTGCGATCAATATACACCACTCCTTCTTACCGGGTTTTAAAGGCGCTAAACCTTACCACCAGGCTCATACACGCGGTGTTAAGCTGATCGGTGCAACCGCACATTACATCACCTCTGATCTGGATGAAGGCCCCATCATTGCGCAGTCCGTCCAGTCAGTGGACCACAGCTTTAGTCCGGAATCGCTGGTGGCCGTCGGCCGTGATACCGAGACAGTTGCGTTGGCGCGTGCGGTTAAAGCACACATCGAAAAGCGCGTCTTCCTCGATGAAAACAAGACAGTGATCTTTAGATAGGAAGTTGTATGACTGCCCAGATTATCGATGGTAAGGCATTTGCAGCGAGACTGCGTGAACGTGTGGCCGAGCAGGTATCGCACCTTAAGCAGACCCAGGGGATAACGCCTGGCCTGGCGGTTATCGTGGTGGGAGAGGATCCTGCATCCCAGATGTATGTCCGCTCGAAGGGCAAGAAGACCGTCGAGGTTGGCATGCATTCCTACGAGTACTCCCTGTCCGCCGATACCTCAGCCGCTGAACTGTTGGCGCTGATAGAACAGCTGAATCTTGATTCGGCGGTGCACGGTATCCTGGTCCAGCTTCCCTTGCCGCAGCATCTTGATGAAGCTCTGGTGATCAATGCGATAGCTCCGGCCAAGGATGTGGATGGCTTTCATATTTCCAATGCCGGCCTGCTTGCCACCGGACAGAAGGCGATGGTGCCTTGCACCCCCCTGGGGTGCTTAATGATGCTCCGCGCGTCTCGCGGTGACCTGGCAGGGTTGAATGCGGTGGTGATTGGGCGTTCCAACATCGTCGGAAAACCAATGGCGCAGTTGCTGCTGAAAGAAAATTGCACCGTCACCATCGCTCATTCACGGACCAGGAATCTGCAGGAGATCCTCAAAGGTGCCGATATCGTCGTCGCGGCTGTAGGGCGGCCTCTCTTCGTCCAGGGTGACTGGCTCAAGGCGGGTGCAACCGTGATTGACGTAGGCATTAATCGTATTGCCCTGGGTGACGATAAGACGCGGCTGGTCGGCGATGTCGATTTCGACACCGCCAAAGAGGTTGCAGTTGCGATCACACCGGTGCCCGGCGGAGTCGGCCCTATGACCATCGCCTGTCTGCTGGCGAATACCGTCACGGCCTGCTGTCGTGCGCATGGCCTTCCAGAACCAGAAGGCCTTGGTGTCTGATAGGTGAAAGGGCCCTATTACCCACAAAGCTCTGCCAGGATGTGTTTTTTGTGGGTCGGCGTAGGATGTGGTAACGCACGAACCGCATCAGACAGGATAGCAATGCCTGATGCAGCCTGCCCTGGCACACAATAAAAGTCACAGGAACATCACAATGCACGGGCCCGTTTTCCTCGTTTCAAGACCGGAATTCCTGATGGGCGATACGATCACACAGGCCGCTGACAGCATCATTTATGCCAGCGAATTGAGAATAAAAGACTAAGAGGTATCAGATGGAATACTTAAAGCGGGCGCATGGATAATCTACACGCCGCGATACTACGGCCACAGCGTGCTGACCTGGTTACCCAGCCTGAGCGTTGGAACCGGCACTGCCTCATTGTTGACGTCGCCCGGGAGTGCCAGCAATGACCGCAAGCCACGCCAAGACCGTCGGCATTATCGGCGGCATGGGGCCAGAAGCCACGGTGGATCTGATGCAGCGGGTGATTGATGAGACACCGGCCAAAGATGACGTGGATCATATCCGCATGCTGGTGGACAACAATCCCAAGGTCCCCTCGCGGATCAAGGCGTTGATCGAAGGTACGGGAGAAAATCCGGCACCATGCCTGATCGAGATGGCCCTGGGGTTGGAAAAGCAGGGGGCAGACTTCTTAGTCATTCCCTGTAATACGGCGCACCACTACTACCCGGAGATCGCGGCTGCGGTGGAGATTCCGGTGCTAAATTTGATCGAGCTAACCTCCCAGCATGCCACGCAGTCGCAGTCTGATCTGAGCAAGGCCGGCCTGCTGGGTTCCTGCGCCTTGCAACTGATTCATCTTTACGAGCCCTGGTTTGAGCAGCATGATGTCCAGGTGCTGTATCCCCGGCAACAGAACCAGCAGCAGGTGATGGAGCTGATTCGTGCGGTAAAGGCTAAGCAGCAGACACTCGAGCACATTCTGGCCTATAACCGTGCCGCTGCAGATCTGGAGGCGCAGGGGGCTCAGTGCCTGGTGGTGGCCTGTACCGAGCTGTCCGTGATTGGCGGACAACTAAAGACCTCGCTGCCCGTGTATGACGCCTCAGAACTCCTAGCTCAGGCTATCGTTCGCAAGGCACTGGGGGTCGAATAGCTGCATCTTGCCAACCCATAGGGATGTGTTTTTTGTGGGTTAGGCTTCAGCCTGACGCCTTATTTGTGGGCTGTTCTCAGGCGTAACCCTGATTATACAACTCGGACATATAGCTCCAGAACGTATTGGCTAAGTCCGAGCGTTCCCCTTTAAAGCAATAGAGTTTGATCTGTAA
Organism: Motiliproteus sp.; assembly: GCA_047633175.1. Lineage (GTDB taxonomy): Bacteria > Pseudomonadota > Gammaproteobacteria > Pseudomonadales > Balneatricaceae > Motiliproteus. The sequence goes on along the minus strand of JBLIEQ010000009.1, from coordinate 93,152 downwards.
ATCAGTCGACGCCAGCGGTGCTCCCAGAATTGCCATGCTGCCTTCGTTGAGTTCTTTTTCTATCATACCCTTAGGTAACCAGGCTACACCGTAACCCTTAATGACAAGGGCTTTGAGACCCTCGGCTAACGCATTTTCACAGACAGTATGCAGCTTGAGATCGTCTTCAGGCGATGGCATGCATTCGCGTATAATTAACCGCCCAAAAAATGATTCTTTAGGGTACGTGAGTAACCGTAAATCGCCGCCCTGGGTGAGGTTATACAGAGGCTGACCGTTGGCCTTAACCGCCGTTACCGGGACTAATTGATCGGTGCCGACATGGATGCATTCAATATCGTCTCGTTCCAGCTGTTTGAAAATATCGGGTGACGAGAAGCAGAGTAAAAAGTCCCCCGTACCCGCTAAAAAAGACTCGAGTGAGTCGTGCAGATCACCGGCGTTGATCTTGATAAGGGCATTACCGACCAGGGGCTCGATTTTTTGCAGCCAGTTGGGGACAAAAGAGACCGCCAGAGAGTGCTGCGACATAATCGCGATATGGACCTGGCCGCGGGTCATCGCCTTTAACTGTTCACGTGACGCGTAGATTCGGGTTTTGTGGTCTTCGGCATGCTTCAGAAACTCCTCGCCCGCCTCGGTTAAGCTGGTGGGGTGTCTCGTGCGATCAACGAGGCTGACACCCAGCCAATTTTCCAGTGAGCGGATGCGACGGCTGAACGCCGGCTGCGTGACAAACCGCGCGGCTGCCGCCTTCGAAAAGCTGCCGTTTTTGGCCAGTGCCAGGTAATCTTCAAGCCATTTCAGTTCCATAAACCACCTTTTTTCAGGATGCTAACACCTGTATGCCGAAAAGTAACCGGTCCAAGATATAACAGCATTGGGCAGTCACGAAGGTCGCCTGTAGGCTGTAAAGCACATATAGAGAAGACATAAAGAAGCCCTAGTCTGGAGACTTACTGATGCACCTGTCCCGTTTTCCTCGTTTACATTTCGCCCACCTGGCGACCCCGCTCGAGCCCATGACCAATCTTAGCAAGTTTCTCGAAGGTCCTAACCTCTGGATCAAACGAGATGACTGCACGGGTCTGGCCGGTGGCGGAAACAAGACCCGCAAGCTGGAATTCCTGATGGGCGATGCGATCGCACAGGGCGCCGATACCATCATTACCCAGGGCGCGACTCAGTCGAATCACGCCCGACAGACGGCAGCCATCGCTACCAAAATGGGCATGGCCTGTCAGGTGTTGCTGGAAGATCGCACCGGCAGCGTCGATGTGGATTACAACTACAATGGCAATGTGCTGCTGGATCAGCTGTTTGGCGCAGAATTAAGCAAGTATCCCGCCGGTACCGATATGAACCAGGCGATGGAAGAGGTCGCGGTGCAGTTGCGCGCTGCGGGCAAAAAGCCCTATATCATTCCTGGTGGCGGCTCCAACCCCATCGGCGCCCTGGGGTATGTCAATGCGGCCCTGGAGCTCTTGACCCAGGCCAACGACAGGAGCCTGAAGATTGATCGTGTGATTCACGCCACAGGCAGCGCCGGCACCCAGGCGGGTCTGATTACCGGTCTTGTGGCCAGCAACAGCCTGATTCCGGTCTTGGGTATTGGTGTGCGGATACCGCGCGAAGCTCAGGAAACCAATGTCTTCCGTCTGGCGGAAAAGACCGCCGAGCATCTGGGGATCCCCGGGGTGGTTAAGCGCGAAGACGTGGTTGCCAACTGCGACTATGTGGGTGACGGCTACGGCATTCCGACTGAAAGCGGAATCGAAGCGATCAAACTCTTTGCCGAGCAAGAAGCTATCCTGTTGGATCCGGTCTATTCCGCCAAAGGCGCCGCCGGTTTTATTGATCTGATCCGTAAAGGGCATTTCGATAAGGACGACAATATCGTCTTCCTGCATACCGGTGGTAGCCAGGCGCTGTTCGGTTATCGTAAAGCCTTTGAGTTATCAGACTATTGCTAACCTCTAGCTGACCTTGTACGTTGCCATCCACCGGCGGTGCCAGGCAGGGGCCGTTCCAACGGGCGACGAGACGCTGATGCAATCAGGTTAGCCGCCCAATACTCCATAGGATTCCAAGATGAATGGGTTCAGGTTAGCGATGAGTGAAGGGGCGCGGTGTAGGAGAGCACTGCAAACACTCATCCCAGGCTTCACGCTGTGCCTAGTTGTCGGGATGGCGGCCAGCTTTGTATCGGAGCACTACGGCGGTCCGGTTATTCTTTATGCCTTGTTGATGGGGATGGCGTTTAATTACCTGTCGACCGAAGGACGCTGTGTCGCCGGGATTCAGTTTTCTGCCACGACAGTGCTTCGTGTGGGTATTGCTCTGCTGGGGGCACGCATCACCGTTGAACAGTTAATGAGTCTGGGCATCACCCCGATTGCTATCGTGCTGGTGGCGGTACCTTCTACAATCCTGTTTGGCTTTGTGCTGGGCCGTTGGCTCAAACTGGGGCGTTCCCAGAGCATCTTAACGGGAGCATCGGTGGGTATTTGCGGTGCGTCTGCTGCTCTTGCCGTTGCCGCGGTGCTACCTCAAGACAAAGATTCAGAAAAGAATCTGATCTTCACGGTGATCTGCGTAACGGCGCTGAGTACCGTCGCCATGATCGCTTACCCTCTGATCGTGACGGCGTTTAATCTGGGTCCGGTTGCCAGTGGTGTGTTTTTGGGGGCCACCATTCATGATGTCGCTCAGGTCGTCGGCGCCGGCTATATGATGTCCGATGAGATTGGTGATGTCGCCACCTTTACCAAGTTGCTAAGGGTGTCGATGCTGGTCCCGGCGGTATTGATCATCTCTCTGATCGCCGCCCGCTGGGGGAAAATTGAGGCGGGTAACAAGCCCAAAGGGTTTCCTCTGCCCGCTTTTCTGGTGGCCTTTATCCTGATAGTCACCCTTAACAGCGGTGGTTATATTATCCCCGAAGTGTCCCATCTGATGGTGGAGCTGTCACGCGGGTGCCTGGTCATTGCCATGGTGGGGCTGGGGATGAAGTCCTCGTTCAAGGAGTTGGCGGCCATGGGTTGGCGGCCGGTGGCGCTGATGGTGGCAGAGACGGTGTTTCTCGCCGCTCTGGTGCTTATCTGGCTGCAAGTTTAAGGGGATGCCGCGATCGTCAGGCTGAAGCCCGAACTACAGGGACGTAGCGAGTGCCGTCCATGCAGGAGCGCTTAACGGCTACCTACAAAACAAATAAACAACCCATCAGGAAGTATTCAATGACCATTCAACGTTTTGAAACGAAAATACGCATGAGCCGAGCCGTGGTCCACAACGGCACCCTGTACCTGTGTGGCCAGGTGGCCGCCGACGCCAATGCTGATATTACCGGGCAAACGGAAACGATGCTGGAAAAGGTCGATAGCCTGCTGCGCAGTAGCGGTTCTTCCCGGGAGCAGCTGCTGTCCGCCACGCTCTACATCAAGGATATGAAGGACTTCAAGGAGATGAACGCGGTATGGGATGCCTGGGTACCCGAGGGTTCAGCCCCCGCGCGCGCCTGTGTGCAGGCGCAGATGGCAAGGCCTGAGCTACTGGTAGAGATCTCTGTGATTGCAGCAGTGAGTAATGACGGCTAGTCGTCTATCGGGCTTGACCCGGTGTTGCGAGGGGCTCTTTATTTAAGTCAACATCGAGTGAGAAAAGGCCCTTCTCGAGCTTAAAAAGGCGATGTACTAGTTAGCTGTTGTTAAGCAAAAGGACACTTAACCCCTCTAGCTGTAAAAGTGTCAAATGTAAGGCCTGACCCCCCATTGTTTGACCCCCCATTGTTCATGACCCCCCATTGTTCCGTTGTTCTAATGGTCGTCGAGCAGCCAATCCCTGGCGGTTGCCAGCGTCTCAAATATCTCGCTTTCTACCCCGAAGATACTATAGGTGTTAGCTAGGTGTGCGTACATACGGTCATCGGCGCCCGGTGTTTTGACGAACGCCGCTTTTATACAGGGTGGCACGGCTTTTTTAAAGCTCGCAGCCAAGCTGTCGAGCTCTATAAACGCGAGATGACTGATGTCTGACTGACGGCAATCCACCAACATCCGATCACAGTGGTTATAAAGAGGCAGTGACTTAATTCTGGTGGCCTCCATCTGGGCGATAGTTGACTGTCCCTGTTGAGTCACGAGGACGTAACGCCCATCGACTGATAATTCAACCTTTGTTTTCATGGAGCATCCTTGATTACTATCTTTTAAACTGAGTTATAAACAGTATGTAAATCTTACTCTAAAGCAGTAGCGAGGCCATTATCTATTCGTTGAGTCTAATGAATAACATAAGGCACAGGGACGGAACTGTTTTTTGCGATTCTATACGGGGAGAAGGGGTTGCTCGTTGCTTAGAGGGTCTCGAGTAGCCAGTTTCTGGCGGCGGGCAGCGTTTCAAAGAGTTCGGTCTCTACCCCGCAGACGCAACAGATATTGATCAGGTGTGAGTAAACTCTATCATCGGCTGCCGGCGCTCTGACGAACGCCACTTTTTCACACAGGGGCACGGAATTTTTAAAGCTAAGACCCAGGTTATCGATCTCTATAATCTTGATATGACTTAACTTTGCTTGGCGGTAGTCCACCAGCATTCGATCACAGTGGTTAAAGAGAGGCCTTGCCTCAGTTTTTGCGGCCTTGATGTCAACAATGGATACTCGACCTTGATGAGTTACGTAGACATAGCGGCCATCCTCTGATAATCGTACCTCCGAGCTCATCGTCTGTCCTTTATTTGCGTTTTTTCACCAGTATTTAACAAATATGACATCTACCTCTCTGCAGCTTAATAGGCTTAACCTGTTTCGTCTAGTTAAGGTGGTCTCAGCATGCTTTGATTAATGAAAATTATTTCGATCTCTTCGACGATCGCCTCCTGGCGGAGCCGGCTCATCTTGCGCTGCAGATCCAGCGTCTTGATGGCACCCTGCAGATGGGCGATACGGAATTGATTCTCGGCCATCAACGACAGGTGAAGAAGATGGTGCAGGCGGACAAAGAGCTCCTGCTCGCCGAGCCCCCGCAGCAGTCGTTCCGGCGCCATCGTGATCAGCTTTCGCATTAACAGCCCTGTACCTAGACTCCTTCCCTGCATAAGGGGCCGGCATAAGGGGCCGCGCTCCGGGCATGCCTGTAGCTGACAACAGGCGCATAGCATGGTAGTTTTCGCACTTCAAAATTGCTGTATAGAAGGATGCTCTAACAATGAAAAAAACTGCGTTTCTTCCCGTTACATTTGCCCTACTGGGGCTGGGGCTGTTGGGACAACCGGCACAGGCCGAACCGAAGCATGTCGCCATCACCCAGATCGTCGAACATCCTGCCCTGGATGCCTGCCGACAGGGGGTCCAGGATGGACTCGCGGCAGCGGGCTATAAGGTGGGCGATAACCTGCGCTGGAGCTATGAGAGCGCGCAGGGCAATCCGGTGACCGCGGCCCAGGTAGCGAAGAAGTTTGCCGGCGACTCGCCCGATGTCATCGTAGCGATCTCGACACCCTCGGCACAGACCGTCGCCGCCTCCGCACGTCATATTCCGCTGGTGTTCACTGCCGTTACCGACCCGCTCGGGGCCAAGCTGGTCAGCAATATGGAACATCCTGGCGAGCTGATCACCGGGGTCTCCGATCTGTCGCCGATCGATAAGCATATCGAACTGATCCTGGAGCTGGTGCCTGGCGTCAAGCGTCTGGGGGTCATCTATAACCCGGGTGAAGCCAATTCGGTCACCCTGGTAGAGATGGTCAGAGAGGAGTCGAGTGCGCGGGGTATCACGCTGGTCGAAGGCGTCGCCATCAAGTCGGGCGATGTGCTGGCGGCGGTGCGCAGTCTGGTCGGCAAGGTGGATGCGCTCTACGTCCCGCTGGATAACACCGTGGTATCGGCTCTGGAAGCGGTTATCAAGGTGGCCGAACAGAACGATATTCCGCTGATCAGCGGCGATACCGATTCGGTTACCCGGGGTACTGTCGCGGCGGTAGGGTTTAACTACTACGACGTCGGCGTGCAGACCGGCAAGATGGTGGCGCGGATCCTCAGCGGCGAGGCACCCGGTGATATTGCCGTCGAGCGGGTCCAGCAACTGGAGCTGCATCTCAATCCGGGCGCGGCCCAACGGATGGGCATCAGCCTGCCGCAGGCGATGCTCGACCGGGCTAAAAAGATTGTCCAATAACATGAACATGAACCACAACAGAAACAGGAGCGGGCTGTGAGTCAAATCGCCTTTCTTGGCGCTATAGAGACCGGCTTGTTGTTCGGTCTGGTCGCCTTCGGGGTCTACCTATCCTTCAGAATTCTGGACTTTCCAGACCTGACCGTAGATGGCAGCTTCCCGCTGGGGGCGGCGGTGTCCGCGAGCCTGATCGTCACCGGCTTCAACCCCTGGCTGGCGACACTGCTGGCGATGGTCGCAGGCGCAGCCGCAGGCTTTGTGACCGCCTGGATGAACGTCAAGCTGAAAATTCTGCATCTGCTGGCATCGATCCTGACCATGATCGCACTCTATTCGGTCAACCTGCGCATCATGGGCCGTCCCAATGTGGCCCTGCTGGGCGAGACGACGGTACTGACGCCGCTGGAGGCGTATGGTCTGCCCTATTACTGGGTCGCACCGCTGGCCTTTACGCTGGTGGTGCTGCTGGCCGGTGCCCTGCTGGTACTGTTCCTGAAGTCGGAGCTGGGGCTGGCGATGCGGGCCACCGGGGCCAACGCGCGGATGGCGCGAGCTCAGGGCGTGGCCACAGGTGGCATGATTATGCTGGGGATGGCGCTCTCCAATGCGCTGGTGGCGCTCTCTGGGAGCCTGTTCGCGCAGTCGCAGGGCAGTGCCGATATAACGCTGGGGGTGGGGGTGATCGTGGTCGGTCTGGCCTCGGTGATCGGTGGCGAGGCCCTGTTGTCGACCCGCACTATCGTGCTGGCGGTGGTCGCCTGTGTGCTGGGTTCGATCTTCTATCGGCTGGTGATCGCCTTTGCGCTGAATGCGGATTTCATCGGCCTCAAGGCACAGGATCTCAATCTGGTCACCGCCGTGCTGGTGGCACTGGCGATCGTCCTGCCACAGTTTAAGCGTGACACCCTGGCCAAATGGAGATCCAGATGATCGATATTAAGGATATCCGGGTTACCTTCGCCAAGGGCACGCCGGTGGAGAACCCCGCCCTGTGCGGGTTATCTATCTATATCAATGAGGGTGAGTTCGTCACCGTGATTGGCTCCAATGGCGCGGGTAAGTCGACCCTGCTTAACAGTATCTCTGGAGAGATCAGCGTCGACTCCGGCGAGATCTACCTGGGCGATCAGTGCGTGACCGGCCACTCTACCCGGCGCCGTGCACGCGATGTGGCACGGGTGTTTCAGGATCCGATGGCCGGCACCTGCGAAAATCTCAGCATCGAAGAGAACCTGGCGCTGGCCATGAAACGCGGTGGCGGTCGTGGGCTGGGCTGGGCGGTGCGGCGCGAGTACCGGCAACGCTTTGTGCAGCGCTTGAAACGGCTGGGACTGGGGCTGGAGCTGCGTCTTGAAGATCGCATGGGGCTGCTCTCCGGCGGGCAGCGGCAGGCGGTCAGCCTGCTGATGGCGACCCTGCAGCCGATGCAGATCCTGCTGCTGGATGAGCATACCGCGGCCCTGGATCCCAAGACCGGCGCCTTCGTACTGGAGCTGACTCGTGAGATTATCAAAGAGCAGAACCTGACCGCGTTGATGGTGACCCACAGCATGAAGCAGGCGCTGGAGGTGGGGCAGCGCACCCTGATGCTGCATGGCGGGCGAGTCGCCTTCGATGTGGCTGGTGCGGATCGCGAGGGGCTCGAGGTCAAAGATCTGCTGGCACTGTTCGAGCGCAGCGAAGGCGAGCAGCTGGCGGACGACAGCCTGCTGTTGAGCTAACCCCTCCTCACACGGGGGACGATCAGGGCTCCCTTCCCGGTGGCAGGATAGCGGTCTTCAGGCTACCAGAGGCTGAGCGAAGAGGCTGATCAGGCGTACCGTGACAGCCTAGCTTTTAGTTGCTAAGGCCGCTGTGTTTCAAGTACCTAACCCTACCCTGTGTTGAGTGCTATCGGGCGCGTCCCGAGGGGGTACTGTTGCTAAATGGTCGAAAAAAGGGTAAAAGAACAATTAGAACAATGAAATGAGTGAACTTAAATTTTCCATTGAGGCCATTGAGGCCATTGGGAAGCTCATGATGACACATATCCCCGCAGAGTTCACACCAAGAATACGTGCTTAGAAAGTACACCCCATTACCGTCCTGTTCAGCTCAACAGACGGTTATGCTGATGGCTGAGTCATCCGAATTACCCTTAAGGGTGACTGCGGTGTTAGCGTTGCATTCAACCCTGTTGGCCGCTTAACTCGCGGTGAGAGCAATGCGCGGAGGTTTGGCTGAGTTTTGAAAGCCCAGCCGGTAATTCAGCAAAGAGGCTGATCGAGAATAGCGATAGTAGCGATAGTAGCGATAGTAGCGAGAGTTTTGCAGTAGGTCAGTCTGTTCTCGGCCAGTCTCCCAGGGGAAGGTTTTTGAGACAGTAGCGGTGTTAACAAAAAGAGACACCCGCTGATTTTAAATTCCGAAAGTTGAGGTGTAAAAATTATATTATGAACTATAAAAAGCAGTTATTTTTTATCCCGATACTTTGTGTTCTCTCTAGCGCGCAAGCGGCTACGCCTGAGCTGGATGCCCCCTTAGATAGCCTGATAATCTATTCCGGCGACTACCTGACGACGGGCGAGGCTGCAAAAATCTATGGTAATGCGACGGCCGGAGCCGCCATGACACTGGGCGCGTCTGGATTGATCGATGGCAATGCTCAGGCCGAAGTCGCCCTGACACTGGGCGCGTCTGCCATAGTCAATGGCAATGCTCAGGCCGGAACTGCCGCGGTAACACTTGAAGGGGGTGCCGTGGTGGAAGGTGATGCCACGGCCGGAGCCGCTGTCACAGTCGGCGCAGGGGCCCGTGTTGGTGGCAAGATTACAGAGGGTAGTGCTGAGACGTTTGAGGATCAGCAGGAACAACTCCATGAGGTGCAAGTACAGCTGCGCGCGATGAGAACAGATCCAGGGGCCATTAAGCTTCCAGCGTCGATAAGCCACACCACACTCAAAAAAGGTATCTATTACACAGAAACGGAGATGACGACGGTTGCGGGCAGTCTCCTCACCTTTGATGGCGAAGGCGAGGAGGGCCATTGGCTTATCCATAGTGAAAGCTATATTGCCTTGGGTGCGAGTACCAAAATTCTATTGGAGAATGTCACCCCCGGCAGCACGATTACCTGGAATTCAAATACTTACATCTCCGCAGGCGCAAATGCTGAGCTGCTAGGTACTTTTTTTGCTGATACTTACATCAGCACAGGGACAGGCACGACACTCGAAGGCATCGGTGGTACCTGTGGCGGTCTGCTTACCACTAACGACTATGTCAGCTTAGGTGCCGGAAGCATCATTGGAGCGGAGGGTTGCGGGCCTCGGTCAATCGCACAGATAGATCATTATCGAATCATTCATGATGGTCAGGGCCTGACCTGTGATGCTGAGACGGTTACCATTGAGGCCTGTACCAATGCCGATGAAGGTTCTTGTACGCTAAGTACTGACACAGTTACGCTAGATGTTAAGGCGACGGGGCCTAGTTCGACAGGATCTGTTTCAGTCACTGATAATATTACATTTACAGGCAGAGGTACTGCCAGCATTGCCTATACGCGGCCTGAGCCAACCCTGTTATCACTGGATGCATCGATCACAGCAACCAACCCGACAGTATGTTCTAAGGGCAGTACGGCCAGTTGTGAATTAGTGTTTGCTGATGCTGGCTTTATATTTTTAAATGGTAGTTCAGGTTCGTCAATTATTACAAACCAGATAGCTGGAACAACTTTTCCTCTCAGGTTACAGGCCGTCGCAAATAACAACGGTGTCTGCGAAAGTCTGCTTTCCGGTAATAAGGCGATAGACTTTTCGCAGAAAAATGTCGCTCCCGGTGGCGTTAGTGGTCTCAGTTTTAGTATTGGTGGCAATGATATTGCGAAATACTCGGACTTCACCTCTACCGGACTGGTCTTTGACGCCGAGGGTATTGCGGAAATTCCAACACCCCTTTATAAAGATGCAGGACAGATTCGCTTATATGCCCAATATGACCTGGACGGCGTGACTATATCTGGCAGCAGTAATGCGTTCTGGGTAAGTCCTTATGAGCTCGTCGTCAGTGCAACCTCGGTTAGTGCAACCTCAGGAACCACGGTGTTAAATGGTGCGACCGCCACGGCAACGCCTACTCATAAAGCAGGCGCAGATTTTACGTTAACCCTAACCGCAATCAACAGCCTTGGTGATATCACGCCGAACTATTCATCGGGACAGATACAGCTAAAGCTAGGGCGTGCCGGGCCTACCCTGAGCGGCAGTGTCGATGGTGAGCTGACCTATGCAGCGGCTCCAGTATTAGCAATCAGCACCAGTGCGGGATTCCAGGATGTCACGCTGACCGGGTTTTCTTCGGGACTGTCTTCTTATGCGGCTGCACGGTATTCAGAAGTGGGTTTGCTTACTCTGGACGTCCAAGACAGCGACTACGGTAATGCGGGTATTGTCGTTCCTGCTACCACGATTAATATTGGCCGCTTTATCCCCGATCACTTTACCCAAACCGTAGTAGACGCGGGTGTTTTTCATACGACCTATGGTTCGGGAGTCGCCTTTACCGCCTATAGCGGCCAAAAGGACGAAGCGACGAATAGTGTGGGTGCGATCTCCTACTTAACCAGCCCTATATTGGCTATTACGGCCTACAATAAACAGGGTGCTATTACTCAAAACTATTATGAGGATGAAGAGGGTAGCGCCAATGATTACATGAAACTCATCGGTTCCGATATTAGCATCAGTGTACCGACGTCAGACCGGGTGGCGACAGGGTCTGATGGCAATATTCTACCCTTAACGGCCACTATGTATCCGGGCACCCTGAGTCAATATGATACGACCGTATTCCCAAGTGTTGCTCTACCTAGAGGGGTTTTGCATTATCACTTCTCGGCGGAGGATAACTTTTTCTATAATCGTTCTGCCAACGCACGGGTGGCGCCCTTTACGTCCGCTATCAACTTTTCTATCGCTACTCTCAAAGATGCAGATGACGTCAGCGCCACAAGCACTGCGGATGCGTCACCCACAGGTGTAGAGATTCGATTTGGTCGCTTACTGCTGAAAAATAGTTCGGGACCTGAAATGTATAATATCCCTCAACCGCTGCAACTTGAATATTTTAATGGGGATGCCTTTAGTGTCGTCACAGATGATAATTTTACCCGTTACGACGCAGGTAAAATCGCACTGACTAACATTAGCTTAGATCCCGCACTTACCGCTGTACTGGGAGGAGAGGGGGCATTCTTGGCGGGCAAGACTCAGGCTCTTGAATTAGAGGCTCCCGGCGAAGGGAAACAAGGAGAAATAGGCGTCTTCTATGATGCCTATGAGTGGTTGAAATATGATTGGGATAATGATGGTGCTTATGATGACAGCCCTTCAGCAGTCGCCTCCTTTGGTGAATACCGGGGTAACGATGGGATTATCTATCAGGCGATCGATCCTGATACGCTAATGGACTAATGGACTAATGGACCAATGGCTGCAGGGGGCAGAAGGGGGTCAGGCCTTACATTGGGCAGAAGGGGGTCAGGCAGAAGGGGGTCAGGCCTTACATTTGACACTTTTACAGCTTTTAGGTATCAGCAGGCAGAAGGGGGTCAGGCCTTACATTTGACACTTTTACAGCTTTTAGGTATCAGGAGCCTGCCTGCAGGTGATCTTTTGGTTAGCACCAGTTGCCGGTCGCAACACTTAACTAGGACATAGCCTTTTATTTGGCGATGTACTCTTGAGCTATTACGGCGCGGCCTGACCTCTTATTTCATCCAAAAAACGGTGTCAGGCTGAAGCCAAGCTACAGGGACGTAGTGAGTGCCGTCCATGCAGGAGCGCTTAACGGCCGAGCTACAGGGACGTAGTGAGTGCCGTCCATGCAGGAGCGCTTAACGGCCCGCCTACAAAAGCCCCCGCCCTGAACAGATCAATAACCCAGTTTATTATCTTCCAAAACAAAAAAAGGCCTGCAATCGCTGCAAGCCTTAGAAGTGTTGGTGCCCGGAGACGGAATCGAACCGCCGACACGAGGATTTTCAATCCTCTGCTCTACCGACTGAGCTATCCGGGCTACGCAATCGAGACGCATTAGACACTTACAGCGGATAAGAGTCAAGAACCCCTGGACGACATTGTTAACTGAGTGCGTTGATATGCCCCCTGCAGCGCTAACTAACCGACAGTGATGCCGGCTCATAACGGTGGATTCTCGATGATTTTCCCCGTCCGACCTCAATGGCAGCACGGTTGCTGTATAGGTCGCGTAAAAACACGATTGTGCCAGCGCTCTGCATCCCATTAATAGGTGACAACTAACTCATACATAGGAAAAATAATTGTAGTGATAATTACTACTTGCATGATAAGTTATAGGCACTTGTAATAAATTCTATATTAGGGTTTGCAGTTTATAGACATAAGAGGAAGGCTCTTATCAGATTTTTTATCGAAAAAAAATCAGGTCGTGGGCGTGTAGGGTTGACGCTTAATGAGGATGGGCTCGGGTTTGCCTATTACGATGAGCGTCAGCCGCAGCCATTGCGCTGTCAGCAGCTGGATCGGTGCCGCATCGATACGCCCGAGTTATTAAAATCCGCCGTGCATGACTGGGGAGTAGCCGGGTGCGCCACGACCTGGGTTTTACAGCCTAAAGACTACAGTCTGCTGCTGGTTGAAGCGCCTGCTGTGCCCGATGCTGAGATGAGAGAGGCATTGCGCTGGCGAATCAAGGATATGGTCTCCTTCGATACCACGGACTCGGTGATCGACTACTTCCCACTGCCGGAAGATGCCTATCGTGGTCGCAGCAAGATGCTGTATGTGGCTATTATCGAGCCATCACTATCCCGGGATATCCTCTCGTTGACGCTGGAAGCCGGTTTGACACTCGAGGCGATCGAGATTCCGGAATTGGCATTGCTGCGACTCAAGACCCTGGAAGGGGATACCCTAGGTACCGCTATTCTCGGACTGCAAACACCTACCGGCATTATCAATTTAGTCTCTGAAGATAATCTGTATCTGACCCGCAAGGTGGATACTCCCGTGGCTTTAACCGCGACCGATGTCGAGGATATCGAAGCCCGGGCGGGCAATATCGTGTTGGATCTGCAGCGCTCGTTGGATTATTTCGATAGCCAGATCGGCAAGTCGCCCTGTCTTCGCATACTGGTGTGTCCTGTGCAGCCGGGCGAGACCCCTCTGTTGCGGCAGCTGCGAAATAACCTCGAGGTTGAACTGGTGCAACTGGATCTGGGTGCATATTTTAACTGTGAACCGTCACTGACACCGGCACTGCAGATGCAGGTGATGCTGGCTGTAGCGGCTGTACTACCGGAGAACCCGGCATGAAGCAGCAGATCAATCTCTATGTAAAACGCGAGCGGGTGAAAACCCCGGTATCGGCACAGACAGTGCTGCTGCTGGTGCTCGGCGTGATGTTATTGCTGGTAACGGTCGGGGTGCGGGAAACCCAGGGACTGAGCCAGCTAAAGCAGGAGGTAGCGGCGCTGAAGCAGCAGAATGCAGCGCTGGCTACCAAGATTGAGATTCTACTTGAGAGCAAACGTCCTAAAAACGAATTGCCAGCACTTCGTCAGACACGCGACCAGCTGCATCAGGAGCTGTCCGCACGGCGTCATTTTGGTGAGCTGTTGGTGGAGATGGTGCCGCCAGGAAGTGGTATCTTTTCCCCGCTGTTTATCGGCCTGTCAGAGCAGGTGGTCGCGGGGGTCTGGTTAACGCGGATCCAGGCGAGTCAAAACGGTGCCAAGATCACCCTTCAGGGGCATGCACACAATGCGACGCTAATGCCAAAATATATGAAGCGTCTGGGTCGGACTTCGGCCTATCAGAATGCGCAGTTCGATCAGTTTGAACTGACTGAAGCACCTTCCGGAATCGGATTTATGCTTAGTGGTAGCCGACCTAAGGGGGAACGGGCCGATGGATAATGTACGGAGCTGGGCCGCATCTTTTAATGCCATGAGTCTGCGTGAGCGAGTACTGATCCTGATCGTTCTACTTGTGGCATTGGCCTTTCCCGCGTTTAGCTATTGGATCGAACCGGCACAGCAGCAAAGCGCAACGCAGACCAGTACGCGGCTAAACCTTCAGTCTGCAAGTGCTCAGGCCACGCTCGATTATGCCATGGCCGAGGCGCTGGTAGTAAAAGATCCTAACGAGGCTTTACAGGGGCAGATCCAAGTTTTTATGGGCCAGATTGAGGTGCTTGAGAAGCAGCAGAAACTAAGCACTGCCGCGATGGTGAAGCCGCTGGAGATGGTCGAGTTGCTGCAGCAGATCTTGCGAAAACATCAGGGGGTCAGAGTGCTGTCGGTGCATAAAGCAACACCGATCAGGATCGATATTTCTGAGACTGAGACTGAGACTGAGACTCAAGAGGCGGCGGCCGTCGCCCTGGGGATCTTTCGGCATGATCTGAAGCTGGTGCTCGAAGGGGGCTTTTTTGAGGTGCAGGGCTTCTTGCAAGCGGTTGAGCAGTCGAACAAATCACTCTTCTGGGACAGCATCGATTACCAGGTTGGCGGCTACCCTAAAGCTCGGGTGACGCTGCTGATGTATACCCTCAGTTCGACGAAGGAGTGGTTAGGTGTTTAATCGCAGCTGGACGGGGATCCTATTGGCGGTGCTTGCCGTGTCGAGTGTGACGTTGCCCAGTCAGGCGGCGGTCGATCCGACCCGTCCCCCGGCACAGTCAGGCAATGGTGCGGCAACATTGAATGTAAAGGCCAGCCCCTGGCAGCTGCAGATGATTCGAATCGGCACCCAGGGCCGTCAGGCAGTAGTCAATGGCGTCTGGATGCGCCAGGGAGACTCCGTAGGTGGTGCCGAGCTGGTATCGATTGAGTCAGGAACCGTGGTGCTTAAAAAGGGTAAACGACGCATCCCGCTACACCTGGGATCTAGCATCAATATTAAACGCAACAGTCAGGAATCAAATTAGATGCAGTGGTTAACAGCAGGTGGACTTGGATTGATCGTGCTGCTCAGCGGTTGCCAAAGTTGGCAACCAACGACCGGCGTCAGCGCAAAGCAGGAAGGTACTCAGATATTGACTGAAGCCCTTGCCGATAATCAGCGCCTGGACGCGGATCTGCAGGCATCTTCTGCCGAGGTGATGCAGACACTGTTACCTCCACTTGAGGTTCAGGGGTTTTCCGGTAGTCAGGGGCAGCGTTTTGACCTCAGCACCGAGAAACTAGAGGCGCGCCGCTTCTTTATGGGGCTGGTGCAGGATACGCCCTATAACATGATGGTGAGCGCTGGCATCACCGGCACTATTACGCTGAACCTGAAGAACGTCACCGTCGATGAAGTGATGCGTACGGTGCGCGAGGTCTACGGCTACGAGTTTACACGCAGCGGTAATCTTTACCAGGTTGTGCCTAATCGGCTGGAAACGGTCATCTTCGAGATCGATTACCTTAATATCACTCGCTCAGGAGGCTCCGATATTCAGGTGAGTCCCGGTGCTGTCACTCAAAGTGAAAATCAGGTGACAGGCACGCAGATCAATACGCGCAGCACGACTGACTTCTGGGGTCGGTTACAGCAGACCCTGGATGCGATCGTCGGTGGTGGGGAAGGGCGTACCGTCGTGATCTCGCCCCAGGCCGGTATCGTCGTGATCAAAGCCTTGCCCAGTGAACTGGAAGCAGCGGGTCAGTTTTTAACAAAGGCGCAGTTAACCCTGCAGCGGCAGGTGATTCTCGAGGCCAAAATAATCGAGGTGAGGCTCGATAGCGCTTATCAGGCGGGCATTAGCTGGTCGGGTATTCTCAATAGTAATGGTAATTCATTGGGGCTAGAGCAGACCGGCGGGACGGTGGCGAGTGCTACTTCTGCCGGCGGCATTTTCAGTGCCGCGCTCGACCTGACCAATGATTTCTCAGGACTGATCGAACTGTTGGAAACTCAGGGCCAGGTGCAGGTGCTATCGAGTCCTCGGGTGTCTACGCTCAACAACCAGAAAGCGGTGATTAAAGTGGGTACCGATGAGTTTTTCGTCACCGATATCTCGACTACCACGACCTCAGGGACGGCCACAACCACGACCCCGGACGTAGAGCTTACCCCGTTCTTTTCCGGAATCGCCCTGGACGTGACCCCACAAATCAGTGCCAGCGGTGAGATTATTCTGCATGTCCATCCGTCGATCAGCGAGGTAGAAGACCAGCAGAAAGTGATCTCTCTGGGCTCCGAAACCCTGGAACTGCCACTCGCCAAGAGCACGATTCGGGAATCTGACAGTGTGGTGCGTGCCAGAAGTGGTCAGGTGATCGTTATTGGTGGCCTGATGCAGACCAGCAGTACTGATGGCAAGAGTAAGATTCCATTGCTTGGAGATCTTGATAAGGTGGGCAGCCTGTTCCGGCAGCGGAGCGAGGCTACGGAGAAGATTGAACTGGTGATCCTGCTCAAGCCGACCATTGCCGATAGCCAGGCCTGGCGGACGACACTGCAGCAGAGCCTGGGGAATTTCAACGACCTCTATCACCGTGAAGATCTCAATAAACCACTTGGCTACTAGCCTGACGGCCTCCCTCTACAGGACGCTCTGGGAGGCAGGCCGACCCTTTATTTTATGAGGTGGGCGGTACAGGATAGGTTGCGCAGGCACCGCTGGTGAAGACAGTGGTTATGTGACAAGAATGAGCGAGCAGTAAGGCTGCGTTCTAGCCCAAAGAACCGGACATTATACGACGGTATGGATACAGGAGGACGCGCAACACAGGAGCGGTTGCCAAAGTAGGTCAGTCTATTCTCGGTCAGCCTCCCAGATAGCCTGTAACCGCTATTTTACTGAATAGGCCGACAGCATCATGTATAAGTATTATTTCGGGCTAAGCGAATTACCGTTTACGTTGACACCGAACACCCATTTTTTTCTCAATATGCCCACCCATCAGGAGGCGTTAAACCTGATTCTGGTGGCGCTGGAAAACAGTGAAGGCTTCGTTAAAATAGTGGGCGAGGTCGGCACCGGAAAAACGCTGCTGTGTCGTAAGGTGTTAAATTCACTCGATGAGAACTGCATCAGTGCCTACATCCCCAACCCCTACCTGAATCCCGACGAATTCCGGATGAGCTTTGCGCTTGAACTGGGCGTGGATGTACAGATGCTCAAGGGCAGCTTCGATCTGCTGGAACGGATCAATCAGCGGTTGGTTGAACGGGTCGCTGAGGGCAAGCGGGTGGTGTTGGTTGTCGATGAAGCCCAGGCGATGCCGGAGAAAACCCTCGAGGCGTTGCGGCTGCTGACCAATCTGGAGACCGAGACCACCAAACTGTTTCAGGTACTGCTATTTGGTCAGCCGGAGCTGGATCAGCTGTTGAGGCAGCACTCGTTGCGTCAGCTGCGCCAGCGGATCACTTTTTCCTATCGATTACAGGCGCTCGATAGCGAGGCTACCGGGCAGTACCTGCATCATCGGCTAACGTTGGCAGGCTATACCGGCGCTACGCTCTTTAACCGCAAGGCCATCAATCTGCTCTGGGAGGCGGCAGCGGGGACGCCGCGGTTGATCAATATCCTGGCGCATAAGGCGATGATGGTGGCCTATGGAAAAGGCGAGCACCAGATCACTCCGGCACATATCAAGAGAGCGGTTGAGGATACCGATGGGGTGCAGCTGAAATCTTCAGCAGTCACGGGGGGCATCGCAGCAGTTTGCCTGGTGGCTCTGACCATTGCGGCCTGGTTGGTGCTGGGGGGCGGGCTATGAGTCTGGTCAACGAGATGCTTCGCGATCTGGATAAACGGCGCCGCTCATCCCCGCAATCGCAGGCCCACAGCGGTCTTCGAGCTCCGGCTCCGGGGTTGCTGCAGAGTGCCTCCCTGCGACCCCTGCGACCCCTGGGCATTCTGGTCCTGGTGCTGGTGGGCGCGGCAGGTCTGTGGTTCTATACTCAGCCATCCTCATGGCCGAGCGCGCCGTCAGAACCTGTGGCATCAATACCGGCATCAATACCGGCAACAACCCCAGATCTGACGGCTTCCGAGTCGATAGCGGTCATCAACAGGGCCGACTCCCGGGTGCAGATAATCGGCGTTGAATGGACCCGGCAGCCGCTGCTGGAACTACAGCTGACGCTGAATCAGGCACCGGCACAGCGGGTGTTGGTCAGCGCCTCGCGTACACTGAACCTGGATCTGGGTCCCATAGACTCGGCTCTGGCGTTGCCTGCACCCGGCTCTGCGCTGATTCGCTCGGCCGAATTTGTGACTAACAATGGCCATCTCACCCTGTCGCTGGAAACGCAGCAGGATGCATCGTTCCGGGTTGCCGCGCTTACTAGTAACAATCAGCACCGGCTGACGCTTCGCATTACACCGCAGCCGCGGTCAGCACCTAAGCCGCAATCAACACAGCAACCCGCACCACAGCCGCAGCCATCACTCCAGAGCCAGGCCGTAACGGCTAAGGTGCCATCGGTTGCTGCGGATGTAGAGGTGGCTCGTCCCGTAACGGTTCGCTCCGAAAAGGCCCGCGCAGAGAAGATTCGCGTGTCTGGACTCAGCCTTGCAGCCGCGGTGAGTGCGCAAGCCGAGTCCACGGGAATACCTACCCCGCCCGTTTCATGGCGTAAAACAGCCCCACAGTCGTTAGCGCAGCGTGATCAGGCTGCGGTCGACCAGGCGCTAGAGAAGGTTCAGAGTCACCAGTTGGCTGATGCGCAACAGGTGCTGGAAACACTGCTACGTCAAGAACCCCTCGCGTTCTCCAGCCGCACGCTGCTGGCGACCCTGAGTATCGGTGCTCAACAACTGGACCGGGCCCAGCAGTTGATCGCTGAGGGGTTAACGCTGGATCCGAACCATCCGGGTCTGCGCAAACTCAGTGCAAGGCAGTTGATTCAATGGGGTGCATTACCCGCCGCAATCGATATGCTCAATAACAATCGGCCTGAGGTGAAGGAAGATCCAGAATTTCATCAGCTGCGTGCAGCGGCGCTGCAGGCCGCTGGCGAGCATCAGCAGGCTGCTGAGGCTTACCATAGTTTACTCCGGATTCGGGCCGACAAGCCCCGCTGGTGGATAGGGTTAGCGCTCTCTTTAGAAGCGTTGAAAAAGCCGGAACAGGCAAAACATGCCTATAAAAATGTGTTTAAAATCCCTCAGGTGGCGCCCGAGCTGACTGACTTTGTCCGTCAGCGTCTGGTTCAGTTGGGAGGCTAGGAGCAGTTATGGCAGTCCCAGGCAAGAAAGTTCGTATCGGTGACCTGCTGGTTCAGAATGGGGTTATTACCGAATTCCATCTGATGGAGGCTCTGGCTAAACAGAAGCAAACCGGGCAGAAGCTGGGGCGTACTCTGGTTGATATGGAGCTGGTGACCGAGGATCGCTTTATCATGTTCCTGTCACAGCAGCTCAAGATCCCAGCGGTCGAACTGACGCACTATGAGTTTAATCCCAAAGAGGTCGCGCGGCTGTCGGAAGCCCATGCGCGACGCTTTCGCTCTATCGTTCTGAAAGAGCATGCGGACTACTTTCTAATTGGCATGGCCGATCCGATGGACCTGTTCGCTTTCGATGAGCTGCAGCGGTTACTGCCTAAATCGCTCCGTCAGGCGGTGGTGGCAGAGAGCCAGTTACTGAGTCTGTTAGATCGGATCTATAGACGCACCAATGAGATATCCAGCCTGGCGGGGAGGCTGGATGAGGAGATTGCCGATGATGGCTTTGATCTGGCCGATCTGACTGCGGCAGACGATTCCGAAGTGCCTGTGGTCAAATTGCTGCAATCGATCTTTGAAGATGCGGTGCAGATGAAGGCCTCCGATATTCATATCGAACCTGACGAGAAGGTGTTGCGGATCCGTCAGCGGGTCGATGGGGTGTTGCAGGAACATCTCGTTAAAGAGACCCGGGTCGCTACTGCGCTGGTGCTGCGGCTTAAATTGATGGCTGAGCTGAATATTTCCGAAAAGCGTCTGCCGCAGGATGGCCGTTTTAACATCAATATCAGCGGTCGCAATATGGATATACGGATCTCGACCATGCCGATTCAGTATGGCGAGTCGGTGGTGATGCGGTTGCTGGATCAATCCGGTGGCAGCCTTGGCCTGGAGAAGGCGGGCTTGCCCGATGATATGCTCAAGCGCTTCCGCCGCCTGATCCAACAACCGCATGGCCTGATTCTGGTCACGGGCCCCACCGGTAGTGGTAAGACCACCACCCTCTACGGTGCCCTGATGGAGCTTAATGAACCGGGCAAGAAACTGATCACCGTCGAAGATCCGGTCGAGTACAAGCTCAGGCGGGTCAATCAAGTTAACGTCAATCCCAAGATCGGTCTGACCTTTGCCAAGGTATTGCGGGCGACGCTGCGGCAGGATCCCGACATCCTGCTGGTGGGCGAGATTCGCGATAGTGAAACCGCTTCGATCGCCCTGCGTGCGGCAATGACCGGTCACCTGGTGCTCTCCACCCTGCACACCAACGATGCGATCAGCTCTGCGATGCGGCTTGTGGATATTGGTGTCGAAGGTTTTATGGCAGCCTCAGCCCTGCGCGGGGTGCTTGCTCAGCGACTGGTACGAAAAATCTGTATTCACTGTACCGCGCCCTACACGCCCACCCTTAACGAACAGGCCTGGCTGGAACAGGAGCTGGGGATGGAGAGTCAGGCACTGAATCTCCATCAGGGTACCGGCTGCAGTCACTGCAACCACACCGGCTACAGTGGCCGGATCGGTATTTTTGAACTCCTGGAACTCGATGATGCGATGGCCGATGCTCTGCGATCTGAAGATACGGCCGCCTTTGCTTATGCGGCGAGAAAGTCTCCGGGCTTCAAGACCCTCGCAGAGAGCGCTCTGGAGTATGCCGGACAGGGGCGTATCACCCTGGAAGAGGTGTTCCGGATCACTGCGCAGGTTATTGAGGATTCGGCCGCTATGATCAAACGCAATGAGGCGCAGGCCGCGTTGATCCAGCGCGACACCGGTTTTTTTCTTGAACCTATGGAGCACTGATCGCGATGCCCAGTTTTAGTTTCACCGGTCGTAATGCTGCAGGAGAGCAAGTCTCAGGACGCGAGGAAGGGGCCTCGGCGGCTGAGGTCGCCAGTGTGCTGATCGAGCGTCAGATCATCCCTGTCAATATCAACGAGACTAAGGCGGGGAAAGCCAAAGATTCGGCTGAGGTCCATACCAGCACGCCCTTTGTTTTTACTGGTCGTAATGCGGCAGGAGAGCAGGTAAAGGGGCGTCAAGACGCGGTCTCGGCGGCTCAGGTTGCCAGTTATCTGATCGAGCGCCAGATCACCCCGGTGAGTATCACCCAAGATAAGGCGGTGAAAACCAAGGGTTCGGGCGATATCAATATCAGAACGCCCAGGTTTTTACAGAAGGTGACCCTCGACGAGTTGATTATCTTCAGTCGGCAGATGCGGAGCCTGAGTAAAGCCGGGGTGCCGATCACCCGGGCGATGCGCGGTCTGGCGCTGGCGGTCAATAATCCGTTACTGCAGGAGACACTCAATGAAGTCAGTGATGATCTGGAGCAGGGGCACAACCTGTCCGGGGCGATTCATAACCATCCCAAAGTGTTCTCGCGACTGTATGTGAGTCTGATCCATGTCGGTGAAAATACCGGTAATCTGGATGAGGCCTTTGCCCAGATCGCGGCGCACCTGGAGCTGGAACGTACCACCATCAAGAATATCAAGGCCGCCACCCGTTATCCCAGCTTCGTCATCCTGGCGCTGGTGGTCGCCATGGGAATCATGAATGTCTTCGTGATTCCCGCTTTTGCCGGGGTGTTCAAAAGCCTGGGTACCGAGCTTCCATGGCAGACCCAGGTGTTGGTCAGCATGTCCACGTTTACCCAGGATTACTGGTACCTGATGATCGGTGTCGCCTTGCTCTGCCTAGTGGCATTTAAACGTCATATCAATACCGAACTGGGGATGCAGCAGTGGGATCGCTATAAGTTGAGCCTGCCGGTTGTTGGCGGCCTGTTTACCCGCATCGCTCTGGGGCGTTTTTCGCGGACCTTCGCCCTGGTGATGCGGGCCGGTATTCCGATAGAACAGGGGCTGGCGATCGTCGCCTCGGCGGTGGGTAATACTCATATAGGAGCCAAGATTCAGACGATGCGTAAAGGGATAGAGCGTGGAGAGAGCTTTACCCGTACTGCTCAACAGGCCAATATGTTTAGTCCCCTGGTACTGCAGATGTTGGCGGTGGGCGATGAGACCGGTAATGTCGATGATCTACTGGAGGAAGCGGCGGATTATTATGATCAGGAGGTGGAGTACGATCTTAAGGGCTTGGCCAGCGCTATCGAACCTATTCTGCTGGTCGCCATCGGTTTGATGGTCTTGGTACTGGCGCTGGGTGTGTTCCTGCCAATGTGGGAACTCAACGGCGCTGTAAATCGTTGATGATGCGCAAGCGATACCTTAAATCGGCGGTTCATCCGCTGGGTTTTTCGATGCTGCAGATATTGGTATCATGCATGCTGATTATGGTCGTGGCTACCATCTCCTTTCGCCAATATATGAGCATCGCCGAGGATGCCGAACGAGCCGCGTTTAACCGTGTTCGCGGCTGGTTGCAGACCGGGGTGAATCTGGCGATGGTTGATGTGCTGAGTCCGAGTGATTTAACCAAATTCGAAGACAGCAATCCGATGCCGCTACTGGAGAGAGTGATGTCGCCGCCAGGAAATTATCTGGGAGAACTCAGGGGTGCTGCCGCTGCCGACGCACAGTCGGGGAATTGGTATTTTGACCTGGACCAGGGGGCGCTTTATTATCGCTTTCGCTTTAATCAGGCCAGTACCGGTCTTGACCAGGCAGAGAACGAGAGGCTTGGATTCAGACTTACGACTGCGGGCCCGACCGAAAGTGCTGCCAGCAGCATGCAACTGATCCAGATATCCGGGCCGTAGAGTGCCCAGTAAGACATTAATTGATATGCGTCTCATGTATCGAGAGATAGCAGGAACGAGGCTTGACTCAATAAAAAAAGCCTATAAAGTTAACAAAAATATCAGCTGTATCTAAGGATTTGATATGAATTATAAACAGACCGGTTTTACCATTATTGAATTGATCGTGACAATCGCGCTGCTTGGTATCCTCTCAGCCGTTGCCCTGCCACGTTTTATTAGCATTACCGACGATGCACATACGGCCAATGTTAAAGGTGCCGCCGCCGGTTTTGTATCCGGTCTTGCCCTGATCCGGGCGCAGGCCATTACGGAAGGCGTAACTAGTGGTGCGGTCGAGGGTTATGGTTCAGGACATCTGTTTGTAAACTCAGTCCCTGCACCCATCAGTTCCGGAAGTGCAGTAACGGCTAACTGTGTCGAAGTCTGGGAACTGCTGCTGCAGTCCAATGCGCCCTCGGTCACCAGCTCCACCGCTGAGGACTCCGATTACCTGGCTACCTCTACGGCATCTCCTTCCGTATGTACCTACACCTACAGCACCTCGGGCCCTACCTCAAGCCGGTTTATCACATATACCACGAGTACCGGTGAGGTGTCCTTAGACGCTGAAGGCGAGCAATAATAGAGCTTAGTTATGCTCTGTCCACTCAATCGCGGCATCCTGCCCAGGGCCGCGGGCTTCACCATTATCGAACTGGTTGTAGTGATCGCACTACTCGGCATTCTCTCCGCGTCAGCCATCGCCCGGTTTAGCGATACTCAGTCCTACCATGACCAGCAACTCAGAGATCAGCTGATCTCCATCGCCCGTGTGGCGCAGCAGGCTGCGCTGAACCGTCACGGTCAGCAGGTCACTCTGGAACTGAGCCGCCCTGACGACTGGTTGCTGGAGGTGAAGGTGGAAGATGGAGAGACCGAGGTCCTGTCGTTAAAGCGGCAGAGGGTCGAAGCCTCCGAAGCGCGGTTGTTTGGCCCGGCGGGTCAGGAGATCAACAACGCAACCCCCTACAAAGTATCGTATGACAGCCTCGGTAATATCACCGATGGTGTGGTTACGAATCTGAATTTTAATGACGCCTCAGCGCATGTTTTTTGTATCAGCCTGGCCGGTTATGCCTACCAGGCAGCGGATGCCGGTGATTGTGAAAACCACTAATCCAGTCTCTCTAAGGCACGCTACCGGCAGCAGTGGCGGTTTCACCCTGGTGGAGCTGATTATCACGATCGTGATACTGTCGATCTCCATGCTGGGCATGGCGTATTCGCTGCAGTTCAACGTCAGCCATAGTGGTGATAGCCTGTGGCAGACCAAGACCGTGGCGTTAGTGCAGGCTTATTCTGATGAGATCCTGAGCAAGCGCTATGATCACAACACCCCCCTGGGCGGATTGCCCGCCTGTGACAGCCCCTCTGCGGAGCCCTGTAGCAACACTCTAGGTCCGGAATCCGGCGAGCAGCGTGGCGACGGAAATAACACCTATAGCGATGTCGATGATTATCACGGCCTCAATGAGATGCCGCCGCTCGATGCCATGGGCGTCATTCGCAGCGGCTATGAAGGCTACAGGGTCAAGGTCAGCGTGAGTTATGCCTCCGGTGCTGAACTGGATCTCAATAGCGACCGCCAGGCTAAATTGATTCAGATTAGTGTCACTCCCCCGTTCTCTAAAGAGAGACCTGTAGAATTCAGTCTCTATCGAGGAAATTACTGATGCCCTCGTCACCCGCCAGAACACAGGGCTTCACCCTGGTCGAGTTGATTCTGGTGATCGTGGTGCTGGGGATCATCTCCGTCGGTGGCACCCAGTTTATCGTCAACAGCGTCGAGGGCTATAGGGATTCCGCGATACGTGAGCGCCAGGGTTCGACCGCCAAGGTGGCTGTGGAGAAGATCACCCGCGAGCTGCGCGATGCGCTTCCCAACAGCGCACGCAATACAGACGACTATGCCTGCATTGAGTTTATCCCGACGCTGGGTGGATCTATCTATACCAGCATGCCGCTGATTATCGCTGCCAGCGAGTTCAGTTCCGTGCCCTATATCAGCGGTGGCGCGCCCTCCATTGGCAGGGTCGCGGTCTATCCGCTCAGGACCTCAGAGGTCTACAGTCCGGCATCGACATCAGCCGATGCTTCCTCTATCTCGCCACCGCTGGCTGGTAGCGTTGTTTCTGCAGACCTGGAAGACGATTTTTCCGAGGTAAGTATAGAGTTCGAACGTGCTCACCGCTTTCCACTGGGATCGCCACAGGGGCGCTGGTTTATGGTCTCAGATCCGGTCAGCTTCTGTATCGACGCCACTAATCGCCTGTTTCGTTACAGCAACTACGGTTTTATTGAAAACCAACCCACCTCAGGCAGCTTTGATACCCTGGATAAGAATGTCTCCAATGGGCGCTCCTTGCTGGCCCTTGGTGTCAGCGGTCAGTTTACCGTGGAGCAGGCTACGCTCCAACGTAACGCCCTGGTGCAGCTGGATCTGGATTTTCGTGAGGCGGGTGAAGGGCTGAGGGTCATCCATGAGGTACAGCTACGCAATGTCCCTTAAGATCGCCAAACCTATGAGTAGTAGAATCTTCCAACGGGGGCTGGGGCTGATTGCGGCGATCTTTGTTATCACTCTGATGTCGTTGATCATCGTCGGAATTTCTAGTCTGGTGGTCACCAGTAAAGAGTCCTATGGCTATGAGATCCTTTCGGCACGGGCGTTCCATATGGCCGATAGCGGATCGGAGCTGGCCTTGAGTCGGCTTCTCTTTGAGGGTACTGACAGCTGCAACGGGGAGCCGAGGCAGTTTCCACCGCCCGAGCTCCAGGTCTGCTCTGTGGTCGTCATCTGCCACAGTGTGACCATTGCAGAGGTCGATTATTTTACGGTCCAGTCGACGGGGACCTGTGGTAACGGCATCGATCAGGCCGTACGTCAGTCGACCCTTCGAGTCCAACGTTGATCCGCTCTGAGCGGGAAGATGCACCGCGCTATAGGGTGTTCAATTGTGACGGACGCCCCAGCCTGATACTGCCAGATAAAAAAACAGGAGGTTCTCTTTGAGCAAAAAATCAAGCCAAGAGCGTCGGCGCTTTACCCGTATCGCGTTTGATGCCGAGGCGGAGCTGCGTTTTGGTGAGCGTCGCTGGGCGGTACAGATTCGGGATATCTCTTTTAAGGGGGTGTTGTTAAGCCATCCGCCGGGTTTCGATGCTCAGTGCGGCGATCTGCTGAGCCTGGAAACCTGGCTCGACAGTGATGTCCAGCTGCAGCTGCAGCTGACACTGGCCCGGGTCGATACCGATTTTCTGGGTTGTAGCTGCAGTGCCGTCGATCTTGATAGCATGACGCACCTGCGGCGTCTGTTAGAACTCAATATTGGTGATGAGTCACTGCTGGATCGTGAGCTTGAATACCTGCTCGAGGTGCAAGAGTAGCTCGCCAGCACACAAAGATTTAGATCGCATCCAGCGCCTCGCTGAGACGCTCTACACCGATCACCTCCATCCCCGGAATCGACTCCTTGGGTTTATTTCCCTTAGGCACTATCGCGCGTTTGAAGCCGTGTTTAGCGGCCTCACGAATCCGCTCCTGGCCGCTGGGTACGGGGCGGATCTCGCCGGACAGCCCTACCTCACCAAAGACCACCAGATCCTGAGGTAGTACCCGGTCCCGAAAGCTGGAGACCACCGCCAGCAGCAACGCCAGATCGGCGCTGGTTTCCAGGACCCGGATCCCGCCGACGACATTGACAAACACATCCTGATCGCCGGTCTGCAGGCCACCATGGCGGTTGAGTACGGCCAACAGCATCGCCAGCCTGTTGGCATCGAGCCCGACGGCGATACGTCGCGGGTTACTCAGATGCGACTCATCGACCAGCGCCTGGATTTCCACCAGCATCGGCCGGGTCCCCTCCCAGATCACCATCACCAGCGAGCCTGGGCTGGCTTGTTGGGTGCGGTTAAGGAAGATCGCGCTGGGATTCTTGACCTCTTTCAGGCCACCCTCGAGCATTGCATAGACACCCAGTTCATTGACCGCGCCGAAGCGGTTCTTCTGGCCGCGCAGGGTGCGAAAACGACTGTCATGGTCGCCTTCTAGCAGCAGGGAGCAGTCGATCATATGCTCGAGCACCTTGGGACCTGCGAGCGAGCCATCCTTGGTCACATGGCCGACCAGAAACAGGACGGTGTGGGTCTGCTTGGCGAACCGGGTCAAGCAGGCGGCACTCTCACGAACCTGGGAGACGCTGCCCGGTGCTGATTGGATTTCGGCCATATGCATCACCTGAATCGAGTCGATCACCATCACCTTGGGTTTATGCCTGGTGGCGATTTCGATCAGCTGTTCGACCGAGGTCTCTGACAACATCTTCAGCCGGTCGGTGGGCAGACCCAGGCGTTGTGCCCGCAGCGCCACCTGCTGCAGTGACTCTTCACCGGTCACATAGAGGGCCTCCTGAGTCCTGGCCAGGTCGCACAATACCTGCAGCAGCAGGGTGCTCTTACCCGCGCCGGGATTACCGCCGATCAGGATCGCAGAACCCGGGACCAGGCCACCGCCGAGTACCCTATCCAGTTCGCTGCTGCCGGTGCTAAAGCGGGGCAGATCGCTGAGATTGACATCCGCCAGGCACTGGACCTGTGCTTGTTGGCCCGCCGTGCCCGAGTACCCGCCCGCGCGAGGCGCATTACTCGGGGCGGTGGCGCTGACGCGGAACTCACTGAGGGTGTTCCAGGCTTTGCAGTCGGAACACTGTCCCTGCCATTTGGGGTAGTCAGAACCACAATCGCTGCAGACATACGCGGTTTTCTGTTTGGCCATTGGGCAGGTCCTGGATATAAAGTGTGATCGACGGGGATGATAACGAGTTCGATTTTACGTTAATCTAAGGATCCGAGTCGACAGACTGCCAATAACAATGACAAATGGAGTGCTCTATCTATGAAACTTGAAACCCAGGTTATCCATGGAGGCTATCAACCCGACCCGACCACCAAGGCGGTGGCGGTTCCCATCTACCAGACCACCTCCTACGCCTTTGATGATACCCAGCACGGTGCAGACCTGTTTAACCTCCAGGTCCAGGGCAATATTTATACCCGGATCATGAATCCCACCACCGCGGTACTCGAAGAGCGGATGGCGGCGCTGGAGGGAGGAATAGGCGCACTGGCCGTGGCCTCAGGGATGGCGGCGATCAGCTATTCGATCCAGACCATCGCCGAAGCGGGCGACAATATCGTCAGTATCAATAAACTCTACGGCGGGACCTACAACCTGTTCGCGCACACCTTTCCCAAGCAGGGGATTGAGGTGCGGATGGCATCCGAGGAGGATTTTAGCGGACTCGAAGCGCTGATCGACGACCGAACCAAGGCGGTATTCTGTGAATCTATCGGGAATCCGCTGGGCAATGTGGTCGATATTGCTCAATTAGCCGAGATCGCCCATCGTCACGGCGTCCCGCTGATCGTCGATAATACGGTCGCGACCCCCTGTCTGCTGCGCCCCTTCGAACATGGCGCCGATATCGTGGTGCACTCGTTGACCAAGTATATCGGCGGCCATGGCACCTCGATCGGCGGTGTGGTGATCGACTCGGGCAAGTTCCCCTGGGCCGAGCATAAAGAACGTTTCGCAGTGCTGAATGAACCCGACCCTTCCTACCACGGCGTGGTCTATACCGAGGCGTTGGGTGCCGCGGCCTATATAGGGCGATGCCGGGTGGTGCCGCTGCGCAGCATGGGTGCGGCTATCTCACCCTTTAATGCCTTCCTGATTCTGCAAGGGATAGAGACGCTGCCGCTGCGGATGGAGCGCCACTGCGATAACACCATCAGCGTCGCTGAGTATCTGTCGACCCATGCGCAGGTCGAGTGGGTCAGGTACGCCGGTCTTAAGGGCGATCCAGGCTATGATCTTGCACAGAAATATGTCGACGGCCGGCCTTCGGGGATTCTTACCTTCGGGGTAAAGGGCGGCGAAGCTGCGGGGGCGCGCTTTATTGATGCATTGCAGCTGATCACCCGGCTGGTCAATATTGGCGATGCCAAATCTCTGGCCTGCCATCCGGCGAGCACCACGCACCGGCAGTTGGCGGGTGCCGAGCTGGCCGCGACCGGCGTGAGTGAGGATATGGTGCGCCTATCGATCGGCATCGAGCATATCGACGATATCCTGGCCGATATTGAGCAGGCTCTGGTGGCGGCTAAGGGGTAGATTTGTAGGTCGGCGTTCTGTGGGTAGAAAGTAGTCCGACAAGGTTGCCAGAGTGCTGCCTATGTCGGGCTGAAGCCCAACCCACACATTCATAGACATAAAAAAAGGCGTCCAATTGGACGCCTTTTTTAGATCAGTTGAATCTTACTAGATCAAATCGTCCAGCGACTGGATGGGGTAATGGGCCGGGATGGGCAGTCGCGCTACACCTATATCGACGGCCGCCTGAGCAACAGCCATGGAGACCTTGCCCAGCAGGCGCGGGTCGTTCGCCTTAGGAATGATGTAATCGGGTCCAAAGCTCAGTTCGGTCAGGTTATAGGAGGTCAAGATCTCCTCGAGTACCGGCTGCTTGGCCAGATCGGCGATCGCGTACACCGCTGCCATCTTCATCTCGTGGGTGATATGGCGCGAGCGTACATCCATGGCACCCCGGAAGATGTAAGGGAAGCAGAGGACGTTGTTAACCTGGTTAGGGTAGTCGGAACGTCCGGTCGCCATGATTACATCGTTACGGGCGGCATGGGCCAGCTCAGGGCGGATCTCCGGATCCGGATTGGCGCAGGCGAAGACGATCGGATTCGGTGCCATGGTTTTCAGCAGTTCGGCAGACAGCTGGTCGGGTCCGGCTAATCCCAGGAATACATCAGCACCTTCTATCGCATCGGCAAGCGTGCGTGCTTCAGTTTGTATGGCAGCAAACATCGCCTTTTCAGGGGTCAGGTCACCGCGACCATCATGGATCACGCCGCGCCTGTCTACGGCGATGATGTTGTGACGACGGATACCGGCAGTGATCATCAGCCGTAGGCAGGCGGTGGCAGCTGCGCCTGCGCCCAGGCAGACGATTCTGACGTTTTCTATATCCTTGCCAGCCAGTTCGATGGCGTTAAGCAGGCCGGCGGTGGTGACGATAGCCGTGCCGTGCTGGTCATCATGAAAGACGGGGATATCGAGGCGTTCGATCAGTTGGCGTTCTATTTCGAAGCACTCAGGTGCCTTGATATCCTCGAGGTTAATGCCGCCGAAGGTGCAGGCGATACGCGCGACAGTATCGATAAAGGCTTGCGGGCTCTCGTTTTCTACTTCGATGTCGATAGAATCCAGACCTGCGAAACGCTTAAACAGCAGGGCCTTACCCTCCATCACCGGCTTGGATGCCAGCGCTCCCAGATTACCCAGGCCCAGGATCGCAGAGCCGTTGGAGATCACCGCAACCAGGTTGCCTTTGCCGGTGTACTTGTATGCATCGTCTGGGTTTTCAGCAATGGCCAGCACCGGTGCTGCAACACCCGGGCTGTAGGCCAGGCTCAGGTCATCCGCGGTATTGGCAGGCTTGGTCAGCGCTATGCCGATTTTGCCGGGCTTGGGGAACTGATGATAGTCCAGAGCGCGTTTTCTAAGGTCTTTATCGGGCATGAGAGCATCCAGAAGTCACGTTGAAAGGCGTGCGAGCATAGTCCAAACTCATAAATCACTCAAGCGGTGTGTGGTACCGAGCCCCGGCGTACAGGGGTGTTTGGGGAACTTAAACCCGATATAGAGGAGGTTGTTGTCAACAATCCGGATCGCAGAGGCGGATATTATCGGCATGGCTGATGGTTAGCTTAAATGCCATAAATGCACGCCGTTTATTGTTTTTTCTAGGTTTTACAGTGATCAACCAACCGCGGACCTCTACCCTGCGTCCGATGAGATCGTCTGACGAGAAGCTGTCCAGCGCTGTCGGGGTGCCTGCCCGGATCTGCAGGAATATTTTCCCGTTCAGCTCTAGATAGTGGCCTTGGGCGGTCGTTCCTGCGCGGCTGATCTCGCCCGTGTAGCGGCCAAAGCCAGCGCTCAGGCTGTCCAGGCTGTCGGCATGCTGAGGTCGGTAGTAGGGTTCTGACCAGACCCCCAGATTGGCAGAGCGGGCAGTATGCTCAGCCCGGTTGAGGCAGTCACGTAGGGCCAGGTTGGGCGGGATGCTGAGTGCAAAGCCCAGCCCTTGTCCGAGCAGTTCGGCGGCGAGGCTGCGACCGTCTGCCAGAAAAACATGTCCCAGCGTACGTCCGTAATGGTCCTGCGGCTGGGCACCTAGCTGCAGCAACAGCGGATGTTGGCCTTGCTGTTGTCCTTTAAGGAGGCGGCGAGCCGCCGCAGTGGCTTGCTGTGCCAGGGGTTGGTCCGGACGGTCATCGCGGCCGAGTTCAGGGGTATTGATGCCGATCAGGCGGATTTTGCGACCATCGAGCAGCTCCAGGGTATCGCCGTCATAGACATAACTGAGCGCAACGGACTGGGGGTTAACGGGGGGCGGGCAGTGACGGGTAGCAGGGTCGGCGCTGAAAACGGGGGGCGGGAGAATGCAGAGGCTGAAAAAAACAAAGGCGCTCGAGAGCGCCTTTGAGGAGAACTGCATGTTGGGGCAGGTACTACTCGGGCTGTGCCGCCACCTTAGCAGGACGACCCACAAAGCGCTTGTTGAAGCGCTCGATACGACCCGCGGTATCAACAATCTTCTGCTTGCCGGTGTAGAACGGGTGGCAGGCACCACAGACATCAAGGTGCATGTCGCGACCCCGGGTGGAGAAGGTCTTGATCACATTACCGCAGCTGCAGGTAGCGGTAAATTCTGTATATTTAGGATGGATATCGGACTGCATGGGATGAACCTCAGAGTTTTAAAGTGCCGCCATCCAGGTTTTTCACCGGACACCGCACGTTCTGTAGCAGTACAATAAAAGTACACTACAACCAGGCGGCGGATTTTACACCTGTGATGCGGGGAAGCGCAAGTCACTCGCCTATTTATCGATATCGGCTTTCTTATTATAGGCGCTGTACCCGTAGCGTGTGCGGAGCCTGCGAACCGCATCAATCAAGAAGTCACACTTATACTCTTGCTGCATCAGGTATTGCTATCCTGTCTGATGCGGTTCGTCCCTCCGCGCACGCTACGGGTTGCCGGGGTTATTATAGGCGTTGGCAGAGCTCCGTCTGTATTCGGCCAGCCTCCTTTGGCTTGGTTAGCCCGAAAGAGTTGTTACAATGGCGGATCCTATCAGGAGAATTATCACCGATGACCCAACCCGGTCGACTGTTGCGGGTCGCGCTCCCCTCCCCATTGCGCCGTTTTTTCGACTATCTTCCGCCCTCAGGCAGTGCTGAGTTGGTACCGGGGCAGCGCCTGTCCGTACCCTTTGGTAAGCGGGAGCTGGTGGGGATGTTGGTGCAGCGGGTAGATCAGAGCGACGTACCCGAGGCCAAGCTCAAGAAAGCCCTGGCCTGCCTGGATGCTGAGCCCCTGCTGCCGCCGCATCTGCTCGAGCTGGCCCTCT
The DNA here is from genome assembly GCA_047633175.1 of Motiliproteus sp. GTDB lineage: Bacteria > Pseudomonadota > Gammaproteobacteria > Pseudomonadales > Balneatricaceae > Motiliproteus. Next base: position 60,528 of record JBLIEQ010000009.1, on the reverse strand, counting down.
GGTCGGCGCGCTACTATCTGCATCCTCCGGGTGAGGTGCTGGCCAGCTTTCTACCGGTGTTGCTGCGTCAGGGCGAGCCGGCAGAGTTTCGCAGCGAGCATTGCTGGATGCTGAGTCCGGGCGCCGACCCTGAGCAGGTGCGGTCGGCCCCGCGGCAGTATGCATTACTGCAGCTGCTCGGCAGTCATCCGCATGGCTTGGCCGACGAGGCTCTGCGGGCGCAGGGTTTTTCCAGCGGTCTGGTGCGGGCGCTGCTGGAACGGGCGCTTATCCAGAAAGTAGCGCGTCAGCCGCAGATGCCCGGCTATGCAACGGATGATCTGCTGCGAGAGAGTCCCCTGACGCTTAATGAGGAGCAGCGCGTGGCACTTGCGGCGATCAGTGAAGATCTGAGTGCTTACCACTGTCTGTTGCTTCAGGGGGTCACCGGCAGCGGCAAGACAGAGGTCTATCTGCAGGCAATAGAGGCGGTCCTGAAGGCCGATAAGCAGGCGCTGGTGCTGGTGCCGGAGATCGGTTTAACCCCGCAGACAGTCAGCCGTTTCAGGCAGCGCTTTAAGGTGCCGGTCGTCGCGCTGCACTCGGGTCTTAATGACCGCGAACGTCTCGATGGCTGGTTGCAGGCCAGCAGGGGTCTGGCGGGGATCGTGATAGGCACCCGCTCGGCGGTGCTGACGCCTCTGGCGCGTCCCGGGATCATCGTCATCGATGAGGAGCATGATGGCTCGTTCAAGCAGCATGAGGGGTTTCGTTACTCGGCCAGGGATCTGGCGGTGATGCGGGCGCAGCGCGAAGCGATCCCCATTCTGCTGGGCAGCGCTACGCCCTCGCTGGAGACCCTCAATAATGCCCTGACGGGACGCTACCGCTGGCTGACACTGGAGCAGCGGGCTGGCTGTGCCTTCGCGCCTGAGTTCGAACTGCTGGATATTCGCAATCTGCCCCTGACCGATGGCCTCTCAGCACCGCTGATAGAGCGTATAGGGCAGCATCTGCAGCGTGGAGAGCAGGTGTTGGTCTTTCTTAATCGGCGCGGGTTCTCACCCAGCCTGATGTGTCATGACTGCGGCTGGATCGCGGATTGCCCGCAGTGCGACGCCCATTTCACCCTGCACCGTTCGCCGCCTCGTCTGCATTGCCATCACTGTGAATTTCAGGCGCCGATCCAGCCACGTTGCGGCCAGTGCGGAAGCCGCAGTCTCAATCCGGTCGGGGCGGGCACTGAGCGCACCGAGGCGACCCTGCTGAAACTGTTCGGCGATGTGCCGGTGCTGCGGGTGGATCGCGACAGCACTCAGCGTAAAAACGCATTACAGCAGATTATCGATAAGGTCCACGAGGGCGGTCCCTGTATCCTGGTGGGCACCCAGATGCTGGCCAAGGGGCATCATTTCCCCCGGGTCACGCTGGTGGCGATCCTCGACGCCGATGGAGGGTTGTTCAGTGCCGATTTCCGCGGCATGGAAAAAACGGCCCAGTTGATTATCCAGGTGGCGGGGCGTTCAGGAAGGGCCGAGCATCCGGGGCATGTGCTGATGCAGACCCATAATGGCGATCATCCACGGTTGAGCAGTCTGATAGACAGAGGCTACAGCGATTTTGCGCGTGAGGAGTTGCTAGAGCGGCGCCATGGCGGCCTGCCGCCGTTTAACCATCTGGCGATGCTGCGCGCCGAAGCCCAGACCTCGGGTCGGGCCGAAGCCTTCTTGCAACTGGTCCGCGAACTGGTTGAGCAGCACGTCTGGCCGGAGGTCAGCTGGCTGGGGCCACTACCCTCACCGATGGAACGCAGGGCAGGACGCTTCCGGGCGCAGCTGTTGTTTGAAAGCGGCGAGCGCAAAGCATTGCATCGGTTGCTGCAATGGCTGACCTTGGCGCTGGAAGGATTGCCGCAGGCACGCAAGGTGCGCTGGTCGCTGGATGTGGATCCTCTGGATATGCATTAGGTGTATTAGCTGCGCTGGTCGCTGGCTCTTGATGCTCCTGATCCTCTGGATATGCATTAAATGCACGGGTTCTTAAATCTGGATCTGGATATAGATCCGCCGGATATGCATTAAGCCGGGTTGGAAGTGAGCGCCTTTCGGTAGATAATGAGGCCCCTCGTATTAAGCATCGCTGTTGACCTATGGCTCAGGATTACGCAAAGCGCTCGAATGCCGCCCGACGCCCGGCAGCCCGTAAAAATTCGCCACCGCCGCCACCGCCTCCACCCCCCAGGCGCCCGCTCTGGCTGGCATTGCTGGTGCTGGTGCTGGTCGGAGGACTGGGATGGGGGTTGTATCTGCTTAGCAGCGTGGAGGCCGATCCGCGCGTCACGCAACAAAGTGTGCAGCAGAGCGCTAAGCAGGCGGTGGTAAAGCAGCCGGATCCGGTAAACAGCGCCCCCAAGGCGGTGGAAAAACTGGACCCTGAGTATGATTTTTACAAGCTGCTGCCCGATAGCGAAGTGACGCCTGCCGTGGTCGATGCCTATGTGTCCACCCCCAGATCGGCCGCCGATTACAGCAAGCACCTGCTTCAGGCGGGTTCCTTCAGGCATGCGGAGGACGCCGAGCGTCTGCGCGCCAGGTTGCTGTTAGCGGGGATGCCCAATGTTACTAAAAGCCGGGTGGTCTCAAGTAACGGCAGCGTCTGGTACAGGGTCCGAATCGGCCCGTTCCCCTCGCGCTCCAAACTCAGTAAGGCCTACGATCAGCTGGTGCGGATGCGCCTGCAGCCGATGGAACTCACCCTCTAGACCCTTTACGACGATTGCACGGTTGAAATCCCCAATTCTATAACCATATTATTGTGATAATTTATCTTGGCGCTGTCGTCGCAAGACGCAGGTCGCAGCGCCGCTATTAAGGCCCCAGTTATGACTACTATAGTATCCGTCCGTCGTGGCAATCAGGTAGCGCTTGGCGGAGACGGTCAGGTCTCGCTCGGCAATACGGTAATGAAGGGTAACGCGCGCAAAGTCCGGCGCCTGTACAAGAATCAGGTGATTGCCGGTTTCGCCGGGGGTACCGCCGATGCCTTCACCCTGTTTGAACGCTTTGAAGCGCAATTAGAGAAGTATCAGGGCAACCTGACCAAGGCCGCGGTAGAGATGGCCAAAGAGTGGCGCAGCGACCGCGCCCTGCGGCGACTCGAAGCGATGCTGGTGGTTGCCAATGCCCAAGCCTCGTTGATTATCACTGGTAATGGTGATGTGGTGGAGCCGGAGCATGGCCTGGTCTCTATAGGTTCCGGCGGAAATTTTGCCCATGCCGCGGCTCGTGCCCTGTTGGAAAATACCGAGTTGAGCGCCAAGGAGATCGTCGAAAAGAGCCTAGGCATCGCCGCTGACATCTGTGTGTTTACCAATCATCAACATAACATCGAAACCATCGACGGGCTCGCGGCTGCTGCTGATGCTGCTGAACCTGCTGAACCTGCTGCCACGAGCTGATGCCACCTATAATCGACACACGAGATACTGCCATGTCCCAGATGACCCCCCGAGAGATCGTTCACGAACTCGATAAACATATCATCGGTCAGGCCGATGCCAAGCGTGCCGTTGCTATAGCCTTGCGTAACCGCTGGCGCCGGATGCAGTTGCCTGAGGCGCTGCGGGCCGAGATTTCACCCAAGAACATTCTGATGATTGGCCCTACCGGGGTTGGTAAGACCGAGATCGCACGGCGCCTGGCCAAGCTCGCCAACGCGCCCTTTATTAAGATCGAGGCCACTAAATTTACCGAGGTGGGCTACGTGGGTCGCGATGTCGACTCGATCGTCCGGGATCTGGTGGATATGGCGGTCAAGATGTTGCGTGAGAGCGAGATCGCCAAGGTCGGCCATCACGCCGATGATGCCGCCGAAGAGCGGATTCTGGATGCGCTGCTGCCGCCGGCACGCGGTGATGATTCCAGCGAAAAGGAGCCCAACAGTACCCGTCAGCTGTTCCGCAAGAAATTCCGCGAAGGCACGCTCGATGATAAGGAGATCGATATCGAGATCAGCGACAAGCCGATGGGGGTGGAGATCATGGCGCCACCGGGAATGGAGGAGATGACCAATCAACTGCAGGGGATGTTCTCCAATCTGGGCGGCGATAAGCGCAAGAGCCGGCGAATGAAGGTGAAAGACGCCTTTAAACTGCTGCGTGACGAGGAAGCGGCGGCGCTGGTTAAAGAGGACGATATCAAGCAGCGTGCGGTCGAGCTGGTCGAGCAACACGGGATCGTCTTTCTGGACGAGATCGATAAGGTCACCAAACGTGCCGATAGTGGCGGCGGTGGCGATGTCTCCCGTGAAGGGGTACAGCGTGATCTGTTGCCGCTGATCGAAGGCTGCACCGTCAATACCAAATATGGCATGGTCAAGACCGACCATGTGCTCTTTATTGCCTCGGGTGCTTTCCATATGACCAAGCCCTCGGACTTGATTCCCGAGTTGCAGGGCCGGTTGCCGATTCGGGTCGAGCTGGCGGCACTGACGCCCAACGACTTCAGTCGTATCCTCACCGAACCCGATGCGTCCCTGACCGAGCAGTACCAAGCGCTGTTGGGCACCGAAGGGGTTACGCTGGAGTTCCGTGCAGACGGTATCGAGCGGATCGCGCAGATGGCCTTCGATGTGAACGAGAGCACCGAGAATATCGGGGCGCGGCGGTTACACACGATGATGGAGCGGTTGCTGGAGGAAGTCTCCTTCCGCGCCGGAGAAACCTCGGGTGAGTCGGTGCTGGTCGATGCCGACTACGTCGAAAATGCACTGGGTGCCTTGGCGAAGGATGAAGACCTGAGCCAGTACATCTTATAATCCGCCCCGGGAGACACCTGTATGAGCGAACCTGAGCAACGTCCGGTAAAAATTGCGCTGCATCTAAAATCCAAGACGTTAGAGCTGGAGTACCCGGCAGGCGATAACCACCGCCTGAGTGCCGAATACCTGCGGATTAATTCACCCTCGGCAGAGGTCCGCGGACATGGCAGCCCGATACTGCAGACTGGCAAGCGTGAGGTGGCGCTGGTCGGCATCGAGCCGAGCGGTCACTATGCGCTGAAACTGAGCTTCGATGATGGCCACGACACGGGGCTGTTTACCTGGGAGTATTTGTATAAGCTCTGCCAGTATGAAACCGAAAACTGGCAGCGTTATCTACAGCAGCTGCAAGAAGCCGGTGCCAGCCGTGAACCGGTGCCCGAGGGTCTGGCCGTCGAGGTTAGTGGTGGTAAGAGCGGTGGGAAGAGTGGCGGTTGCGGGAGTCGCTAGCGCCGGCCGTCTGTCGGTAAGTAATGAGGAGGCCTTCTAGAGAAGGCTTTTATAGGAGTGAGGCGTGAGCAACGAGTGGCTAAGATCCGAACCCGGTATTCTGGTAGAGCTGGCGGTTAACAGGGCGCTGGCGCGCGATCCACTGGCTCAACGCCGGTTGGCGAAACTGGCCGGGCAGAGCCTGGTGCTGCGACTGAGTTTTCCCGCCGTGACGCTCGGGGTCACCCTGACCGCCGAAGGGATAACGCTGGTGCCGGCCGAGACATTAACGGAGCCCAGCTGCGAGGTGGAGGGCGCGCCTTCGGATCTGCTGGCGCTGCTGCTCGACCCGCAGCTGGCCTTCGAGAATCGGGTGACGTTGAAAGGCAATACCCAGCTGGCCACGCAGCTGCGGGAGCTGGCTCAGCAGCTGGATCTGGATTGGGGCGGATTGCTGGGGGATTGGCTCGGCGATCCTGTGGCACAGGTGCTGCTCAATCTGCTGGCCAAGGGTCGCGGTGCCACCCGCGAGCTGACCAGCAGCCTGCTCGAAGACCTCGATAACTGGCTTCATGAAGAGCTCCGGGTGCAGCCCGGTGGTGTCGAACTGGAGGAGTACTACGATCAGATCGATCAGCTGCGCCTGGATGCAGACCGGCTGCAGGCACGCATCGAACGCCTCGAGGCTGTTTAAAGTCTCTGTAGCAGTTAGTTGTTGATATATGACTGTGGGTCGGGCTTTAGCCTGACGCAGGCTGCACCTTTGTTGGAATACTTTCTGCCTACAAAGCGCCAACCCTCATAGGATTTGAGGTCTGGTGGGAGCCGGGCCCCCGGTGATCTTTTAATCTTTTGATCTTTTAATGCAACAGCTGCCAAAAGATCGCCTGCAGGCAGGCTCCCGCGGTGTTATAAACTGAGTTTTATTGGAGCCGGGCTCTCAGCGATCTTTTCAAAACTAACGGGGACTTAGCCCATTTAAACGACCGAAGTTTCCAGCGACAGGACCTGATCCAGCCTCAGCCTTAACCGCATACCCGGCTTCAGTATACCGACTCCGGCCGGTGTGCCGGTCAGCACCACATCTCCGGGCAGCAGGGTAAAATGCTCGCTGATGTAAGCGATTAACGCCAACACCGGTGTCAGCATCTGCGCACTGGAGCCGTCCTGGCGCAGCGTCTCATCGATCTCCAGCTGCAGGCGGCAATCGCCAAGATCGTCGATCCCAGCCAGAGGGACGAAGGGGCTCAGAGGGCAGCTGCCGTCAAATGCCTTGGCCACTTCCCAAGGGTGCCCCAGCTTTTTTAACTGGCTCTGGCGTTCACGCAGGGTCAGATCCAGTCCTAACCCGACCCCTGCAATTGCGGCTGCGACCTGCCCGGGCTGCACCCGGGTCAGCGGTTGGCCGATTAGAATCGCCAGCTCAGTCTCATAATGCACTGGTCCCCGAGCGGCGCGCAGCTCAATCGGCTGACGCATATCCACCAGCGCGGTGCTGGGCTTAATAAAGAGAATGGGTTCGTCGGGTATAGGGTTGTTCAGCTCTTTAGCGTGCGCGGCGTAGTTACGGCCTACACAGACGACCTTTCCCACAGGCAGCGGGGAGAGGTTGTTATTGAACCGGTGCTGGTACGTCATAGGAAATGCCCTCTAGGCTAGATTGGCATAAGGTTCCTGCAGATGCAGGTCTTTAAGCTTGACGTAGTTGCCGGCGGTGTAGCTGAAGTAGCTCAGCTCTTTCTCGGTCAGCGGTCGTACCTGCTTGGCCGGGCGTCCTACATAGAGGTAACCGCTCTCTAAGCGCTTGCCTGGCGGGACCAGCGAGCCTGCGCCCAGGACCACCTCGGATTCGATTACCGCGCCGTCCATCACCATCGATCCCATACCGACCAGCACGCGATCGCCGATCGTGCAGCCATGCAGCATCGCCTGATGTCCCACGGTGACCTCGGAGCCAATCAGCAGCGGGAAACCGTCCGGATTGTAGGGGCCGGCGTGGGTGATATGCAGTACCGAACCATCCTGGATACTGCTGCGGGTACCGATTCGAATCCGGTGCATATCGCCACGCAGGACCACCAGTGGCCAGATCGAGCTATCGGTGCCGATCTCGACATCGCCAAGTACCACGGCGGAGGGGTCGACCAGCACCCGTTCGCCTAAAACAGGGGTCATTCCTTGGTAGGTGCGGATTTTCATGCGGGGGGCCTCCATGTAGACTGTACGTAGTAAATTAGTGTGAGATATTAGAATAAGAGTGGAACCTTAGGGCCTAGATTCTACGCCAATCTGCCGCTAACGTCTGACCGCGAATCTATCCCGAGAGCTATCTATGACCAATCCACTGCTACAGCACCATGACTTTCCGCCCTTTGCGCAAATTGTTGCTGCGGATATTGAGCCGGCGTTCGACTATCTGCTCAGCGATACTCGAACCCAGCTGGAGCAGCTGCTCGATAATCCTCCCGCCGGCTGGGCCCTGATTCAGGCGTTGGAAACGCTTGAGGACCGTATCAATCAGGCTTGGTCACCGGTCAGCCATATGAACTCGGTGGTTAACACCGAGGAGGGGCGTCAGGCCTACAATGCGGTGTTGCCGAAACTGACGCAGTATTACACCGAGCAGGGTCAGAACGAGCGGCTGTATCAGGCGTACCGGCAGCTGGCCGACAGTCCCGAGTTTACGGATCTGGATCAGGCACAGCAGACCCTGGTCCAGCATGCCTTGCGCGATTTTCATCTCAGCGGTATCGATCTGCCGGTCGCGCAGCGCGCGCGCTACGGCGAGCTAAAGCAACGGCTGTCATCGCTGTGCAGCCGCTTCTCAGAAAATGTCCTCGATGCGACCAACGCCTGGAGCAAGCAGCTGGATACGGCCGACGCCCTGGCAGGGTTACCCGCTAGTGCTATCGCCGCCGCACAGCAGGCGAGCGTCGCCGAGGCATTGCCGGGCTATCGGCTGACCCTGGATTTTCCGAGTTTTCATGCGGTGATGACCTACGCCGATGATCGGGCCCTGCGCCGCGAGGTCTATGAGGCCTTTGTCACCCGGGCATCCGACCAGGGCCCCAGTGCCGGGCAGTGGGATAACAGCGGCTTGATCGATGAGATTCTGGCGCTGCGCCATGAGCTGGCGCAGCTGCTGGGTTATGCCAATTATGCCGAGTATTCGCTGGCGACGAAGATGGCCAGCAGCACCGATCAGGTGCTCGAATTCTTGCGTGATCTGGCCCGCCAGAGCCTGCCGATGGCGCGCCAGGAACTGATCGAACTGACCGAGTTTGCACAGCAGAACGGAGGCCCTGAAACCCTGTGCGCCTGGGATCTGGGCTATTACGGGGAACAGCTGCGTCAGCAGCGCTATGCCCTGTCACAGGAGCAGCTGCGCCCCTACTTCCCGGTAGGGAAGGTGTTGCAGGGGCTGTTTGATATCAGCGCCCGGCTGTTCGGGATCGAGATCCAGGCGCAGCCGGCGACCGGCTTATGGCACCCCGATGCACAGCTGTTCCAGATCAGCCGCGCGGGTGAGACGATCGGTCATTTCTATCTCGATCTGTATGCCCGGGCGAACAAGCGTGGCGGTGCCTGGATGGATGAGTGCCGGGTGCGGCGTCGTCTGAAGGATGGCTCGCTGCAGCTGCCAGTGGCCTATCTGGTGTGTAACTTTACTCCGCCGGTCGGCGAACAGCCTGCGCTGCTGACCCACGATGAGGTGACCACCCTGTTTCATGAGTTTGGTCACGGCCTGAATCATCTGCTGACCCAGATCGAGTGGGCAGGGGTCTCGGGGATTAATGGCGTGGCCTGGGATGCGGTCGAGCTGCCGAGTCAGTTCCTCGAGAACTGGTGCTGGGAGCCTGAGGCGCTGGCGCAGATCTCGGGACACCATCAGACGGGCGAGCCGCTACCCCAGCCGTTGTTGGAGGCGATGCTGGCCGCCAGAAACTTCCAGGCAGGGATGCAAATGGTGCGGCAGATCGAATTTTCGTTGTTCGACATGTCGCTGCATCGGGACTATTCACCTGCACCCGCCGCAGCCGCTCAGCCAGAGACGGGGGTTCAGGGGCCAACCGATGTGCAGGCCCTGCTAAACCAGATTCGAAGCGAGGTCTCGGTGGTTCCGGCCGCCGAATTTAACCGCTTCCAGAACGGCTTTTCGCATATCTTTGCCGGCGGTTATGCGGCAGGCTACTACAGCTATAAGTGGGCCGAGGTGCTCTCGGCAGATGCCTTCAGCCGCTTTGAAGAGGAGGGGGTCTTTAACGCCGAGGTTGGCGCCTCCTTTATGCATGAGATTCTTGAGTGCGGTGGTTCGCGTGAGCCTATGTCCTCATTCGTGGCCTTCAGGGGTCGTGAGCCGCGGGTGGATGCACTGTTGCGCCACTCGGGTATTGCCAGCACCGGGGAGTCCTTATGAAGCCGATTAAACGTTTTGTCGCCGGCGCCGTCTGTCCGCGCTGTGGGGCCATGGATAAGCTGCGTATCTGGCGTGACGAGACTAAAGAGTTCCGTGAGTGTGTCCAGTGCCAGTACGAGGATGCAATGCGCCTGGATGGCCGCACGGATCCCGAGGAGCTGGAGACCCGGGTTAATCAGGAAAAGCCCGTGCCTCTGGCGCAGGGCGAACAGGTACTGACCTTTACACCGATGAAGCCCTCGGCAGCCAAACCTAAAAAAACCGCGATCGACTGAGCCCCCCGCCTGAGGAAGTATCATGAGCCTTGCTCGTATTCAACGTTGTGATTGGTGTGACGCGAGCCTGCTGTACCAGCAGTATCACGACCTGGAGTGGGGCGTGCCGCTACACGATGACCAGCAATTGTTCGAGTTCCTGATCCTGGAAGGGGCTCAGGCCGGACTCAGTTGGATCACCATACTCAACAAGCGTGAGCACTACCGCAGGGTCTACGATAACTTCGATCCGGTCCTGGTTGCCGGCTACGATGTCGATAAAGTGGAGGCGCTGCTGGCAGATCCTGGCATCGTTCGCAATCGACTCAAGGTCAGGTCATCCATCACCAATGCCCAGGCATTTTTAAGCGTACAGGCCGAGTTCGGCAGCTTCGATCGGTATCTCTGGGCGTTTGTCGGTGGTTCGCCGCGCATCAACGGCTGGAAAACGATGGCTGAGATTCCCGTCTCCACGGCAGAGTCTGAGGCGCTGAGCAAGGCATTGAAAAAGCGTGGCTTCAAGTTCGTCGGCCCCACGATCTGCTACGCCCTGATGCAGGCCACCGGGATGGTCAACGACCATTTGCTCGGCTGTCATCTCTCTCCGCAACAGCCGAAATCCTAGCCTAGTGCCCTCCTCCTCACAGCGCAGCGCCGACCTGTTCGGCCTGAGCGCGGTGCTCTGCTGGTCCACGGTCGCCACGGCCTTCAAACTCAGCCTGCAGTATCTCAGTCCGGCGCAGCTGGTGCTCTGTGCCAGCCTAGTGTCCTGGTTATTTCTGGGCGCGCTGCTGGTTAAGCGCGGTCAGCTGCGGTCGACCCTGGGGCTGTTCAGGGAGCACGCTAAGGCCTCGCTGCTGCTGGGGGCCCTTAATCCGACGCTCTATTATCTGCTGCTGTTTCACGCCTATGATCGCTTGCCGGCGCAGGAGGCGCAGGCGCTCAACTATACTTGGGCACTGACCCTGACCCTGCTGGCGGTCCCCCTGCTGGGGCACCGATTGAAGCGGGCCGAAGCACTGGCAGCGCTGGTCTGTTACAGCGGTGTCCTGGTGATCGCGACCCGTGGCCAGTTGCTGACGTTAGAATTCAACAGCCTCAGCGGCGTGCTGCTGGCGTTGGCCAGTACGCTGGTCTGGGCGTTGTATTGGATTTTTAATACCCGCGACAGTCGCGAGCCGGTGGCGAGTCTGTTTATGAATGTCAGCGTGGCGCTGGTGCTGCTGGTCAGTTATTGCGCCGCGACCGGAGAACTCTCGCAATGGGATCTGCGCGGGCTCTGGGGGGCGGGCTATATAGGGGTGTTCGAGATGGGGATCAGTTTCGTGTGCTGGTTGTTGGCGATGAAGCTGACGCTGAGCACCGCCCGCATCGCCAATCTGATCTTTATCGCCCCAGTGCTGTCGCTGGTGCTGATCAGTACCGTGCTCGGCGAGCAGATCCTGCCCTCAACACTCGCAGGTCTTGGGTTGATTCTGGGGGGCTTGCTGCTGCAGCACTTGGGGCGGCGTTAGCCAAAAGATCGCCTGCAGGCAGGCTCCCATGGTGCTACATTCTGGGTTTTTTGGGTAATTCGGTAGTCTTTTGAAAGGCTTGAAACGGCAACTGCACTCTGCAGGCAGGCACCACTCCCCCATCGTTAACCGATGAAATTCAGACTGAAAAAGGCCCGCAGGGTCGAGCCATTGGCCGTTGTCAGTTCCCGACAACAACGACATACCTGCGTCCCTGCAGGCAATGGCGAGACTGACAGTCTGAGGCAGACCAATCGGCAGGATAGCCGATTTGCACAACCGCAGGTTGCCCGGAGGGTGAGGCACAAGGACGTGCCTAATGAATCCGAATCTGTCAGCCTCAGGCTGGATTTCATAGCGCCGTAGGCGCGTATCCGCAGGACGGTTAGCGGGGGCGCGTTTTGATGAACAGGGACGTTCGAATGCGGCGAGGCCAGGGATGGCCAGGAGCGGCCTTTGCTTCGCTTTCTTTGTCGCGCACAAAGAAATGAAGCCGCCGGGAGGCGGAACCTCACTTGATTAAAAAGACAATAATGCAGAATTAACTTCTGCAACAATTAACTGGTACATAGCTTTAAGATTAGGGCGTTAGCGCCCCAAACATCAGCGCCTGGAAGGCAGCAGCTGGATCAGCAGGAAGAGCAGCGCCGCGCAGACCACCACCGAGGGGCCGGCTGGCGTATCCCAGATATAGGAGGCGCTCAGCCCGAGGCAGACCGAGATCACCCCGATCACACTGGCCAGCGCTGCCATCTTCTCCGGCGTGTCGGACAGTCGCCTGGATGCGGCGGCGGGGATGATCAGCAGGGAGGTGATCAGTAGCACGCCTATTACCTTCATCGCGACCGCGATAACGATCCCGACCAGCAGCATCAGCGCCAGCCGCACCCAGGCGACAGGAACCCCCTCAACCTGGGCCAACTCCTCATCGATGGTGATCGCCAACAGCGGATTCCATAGCCAGATCAACAACCCCAGTACCAGGATGCCGCCGCCATAGATCCACAGCAGGTCATTCTGGCTGACCGCCAGCAGGTCGCCGAACAGGTAGCCCATCAGGTCGACCCGCACCTCGGGCAGGAAACTCAGGGTTACCAGCCCCAGCGACAGGGTGCTGTGGGCCATGATGCCGAGTAGGGTGTCGGTAGCGATAAAGTTCCGGCGTTGCAGCGAGACCAGCAGCAGCGACAGCAGGACGCAACAGAGGATCACCGCCAGATTCAGATCGATATCGGCTAGGATGCCGAGTGAGATGCCAAGCAGAGCGGCATGAGCCAGGGTGTCGCCGAAGTACGCCATCCGTCGCCACACCACAAAGGCACCCAGGGGGCCGGCAATAATCGCCACGCCGATACCACCGAGCAGCGCCCGGAGCAGGAAATCGGCCATTAGTGGTTACTCCCACAGCAATCATCAGCGGGGATATGCGGATGGTCGCTGATGATATTGCCATGCACATCGTGCTGGTGATTATGCTGGTGGTTATACAGGGCCAGGTTATCCGCGCCTTTGCGGCCAAACAGGGCGATATAGGAGGGATCGTTGCTGACCTGTTCCGGGTGGCCCGAGCAGCAGATATGCTGGTTCAGGCAGATCACCGTATCGGTGCTGGCCATCACCAGATGCAGGTCGTGGGAGACCATCAGCACGCCACAGCCGAGCCGTTGGCGCAGGTCGGCGATCAGCGCGTAGAGCTCGACCTGACCGTTTATATCGACCCCCTGTGCCGGTTCATCAAGAATCAGCAGTTGGGGTTTCCTGAGCAGAGCGCGTGCCAGCAGCACGCGCTGGGTCTCGCCGCCAGAGAGCTGTTGCATCGGGTTGCCCAGTAGGTGATCGGCACGCACCTGTACCAGCGCCTGCTGCAGCTGACTATCTGAGTAGCGACCGGCTAGCTGCAGAAAACGTTTGACGGTCAGCGGCAGGGTGGCATCTATATGTAGTTTTTGCGGCATATAGCCGATCCGCAGCTGTGGCTGGCGATCAATCTGGCCGCTATCAGGTTTGATCAGTCCCAGCAGCAACCGCACCAGGGTCGATTTCCCCGAGCCGTTGGGGCCGATCAGGGTGATTATCTTGGCAGGTTCAAGCTGTAGGTTGATATTGCTTAGAACGGTTCGCCCCCCCAGAGCCAGGTTGAGCTGGCGGGTCTCAATCAAGGGGTTCATGGGTGCGGCTCCTCAGGGGCTGCCTGGCAGCTCGGACAGAGTCCGCCGAGTTCGACAATCTGCGATTCGATAATAAAGTTCTCGGCGGCGGCGGCTTGTTTCAGGTGCACGTCCAGGGTTTCCTGCTGCAGCTCCTGAGTGCTGCCGCAATCGCGACAGATCAGGAAATAGCCCTGGTGGTGGTGCTCGGGATGGCTGCAGCCTATAAAGGCGTTCAGTGAGGTGATCCGGTGTGCCAGCCCCTGTTCGAGCAGAAATTCGAGCGCGCGGTAGACGGTTGGCGGGGCGGAGTTAAAGCCATCCCGGGAGAGTTGCTCAAGAATCTGATAGGCACCCAGCGGCCGATGGCTCTGCCAGATCAACTCCAGTACTCGCTGACGGACGGGCGTCAGGCGGGCGCGTTGCTGCTTGCACAGCCGCTGGGCGCGGCTCAGCGCTTGGTCGATGCAGTGGCCGTGATCGTGGCCGGTATTAAAGGCGGGTAACGGATCGTTGCGGGAAATAGGGGTCATGGGGCGATCAGAGGCTCAATCAGGAAAATAATGTTACTTTATAACTCAAACGCTGGCGATCGGCCAGCATGTTTTACGCAGAGGTATCAGCGTCTGTCGATAGGCAGGCAAAAGTGCGGATAAAAGTGAAGATAAGCGTGCAGAGAAGAGTTGCAGGCAACGTGAACATGCTACGAGGCCGCGTAGGGAAAGCGAATGCTCAGAAGAGCAGGTTTTGAATAGAACGAGGGTTGTACAATGATTGGTGCAGATGGGGAGACTCGAACTCCCACGTACATACGTACACTAGCACCTGAAGCTAGCGCGTCTACCAATTCCGCCACATCTGCATCGCCGTCTCTGGCGTGGGGCGTATTAAGCCGGATGTGGTGGTTGAATGCAAGCACCGTTCTGGAGATAAAGGAAAGATTTACCTGATTACCCATAATCTGGCCAAATCTCTGTATCCCTGCGGTTGTCTGTATACTGTCGCAACAGTAATGTTGAGGTGATAGAGATGACGCGGATAGCGATTACCGGAGCGGCCGGTCGTATGGGTAAGAATCTGGTGCAGGCGGTGCTGGATGCGCCAGAAACAACGCTGGGTGCGGCGATTATCAATCCCAGCAGCTCGCTGTTGGGTGCCGATATCGGCGAGCTGGTCGGTGTCGGCAACCTGGGTGTAGCGACGGTTGGAAGTCTGGCCGAGCGGGTGGATGATTTCGACCTGCTGATCGATTTCACCAGCATCGAACTGACCCTGGCCAATCTGGCGTTCTGCCGTGAGCACGGTAAATCGATCGTGATAGGCACCACCGGCTTTAATGAGGCGCAGAAGGCGCAGATTGCAGAGGCGGCGACCTGTATCCCGGTGGTGTTCGCCCCCAATATGAGCGTCGGCGTTAATCTGTGCTTCAAGTTGCTGGAGTTGGCGGCCAGGGTGTTGGCCGAGGATTATGATGTCGAGGTGATCGAAGCGCATCACCGCCACAAGGTCGATGCTCCTTCAGGTACCGCATTGCGGCTGGGCGAGGTGGTCGCAGAGGCGCTGGGGCGCGATCTGTCCGAGTGTGCCGTTTATGGCCGGGAAGGTTATACCGGGGCGCGCCCTGCCAAGGAGATCGGTTTCTCCACGGTGCGCGCCGGCGATGTTGTCGGTGATCATACCGTGCTCTTTGCTACCGAGGGCGAGCGCGTCGAGATCACCCACAAGGCAAGCTCACGAATGACCTTCGCCAAGGGTGCCGTGCGCGCTGCCAGCTGGCTTCGCCTACATGATAAGGGCTTGTTTGACATGCAAGATGTGCTTGGGTTGCGATAATAGAGCTATTGTTTTCTTTGACGGCCCCTGTAATATGATTGCTCAGCTTTTTGGCTGGAATTTCGACTGACATCGAATAACATAACTGTACTTACAGAGCTATACGTTTGTGCGGGCAGCTTTGATGCTGGCCCAAACACTGGATGCTAAGGGAAGCCTTGGTCGATCAAACATTTACAGCCAGACTCTATAGCGACAGCTCTGGTTGCAGGGCTGGCTGAGAAAAGGGATAACAATGAAAAAAATACTAGTGATTGCTGCGGTTTCATCTCTGCTGGCACTGCCCGCGACGGGTTTTTCCCAGGATGCCCCCTATGTGTCCAGCACATCAGGCGGGTTTGTAAAAGACAGCTCAGGAAATTGTGTACGCACCTCTAGCTGGTTCGAAGGGTCTCAGGTTCCTGGCTGTGATGTCATCGAGGTGGCACCGGTGGTTA
This sequence comes from Motiliproteus sp., assembly GCA_047633175.1. Classification (GTDB taxonomy): domain Bacteria; phylum Pseudomonadota; class Gammaproteobacteria; order Pseudomonadales; family Balneatricaceae; genus Motiliproteus. Next base: position 44,700 of record JBLIEQ010000009.1, on the reverse strand, counting down.
TGGCGCCTGCCGATGCGGATGGCGATGGCGTTCCAGATAGCAAGGATGCCTGCAGATCTACCCCCCAGGGTGTCGCGGTCGATATGCGTGGCTGCCCGCTGGACTCCGATGGTGATGGCGTCGCCGATATGAATGACCAGTGCCCAGGCACCATCAAGGGTCAGAAGGTCGATTCTAAGGGCTGCGCGGTTGTTGAATATAAAAATGTTACTGTGAAGATGAAAGTGCAGTTTCAAACCAATTCCGATGAGGTAACCTCCGACTACGAGGCGCAGATGAAGGCGGTGGCTTATGTGCTGGGCGCAGATCCGAAATCAACGGTTGTGATCAAGGGGCATACCGACTCCACAGGTGCAGCGGCTTACAATAAAGACCTGTCACAGCGCCGGGCTAACGCGGTTGCCAAGCGTCTGGTCGAGCAGTACGGTGTTGCACCGGGTCAGATCTCAGCCGAGGGATACGGTGAGGATATGCCGGTTGCGAGTAACAATACGGCAGCAGGGCGTCTCGCCAACCGCCGGGTAGAAGCGGACCTTGAAGGTACTATTAAGAAGTAGTTACTAGCTCAAGTGGTTCTTTCTTATAAAAACTGCAAATAAAAACGGGAGCTTCGGCTCCCGTTTTTATTTGCCTGTGAGTCGGCGTTTTTTTTGGGTAGAGAGTAGTCCAGCAATAGCCACGCCTTGCTAGGCTTGTCGGACTAAAGTCCGACCTACAAGCCTAACCTACAAAAAAATCCCTGCGGGTCATCTGCCGCGAGTGCAGGGACATCGCTGAACCTGAGTGGTTTAGCGCTGGAAAATTTCGCCCTGTTCTAGTAACATGCAGCCTGTTTGGCTGGGTTGAAGTTAGCCAATAAATAACTATAAAAAAGCGGGATGCGGATAGTTACTTCGCCTCTCGCTTTTTTGCAGAGAGTAGTCGGGAATTTGTAATCCCGCGTTACATTTTCAGTGGGAGGCGACATTGAGCAAAGCAGCTATTTTGGCCCTGGAAGACGGGAGTGTATTCAGGGGCAAGGCGATTGGCGCCGAGGGTGAGACGACGGGTGAAGTGGTTTTCAACACCTCGATGACCGGCTATCAGGAGATCCTGACGGATCCCTCTTACGCCCGTCAGATCGTGACCCTGACCTACCCGCATATAGGTAATACCGGCACCAACAGCGAGGATGAAGAATCTGAGTTTGTCTGGGCGGCCGGGCTGGTTATTCGTGATCTGCCGTTGCTGGCCAGCAGTTGGCGCAATGAACAGAGTCTGGACGAGTACCTGCAAGATAATTGTGTGGTCGGTATCGCCGATATAGATACTCGTCGGCTGACCCGGATCCTGCGCGAAAAGGGCTCGCTGAACGGCTGCATCATCGCCGGCGAAGATCTCGGTGACGCCGATGTCGAGCGGGCGCTGCAGGCGGCACGGACATTTCCGGGTCTTAAAGGGATGGACCTGGCCAAAGAGGTCTCAGCCAAGACGACGTATGAGTGGAATGAAAGCACCTGGGCCTGGGGTGTCGGGCATACGTCGATCGATCCGGCCGAGCAGCCCTTCCATGTGGTCGCCTACGATTTTGGCGTTAAGCGCAATATCCTGCGAATGCTGGTCGCGCGGGGCTGCAGGCTGACAGTCGTGCCGGCACAGACCTCGGCCGCCGATGTGTTGGCGCTTAATCCTGACGGTGTCTTCCTGTCCAACGGTCCCGGTGACCCCGAACCCTGCAGCTACGCGATTGAAGCGATTCAGCAGCTGCTGGAAACCGATATCCCCGTATTTGGTATCTGTCTGGGGCATCAGTTGCTGGCCCTGGCGAGCGGCGCCAAGACGGTGAAGATGAAGTTTGGTCACCACGGCGCCAATCATCCGGTACAGGATCTGGCGAAAGGAACCGTGCTGATCACCAGCCAGAATCACGGCTTTGCGGCCGATGAGGGTAGCTTGCCCGACTGCCTGCGGGTGACCCACAAGTCACTGTTTGATGGTTCGTTGCAGGGGATCGAGCGTACCGACAAACCGGCGTTTAGCTTTCAGGGACACCCCGAAGCCAGCCCCGGTCCACATGACGTGGCGCCCCTGTTCGATCGCTTTATCAGCCTGATGCAGGCGCGTCGCGCTTAAGGGCGCACCCCTAGCAGTCAGTGCTTCCAGCGCGCCCGCCATCCCAATCGCGGGCGCCGATACAGAACAAACAGACCGGTTACAGACTCATGCCAAAGCGTACAGACTTAAAAAGTATCCTGATCATCGGAGCCGGACCTATCATTATCGGTCAGGCCTGCGAATTCGATTACTCCGGCGCCCAGGCCTGTAAGGCGTTGCGCGAGGAGGGCTACAGGGTCATCCTGGTCAACTCCAACCCTGCCACCATTATGACCGATCCAGCGATGGCCGATGCGACCTATATCGAGCCGATCAACTGGCAGACGGTCGCCAAGATTATCGAAAAAGAGCGCCCCGATGCGATCCTGCCGACCATGGGGGGGCAGACCGCGTTGAACTGTGCGCTCGATCTGGAGCGTGAAGGGGTACTGGAGACCTTTGGTGTCGAGATGATCGGCGCGACCGCCGATGCCATCGATAAGGCCGAAGACCGTGATCGTTTCGACAAGGCGATGAAGCGTATTGGCTTGGCCTGTCCGCGCGCCTCTATCGCCCACTCGCTGGCTGAAGCTCTGCAGGTGCAGGTGCCGCTGGGCTTTCCCTGCATCATCCGTCCCTCGTTTACGATGGGTGGCTCCGGCGGCGGCATCGCTTACAACAAAGAGGAGTTTGTCGAGATCTGCGAACGCGGTCTGGATCTGTCGCCGACCAATGAGCTGTTGATCGACGAATCCCTGATCGGTTGGAAAGAGTATGAAATGGAGGTGGTGCGGGACAAGAACGACAACTGCATCATTGTCTGCGCGATCGAAAACTTCGATGCGATGGGCGTCCATACCGGCGATTCAATCACCGTAGCGCCAGCCCAGACCCTGACCGATAAAGAGTATCAGATCATGCGTAACGCCTCGCTGGCGGTACTGCGTGAGATCGGTGTCGAGACCGGTGGTTCCAACGTCCAGTTCGGCATGTGTCCTGATACCGGTCGCCTGGTGGTGATCGAGATGAATCCGCGGGTATCCCGCTCTTCGGCCCTGGCCTCCAAGGCGACGGGCTTTCCTATCGCCCGCGTCGCGGCCAAGCTGGCGATCGGTTACACCCTGGATGAGTTGCAGAACGATATTACTGGCGGCCGTACCCCAGCATCCTTTGAGCCGGCGATCGATTACGTGGTCACCAAGATCCCCCGTTTTGCGTTCGAGAAATTCCCGCAGGCCAATGATCGCCTGACCACGCAGATGAAGTCCGTGGGTGAGGTGATGGCGATCGGGCGGACGGTTCAGGAATCGATGCACAAAGCTCTGCGCGGCTTAGAGGTCGGCAGGGATGGTTTCGATCCTATTCTCGACTTGACGGCAGACGATGCCCGCGAAAAGCTGCTGCGCGAACTGAAAAACCCCGGTTGTGAACGCATCTGGTATATCGGTGATGCCTTTCGCGCGGGTATGAGTATCGCCGAGATCTATAAACTCAGTGGTGTGGATCCCTGGTTCCTGGCGCAGATCGAAGATCTGATCAGCGAAGAGGCGATGGTGGCCAAGTTGGGCCTGATTGACCTGAATAAAGAGCTGGTCTTCGGTCTCAAGCGTAAAGGTTTCTCCGATGCGCGTCTGGCGACCCTGCTGGCTGTCAGCGAGAAGGAGTTCCGTAAGCGTCGTCATAGCCTGGGTGTGCGCCCGGTGTATAAGCGGGTTGATACCTGCGCCGCCGAATTTTCGACCGATACGGCCTATATGTACTCCACCTACGAGGAGGAGTGTGAAGCCGATCCGAGCGACCGTGACAAGATCATGGTGCTGGGCGGCGGTCCGAACCGGATTGGCCAGGGGATAGAGTTCGATTACTGCTGTGTCCATGCGGCCCTGGCGATGCGTGAAGATGGTTACGAGACCATTATGGTCAACTGCAACCCCGAGACCGTATCTACCGATTACGACACCTCAGACCGCCTCTATTTTGAGCCGGTTACCCTGGAGGACGTGCTGGAGATCGTGGCGGTCGAGAAGCCCAAGGGCGTGATCGTCCAGTACGGTGGCCAGACGCCGCTGAAACTGGCGGTAGCGCTTGAGGCAGCCGGGGTTCCTATTATAGGCACCAGCCCTGAGGCGATCGACCGTGCCGAGGACCGGGAGCGCTTTCAGCAGATGATTCAGCGTCTGGGGCTGCTGCAGCCTGAGAACTCGACCGTGCGCTCTCTCGAAGAGGCGGTGGTCCAGGCCGTAAAGATAGGCTATCCGCTGGTGGTGCGACCCTCCTATGTGTTGGGTGGCCGGGCGATGGAAGTGGTCTTCAACGAAAAGGAGCTGCGCCGTTACATGAAAGAGGCGGTACAGGTCTCCAACGATGCGCCGGTGCTGCTGGATCGATTCCTGTCGGCGGCCATCGAAGTCGATATCGATGCCGTCTGCGACGGCGAACGAGTGGTGATCGGCGCGATCATGCAGCATATCGAGCAGTGTGGTGTGCATTCGGGAGATTCGGCCTGTTCACTACCCCCCTATAACTTGGCCGCGGATGTCCAGGACGAGATGCGCGGGATTATCTCGGCCATGGCGCTGGAGCTGGGGGTTGTCGGGTTGATGAATACCCAGCTGGCCTATCAGGATGGCGAGATCTACGTGATCGAGGTCAATCCACGCGCCTCGCGGACCGTGCCTTTCGTCTCCAAGTGTATCGGTGTATCCCTGGCTAAGATCGCGGCCCGGGTCATGGTTGGCATTAGTCTTGAAACCCAGGGCTTTACCGAGGAGATCGTGCCTCCTTATTTCTGCGTTAAGGAGGCGGTGTTCCCGTTCAACAAGTTTCAGGGTGTCGACCCTATTCTTGGGCCAGAAATGAAGTCTACCGGCGAAGTTATGGGGGTCGGTGACAGCTTCGGTGAAGCCTTCGCTAAGGCTCACGTAGGGACGAATGAAACCCTTCCCGAGCCGGGCAAAGCCTTTATCAGTGTGCGTGATGTCGATAAGGCCGGTATTGTCGGTGTGGCTCGCGATCTTATCGCGCTGGGTTTTGATGTGATCTCGACCGAAGGCACCCATCAGCTGCTGGCTGAGCACGAGATTGTCTCGGCACGGGTTAACAAGGTCACCGAAGGGCGGCCTAATATCGTCGACATGATCAAGAATGACGAGATCGTCTATGTGATCAACACCACAGAGGGCCGGCGGGCCATTGCCGATTCGTCGGCGATCCGCCGCTCTGCGCTCCAGCATAAGATCCCCTACACCACTACCCTGGCTGGCGCCGAGGCGGAGGTGCGGGCGCTGCAGTTCGGTGAAGAGAAACAGGTACGGCGGCTACAGGACCTGCATGCGACTATAGTGTCTGGAAAGGGTGTTGCTGGAACACCGAGTGGAGAGCTTCAATGATTAAGGTACCTATGACATTGCAGGGCGAGCAGAGCCTGCGTGACGAGCTGACACTGCTTAAGACAGTCGATCGTCCTCGTATTATTAAGGACATCGCCATTGCCCGTGAGCACGGCGATCTGAAAGAGAATGCCGAATACCACGCCGCCCGCGACCAGCAGGGTTTCTGCGAAGGGCGGATCAAGCAGATCGAGAGCAATCTGGCCGGCTGCCAGGTGATCGATGTGACTCAGATCCCCTGTACCGGGCGGGTTATTTTCGGCACCACGGTGGCACTGATCAACCTGGAGACCGATATGGAGGTAACCTACCAGATTGTGGGCCATGATGAATCGGATATTAAGCTGAAGAAGATCTCGGTCAACTCGCCGATCGCGCGCGCCCTGATCGGCAAGGAGGAGGGCGATGTAGCAGTCGTGGTCACCCCCAACGGTAAGGTGGAGTACGAGATCAGCCAGGTGAGTCATATCTGATAGCCGCAGCGCCAGACTCTGAGAAAAGCCAGGCAATGCCTGGCTTTTTTTGTTGCCAGAAAGACACGTAATCGGCTGTGCTCTCCCTATCTAATTCCACTCCACCGTTAAACACTGCACCTTGCCTGAACTTTTCCGGGTTCAGGCTGCCTTAATCTCTAGCCTGTTATACTGCAATAGGATCCATGGTTAGGGTTCCGGATCAATGTACGTGTCTTGAGAAAGTGAGGTTCAGATGAAAATCAAAAGATCACTGCCATTAATCGGCTTGCTTGTAGGCTTAACGCTAGGACTGACAGGTTGTCTGGGTAATCCCACCAATATGGATGCCCGTACACTGCACGCCAGCGAGGCGCAGCGTGCTGTCGCTATTCAGCGCGGCGTGATACTGACCGCCGAGGAGGTTCAGGTCCAAGCTGAAGGAACTCCAGGGGCGTCTCTGGTAGGTACTATCATCGGTTTAGGTCTGGGTAGTGAAGTGGGCGCCGGCACCGGCCGCAGTTGGGCTATGGGGGCTGGGGCGTTACTCGGCGGGATGCTGGGTGAGAAAGCCACCCAATACAATCAAAAGGCGTTTGCTTACATAGTCGAACTGCAGAACGGCAAGAGCATTCAGATCGTCCAGCAGGGGGTGCTGATCAGCCCCAATACACCGGTGTTTGTTAAATACTTCAACGGAGGGCGTGGCGTACTCCAGGTGGATAGCAGCCAGGGTGGCGTCTATAACCGCACCCGTGAGACCCAGTACGTTGATTAAAAGGCGTTGATTAGGCTGGCGCAGCGATTGTCAGGCTAAAGCCCGACCCACAAGGATGAGGGAAATGCCGCTGTTGCAGGAGCCTTCAGCTGCTAACCTACAGAGAACCACCCCCGGTTCACTCCTCCTGCCGTAACGCCACGATAGGGTTCATAGCGGCGGCATCGGTAGCGGGCTTTACCCCGGCCAGCAGCCCGATCAGGGCCGATACTGCGAGCGCCAGTAACAGCATCTGAACAGGGGCGGTTAAAGGCAGCCCTGGCAGTAACCAGCGGCTGAGGAGTAACAGCGCGGCGGTGATAGCCAGACCCAGCAGGCAGCCTGCCAGTGCCAGCAGTATCGCCTCCCCCAGAAACAGGTTGCGAATCTGTGCGGTACTGCATCCCAGCGCGCGCAGCAGGCCGATCTCGGGGGCGCGCTCCGTGGTGGTGATCAGCATGATGCTGAGAATGCCGACACCGCCGACCACCAGCGAGATCAACCCCAGACTGCCACCGGCATATTTGAGCATCCGCAGGATCTGATCGAGGCTTTTCAACACCTCGTCCTGGGTGATCAGGGTAAAGTCCTCCAGGCCGTGTCGCGCAATCAACCGCTGCCTGACGCGGTCGCTGATCAGACGGGTGCTGATGCCGGGGTGATAGGCCAGATCGATCTCCATCAGGCTTTCACGGTTGAACAGCTTCAGGCCGCGTGATACCGGGATGTAAGCACTGTCATCCAGATCGGTGCCCAGAAACTGGCCTTTGGGGGCGAGCACCCCTATAACCCTAAAGCGGCTGCTGCCGATATGAACGCTCTCCCCCAGCGCCTGAGCGTCACCAAAGAGTTCCCGTTTCAGCGTGCTGCCCAGCACCGCGAAGGGCCGGGCGTTTTCCAGATCATCCTGCGGCAGGAAGCGACCCTGCGCCAGGCGGAGTTGCCAGACGCTCTGGGCATCGGGTCCGACACCGGCGACATTGCTGTGGCGGCTGCGGCCGGCGTGTTTGATCGCAGCCGTGCCGAACACCACCGGGACGACCTTCTCAACGCTCTGGAGCCGGGACAGCGAGCGGGCATCTGCCAGCGATAGCGGCCGCAGGGTGTTGAGCATGCCACCGATGCCAAAGGTTTCGGTCTTGCCGGGGGTGATCGCCAGCAGGTGGCTGCCAAACTGGGTAAACTCCTGCAACACGTGCTGGCGAACCCCTTCGCCGAGCGCACTCATCAGAGTGACAGCGCTGATCCCGATCGCCATCCCCAACAGCGTCAGCAGGCTGCGTAGTCGTTGCGCCAACAGCGCGCACCAGATCCAGCGAATGCTATCGACCGTTTTCACGAGAGGGAGTTCATGGGCGAATGCTCATCGATGGCCTCCGCCTGAGCCACGTAGCGCCAGAACGGGGTCGAGACCTGCAGCACGAATGGGTAGGTAGCGCCACCAGGAGAGTCTTACCAGATAGTTGCTGCTCATTGATGGCCTCCGCTTACGCCACGCATGGCTTGAATGGGGTCGAGCTTGGCTGCGCGGGTCGCAGGCCACCAGGAGAACAGCAGGCCAGAGCCAACCGCGATCAGTATCGCGCTCAGTTCCGCCCACAGTGGTGCAAAGAAGGGAAAGTTGGGGAGCAGCTGTAACGCCAGCGCCACAGTCAATTCACCGGCGGCGATACCGATTAACGCACCGCTGCCGGTGAGCAGCAGCGCCTCATGCAGAAACAGTGCCCGCACCAGACTGGCTGGCGCCCCCAGAGCCTTAAGCAGGCCGATCTCGCGCTGGCGCTGACTGACCGAGATCAGGCTGATATTCATTATTAGAATACCGGCGACCAGCAGGCTGATCGCGGCGATCGCTGCAACGCCAAGGGTCAGGATGCTGAGGACATTATCAAAGCTGCTGAGGATCGAGTCCTGACTGATCAGGGTGACATCCTCCTCGCCATAGTGGCGTAGCCGGATCAACTCCAGGATCTGCTGCCTGGCGGTCTCGAGCTGATCGACCTGCCTGAGCTCCAACAGGATCCGAAACAAGCCCGCTGAGTTGAAGAGCTGCTCGGCAGAACGGACCGGGATGATCGCCATATCACGCATATCCAGCCCCAGAGATTCGCCACGCTCTTCGAGTACGCCGACGACCCTGAAGCGTCGTTCACCGATGCGCAGCCAACGATTCAGCGGATTGCGGTTGCCGAAGAGCGCCTGTTTGAGTTCGGCGCCCAGCACCAGAGTGGGCGAGGCCGTATCGACGGCGCTGGCAGGCAGGGGTTTGCCGAGGCCGATGGTCAGATTGCGCAGGGGGAAGAAGTCCGGTGTCGTGCCGAGAGTGATCACCTCACGGGCGACTCCCTCGTAGCTGACCCGGGCCATTCCGGCGATGACCGGTGCGATACGGCGAAGGGTGCCGATCCGGGCCAGGGCATTGGCATCCTCCAGGGTCAGGTCGCGAGGCGAGGTGCCATAAAGAGGCGGGGCGGCACCGCGGGTTTCAGTCTTACCCGGCAGTACCACCAAAATCTGCTGCCCCAGCGCCGAGAACTCGCCGGCGACATAGCGCCGGGCACCCTCGCCGACACTGGTGAGTACCACGACCGAGGCGACACCGAGGATAATGGTCAGTAGTAGCAGTGCGGTACGCCAGCGTTGGCGAGCCAGTACCTGGGCCGTGAAGCGTAACTGATCGACGAGGGTCATGATCGTTTATCGCTGTGGATGCGGCCGTCAACCAGCTGCAACTGCCGGCGAGAGCGTCGGGCCACCGCCGGGTCATGGGTTACGATCAGCAGGGTCATCCCCTGATCGTTGAGCCCTTCGAGCAGTGCCAGCACCTCGGCTCCAGAATGCTGATCGAGGTTGCCGGTTGGCTCATCCGCCAGCAGTAGGGGCGGCTGCATCACGATGGCACGGGCGATGGCGACGCGTTGTTGCTGGCCACCGGAGAGTTGATTGGGCCGTTGCCGGGCCTGTGGATCCAGGCCGACCTGCGCTAATGCCTGCCTACCGCGCCGCTGCTGTTCCGAACCCGATAGCCCCGCCAGCATCAGCGGCAGACTGATATTCTCCAGGGCGCTGAGGCGTGGAATCAGGTGGAAGGCCTGAAAGATAAAGCCGATCTGGTTACGACGCAGACGTGCACGCTGCTCCTCGGTCAGGGTTTGGGTGGCCTCGCCATGGAGGCGATAACAGCCCGTGTCAGGCCGGTCCAGCAGGCCGATCATATTGAGCAGGGTGGACTTGCCTGATCCTGAGGGGCCGGTGATGGCCAGATACTCGCCAGCGCGGATGCTCAGGTCGACGGCGCTCAGGGCCTGGAAAGACGCGTTCCCGATCGGGTACTGCTTGCTTAGCTGGCGCAGTTCGATTATGGCCGCAGACGCTGGGTTGCTGGTGTTCATTGACCACCGTCCGTCACCGTCACGGCCAGAGCACCTGCCCTGATCTCGCTGCGTCCCAGCGAGCTGACGATCTGATCGCCTGCGACCAGTCCGGAAAGGATCTCGGTGTAGCGCCAATTGCTGAGCCCTGTCTTAACCTCGCGCTGCGATAGTGGCTGCCCCTCCTGATATAGCAATACATAGCGCTCATTGAGCAGCGCTTCGGAAGGGATGCGCAGGGTGTCGGCACGGTTTTGCAGAATAATCTCCAGATCGGCGCTGTAGCCGGCCAACAGGCGGATCCCGGGAGGTCGGCTGAACTCGGCTTCGACGGTCACCGTCCGCGCCTGTTTTTCCAGGTCCAGCACATAGGGTGCGATACGCCTGAGGGTTCCGGCAAAGCGCTGGCCCCGGTAGGCATCCAGTTCGATGCGCAGCGGCTGGCCGGGACTGAGTTCGGCGGCATCGACCTCATCGATCGGGGCTTCGATATAGTGGCAGTCATCGGTGAGCAGATCGATGGCGGGCGGCGTGGGGACCCCGGGGGGTGAGGGAGTGGCGTATTCGCCTACTTTACCGCTTATTTCGGCGACGATGCCGGCGAACGGAGCACGGAGTCGGGTCCGTTCCAGCGCTGCTTCGGCCATTGCAATACGTGCCTCGGCCTCCTGTTTCCGGGCACCCGCTGCGCGGCAGCTGAGAGCGATCGCTGCGGCTTCTGCCTGGGTCTGGTCAGCCCGCTCCTCGGAGATCATCTTGCGGACAAGCAGGGTTGCGATACGATCCGCTTCACGTTGCGCGTTATGGGCGCGGATGCAAATCGCAGCCTGTTCGAGATGGAGAGATTGCGCCGCTCGCCGAGTTTGTTCCAGGCTGGCTTTAAGATCTTCGTTCCAGAGTTCGATCAATAATTGGTCTTTTTTTACATAATCACCCTCGCTAATCGCCAACAGGGCGATCTGACCCCCGATCGCCAGGGATAACTGGGCGCGACGGCAGGCTTTTACGGTGCCAGCGCGGGTGTTGACCAAGCTGCGCTCGACCTGGCCACGCTCAACCCGAACGGTATCGACCATGACCGGTTGTGGACGACTGTTCCACCAGATGGCAGAGGCGATGGCGATGGCGGCCAGCGACCCGCTAAATGCGGTGTAAATTCTTGGCATGAAGACTCTGAAGGTAGCAGGCACTCAGGTTAAGAGTAGCGTGATTTAGCCAAGCGGCAGGTCTGAGGAGCTTGGATTTCACACTTCGGGCCGTTAGAGAGCAAAGCGGTGGGCTTGAATAGCTCTGGAGAAAAATATCGGGTTATACTGGCGCTCAGAATTTAGGTGCGGCGCTGTGCTTTTGTGCCCTTAGGAGATTTCGATGAAACTAGTTACTGCTGTCATTAAGCCCTTCAAACTCGATGATGTGCGCGAGGCACTGTCTGAAATAGGGGTTCAGGGGATCACTGTTACCGAGGTTAAAGGTTTCGGGCGTCAAAAGGGTCATACCGAACTCTATCGTGGCGCCGAATACGTGGTCGATTTTCTGCCCAAGGTAAAGATCGAGGCGGCGATTGACGATGAGTTGGTAGATCAGGTGATAGAAACGATCACGGCATCAGCCAATACCGGTAAAATTGGTGACGGTAAGATATTTGTGACTGCTCTGGAGCAGATTATCCGTATCCGCACCGGCGAGACCGGCTCAGACGCTATCTAAGTCAGCGTTAAGTTCTTTATAGCAAAGACACTAAAAAGGCACCCGAGGGTGCCGCTTCAATCAGCCCTCAATGCCAGAAGCCACGGGCAACCTAGCTTCTAGCTGCTGAGAGGTGTCACACCTCCCTGATACACTGGGAGGAAATTCTTTGCCACAACAGCCTTCATTTCTTTGCCGGAATCGGCACGGAACCTACTATTTTCGCTTTATAATCCCAATCCATTTGAGGCTGCACTTTCCTAACAAAAGGGAAATCAGACGCAGCCTCCAAACCGATAGCCGCAAGCTGGCCGTGAAGAGGGCGAGAGTTATGCGGGTTGAGTACGATGATGCAATAGAGCGACTGGAAAGCATGACAGATGAAAAAACGTTTAAGGTTGGTTACTTTACTCACGAAATACGCCACTCGGACGGAACCACAGAGACCTATACAGAAACGGACGGAACTGAAGAGGACCACCAGAGGGCAACTGAGCGGGCAGAGAGAGTAGCAGCTGCTTATGGTAAACACCTTCAGCCCGTAACCGTCCCACCCCCAGTGTCCGTCCCCCCCATTAAACTAGCGCCAACGATCTTGGAGCTAGGCGAGCACCACTATAAGCGATGGCTTCATGCCAAAATGAAATGGCTCGGCAATGCGGCAGATGAACCATCTGATTCCGTTAAGCGCTACAATCAGAACGCGGCTAAGTTCTTTGCCCTGATCAACGGGAACCTTCGGATTGATCAAATAACATTGGAGCACTTACAGGCCTTCGATACACACTTCCCTAATCTGCCCAGCAGAGTGCTAACGAATAAAGAGTCGCGGCATCATCAATCCCTAAATGACCTTAAAAATGCTGGGATTTATGGGAAAGGGACACTCACAGGTACAACAGCTCATAAGAAGTGCATGGGGGCAATCAAGAAGATGCTTTCTGACGCCTATAGCATGGGATTGATCTCGAAATCTGTCGGGGCTTTGCATACAGCTAGGATTGAGCTGCCAATCATCAAAGATAATTCCAAACGGCTCCATTTTACCCCATCCGACCTGAAAGCTATTTTTGACAGCCCGTTTTTCCTCAATGGTTGGCGCGGTCTTGATAGAGATGGGCAGACTATGTTCTGGATGTTCATCATGGCTCTTTACTCCGGCGCTCGAAACGGCGAACTGCTTTATCTTGGTCGCTCAAGTGTCGAAGAGTGCCCCCAGACAGGAATTTGGTATCTCAGCATCGTGAATGAAATTAAGGATGCTCAGGTAATGCGAACAGCAAAGAACAAAAATAGTATCCGGAAAATCCCCATACACGATGCTGTCATCAAGCTGGGTTTCTTAGACTTTCATAAGCAAGCAACGTCGGACTTCTATCTTTTCAGTACCATCAGCGAGAGAAGCAGCTCTGCATCAAGCCAATTCTCTAGCAAGGCATCAGCATTGCTCGATGCGCACGGCGCTCATATCCCCAATCGGAAAACGTTCTACAGCTTCAGACACACCATCATCACGCACGCTGTCAGGAATGCATCAATTGGAATTGAGGCTGTTTCCGCACTTACCGGGCACATCCAGCAGGATGAAGAGCCAACTCTGGTATCAGAGACGGTTTATCTTGGCGATTTAGAGCTTGAAGACATCAAAAAGAACGTGGTTGATAAGATCTGGTTCGGCTTAAAGATCGAAGAGGGACTTAAGCCTTCATGACCCGCCTCAGATTCCGAGGCGCTTGATTAACCGGCTAACCTGGGCTGATTGGGATCAGCTCTTCTTGCTGTCCGTTGTCCGTTGTCCGCTGGCATTGAGTGCAGCAGCGATATTACGGGTACTCAAGCCTCCGAAGTGCATAACTATCAGTAGTTAACAATGCTCCATGCGGAGGTAGCGCTTTAAGCAAGTTTCCGGATCAACCGCCGTGCGCTTTCACCCATTCGCGAGCTAGCGTTTGCGCTTCCTGGATTTGATCTGGAGTCATTATTGTAGCCAGAGCATTCCGATTGGCCGGGTCTTGGCCGTTAGACGAGGCGATATTAAGCCACATATGCGCGGTAACGTAATCAACGAGAACTCCGTTTCCTTTGGCGTACATGAGCCCCAAGTTGACCTGAGCAAAGGGATTCCCCTGATTAGCGGACAAGGTGTACCACTTAACAGCCGCCTTATAGTTCTGTGGGACACCAACGTCACTGTCGTACATGGTCCCTAGGCTGACCTGAGCAATGGCACTTCCCTGATTAGCGGCCAGGGTGTACCACTTGATAGCCGTCTTATAGTCCTGCGGAACGCCTCGTCCAATTTCGTATATGAACCCAAGGTTGCGCTGAGCACTTGCATAACCCTGTTCCGCCGCAAGGCGGTACCACTTAACAGCTGCCTTATTGTCCTGCGGGACGCCAAGCCCATCCCCGTATAAGAATCCAAGGTTGTGCTGAGCCTTTATATTCCCCTGTTCCGCCGCAAGGCGGTACCACGGGATAGCCGCTTGGTAGTCCTGCGGAACGCCTTGTCCATTGCTGTACATGGTCGCCAGGTTGTACTGGGCATCGGCATCCCCTTGTTTGGCCAGCTGCCTCCATTCCTTCATGGCTGTCGCAAAGTCACCTTTCTTGTAGGCAGTCAAACCTGCGGCGAAGTCAGCAGAAAAAGCAGATGGGGTAACGGACAGCGTTAGCGCCAGCACTAGTATTCTTGATAAATGGATCAGACCCATATAGGTACTTCCTTGTGAATTAATTTTCAGGTTATCAGTTCTCCGCCAGAACCTAAATCTGGTGTGTCTATTGATAACCGCTTTCAAATCCGCTATGCAGGGGTGACTCCCTCTCAGCTGCCACTTGCGTGCTCCTATCTCCCTCTCATGTTTGTCTCTAAGGCCGCTCAGAGCCCCGCCAGGCCCTTTGGCGATGGCTAAAGTGGCCTTGGTGCGCTGGCAATCGGTCATCGGTTTGATGGATATAGTGAATAGACGCGGCTATCTCTTCCTGTCTCTCGATAGGGCACGGCCTAAAGAGAAAAGACAATACTCTCTCTTTAGGGTTGTTCTTATAGGGAGAATGCCGTATTCTCTCCACATCTTAGATCCCATAGAGATTTGGAGAAGCAAATGGACTACATCTACAGCAGAGTAAGCACCGCCGATCAAAACGCGACCCAGCAAGCCGAACATCTATCTCAGCGTTACCCCAACGCTGGCACCGTAACAGAGTGCTTCACCGGTACGACTACAGACCGGCCAAAGTTCCAAGAGCTGCTGAGAACGCTTGTAGAGGGCGATAGTTTGATAGTTTTCGAAGTGTCACGGGTTGGCAGGAAGACTCAAGAGGTTCTGGACGTAGCTCAGGATTTGAAGCGCAGAGGCATTCGTTTGGTTGTTGATCAGCTGGGAGGAATTGATGTCACATCCCCAGCGGGTGAAATGGTGCTAACAGTTATGGCAGGTCTAGCCAAGATGGAGCGTGAACAAATGCTTGAGCGCCAGCGTATCGGCATCGAGCGCGCAAAGGCTGAAGGCAAGTACAAGGGGCGTTCAGCGGTGTCAGCGGAGACAATTGTGACCGCAAAGCGATTGATCGAAGATGGATCATCAGTACCAGCAGCAGCCAAACAGCTCAAGATGGGGGCGTCAACTCTCTATCGCCTACTGAAAGACTCTAAATCATAAATTCAGATCAAGAGGCATGCAATTCAACGGTAGCACTACACGCTTTTACTGCTACAAGTAGCAATAAGCTAAATAGACTGATATGATGAGTTCTTTAAACACTAATGAGAATCATTACCATGAGAGATCCTAAGCAAGGCCGCCCACCTATCGAAGGGCAGACGATGAGCAAGGCTGAATACCAGCGCCGCTACAGGGCAAAGAAAGCGCTAGCCGAAGGCACAAAGGAAGCCTACTTCTCTGTGTCCGGCGAGAGCCTAGCCATCCTTGATGAGCTGGTAGAGTTCTTCGGCCTGGAAAGCCGCAATCAGCTCTTGAATGAGTTGGTTAATGGCAAAGCAAAAGAGGGTCGAGAACTGATGAACGGCTACAGTCTTCGGGTACCGCCAGATGATCCAACGCAAATCAAGGCTGCACTTTGGGAGGCATATCAAAGCAATACTATTCCTCAGCCAGCGCTGGGGGTGAAGCCGTGAGCAAAAGAACACCTACTGAGACAGAAGCCAAGATCGTTGCCTCGTTGGAGATTGGCCGCTCAATGCCAGACGTAGCCCGTCAGTTTCGGGTAGATCTGTCAACAGTAAGAAGGGTTAGGGCCCGTTATGGCGTTACCCTGGGATCTGCACGTATTGAGTTGATCGAAGAGGCCAGGAAGGAAGCACGACGAGCTTTAGATCCTGATTGGATCAGAGATCAGGCCGCGTTCCTGATTCGCGATGACATTGCCCAGGCTCACCAGCTGCGTGAACACATCAACCAGCTATTCACGGCTATCCCGATACCAGGGAGCATGTCAGAACACGCATTGCTTGCACGAAGCCTGACCGCGATCAGCTCAGCGTTGAAGAACAGCTCAGACATGGCACAGAAAGCCCTGGGACTCGATAGAAGCGACGTTGAGCAAGAAGGCTTGCCGATGCTGATCATTTCCGAACTACCGGCCTCAGAGGTTGCAGAGATGCGCAGGAAGCAAAAAGGCGACGAAGCCGAAACATTAGAAGCTGCTTAATCTCATAAGCCACGCATAAAAAAGGCCACTGATTTGTGAATCAGCAGCCGTTCCCGCTACGCCATAGCAGAGTCAAATTATACATGAAAGACGCTCAGTATTTTGCGACAAAACCCGTGATTATCGACGAAGAGCAATCACCCGCAAACCCAGCGCTGGCAAGAGCGGTGTCCAGGCTGGTATATACCGGTTCACTTCTCGCTCCAGTAGATACTAATAATAAGAGAATAACACCCTTAGAACGGCTTCCTAAGCTACCTAACCCAGGCAATAAGGAAGCAGTGAACAAGATCGGAAACCTAAAGGTTTCCTACCCTCTAAGATTCCAATTCATGGCAGTAGAGCAGCGGCGACGGCGCAAGCAGGCGCACCATGATTTGCTGCACATTACCGTCAATCTCTCTGCGAAGACAACGGATTCGCTATTACAAAGCACCCGAGCGCCAGCCAGCGCCTACGCCGATAAAATCAACCGCCGACTCAACCGTAGTCTTCTAAGTAAGCCCGATTTCTTTTTGGTAATGGAAGTATCCAAAGACCAGACTCTTCACGTTCACATCGTTATGACGTTACCATCAGAACAAAGAGCTGCTGTTCGTGACGCGCTGATGAAAGACACCAATCAGCACCCAACGGACGTCAGGATCGACACTCACTACAAAAACTATCTCAACATCGAGAGAGACTCACCAGAATGGGTTCTTCACCAGGTGGATCTTGATATGGACGAGACACGCTACATCAATTTTGAAACAGCCGGTCGACACGCAGGCAGTTACTACGAGTTGCGAGCCGTTGATATGGGGCTTGCTGACTACCTCAGCAAAGACCTCGGCAAGCGTTCACTGCTTGGCTCTAAGGCCCGTCGTTACTACGCACCCCAATGTATAACCAAGGCGGCAAACGATCTCTACAGGCAAGCCTACGAGCTTCAGCAGCACCAGGGAGATTGACCACCCCCAGCCACTTTACCGACCAGCTTCGATGCTGAAGTCCTAGAGATTGAGAGGATCGCTCTATGCATAGCCGTCTGATCGCGGGGTGTATTTTGAAAATCATCTGCTAGCGGCTTTTTTTTCTTACCATAAGAGATTCGATTAGTACTAAGTAGTCTATTCTTCATAGCAGTTCATAGTGTAAAGTTGCATGTAAAGTCGAGCATCGAATCAGGAAGGGTTAAGTTATGGCATATCAGCCTATTGGGCAGCTATCAAAAGCGCCATTGGTGTATGTTGTTGGAATGGTGCAAACTCAGCCGCTAGCGAACCTTTTGCGCTACATTCCACAGATCCAAGATACACTTCGGAAGCTTTATCCGGACTATAAGCAGCAAAGCTTACAGGACGTTCAGATTCATGTGTCACCGGAAGGGGTTACTCAAAGTGAAAACACAGCAAACATTCGCTATGTATTCACTAGCGTAGACAAGAAGTGGGGAGTTGCAATCCAATCAAACAGGATCTTCCTTCACACCACCGCCTATGCTGGGTTCGAAGACTTCTCTAAGAGGTTGCTTGAATTCCTTGATATTTATAGTGAAATAGTGGCTCTTGATTACTATCAAGGCATTGGTATTCGCTATATCGACTTGATCTCCCCAACTGATGAGCATCAAGTTTCTGACATTCTCCAAGATCGGTTTCTGCCTCTTGCGCTTGATGACTTTAAAACCGATGCACCAACGCAGGGGCGACTAGAATTCTACAATCCTACTGAGCATGGTGCATTGATAATGCGTAGTCATATAATGGCTAATCAAATGACCGTCCCACAAGATTTGTTAGATCTATACACGCCTCTGGGGGAACCTCAGCAGGTTACAAATTCCGTTATTTTGGATACCGACCACTGTACTCAGTCAAATGCTCTGATACCCTTTGATTCGGTTACAGTTGTAGCGATAATGGATGAACTACACAAGGCTGCGTCTCATGCATTCAGGAAGGCGGTAGCCCCTCAAGCATTGGAGGATTGGCGATAATGATTGGTCACACAGCTCAATATGAGCCAAGCTTTGACGCTAATGACGGTTATTTTACTAACCGTCATTTATTGAGCGCGGCAGAGCCTATTCGTAATTTTCCGCTGCCAGACCTTATTCCATTATGGAATCAAACTAGCGGTAAAATTATTATTATTCTGACTCCTCCCTCTGATATACAGGGAATGGGGGCAGTCCTTCTCGATAGTGAGCGAGAACACGTTCTTACTCCCGCAGCAGTCCTTGAGCGATACGGTCTCAATAAAACTCAAGCTGCCAGCATCTTCAGAGTTACTCGACAAGCTATATATGACTGGGTTTCCAGCGATGGGAACTTGAAACCAGAAAATCAGCATCGCCTAGATGTGGTTATAGAAGCGCTATCTTGTGTTGATGCTTCTGATGCTAAAGCACTGGGGAAAGTTCTTAAATACCGAGTTCCTAGCGAAAAATATAAGCTACAAGAGCTGCTTATAGGTACAGAGGTGAAGCCAGCCCAGTTCAAGGCGGCATACATAGCTATGAAGAATATTTTTTCTCAACAAAAGGCGCTCACTTCGGACAAGCAAGGAAAAAAACTATCGCCCTCAGATGACATTAAGCTGATGAGTGTTTAATTGTAGCATCAAGGCAAGGATAGCAACGTGGCACGAACAAGCCCTCTTATTGAAAATGGTTGGCAGCAATGGTCTCTAATCGGGAGAGACCAGCTCCCTGATTGGTTAGTCTGGCACATCAATAGTAAAGGCGGAAATGAATGCCAACTTTTTATTGTGGTCACTCAAACATGCTGCATTGCTAATGAATCGTATCGCGATGAGCCATGGCTAGAGTTAATTGGAGGCGTACTCCTAGATCAGCCTCCTCATCAACGCCTTATCGGGGGGTATAGCCCTCGAGAACTTCACGTCCCAATACTAAACTCTGTACACGCTGATGCTGGAACGCTAGAGCTTAAAATGCGCTATCGTTTCCAGCTTCCACGTGAGCACTTTGGACTGTTTTCACCATCAGCACATCACCATGTTTCTGAACGCTACAAGCATAATTTAAGAGCATGGATGACTTCGCGCTACTGTCGCCCAGCATTTCCAGATAATTTTGCAGACAGGTTAAGCAAATTTTCAGACAAACTAGCAGAGAAGTTAAGCAAGTATTCTGCTAAATACCCTGACGACCTAATCATGGTGCTGGTTACCCACTCGCCTGACACCGAGCTGCCAGACGACGAAAATTACCAGTGTGAGTGGAAGCTGGTTCATAGCCAAGACATAACCACTGAGCAAGAAAAAGAAATACGTGTAATTGAAAAAAGCTTTTCTGACCGCATAGAAGGCGTAGCTGGCATAAATGGCAGCTTTGTTGCGTTTGATGAAACGGAGGTTAGCATTGCTGAATTACGAGCTGGTGAGCGCTGGTTCTTCGATTATCTAACATACAGAGGAAAGACTGTAGGGGCTGCCGTAGATAACGGACAGTGCTAAAAACCTAGTTTTACAGGGCTACGATGTCACTTAGACGCTTCTGTCAAAATCCATTCTTAGCAAAAATTAATACATTTAGGTGTGACACCTTAGGATTAGTTGTCTTCCTGCTTCATTGATATTCAATGGCTTAGGTAATACAGAAAGGCACCAAGGCACCCGAGGGTGCCTTTTTAGTGTCTGCTGTTCTTAGGCTGCGGGCTGTTTAAGGCTCGTTTAGGAAGTCGTTATCATCCTGGAGGAAAAACATCTCTCCCTCGGCCGAGGAGCCGGTTATCTTCTCCTGCAGCTTGGGGTTGGATTCGGCCGATAGCTTGATCATCAGGCGCAGATCGTTGGCCGAATCCGCATGTGCAAGCGCATCCTCGTAGGTGATCTCCCCGTCTTCAAACAGCTTGAACAGCGCCAGGTCGAAGGTCTGCATGCCGATAGTGGTCGATTTTTTCATCAGCTCTTTAAGTTCGTGGACCACGCCCTTGCGAATCAGGTCGGTGGCCAGCGGGGTATTGATCAACACCTCGATTGCGGCAACCCGGCCGTTACCATCGGCGCGTGGTACCAGCTGTTGAGCGATGATCGCCTTCATGTTCAGTGACAGATCCATCCACAACTGACCGTGGTGCTCGGGGGGGAAGAAGCTGATGACACGATCGAGCGCCTGGTTGGCATTGTTGGCGTGCAGGGTGGCAAGGCACAGGTGTCCGGTCTCTGCAAACTGCAGTCCGTAGCTCATGGTCTCTTTGCTGCGGATCTCGCCCATAAGGATCACATCGGGAGCCTGGCGTAGGGTGTTCTTTAGCGCGATCTCAAAGCTGGGGGTGTCGATCCCGACTTCGCGCTGAGTGATGATGCATTTCTTGTGATCGTGAATAAATTCAATCGGGTCCTCAATGCAGATGATATGACCTCTGGTGTTCTCGTTGCGATAGTCGATCATCGAGGCCAGCGAGGTGGTTTTACCGGTACTGGTCCCTCCTACAAACAGGATAAGCCCTCGCTTGGACATCGCCAGTTTCTTGAGCACCGGCGGCAGGCGCAGCTCATCCATCGTCGGGATTTCATTTTTGATGCGCCGCAGCACCATGCCAGGCGAGTTGCGCTGAAAGAAGGCGCTCACTCGAAAACGACCTATGCCCGGGGCACTGATCGCGTAATTGCACTCATGGGTGGATTCGAATTCGGATTGCTGAGCGTCGTTCATGGTGCTGTAGGTCAGCGATCGTGCCTGTTCGGCGGTGAGCGAATCGCGGGTCAGAGGCTTAACGGAGCCGTCGATCTTGACACTAGGGCGAGCGCCGGCTGTTACAAAGAGGTCGGAGGCCTCCCTCTCTACCATGACCTTTAGAAGCTGTGTAAAGTCCACTCGGGTACCCTAGTTAATTGTTAATGGTTAATGGTCGGTTCCGCTCACCGATTGCGCTCCTCTTAAAATAAAGGGCCGGTCAGCTTCCTAAAAGTTTTGCGGCATCTTGGCTTTTTCACGGGCCGTCTCACGCGATATCAGGCCTTTCTTGACCATCGTCTGCAGACATTGATCCATCGTCTGCATCCCGTGTGCCGCACCGGTCTGAATTGCTGAGTACATCTGCGCCACCTTATCTTCGCGGATCAGGTTGCGGATCGCCGGGGTGCCGGTCATGATCTCGTGCGCTGCGATCCGGCCTCCCGAGGGTTTCTTGAGCAACGCCTGGGAGATAACCCCCTCCAGGGATTCGGACAGCATCGAGCGTACCATCGATTTTTCATCGCTTGGGAAAACATCGATGATCCGGTCGATGGTCTTCGCGGCAGAGGTCGTGTGTAGGGTGCCGAACACCAGGTGCCCTGTTTCAGCCGCCGTCAATGCCAGGCGGATAGTCTCCAGATCCCGCATCTCGCCGACCAGGATAATATCCGGATCCTCACGCAGCGCCGAGCGCAGCGCCTCGGAAAACCCCAGGGTGTCGCGATGTACCTCGCGCTGATTGACCAGGCATTTTTTGCTATGGTGCACAAATTCGATCGGATCTTCGATGGTGAGGATATGGTCGTTACGGGTGTCGTTAACGTAGTCGACCATGGCCGCCAGCGTGGTACTCTTGCCTGAACCGGTGGGTCCGGTGACCAGCACCAGGCCGCGAGGCTTGTCAGCGAGATCTTTAAAGACCTTGCCCATACCGAGTGTGTCCATCGAGAGGATATTGGTAGGAATGGTACGGAATACGGCCGCAGCACCGAGATTCTGGTTAAAGGCGTTAACCCGGAAGCGTGCCAGGCCTGGGATCTCGAACGAAAAATCTGTCTCGAAGAACTCCTCGAAGTCCTTACGTTGCTTGTCGTTCATGATCTCGTAGACGAGCGAATGAACCTGCTTGTGATCCAGGGATGGCATCTTGATGCGTCGCACATCGCCATCGACACGAATCATTGGCGGAACGCCAGCGGAGATATGCAGATCAGATGCGTTCTGTTGCACGCTAAACGTTAACAGTTCGGTGATATCCATGACAGACTCTGGACCCTTATAGGTCAATCCAATAGAGTGAGTAACTTGCAGCCAGTATTATTACTTAAAGAAAAGCCGATGAGTAGCATTGCCAACAGGATTAGCACGACTTTAACCCGTATCAGTGATGCCGAGCAAAGATTCGGGCGTTTGCCCGAGAGTGTGACCTTGCTGGCGGTGAGTAAAACCAAACCGGCGCAGATGATTCGGCAGGCCTATAGTGCGGGACAGCGACATTTTGGTGAGAATTATCTGCAGGATGCCTTGCCTAAAATCGAACAGCTGGCTGACCTGGATATCTGCTGGCACTTTATCGGGCCGCTGCAATCGAATAAAAGCCGGGCGGTGGCCGAACATTTTGACTGGTTTCATAGCCTGGACCGGTTCAAGATCGCGCAACGCCTGAGCGAGCAGCGGCCAGCGACTAAGTCGCCGTTAAAGGTTTGTATCCAGATCAATATCAGCCGGGAGGCGAGCAAGTCCGGCATTCTGCCGGAGCAGGCGGCAGATCTGGTGCGGCAGGTACAGGGCTTGCCAGGATTGCGGCTCTGTGGACTGATGGCGATTCCCGCCGCTGGCCTGGATAAGACCGGCCAGCGCGAGGCATTTGCGGCGCTGCGGCTGTTGCTTAGAGCACTCCAACCCCTGGCGCCGCAGATGAGTACGCTGTCGATGGGGATGAGCGACGATCTGGAGGCCGCGGTGGCCGAAGGCGCGACAGTCGTCAGGATAGGCACCGCGATCTTTGGTGTGCGAGAAACATTGGAATAGCCCCTTTTAGCTGCGGCTTTAATAGCCATTTGAATCACTGTTGTAATAGCTTTTGAAAAAAAACCAACATCGACACGCATCAGTATAGGTACAATTATGAAAGATAAAGAATATCCCGTTCTGGCGTTTATCGGTGCAGGTAATATGGCGCAAGCGATCATGGGTGGGCTCCTGGCACAGGGTTATCCGGCGGATCGCATCTGGGGCACCGGGCGCGATCAGGCGAGACTCGATGAGCTTGGGCAGCGGCTGGGCATTCGAACCAGTACCGACAACAACCAGGCGGTCGCGGCCGCAGAGGTGTTGATACTGGCTGTTAAACCGCAGATGATGCAGGCGGTTGCCCGTACACTGGCCGAGGAGGTGCAGCATTCTCGACCTCTGGTGATCTCGGTGGCGGCAGGAATTCCGTGCGCTAGCCTGGAGGGCTGGTTAGGTGGCGATGTGGCGTTGGTGCGCTGTATGCCTAACACGCCATCGCTCGTTCAGACCGGTGCCAGCGGCCTGTATGCCAATGCGCAGGTGTCTCAGAGACAGCGGGAACAGACAGAGCTGTTGTTAGCGGCAGTGGGTATCGCCGAGTGGGTCGATAGCGAGGCCTTGATAGATACTGTGGCAGCGGTATCTGGCAGCGGCCCCGCGTACTATTTTATGCTGATGGAGGCGATGATCGATGCAGGCGAGGCCCAGGGGCTGAGCCGTGAAACCAGTGCTCGATTAACCCTGCAGACGGCGCTGGGCGCCGCTAAGATGGCCCTGGCAAGTGATGTCGGCCCTGCCGAGCTGCGTCGCAGGGTCACCTCGCCTAAGGGCTGTACCGAACAGGCGGTGCTCTGCTTTGAGCGCGGTGATCTATCTGGGTTGGTGGCTGAGGCGATGAAGGTCAACGCCGAACGCGGCCGGGCGATGGCGGCGGAGCTCGGCAACGATTAAGCTGGGCGTTGGTGGCTATCAAGATTCTCAAGACGAACAATGCTATGAAGCGAGAGCGTCAAGGCTGGCAATGGATCGGCATGGCCTCTATCATCAAGCCCACTGGCATCCCGGTCAGTGATCCCAGATACTTATAATAGACCTAAC
Source organism: Motiliproteus sp. (assembly GCA_047633175.1). GTDB lineage: Bacteria > Pseudomonadota > Gammaproteobacteria > Pseudomonadales > Balneatricaceae > Motiliproteus. Next base: position 20,497 of record JBLIEQ010000009.1, on the reverse strand, counting down.
CAAAGAGACTGATTGATGGGCGCTGAAACCTTATCCCTGATTATTCGCACCCTCGGCGACGTGTTTGCGTTGATCGTGGTGTTACGATTCTTATTGCAGTTGGCGCATGCCGATTTTTATAATCCGATCTCCCAGGCGGTGGCCAAGTTTACCAAGGTGCCGCTGGCGCCCTTTCAACAGGTGATCCCTAAGATAGCCGGGCAGGATTTTTCGGCGTTGGTGCTGGCGTTTGTGGTCAAAGCAACAACGCTGCTGTTGCTGTTGCTGATAAATAGCCGCGGCATCGATCTGCTGGCGGTAACCCTGACCTCGTTGGTCGGCCTGCTGAGGCTGATCCTGGATATCTATTTCTATGCGGTGATCGCCTCGGTGGTGATCAGCTGGGTCGCTCCCAACAGCTACCATCCCGCCCCTCAGTTGATCAGTCAGCTGACCGAGCCCCTGTTTAAGCTGGCGCGTCGAATCGTGCCGGCGATCGGCGGGCTGGATCTGTCGCCGATTCTGATCTTCCTGGCGATTCAGGTGTTGCAGTCGCAGTTGCAGCGGTTATTGCACTGATCCAGACAAGCCCGGCCTGAACGTGGCCTTTTTTGACTATCGGAACCCCTAATGCCTGAACAGATTGCTGCCGATTCCGTCGGTGTGGTGGCCCCCCAGATACTGCAGTTCGATCAGCCGCTGTCACTGCGCAGCGGTCGGGTATTGCCCCGCTATCAGCTGGTGATCGAGACCTATGGCGAGCTTAACGCGGAGTGCAGCAATGCCGTGCTTATCTGTCATGCCCTGAGTGGTCATCATCACGTGGCGGGTTACCACAGCTCCGATGATGCCAAGCCGGGCTGGTGGGATGCGGCGGTCGGTCCGGGCAAAGTGATCGATACCAACCGCTTTTTTGTGGTGGGACTCAATAATCTGGGCGGCTGTCACGGCAGTACCGGTCCCCAGAGCATCAACCCTGAAACAGGCACCGAGTATGGCCCCGACTTTCCGATCGTCACCGTCAGAGATTGGGTGCAGAGCCAGGCGTGCCTGGCCGATCGGCTCGGGATTGAGCAGTGGGCCGCGGTGGTGGGAGGCAGCCTGGGTGGCATGCAGGCGCTGCGTTGGTCGATCGATTATCCCGAGCGCATCAGGCACTGTCTGATGATCGCCTCTGCCGCCAAGCTAACTGCTCAAAATATCGCCTTTAATGAGGTCGCGCGCCAGGCGATCAGCAAAGATCCCGAGTTTCATGGGGGACGCTATAAAGACCACGGCACGATCCCCAAACAGGGCCTGATACTGGCACGGATGCTGGGCCATATCACCTACCTGTCTGACGATGCGATGCGCAAGAAGTTTGGTCGGGAGCTGCGCAGCGGTAAACTCAGCTATAAATACGATGCGGATTTTGAAGTCGAGAGTTACCTGCGCCATCAGGGCGAAAGTTTTTCCCAGACCTTTGATGCCAATACCTATCTGCTGATGACCAAAGCGCTGGATTACTTTGATCCGAGCGTCGATTTTGAGGGTGATCTGGTGGCCACGCTGCAAGCGGCTCGGTGCCGCTTTCTGCTGATCTCCTTTACCACCGACTGGCGCTTCGCGCCGGAACGCTCCCGGGAGGTGGTGGATGCACTGGTTGCTGCAGGAAAAAATGTCAGCTATGTCGAGATCGAATCAACCCATGGCCATGATGCTTTCCTGATCCCTATTCCCCGGTATATGGATGCTTTCGGACGTTATATGCAGCGTATCGCCGCCGAGATTGAGGTGGTCGAACCACAGGCGGAGGCTTCCTGATGCGGGTCGATCTGGATATTATTCAGGCGTGGATCAAGCCCCGTTCGAGGGTGCTGGATTTGGGTTGCGGTGGCGGCGAGCTGCTGCACTTTCTGCAGCAGGACAAACAGGTCCATGGCTACGGCATGGAGATTAACCCGGAAGATATCGCGACCTGCATCGATAAAGGGGTCAATGTGATCGAGCAGGACCTGGATCAGGGTTTGACCAACTTCCAGGATAAAAGCTTCGATGTGGTGATCATGACCCAGGCACTGCAGGCGGTCGAGCGTCCCGACCTGGTGGTGGATGAGATGCTGCGTGTCGGCAAGGAGATCATCGTCACCTTCCCTAATTTCGGCCATTGGCGGGCACGTTTTTATCTGGCGCTTAAAGGCAAGATGCCGGTCTCCAAATTTCTTCCCTATACTTGGTACAATACTCCCAATATCCACTTCTGTACCTTTAAGGATTTTGAGGCACTGTGTCGCCAAAAAAACATCCATATTGTGAAGCGGACCGTGGTCAACAGTAAGCATCGTGATCACTGGATTACAACACTCTGGCCCAATATGCTGGGCGAGATCGCCATCTATCACGTGACCCAATAGGGGTCGCTAAAGCGTGGTTGAGGGTTATAGCCGAGCCGCGATCTATAAAATAAGGAGTCATACATGCGTCTTTCGAGCTATACCCCTACTTTGAGCCCTACTTGGAGCCGGACTTTGAGCCGGACGTTGGCCCTGGCCTTAGTCCTATTTTCGGGCCTGGCAAGCGCCGAGCAGTTTAAGGCACTCGATCATTATCAGGTGCATTACAATGCCGTCAACAGCACCTTCCTGACCGCAGAGGTGGCTAAGAACTACTCGATTACGCGTAGTAAGGTGAGTGGGCTGGTGAATATCGCGGTGCTGGATACTCGTCACCAGAACGCGGCGGTGACGGCGCGGGTCACCGGTACCTTTACTAATCTGATCGGCCAGGTTCAGAACCTGGAGTTCGTGCAGGTGCGTGAGGGCAAAGCGATCTATTACATCAGCGAATTTCGGTTTACCGACGATGAAATTCTCAGCTTTGACCTCCAGATTCAGCCGGATCCCAATCAGCCGGCCTACCCGCTGACGTTCAAACAACATTTTTATGTCGACTAGTTAGATAGTGGGCTCGAAAGATAGTGGGCTTTAGAGATAGTGCGCTTTAGATATAGTGGGGAGTGATGCAACAGATCGTTCTGGCCAGCGGCAATGCTGGCAAACTCAGAGAGTTTAATCAGGTTTTATCCACGCTGGATTTTCAGGTGCTCCCCCAGTCGCAGTTTGCTGTCGGCGAGGTCGATGAGACCGGGCTGACATTCGTCGAGAATGCCATTCTCAAGGCCCGTCATGTCAGTGAGGTGTCCGGGCTACCGGCGCTGGCCGATGACTCCGGTCTGGAAGTCGATTTCTTAAAGGGTGCCCCGGGGATCTATTCGGCCCGCTTTTCGGGCATAGGTGCGACCGATGCTCGTAATAACGCCCTGTTGCTGGAACAGCTCAGCGGAGTCCCTGAAGCCGAGCGTGGCGCCCGGTTCCAGTGTCTGCTGGTCTATCTGCGCCATCCGCTGGATCCGACGCCGCTGATCTGCCAGGGAACCTGGGAGGGGCGTATTCTTGAGGCGCCGCAAGGCGACCAGGGGTTCGGCTATGATCCGCTGTTCTGGGTGCCCGAGTGCAACGCCAGCTCGGCTATGTTAGCGCCCGATCAGAAAAACCGCCTGAGCCATCGTGGTCAGGCGGTGGCCGAGTTCGTACGCCAGCTCCAACGGCGTCGGGCGTAGTGGCCAGTATCTCCCCCGGATTGCAGTTACCGCCGCTGAGCCTGTACGTGCATGTGCCCTGGTGTGTGCGCAAGTGTCCCTATTGTGATTTCAACTCGCACGCGCAGTCGAGTGATCTGCCCGAGACCGGTTACCTGCAGGCGCTGCTCGAGGATCTGGATAGCGAACTGGCGCTGGTACAGGGGCGGCAGCTGGCGACGATCTTTATCGGCGGGGGGACCCCGAGCCTGATGAGTGCCGACTTTTACCAGCAGTTGCTGCCCGCAATCGCGCAACGCATCCCCTTTGCTGCCGATATCGAGATCACCTTGGAGGCCAATCCAGGTACCTTCGAGCAGGCCCGCTTCGCGGGTTTCAGGGAGGCGGGAATCAACCGGCTATCTCTGGGGGTGCAGAGCTTCGATGACCGCAGCCTGCAGGTGCTGGGGCGTATTCACAGCGGACAGGAGGCGTTCGCTGCGATCGACAGTGCCCGTGCCCTGGGATTTGAGCGTCTCAATCTGGATCTGATGCACGGTCTGCCGGGGCAGACCCCTGAGATGGCGCTGGCCGATCTGCGGCAGGGGATCTCTCTGGGAACCTCGCACCTGTCCTGGTACCAGCTCACTATCGAGCCTAATACCGAATTTCATAGCCGGCCGCCCACGCTACCTACTGATGAATATCTGTGGGCTATCCAGGATCAGGGCCAGGCGTTGCTGGCTGAATCCGGTTTTGAGCAGTACGAGATCTCCGGCTATAGCCGGCCGGGGCAGCAGTGCCGTCATAATATCAACTACTGGCGCTTCGGGGATTACATCGGTATCGGTGCCGGCGCGCATGGCAAACTGACCGACCTGAATCAGCAGCAGCTGGTTCGCCATACCAAGCTCCGCCAACCCAAGGCTTATCTGGCAGCGCCCGGGCAGCGCAAGGCTATCGGGGTCGCAACCGATGAGCGGGCGTTGGAGTTTATGATGAATGTGCTGCGACTGAATCAGGGCGTCGAGACCGAGCTGTTTGAGCCGACCACCGGAATCGCCCTGGCGCAGATTCAGCCGCAGCTGGATAAGGCCCGCAGGCTGGGATTGCTGGAGAGGGATCCGTCCCGGTTGATCCCGACCGCGCAGGGGCGGCGCTTTCTTAATGACCTGTTAGAGCTGTTTGTATAAAGTGCCCGCCTTTATGACGTTCCGGTGTTAATCCCTATGTCCGATCAGTTTCTATGGCTACCCTTTCTGGTCGCGATCACCGCGTTGACCCTGACTCCCGGGGTGGACACGCTGTTGGTGATGCGTAATGCGGCGCGGGGAGGTCATCGCGATGGGCTCCTGACCAGTCTAGGCATCTGCCTGGGACTGTTTTTGCATGCCTCGATTTCGGCGGCAGGGTTGTCCGTTATCCTGCTGGGCTCGGCGGAACTGTTTATCACGCTCAAGCTGGCGGGTGCCGCCTATCTCATCTGGCTGGGGATGCAGAGTCTGGGTTCGGCTATCCGTCGCCGAGAGCTGCGGGTCGAGACAGCATCCTCGCGCTGCGATGTCCCCGCGCTGACCTCGTTGCGTGAGGGGCTGTTATCCAACGTGCTGAACCCCAAGACGATCATCTTCTATATGGCCTTCTTGCCCCAGTTTATCGACCCGGCAGGCTCGGCGCTGCTGCAGGCGATGCTGATGGCCGGGATCCACTTTGCCATAGCCATGCTGTGGCAGGGGGGGCTGGTGTTGATGGTGGGGCGCGCACGAGCGTGGCTGCAGCGACCCAGAGTGACACAGGTTATGGATAGCCTGACCGGCCTGCTGCTGGTGGGGTTCGGGGCCAAGTTGGCGACATATCGCTAAGTTGATGTATCAAAAATACAAATTGAATATTCAAAAGTGAGTTACAAGCAGCTATGACCCGGGTACTTATTATCGGCTATGTATGGCCGGAGCCTGACTCCTCTGCAGCGGGCTCGAGGATGCTGCAAATAATTGAGCTGTTTCGTAAGCAGGGCTGGCAGGTGACCTATGCCAGCGCCGCTAGCGAGAGCGAACACAGTGCTGATATCCAGGCCCTGGGAGTCGAAAAGGTTGGCATCAGCCTGAATAGCAGCTGTTTTGACAGCTTTGTGCGGCAGTGCGCGCCAGATATCGTGATCTTCGATCGTTTTATGATGGAGGAGCAGTTCGGCTGGCGGGTAGAAAAGAACTGTCCGCAGGCGCTGCGCATCCTCGATACCGTGGACCTGCACTGCTTACGTGACGCCCGTCATCAGGCGTTAAAGCAGGGTCGGGAGCTGATTCAGCAGGATCTGGTCAGCGATCTGGCGCTGCGGGAGGTCTCCAGCATCCTGCGTTGCGACCTGGCGTTGATGATCTCGGGGGTCGAGATGAGGCTGCTCCAGGAGCGTTTTAAGGTGGCCCCCGAGCTGCTCCACCACTGTCGTTTTATGCTGCCTACTCTCGATCAGGCGGGGCAGCGCGACTGGCCCGGTTTCGCGCAGCGTCAGCACTTTATCACTATAGGTAACTTCCGCCATGCCCCTAACTGGGATGCGGTACTGTATCTTAAGCAACGCCTCTGGCCGTTGATTCGTCAGCAACTGCCCAAGGCTGAGCTGCATATTTATGGTGCCTATCCGCCCCCCAAGGCGATGCAGTTACACAATGATAAACAGGGGTTTAAGCTGCTGGGCTGGGCCAAGGATGCCGATGCGGTGATGCGCTCGGCCCGGGTCTGTCTGGCACCGCTGCGTTTCGGGGCGGGTATTAAAGGCAAGCTGGTGCAGGCGATGCAGTGCGGAACCCCCAGCATCACCACCGAGATCGGTGCCGAGGCGATGCATGACGATCTGCCCTGGAGTGGCAGGGTGGTCGACGATCCTCAGGCATTTGTCGATCAGGCGGTGCATCTGTATCAGGATCAGACGCTGTGGCAGCCGTGTCAGGCCCGTGGGGTGGCAATCATTAACCAGTGTTATGATAAGGAACTGATCGGTGCGTGTCTGCTTGAACGTCTGGCTCAGTTACGCCAACATTTGGACCAACAGCGCCTGAACAATTTTACCGGGGCGATGTTGCGCCACCACAGTATGAAGAGCCACCAGTACATGTCGCAGTGGATCGAAGCCAAAAACAGACTCCCGGAATGAAGCCGCAGCCTCCCTTAACCTATATCTCTGGTTACTCCTCTGAGCTGCAACAGCAGGTACAGCAGCTGCTGAATCAGGATCGTCTGGCCAGCTTTCTGCTAGAGCGCTATCCCAGGGCGCACGCGGTCGTGAATGACAAGGCGCTGCGTGGCTATGTGATGGGGTTAAAAGAGCGTTACCTGCGTAAATCCGATCCCCTGAGTAAGATCGTTTACGATCCCAAAATTCATGTCATCAACAACGCTCTGGGGCTGCACAGCTATGTCTCCCGAGTGCAGGGCGGCAAGCTGAAGAGTAAAAATGAGATCCGTATAGGGTCGATCTTTAAGAAAGCCCCCGAGGCTTTTTTAAATATGATCTGTGTGCATGAGTTGGCGCACCTGAAAGAGAAAGACCATAACAAGAATTTTTATCAACTCTGCCTGCATATGCAGCCCCATTATCACCAGCTGGAGTTTGATATGCGAGTCTATCTGACCCAGTTGGAGCTGAAGGGCGCGATCTACCCGTAGGCCCCTGTGGGTCGGCGTTCTGTGGGTAGGCTTTTTATAGATGGGAACTGTCCGACAATGCTGGCGAGCTGCTGCCAATGTCAGGCTGAAGCCTAACCTACAAAACCCCTGATCTTCGGCACCACCTCACTCAGGCAGTTAACCTCCAGATCTGGTGCAGTGCTCTGCGGCCAGGGGCTTTGGGCCAGATTGACCCACAGGGTATGCAGGCCGCACTGTTGAGCGCCGAGAATGTCATGTTCGGGGTGGTCGCCGACATGGATCACCTGCTCGGGTGTGACACCGGTGCGTGCCAGCAGCTGTTCAAACATCAGCGGGTGCGGCTTGGCCTGTCCGACCTGATCGGCGCTGAGGGCGAACTCAAACAGCGCTCCCAGTCCAACCCGATGCAGATCCGCATTACCATTGCTCAGCGCGATCAGTCGGTAGTGAGCGCTTAGTTCGATCAGCATCTGCTGGGCGTGCTGAAAAAACTCTACCTGATTTCTGGCCTCAATAAACACGGCAAAGGCCTCTTGGGTGAGGCGTTCGGCATCGGCGACACCGTAGCCGCTCTGGCTTAACCCCTGTTGGAGCACGGCCAGGCGAATCGCGGTGACGCTGTGGGCGATCTCCGGCTGCTGCCGGAGTACCTCGTCACGTAGCCGGTCGAAATCCTCCAGCTGATAGTGCGTGGTAAATCGCGGGGCGTTGCTGTTAAGCCAGCGGTAGAGGGTCAGATTGGCTTGGCGGATGACCGGCTGGACCGCCCAGAGGGTGTCGTCGAGATCAAAACTAATCACTTTAAGGGTCATGGCGTTTACTTCTTGGCCCGGGGATGGGCGTTATGTTGTAGTGGTCAAGTACAGCTCGGCCAGGTGTTGGAGGTCGAGGCGGGTATGCAATTGCTGTAAGTCGAGGTGGGTATGCACTTTAAGGGTCATGGCGTTTACTTCTTGGCTCGGGGATGGGCGTTATGTTGTAGTGGTCAAGTACAGCTCGGCCAAGTGTTGGAGGTCGAGGCGGATATGCAATTGCTGTAAGTCGAGGTGGGTATGCACTTTAAGGGTCATGGCGTTTACTTCTTGGCCCGGGGATGGGCGTTATCGTAAACCTCGGCCAGGTGTTGGAAGTCGAGGGGGGTGTAGATCTGGTTGGTGGCTAGTTCGGCGTGTCCGAGCAGTTCCTGTACCGCGTGGAGGTCGCCACTGGATTCTAGCAGATGGCTGGCGAAGGCGTGGCGCAGCTGGTGGGGGTGCAGTTCTCCCGGAGTGCCGTAGGCCAGCCCCCAGCGTTTGAGGCGTAACTGTACGGCGCGTGGGCCCAGCCGTGTACCGCGCCGACTGACAAACAGGGCGGTCTGTTCAGGATCCGCCAGCTGTTCACGAGCCTGCAGCCAGCGATCGAGCGCGTGGATAGCTTGGCGACCGATCGGTAACAGGCGCACTTTACGGCCTTTACCGGTGATGCTCAGGCTGGCATCGCGCAGGTCGAGGTGGTTCAGATCCAGGCTGACGAGTTCTGCTAGGCGCAGGCCGCAGGAGTAAAACAGTTCCAGCATCGCCAGGTCGCGCAGTTCCAGGGGCTCGCGTACTGGCTGATTGAGCAGTTCGCCGAGCTGAGCGACATCCAGCGGCCTAGGGAGCTTTTTGACACGACTGGGCGCTTTGACCGCCAGGGCAGGATTGTCTTGCAGCCTGCCCTTGAATACCAGGTAACGGTAAAAACTGCGGCAAGCCGATAGTTTACGCGCTAATGAGCTGCCAGATAGACCGCGGCTATGCTGCTGGGCGACATAGCGGCGCAGCAGACGGGTATCGAGATCGCACCAGTGGTTGAGCGTTTGTGCGCTGCAATAGGCGGCCAGCTGGTTAAGATCACGGCGGTAGCTGCTGAGCGTATGGCCAGACAGCATCCGCTCGGCTCCCAGATAATCGATAAAATCATCGATCCAGTCGGCCAGCGGAATCAAGGTTTATTTCGGCGCGGGGGGCGTCGTGATCAGCCGAGGCAGCACTCGGCTCAGCACTTCACCGACATAGTTGAGGAACAGGGTGCCCATGCTGCTGTGGAAATAGTTGGCCTGGTAACTGCCGATGGCAAGCAAACCGAGACAGTTACCTTTAACTAGGGGCACGACAGCGGCCGAGAGCACCTTGTCTGCGCGGTCGTCGAACAGAAACTGGCGCTGGCGCTCTGTCAGGGTCCCGCAGAGCGCCCAGTCAGAATCGATCAGTTCAGCGATCTGTAACTTAGCATCCGCCAGAGGGACACGCTTGAGGTTGCCACCGACATGTGCGATCGGTTGCTCAAAGAGTACCAGACGGGTCAAATCACCGTTGAAGTCCTGACAGAGCCCCTCGTCGATGGCATCGGTAAGCTGATCCAGGGTTTCTGCTTCGAGCAGACTGAGCACCAGGCGCTTGGTCTTTTCAAATTGCAGATCGTTGTAGCGAGCGGAATCGAGAAGATCGTGCAGCTGGCTGCGCATCTCCCGGTTTTGCTCGCGAAGCATCTCGGTTTGACGCTCGACCAGAGAGATGGCACCACCGCATTGATGAGGAATACGCAGGTGCTGCAGAAGTGACTGGTGGCGGGCGAAAAATTCCGGGTGGTGCTCAAGGAACTCGACTATCTGCTGTTCATTATCGGCGGGTGCCGAGGGGATACTGGCGCTGGGTTTAGTTGTATTCATGCGGCTGCAATCTCTCCAAGACGGGATTCAAATCTGAATCCGGCCCTCATAAACGATGGTGGCGGGCCCGTCCATAATTACAGAACTTCCCTCTCCTTGCCAACTGATATCGAGATCTCCTCCGGGCAACTGTACACGAACCTGCGGATCCAGCAATCCCAGCCGGTGTCCGGCCACGACGGCGGCACAGGCACCCGTCCCGCAGGCCAGGGTTTCACCCGCGCCGCGTTCAAAGACGCGCAAGCGTATCGCATCGCGTCTGAGGATCTGCATAAAGCCTATATTGGCCTGTTTAGGAAACCGGGAATGGCTTTCCAGCGCCGGCCCAAGGGTCGCCACGGGTGCGCAATCCACGTCATCGACGACCAGCACGCCATGAGGGTTACCCATGGACAGGACGCTGATCGCCAGGGTCTGACCGTCAACGTCGATACTATAGCGGGTCGCATTGCTGTCGGCTATAAAGGGAACCTGCCGGGGCTCCAGTACCGGCATGCCCATATCGACCCTGACGCTGTTGTCGTCATTAAGGGTCAGATAGAGGGGACCCTGGGCCGTCTGTACGGCGATCTTTTTCTTACCGCTGAGGCGCTTGCGGGCGACAAAGCGTGCGAAACAGCGCGCGCCATTACCGCAGTTCTCGACTTCAGAACCATCGGCATTGAAGATCCGATACTTGAAGTCCATGTCGGGATCGGTTGGCGCTTCGACGAGCAGTAGCTGGTCGAAGCCGACCCCCAGGTTACGATCAGCCAGCTTGCGCACCCGCTCGGGGGTGAAGCGCGCCCGCTGGGTGATCAGGTCTACCACCATAAAGTCGTTGCCCAGCCCGTGCATCTTAGAAAAGCGTATCAGCATCGGTTAGCGCTCATTATCGGGCAGTAGTTGTTCGCCGTGAATCTGGTGGGCAAAGGTTTCACGCTGACGAATCAGGTGGGCCTGGTCGCCATCGATCATGACTTCGGCGGCACGGTTGCGTGAGTTGTAGTTAGAACTCATGCTGAACCCATAAGCGCCACTACTGCAGACCGCCAGCAGATCGCCCGCATCGAGCGCCAGGGCACGATCTTTACCGAGGAAATCCCCTGTTTCGCAGACCGGCCCGACCAGATCCCACTGCAGGGTTGGTTGATCATCCTTAAGCTGCAGGGGAATGATGTCCTGGTAGGCGCCGTAGAGCGCGGGCCGGATCAGGTCGTTCATGGCGGCATCGATAATCGCGAAGTTCTTGTGCTCGGTGGGCTTGAGGAGCTCTACCTGGGTCAGCAGGATCCCCGCGTTAGCCGCGATCGAACGGCCCGGCTCCAGAATCAAGGCCAGCGAACGATCGCCCAGGCGCTGGCGTACCGCGTTCAGATAATCGCTGGGCAGTGGCGGCGTCTCGTCGGCATAACAAACCCCGAGCCCGCCTCCCAGATCGATATGCTGGAGTGGGATGCCACGTTCGGCCAGCTGGTCGATCAGTTGCAGCAGTCGCTCCAACGCATCGAGGAACGGCGCTAAATCGGTGAGCTGTGAGCCTATATGGCAGTCCACCCCAATCACCTGCAAATGGGGCAGGGCATCGGCCTTGGCATAGACCTCGAGTGCCCGCTCGATAGCGATGCCGAACTTGTTATCTTTCAGGCCGGTGGAGATGTAGGGGTGGGTCTTGGCATCCACATCGGGATTGATGCGTAACGAGACCGGTGCCGAGGTTCCCATCTCCCCCGCGATCTCATTGAGAAGCTCGAGTTCGGTCTCAGATTCGACGTTGAAGCAGTGAATACCCAGCGTCAGCGCCCGGCGTATTTCGACCGCCTGCTTGGCGACCCCGGAAAATACGATTCGGGATGGATCGCCGCCCGCATGAATCACCCGCTCGAGTTCGCCGATAGAGACGATATCGAAGCCGGCACCGAGTCGGGCCAGAACATTCAGCACGGCGATGTTGGAGCAGGCTTTGACCGCATAGCAGACCATCCCCGGATGGTCTTGCAAGGCATCGGCGTAAGCCCGGTAGTGGCGCTCGAGGGTCTCTCGAGAATACACATAGGTGGGCGTGCCGAATTGCTCGGCAATCTGTGAAAGTGCAACGTCTTCACCATGCAGGGCGCCGTTGCGATACTCAAAACTGTCCATTATTTGTACTCTTAGGGGCGGTTCAGGGTTGCGCCGGCTGCGTTTGATCTGGCGCCGGTTGCTCTGTTTGCGGTTGTTCAGGCAGGGGCGGCAGATAAAGATCGCCCTTCTGGCCGCAGGCCGTCAATCCTATGCATATCAGTACAACAGCTATCCAGCGCAGCATCATAACATCCCGTCATTAATCAATAGTGCGGCGATTATAACCTCTGGCATGCGGCTTGCCCATTTGTGCAGCATCTAATGTCCCGTATACTGCGGGCATCCCCTGATTTGTATGCAACTGTGTAATGGAGTCCGACGAATGATGACCGAGAGTGAGTTTAATTTTGTGGTTGATGACAGCCTGCTGGCAATCGAGGAGGTGCTGGATGCCGCAGAATCGGATCTGGATTCCGAAAACAGTGGCGGGGTCTTAACCCTGACCTGTGACAGCGGTAGCAAGGTCATTTTTACCCGCCAGGCGCCGGTACGGCAGTTGTGGATTGCGACGCCCCTGGGCGGTTTTCATTTCGATTATGTAGCCAAGCACTGGTTGCGTGATAGCGACCAGCAACCCCTCGCGCGCTTTCTCAGCGATACCCTGGTATCGCTTGCCGACGAGCAGCTCAACTTTGATCAGTTATAAGACCGCAGTCACCCTGCAACCTTTTGTCTGGTTTGCACTCCAAACCAGACGCTTGCCGTGTATTAAACTTATAAATGGAGAAGGACCCTATGTTTAAAAATCTATTGTCACAGGGCTTTGCGCTGTTGCTGTTGCCGTTTTTGGCGATGCCGTTGCAGGCGCAAGAGTTTGTAGAGGGCCAGCACTACAGCAAATTATCGCAGATGGTCAGGACCCAGGATCCGAGCAGGGTCGAGGTGGTCGAGGTGTTCGGTTACTGGTGCCCGCATTGTAATGACTTTGAGCGCTATATGAATCCCTGGAAAGAGACGCTGTCTGAGTCTGTCGATCTGAAACATCTGCCGGTGATATTCAGTCCAAAACAGGCCGAATTTGCCAAGGCCTACTATGTCTCCGTCGCCTTGGGCGTCGAGCAGGAGACCCATTCGGCGTTGTTCAGTTTGATCCATCAGCAGCGTAGCTGGATCAATAATAAGGAACAGTTAGGCGACTTTTTCGCGGACTTCGGCGTTAGTGAGGCCGATTTTAACCGGGCATACGGCTCTTTCGCGCTTAATTCCCAGCTCAGTCTGGGCAAGAAGAAGGCGTCTGAGTATAAGATCACCGGCGTGCCTTCCATGGTCGTTAACGGTAAATATGTCGTGACCGCAGGCTCTGCGGGCAGTCAGAAAGCGATGCTGGACGTCGTTGATTATCTTGTTGCGCAGGAGCAGGCCGCGCTCAAGTAAGTGCTTATTCTGGTGCCTGTCCAGGAGGCTGGCCGAGAATAACGATCGTAGCGAGAAATTCTCATTTCGAGTCAGATTTCCCGGTCATTTACGAAGAATAGTGGTTCTATTTGACAAAAATGAGCGGGAAATATGGCCGGAATGGGGCTTTCGCAGTAGGTCCGTCTGTTCTCGATCAGCCTCCTAGGTGCCTGTCGAGGGTGCTGGCCGCCGCTCATATCCTGCGCTAATATGGGCCTTTCCGTGATTGTGCAGGATCCGAGCAGTGGCTATAGATAACGAGATATCAGCACTCCAGAAAAATATTAAGCGGCTGCAGTTGCAACAGGATGTCGATCAGAGTGACCTGGATGCACTGACGCGTGTCACGGTCAGGCTTTGTCTTGCGTCCAAGGACTTAGACCGGGAGCTTGATACCTCTTTGGCACCGTTCCAGGAACTGCTTAAAAATAACGTCAAGGGTGTGCTGCAAACCAACTCGGGCGCGGCGGAAAAGGCGTTAATGAACTACTTTCAGCGTCGTGATCAGGCCGTTGAAAAAAACCTGATGGCATTACGCGCTATGTTGACCGGGCTCAGGGAGCGGGCTGACAGCCCGACGCTGAAAATCGAACTGGATATACTGCTCCGCACCCTGGCGGAGAGGGTTGATAACTACGGCGATTATCCGCAACTGCTCAGCAGTACCGCGAGTATGCTCTCCGCCGTTCTGGCACAAGCGATGCCAGACATCGCTGGGCAGGAGGCGGCAGGCGCTGCGTCCTCAAGTGAGGACGTCGCTGCAGTCGAAGACGATGCTGCCGAGCAGCTAAGCCTGTTAGGCCATCATGTCAGTGCTATCTTGCTTGAGCTGCTGGGGCAGCTGTCGATTCCTCAGCATGAGCGCGCAGCGGCCCGGAAACTGATCAAGCAGCTGGAGCAGGGCTTTGATTGGCAGCAGTTGCCGGTTGTTATAGATGCGATAGCGACCCTGGTGCTTAACTGCCTGGTGGTGCGGCAGGAAGATTTCGAAAATTATCTGACCAGCCTTAATCTGCAGGTGGTCGATATTCATGGCTTTTTAATCGAAAGTCGTGACCATCAGCATGCCCACCGCGAGAGTAGCCAGACATTGGATCTGGTGGTGCGTAACGATCTGTCTCAAGTTGAGCGGTCGTTGTCGCAGGCGGGCAGTCTTGATCAGCTTAAAAGCTCGGTCCGCTTGCAGTTGGCGGGTATCGTAAAGGCGATGGATAACTATCGCAGCGAACAGGAGGATCGTGAGCAGCAGGTCGGAACGCGCCTGGAGCAGCTGCAGCAAAAACTGGAAGCGATGGAAGAGCAATCACTCCGGATGCAGGCTCATCTGGAGGAGCAGCGGATGAGGTCCATCTCCGATCCGTTGACGACGCTACCCAATAGGGCGGCGTATAACGACCGAGTCGAGCAGGAGTTTGCGCATCAGCGTCGTTACCAGCATCCACTCACGATGGTGGTCTGCGATATTGATCACTTCAAACGGATTAATGACAGCTACGGACATCTGGCCGGAGATAAGGTATTACGCCTGGTCGCCAATCTGATCTCCGACTGGCTTCGAGATACCGACTTTGTGGCGCGTTATGGCGGTGAAGAGTTCGTGGTGCTGATGCCGGAGACGGCGGTCGAGAAGGCTAAGATGGCGATTGAACAGGTGCGTAAAGCGGTTGCGCAGAGCCCGTTTAACTTCGAAGGGCAGCCGGTGCAGATCACCCTCTCCTTCGGTCTTACCCGCGTCATGGAGGGGGATGCCAGCCCCGATGTCGCCTTCCAGCGTGCCGATGACGCCCTTTATCAAGCCAAGCAGCAGGGCCGTAATTGCAGTGTGATAGGCTGAAAGCCTCAGGGCAAGGCAGTAGTCGCACCTAGCCTGGTCCCCGTGATAAGGGTTATAATACTCAACTTTTGGGTATAGGTTGTTGATGAAGCAGCTACAGCTGCGCTTCGATTAAATTCTGTGCCTGTATTCATTACATTCAGAGTCGTCCATGAACAAGCCACAAGACAGCAGTAACGACACCACTGATTTTGGTTACGAGCAGGTCGATGTCGCTGATAAAGAGAAGCGGGTGGCGAACGTGTTTCATTCCGTTGCCGCTAAGTACGACCTGATGAACGATCTGATGTCGATGGGTGTGCATCGGCTCTGGAAGGCAGCCGCCATTGAATACAGCGGTGTGCGTAAGGGGCAGCGCGTTCTGGATATCGCCGGTGGTACGGGGGATCTGACTCAGCGCTTCGCTAAGCTGGTAGGCCCGACCGGGCAGGTAGTGCTCGCCGATATCAACGATTCGATGCTCAAAGTGGGCAGAGACAAGCTGCAGGACCACGGCATTAGCGGCAATGTGCGCTTTGTTCAGGCTAACGCCGAGATGCTGCCGTTTCCTGACAATCACTTCGATTGCATCACCATCGCTTTCGGTCTGCGCAATGTGACCGATAAACAGAAGGCGCTGGAGTCGATGGCGCGGGTGCTTAAACCGGGAGGGCGGTTGCTGGTGCTCGAATTCTCTAAGACCAAGAATCCGTTGCTGACCAAGATCTACGACAGCTATTCATTTCATCTATTGCCGCTGATTGGAAAATTCGTCGTTAATGATTCTGAAAGCTATAAATACCTGGCCGAATCGATCCGGATGCATCCGGATCAGGAGACCCTGCAGGCGATGATGGAGCAGGCCGGGTTGGTGCGTTGCAAGTACTACAACATGACCGGCGGTGTTGTCGCCCTGCATAAGGGGATTAAGCCCTGAGGCTGTCATTTACTCTGCCGGCTGAGCCCATTTATTGTGTCTAGACTTCTTCGCCTGCTAAAAATCATTCGGATCTTCGCCCGTTACCGGCTCGATAACCTGGTGGACGGTTTGCCGTTGCCCTGGTCATTGAAGATCTGCCTGTTGCTGATGCCCTGGCGCTATCTGCACCGCTGTGATCTGCCGCGCGGGGAGCGGATTCGGCTGGCGCTGGAAGCGTTGGGGCCCGTATTTGTCAAATTCGGACAGATGCTCTCCACCCGTCAGGATCTGCTGCCTGCGGATATCGCCACCGAGTTGAGTAAGCTGCAGGATCAGGTGCCGCCGTTCTGTGGCGACCATGCCACGCGGATTGTCGAAAAGGGGTTGGGCGAGTCGGTGACCACCCTTTTTTGTGAGTTCGATAGCACGCCACTCGCCTCGGCATCGGTGGCTCAGGTGCATGCGGCCAAGCTGCACAGCGGCGAAGAGGTGGTGGTGAAGGTCATTCGGCCAGGCATCAGCAAGGTTATCAAGCAGGACATGGGGTTGCTTTACACGCTGTCACATCTGGCCCAGGCCGTCTGGGCCGATGGACGCCGTCTGCGGCCGGTCGAGGTGGTGGCCGAATACGAAAAAACGATCTTCGATGAACTCGACTTGCGTAAAGAGGCCGGCAGTGCCTCACAGCTCAAGCGTAACTTTGCGGGATCTTCGATCCTCTATGTGCCTGAGGTGTTCTGGGATTATACCCATCGTGATGTGATGGTTATGGAGCGTATCTACGGTCTCCAGGTCTCGGATATGGCGGGGTTGCGCGATCAGGGAACCGACTTCAAACTGCTGGCTGAGAGAGGCGTGGAGATATTTTTCACCCAGGTCTTTAGGGACAGTTTTTTCCATGCGGATATGCATCCCGGCAATATTTTTGTCTCCCGTCATACGCCTCATGATCCACAATATATCGCCCTGGACTTCGGTATCGTCGGGTCGTTGTCGCCGAGCGATCAGAACTATTTAGCGCGTAACTTCCTGGCTTTTTTTGAACGCGATTACAAACAGGTTGCTCAGCTGCATATCGACTCCGGCTGGGTTCCGGCGCATACCAACGTTAATGATTTCGAGACGGCTATACGCAGCGTCTGTGAGCCGATCTTTGAGAAGCCACTGAAAGATATTTCGTTTGGCCAGGTGCTGCTGGGGCTGTTTCAGACCGCTCGCCGTTTTAATATGGAGGTTCAGCCGCAGCTCGTGCTGTTGCAGAAGACATTGCTCAATGTCGAAGGTTTGGGGCGGCAGCTGTATCCCGACCTGGACCTGTGGAAGACGGCCAAGCCGTTTCTGGAAGACTGGATGAAACAGCGCATGGGGGCAAAGGGTTTTTACCGTGCCCTCAAGGCGCGAGCGCCGGAGCTGATCGAGCAGCTGCCGCAGATGCCACAGCTGTTGGCGGATGCGCTCACGCAACTCAAGCAGCTTGATAAGCTGCAACAGCACGATGTTAAAGAGCGTCAGGCGGCACGGGATCAGGCTAGCCAGCGTTGGACGATCCACTGGGGGCGCGCCGGTGGCATCGCAGCCTTAGTCGTCGCTGTTTGGGGTGCAGGGCTGGTACCGCCAGAGATGGTCGCGCAGTTTCCGACGCAAAGCTGGTTGTTGGCCGGCGTTGGAATGCTGTTGTTATGTAGTGGACGCAGGGGGTAGCAGATGTCTGACCAGGTAGTATCCAACAATAGACGCTCAACGCAATGGCTGGATGATATCCAGTGGACCTCTGATGGGCTGGTGGCTGCCATCGCGCAGGATTATCAGAGTGGCAAAATCCTGATGCTGGCATGGATGAACCGCCAGGCGCTGGAGCTGACGGTGCGGGAGCAGCGGGCAATTTATTGGTCTCGCTCTCGCAATCGACTCTGGCGCAAGGGTGAAGAATCAGGGCATGTGCAGGAGCTGCAGGATATTCGCCTCGACTGTGATAGTGATGCCATCTTGCTTCAGGTCAAGCAGCTGGGCGGAATTGCATGCCATACTGGGCGCCAGCATTGCTTCTATAAGGCACTCAAGGAGGGGCAATGGCAGGGGGTGGAACCCGTTATTAAGTCCCCTGAATCCATCTACACCGAACATCTAATGGAGCCCAGTGATGAGTAACGATATTCTAACTGCGCTAGCCGCTATACTAGAGCAGCGTAAGCATGCCGCGCCTGAGAGCTCCTATGTCTCCAGCCTGTATGCCAAGGGGTTGAATAAAATCTTGGAAAAGGTGGGTGAAGAGGCCACCGAAACCATTATCGCGGCTAAAGATGCACAGTCGAGTGGCGAAACCCAAGAGTTGATTGGTGAAACGGCGGATCTGTGGTTTCATAGCCTGGTTATGTTATCCCAGCTGGGGCTGGGGCCGGACGATGTATTGGCTGAGCTCGATCGGCGTTTTGGTCTGTCGGGACTGGAAGAGAAGGCGTCACGCAAACAGTAGGTCAGCCTCCTAGGTAGCAGGTAGTCACGGTGTCGGTTGCAGAGACTATCCGGGTTACCACCAATTCTGTATTCAAATAAGAAGTATAAGGAGAGAGAAAATGGGTTTCGGTGGAATTAGTATCTGGCAGTTGGTCATTGTCCTGGTCATCGTGGTTTTAGTCTTCGGTACCAAGAAGTTCCGTAATATGGGCGGCGACCTGGGTAATGCGGTGAAAGGCTTTAAAAAAGCGATGAGTGAAGAGGAGGATCCTCAGCGGCAGATCAACAAAGATGATGCCGAGTTTGCTGATACGACGGCAAGCAAGACTGAATTCAGCGCGACTCCTGAGAAAACCCCGGAGAAGTAAACCAGCTCCGGTAGGCCCCTCCTATGTTTGATATTGGCTTTAGCGAAATTCTGATTATCGGTGTCGTCGCGCTGGTCGTACTCGGGCCTGAGCGGCTGCCTATGGCGCTGCGTACGGGTGGCCTCTGGCTGGGTAAATTAAAGCGCACCATCGGCAGCGTCCAGAAAGAGATCTCCGAAGAGTTGCGAATAGAAGAGATGCGTCAAAAGGCCAAGCAACAGCAGGTTGATCTGGAGGCGGGAGTGGAAAAGCTGACAAAACCGTTTCACGAAAGCCTGCGCGACGAGATGCTCTCTCCTGTCTCCAAGCCTTCGGCTCCTGTGGCAACCACACCCACCGATTCCGTTAAGCCGAAGGCCGATTCTAAGGCGCCTTTGGTTGAGTAACTTATGACCGACTCTCAACCCGATCGCAGCAGTGAGGCGGCAGTCCAGCCGCTGATCGCTCACCTTATCGAGCTTCGTGACAGATTGCTTCGCAGTCTAGTCATTATCTTAATTGTGTTCTTGCCGCTTTTTTACTTCGCCAATGATCTGTATGTCTATCTGTCAGCCCCCCTGACGGCGTTGTTGCCTGCAGGCACTAGCATGATTGCCACCGATGTAACGTCGCCATTTTTTGCTCCTTTCAAGTTAACCCTAGTACTGGCTATCTTCGCCGCAGTCCCTTTTATACTGCATCAGATCTGGAGCTTTATCGCGCCCGGACTCTATAAGCATGAGAAGAAGGTCGCGGTGCCTCTGCTGGTCTCCAGTATCCTGCTGTTCTACGCCGGTATCGCCTTTGCTTACTTCGTGGTGTTTCCGTTAATTTTCGGATTCTTTACCAGCACGGGGCCCGAAGGCGTGGCGATGATGACCGATATCAGCAGCTATCTGGATTTTGTGCTGAAGCTGTTCTTTGCTTTCGGGATCGTCTTCGAAATACCCATAGCGACCCTGCTGCTGGTGATGAGTGGTGCAACCACGGTCGAGAGTCTGAAAGAAAAGCGCGCCTATATGATTGTGTGCTGTTTTGTCGTGGGTATGTTCCTGACCCCACCGGACGTCATCTCACAAACCCTGTTAGCTCTACCGATGTGGCTGCTATTTGAGGCAGGGATAGTGCTGGCGCGAATCTATACGCGCAACAAGGGAGAGGTTGAAGACGAGTAGTTCTGCACGTAATACCCGCAATAGAAGATGTTAAGGCGCCCGAGGGCGCCTTTTCTTTTTGTAGTTAGAAAGTAGTCCTACAATGCCAGTAGGAATTGGCTTTTGTGGGAGCCTGCCTGCAGGCGATCTTTTGACCTGAGTCACATCCAAACCCTCGCCTGCAGGCAGGTCCCTGTAGGTCGGCATTTTGTGGGTAGAAAGTAATCCGACAATGCCAGTCAAGCGCCGCCATCGTCAGGCTAAAGCTTAACCTACAAAAACTCTCTCCTTTTAAGGAATAGTTCGACAAAGCCGTTGACGGCAGCGCTGAGGCCTGTAGAATGCGCCCCTCGTTAACGCCAAGGCGCAAACGAAGTCGGTTTCCAAGAGATTTATTAACAACTCCAGGGGCCGTTTTTCGAAGTAGAGATACAGGT
>JBLIEQ010000008.1:0-132818 GCA_047633175.1 Motiliproteus sp. | reverse complement strand
GAAACCTCTTCACCGGTATAAACCCAGCTGTTAGCCGTAAGGCATTAAAACGGATGAATCAGGCGATTCGAAATCTCAACATTCATCGAAGTACGGTGATTACGCTGCCAGAACTGGCAAAACGTCTAAATCCTATGGTTCGGGGCTGGATCGCTTACTACGATGCTTTCTATCCGGAACCGCTAAAGCGTTTCCTGATCAGAATTGACTTGAGGCTCGGTCGTTGGGCAAGGAATAAATACAAGCGATTACGGGGGCACAAACGGCGGTCATGGGCATGGCTGAAGCGAGAGCTTCACGTCCGGTTCTATGAGAGCCTGAGGGGGCGGTTCCCTCGGGCGACCCGACTGCTTGTTTTTTAATCAACCTTAGATTCAACCAATAAGTACGTAGCTTGATTTAGTAGAGGACGCGGCCAGCGGCCTGTAGGCTGATCGGATTTTATCCGTCAAGAGAGGCAACAATGAAGACCTTTACGCTCTCTCTCCAGCGAGTTCGCATAAGGTATAACCTCAAACGGGCACGTAGCGTGGCAGAGTTGCTGCCTTGGTTGTACCTGAAGGGCATCTCGAACGGTGACATTCAGGAGTCGCTGGCGGAGCTTCTGAGCGCTAAGTTTACTGATGGGCTGATGGTATTCATCTTCACCGGAAAGGGCTCATACCATCCCATATGTTGAGATTCGAGCGGAGCGGGTTAAAGAAATGTACGCCTGTACGCTAGATATTTAGTCTTTACACTTTCTGTATTGTAAAGACGGTGCTGTCTTTACAATATCACATATGTAAAGAGGTTGGTGTTATGCCAAAAATTAGTGCTAAGGGGCAGATTACGCTTCCTGCTAGTCAGCGGGAGGCCATAGGGGTAAGGCCTGGTGATGAGGTCGATATTTACGCTGTAGGTGACCAGATTAACATTGTTAAAAAGGTTGCTGGTGCCGCCAAGGGCTGTTAAAAACGTCAAGGCGAAGGCATCAATCAGTGATGAGCAGTCGATGGAGTCAGCCCTGTCGTGATCGCAATCGATACCAATGTGTTGTTGCGGTATTTGCTTGAAGATGACGTAGTTCAATCACCCAAAGCGGCCAAGTTGATCGGCGGAATTGAGACCGTACTTATCACTGATATTGTCTTGATCGAAACAGTCTGGACGCTTCGAGGCACAAAATACCCATTGGATAAGCCTGAGTTGATTGGTGTGCTTACAGCGTTATTCCAAGAGCCTAGCATCCGGTTTGAAGATGGTCAGGCAACATGGGTAGCTCTCGATCAGTATCGGAAAACGAAGGGTGCGGATTTCGCTGATGCGCTGATCGTTAACAAGGCGAAACTAACAGCCAGCAAGCTCGGTGAGGCGTTCGAAGGCTCTTACACCTTCGACAAGGCCGCGCAGAAATTATCAGGCGCGAAAGCGCCCAAGTAACGGAAGGGGATCGGATAATGACAATGAAAAAATTCTTCAAGTGATCAAACGTCAGCGCTTCAGGGCGATTAACAGAGCTGCGCGCGACGATCATCTGGGAGCGGCCGGCGAGGATTCCGCCCTGAGTCTTTTGTCGGCGTTACAGCAGCGTTCTGCCGCGCCTGCGATCGTACAGCAGGCCAAAGACCGTATTGCCCGGGGGCATTTAGGCAGGCGCGGCTCGAACGCAGCCAGCAGTATTGGGATGTGGCCAGAGATCAGCTGCAAGCTGGGGGTAAATGTGCCGCTGCAGAGCGTGCTGGAGCAGGAACTCGCCGTTATCGCGGCGGCCGAGACTCGCGCTCGGGAAGGGTCACCGGGGGCGGCGGATCCACTCGCGACCGAACCCGGACCGACGGCGGTGCACAGGGCTGAGATCGCACGGCTGTATCAGGATCTGGAGACTCGGCTGCTGGCGCCGCAGACCGCGGCCCGCGAGAAGGCGGTGGTTGCAAGCGCCAGGCAGAGCTTTCGCACTCAGATAGCGGCCAATGATATACGTCAGGCGAAAAAGGCCCTGAACGCTCTAGCCGGGCAACTCGATTCCGAGGACCCCTTTATCACCCGGCAGGCCTCGGATGCCTTTGCATCGGCCTATCTGCGGTAAGCTGCACAGAGGCTAAGCGGCAGCGTTATCAGGATGCCGGTCGGTTGATAGCGGCCGGCCTGCACTATACCCCGGCTGCGGTGACGCTACTTGCAAAGCAGGCTGAGTATGGACGGCAGCGCGACATGCAAAATGCATTGCCAGCCGTGGTACAGGTCCCCGTTTCTTCTTCTCCCGCACCCGCACCCGCACCCAAAGCCAAAGCCAAAGCTAAAGCCAAGCCGGCAGGGCGTCCCTGCACGCCGAAGTTGGCGGGTTTCGGTTCAAGATCCGGGGCGATCTGTTATGACATGCTGGATGCCCAGCGCCGGGCACCTTATATGGTGGTCTTGCCCAAGCAGGGCGACAGGCAGCTGGCGATCAGCAAGTTTGAGATCTTGGTCGCCGATTTCAATCAGTACTGTGCTCTCTCCAGGCAGTGCTCAGTGTCTCCGGCAGAGTCTCAGCAGCCGGTAACGGATCTGAGCTTTACTCAGGTTGAGGGTTATACGCGGTGGCTGAGCGATCGCACGGGGGTCTTCCTACCGGCTGCCCAGCATGGCAGAGTGGCAATATGCGACCAGGGCGACCGATCTTGAGCAGCCTCAGGATTATAACTGCCGGCTGCTGCTAGGCGCGACAGTGCTGAAAGGCGGGTCTCTGGTCGCGGTGTAAGGCGGGTAAGGCCAACGCCTGGGGGGTGTCAACTACTTAGGCAATGCCCAGGAGCTGGTGTCTGAGGGTGGGCGGCTGCTAGCTATGGGAGGCCATCATAAGGATCGGATGTCGGCATGCGCGATCACGCTCAGCCGTGCCGCAGCGGCTGAAGGCGATGCGGTGACCGGGATACGTTTGCTCAAGGAGATATAAGATGTCCAGGACGCTGTTAGCTCTGTCACGTAGCCACGCCGCCGGTCAACTGGATCAGCAAATGTATCGACGGCTACGCCTCAGGCTGATCCGTCGGTTGCTGCAGACTAGCGGGGAGCAGACCCAGCCAGCAGCGGCGGGTGGCTCAGGAGCGGATGACTCCGGGGCGGATAGCGTCGATAGCACGCGTGACTATACCCCGACCCGAGCGATGGCTCTGGCAGGTTCCGAACGGCGGCTAAACAGCGTTATCACCACGGGTCTGTGGCTTGCCGGCGCGATGGTCGTCACGGTCCTGGGTATGTGGTTGTTAGATGCGACCCGATCGGCTGCTGTTTACAACCTCGAGGGCAGGGTATCCACAGACGCGTCTCAAGCCGCGTCTCAAGCAGAAAAACTAACCGCAACACTAACCACAACAACAGAGACGGAGACGCCGTTGCAGCACCACCTAGCCAGGCTATTGAGTCAGGAGCGTTGGTCAGGGGTGCAGCTGGAGCAGTTTAGCCGGGCCTGGCAAGCCAGCACCGCAACGGTTCTGCTGCAGATCCGGCAAGACCCGCGGTACCGTCAGTTGGTAACGCTGTTAGAGAGTCAGGTACGCGTATTGGAGGCGCTGGATCCCGAGGCTGTTGATGTAGCTATCACTGAGCGTATCCGGCTGCTTGAGCAGTTGCTGCAACAGATTTTGGTCAGAGGAAGAAGGGTAGCGTTCCCTTTGTCATGAAGTGATACTAGGCACTATTATTCCTGTACTCTCTACGCACAAGAACTTACTCAAC
This sequence comes from Motiliproteus sp., assembly GCA_047633175.1. Lineage (GTDB taxonomy): Bacteria > Pseudomonadota > Gammaproteobacteria > Pseudomonadales > Balneatricaceae > Motiliproteus. Next base: position 129,119 of record JBLIEQ010000008.1, on the reverse strand, counting down.
AACTCACTCAACAACTCACTAAATAAGGAAAGGTTATGTCACTTCGTATCAATGATGTTGTCCCTGATTTCTCGGCTGAAACCGATACAGGCACTATTAGTTTTCACGAATGGATTGGTAATGACTGGGCGATTCTGTTTTCTCACCCCAAAGACTTCACGCCGGTATGTACAACTGAGTTCGGTGCCGTCGCACAGCTGAGTGCAGAGTGGGCAAAACGCAATACCAAGGTGATCGGCGTATCTGTCGATGGTGTTGAAGAGCATCAAAAATGGAAAGCCGATATCGAACAGGTTTCCGGTGCTAAAGCCGGCTTCCCAATCATTGCGGACGAAAGCCTGCACGTCTCCAAGCTTTTCGACATGCTGCCAGCAGAAGCGTATCTGCCGGATGGACGCACACCCGCAGATAGCGCTACCGTGCGCGCTGTATTTATTATTGGCCCGGATAAGCAACTGAAGCTGTCTATGACCTATCCCATGAATGTCGGCCGCAACTTTACCGAGATCCTGCGTGCGTTAGATGGTTTGCAAACAGCCGCCACCCATGGCATCGCGACGCCGGCTAACTGGGTGGTTGGTGAAGATGTGATTATCCCGCCAACGGTCAGTAATGAAGCTGCGACCGCTAAGTTCGGCGAGTTTGAAACCCTGTTGCCCTACCTGCGTAAGACCTCTTTGAAGTAGCATTTAAGTCGACCGCTCCCTTGGCACGGTCAGGGGGCTTTCCAGCAACAAAGGTAAAAAGGGTCAGGTCTATCATCGTGGCATTTAAATAATGCACTTGGACTGGATGTTATATTGAAAGACCTGACCCCATTGATTTTCTTAATAATGATCGCACTATCTATTGGTGGCTGTGGTTCCCATTACTATCACGATGAGGCTGTTAGTTACGTTCCTGCTATACAATATATATTAACGTCATCAAACAAATGTGAATCAACAAATAAGTGCTCTCTGGTTTTTGTATCTGGTGAGACCTGGGTTGTTGGTGGCAAGCGATTTGGCGGGGTTAATATTTCTGTGTATAAGGTTTCTGAGCCAGTGATCATATCAAGAATATTAACATCGATTGTCAATAACCATCAGAATCATCCTGATGTAAAAACAAAAATAAAAATATACTCTAGCCCTCACCAAGCAGATCAGGAGGTATTAGTTGCCGAACTCATACTATGAAACAGCTAAAAAGGCGTTAAACTTCGGCTAGAATGACCGACGCAGGGCCGTAGGCTGGGATGCAATCCCAGCAAGCCCCCCATTGCCAAATCCGACAAATCCAAAGACACAACCCTAGCAGCCTGTCGGACTTAACACTGATCTACTGCGGAAAAGCCGACTTTGGTTATTTTTCGAACTCTTTTTCGTTGAATAGAACCACTATTCGCCTCTAAAGAGTTCAAAAACCACCTCAAATCGGTCTTTCCCTCGCTACGACCGGTCAAGCCCGACAGACTGCTAGTCACCGTGAAAAGTAAGTTGCTCCGCGCGCCTGACCTGTGTAGGTTCGCATGTCACACCTATGTGTATAATTTTTAATATTAATACAGGTGCCGCGCTTCAAATAGAACATCATCATCGGCTCCAGAACGGAGGCGTGAGCCGGGCGATAATTTTCAAAAGTTGCAGCTTGTTGAGATATCATAATATGCTATCATTACATGTTATGAATTCAAAATAAACACGCACTTTGATAGCCATATACACTGATCCGGTATCATCCTCTTTAGCATGGAAAGATATCGAATCTTTTTTTGTCTCTCTGGAAATTGAGGTAATAGAAGGAAATGGTTCGCGGGTAAGGTTCTATAAGAATGGAATCATTGCCAGTTTTCATCGTCCACACCCGAAAAAAGAAGCAAAGCCATATCAGGTCAAAGATGCAAGAACGTTTCTCAAGCAACTAGGAGTGGAGCCATGAGTAGTGCATTGGTATATGAAGGTTATGCTGCTCGCATAGAGTTTAGTTCAGAAGATGAATGCTTTATCGGGCACATTGCAGGTGTGAAAGACGTGGTAGGCTTCCATGGAGAAACAGTTACTGAACTAAAGGCTGCATTTGAAGAAGCCGTTAATGACTACCTGGAAACCTGTAAAGCAGTTGGTAAAAAACCTCAAAAACCTTATTCCGGTAAATTAATGCTACGCATTCGTCCTGAAATTCATGCTGCTGTTGCTACAGCAGCGGAATTAAGTGGGCAAAGTATTAATCAATGGGCATCTGAAGCGCTTAAGAGAGAAGCGAGCTTATAACCTTAACAAGACAATATTTCGGATCTTCGATCATATGATAGGGCTGGGATGAAGTCCCAGCAATAGCCCTCCGGTACGCCTGCACCTGTGTAGGTTCGCATAGGGCAGTGAAGCTGGGATTGCATCCCAGCCTACCTCTGCTCTTAACCCCTGCTCTTAACCAGGCCCTTTATCCCCTGCTCTTAACCACGGTCCTTTAACCTCTGCTCTTAACCACGGTCCTTTAACCTCTAAAGTAACGCTGCGGAACAAAGGGCGCCTTGGCGACATTCATCGGCAGTTGCTTGCCGCGCACGAGTGCGAAGACTTCGGTCTCCAGGACGGCATACTCGGTGGCGACATAACCCATGGCGACGGGGGTGCCGATGGTCGGGCCGAAGCTGCCGCTGGTGACGACGCCGACCTTGTCGCCTGCGGCATTGACGAGTTCGGCGCCTTCACGGATAGGGGCCTTGCCCTGGCCGATGAGGCCGACGCGCTTGCGACTCACCGCCTTGGTCTTGATCTGCTCGAGGATGATGTCGCTGCCCGGGAAACCACCGGCGCGCTCGCCATCGGTCCGACGATTCTTGCTAATCGCCCAGAGCAGGCTGGCTTCCACCGGGGTAGTGGTGGGGTCGATATCGTGACCGTAGAGGCACAGGCCCGATTCCAGGCGCAGTGAATCGCGGGCGCCCAGGCCGATGGCCTCGATCTCGGGTTGTGCCAGCAGCAAACGAGCGATCTGCTCGGCCTTGTCGGCTGGGATCGAGATCTCGAAGCCGTCTTCGCCGGTATAGCCGGCGCGACCGATCAGGCAGTCGACGCCGTCGATGACCACTTCACGGGAATCCATAAAGACCATGCCGGCGACGTCGGGTTGGATGCGGGCCAGTGCCTCGGCAGCCTTCGGGCCTTGCAGGGCAAGCAGGGCGCGATCTTCCAAGACTTCGATCTCAACGCCCTCGCCTAGGTTGGCGCGCATATGGGCGATGTCTTGCTCCTTGCAGGCGGCATTGACGACCACAAACAGCCGGTCACCGAGGTTGCTGACCATCAGGTCATCCTGGATGCCGCCCTGGTCGTTGGTGAAGAGCGCATAGCGCTGCTTGCCGACCGGCAGGTCGATGATGTCGACCGGCACCAGCGTCTCTAGTGCGGCGGCGGCGTTGGCGCCTCTGAGGAGCACCTGACCCATATGGGAGACGTCGAATAGGCCCGCGCTGTCACGGGTCTGGAGGTGTTCTTTCTTAACCCCCAGCGGGTATTGAACCGGCATTTCGTAGCCTGCAAAGGGGACCATCTTGCCACCCAGTTCCAGGTGCAGGTTATAAAGAGGGGTTCTGGCCAGGGTTTGGCTGGATTCAGTCATAATGCTTTCCTGATATGAGTTCTGGGTGTGGGGTTTCTGAATAGACCACTGTTATAGCGGCGGTCTATGCACAAATCCCGAGGCTGAGGGCACGGGCCCTCAGCGCACCGATCGCTTTGCCAGGTTCTTGATTTCCAGACCCTGGTTTTCTTGGGCTTGACTTTCTAGGGCTTGACTGCCTGGGCCTGACGCTCGAAGTACTCGCGGGTCAACTTAAACACGACCGGGCTCAGCAGCGCCAGCGCTATCAGGTTGGGGATCGCCATCATAGCATTCAGCGTGTCGGCCAGCAGCCAGACGAAGTCCAGGCTGATGACGGTGCCCACGGGAACCGCCAGGATCCACAGAATCCGGAACGGTACGACGATCTTGACACCGAACAGGTACTCGGCACAACGCTCACCGTACAGGCTCCAGCCCAGGATGGTGGTGAAGGCGAAGACTGCCAGCGAGATCGCCACCAGATAGTTGCCTACGCCTGGAAGCGCATCGGCAAAGGCTGCCGAGGTCAGATCCGCACCCGATTCACCACCGGTCCAGAGGCCGGAGGTGATGATCACCAGACCGGTGATGGAGCAGATGATCAGCGTATCGATAAAGGTCCCCAGCATCGCGATCAGACCCTGACGTACCGGATCCTTGGTGCGGGCGGCGGCGTGTGCGATAGGCGCACTACCCAGACCCGCTTCGTTGGAGAACACGCCGCGGGCGACACCGAAACGAATCGCCATCCAGACTGCCGCACCGGCAAAACCACCCTCGGCCGCAGTTCCGGTAAAGGCATGGGTGAAGATCAGGTCCAGCGCAGCGGGAATGGCATCGGCGTTAATGGCCAGTACGATCAGACCTGCCAGCAGGTAAGCGATCGCCATAAAGGGCACCAGCATCCCGGCGACATGACCAATCCGCTTGATGCCCCCGATCAGTACCGCACCGGTAAGCACCATCAGCACGATGCCAGTGATCCACATAGGCACGCCGAAGCTGGATTCGATCACGTTGGCCACCGAGTTGGCTTGCACGGTGTTGCCGATGCCGAAGCCTGCGATAGTGCCGAAGATAGCGAACAGCGTGCCCAGCCAGGCCCACTTTTTACCCAGGCCGTTCTTGATGTAATACATAGGGCCGCCCACATGGTTGCCCTTCTCGTCGACTTCACGGTATTTCACTGCCAACACCGCTTCGGAGTACTTGGTAGCCATCCCGACCAGGGCTGTACACCACATCCAGAACAGCGCGCCGGGGCCACCCAGGAAGATCGCGGTGGCAACACCGGCGATATTACCGGTGCCGACGGTCGCGGACAGGGAGGTCATCAGCGCATTGAAGGCGGAGATCTCACCCTCTTGCTGCTCGCTAGCCTCAGTCGTCCGGCCTTGCCACAACAGTTTGAAGCCGGTGCCCACTTTTAAAAGAGGCATCAGTTTCAGACCCAGTTGCAGGAACAGGCCTACCCCCAGGATAAGTACCAGCATCATCGGTCCCCAGACAATGCCATTAACGGTCTTGAGCAGCTCGGTGAGCATCTCCATATATGTTCCCTTGTTTCGCTTTTTATAGTTATTCCGGCTGTTGCCGGCTTGGGGTGTGCCCTGTCGAAGACGTCCGTGCGTGACTGTTGTACAGCCAAATACGCAGCATCGGTCCAGATAGAATTCACGGCGTAATTTAACCGCTTATTTGGTTGTTATATTAGGAATAAAATTGGGATCAGGGTCAGGTCTGGCAGCGTCGCATTCGAATAATGCACGTGGCCTGGATGTTAGTTTGAAAGACCTGAGCCGTTATGTCGTTATCTTAAGAGAGCTGGAGAAGGAGGTCAGCCTGTCCTGGCCAGCCTCCGTTCTTCCTAAGCTGAGGGTGCCTAGTCCCTATAAGAATCAATCGACGGACAGCTGCAGATGAAATTACGATCACCGTAGACGTTGTCGATGCGGTTGCTGGTGGGCCAGAACTTATTACCTTTTAGACTTGCGACCGGGAAGATCGCCTGCTCTCGCGAATAGGCTCTGTTCCAGTCGGCACAGACCAGGTCGGCCTGGGTGTGGGGGGCATGCACCAGAGGGTTGTCTTCCAGGCTGAAGGTGCCGTCTTCGACCTGGGCGATCTCCGCCCGAATCGCCACCATCGCGGTGATAAAGCGGTCCAGCTCGACCTTGGATTCGGACTCGGTTGGCTCGATCATCAGTGTGCCCGGTACCGGGAAGGACATGGTTGGAGCATGGAAGCCGTAGTCCATCAGGCGCTTGGAGATATCCTCTTCGCTGATGCCCGAGCTCTCTTTGAGGTCGCGGATATCGATGATGCACTCGTGTGCCACTCGCTGGTCTCGACCGCGGAACAGGATCGGATAGTGCGGTGCCAGCTTCTCGGTCAGATAGTTGGCACTGAGAATGGCGATCTCGGTCGAACGTTGCAGGCCTTCCTTGCCCAGCAGGGCGCAGTAAGCCCAGGAGATGGTCAGGATAGACGCGCTGCCGAACGGGGTCGCCGAGACCGCGCCCATCGCCGCATCCTTGCCCGCATAGGCACCCTCGATCGGGCTGATCGCATGGTTGGGCAGGAAGGGTGCCAGATGGCTCTTGACGCCGATCGGACCCATGCCCGGACCACCGCCGCCATGGGGGATGGCGAAGGTCTTGTGCAGGTTCAGGTGCGACACATCGGAGCCGATCAGGCCGGGCTTGCAGAGGCCGACCTGGGCGTTCATGTTGGCGCCATCCATATACACCTGGCCGCCATTAGCATGCACGATCTCGCAGATCTTCATGATGCCTTCCTCGAACACGCCGTGGGTCGAGGGATAGGTGATCATCAGGCAGGAGAGATCATCGCGATGCTGTTCGGCCTTGGTGCGCAGGTCATCGATATCGACGTTACCGCTGGCATCGCACTCGACCAGGATCACCTTCATGGCGGCCATAATCGCCGAAGCTGGATTGGTGCCGTGGGCGGAGGTGGGGATCAGGCAGATATCCCGGTGGCCTTCATCGATGCTGTCCTGATACTTGCTGATGGCCAGCAGGCCTGCGTATTCGCCCTGGGCGCCGGAGTTGGGCTGCATCGAGATCTTGTCGTAGCCGGTGATCTCGACCAGCATGGTCTCGAACTCTGCGATCAGTTGCATATAGCCTTGGACCTGATCGCGCGGTGCGAAGGGGTGGATGCTGGCAAACTCGGGCCAGCTCAGCGGGATCATCTGCGCCGACGCATTGAGCTTCATGGTGCACGAACCCAGCGGGATCATCCCCTGAGCCAGGCTGAAATCCTTGTTCTCAAGCCGCTTAAGATAGCGCAGCATCTCGGTTTCGGAGTGGTAGCTGTTGAACACCGGATGGGTCAGGATGTCGGAGGTGCGCCTGAGCTCGGCGGGGATACCGTCGGCCGTACCGTTGCTGAGCGCGCTGTCGAGCGCGTCCAGGTCCAGGCCGTGATCGGATCCGAGGATGACCTGCCACAGCTGTTCGATATCGGCGCCGGTGCTGGTCTCATCGAGGCTGATACCCAGTTTGTCGCTGCCCACGGGACGCAGGTTGATACCTGCTGCGTAGCCACGGTCGAGGATTGCTTGCTGCTGTTCGCCGACCACCAGGGTCAGGGTGTCGAACCAGCTGTCGTGTTGCAGGCTGATGCCCTGCTTTGTACCTGTAGAGGTCAATCCCTGAGCCAGGATGCTGGTCAGGCGCAGCACGCGTTCTGCGATCCGTTTGAGGCCATCGGGGCCATGGTAGACGGCATAGAAGCCGGCCATGTTGGCCAGCAGTGCCTGGGCGGTACAGATGTTGGAGGTCGCCTTCTCGCGGCGGATATGCTGCTCGCGGGTCTGCATCGCCATCCGCAGCGCCGGTGCGCCCTTAGAGTCGACGGATACGCCGATGATGCGGCCGGGGGTGGAGCGCTTGTAGCGGTCATGGGTGGCAAAGAACGCCGCATGCGGGCCGCCAAAGCCCATAGGCACGCCGAAGCGTTGTGCCGAGCCAAACACTACATCGGCACCCAGCTCCCCGGGCGACTTCAATAGGACCAGGCTGAGCAGGTCGGTGGCGACCGAGACCAGGGCTTTCTGGGCATGCGCCTGCTCGATCACGGCTTCGATAGCCGTGACCTTGCCGCCGCTGGCGGGATATTGCGCCAGGACGCCGAAGGCATCGTGCTCGGCCAGCAGCTCGGTCAGATCGCCGACCAGTAGGTCGAAGCCGAAGTACGCGGCGCGGGTCCGGACCACATCCAGAGTCTGCGGATGGAGAGCATCAGAGATCAGGAACAGGTTGCTCTTCTTGCGGTTGGCTCGTTTGCACAGCGCCATCGCTTCGGCGGCGGCGGTGGCCTCGTCCAGCAGGGAGGCGTTGGCCAGGTCCATGCCAGTCAGGTCCATGACCATCTGCTGGAAGTTAAGCAGCCCTTCCAGGCGGCCCTGCGCGATCTCAGGCTGATAGGGAGTGTAGGCGGTATACCAGCCGGGATTTTCCAAGACGTTACGCAGGATCACGTTAGGGACCAGGCAGTCGTAATAGCCGGTGCCGATGTAGGATTTGTTGACCTGGTTCTTGGTCGCGATCTTCTTCAGCCGCGCCAGTACATCACGCTCGCTCTGACCGCTGTCCATAGCCAGAGGTTGGGATAGACGTATCGATCCGGGAACGGTCTGGTCGATCAGCGTGCTGACCGAGTCGAGGCCGAGATCGGCCAGCATCTGCTGGATCTGCTGCTCATCAGGACCTAGGTGACGGTCGCTGAACTCCAGCGGGTGGGTGAGCGCAGCTAGGCGCGGAAGCGTAGAGGCATTCATAAAGCATTCCTGTCACTGGGCGGCCCTGAGGCCTGTAAAAAAGGGTGTGGATCATGGCGCTAAACGTCGATCGGTTCGCGTAAGTGCTGGCACCCACAAGGAGGCCCTGAGGCCTACCTAAAGGAGAAGTGGCTAGCGAGTACTTAGTCGCCGATCAGTTCGGCATAGGCGGTGGCATCCAGCAGTGTCTCGATGGCGGCGCTGTCGCTGAGACGAATCTTAGCGATCCAGGCGGCGCCGAAAGGATCTTCGTTAATCAGTTCGGGGGTATCTTCCAACGCCTCATTGACGGCGATAACTTCGCCAGAGATGGGGCTGTAGACATCGGAGGCTGCCTTAACAGATTCTACCAGCGAGAATTCCACGCCCGCCGTGACTTCAGTACCGACTTCGGGAATCTCGACGAAGACCACGTCTCCCAGCAGTTCCTGGGCATGGTCGGAGATGCCCACGGTCACCGTACCGTCTCCGTTATCGAGCAGCCATTCGTGGCTCTTGGCAAAACGCAAATTGGAAGGGATGTTGTTCATAATCGAATTCCTGAATGTCTGGTTGTTTTCTTGAGTGTTGAATAGCTGTCTTTCTAATATCGAAGGCAGGGCGATAGCCACGGTTAAGCGTTGCTATGGCCCTGCGAGCCTCTCTTTAGCGCGGTTTTATACGCGTTTAACACTACAGCCTTTAATGCTCTCGTTCTTCAATACTTTTGTCCTTCAATACTCTCATCCTTCAATGATACCGGCTTTAACGATACAGGGGGAAGCGCTGGCATAGGTTTTCAACTTCGTTGCGCACCTGGTCTTCGATCTTGCTGTTGTCGTTCGAGTCATTACGTTGAGCATCTGCCAAACCATCGAGCACATCGCTGATCAGGTGGCCGATGCGCTTGAACTCCTCGAGGCCGAAGCCGCGGCTGGTACCGGCTGGCGTGCCGATCCGGATCCCGGAGGTGACCATCGGCTTCTCGGGATCGAAGGGGATGCCGTTCTTGTTGCAGGTGATGCCGGCGCGTTCCAGGCTCTCTTCGACCGCATTGCCCTTGAGCCCCTTGGGACGCAAGTCGACCAGCATCAGATGGGTATCGGTGCCGCCGGTGACGATATCGCAGCCACGCTCGACCATAACTGCGGCCAGTGCCCGGGCATTGTCCAGTACCTGCTGGATGTAGGTGCTGAAATCCGGCTGCAGTGCCTCACCGAAGGCCACGGCCTTGGCTGCGATCACATGCATCAACGGGCCGCCCTGCAGGCCGGGGAATACTGCGGAGTTGATCTTCTTACCCAGTTCCAAGTTATTGGACAGGATCATGCCGCCACGGGGCCCGCGCAGGGTTTTGTGGGTGGTGGTGGTGACCACATCGGCATGGGGCAGGGGGCTGGGGTGCTTGCCGGTGGCGATCAGGCCGGCGATGTGCGCCATATCGACCATCAGCAGGGCGCCGACCCGGTCGGCAATTTGGCGGAAGCGGGCAAAGTCCAGTTCACGCGGAATGGCCGAACCGCCGGCGATGATCAGCTTAGGTTGGTGCTCGACCGCCAGCGCCTCGACCACATCGTAGTCGATTCGGCAATCCGTTTCGCTGACGCCGTATTGTACGGCATTGAACCATTTGCCCGAGAGTGCCGGACGTGCGCCGTGGGTCAGGTGACCGCCAGCATCGAGCGACATTCCCAGGATGGTATCGCCCGGCTGCAGCAGTGCCAGCATCACCGCGCCGTTGGCCTGGGCACCGGAGTGTGGCTGGACGTTGACGTAGGCGCAGTCAAACAGCTGCTTGGCACGATCGATCGCCAGCAGCTCGACTTCGTCGACATATTCACAGCCACCGTAGTAGCGGCGACCGGCATAACCTTCGGCGTACTTGTTGGTCAGTACCGAGCCCTGAGCTTCCATCACGGCCTTGGAGGTGATGTTTTCAGATGCGATCAGTTCGATCTGGCGCTCCTGGCGGTCGAACTCACGATCGACAGAGGCCTTGATGACGGGGTCAATATCGGCGAGTCCGGCGGTGAAAAAAGATTCACGGCGGGCATCGTTGGCGTACAGCTGGCTATCGGTCATCTCTAATCCCTCGGGTTATTACTGTTGTTGTTATTAAGAGGTGCTGTTAGCAGGCGACCACGTTCACGGCTAAGCCGCCGAGCGAGGTCTCCTTGTATTTGTCCTGCATATCGGCACCGGTCTGGAGCATCGTCTCGATCACGCTGTCGAGTGAGACCTGATGGGTGCCGTCGCCACGCAGTGCCAGGCGGGCGGCATTGATTGCCTTGACGGCACCCATGGTGTTGCGCTCGATACAGGGCACCTGAACCAGGCCTCCGATCGGATCACAGGTCAGTCCCAAATTGTGCTCCATGCCGATCTCGGCGGCGTTTTCGATCTGTTCGTTACTGCCTCCCATGACTGCCGCGAGGCCGGCTGCCGCCATCGAGCAGGCCACCCCGACTTCGCCCTGACAGCCGACTTCGGCCGCCGATATAGAGGCGTTCTTCTTGTACAGCATGCCGATCGCCGCCGAGGTGGCGAGGAAGTCGAAGATCCCGGCCTCGTTGGCTCCTGGAATAAAGCGGTGGTAATAGGCCAGCACCGCAGGAATCACCCCGGCCGCACCGTTGGTGGGGGCGGTGACGACCCGGCCACCGGCGGCATTCTCTTCGTTGACTGCCATGGCGTACAGATTGACCCAGTCCATCACATTGAGCGGATCACGCATCGCGGCTTCCGGATGATCGGTCAATTCCTTGCGCATCAGGTAGGCGCGGCGCTTGATACCCAGTCCTCCGGGAAGTACGCCGGGTTCGCGACAGCCACGCTCGATGCTGTCTTCCATCGCTTGCCATAGCGTGCGTAGCTCGGTGTTGATCTGCTCCGGACTGCGCATCGCCCGTTCGTTGGTCAGCAGCAGTTCGGCAATGCTCAGGCCACTTTCCTGACAGCGCTCTAACAGCTCCACGCCGGTCTCGAAGGGGTAGGGGATCGGCAGGTTGGCCGAGCTGTTGGCAGATTCTGCGATCTGTTCATCGCAGAGTACGAAGCCGCCGCCGATCGAAAAATAAAGCTTGCTGAGCAGCTGGATCCCCGCCTGGTCGAACAGTTCGAAGCGGATGCCGTTCGGATGCTGGGGTAGAGATTCACCAAACAGAAAGCAAAGATCGCGGTCTTCGTCAAAGGGGATCTCGACCTTTCCGGCCAGCAGCAGTTTTTGGGTGCTGCGGATGGCGGCGATCTTGCTGGTAATGCTGTCGGGATCGATCTGATCAGGGAGTTCGCCCAGCAGCCCAAGCATGGCGGCGGTATCGGTAGCGTGCCCCTTGCCGGTCATCGCCAGAGAGCCGTATAGCGATACCCGCACCCGGCCTGCTTGAGGTAGCAGGTCACGGGATTCGAGCAGGGTCAGGAATCGTGAGGCTGCCCACATAGGTCCCACGGTATGGGAGCTGGAAGGGCCGATCCCGACTTTGAATAGATCGAAAAGGCTCAGTGACATCAATGGACTCCTGGGTGAGGCGTTGGTCTGTGGTGCTTATTATTAGCGTGCTTAGCAGCCTACCCGTTGTTGGAAACATGGTCAAATATATTTCCTATACGAAACTTTGTTGAACTATAGGGAGTGTTGCCGCTAAAAGAGAGAGGACTGGTGCCTTTTAGAGATTGCTGTATTATCGAATCGGGGGCGTAGTCATGCCCCGCTGATGCTGGAATGAATTTATTTTCAGAGCGTTCACTTTAGGAAACAAACGGAGTAAGCGGCATGTCAGATAGTCAGGCCTCAGCATCGATGCTGGATAATGAACGGGAAAAAGGACGCGCCTCTGAGTTAAAGAGCCTTCGTGATGAGACGCACAGGGGGGTCGATGCTCAGGTAACTGAGCTGAACCTGGGGAAGCGGGTCAAGGAGATCCGCTTGAGTCAGAACCTTACGCTGGAGGAGGCCAGTCAGCGCACAGGTCTGGCGCGTTCGACCCTGTCCAAGATAGAGAATGAACAGCTCTCGCCCACCTTTCAGGCGGTGCAGAAGCTGGCGCGTGGTCTTAATATCGATATTCCACAGCTGTTTGCCCATGCCAAAGAATCACGCAGCGCCGGGCGCCGGGATATCACTCGTGCAGGCCAGGGGCGGGTGCATCCAACCCCCACCTATGAACATGAGATGCTCGCCAGTCAGCTGACCAACAAGCGGATGCTACCCTATAAGTCGACGGTCCGCGCGCGCTCGTTCGATGAGTATCCCGGCTGGATTCGTCATGACGGCGAAGAGTTTCTGCTGGTGCTGAGCGGCAGGGTACGTTTTTACAGCGAGTACTACGAGCCGGCAGACCTGGAGACGGGTGACAGCAGCTATTACGACAGCAGTATGGGCCATGCGCTGATCTCGATCAGCGAGGAGGATGCCCAGGTGCTCTGGGTGACGTCGAGCTGAGTTCTGTTTCCCGTTTAGCATTTAAGGCAACAGAGTTCCAGGTAACATCATTCCCGTTACAGCACTAAGGTGATCCAGGTGTCAGCAACCGCGATAGAACAGCTTCACAAGCCGGTATCCGATTCGGGCTCTCAGGCCTTTGAACAGGATTTTTCGGTCTGGACTCAGCAGGTGGCGGGCCGTACTCTGAGAGGCTATTACAGCACCCCCCCTGTTGCAGATACTGACCAGCCACAGATCTGCTGGCTGCACGGCAACGGCTTTAACAGCCGTGCGTATGCCCCTATCCTGCAGGCTCTGATTCGGCCTGCTGAGAACAGCCCTGGCTTTTCGGGCTTTTCAGTTTTTACGACCGATATTCCCGGACATGGTTTGTCGGCAGCCCCGGCACGCCGCTGGCCGCACTGGCGGTCGATGGCTAAGACGGTCGAGCAGGCGATGGTGCAGCAGTGTGCGGATCAGCCCGCGCGCAGGCGGGTGGGGGTGGGCCATAGTCTGGGCGCTATCCTGACCCTGCTGCAGGCTCATCAACATTCCGATCGATTTGAGAGGATCCTGCTGTTGGATCCGGTGTTGTTCCCCCGCAATATTATGATGGCGCAGCAGACCCTGAAAATACTGGGGCTCTGGGACAGAATGCCCCTGCCAAAGGCGACCAGAAAGCGCAGCAGTCAGTGGGATTCCAGGGAGTTGATGCAGCAGCAGCTGGCCGAAAAGGGCTTCTATCGCGGCTGGCATCCCGAGGCGTTGCATGGCTACGTGAGAGGGGGTCATAGAGCCACCGCGACAGGCGTCGAACTCAGCTGTGCCCCAGAGTGGGAAGCCAGAATCTTTGCCAGCTACCCGACGCGGCTGATGCAGGCGATCAAGCAGGTCAAAATTCCAGTGCATATTATCTGTGCGTCCAATAGCTTCCCCTTCGTGCTCTCGGGTGCCAGGCGCGCTGCCTCATTAAATCCTAATATCAGTTACCAGCTCTGGGGCGAAGGCCACTGTTTTCCGATGGAGCAGGCGCAAGCAACCGCCGCTCTAGTGCGTCACTGGCTTGAGGAATAAGGTTTGTGGGTTTGAGGAATAGAGCTTGAGGAGCAGAGCTTGTGAGGAGTAAGGAGATGGGAGGTAACAGGGAGAGGAAACCTTTAAGGCGACGCGGATGTGCACTGAGCCTCATGGCATTGTGGCTGTCATTGCTGCTGTCCGGCTGCAGCAGCTATCAGCTGGCCTATAACAACGCCGATTGGCTACTCTTTCGCTGGGTAGACGACTATGTCGAGCTGACCTCGGCACAGCACGCTGAGCTCCAACCTCTGGTAGAGCGGTGGCACGCTGAGCATCGACGAACCGAGTTGCCGGGGTATGCCGCTTTTTTAGTCGCCATGCGGCATGAATTGCGAGCGCCGCCGCTGGAGACGGCGCGGTTTGCACAGTGGCAGACTCAGGTTGAGGCGCACTGGCTGGCGTTGCGATCCAGTCTGGTGCCGCTCGCCATCACCTTACTCGAGCAGCTCGAACGGTCCCAGCAACAGGAGTTGCTGGCGGCGCTGCGCACAGAGATCGACGCCCGGCGCCAAGCCACTCTTGAGCGCAGCGCACCCGAGCAGACGGAGTACCGTATCGATCTGTATCGCGAGCGTATGAAGCGTTGGATAGGCCGTCTGGATAGCGTCCAGCGCAGCGCCCTGCAGCAGCTGGTGCAGGCTTCACCGAAGACGGAGTCGCAGTGGCTGACGTATCGCAGCCTGTGGGTCGATGAATTAGAACGAGCGCTGCTGATCAGGTTGGACAGGAAGGCGTTTCATGCACGCATTCAAGCGCTGATCCTCAGCCCCGGCAGCCTGGGCACCGAGGCGCAGCAGCGGCTTCTGGTCAGCAGCCGGCAACCACGCAGCGACTATATGCTGACACTGATTAACGGCTTATCAGTCTCTCAGCGCGACCAGCTGCTCGGTGAGCTGGATGGCCTGATCGATGCGGCCGAGACGCTACAGTCCGATTAACCGCTAAACTGAGGGGGTCTCGTTAACATCACCGGAGGACGCTGGCATGGACAGGCACGAAAAAATAAATTATATCGAGTTCCCGTCGCGGGATCTCGATGCGACTAAGCGCTTCTTTACAGCGGTATTCGGCTGGTCATTTGTCGACTATGGGCCGGACTACAGTGCGTTTTCCGATGCGGGAATCGACGGCGGGTTATTTCGCTCCGAATGGAGTGCCCGAGTGGATCGGGGCAGCGCGCTGATTGTTTTCTACAGTCGGTTGCTGGAAAAGACTCAGGATAAAATTGAACACGCGGGTGGCCAGATTATAAGGCCTGTTTACGATTTCCCGGGCGGGCGACGTTTTCACTTCTGCGATCCCGGCGGCAATGAGTATGCAGTCTGGTCCGATAAGGGCCCCCGCTCCTGAAAGTGTTGGTCTACAAAGGACGTAGGTTATACAAGTCATGACTGGGTTTGGACATCTTTCAGATGGAATGGGTCGAGGAGAGAGCATAATGAAAAAAACAATTCTTATCATCACGTTGACTGCCGGTGCACTGTTCGGGTCCCTGGTGGCCGAGGCCGCAGAGCGGCAGATGGGCTTCTTTGTGACCAGTGTCGGTATAGGTAAGGGCGCGGATCTGGGCGGTCTGGAAGGTGCCGATGCGCACTGTAACAAGCTGGCCAGTGCAGCAGGCGCCGGTGATAGGGAGTGGCGTGCGTATCTGAGTACCGAAGCGGCTGATACCCGTGGCGTCTTTGCGCGTAACCGGATCGGCGCCGGGCCCTGGTATAACGCCTACGGAACCCTGATCGCCGCCAACCTGACCGACCTGCATCTGTACAATAAAACCATCACCCTGGAGACCGCGCTGGATGAGTCGGGACGCCGCATTAAGGGCCGTGGCGACACGCCGAACGAGCACGATATGCTGACCGGTACCTCTGAAGATGGCACCGGCTACTTCCCGGATGAACAGGATCATACCTGCAGTAACTGGACCAGCAGTGACGCAGGCAGCGCCCAGGTGGGACATCATGATCGTCACGGCGGCGGCAACACCTCCTGGAACTCTGCCCACCCCTCGCGCGGTTGCAGCCAGGAAGATCTGATTACAACGGGAGGAACTGGCAAGTTTTACTGCTTCGCCGCCGACTAAGGCTTAACGACAAGACCAGCATAAACCGTAAACCGGGGTCATATATGATCCGCCTCGTGGTGCAAGGTAAAGTTGCTGGGTGACTAAAAGAGTATTGCTCCCATATATCCGGCCTTGGGATGAGATTGCTAAGCATCTCTGGCCCTGATGGAATCCGCGCGCTCCCACCTCATCAGGCCTTCGGCCTCTACGGGCCCTAGACCCCAACAGGTTCTCAGGAGCACAGGTGTTACCTTTTATGCCATCACTTGAGCTTTATCCGCGCAACTCGTTGGCTTTTTAGTTAACCGATAAATCTTACAGCCGTTAATCAGCCTTACCCAGTGAGTGCTTACGCAGCCACTTGGTAAGCCTCCTTCTTGCTCAATACCGCCCAGGCGATGCGCGCATTCTTATTCGCGACGGCTACCGCTGAGATGTTCTTACCGCGTCGTTGATCCAGCTCCTTGATCCATTGATTACGGCAGTCTTCATATTTATGCGCAACCCGTACGACGGTTCTGCCGCCGTGGATCAGTAGCGTTCGCAAGTAGGTATCACCGCGCTTGCTGATGCCCAGCAACGTCGGCATGCCTCCCGTGGAGTGCTGTCTCGGAACCAATCCGAGCCAGGCGGCCAGCTCACGACCATTTTTGAATACCGAGATATCGCCTATTGCAGCCACTAATACCGTTGCAGTGAGTAATCCTATCCCCGGAATTGTCAGCAGTCGCTGGCAGTCTGAATGCTGGGTGGAAATGACGGCTAGCTTCTGTTCTAGCATGTCGACACGCTGATCCAGGTGAACCATCTCATCGTAAAGTTCACTGAGAAGTCCTCGAAACAGCGCGGTCAAGTCGTTCTCTGCATCCTCCAGGATCATCGGTATATGTTTACGAATGTACGAAATACCCTTGGGAATAATGACTCCATATTCCGTCAGCAGTCCTCGGATTTGGTTTGCCAGTGCAGTTCTTCTGGCTACCGCCTGACTCCTGATCCGGTGCACACTCTGAATATCCTGTTGTTGAATACTTTTCGCCGGTACAAAGCGCATAGTAGGGCGCTGTGCGGCTTCGCAGATCGCTTCGGCGTCTGCCGCGTCACTCTTGTTAGATTTAACGAAGGGCTTCACAAACTGAGGGGCAATCATCTGTACAACATGCCCTGATTCGGAAAACTTGCGCACCCAGTGGTTGGCACCACCGCAGGCCTCGACGGCAATCATGCACGGCGTTAGATTGGCAATAAAGGCCAGCAGTTTTGCACGGGGAAGTTTTTTCCTCAAAACGCATTCGCCGTGCGCATCCACGCCGTGGAGTTGAAAACTATTCTTACTTAAATCTATAGCAAGAATGCTAATCTGTGGCCTTGGGTTATGATTAGTCATGGTCCGTCTTGCTCCTCTGTGACGTATGTTCTCACATTCATCATGGCTCATTTGAAGCCGATTGGAGTGAGGCGGACCATCCCATTAGGCCTTACATTTGACATGAAAGGCTGTCGGCTGGGATGCAATCCCAGCAATATCCCAGCCGACCTCGCTGCCTTTTTAGAGAAAATAAATCTGTCCCCATTTTCTGGAGAAGGAAATACGTATCAGCATGCACCCAGAGCAAATTATTCAGTTTCGCAAGCAGTTGTCGGCACTTAAGGATGAACTCATTGGGTCCCAGGCCTCCTCTGCAGATGACATCAAGCCTGTGGTCCTGGATCAGGGCGCTGTTGGTCGCGTTTCGAGGGGCGATGCCATGCAGATGCAGCAGATGGCACTTGAATCTTCGCGTCGTCGTGAGCGTCAATTAATCAGTGTAGATCAGGCGCTACAGCGCCTGGAGCAGCGGCTATATGGAATCTGTGTAGACTGTGACGAGGATATTAATATCCGTCGCTTGGAAATCGAACCAACGGCCATTCAGTGCATCAAATGTGCAGAATTACATGCCAAGTAACCACTTTTAGATTCTCGCTATCATGCCTCTTCTTGAGCTAATACTTCTTGTCGTCCTTCTCGCTGTCTTATCCATTGTTCGGACCACGCTGGAAACCGGTATTTCCCCAATGATGAGTTCAGGAAAAGCTCGTCAAACCATGCTTTCTTTAATAGACAGGTCTGCAAAGGGTCCTTTCATCGACCTCGGTTCTGGTTGGGGGACGCTCGTTATCGCACTCGCCAGCCAATACCCACATCGACAAGTGATAGGCTACGAACTGTCATGGCTTCCATGGCTGGTCTCAATGATTCGGAAATATTCTTTACGTCTGGATAACCTCACACTATATCGCAAAGATTTCAATAATGCGGAACTGAGCAGCGCTTCTATTCTATTCTGTTATCTTTTTCCTGGAGGTATGGTCGCTCTTGATAAAAAACTGCAACAAGAACGGTTACATGAGATTCACATTGTGAGTAATACCTTCGCCTTACCTTCATGTAAACCTATAAAAATCATCAGACTTAAAGATTTCTACCGCACTCCGATTTACCTCTATGATTGGCGGACAGCGTGTTCCTTCGATCCGCGTAAATAACACACTAACAGGGCCGATCTTTTATTTTGCGTAGCAATACTCCCCAGAAAGACGGTGCCGGCCAGTGCCTCGACACCGGCTTCATTCAGCCACCCATCGATGCTATTGAACGGAGTTTGTAGCGGGTGCCCGGATGCGTCAGGCAGGCATAGCTAATCAAACGACCGTCCGACCAGGTACGCCGATTAACAAGAAGACACGCGGTATTCGAGTCTATATCCAGATGTTGCTGAACGTTTTCATCCGGAAGTATTGCTTCGACAATATGCTCAATACTCGAGATAGGACATGTCTTCGACAGGTATTCGTTGGGAGTCGAGGCCGTGAAATCTTGCTCTAGATAGCCTGGAACAAGACTCGCGATAACGTACCGATTTTCGAGCTGAATCGGCAGGTCGTCTTCGAGATGCACGATCACTGAACGGAAAACCGGTGTACCTATAGGAATACCCATCTGCATGGCTAAGGTTTCGTGAGCAACGGTTTCCTGCAGCCTAACGACCCTACAGCCATACGTGTGTCCCCGCTGACGGACCTCATCGGCAATGTTTTTGATGTCGGTAAGCGGTGATTCAGCCTTGGCGTCCGAAACAAAGGTTCCTACTCCGGGATGGCGAATCAAAATATTTTCTTGGACCAGGTCTCTGATGGCCTTGTTGACCGTCATGCGGCTAACCGAAAACTGGTCTGCCAACTGATTCTCGGTTGGAATCTTACTACCGGGCCGATACGTCTGTTGCAGCACGCCATCGAGGATGAAGCTCTTTATTTGCTGATAACGTGGACCTTTGCTCACTCAAGACTCCGGTAAAACACAAAATTTTCATTGTATATACTCCTCCAGATACGCACAACCTATGGCATCCGTAGAGACTCTGATCTGCGCGCAGGGCAGAGCGTCTCTCCTTGGTATTTACATTTATTATCCTGCAGTATATATATGTATATACACCATGTTCGCATAGCTTTCAGGCAGTCATATCTTGTATGCGATCGAGTGGTGGCGTTCAGTATTCACTCTAAAATTATAAATATAAGGGTACCCCCATGAATAATCCTGAGCCGGTGAGCTTGAAATCCTTCAGCTCAATATCGATGTTAAAGTTGGTTTTTTTTAGTTTTATTGGTTTTTTAGTCTTCTTTATTCCCATCGAGATAGCAGGAAAAACCACCATCCCTCTAGATCATCTAGTATCCTGGATCAGGGGCAATCAGGCGGGCACAGCCGCAGTCTACGCGCTGCTGCTGATCATCGCGGGCGGCCTTTATCCATTTTACAAAGGCACCTGGAATAAAAATCGTACCCAGATGGTGTTCTCGTTTCTGAAACTCGGTGGTATTGCGGTAGGGGTGATGGCGTACTTTTCAGTCGGGCCGGATCTGCTGTTTGAAAAAGACATGCTGCCTTTTCTGTTCAACAAGTTAGTTATTCCTGTCGGTTTGATTGTGCCTATCGGTGCGATCTTTCTTGCCTTCCTGGTTGGCTATGGGCTGCTGGAAATGATCGGCGTTCTCTTAGAGCCGGTCATGCGCCCGCTATTTAAGACCCCCGGGAAATCGGCAATCGATGGCGTTGCCTCATTTGTGGGCAGCTATTCAATCGGTCTGCTGATCACTAACCGCGTCTATAAATCAGGGCAATACTCCGCCAAAGAGGCGGCCATCATAGCTACGGGATTTTCAACAGTATCGGCAACCTTTATGGTGATAGTGGCCAAGACTCTGGACCTGATGGAGATCTGGAATCTGTTTTTCTGGTCGACGCTGATCATCACCTTTGTCGTGACCGCCATTACCGTTCGTTTATTTCCGCTGTGCAGAATGGACGACAGTTCTTGCGTGCCAGAGCCAGAAAGCTATGATCATTCGCGGCTCAAACAAGCTGTGATCGAAGGCCTCTCGGTGACCGACCAGGCCCCGTCACTGCTTCTGAACATTCGACGGAACCTGGCCGAAGGCGTGGTGATGGCCATGAGCATTCTTCCCTCAATTATGTCGGTCGGTTTGCTCGGTTTGCTGATCGCAAAATACACACCGTTGTTCGACTGGATGGGTTACCTGTTCTATCCCTTCACCGCGCTGGCGCAGCTGCCTGAACCGCTGCTCCTGGCTAAAGCCTCAGCAACGGGGCTGGCAGAGATGTTTCTTCCTGCACTGCTGATGGCGAAGAGTGCTGTCGCCGCCAAATTCGTTGCTGGGACGGTCGCTATTTCATCGATTTTGTTTTTCTCGGCGACTATTCCGTGCATCCTTTCCACTGAGATTCCATTAACGATCAAGCAGATGTTGATGGTCTGGTATCAGCGCGTCGCGCTGACGATCCTTCTGTCTGCGCCTGTCGCCTTTTACGCGGAGAGCTTGCTAACCAAGGTATGATCGGCGCGGAGTTACCGTATTCAAAATGTTGAAGTTGGCTACGGATATACCGCAGTGAAGTAGTCGTTAGCGGCAGGGATATATAAAGCGGCTGTCACACATCCGCAAGAGGGTTATCTATGATCAAGTACATTCTCTAACTGTGCATATGCGGGGGACGGACTTCGCCGCAAAAACCCTTATCCTAGCGCTCCGCCAAATTCACCGTGAAAAAGTAAGTTGCTCCTCGTTCGCATGCACCTGTGTAGGTTCGCCTAGGGTAACGATAGTTGGGATTACATGCCGCCTACCTCGCTGCCGTATGAAGGCTGCCATCCATTATCTAATAGTAATTAAGCATCAAAGGTCCGGGTAGTGCTAAAGCATCTAATGGGTGTGTAGCCTTAGTATTGGTACTCGAATACCGACAGTCCGTCTTTTGGGGGTTCTGCAGACATTTGGGAACTTCTTTGGTGGCTTTTAAATAAAGTTATAAAGCCTGTGCTCTGATCATTCGGACAGGGCGGCGTCTATCAGGGTGGGATTTAAATCTTTACAACAAGAGAAATATAACGGATTATAAACCGATGCAAGCTGCTGATATAAAAGCTAATTTAGTGTAATTCGATTTAGTTCTATTTAATTAAGAGTTATTTAATTTAGTGTAGTGCAGTTTAGTATGAAGTGTCATTTATGAAAAATGACGTTTTATACTAGTTATGTTCAGCTGAAGGAATTTTTCTTATGAAAAACCCTGTTCTCAACGCACCGCGTTCTAGCCGTAATTTTTTTCGGGTGATGTCAGTTGTTGCCTTCACCGGCGTTCTCGCCGCAACCACCGCCCAGGCAAGCACCGTCGCTAGCTCTGAACTCGACCTTAACTATGTGCCCAGCGTACTGGATATGGGTGATGCTCAGAAAAGAGGAAACGTGGCAAAATATAAACTCCTGGCAGGTGCGGCCATCACGGCTCCAGGGACTGTCGTTGATGGTGATGTGGGCGCTAATGCCGCCATCACTGTAGCCGGCACTGAGGTCATGGGCAGGATCGAAGCCGGTGCGGCTCTCACCGGAGATGCCAAGCACTTCAACCAGGTAACTCAGGAAACCTTTGATGCATTGGCCAAACTCAAGACTCTCCACAAGGAGGGTATGGAGTACGTTGCTGGTCTTGTTGATGCGAAGGTGAATGGTTTATCATCTAATCTTCCAGTTACACCGTCGAATCCTGCTGATCCTGTACCTGTTGAAATGATCAAAGATCTGGCGGGCCAGACTCTTACCTCTGGCGTGTACTACTCTAGCGTCTCCTACTCTATCAGCGGTAGTGTTGCGCACCTTGTCCTCGATGGGCAGAGAATGGATGGCTTGGCTTCAGACGCCGTGTGGATATTCCAGACCGACGCCTCAGTAGTCGTTAACGCCGGTCGGCAGATGCAGTTGATAAATGGGGCGCAGGCTAAGAACGTCTTCTGGCTTGTCAATGGGGCCGTCACTACCGGCGCTGGCGCTGCCATTGTCGGCAACTTCATCAGCAATACGGCTATCTCGCTAGGGGCGGGCACTACGCTCGACGGACGGGCGCTATCGAGCAAGGCGGCAATCACCGCTGCTGGAAGTGTCGTAAATTAACAACCCACCGTTTGATCAACAGAGATACCATCACCTAAGGGGTTGTAAGACGCGCTAGGGCTATCGGCAAGTCTAGCTCTTACCACTCCCGGGAGCATCGTAAGCGGCCTCTAAGGCAGAGGGTGCCAGTCGGTACCTTAGTAAGACACTGTTGAACATGACGAGAACTGTACCAGGGCTATCCCGGCTCACTCAGCCGGAGTGGCCCTGTCTCGTTTACCCGCCGTATTTGCATGTTTGTTGGCACTTCCTCAAGCTTTGTTGCTAGCGTTTTAGGGTCTGGTCTTTTTTTTGGCTATGTCCCAGTCTGTTGTTGCGAGCAGCTAATCCTGCATTATTGCTTTGTAATCAAGCGAGTTTCCGCCTCCCGGCGTCTTCATTTCTTTGTAGCGACAAAGAAAGCGAAGCAAAGAAAACGCCCCCTACTAAACCGCCCTGCGGGTACGCGCCTGCGGCGCTATGAAATCCAGCCTGAGGCTGACAGATTCGGATTCACTCGGCACGTCCTAAGTGCCTCACCCTCCGGGCAACCTGCGGTTGTGCAAATCGGCTATCCTGCCGATTTGTCTGCCTCGCCATTGCCTGCAGGGACGCAGGTATGCCGTTGTTGTCGGGAACTGACAACGGCCCAAGCTCGACCCTGCGGGCCTTTTTCAGTCTGTATTTCATCGATTTAGAAAGGGGATTTGGCGTCATTCTGATGGTCCGTTTGCCGTTTCAAGCCTTTCTAAAAGCTACAAGATTACTCTCCTAATCAGCCTTAACACCGTGGGAGCCTGCCTGCAGGCGATCTTTTGCACAGGATGAAAGGGCTAGTCACAACAACAGATTGGGACAGAGCCTTTTTTTTTGGCTATGTCTTCGTTAGTGATTGCGAGCCGTGAATTCTGCATTTTTGTCTTTTTCATCAAGCTCTGGGTCTTCCTCCCTGCGGCTTTATTTGTACACTGACGACAAAGAAGGCGAAGCCATAGGGGGCTCTGTGGGTCCGGCTTCAATCTGACGATGATGACGCTCTGCTAGCCTTGTCGGACTACTTACTCTCCAGAAAAAGCCAACCCACAAAAGTTAACCCACAGGGATTTTTTTTTGTAGGTTAGGCTTTAGCCTGACGATGGCTGCATCGCCATACTCAGCTTATGCATAGCAATAAAAAAAAGGCAGCCAATGGCTGCCTTTTTTAGTCTCGATTTAAGTGGCTAATCGCAGAGCGCATCCAGCTTGACCTTGAGCAGCTGGTTTACCTGACCTGGATTGGCGGCCCCTTTGCTGGCCTGCATCACCTTACCCATAAAGAATCCCAGCATCTTGCCGCGCTTATCGGGTTCGGCTGCCTGGTATTGCTCGACCTGCTTGGTGGCGGAGGCAATCACGATATCTACCAGCGCTTCGATCGCGCCGCTGTCAGTCACCTGCTTTAGGCCCTTGGCATCGATAATTTCATCGACGCTGCCGCCGTCGTTCCAGAGTGCTTCGAATACCTGCTTGGCGGCATTGGCGTTGAGAGTGCTGTCCTGGATTCGGGCCAATAGCTGACCCAGAGCCTCGGCGGGTACCGGGCTCTGTTTGATCTCGATGCTGTTGCTGTTGAGGAACTTGGACAGCTCGCCCATCACCCAGTTAGCGGCCAGTTTGGCATCGCCTGCGGTGTTGGCGACGGTCTCAAAGTAGACGGCGGTGTCGCGGTAGGCGGAGAGTACCGAGGCGTCGTAGTCGCTCAGGCCGTACTGTTCGAGAAAGCGGGCATGGCGGGCGTCAGGCAGCTCGGGCAGGGTCAGGCGAATCGCCTCCACATACTCGGTATCGATAATGATCGGCAGCAGGTCGGGGCAGGGGAAGTAGCGGTAGTCGTTAGCCTCCTCTTTGGAGCGCATCGAGCGGGTCTCATTTTTATCCGCATCGTAGAGGCGAGTGGCTTGGATCACCCGGCCGCCCCCTTCGATCAGGTCGATCTGGCGTTCTATTTCGCCCTTGATCGCCTTCTCGATAAAGCGGAACGAATTGATGTTCTTGGTCTCGGTGCGGGTGCCCAGTTCGGTCTGGCCCTTGGGGCGGATCGAGACGTTACAGTCGCAGCGGAATGAGCCTTCGGCCATATTACCGTCGCAGATACCGAGGGTGGTGACGATGGCATGAATCTTCTTGGCGTAGGCGACCGCTTCTTCTGCGCTGCACAGATCGGGTTCGGAGACGATCTCCAGCAGCGGGGTGCCGGCACGGTTAAGATCGATGCCGGTCATGCCGGGGAACAGGTCATGCAGCGACTTTCCGGCATCCTCTTCCAGGTGGGCGCGGGTAACGCCGATCCGCTTATGTACGCCGTTTTCCAGCTCTATATCGATATGGCCCAGGCCCACGATAGGGTCGAACAGCTGGGTAGTCTGGTAGCCCTTGGGCAGATCAGGATAGAAGTAGTTCTTGCGGTCGAACACCGAGCGATAGCCGATCTCGGCATCGATCGCCAGGCCGAACATCACCGCCATCCGCAGTGCTTCGGTATTAAATACCGGCAGGGTGCCGGGCAGCGCCAGGTCGATGGCGCAGGCCTGAGTGTTGGGTTCGGCACCATAGGCGGTGCTTGCAGCAGAGAAGATCTTGGATTTGGTGGCTAATTGGGCGTGGATCTCCAGCCCGATAACGGCTTCCCATTGCATATTACGATGCCTCTGCGCTGTGGGTTGTTTCAGGGTAAAGACCTGTAGGTACCTGCTGGTGCCAGTCGGTCGCCTGCTGGAACTGGTGGGCGACGTTAAGCAGTCTGGCTTCGGCAAAATAGTTGCCGATAATCTGTAAGCCGACCGGCAGTCCTCCCGTGTTGCCGCAGGGGATAGAGATGCCGGGCAGTCCGGCCAGGTTCAGCGAGAGGGTGAAGATATCTTCCATATACATGGCAATAGGATCGGCGGTCTTTTCACCTAGTTTGAACGCAGGATGCGGGGTGGTGGGCCCCATGATGACATCGACCTGTTGCAGGGCATCGATAAAATCCTGGCGGATCAGGTGGCGGATCTGCTGTGCTTTCTTGTAGTAGGCGTCGTAGAACCCTTCAGACAGGGCGTAGGTGCCGACCATGATGCGGCGCTTGACCTCGCTGCCGAAGCCTTCTCCGCGCGAACGCTTGTACATATCTTCCAGATCGACCGGGTCGCTGCAGCGGTGGCCGTAACGAACCCCGTCGAAACGCGACAGGTTGGAGGAGGCTTCTGAGGGCGCAATGATATAGTAGGCCGGCACCGCAAGCGCGGTGTTGGGCAGGCTGATCTCCTGTGTGGTGGCACCCAGTGCCTGGAACTCCTTGATCGCGGCCTGCACGCTGGCGGCGATAGCCGGGTTCAGGTCGGCCGAGAAGAATTCTTTCGGCAGGCCGATCCTGAGCCCTTTAAGAGGCAGGTTCAGGTCGGCGCAGTAATCGGGGACTGCACGATCAAGGCTGGTGGAGTCTTTGGGGTCAAAGCCTGCCATCACCTGGAGCATCAGCGCTGCATCTTCGGCGCTGCGGGCCATAGGGCCGCCCTGATCCAGGGAGCTGGCGAAGGCGATCATGCCGAAGCGTGACACCCGGCCGTAGGTCGGTTTGATGCCGGTAATACCGCACAGGGCTGCCGGTTGCCGGATAGAGCCGCCGGTATCGGTGCCGGTGGCGGCAGGCGCCAGGCGTGCGGCGACGGCGGCAGCCGAACCGCCGGAGGAGCCACCGGGGACGCAGTCGGTATTCCAGGGATTGCGCACAGGGCCGTAGTAGCTGTTCTCGTTGGAGGAGCCCATCGCGAACTCGTCCATATTGGTCTTGCCCAGGCAGACTGCGCCGGCGGCATTGAATTTCTCGACGACGGTGGCGTTGTAGGGCGCGATAAAGTTATCCAGCATCTTTGAGCCGCAACTGGTGCGTACCCCTTCGGTGCAGAAGATATCTTTGTGTGCCAGCGGCAGGCCGGTGAAGGGGCCTGCATTGCCGGCGGCGCGTTGTGCGTCGGCGGCTTGGGCTTGAGCCCGGGCCTGCTCGTCCGTCACGCTGATAAAGCTGTTGTAGCGAGTGTCTTCGGCATGGATCCGGGCTAGATACGCGTCGGTTAGCTCCAGGCTGCTGTAATCGCCGGCATCGAGCCCCTTGGCTAGTTCGGCGAGAGTCTTTTCAAACATCAGTGTATATCCTTAGAAGCATTTTTCGGCCGCTGTTTTTTTTGATCTGGGAGACGATCAGCGCAGTCGGTGGCGATAGTTTCTGTGCTGTTGGCCGTGTTGGGCTGTGCGCGTCAGTCGATCACCTTGGGAACCTGAAACAGACCCTGCTCAACTGCCGGGGCGACGGTTTGCAGTTTATCGCGCAGATTGCTTTCGGTGGCGATATCGGCACGCAGTCGCTGTACCGCATCCAGGGGGTTGGAGAGCGGTTCGACGCCAGTGGTATCGATCGCCTGCATCTGGTCGACCAAGCCGAGGATGTCAGACAGGTTCTGTGCATAGTCAGGAATATCGGCAGCGCTGATCTGGAGTCGGGCCAGATGGGCTATTTTCTGCACATCAGAAGAGTCGAGGGACATGAAGAGATCCTGATTTAAAGGAGATAAAATTATTGGGCTCATGATAATAGCCTGGGTGGGGGAGAGCAAATGCGTCGTACAGGCCTCTGTTAGCCTCTTTTTAGCCTTAGGGCGTTAATAATACCGTTATAGGCTGTTTGCTCCTTGCTGAAAAGTACCACCGTTGCTAGAGTGATCCGATTATGTGCGCAGACTGTCAGTGATCTCTCCAACGGCGTTTGGTTGCATGCTAATCAGGGTTAAAATTCAGGCGAATCTGGTCAATGTTTAAAAAATTACGCGGTATGTTTTCCAGCGATCTGTCAATAGATTTGGGTACAGCGAACACCCTTATCTATGTTCGTGATAGAGACGTGGTGTTGAACGAGCCCTCGGTGGTCGCTATACGCACCCTGGGAAATCATAAATCGGTGGTGGCTGTCGGTACCGACGCCAAACGGATGCTGGGGCGCACCCCTAGCAATATCTCTGCGATCCGTCCGCTTAAGGATGGCGTTATCGCCGACTTTCATGTTACCGAGAAGATGTTGCAGCATTTTATTAACAAGGTGCATGAGAATTCCTGGATGACCCCAAGCCCCCGGGTGCTGGTGTGTGTTCCCTGTAAATCGACCCAGGTCGAGCGTCGGGCGATCAAGGAATCGGCCATGGGTGCTGGTGCTCGCGAGGTCTATCTGATCGACGAACCTATGGCGGCGGCGATCGGTGCCGGGCTGCCGGTAGAAGAGGCGACCGGGTCCATGGTGGTTGATATCGGTGGAGGTACGACGGAGATCGCGATCATCTCTCTTAATGGGATCGTGTATGCCGAGTCGGTGCGGGTCGGTGGTGATCGCTTCGACGAGGCGATAGTCTCTTATGTACGGCGCAATTACGGCAGTCTGATCGGTGATGCCACAGCAGAGCGGATCAAACAGGAGATCGGCACTGCCTATCCTGGATCGGATATACTGGAGATCGATGTGCGTGGCCGTAATTTGGCTGAGGGTATTCCGCGTAGTTTTACGCTTAATAGTCGTGAGATTCAGCAGGCGCTGGAAGAACCGCTCAAGGCGATTGTGCAGTCGGTCAAGAATGCACTGGAGCAGTGTCCGCCGGAACTGGCATCTGATATTGCCGAGAGCGGCATCGTATTAACCGGTGGCGGCGCGTTGCTGCGTGATATCGACCGGTTGCTGGCCGAAGAGACCGGCATGTCGGTGATCGTTGCTGAGAATCCGTTGACCTGTGTGGCCCGAGGGGGCGGAAAGGCGCTGGAGATGATCGACAAGAAGCATTCATTTGAGCTGCTGGCGACCGAGTAAGGGCTTGCAGCCTGTCGTACTCAACACTGATCTACTGCGGAAAAGCTGACTTTGGCCATTTTTCACTCTATTTTTCGCCAAATAGAACCACTATTAGCCTCAAAACAGATCGGAAGCTGTCTCAAAGCAGTCTTTCCCTTGCTACGATCGGTCAAGTTCGACAGGCTGCTCGACCGTTTTATGCCCCCCCGGACACTGAGCATGCCGCAATGGCGATCGCTGTTGCGCACATCATCTCCGGGTAGGGAGGTGCGCCATTAAGCCCATTTTTAAGGGGCGCTCCTCGCGTACCGGGATGGTCCTGATCCTATCCTTGTCTGTAACGCTGATGTTGGCCGACCTTTTCTGGAGTCCTATGGCCTACTACCGCGGGTATATGAGCCTGACGGTAACCCCGCTGCGTTGGATGATGGATCTGCCCCCCCGCTTGATGACCAGGATCGATAACTCCCTGAGCGACCGTGATGAACTCCTGCAGGAAAACGATAAGCTTCGCGCCGATCTGCTGTTGATGGCTCGCAAGCTGCAACGTTTTGATGCAATGGATAATGACAATGCCCGGCTGCGAAATCTGCTCGGCGTCCGCAAGCAGCTGGATCTGCGGGTACTTCTGGCCGAATTGATCGGCGTGAGTGCCGACCCTTTCTCGCATCAAATCACTATCAATAAGGGGCTGCAAGATCAGGTCTATCTGGGCCAGCCGGTACTGGATGAGGGTGGCGTTATGGGCCAGGTGGTTGAGGTCGGCCCCTATACCTCGAGGGCGTTGCTGATTACCGATGCCCAACATGCGATTCCGGTACAGGTGAGTCGCAGTGGGTTTCGGGCGCTGTTGTTAGGACGCGGAAATGATCAGGGGTTGTTACTCGATCATGTCCCCAATACCGCGGATATTCAGGTCGGTGATCTGTTGCTGAGTTCTGGCCTGGGCGCGCGTTTTCCTAAAGGCTATCCGGTCGCTACTGTCGTGGAGGTTATTCACGATCCCGGCCAGCCCTTTGCTATCGTTCGCTGTCTGCCCAGCGCGCAGCTAGATACCAGTCGTCATCTGTTGCTGGTGTTTTCGCAAACCAGGACGCCGCTGCTCTCTCCGAAGGGGTCTAACGCGAGCGGCTCAGTTCGCTCCGAGGAGGAGCTCTAATGGTTACGCAACCCCTTAGGGGTGGATGGGTCATACTGCTCAGTTTTATGCTGGCATTGATACTCACCGAAATCCCGATGCCTGAAGTGTTTGAGTGGGGGCGCCCGCAATGGGTGGCGCTGGTGCTGATTTACTGGGTGGCGGCGTTACCGCATCGCGTAGGCCCCTGGTATGGCTGGATGATCGGCCTGCTTCTGGATATCCTGCAGGGGAGTCTGCTGGGGATCCATGCGCTGTCATTGGCGTTGATCGCAACTATTATCAGTGCCCTGCATCGGCGGTTTCGAATGTACCCGCTGTGGCAGCAGGCGCTGCTGGTCCTGATTATGGTGGGGATCTATCAGCAGTTGTTGAACTGGGGTCAGGCGTTGCAGGGCGCGCACTCGGATTCACTGCTGTTTTTATTACCCTCTCTGGTCAGTGCCTTTATCTGGCCTTGGGTCTTCGTATTGTTGCGCAGCATCCGCCGCGCCCTGTCGATAAGCTGAGACGATGGCCGCGTCGGTACTAATTCTGGCCTTAGCATCACCGCGCTGGCGCGAATTGCTCGCTCAGGCACCAGGCTGTGCGGTGCTGGTTCTGGCCTCGGCGTCTCCGCGCCGACGGGAGTTACTCACCAGGTACCAGGCCGTGCGGTGCTGATTCTGGCCTCAGCATCACCGCGCCGACGAGAGTTGCTTACCCAGATAGGCGTGTACTTCGAATGCCGCAGTGCCGATATTGATGAGTCGGTACGGGCTGCGGAATCCCCGGCGGTTTATGTCAGTCGTCTGGCCTTGGAGAAGGCCCTGGTGGTGGCGGCCCTGGCTCCCGATGTCTGGGTGCTGGGCTGCGATACCAGCGTGATCTGCGAACAACAGATTCTAGGTAAGCCTACCCATAAGGAGGAGGCGGTAACGATGCTGTTGTCGCTCTCAGGGCGTCACCATCAGGTGTTGACTGCGGTGGCGCTGGTGCGTGGAGAACAGCGGCATACGTTGCTGGTAATAACCGATGTCTGGTTTAAAACCCTGAGTCGGACGGCGTGCGAAGCCTACTGGGAGACCGGTGAGCCTCAGGGTAAAGCGGGCAGTTATGCGATCCAGGGTTTTGGCGCGGTGTTTGTCGAGCGCATAGAGGGTAGCTATTCTGCGGTGGTCGGCTTACCTTTGCAGGAAACCGCGCAGCTATTGCAGCAGCTGGCGGTGCCGATCTGGCAGCAGGATGACTCTAAGCAGGCGCCTTAAAAAATATCTGTAACTATTCAGAATATGCATCAACTTGAAACAGTCAAATAGCGAAAATCAATGTGCTGAATAGCTACAAATAACTGAGGTCTACAGCAACATCAATAGGTAGGGAAGGTATGGCTGAGGAGATTCTAATCAACTTTACCCCGATGGAGACTCGGGTAGCGGTGATCGAAAACGGAATGCTGCAAGAGGTCTATATCGAGCGGGCCGAGCGTAAGGGGATTGTCGGTAATATCTATCAGGGTAAAGTCGTCAGGGTGCTGCCGGGGATGCAGGCGGCCTTTGTTGATATAGGTCTGGAACGGGCGGCTTTTATCCATGTTGGCGAACTGATTTCAGGTGATTGCTCTGTCGAGGAGCGGGTTCCGGAGCCGCCGATAGGGTCGCTGCTGCGGGAAGGCCAGTCGTTGGTCGTGCAGGTGACCAAAGACCCGATCGCAACCAAGGGCGCTCGTCTGAGTACCCGGCTGTCTATACCCTCGCGCTATCTGGTGTTTATGCCGGGACGTGATCATGTCGGAGTGTCGCAACGGATCGAAAGCGCCGAGGAGCGGACCAGGCTCAAGGCGTTCGTTAGCGCGGCATTAGCTGCCGAACCCGACAGTGTGGGCGGGTTTATCTTGCGTACCGCTGCAGAAGGTGCCAGCGGTGCCGATGTTGAGACTGATATCGCCTACCTCCGCCGGCTCTGGAGCAAGGTGCAGGAGCGGATGAAAAGCCCTCAGGCACCGCGGGTGATCTATGAAGACCTGCCGTTACATATGCGCACGTTGCGCGATGTGGCCTCTCAGGGGCTGGAGCGTATCCGTATCGATTCAAAGGAGACCTTCCAGAAGGTTACCGAGTTCGTCGCGAGCCTGATCCCTGAGATCTCTGACCGACTCGAACACTATCCGGGTGAACGGCCTATCTTCGACCTGTACAGTGTGGAAGAGGAGATTCAACGCGCGTTGGGCCGTAAAGTGGAACTCAAGTCCGGTGGCTATCTGATCTTTGATCAGACCGAGGCGATGACCACCGTAGACGTTAATACCGGTGCTTACGTCGGTCACCGGAATCTTGAAGAGACGATCTTTAAAACCAATCTCGAGGCGGCGACAGCGATAGGCCGACAACTGCGACTGCGTAATCTTGGCGGAATTATCATCATCGATTTTATCGATATGGTCGAGCCTGAACATCGGCGTCAGGTGCTCAGGACGCTGGAGCGGATGGTTGACAAGGATCCTGTGAAAAGCAACCTGACTGGAGTGTCCGAACTCGGTCTGGTCGAGATGACCCGCAAGCGTACCCGTGAGAGTCTGGAGCAGTTGTTATGTGAGCCCTGCAGTCAGTGTCAGGGGCGCGGTACGATCAAGACCCCGGAAACCGTTTGCTATGAGATCTTCCGTGAAATTCTCCGTGAGGCGCGCGCTTATGATGCGGATGCCTATCTGGTGATCGCCTCGCAGTCGGTGGTTGACCGGTTGCAGGACGAGGATTCCGGAAACGTGGCAGAGCTCGAACTGTTCATCGGTAAAACGATCCAGTTTCAGGTAGATCCTCTCTACTCTACCGAGCTGTTCGATGTAGTGCTGCGGTAACTGCCGATGGGCTTACCTCGCCGCCATCGTCTTCGACACTGGATTGTAACCGGTTGTATTGGTTTGATCCTGGTGTTGGCCGTCGCGCTCACAGCGAGTCGTTGGCTGATGCTCAATCTGATCGATTATAAGGCTGACCTAGAGCAGTTGATCAGCGATGCCCCCCGTTTTCAGGTCAGTGTTGGTGAGCTGCGCGGCAACTGGAGTGGTTTTTCCCCAGGCTTAGATGCGACCTCGGTCAGGGTGACCCTTGAGGGTGGAAGGCATATCGATATAGGCAGGATGGAGCTGCAGCTCGATATCCTGGGTTCGCTGCGGCGCGGCGAGGTCGTCTTTCATCAGGTGTTGCTTGATCAGCTGTCCCTGTCTCTGTATCGCTCTGTTGCGCAGGGTTGGGATTTGGTCGGTTCGTATGAGGAGCCCTACGCAGGACCGGATCCCTCCGCCTCTAATAGTCTGATACCTCTGCTGCAAGCATTGCTTTCGCAACAGGAGTTGGAAATTCGCAATGCCCTGGTGCAGGTTCAGTTTGAGGAGCACGCCCCCCTTCCGCCGCAGTTGATCAATCTGACCTTTCAAAACCGCGATGATGACTATGCGCTGGTAGGGCGCTTGGTGCTGGGGATGAAGCAGGCGATCGAATTACGTGCACTCTTGCATGGCGTGCCGGGGGAGGCTGGATTTAGTTCAGAGTTTTACTTTAAAAGTCCGGTTCTTGATCAGCAGTTCTGGGGTCAGTTTGTCGGCGAACTGCCGCAACTGCCGCAACTGCCGCAACTGCCTGAGCAGTTTCAACTGGGTGCCGAACTGTGGGGGAGTTGGCGTCCCGATGGTAAGCATCTGCTTCAAGGGGAGATTCAGCTTCCGCAGCTGGACTGGCAACAGGGTGCTGAGGCGTTAACCGTTGCAGATGGGTCGTTAGGCTTCAATCTGACCCTCGATGGCCTACAGCAGGGTGAACTAGCGATCAGCGCCCTGCAGGGGCAGATCGACGGCATGGCGCTGCCCCTGGATCGATTATCGTTACGAAAGCAGGGCGCACATTGGCTGCTTTCCAGCGACAGGGTCGCCCTGGAGCCTCTGTGGCGTATCCTTAATGACTCGTCGTTGGTGGACGATAGTGTAAAGCAACAGCTGGCTGGATTGGATCCGGTGGGTGAGTTGCGTAATCCACGCCTGGCGTTGCAGCTGGCTACCGAGACTCAGCCCTCCAGCTTCGATTTTAGTGCGGACCTGAATCGGATCGGTGTCTCGCCCTGGCGGGGTGCCCCGGGCATCCAAGGTGTCAGTGGTCTGCTGCAGTTAAATTCGAAGACCGGGCGAGTCGATTTTTCATCGGAGCAGGTCGCCCTGAATCTCCCTCAGCTTTATAGTCAGGGTTGGCAGTTTGATAGGGCCCGAGGGGTGGTGAGCTGGGAGTTGGCGACTGATGGGGTTCATGTTATCAGCCAGCATCTGCAGCTGAGGGATAGCAGGCTGCGGGCGAATGGTCGATTCAGCCTGGATCTGCCGGCTAAATCCAATCCTGAGCAGGCCGGCAGGCTGACCCTGATGATCGGCATTGAGGACGCCGATGCGACTCTGGCGCCGCTGTTCGTGCCTGATAAACTGGTTTCCAAGCCGTTATTTGAGTGGTTGCAACAGTCTATCCAGGGGGGGGAGATACGTACCGGTGGCGTGGTCATAGATACCCCTCTGCGCAGGCTTGCAGGTGTGTCGCCTGCGGCCAGTGTGCAGCTGTTTTTCAAAGCGGATCAGGCGTCGGTGCGTTATCAGCCGGAGTGGCCGATGTTGACTCAGGCTAACCCCTTTGTCTTGATCAAGGGCAGCGAGTTGCTGGCTGAGATTGCGGATGGCCAGTTGCTGGGTACTGATTTGAGCCGGGGGCAGATCTATTTGCCGGCAGGCGGCTCTCGGTTACAGGTCGAGGCCGAGCTGGACGGCCCTGCCGCGGATATACGTACCGCGTTGATCGAGGGTCCTGCCCTGGCTGCCTTGGGTGAGGCATTACAGCCCTGGCAGCTGGATGGCACCAGCCATTCTCGAGTAGCGCTGGGGATTGACCTGCAACATCCAGAGCAATCGCAGATCAGGATCGAGTCTACGTTAGCCGACGGCTTGCTTTCCAATACCAGTCTTGATTTGGATTTTAGCCAATTAGCGGGTACGTTGCATTATCACGAGCGTGAGGGGCTCTCTTCGCCGCGAATAAGTGGGAGCCTTTTAGGCCAGCCATTGCAGGCGGGTATCATCACGGAACCGGATCAGGAGGGTTCGCGAACGTTGATTAGTGTTGATGGCTGGGTAGGCGCCGACCCGCTTAAGCAGTGGTTACGGCAGCCGTCGTTGCAGCCGTTGTTGCAAAATATCCAGGGTGAGACTCAATACCAGGCCCGACTGGAGCTGTGTACGGCGACGCCGGCCTGCTCCAATCTACGGATCAACAGCGAGCTGCGGGGAATTGTCGCCGAGTTGCCGGTGCCCTTTGGAAAGAGTGCCGAGCAGTCCCGGCCTCTCGGGATCGATATTCGCCTGGGCGCAAGCCCTGATCTGCGTCTCCGTTATGCCCGGCTGCTCGATTTTTCGATGCCCCTGTCGAACACGTTTAGCGGTGCTGAGCTGGTCTTAGGCCGCGGTCAGCCGGCGGCGGTGAGTCGTGGAGATGGCTTATGGATCCGGGGTCAGCTGGACAGTCTTGCCGTAGCACCCTGGCAGGATTTTATAACGCAGACTTATATAGACACCGACCCGTCTGAAACCGGGTCGCAGGCGTATCCCGCAGCCATCCTCAGGCAGGTAGAACTCGATATAGGCCGACTCGATTACGGTGCCTTAGAGGTCAGGCAGCTGCAGGTCGAACTCTCGCCCGGCATCGACAGCTGGACGCTTAACCTCGACAGCCCAATGATTAGGGGGCGGGTCGTATTACCCGTCAGACAGGGGGTTGCTCGGGTAGAGCTGGAGCATCTCAGGCTCCCTCATCCAGAATCCGGCGTTACCGGGGAAAAGGCTTCTGACGCCAGGTTCGATCCCGATCAGGATCCTCTGGTCGATTTCGATCCTCGCTCGCTTCCTCCCGCGAAGGTGAGTATCGCGGCGCTTAATTACGGCAAGCGTGATCTTGGGCGCTGGGATTTTGAGGTGCAACCGAGCCGCAATGGCGTACTGATTAAGGGTGTTGATGTAAGAATAGGCAGCCTCGGAGTCGTCGCCGATCTCGATTGGGGTTATCAAAACAGCCAGCATAGTAGCTATGTTGATCTGACCCTCAGCGCCGAGGATGTAGGCCAGGTGCTGCAGGAGTGGGATGCGGCTCCAAACGTGGTGACGGAGTCGGCGCAATTGAGCGGTCAGTTTCTCTGGCAGGGTTCCCCGCTGGCCTTCAATCTGGATACACTTGATGGCGAGGCTAAGTTGGAACTCAAGGGCGGCAAAATACGCAATAGCGGTGCCGGCTCCCAGGTGGTGAAGATCTTCAGCCTATTTAATACCAGTACTCTTTGGCGACGTTTGAGTTTAGACTTTTCAGATCTCGCCCAGGATGAAATCAGCTTCGATAGTCTGGCAGGCCACTATCGAATCAGTGATGCGGTAGCGACCAGCCTGGTCCCTTTGACGTTGGTTGGGCCGACCCTCGGCTTGGAGTTTGAGGGCTCTGTGGATCTTTATAATGAAACTCTCAATCAGCGGATGCTGGTGAGTTTGCCGATCAGCGAAAACTTACCGCTAGCGGCGGTATTTTTGGCGACACCGCAGATCGCAGGGGCGGTCTTCATCGTAGAAAAACTGATCGGCAAGCAGCTCAGTAAATTTACATCGGTACGCTATAACATCGAAGGGCTATGGACGGATCCTCAGGTTGAACTGATCAACTCTGTTCCGCAGTAATAGCGTCCATGCAATATTGTCGTTGGAGGAGATTCTGGGTGTTTTCAGTGCCTGAATAGTGTCAGAGAAGCATTCCCTTTAAAGCTATTCCCCTTAGATAAAGAGCCCCTTAGCTAAAGAGCCCGTTGGAGGAGATTTTAGTGTCAGCAGAGTCAAAGAAGCCCCATACCCTATCCGCAGGCTCGGTGCAGAAACCGACGGCCCCGGTCTTTTTTCGTAAGACCTTTACGGTCGGTCCCCTGCAGTGCAACTGTACGTTGCTGGGAGATACCCGCAGTGGTAAGGCGATAGTGATCGATCCCGGTGGTGATGCGGAGCGGATCTTGGCCGAGCTGCAGACCAATAACCTGCAGCTGGTGGCGATCTATCACACCCATGCCCATCTGGATCATGTGCTGGCGGCAGGCGAACTCAAGACTAAAACCGGGGCTCCCATCTATCTGCATGCGGCGGATAATTTTCTTTGGGATATGATCGAGCAGCAGTGTCAGATGTTCGGGGTGCCCTATACGCCGCAGCCCGATCCGGATGCCGCGATCGTCGATGATCAGGATCTGGGTTGCTGCGGCGGAGTGGCGATTCATACGCCGGGGCATTCGCCGGGTTCGACCAGCTTTTGGTTTGAAGAGGCCAAGTTGCTGGTGGCTGGCGATACATTGTTCCGAGGTTCCATCGGCCGTACCGATCTCTGGGGGGGCGATTACAATCAGATTGAGAGATCGATTAAAGAGCGACTCTATACGCTGGATACGGATGCGTTGGTGATCACCGGTCATGGCCCGAGCACCCGTATCGGCGATGAGCGTGAGAGCAATGCGATGGTGCGCGGATGAGGTGAACTAACTATTCAGTACACATCTACTTTAAATTATGAAGTATTTGTACCAAGAGACACCGTAAATACGTCCATGTAGGCTCCACTTTGGCACCCTTGCCAAAGAGGCTCTCTCCATAAACACTTCATAATCAGTTTCTTAGATTAAATAAATATACTGAATAGTTACGATTGAACAAACTAAGGTCAACAGGAGGATGAGCTGATGATGAATCAGGTGGCGATGATTCAAATGGTTAGCGGTAAATCGTTACAGGATAATCTCGAGCGCGCCGGCTATTGGATCGGGGAAGCGGCTGCCGCAGGTGCCCGGCTGGTTTTATTGCCGGAAAATTTCGCGGTCTTCGATGCTAGCGCACTACTGGCGCAAGGACGGCTGGAGGTCTCGCCCGAGGGGCCTATCCGCCAGTTTATCGCCAGCCAGGCCCGCAGCCACGGGGTCTGGGTCGTTGCCGGTTCGGTACCCGTTGCCAGTGATGATGGTCGCCGAGTGCGGGCCGCCTGTTTCGTTGTGGACGACCAGGGCGTGGAGCGCTGCCGTTACGACAAGGTACATCTGTTCGATGTCGATGTGGCCGATGGCCAGGGCAGTTATCGGGAGTCGGATCATATCGAGCCCGGCAATCGACTCTGTGTAGTCGATACGCCAATCGGGCGGCTTGGATTATCAATCTGTTACGATCTGCGTTTTCCCGAGCTGTATTCAAGGCTGGTGAAGCAGGGCGCGCAACTGATCAGTGTGCCTGCCGCCTTTACCCAGCTGACCGGTGAGGCCCATTGGGAGGTGCTGCTGCGCGCTCGTGCGATAGAAACGCAGTGTTACCTGTTGGCCGCTAATCAGGGCGGAGTGCATAATAGCCGTCGTGAGACCTACGGCCATTCGATGGTTGTTGATCCCTGGGGAGAGATCCTGAGCTGCAGGGATAAAGGCGAAGGGCTGGTATTGGCGGATATAGAACTGGGCAGAGTCGCCGAGTTACGCGGCAAGATGCCTCTGCAGACGCATCGCAGAGCGCTCGAGGACTGCGCTCCGGAATAACCCGACCCCTTTTGAGCAGAGCCCTGAATAAGGGCTACCAGAGCATCCGCTTCAGGGTGCCATCACGATCGATAAACTGATGCTTTAGGGCTGCGGTTGCATGCAGTCCAGTGAGGGCTAAAAGGCTGTAAGCCAGGAATTCATGGCTGCT
This sequence comes from Motiliproteus sp., assembly GCA_047633175.1. Classification (GTDB taxonomy): domain Bacteria; phylum Pseudomonadota; class Gammaproteobacteria; order Pseudomonadales; family Balneatricaceae; genus Motiliproteus. The sequence continues at coordinate 90,950 of JBLIEQ010000008.1, read as the reverse complement.
GATGGCGAGATCTCGCCAGTCATCACTCACATCGATCAGTGCGGGGATCTCTAATAAACCCAGCATATCGATGCCATCACCGGCAGAGGTGGATATAAAGTAGCCACCGACCGGAATGATCAGCATCAATCCCAACAACAGCAGGTGTGCCGCCCTGGACGCCCACTCCTGCCAGGGAGGAAGAGGTGCTGCGGGTGCGGGTTGAATATTAAAGACGAACCAGAGTACCTTGCACGCAGCCAGCGTCAGTGCCAGCATGCCGAAGGCTTTATGGTAGTACAGACTGTCGTGGTAGTTGGGGTCATAGTAACTGAGATCGACCATATACCAGCCCAGGGCGATCAGCCCTAGGATGTGCAGCGCAACCAGCCAGTGCAGTAGCTGGGTCAGCCAGCCAAAGCTGTTGCGAGTGTTGGTTATTGCCATGATCGGCCTCTAATCAGCGAGCAGTACTACTTGTTGAGGATACCTTCGATGTTGAACTGCATCTCTACCACTTCAGCGGCCGGTCCCAGATTGTAGCTGATACCGAAATCGGAGCGCTTGAGGTCGTGGGTGCCAACAAAACCTGCGCGGTGACCGCCCCAGGGATCATCGCCTTCACCGACTTTGGTGACCTCTATCTCTATCGTTTTAGTGATGCCATGCAGGGTTAATTCACCTGTCAGGCTTTTACCATCGAAGCTGCTGCTCTTGAAGCTGGCCGTCGGATACTTATCAATATCGAGGAAGTCGTCGCTGCGCAGGTGCTTGTCACGCTCGGCATGGTTACTGTCGACACTGGCGGTCTTGACCTTCATCTCGACCTGGCTGGCGGTCTCATTGCTGGCATCGTAATCGAAAGTGCCAGTGATATCGTTAAAGCGGCCATGGAGCCAGCTGACGCCCAGATGCTGTACCCGGAAATTAATGAAAGAATGGGTTGGGTCAACGTTGTACTGCGCAGCACTCGCAGTCTGGCTGCCAAAGCTTGCGGAAGCGGTGATAACGGCAGCGAGCAGAACTTTTTTCATAGGTGGATCCTTATCGATAATCACAGAGAATTTGATGAAGACAAGATAGGCTAAATACCAGGGGTAGGCAATTGGCATTAAATTAAACTAATTGTTTCTTTTGGGTAAACAATACTGAGGAGGGCAGAGTGCCTGAGACGGGATAAGATCAGCAGGCCCTGCTGATATTATCCCGGTTTTGCGGGTCTATACTATTAGCGGTTGGTATCCAGTTCGCGAATATATTTGAACAGCTTTTTGGCGTTGACCGGGGGCTTGCTGAGTTCGGTCTCTTTGCGAGCGTTGCGAAGCAGTTGGCGTAGGTGCTGACGATCGGCTTCGGGATAGGTCTGAGCGAAGTTTTCGATCTGATCGTCATCGGCTATCAAGCGGTCGCGCCAGCGCTCAAGGTTATGAAAGTACTGGGTATACGCCTGGGTGCCCGCGTCCTGGGTATCGATCGCCTGCTGAATCAGTTCCGGATCCACGTCGCGCATCAGCTTGCCAATATATTGCATATGGCGGCGCTTGGCCTCATTTTGCTTAAGGCGTAGTGCTTCGCGAAGAGCCGCTCTGAGTTCATCGTTCAGCGGAAGTTTGTCGAGAAGCTCCTGCTTTTGATTGATCAGCTTCATGCCGAGTTTTTGAAGCGCCTCCACCTCCCGCTTTACCTGGGTTTTACTCTTAACTGTGTCTTCAACTTTTTCTAAATCGTTGAACCGGTCGCTCATAAGAGCCTCATGCGGTCATATGGGTTAGTGTGGCTAGGTCTAAAGGAGATAAAACCTGCTACATCAGTTACGGCGGTAAGGATAACATCTCCACTCGTCCCTGTGGGTCGGAATTTATTCCGACAGTGTAACGCCAAACCCACAATGACAGCATCCTTGCTGAGCGTTGTGGGGGTCTGGGGGTTGGATCTTGTGAGAAAAAGGGCGGTGGGAAAAGGGGACAGATCCGCCTTTTCTGTTCTCATTCTTCATGAAACAAATCGGTGGCTATTCACCTTCACCAAAAAAATCATTGATCAACTGTTCGAGTGCGGCCATCGCCTTGGCTTCATCGTCGCCATCAGCCGTCACCGTGAGGACTGTCCCTTGGGATGCGGCGAGCATCATGACCGACATGATGCTCTTGGCATCCACGGCGCGTCCGTCACGGATCAGTTGAATGCGGCTGGAAAAATTACTGGTAACGCCGATCAGTTTCGCCGTTGCCCGGGCGTGCAGTCCCAACTTATTGATGATGGTTAACTGCTTTTCGATCATGCCTTACCCCGTTCGTTGAAGTTCGCGATGCTGAACCAGCACATTATGCATGGTTCGTTTGAAATGGTCAGTCAGTTGCTCAGCCAGATAGACCGACCGGTGTTGGCCACCGGTGCAGCCGATGCAGATGGTCAGATAGCTGCGGTTGTTATGCTTAAATTCGGGCAACCATTTTTCGACAAAGGCACAGATATCGGCCTGCATCTCGGTAACCAGTGACTGCTGCCGGAGGTAATCGATGACTGGCTGATCCCGCCCGGTATACTGGCGCAGGCTGGGCTCCCAGTAGGGGTTAGGCAGGCAGCGGACATCGTAAACTAGATCGGCATCCATCGGTACGCCATGCTTGAAACCAAAGGATTGAAACTGCAATGCCAGTTCCTGGGAGCTGCGGCCGACGACCCTGAGCTTGATAATATCGCGGAGCTCGTAAAGAGACAGGTGGGTGGTGTCGATGTTCAGGCTGGCCAGGTCGGCAATGGGTTCTAGCAGCTGTCTTTCGAGCTCTATCGCCTGTTTCAGGCCCTTGTCACCGTCTGACAGCGGGTGGCGACGACGGGTTGAACTGAACCGTTTAAGCAGCGTGTCAGGCGCAGCGTCAAGATAGAGGATGTCGCATTTGACAGGGGGTTTGATCAGTCGCTTAAAGATGCTCGGAAACTGCCCTAGCCCCAGAGAAGTGTTGCGAGCATCTATGCTGATAGCGACGCCACTTTTGTCCTCCATGGGTTGCTGCTCGATCTGCTCCAGCAGTGCGGGCAGCAAGCCAACCGGAAGGTTGTCTATGCAGTAAAAGCCCAGATCTTCGAGTGCTTGCAGGGCGGTAGATTTTCCTGAGCCGGAGCGACCGCTAAGAATCAACAGGCGCATTAGAGTCGAGCTCTCTCGTAGTCGACGGTCGTTTGGTAGAGTTGCTCGGCAGACTCGGTGCTGCGCAGCAGGTCTCGGACCCCTGCGTTGTTGAACATCTCGGCAAGCGCTGCAAGGGTCTGCAGATGGGCTTCGGTGGCTTCCAGGGGAACCAGCAGCACGAACAACAGATCGACAGCCTGACCGTCGATAGCATCGAAATCAACCGGTTCCTTTAGTCGCAGCAGGGTGCCTGTGGGCTTGGTACAGCTTTCGAGTCGGCAGTGCGGGATGGCGATCCCTTCCCCTATGCCTGTGCTGCCAAGGCGTTCACGACCAATGAGGCCGGCAAAGATCTGCTCGGAATCCAGATCAGGAGATTGCTCTGCGATCAGTTCACTGGCGTGCTCGAGCACGCGTTTTTTACTGTTACCGGGAACGCCGTAAAAACAGCGCTCCCGCACCAGGGTCTCATGAATCAACATAAGCCTGTCCAGACAAGGATGAGGGAGAATTATTTATGATTGTGAAGTTTTTCTTTGTGTTTGATGACCTGGCGATCCAGCTTGTCGATCAGGGCATCGATCGCGGCATACATATCTTCAGATTCGGATTTGGCAAAGACTTCACCGCCTGCCAGCTGGACGGTTGACTCGGCTTCCTGGCGCAGGTTCTGAACGGTCAGAGTGACCTGGACATTGGTGATGTGGTCGAAATGACGCTCCAGTTTGTTGAACTTACTGGTAACGTAATCGCGCAGAGCGTCGGTTAGATCAACATGATGACCGGTGATGTTCAGTTGCATTGTTCATCTCCTAGAGTGCGACTTGATAAAACGCAATGAATGCTATAGATCGACGTGCTATAGATCGAAATGCTATAGCTCGGAGGCGCTATACCCTCCGTATAGGTAATCATACCAGACGTTTGCGTTCATTGGAGGGCGGTATTTGTAACGCCTCCCGATATTTTGCAATAGTTCGGCGGGCTACCTGAACCCCCTGATCCTCTAGCAGCGCTGCGATCTTGCTGTCGCTGAGCGGTTTTGTGGGCGTCTCAGCGGCAACCAACTTCTTGATAATGGCGCGGATTGCGATAGAAGAGCACTCGCCGCCGGTGACGGTGCTGACATGGCTGGAGAAGAAATATTTCAGCTCGAAGATTCCACGCGGGGTGTGCATAAATTTTTGGGTGGTAACGCGGGAGATGGTCGATTCGTGCATCTCTACCGCTTCTGCGATCTCAGCAAGCACCAGAGGTTTCATGGCCTCTTCGCCGTATTCGAGAAAATTCTGCTGATGTTCAACGATTTTGCAGGACACTTTCAGCAGGGTTTCGTTACGACTTTGCAGACTCTTGATAAACCAGCGCGCTTCCTGCAGATGGTTCTTCAGATAGACATTGTCGGCGCTGTTGTCGGCGCGCTTTATCAGGTCAGCATAGCCGCTATTGATGCGGATCTTTGGCATAGCGCCGTTGTTTAGATTGACGGTCCAGGAACCCTGCTCTTTTTTCACGGTGACGTCGGGGATAACGTATTCAGGGTCTCCGTAATCTATAAGGCTGCCTGGGCGCGGATTAAGGCTTTGAATGATGGCGATGATCTCAAGGAGTTCGCTCTCCTTGATCTTCATGCGTCGCAGCAGCTGTTTGAAGTCCCGGCTGCCAAGCAGCGCCAGGTGCTGGTTAACCAGTTGTCGGGTCTGGCGATAGCGCTGCAGCGATTCGGGATGAGGCGGTAATTGGTCGAGTTGAATCAGCAGGCATTCACGCAGATCGCGGGCACCGACTCCGGGTGGGTCAAAGTGTTGAATGCGGCGGAGAACGGCCTGTACTTCCTCGGCTTCGGGCAGTTGTTCTGCGCTGAGATTGAGCGCGTCCAGGTCAAGGCATGCCAGGATGTCCTCGATGGGCACCCGCAGGTAGCCGTCCGGATCTATGCCGTCGATGATGGGCTCGGCGATGAGCCGGTCTAGCTCGCTCATAGGAGTCAGGTTGAGTTGCCACTGCAGATGATCGGTGAGGGTGTCATTGGAGCTATCAGGCGTCTCAAACGCCATGCCGTCGTAATCGCCACCGCTACTGTTGCCACTACCTGGGGTAGCCGACGGGTAACTCTCATCCCAGCTGCTGTCATTGGCGAGTTCGGTGGGGATGTTTTCGTTCCAGTCTTCGTTAAGTTGAGTATCGTCTGTAGGGTTTTCGAACTCGGTCGTGGCCCCTGCCGTTGAATCGACGCTATCGGCTGTCTTTTGTGAGTTCTGTGCCGGAATATCGACTTCACTCTGAAGCAAGTCATCCAGGGCCTCAAGCATAGGGTTGGCTTCGAGGTTCTCCTGAATCTCCTGCTGCAGATCGAGCGTCGAAAGCTGCAGTAGTCTGATCGCCTGCTGCAGTTGGGGGGTCATGGTTAACTGCTGGCTGATTCTTAATTGAAGCGAGGTTTTCATCGAGTCAGAGTGTTACCTTATTTCAAATGCGGTGATGTGAAATTTGCCTGCAGCATACAGGAAAGCGGCATAGATCTGGCATATAGATCTGCATATAGATCTGCATATAGATCTGGGATAAAGCGTATAGCAGTCAGAACTCCCTATAGATCATAGTCGGAACTTATCACCCAGATAGACGGATTTTACCAGTTCATCGGCCAGGATCTCATCGGGTGTGCCTTCGGCCAGCAGATAGCCATCATTAACGATGTAGGCGTGCTCACAGATATCCAGGGTTTCGCGGACATTGTGGTCGGTAATCAGGACCCCTATGCCCCGGTCTTTAAGTTGAGTGACGATCTGTTTGATGTCATTCACAGAGATAGGATCGACACCGGCAAAGGGTTCGTCCAGCAAGATAAAGGCAGGCTCGGTAGCCAGGGCTCTGGCTATCTCCACACGTCGTCTCTCGCCTCCCGACAGGCTCATCCCCACGCTGTCGCGGATATGTTGGATATGAAATTCATCCAGAAGTTTTTCGAGGGCTTGCTGGCGTTGGCGCAGGTTGAGTTCGCGACGGGTTTCAAGGATCGCCATGATATTGTCGTGCACGCTGAGTTTACGGAAAATAGAGGCTTCCTGAGGCAGGTAGCCTATCCCTTTCTGGGCTCGACCGTGCATCGGCAGGCGGGTGATATCCTTGTCGTCAACCAGAACCTGGCCGTGATCGGAGGGGACTAATCCTACGATCATGTAAAAACAGGTGGTCTTGCCCGCGCCATTGGGGCCGAGCAGGCCGACGACCTGGCCCTGATTAATGGTTATAGAGACATCTTTAACGACTTGGCGGCGGCTATAGGTCTTAGCCAGGTGGCGTGCTTCGAGACGGCTCATGGTTGTGGGGTCTCTTGGGTGCTGTCTTCTGAGCGGGGTGTAGCGTCAGGCGCAGGCGTGGTTGAGGCGGTTGCAGCGGAGGTCTTGGCCCGCGGCTTGATAACCATCTGTACTCGGCTGTTGGGCTGCTGCTTGTCGCTGAAGGCCTGAATCACGTTTTTAGTGGTATCGACCTGAATGCGTTTGCCTTTGAAACTGTCATCGGCGCGCAGTAGTTTGGCCTGTTCGATCAGCGTCAGCAGATCTAGCTGGATATCGAACTCAATCGTCTGCGCATAGCCATGGGTGATCGGAGCGTCGAGCTGATGTTGTTGCTGAAAATGAGCCGGGCGTCCTTTCGCGACTAGGAGTCGGATGTCACCGTTACCGTCGGTGTGCAAGGTTAGTTTGTCGGCGTTGAGCCGCAGAGATCCCTGGATAAGCCTGACGCTGCCGGAATAGATCGCGGTGCCGCTGCTGTCGTTTATTTCAGCAGTGTCCGCAGATATTTCAATCGCCTGTTGTTTGTCTTGAGGTAATGCCATCGCCGGCGTGGTAAGCAGCGCACAGCCGAAGAGGAGCAGGCAACGGTTAATTGGATTCATAGCGGCCTCGGACTGCGTTGTGGAGGTTGTGCAAGGGAGTCGTATCGTCGGTGAAATTTGCCGTCATGCTGTTGTCTTGAGCTGTTGTTTTAAGGTGTGCCAGCGCCAGCGCCTGCGTAGTAAAAAGCAGGCAACGGTTAATTGGGTTCATAGCGGCCTCGGACTGCGTTGTGAAGCACAAGAGTATCGTCGGTGAAATTCGCCGTCATGCCGATGGCATGGGTGTTGCCGATGGGCTGATAGATGGCTACCTCGGCATCGGTCTCTACCCGTTGTGTTGCGGGCGTAATCTTCAGGTTGGGGGTCTCAAAGCGATAGCGCCGGTCGATCTGGTTATACAGTACCACCTCCTCGCGTAACCAGAAGGTATCATGGTCGGGCTCTAAATCTCCCAGGTGGGCTTGGGCGGTGATCGGGGCTTTGCCTTCCCGGTACAGGGTTATGATCGGCTCATCGATCAGGGTGTGGTCGGTGCTGGGCAGGTGGCGAATGCGCCGGCCCTGGATCGAGTAGGTCAGTCTGCCCTCAAGGTCAAACTGCTGAATCTTGACGCCGGTCGTATAAGCATCGGCTTCGCCTATATGGGTCGATTCTGAATAGAGGACGATGCGCTCAGGTTCCATAAAGCCCCAGGCCAGCAGTATCAGAAGGCTGGCGCTGAGAGATAGAAACAGTTTTAAACCCTTTGAATTCACGAGAGTCCTGAGCGCACAGTGGATTGCGCTGTGGGTTGTTGTGGTCTGGATCGATCCATTAGAGCACCCCCGCACGCAGCAGGTCGTGCATATTGAGCGCACCTATTGGCCGGTGCTCTGCATCGATAACGATAAGACCGTTGATTTTGCGCTCTTCCATCAGGTGCAGTGCTGCAGCCGCCAGGCTGTCGGCGGTTGTGGTTTGGGCCTCAAGGGTCATTATCTGTGCGATCGGTGTCTGCTTCAGATTCAGTTGCAGGTCGAGGGTGCGCCTTAGGTCGCCATCGGTAAATATGCCGACCAGCAGTCCCGCGTCATCAACAACGGCACACATCCCCAGGCCTTTGTGGCTAATCTCGATCAGGGTGTCGCTCAGGCTGGTGTGCTGGTGGACCTGTGGCAGGCGTGTGCCGCTGTGCATCAGGTCCTTGACCTTGAGCAGCAGCTTGCGCCCCAAGGCGCCACCGGGGTGGGAGAAGGCAAAGTCTTCCGGGCTGAAGCCTCGGGCTTCGAGAAGGGCGATCGCTAGCGCATCGCCGATCACCAGTGCGGCGGTGGTGCTGGCGGTCGGTGCCAGTCCCAGTGGGCAGGCCTCGTTCTTGATGCTAACGTCAAGATGGGCGTTGGCGGCTTGGGAAAGCACGGAGAACGGGTTTCCGGTGATGCTGATTAACGGGATTCCGAGGCGTTGAATCAGTGGCAGCAGGGTAACCACCTCGGCCGTGCTGCCTGAGTTTGACAGAGCGATCACTAGATCCTGAGCGGTGATCATACCCATATCGCCATGACTGGCCTCGCCCGGGTGGACATAAAAAGAGGGGGTTCCGGTACTGGCGAGCGTTGCCGCTATTTTTTTGCCAATATGCCCCGATTTACCCATGCCGGTCACGATTACCCGGCCTTTGCAGTTGAGTGCCAGCTCGCAGGCGTGGCTGAAATTATGGTCTAGCTGCTGTTCGAGGGCGGCGACAGCTGCCGCTTCCACGGCAATCGTTCGGCGGGCGGATTGAATATACAGGTCAGGAGAGCTCATAAAATCCATCGGGTCTGGTGGCGGTTGCTGGGTTTGGGTTAGGCTGAAGCCATATAATATAGTAATCCCAAGTAGCCTGAATAGCCCGTCAGCAGCAGGCAGCCCTCAGCGCGGTTGATCTTGCCTCTTTCCATCAGATAAGCAAATGCCAGCAGCGCCAGGGTGAATAGCATCATGGCGCTGTAATCGCGCCACAGTACCAGGCTGTCGAAGCTGAACGGCTGGATCAAACCGGGCAGCGACATGACCGCTAATAAGTTGAAGATATTAGAGCCGACAATGTTGCCGATAGCGATATCATGGTGGCCCCTGAGGGCGCTGACGACGGAGGCAGCAAGTTCGGGGAGACTGGTGCCGATCGCGACGATAGTGAGGCCGATGATCAGATCGCTGACCCCCAGGGCGGTGGCGATATTGGTTGCGCCCCAGACCAGCAGGCGTGAGCTCGTGGCCAGGAGGGCCAGGCCGACAATAAGCCAGAACAGGGCACGCGCTTGGGGCAGGTTGGGCAGTTCCTCCTCTTCATGGACGACCTCGTCGGGATCAGCATAACGCTGAAAGCGAGCGAACAGGAGCAGGGTGATAACCAGGCCTATAAGCAGAATGCCGCCGTCGAAACGGTCGAGCTCGCCGTCGATCAGTACCAGGCCGGCAAGCACTGACACCGCTAGCAGCAGGGGCAGCTCTTTACGCAGGATGCCTGATTTGACCGGCAGGGGGGCGATCAGAGCGGTTATCCCGAGTACTAGGCCGATATTGGCGATATTGGAGCCTAGGGCATTGCCGATCGCGAGGCCCCCTGCACCCGTATAGGAGGCGATGCCCGATACCAGCATCTCGGGCGCGGAGGTGCCGATGGATACTATTGTCAGGCCGATCAGCATCGGTGACATGCCCAAGTTCTTGGCGGTGGCAGCGGCCCCGGTCACGAAGCGATCGGCGCTCCATATTAGGATCACAAAACCGGCCAGAATGGCACCAATTGCGGGTAGCATCTCAGGCATCGAGAGTTCCAGTAACCATAAAATTGAGTTATCGCTGCTGATGCACAGCCCAGGGCAACCTGCTATTGTCCCTGTTTTTATAGCCGTATGTTTATTGTGAGTAAGTTAGCCGAGATTGAATGCTGGGCAGTCTACATTCACACGAGAGCAGATGCTATAGTAGCGCCCCTCGTTTCTAAGCGTGCCTCATACGGACCCTTATCAGACCCTTGTTCAGACTATGAAATTACTCGACGACATTCTTATTCGCATCGAAGGGCTGACCTTCACCCGCAACGGTCGCACGATCTTCCAGGATCTGTCGATGCAGATCCCGCGTGGCAAGATAACCGCAATTATGGGCCCCAGTGGTACCGGCAAAACCACGCTGCTAAAGCTGATCGGCGGTCAGCTGCGTCCCGATGCCGGTGATATTATTATCGATGGTCACAGTGTGCCCGGGCTCGGACGCTCGGAACTCTTTGATCTGCGCGAGCGGATGGGGATGCTGTTCCAGAGCGGCGCGCTTTTTACCGATATGAGTGTGTTTGATAACGTGGCTTTTCCGCTGCGGGTTCATACTCGCTTGCCGGAGCAGATGGTGCGCGATCTGGTGCTGGTAAAGCTGCAATCGGTTGGATTGCGCGGGGCGGAGAAATTAATGCCCAGTGAACTCTCCGGCGGTATGGCACGCCGCGTGGCCCTGGCACGGGCGATCTCCTTGGATCCGGATCTGATGATGTATGACGAACCCTTTGCCGGCCAAGATCCGATAGCGATGGGCGTGGTGGTTAAGCTGATAAGGTCGCTTAATACCGCTCTGGGGCACACCAGTATCGTGGTCTCTCACGATATTCACGAAACCCTCAGCATTGCCGACTATGTCTATCTGATCTCGGATTCCCGGGTACTGGCCCACGGGACCCCAGAGCAGGTACTGAAAGAGGATCTGCCGCAGGTGAAGCAATTTATGCAGGGGCTTCCCGATGGTCCTGTGCCCTTCCATTATCCGGCTGCTGACTATTTAGAGAGCTTGATGCCCAGAGGTGCTGTTGATGAGTGAGGTGATAGCGGCGCTAGGGCGCAATACGCTTTCCAGAGTGATGACGATGGGGCGCGCGGGGGTTTTTCTGTACCAGTCCCTGGTTGCGCGGCCGACCCCGCGAAGCAGTTTCCCGTTACTGATGCGCCAGCTGTACTCGGTGGGCGTGCTATCGATGATCATTATCATCGTATCGGGGTTGTTTATCGGCATGGTGATCAGTCTGCAGGGTTACACCCTGCTGGTCGATTACGGGTCGGAGCAGGCGGTCGGGCAGATGGTGGCGCTCAGTCTGGTACGTGAGCTGTCGCCGGTGGTGACCGCGTTGCTGTTCGCGGGCAGGGCAGGATCGGCGCTGACCGCCGAGATCGGACTGATGAAGGCGACGGAGCAGCTGGCAGGAATGGAGATGATCGGCGTCGATCCGTTGCGCCGGATAGTGGCACCCCGATTCTGGGCCGGATTTATCTCGCTGCCCATCCTATCGATGATCTTCAGCGTGGTCGGGGTCTGGGGTGGCATGCTGGTAGGTGTTGAATGGCTGGGCATCTACGAAGGCTCGTTCTGGTCCAATATGCAGGCCTCGGTCGAGTTTGGTGATGATGTCGTTAACGGCATCATCAAAGCGGTCGTCTTTGGTTTTGTAGTGACCTGGATCGCTGTTTTTCAGGGTTATGATTGTGTCCCTACGTCTGAAGGGATCAGCAAGGCGACAACCACAACCGTTGTCTATTCATCGTTGGCAATTCTGGGACTCGACTTCCTGCTGACGGCACTTATGTTTGGAGATCTTTAATCATGCGGATGCGAACCCTGGAACTGGGCGTCGGTACCTTTATGCTGGCTGGATTGGTGGCGCTGGCGGTGCTGATCGTTAATATCAGCGGCCTGAGCCTGTCTGGCAATCAGCAGCGCTATACCCTCTACGCGCTGTTTGAGAATGCAGGCGGGCTGACCGAACGCTCTAAAGTATCGATGTCGGGGGTGGTGATCGGCGAGGTTGCCTCCATCACTATCGACAAGAAGCTGCTTAAGGCGCGCGTCGAAATGAAGATCAATAAGGATGCGAATTACCTGAGTTACGATACCTCGGCGGCGATTCTTACCGCAGGGTTGCTGGGCGAAAAGTATATAGGAGTGACCGTGGGCGCCGATGAGGAGCTGCTCCGCGATGGTGATACCATTGGCGATACGCAGTCTTCGCTGGTGCTCGAGGAGCTTATTGGCAAGTTCCTGTTTAACAAGGTCACCGAGTAAGGTGCCGGCGCAGCTGGCAGAGCAGCAACCCGGAGTGTGGCAGGTCTCGGGTGCGATCGATTTTAACTCGGTGGTCCCCCTGAGTGACGCCGGTTGTGATGCAATAGAGCAGGCCGGGGGCGTGTGCCGGTTTGATTTTTCGGCAGTTAGTTCGGTCAATACGGCGGCGCTATCGTTACTGCTGAACTGGCGGCGCAAGGGCCAGCAGCGGGGTACCGAGGTCGAGTTCTGTTCTCTGCCCGCCGAGCTGCATGCGATAGCCGCGCTGAGTGACCTGCAGTCGCTGGTTGCCGCTCCCGATCGTGACTCCTGATCGTGACTCTCAATCGAGCCCCCTGATCATGACTACAGAGCAGCCTGAGGCTGTTCCAGGCTTCGCCTTTTAGGGTGGTTTTCTATACTATTGGCCGCTTCGTTTTTGGGTCCATCAAGCTGGAGTATTTATGCAGGCAGTTGAAGTAAAGCAGCTGATCGAACAGCAGCTGGAAGGCTGTGAAGTGATCACTGCGGGTGAGGGTTGCTCGTTTGAGGTCACCGTCGTGGGCGAGCTCTTTGCAGGGTTGTCACCCGTTAAAAAGCAGCAGCTGGTCTATGGCTGTGTGACTGCACAGATCGCCGATGGCTCGATCCACGCAGTGAAGATAAAGACTTATACGCCCGCTCAGTGGCTTGCGCTGCAGAACGGCTAATCGTCGTCGGTCTTGATAGGATCAGGGTAAACAGGGGCTAGAACCCCCTGTAGTAGAGGAAATAGTAGTGGAAGTAGTATGGATAAATTAAAAATATCCGGTGAATGCCGGATCGATGGCGAAGTCTGGATCTCAGGGGCCAAAAATGCGGCGCTGCCTATCCTTGCCGCAACACTGCTGGCCGAGGGGCTGGTCTCTATTCGCAACCTGCCCCAGCTGCAGGACGTGGCGACCATGCTCAAACTCCTGGGTCGGATGGGGGTCGGTGTAGCGATGGATGAGAACCATAATGCGCAGATCGATCCTCGTCACGTCAATACCCTGGTTGCCCCCTATGATCTGGTTAAGACTATGCGGGCGTCGATTCTGGTGCTGGGGCCGATGCTGGCACGTTTTGGCAAGGCGGAAGTCTCGCTACCCGGAGGCTGTGCGATCGGCAGCCGGCCGGTCGATCTGCATATTCGTGGTCTGGAGGCGATGGGCGCGACGATCACTGTGGAGGAGGGCTACATTCACGCCCAGGCCGTTAACGGGCTTAAGGGCGCACATATCCTCTTTGATACGGTGACGGTGACCGGCACCGAAAATATTTTGATGGCGGCGACCCTCGCAAAGGGGATCACCACCCTTGAAAATGCGGCTAAAGAGCCTGAAGTCGTCGATCTGGCCGAGTGCCTGATCACTATGGGGGCGGATATTAGCGGCCAGGGCACCGATACCATCACGATCAGGGGTGTAGAGAGGCTCGGTGGCTGCAGCTATGCGGTGATGCCAGACCGGATCGAAACCGGCACCTATCTGGTGGCCGCGGCGGCCTCTCGCGGGCGGATAAAATTGAACAATACCCGTCCCGATATTCTCGAAGCCGTGCTGTTAAAGTTGGAAAAAGCCGGTGCCGAGATTGAGACTGGCGCCGACTGGATCCGTCTGGATATGAAGGGTCAGCGTCCGAAGGCGGTCAATGTCACGACGGCACCCTATCCGGCGTTCCCCACCGATATGCAGGCACAGTTTGCGGCCATGAACGCGGTTGCAGAGGGTGTAGGCATTATCCGCGAGACTATTTTTGAAAACCGCTTTATGCATATCCAGGAGATGACGCGGATGGGCGCGAAATGCACCATCGATGGCAATAGCGTGATCATCGAGGGGATCGAACAGCTCAAGGCGGCACCGGTGATGGCTACCGACCTGCGCGCCTCAGCCAGTCTGATTATTGCAGCGTTGGTTGCCAAGGGCGATACATTGATTGACCGGATCTACCATCTTGATCGCGGCTATGAATGTATTGAAGAGAAGATGCGATGCCTGGGGGCTAAGGTGTGCAGAGTCGATTCCTGAACCACTGCCCGACAGCACTCTTACAGGCATTGTTGTACCTTTCTATCGTCTCTAACAGGGAGCACGGCTACCTAGCGTGACATGACTATGACTCAGATTACGGCCAGCCAGTCCATCACCATCGCCCTGTCGAAGGGGCGTATCCTCAAAGAAACGCTGCCGTTGCTGGAGCAGGCCGGGATAGTCCCGGCCGAAGATATTTTCTCCAGCCGCAAGTTGATTTTTGATACTAATCATAGCCATATAAAGTTGCTGGTGATTCGTGCCACCGATGTGCCGACCTACGTCGAGTACGGGGCGGCCGATATGGGAGTCTCGGGTAAGGATGTGCTGCTTGAGCATGGCGCCCGGGATATGTACGAACCCCTGGATCTGAATATCGCGCGTTGCCGGCTGATGACGGCAGCGTTGGTCGATCCTAAGCCGGTGCTGGGTCGGATCAAGGTGGCCAGCAAGTTCGTTAATATCACCAAGCGCTACTTTGCCAGTCAGGGGCAGCAGGTCGATATTATCAAGCTTTACGGCGCGATGGAGCTGGCACCCATTATGGGGCTGGCGGATTATATCGTCGATATCGTCGATACCGGCAACACCCTGGTCGCCAACGGCCTGCAACCGCTGGAGATGATCGCACCTATCAGCACCCGGCTAGTGGTCAGCAAGGCGGCGATGAAGATGAAGCATGCGCTTATTCAGCCTATTATCGCGAGTCTGGGTGAGGCGGTGGAGCGCGCTAAGGCGGCGGAGGTGGAGGGATGAATTCACTGGCTCTGACAAGGCTCAACGTTGCACAGGCCGATTTTGATGCCCGGCTGCAGCAGTTGCTGGCCTGGGAATCGGTCTCAGATCTGACGGTCAATCGCAGTGTCGAGGAGATTCTGGCGCGGGTTAAGGCTGAGGGTGACAGTGCACTGATCGAATACAGTAACCGTTTTGACAGACTCCAGGTCAGCCATATGGCCGAGCTGGAACTGGGGCCTGAGCAGCTACAGCAGGCGCTCGCAGGCCTGGGAGCGGAGCAGCGTCAGGCGCTGGATCTGGCCGCAGAGCGAGTACGGGCTTACCATCAGCACCAGCTGCAGCACTCCTGGCAGTTCACCGAAGCCGATGGCTCGGTGCTTGGGCAGCAGGTGACGCCGATCGATCGGGTAGGCATCTACGTTCCCGGTGGTAAGGCCTCCTACCCTTCGTCGGTGTTGATGAATGCGATTCCCGCCAGGGTCGCCGGCGTTAACGAGATCATTATGGTAGTGCCGACGCCTGATGGCGAGGTGAATGAGCTGGTGATGGCGGCGGCGGCTCTGGCCGGTGTCGACCGGGTCTTTACCCTTGGCGGCGCCCAGGCGATCGCGGCGCTGGCCTATGGAACCGAGACTGTACCCCGGGTCGACAAGATCGTCGGCCCCGGCAATATCTATGTGGCGACAGCCAAGCGGGCGGTATTCGGACTGGTCGGTATCGATATGATCGCCGGCCCCTCCGAGATTCTGGTGGTGTGCGATGGCAAGACTGATCCCGATTGGATAGCGATGGACCTGTTCTCCCAGGCCGAGCACGATGAAGATGCCCAGGCGATCTTGATCAGCCCCGATGCCGGCTATCTGGATCGGGTTCAGGCGAGTATGGAGCGGCTGCTACCCACGATGGAGCGCCAGGATATTATCCGCCAATCACTGCAGGGGCGAGCGGCGCTTATCGAGGTAGCCGACCTGAATGAGGCCGTGGAGCTGATCAACCGGATCGCGCCTGAGCATCTGGAACTCTCGGTAGAAGATCCCGAGGCACTGCTGCCGCAGATCCGCCATGCCGGAGCTATCTTTATGGGTCGCTATAGCGCCGAAGCGCTTGGCGATTACTGTGCCGGTCCCAATCATGTCCTGCCGACTTCGGGTACCGCGCGATTCTCATCGCCCCTGGGAGTCTATGATTTCCAGAAGCGTTCATCGCTGATCAATTTTTCGGCCAAGGGTGCCAGTGCGCTAGGCAAGACCGCATCCGTGCTGGCCCGGGGTGAGGGGCTGACCGCTCATGCGCGCTCGGCCGAATATCGAATCAAGCTCGACGGCCAGTAAAGCAGCGTGGCTGTTTGTGTGACGGGTGTTAGCGCCAGGCAGCCATCGACAATCGTATCACCGGAAGATTGACTTCTTACTCTTATGACTAAACAAACTGTACAGCGTCGCGTCGAGCGACTGATTCGTCCCGACATCCGTGCCCTGAGTGCCTATCAGGTGCCGCCCGCGACTGGCATGCTGAAACTTGATGCGATGGAGAACCCCTACGTCTGGCCCGATGCGATTAAGCAGGCGTGGCTAGAGCAGCTCGCCGAGGTCGAGATCAACCGCTATCCGCAGCCCCAGGCTCAGGCCGTTAAAGAGGGCCTGCGTAAGCTGATGGGGATCGACAAGGAGTTCGAGCTGTTACTGGGTAATGGCTCGGACGAAATCATCCAGATCCTGGCGATGGCGATTGCCGGCCCAGACAGTTGCGTGTTGGCACCCGAGCCCAGTTTTGTGATGTATCGGATGATCGCCACCTTCTGCCGCATCGACTATGTCGGGGTGCCGCTGGACAGTCACTTCGATCTGGATCTGGCGGCGATGCTGACGGTGATCGATGACCGCCAACCGGCGCTTATCTTCCTGTCGCAACCCAATAACCCGACCGGCAATCTGTTCAGTATCGAGAAGATTCGTCGCATTGCTGAGGCCAGTACCGGCTTGGTGGTGGTCGACGAGGCCTATACCGCCTTTACCGACGCCGACTCGCTGCATCTGCTGAACGATTACGATAATGTGCTGATCATGCGCACCCTGTCCAAGGTCGGCCTGGCCGGATTGCGTTTAGGTTTGCTGGTCGGTCGTCCCGAGTGGATCTCCGAGATGGAAAAACTGCGACTACCTTATAATATCAACGTACTAACCCAGGCCAGTGCGGTCTTTGCATTGGCTAATTTCGAGGTGCTGCGGCAGCAGACCGAGCAGCTGCGTGCCGAGCGGTTCGTGCTGTTGCAAGCGCTGCAGACATTGCCCGGGCTGCAAGTCTGGCCCAGCGAGGCCAACTTCATACTGGTTCGGGTTACAGACAAATCGGTGACTGAGACTCACGAAGGCTTAAAGCAGGCGGGGGTGCTGGTAAAGAAGCTCGATGGCGCCCATCCCTCTCTGGCCGGTTGCCTGCGGATTAATGTGAGTACGCCGCAGGAGAATACCCGCCTGCTAGAGGCGCTGGCGCCATTGCTGGTGTGAGCAAGCAATGTGGGTCGGCAGCGTCTGTTCCGACGGACTTGCTGCGCTTCCCACGTCCCTGTGGGTCGGCAGCGTCCGTTCCCGACGGACTTGCTGCACTTCCCACGTCCCTGTGGGTCGTGTTTTGTGGGTAGAAAGTAGTCCGACAAGGCTAGCAGGGAGTTACCATCGTCAGGCTGAAGCCTAACCCACAAAAGTACACCCCTGTGGGTCGGGATTTATTCCGACAATGCTAGCAAGGCGCAGCGATAGTCAGGCTGAAGCCTGACTCCCTCAGTCCTAATTAGTACGGGTCGGTGGCCGGTTGCCGATCGTTACCTCCAGTGTCAGGGGTTCCTTATCGCGGAGCAGTCCCATGACGATCAGGGTGCCGGGTTTGGCTGCCGCTATCTGGTTCATCGCACTGTGACCGCTCTGAACAACCTTGTCGTCGATCCTGATCAGGATGTCGCCCGGCTGCAAGCCCGCCCGATGAGCTGGGCTGTCGCGAAAGATTCCGGCAATGATCAACCCTTTTTCATCCTTGATGCCGAACGACTCGGCGAGCGCCGGAGTCATCACCTGGATCTCGATACCTAGCCAGCCACGGACGATACGGCCGTTCTCGATGATACCCTTGAGGATGCTGCTCATTAGATCGGACGGGATCGCGAAACCTATTCCCTGGGAGCCGCCCGAACGGGAGAAGATTGCGGTGTTGATGCCGATCATATTCCCCTGAGCGTTAATCAGTGCGCCTCCTGAATTGCCCGGGTTGATCGCGGCATCGGTCTGGATGAAATTTTCGTAGGTGTTGATACCCAGCTGGTTGCGGCCGGTGGCACTGATGATTCCCATGGTGACGGTTTGGCCTACGCCGTAGGGGTTGCCGATGGCCAGCACCACATCACCCACCCGGATCGATTCGGAGGAACCCAGGCTGATCGTTGATAGATTGCCGAGCTCAACCTTGAGTATTGCAAGGTCGGTTTCCGGATCTGTGCCGATGATTTTAGCCTGAGCCTCGCGTCCATCATGCAGTGCGACCAGGATGCTGTCGGCATCGGCGACCACATGATTATTGGTAACGATATAGCCCTGTTGGCTGATAATAACGCCTGAACCGAGGCTTGAAAGGTACTTCTCACGTTCGCTGGCCTGCTTGTTATCGTAGAAGCCGCGGTTATTAAGATCATCGAGAGGGGTGTCGGAGCGGTCTTCGACGCGCGTACGAGTATAGATGTTAACAACCGCCGGGGCCGCTTTACTGACGGCATCGGCGTAGGAAGCCGGGCCTGGGCCCGAGGAAGTGACCACAGCCTGCGCCGGATTTACCTGCGGGGCCTCGATCAGGGCCAGACTGGGGCTGATCCCTTGCGGGAAAAAGGTTAGCATCGTGAAGGCGACCAGAATGCCCGCGATGATGGGCCATAACAGCATGGATGTTAGTTTACTCATTGGGATCTCTATTTTCAGTAAGCGGCCATTATACGGATAGCAGTTTTTATTGATATTTGAATTCGAGGATAAGAGCGTGACAACGAGCCTGACTCATATAATGGAACAATTGGATCGGTGGCTGCAGCCTGGCCAGGTCAGTGATTACTGTCCCAATGGCCTGCAGGTCGAGGGTCGGGCCAGGGTGAAGCGGATCGTCACCGGAGTCACTGCCAGTCAGGCGCTGCTTGATGCGGCGGTGCTTGCTGATGCCGATGCTATTCTGGTCCATCACGGCTATTTTTGGCGTGGTGAAGATGCCTGTATCAAGGGCATCAAGAAGCGGCGCATCCAGACCCTGCTCAAGCATGATATCAGCCTGATCGCCTATCATCTGCCGCTCGATATCCATCCGGAGCTTGGCAACAATGTGCAGTTGGCGCAGCGGCTTGGGTTTGAGATCGAGGGGGGGCTCGAGCGTGACAGCCGTCAACCGATCGGCCTCTGGGGCCGGCTTAGCCAGCCGCTCCCAGCCGCCGAGTTTGTGGCGTTGCTGGGTCGGGTGCTGGGGCGTCAGCCACAGCATATCGCGGGCAGTAGTGAGATGATCAGTACCGTCGGCTGGTGTACAGGCGCGGCCCAGGGCTATATCGAGCATGCGATTAACCGTGGCCTAGATGCCTTTGTCAGCGGAGAGATTTCAGAACCTACGGTGCATGCAGCGCGTGAAGGCGGGGTACATTATTTCGCCGCAGGCCATCATGCCACCGAGCGTTATGGAGTGCAGGCACTCGGTGAGCGGTTGGCGAAAGAATTTGATATAGAGCATCTGTATATAGAAATTGATAACCCGGTCTGAGGACCTCGTCGGACTGACCCACAGAGACGTGTTTTTGTAGGTTAGGCTTCAGCCTGCCGATGGTCGGTACCTAGCCTCCTGGCGCGAAGGCTCTGTATCGCGTTAGCGTCCTAAGGGGGGGTGGCCGACCACGAGCGAGGGATCGTAAAGAGGGTCGTCGTGCTTTAAACCATACTGTTCTGAGAGTGTCCCCTCAGATTTAGGATCCATTTTTGGGGCGTAATCGCGGGGTGGTTCGACCTCGTCATCCACCTTGGTTTCAGTAGCGGCGGCTTCGGTGGGCCGTTCCAGGCTAATAAGCAACTGTTCATCGCTGCAAAGTTGGCTGGCGCTGGTAGAAAGGTGTTGATGCACGTCGCGGTAACTGCTAGTCAGATTGTTGACCAGGTCGGCTGTTTTGGCAAAGTGGGTGCTGACGTCTATCTTGTAATCTTCAAACTCTCTGCGGACATCGTTGAGCTCTTCGGTCAGGGCTTCTTTGCTGCGCGAACCGCTGCTCCGACGCGCCATAAGCAATCCCAGGATGGTGCCGATAACAAAAGTGGCGGCTCCGACGAGCCAGATGGATTGGTTGGCTGAATCCACAACGGTAACTCCTAAATTATTTTAATTTTTGCAGCCCCGACGATACTGGAATTTTAGCGTGAAGACAAAGAGATCGCGACCTGAAGCGCAGATCAGGATTTCTGATTGGCGTTGTTCGGCTGCATTGTTATAGTCTGCGTTTTTCTGTTCAGGTGGCGGTTGTGAAACAATTGATCCTCGGTGGTGCCCGCTCGGGTAAGAGTCGTCTGGCCGAAAAGCTGGCGCAGCAGTCTGGTCTGACGGTGACCTATGTCGCCACCGCCACTGCGAACGATCAGGAGATGCAGCGGCGAATTGAACAGCATCGGGATCGACGTCCGTCGCACTGGCGTCTGGTCGAAGAGCCGCTCGCTCTGGCTGAGGTGCTTGAGCGGCATGCCGGTCACGAGCAGCTGTTGTTGGTCGATTGTCTGACGTTGTGGCTGAGCAACCTGATCTGTCGGGAGCAGCCTGCATTGCTGCAGCGCGAACTTGACGCGCTACTGGAGGTCCTGCCTGCATTGCCGGGCGAGATTATTCTGGTGTCCAACGAAGTGGGCATGGGTATCGTGCCGATGGGCGAGCTCTGTCGTCAGTTTCAGGATGAGATGGGGCTACTGCAGCAGCGGGTTGCCGAGCACTGTGAGCGGGTGGTTGTTACTATGGCGGGATTACCTCTGGTGCTCAAACCCGCCGGTACCCATTTGACGATAAAGGATTGAAGGTGTGATGAAACAAGAATGGCTTACTGATGCGGTTAGCCCGTTAAATATATCGCTGCGCGATCAGGCGCGGGCCCATCAGGATCAGCTGACGAAG
The DNA here is from genome assembly GCA_047633175.1 of Motiliproteus sp. Taxonomy (GTDB): domain Bacteria; phylum Pseudomonadota; class Gammaproteobacteria; order Pseudomonadales; family Balneatricaceae; genus Motiliproteus. The sequence goes on along the minus strand of JBLIEQ010000008.1, from coordinate 69,985 downwards.
CCTCAGGGCTCGCTGGGGCAGTTGGAGTCTATCGCCGCACAGTTTTCGGCGATGCAGGGGCGTCTAAGGCCGCAGCTGGAGCAGGTCTATATCACGGTATTTGCCGCCGATCATGGGGTTGCCGATGAGGGAGTGTCCGCTTTTCCGCAGGCGGTAACTGCCGAGATGGTCCGCAATTTTTCCCGCGGTGGCGCCGCGATCTGCGTATTAGCACGGCAACTGGGTGCCAGCCTCGAGGTGGTTAATCTGGGTACGATCGACGCGCTTGAGCCCTTGCCCGGGGTCATCGATTGTCGAATAGCCCCCGCTACGGCCAACTTTTGTCTCGGGGCCGCCATGGGTGATACCGAGTTGGCGCAGGCGCTTGGTGTGGGCCTTGAGGCTGCAGAGCGGGCTCAGCAGCGCGGTGCGCAGCTGTTTATCGGTGGTGAAATGGGGATCGCCAATACCACGGTGGCGACCGCAATGGCGGCCGCCCTGCTGGATCGGCCGGTGGTCGGATTGACGGGGTCGGGAACGGGTATAGACGCCTGCGGGGTTGCGCATAAAGCGGCCGTCATCGAACGGGCGCTGGCGTTGCATCGCCAGCCGTTGCAAGGTCCACTGGAGGTGCTTCGCTGTCTGGGCGGGTTTGAGATCGCAGCCCTGGTGGGCGCCTATGTGCGTTGTGCGCAGCTCGGAATTCCGGTGTTGGTGGATGGCTTTATCACCACCGCGGCGGCCTTGACCGCCTGTCGGATCAACCCCGAGGTGCGCAGCTGGTTACTGTTCTCGCATAACTCGACGGAACCCGGGCATAGGGCGCAGCTTGAAGCGCTCTCGGCCGAGACGCTGCTGGACCTTGGGCTGCGTCTGGGTGAGGGCAGTGGTGCGGCGCTTGCCGTGCCGCTGCTCAGGGCGGCCTGTGCGCTTCAGGCGCAGATGGCCACCTTCGCCGAGGCAGCGGTATCAGGTAGGGACTGAGGGTGTCTAAACGGCTGATCATCGATCTGCTCCGCCACGGTGCCTGCAGTGGCGGTAAGATCTATCGAGGACGTACTGATTCGCCGCTCTCATCGCGGGGCTGGGCGCAGATGCATGCGGTCATGGCGTCGAGTCGCACCTCAGGGTGGCAGTCGGTCTACAGCTCGCCCATGCAGCGTTGCCTGCTACCCGCGCAGCAGTTGACCGAGCGGCTGGGGGTGCCTCTCTATGAGGAGTCCCGCTTGCGAGAGCTCGATTTTGGTGCCTGGGATGGCCAGCAGCAGCTGCAGGTCTGGCAGCAGCATCCGTCTCAGGTGTTGGCGTTCTGGCAGGACCCCGTCGCCCATCCGCCACCCGGCAGTGAACCGATCCGGAGTCTACAGGAGCGGGTAGCGGCGCAGCTGCTGCAATGGTTAGCGGATCAAGCGTTGTTGGATCAACAATCGTTGGATCAACAATCGTTGGATCAAGGGTCGGCGGCGAGTGCGGATTTCCCCGAGGACTCTCGGCTACTGTGTATTACGCACGGGGGCGTGATACGTACACTGCTGTGCCAGTTGCTGGGGATGTCGATAACAGCCGCGCAGTCGTTGAGTATCGATTATGGTTCTCTGACCCGCATTGAGCTGTACCCTGAGGATCAGCCCGATGGCAGGGCGCCACCCTTTCATTCACAGGTTGTATTTATTAACCGACTACCCGATCTGGATGACTATAAGGCTGCGTCTGTATGACATCTGAGCAACACAATTCTACGGCAGGCCGCCACTTTTTCATGACCGGTTGTATTTTTTTACCGACTACCCGGGCTGCCCGATCTCGATGACTATAAGGCGGCGTCTGTATGACGCCTGAGCAGCGCAAGCGGATGGGGCTGTCTGGCTGGTGCTTACCGCCACTGCTAGCCATGCAGTTCCTGACCCGAATACCGATGCCTGATCTGGGCCTGCTTGATAATACTCAGGTCGGTCGGTCGCTGCTCTGGTATCCGGCTGTCGGGGGGCTGATCGGCACTGTGCTCTGGCTGACGCAACTGCTGCTACAGGCGTTGCTGCCGGATCTCTGGTCGGTGCAGGCAGGGTTGTTGTTGGTCGTCTGGTGTCTGCTGACGGGTGGTTTGCACCTGGATGGGTTGGCCGATAGCGCCGATGCCTGGGCCGGTGGTTTAGGTGATCGAGCGCGCAGCCTGGCATTGATGAAAGACCCGACCTGCGGCCCGGCGGGGGTGATGGTGCTGGTGCTGCTGCTGGTGGTTAAATTTAGCACTCTGACTGCACTGATCGCCACGGCACCCTGGGGGTTGATCGTGGCGCCGCTGGTCGCTCGGGCGCTGTTGTTACTGCTGTTTTTGAGTACTGACTATGTACGCGCGGGTGGGCTTGGTGAGGTCCTAGTACAACATTTTCCACGCCAGCAGGCGCGCTATCTGTTGGCTGCATTGGCGCTGCTGCTGCTGTGGGGTGGTGCGCCCGGAGTCCTGGTGTTGCTGTGCACCGGATTGCTGTTTGCCGGACTGCGGCTGTTGATGTGCCGGCGACTGGGCGGCACTACGGGCGATACCGCCGGTGCGTTGGTTGAGTTGAGCGAAGCGATCGTGCTGCTGGCATTGCTGCTAGGAGGCTGACCGAGAATAGCGACCGTAGCGAGAGATACGCATTTTGAGCTAGATCAGCCGGTCATTTGCGGAGAATAGTGGTTCTATGTGACAAAAATGAGCGAGGGATCTGGCCGAAATGCGAATTTAGCAGTGGGTCAGTCTATTCTCGGTCAGCCTCCCTGGCGGCTGTGCTGTCTGTTAGTCGATTCAGGTGTTGTTATAAGGTAGTATAAGCGGGTTCTGTTTATGCGGGCTCAGAGCCTCTGCGCTGAATAGTCTTTATTGTTCCCCGTGTTGTTTTATCTTATTTATCCCTTTATGTAGGCTGTCTATTGATGCAGTACGACCTCAATGTTTCAGATCTGCCCCAGCTCCGCCAGGCATCGTGCTCCCTGACATCCAGGCAGCTTGAGACTGCCCGTGAATGGGTGCAGGAGTTTATAGACGCACGTCGACAGCGAGTTCAGGAAGTCGTCAGCGAACGCCACCAAAAAGAGCTGCGTGCCCAGATGGCTAAAGCCGGTATCAGTTGGGATGAGTTCCAGAGCGCCCTAAAGTAGCGAACGCTTATTAAAAAAAGTATGACCGGACTGCGACTCTAAATACCACATCAAGGAAAGAAAACTCGCTGTTGAGCATGACGCAACATTCTGTCGATCTATCAAGGAGTATACGGGTGAAAAAATTTATAGTTGCTGGACTGGTTGTTTTTTCGGTAAGTGGATGTCAAACCGTCGATCCCTATACGGGGGAGCAACAGGTGGGTAGCGCTACCGCAGGTGCCGGCATGGGCGCTGTGGCGGGGGCTCTGCTCGGGGCTGCTGTCAGTTCCAAGGGCGATCGCAATAAGGGTATTTTGACCGGCGCCCTGGTGGGAGGTGCCATTGGTGGCGGAATCGGTCACTACATGGATCAGCAGGAAGCCCTGTTGCGTCAGGAGCTACAGGGCACCGGGGTGCAGGTTGAGCGCCGTGGTGATGAGATCCGCCTGATTATGCCGGGAAATATCACCTTTAGAACGGGCGCGATGGATATAGAACAGAGTTTTCTGCCGGTGTTGGCTTCGGTCGCTAAGGTTTTGAAAAAGTTTGATAAGTCCCAGCTCTTGATCGATGGCTATACCGATAGCCAGGGCAGTTTTGAATATAACCAGGGCTTGTCTGAGGCTCGCGCCAATAGTGTTAAAGGCTATCTGTCCAGCGTAGGTGTCGCAAGCTCCAGGCTGCAGAGCCGGGGTTGGGGAGAGCGTTACCCTATCGCGGACAACGCCTCAGCTCAGGGTCGTGCTCAAAATCGCCGGGTAGAGCTTAATATTCGGGCGGATGGAACCTAGTTTTTCCAATAACTATTCAGCACATGCATCAAATAGAATCAGTCAAACAGCGGAAATAAATGAACTGAATAATTACATTTTTCAACGAAAGGGCCCACCAGACTTGCCGTCTGAGGCCCTATTTATAGCGATAACTGTCGCAGGGATGGTGCTATGATGCGCACATATTTGAATGTACGTGTTGAGGGAGGCAGTGTAGATGTACAGCGAAACGGATATTAATCGTCTGCGTTGGCATTGCCGGCGGGGGATGCTGGAGTTGGATGTGCTGCTGACCCCCTATTTAGAGGGACACTTTGGTGCCTTAAGCCTGCAGGATCAGCAGCTATTTGAAAGGTTGATTGCAGGCGAAGATCAGGATCTATTCAGTTGGTTTATGCGTAGCTCTGTTCCGGAAGATCCTGGTTTCAGGCGGATGGTGGGCATGATTCTAGCCGATGTTCCGACCTGATCGGCTGGTGCTGCGGGTTTGCTACCCGCTGGCCGGACTGGTCGTTGTTATTCATCTGCTGATGATGGCCGGATCGTTGGCGAGTACGTTACCGCTACCTATTAGGTTGCTGTTGCTTGGGGCGGTTTCCTGGCAGGCGGTCTATCTGTTACGACGTTATGTTTTTCTTAGTCATCCTCGCTCGATTCGAGAGATTCGCTGGACCCGGTCGTCGTGGTTTGTACGGCTTGCTGACGGCTCTGAGACCCTGGTGCGCCCCGCGCCGGGGTGCCGCCTGTATGGCCGGATCAGCCTCCTGCGGTTTCAGGTTCTTAGTCCTGTCGCCGGACAGAACCCCTATCTAAGTACCTGGCTGATTAGTGAGCACCGATCGGCGCAGGCTATTCGTCGATTGCGGGTACAATTACTCCTGACTTACTCCAATCAAAATTGTTTATAGTCGTCAGTATCGTATCCCGATGCCCGGGTAGTTGCTGCGGGTAGTTAAGCGAGCACCGATCGGCGCAGGCTATTCGTCGAATGCGGGTACAATTGCTCCTGACTTACTCCAATAAAAATTGTTTATAGTCGTCAGTATCGTATCCCGATGCTCGGGTAGTTGCTGCGGGTAGTTGCTGCGGGTAGTTAAGCGAGCACCGATCGGCGCAGGCTATTCGTCGATTGCGGGTACAATTGCTCCTGACTTACTCCAATCAAAATTGACCGGCGTCAGTATCGTATCCCGGTTTTCGGGTAGTTTGTCCGGATAGTTAAGGGTGTGGTGCAGGCCTCGGCTCTCCTTGCGTCGCATCGCGGAGCGGATGATCAGTTCGGCCACCAGGGCCAGATTTCTCAGTTCAAGCAGGTCTTTGCTAACCTTGTAATTACTGTAGTAATCGGAGATCTCTTGTTGTAGCAGAGTGACACGATTAAGTGCGCGCTGGAGTCTTTTTTTAGTGCGTACGATACCCACGTAATCCCACATAAAACGCCGCAGTTCGTCCCAGTTGTGCGCTATAACCACGTCCTCATCGGAATCGGTGACCTGGCTCTCATCCCAAAAGGGGGTGCTGGGGAGAGGGCGTTGTTGGTCCAGGTTGGTTCTGATATCTGCGGCCGCAGACATGCCGTAGACCAGGCATTCAAGCAGTGAGTTGCTGGCCAGGCGATTGGCACCGTGGAGCCCGGTAAAGGCGGTCTCGCCGATGGCATACAGGCCGGGAATATCGGTTTGTCCGTGCTGATTGGTGATAACGCCGCCACAGGTATAGTGGGCCGCGGGCACCACAGGGATAGGATCACGGGTAATATCGATCCCGTATTCCATGCATTTCGCATAGATCGTTGGGAAGTGGTTGCGTACAAACTCACTGGGCTTGTGGGAGATATCCAGATACAGGCAATCGCAGCCGAGCCTTTTCATCTCATGGTCTATAGCCCTGGCAACGATATCCCTCGGCGCCAGCTCTTTGCGTGAATCGAAGCGATGCATAAAGCGGGAGCCATCGGGCAGCAGCAGATGCCCGCCTTCTCCGCGAACGGCTTCGGAGATTAGGAACGATTTGGCCTGAGGATGATACAGGCAGGTCGGGTGGAACTGGTTGAACTCAAGGTTGGCGACCCTGCAGCCCGCTCGCCATGCCATGGCGATACCGTCGCCGGAGGATCCGTCCGGATTGCTGGTGTAGAGATAGGCCTTGCTCGCGCCACCTGTCGCCAGGACCACGGACGAGGCCAGCAGGGTTTGTATGTGTCCGCTGTGTTGATCCAACACATAGGCACCGATACAGTGATTATCCGCCAGCCGAAGTTTATGGCGGGTGATCAGGTCAATGGCGATAAAGTGGGGTAGCAGGGTGATGTTGCTGTTTTTGGTCGCTTGTTGCAGCAGTGTTTCAGAGACCGCTTTACCGGTGGCATCGCTGGCGTGAACCACTCGGCGGTGGCTATGGCCGCCCTCTTTGGTCAGGTGCAGGGTTTGGGTGCTGGTATCACGGGTGAACGGCACGCCCTGTTCGATTAGCCAGTCGATGCTGGTTTTGCCGTTGTTAACGGTAAATTCGACAGCATCGAGGTGACTGAGTTCGCCGCCAGCGGTAAGCGTGTCCTGAATATGGTTTTGGGCCGAGTCCCGGGGATCGTAGGCTGCGGCGATTCCGCCCTGAGCCCAGTAGGTCGACCCTGAGGTCAGGTCGCCTTTGCTGAGAACCGCGACGCGCGCATCCGTGGCAAGATTTAGCGCCAGGGTCAGGCCCGCTGCACCACTGCCGATTACCAGAACATCGAAATGCAGCTGTTTACTCATTAATACCCAAACCCAAAGGCCGCAAGCCGAGACGGCATTGCCGCGTACGTGTATGTCGTAGTGCCAAGCACAGCGTTAATCCCTTATTAAGGGGTGGCAAGCATAGCACACTCAAAAAAATGCCGGCGTCAGTGTTGGAACTAACTGAGTTAGCTGTGTTCATATTAATTAGCTGTCTCGGCAGGAAAGAGGAGGGCTCTGGTAGCTCGGTTGTATTAACAGGGGGTACGCGGTAGCTTAGCTGCATTACTTATTACCTAGTTATAAGGGCTTAACGGATTGTCGACAGTAAAAAAACAACCGACTGATCAGCAGTTGGTAGAGCGTGTGCAGCAAGGTGACAAGCGCGGCTTTGATCTGCTGGTCAAGAAATACCAGCACAAGATCATCAGCTTGATTGGTCGTTATGTCTACGACCATCACGAAGCGATGGATGTCGCTCAGGAAGCGTTTATCAAGGCGTATCGGGCGTTGCCGAACTTTCGTGGTGACAGTGCTTTTTACACCTGGATGTACCGTATTGCGATCAATACGGCTAAAAACCATCTTGTTGCAAAGGGGCGTCGTCCGCCGGATGTGGATGTCAGTGTTGAGGATGCGGAGTATTTTGACAGTACGCTGTTTCATGAGATCGAAACCCCAGAAAACAGTCTGTACAAGCAGGAACTCGAACAGGCGATACTTCAGGCCTTAGAGAAGCTGCCCGAGGATCTGCGCACTGCGCTGAGCCTGCGGGAGTTTGAAGGGATGAGTTACGAGGATATTGCTCAGGTGATGAGCTGTCCGCTTGGCACGGTGCGGTCACGGATATTCCGAGCTCGAGAAGCGCTGGATAAGGTGATAGCGCCGATGCTGAATGGATAGCAGTATTTTTCGCGGTAAGCGGCCTGGGTCGTTAATAAACTTTGATTGTTCCCCAGGGTGCCTAACTATAAATCAGTTAGGAACCTTCAATAGAGGTGGCAAATGAGCGATAGCATTAAAGAATCTCTGTCTGCATTGATGGATGACGAAGTCGGAGAGTTCGAGGTTCGTAGAATCCTTAAACAGCTCGATTCCTCTGAGGCGCAATTGTGGTCCAGATACCATCTGGCCAGCGCGGTGTTGAAACGCCAAGCACCGTCGCAGCCGCAGCTGGATGTAAGTGCTCAGGTCATGGCTGAGCTTGAACTGGAACCTGAGTTTGAGCCGCAGGCTCGATCTGGTGGCGTATTCCAATGGCGATCCCTGGGCAGTATTGCGATAGCCGCATCAGTGACTCTGGTCGTTATTTTTGGTGCGCAGACCTATCAGGGGGGTGGTTCATCCGTGGTGGCCCCGCAGCAGATCGTTTTATCCGGGCCTAATCCGGTGAGTTCAAACGTTGTGTCAGTCCAGTATGGCGAACGCGCTCAGGTTGCATCGGCGCTGCCGCAGGCGGACGTGATTCGGCTCTCCTCATCGATGGAGTATTACATCAACCAACACCGTGCCTTGACCAACAGCAGCCCCATGCAGTGGTTGGTGGAGTGGATGCCGGAGGGTTTCAAGGTGATACAGCATGATCGATTGAGTGACTCTGAGGTGCTGCTGTATTCCAATGGCCAAGCCAGTATTTCGGTATCGGTACAGCCCTTTGCCTCTAAGAAAGCCAATGCGGGTACGGTTCAGTCGGGTGATACAGTGGCCGTCGGCAAGCGGGTTAATGATCAGTTTGTTTCGGTGGTGGGTGATGTGCCCTTTATGATGGCCGATCGCATCGCTTCGTCCGTCGCTCTTAAAAAATGATTAATTAATATGCTGACCGAACAGGCTCAGGTCATAGCGCTGGAATCCGGCGGTGTGCGCGTCGAAACCATTCGCAGCAGCGGCTGCTCCAGTTGCCATTCAAGGTCGGGTTGCGGTCAGAAATTGCTGGCCGAAATAGGTCAAGGGCAACGTTTTCAGATCTTATCGGGAAATCCTCTGCAGTTGCTGCTCGCGCCCGGCGATATTGTTGAGCTGGGCGTGGACGAAGGTTCCTTCCTGCAGGCCTCCGCGATGATCTATCTGCTGCCGCTACTCGGTTTGATCCTGGGCTCTGCTATGGCGGATGCCCTGGGCATGGCCGAAGCTATAGTGGTTTTAGTAGGTATGCTGGGATTGCTGCTCGGCTTTGTGGTGGTGAGGTGCTGGAGTGGCAAGGATCGGCAGCAACAGCGTTACCAGCCGCAGATACTACGTCTGAAAAAATTATAGCGTGTTGATGTTAATCCTGAGTCAAAGGTGGGTTTGATGAGTGTGAATACTAGCTCGACGTTTTCCGGAGTGGTGCTGGCATGGTTGTTGTTCGGCGGTTTGGCCTCGGCAGCCTCGCTGCCTGATTTTACCGAGTTGGTAGAGCAGGCCTCGCCGGCTATCGTGAATATCAGTACGGTGCGCAGTGTCGATGCGGCGGAGTCAGTCCCGCAGGCGAGGCGGGAGCCGCTGCCGGAGATCTTCAAACATTTTTTTGATGAGCGCGAGTTTGACCAGGGAGGGTATAAGCAGCCCCAGCGGAGTCTTCCTCAGTCACTGGGCTCGGGCTTTATCATCTCTGCCGATGGTTATGTGCTGACCAATCATCATGTGGTCAAGGACGCAGAAAGTATTCTGGTGCGCTTAAGTGACAGACGCGAGCTGGTAGCTGAGCTGGTGGGTATTGATCCCCGTTCGGATCTGGCGCTGCTCAAGCTTGATGCGAAAGATCTTCCGGTGGTAAAAATAGGCAATTCTGAAACGCTCAAGGCGGGCCAGTGGGTGCTGGCTATAGGATCACCCTTCGGCTTCGATCATACGGTGACCGCCGGTATCGTCAGCGCGACCGGGCGGAGTCTGGCGAATGAAAACTACGTACCCTTTATACAAACGGATGTGGCCATAAATCCAGGTAACTCGGGTGGCCCGCTCTTTAATCTGGCGGGTGAGGTGGTCGGTATCAACTCCCAGATCTATACCCGTTCGGGTGGGTTTATGGGGCTCTCGTTCGCGATTCCGATAACGATGGCGATGGAGGTAGTTGAACAGCTCAGGCTCAATGGTCAGGTCGCCCGGGGTTGGCTGGGGGTTATTATTCAGGAAGTTAATCTTGATCTGGCCGAATCCTTCGGGCTTGATCGGCCCAAGGGCGCGCTGGTCGCGAAAGTACTGCCGGGTAGCCCGGCTGAAGCGGCCGGATTACAGGAGGGTGACATCATTGTTAGCTTCAATGCCGAGGCGATCGAGCGTTCTGCGGAGCTCCCGCAGGTGGTGGGACGGGTCGTGCCCGGCAGTCGCGTCAAGCTCGATCTGGTGCGCAACAGGTTAGCTAAAACCATCGCCTTGACGGTCGGGGTGCTTCCCGAAGAACAGGTGCGGGTCCAGGCCGGCGCTGGCACATCCTGGGCTGATGGAAACCCGCTGAATATCAGCGTAGCGGCCTTGGAGCCGGAGCGCGCTAAGCAGTGGAAACTTAGCGGCGGGGTCGTTGTACGGGAGGTGCGCTCAGGCCCTGGCGCCGATGCTGGGTTGGTCGTTGGCGATGTGCTTACCATGCTTAATGGTCGCGGCATCGAGGATCTGGATGGCTTTGCTGCCATCGCTCAGGATCTGCCCGAAGGCAAGGCGGTACCGATGCGTATCGTACGCCGAGGGAGTCCGCTGTTTCTACCTCTCAAGATTGAGCCCTAGCAGTCTTACCGAGCATTTCGTACGACTGCATGGCTGCCGAGGTAGAGCAACACCGTACAGGTTGGTCTGTTGTCAGTTAGCCTCTACGGGCAAGGGCACTTAGGTGCCTTTCTTTGTCTCTGGCAGTCTGTCGAGCTTGGCCGGTCGTAGCGAGGGCCTCTTGATTTAGGTAAAGCGATTTGAGACAGTTTTCGAACTATTTTGAGGCTAATAGTTGTTCTATTAAACGAAAAATAGAGTGAAAAATGGCCAAAGTCGGCTTTTCCGCAGTAGATCAGTGTCAAGCTCGACAGGCTGCTGGCGTCCGGCCCTGGCGAATGGCCCTGAGGCTTAAAATAGGCTAGAATTGCGCGCTTTATTTTAAGCTCTTTATGGGCGTGTAGGTGCTACTGCTTTGAGTGACCTCAGTCATATCCGAAATTTTTCTATTATCGCCCACATCGATCACGGCAAGTCGACTCTGGCGGACCGTTTTATTCAGATCTGCGGCGGGCTTAGTGCGCGTGAGATGGCGAATCAGGTGCTCGATTCTATGGATATCGAGCGTGAGCGCGGTATCACTATCAAGGCCCAGAGTGTCACTCTGGACTACAGCGCACGGGATGGTAAAACCTACCAGCTTAACTTTATCGACACCCCCGGTCATGTGGACTTCTCCTATGAGGTATCACGCTCCCTGGCTGCCTGCGAGGGTGCGCTGCTGGTCGTTGATGCGGCGCAAGGGGTCGAGGCCCAGTCGGTTGCGAACTGCTACACAGCCATCGAGCAGGGTCTGGAAGTGGTGCCGGTGCTGAACAAGATGGATCTGCCGCAAGCAGATCCGGAGAAAGTCAAAAAGGAGATCGAAGAGGTGATCGGCATCGATGCCCAGGATGCCGTGGCGGTCAGTGCCAAGAGCGGCATGGGAGTCGAAGACGCTCTCGAACAGCTGATCGAGCTGATACCGCCACCGACAGGCGATGTCGATGCCCCGTTGCAGGCGCTGATTATCGATTCCTGGTTTGATAACTATATGGGCGTGGTCTCGCTGGTGCGCGTTATGCAGGGGACGCTGCGCAAGAAAGAGAAAATTCTGGTTAAGTCCACCCATCAGAGCTATCAGGTTGATGAAGTTGGGGTGTTTACGCCTAAGCGACAGCCCACAGATACCCTTAAAGCGGGCGAGGTCGGTTATATTATCGCCGGGATCAAAGAGATTCTGGGTGCCCCGGTCGGTGATACGCTGACCCATAGCAAGACCCCGGATGTTGAGGCGCTCAAAGGTTTTAAGCAGATCAAGCCGCAGGTTTACGCAGGCATGTTCCCGGTTAGCTCCGATGATTTTGAAGATTTTCGTGATGCGCTGAGTAAACTGACGCTCAACGATGCCTCGCTGTTTTACGAGCCCGAAAGTTCCGACGCCCTGGGTTTTGGTTTTCGCTGCGGGTTCCTGGGCTTGCTGCATATGGAGATTATCCAGGAGCGGCTCGAGCGTGAATATGATCTGGATCTGATTACCAGCGCCCCGACGGTTATCTACGAGGTGGAGCTGAACTCAGGCGAGGTTATCCGCGTCGACAGCCCCTCTAAATTGCCCGACTATGCCTCGATCCAGGAGATGCGCGAGCCTATCGTCGAAGCCAATATGCTGATGCCTAAAGAACATCTTGGCGCGGTGATTACCCTGTGTATTCAGAAGCGCGGGGTGCAGAAAGATCTGAAGTATCTGGCCAGCCAGGTCTCGCTTACCTATGAACTGCCGATGAGTGAGGTGGTGATGGATTTCTTCGATAAGCTGAAATCGGTGAGTCGCGGTTACGCATCGCTGGATTACAGTTTTGTGCGCTTTCAACCGGCCAATCTGTTGCGTCTGGATATCCTGATCAACGGCGAGCGGGTCGATGCACTGGCGGTGATCATGCACCAGGATCAGGCCATGCAGAGGGGGCGCTTATTGTGCGAGAAGATGAAGGAGCTGATTCCACGGCAGATGTTTGATGTTGCTATCCAGGCGGCGATCGGCGGTAAGATTATCTCTCGCACCACGGTTAAAGCGTTACGTAAGAATGTTATCGCCAAGTGTTACGGGGGTGATATCAGCCGTAAGAAAAAGCTTCTGCAAAAGCAGAAGGCGGGTAAGAAACGGATGAAACAGGTGGGCAACGTTACGGTGCCTCAGGAAGCTTTTCTCGCTGTATTGAAAATGGATAATTAGACAGATGGATATTGATTTTTCTCTAGTATTGGTGATTGCGGTCGCGGTCACCGGCGTCATCTGGTTGTTCGATCATCTCGTGTTGCTGCCACGGCGTAAACCGCGGTTAGCAAGCGCCGCGGCTGAGGCGGGTGCAGCGTTGGATGCCCAGGCGTTAAGTAAGCTGGTGCCTGAGCCTGTACTGGTCGAGTATTCAAAATCGTTCTTTCCGGTGCTGGCGTTGGTGCTGGTGCTGCGGTCGTTCTTGATCGAGCCCTTTCAGATTCCGTCCGGATCGATGCTGCCAACGCTAAAGATCGGCGATTTCATTCTGGTTAATAAGTTTCAATATGGCCTGCGTCTGCCGGTGATAGGCACGAAGGTGATCGCGCTTAGTGATCCCCAGCGTGGCGATGTGATGGTGTTCAAGTACCCTAATGATCCCCGCATTAACTACATTAAGCGTGTAGTGGGATTGCCGGGTGATGTTATCGAGTATGCGAATAAGGGCCTGACCATCAACGGCGAGGCGGTATCGCTGGAGTTGATGGCCGAACTTCCCGATGGTGGTACGATGAAACGGCTGTTGACCGAGAAACTGGGCGCTGTCGAACATCAGTTCTATAACAACCTGACCCTCCCCAGGCCCGCCAGGCAGTGGACTGTCCCGGCAGAGCACTACTTTATGATGGGCGATAACCGTGATAACAGTAACGACAGTCGCTTCTGGGGCTTTGTCCCGGATGAGTTGGTCGTTGGCAAGGCCTTCGCGATCTGGATGCATTGGGAGTCATGGAGCGGGTTGCCAAGCTTTCGATACAATGGTGCTATCCATTAATGATTAAGATCAGGCGGTATTTTTTATGGTGAGTTCGACGCACAGGCAGGGTGGCTGGTCTTTTCTGGGACTGCTGATATTTTTATTGGTGGCGGGAGCCTTTATGACCGTTGGCTTTAAACTGGTCCCCGCCTATACCGATCATGAGGCCCTTAAATCGATTCTGGTCGATACACAGCGGGACCAGCTGTTGATGGCTAAATCCAAGCAAGAGATAGCGCTTAATCTGACAAAAAAGCTGCGTATCAATAACCTGTCCCTCCCCAAGGAGTTTATTAAAATCAGTAAGGATAAGGGCGATGTGTTGATGGATGTTGATTACGAGATCCGGATGCCAATCTTTATGAATGTCGATGCCGTGGTTAGCTTTAAAGAGCAGTACCTGGGCCATGAACGTTGAATGACATGGTAGCTAAACTGGGCCGGCGGCTCGGGTATCAGTTTGTAGATCCGGGACTGGCCGAGCTGGCGCTGACCCATCGTAGCTGTGGCTCTAAGAATAACGAACGGATGGAGTTTTTAGGCGACTCTATCCTTAACTTCGTTATTGCGGATGCCCTGTTTCAGCGTTTTCCTACCGCTAAAGAGGGGCAGTTGAGCCGCCTTCGGGCACGGTTGGTTAAGGGCGTGACGCTGGCGGAGCTGGCCGAAGAGATGGCATTGAAAGAGTTTCTTAAGCTGGGCCAGGGAGAACTTAAAAGCGGCGGTTTTAATCGCCACTCGATTCAGGCCGACAGCGTAGAGGCTCTGATAGGTGCGATCTATCTGGATACCGGATTTGAACCCTGTCGTGAGCGTATACTGGCCTGGTATAAGGGTCGTCTCGAACAGCTGTCGCTGGAGGATACGCTCAAGGATCCCAAGACCCGATTGCAGGAACTCCTACAATCGCGACGTAATGAACTCCCCGTTTATCATCTGATCCGGGTCGAAGGCGAGGCGCATGAGCAGCTTTTTTATATTGACTGCGAAGTGGCGTTGCTGAAAAAACATTGTGCGGGTCAGGGAAGCAGCCGCCGTATTGCCGAACAACAATCCGCCGCTGCTGCATTGATTGCGCTCGGCGCCGAGAGTGCCTCATGAACGATCAGGATCAATCCAGCCGTTGCGGCTACGTCGCTATCGTCGGCCGCCCCAATGTCGGCAAGTCCACACTGATGAACCGGATTCTGGGGCAAAAACTCAGTATCACCTCGCGTAAACCTCAGACCACCCGGCATCAGATTCTGGGGATCAAGACCGAAGGCGACGATCAGGTGGTCTATGTCGATACCCCGGGTTTGCACAAGGACGGCGGTAAGGCGATCAACCGCTATATGAACAAGGCCGCCAGCTCGGCGCTACGCGGTGTCGATATCGTCATCTTTATTGTCGACCGCCATCGCTGGACCGATGAGGACGAGGCGGTGTTGGAAAAACTGTACTACAGCCCCGCTCCGGTGATTCTGGCGATTAATAAGGTCGATCGCATCGAAGATAAAGAGGATCTGTTCCCTGTACTGTCCGGCCTGGCGGAGAAGATGGACTTTGCCGAGGTGATCCCGCTGTCGGCAAAGCTGGGGCGCAATGTGGAGCAGCTTGAAGCCTGTATCCTGGCCCGCCTGCCCACCGGTCCCCACCATTTCCCTGAGGACCAGATCACCGATCGTAGTTCGAGGTTCCTGGCGGCGGAGCTGGTGCGGGAAAAAATCATGCGTCAGTTGGGCGATGAATTGCCCTATCAGATGACGGTCGAGATCGAAGAGTTCAGCCATGAAAATAACATACTTCATATAGGTGCGCTGATACTGGTCGAGCGCGATGGCCAGAAGCGGATTCTGATCGGCAATAAGGGCGACCGGATTAAACTGATCGGCCAGGAAGCGCGCATCGATATGGAGCGGATGTTCGATTACAAGGTGATGCTCAAGTTGTGGGTCAAGGTGAAGAGCGGCTGGTCGGATGATGAGCGGGCACTGCGCTCTCTGGGCTATGACGACATCCGCTAAGCATGTTCAGCAGCAACTCTGTGTGGTGCTCCACAGTCGCCCCTATCGTGAAACCAGCGCGCTGGTCGATTACTTCAGCCGTGATCAGGGAGTGATTCGAGCCGTCGTTAAGGGGGTGCGTGGTGCGCGTTCACGGCAGCGCCATCTGACCCAGCCGTTTCAATGTCTGGAACTCAACTGGCAGGGCAGTGGCGAACTCAAGACGCTGTTTCAAGGTGATCTGGCCGGACCTGCAACTCCACTTCAGGGACGCAGTCTCTGGTGCGGACTCTATCTCAATGAGTTGAGCCTGCGCGTCTTGCCACCAGCAGATCCACAGCCTAAGTTGTTTGCCTATTATCAGCTGGCATTAGCGCGGCTGACCGATCCGCAGCAGCAGGAGGTGGTGCTGCGGATCTACGAACGCCAGCTGCTGCAGTTGCTAGGATTCGGGATCGACTTCGAGTACACGGCATCGGGGCTGCGCATCGAGATCGACGGCACCTATCGTTTCGATCCCTCGCGGGGGTTTGATCCGGTGGCTACCGCTTCAGGATACTCGGGCGCTGTACTGGTCGCGTTGGCACAGGACGATTATCAGCACCCGGATGTGCGCCGAGCCGCCAAACAGTTAATGCGCCAGGCACTGGCGCCGCATCTTGGAGGACGACCCTTGCATAGTCGGGCGTTGTTTCAGCCTGTCCAGAGTCGCCTCGAGACCCCCGAGACCCTCGAGGGACTGCAGCAGTGATCTTGGGTATAGGCACGGATGTCGTTCATATCAGTCGTATTAAGGCCAGCTGTGAGCGCTGGGGCAGGCGTTTCGCGGCGCGCATCCTGACCCCTGATGAGCTGGAGCTCTGGGACGCGCACAGTCGCCCGGAGGTCTTTCTGTCCAAACGTTTTGCCGTCAAAGAAGCGGCCTCTAAAGCGCTGGGTACCGGTATCGGCCAGGGGGTTTCCTGGCAGCATATCAGCATGACCCATAATGCTCTGGGTGCGCCCCTGTTGCTGTTAACCGGCCAAGCAATGCGGCGGGCACAAGAATTGGGAATGAACCTTAGCCACCTGAGCCTGTCGGATGACGTGGATCTGGTGGTGGCGTTTGTCATCCTGGAACACTAATGTCGGCCCCTGTTTCTCTCCGGTCCCTGTTTAGCACCGACCCCTGTCGTAGGTAACTATCATGAAATCTCTTTTTCCTACCATCGAATCCTGCGTCGGTGGTACGCCTCTAGTCAGGCTGCAACGCTTACCGGGCACCAGCAGCAATACCATTCTGGTGAAGTTAGAAGGCAATAATCCCGCCGGATCGGTCAAGGATCGCCCGGCGCTGAGTATGATCCAGCGTGCCGAAAGCCGTGGTGAGATAAGCACCGGCGATACCCTGATCGAGGCGACCAGTGGTAATACCGGTATTGCCCTGGCGATGGCGGCGGCGATCAAAGGCTATCGCATGCTGTTGATCATGCCCGGCAATATGAGCCAGGAGCGCAAGGCGGCGATGACAGCCTATGGCGCGGAGCTGATCGAGGTCTCTCGAGAGCAGGGGATGGAAGGCGCGCGTGATCTGGCCGCACAGATGCAGGAGCAGGGTCTGGGCAAGGTGCTGGACCAGTTCGCCAATGACGATAATCCCCAGGCTCATTTTGATTCCACCGGGCCTGAGATCTGGCAGCAAAGCCGGGGTGAGATCACCCACTTTGTCAGCTCCATGGGTACCACCGGCACCATCATGGGGGTCTCTCGCTATCTAAAACAACAGAATCCCGAGGTACAGATCGTCGGGCTGCAGCCCGCAGATGGTGCCAGCATCCCCGGTATCCGGCGTTGGCCGCAAGCCTATCTGCCGAGGATCTATCAGCCGGCACGCGTCGATCGGGTGATCGATATGGGCCAGCAGGAGGCGGAACAAACCATGCGCGAGTTGGCGCGTCAGGAGGGCATCTTCTGCGGGGTGTCATCCGGTGGCTCCGTTGCCGGAGCGTTACGTCTGAGTGCAGAGCTGGAGAATGCGGTGATCGTCTGCATCATCTGTGACCGGGGCGATCGTTATCTCTCCACCGGCGTCTTTGAGCATTAATACGTAAAACCTAACATTCGTCTATAAACGGATTGTCGCGGATTTCGGGTTGATATTTTCAGCCCGAAGAGACTACCGCAGAGCAGGAGCGCCGCTATTTATGGTTAAGGTAAGGCAGGATCATCCCCTGGATGAGTGTGGAGCGGTAGATTTGAGCGCCTGGCTTGAGCGTATCCGCACTGATATCAATATTCAGGACGATGGCGTACTTATCCGTGCCTGCCAGCTGAGCCAGGACGCTCAGGAGAAGATGAGTGTAAAGGGTGATGCCTGGGCGGATCAAGGCAGTGACAGTTACCGAACCGGTTTGGAGATGGCTGAAATATTGGCCGAGCTCGGTCTGGATCAGGATGCCCTGATCGCCGCTATTTTGTATCGCGGCGTGCGCGAAAAAAAGATCGCCATCGACCGGGTGCGTGACATCTTTGGTGCCTCCGTTGTCTACCTTATTGAGGGGGTGCTGCAGATGGCCGCCATAGGTGCGGTCGTGCATCCTACACCCGACTCGGTTTTTGGCCAGAGCCAGGGCCAGCTCGATAATGTCCGCAAGATGCTGGTGACCATGATCGAGGATGTTCGGGTCGTGCTCATTAAGCTGGCCGAGCGAACCTGTGCGATCCGCACGGTTAAAAACAGTGATCGTAAGCGCCGTTACCGCGTGGCCAGGGAGGTGTTCGATGTCTATGCCCCGCTGGCGCATCGGCTCGGCATCGGCCATATCAAGTGGGAGCTCGAGGATCTGAGTTTCCGCTATCTGCAGCCCGGCGCGTATAAGCAGATCGCGACTCTGCTGGCGGAAAAACGCCTCGACCGGCAGTCCTATATCGATGAGGTGCTGTACGAGCTTAAGGGTGAACTGGCGAAAATCGGTATCGTTGCCGAGCTCAGCGGACGCGCCAAACATATCTACAGCATCTGGCGAAAGATGCAGCGCAAGCAGGTCGACTTCCATCAGATCTATGATGTACGCGCGGTACGTATCCTGGTGCCCGAGGTAAAAGACTGCTATGCCTCCCTGGGCGTGGTGCATGGTCAGTGGAAGAACATTCCGCATGAGTTTGACGATTACATCGCCTCGCCAAAGAAAAACGGTTATCGCTCGCTGCATACTGCGGTCATAGGAAAAGAGGGCAAGGTGCTGGAGATCCAGATCCGTACTCCGGAGATGCACGCCGATGCCGAGCTGGGTGTCTGCGCTCACTGGCTCTATAAGGGCACCGATACGGCCAATAAGAGTGATAGTTACGAACACAAGATCTCCTGGTTACGCCAGGTATTGGAGTGGCAGGATGATCTGAGCAGCGCCAGCGAACTGGTCGATCAACTGCGGGCTGGTATCGAAGAGGATCGTATCTATGCCTTTACGCCAGAGGGCCATGTGGTCGATATGGCGGCAGGTTCCACCCCGCTGGATTTCGCCTACAGAGTCCATACCGAGATCGGCCATCGCTGCCGTGGCGCCAAGGTTAATGGCAAAATAACCCCCCTGACGACCAAGCTTAAGACCGGCGACCAGGTGGTCATCATGACCGCCAAAGAGGGAGGGCCGAGTCGCGACTGGATGAACCCTAACCTGGGCTATGTGAACTCTGGACGTGCAAGGACCAAGATCCGCAACTGGTTCAAGGAGCAGAATCGGGATCAGAATGCTCACGAAGGCAGGCACCTGGTCGAGCGTGAGATCAAGCGTCTGGCCGTCTCCTCGGTGAATCTGCAGCTGCTGGCCGAGCAGCAGGGCTATCACGAGCTTAATGATCTCTATGCGGCCGTCGGTGCCGGGGATTTCAGATTGAGTCAGTTGCTGGGGGCCGCGCAGCGTCAGATCGAGCAGCGCAGTGCGGAACAGACGCCATTAGCCGATGAACAACTCGATCTGGATCTTAAGAGCGATAGCCAAAGCCCGCGCAAACATCAGGGCAATGTAACCATCCAGGGGGTCGGCAACCTACTGACGGTGGTCGCCAGCTGTTGCAAACCGGTACCCGGGGATCAGATCGTCGGTTATATCACCCAGGGGCGCGGTGTCTCTATCCATCGCCAGGATTGCGGTAATGCCCTGCAACTGGAATCCAATAACTATGAACGTATGATCGAGGTCAGCTGGAAGGATGCGGATTCGGCTCAGGTCTTTGGTGTCGATATTCAGATCGATGCTCTGGATCGTCCCGGTTTGCTGCGCGACATCATGATCGTACTGACGGCCGAGCGGGTTACTGTGCTGGCGGTGAACACCCGCACCGATACCAAAAGGGGGACCGCGCGGTTACTGATCTCGCTCGAGATCAAACAGCTGCAAGATCTGGGGCGGGTATTGGATAAACTGGGTCAACTGCCTAACGTCACCGATGTTCACCGTCACCTGCCGGGGATGCGCTGATGGCCTTTAGACTCGATGATCTGCTGCGGTTGATGGCGCAACTTCGCGATCCGGAGCACGGCTGTCCCTGGGACCTGCGTCAGGATCTTGCCTCGCTCGTGCCCCATACCCTTGAGGTGCACACTGATGATCTATAGGTTGGATGATCTGCTGCGGTTGATGGCGCAACTGCGTGATCCGGAGCATGGCTGTCCCTGGGACCAGCGTCAGAATCTCGCCTCGATCGTGCCTCATACCCTCGAAGAGGTGTATGAGGTGATAGATGCCCTCGAGCGTCAGGACTATCCCCATCTGCAGGATGAACTGGGCGACCTGTTGTTTCAGGTCGTTTTTTACGCCCAGATCTGTGCCGAACAGGGGCGATTCGAGTTTACCGATATTATCGATGGCCTAGTCGCCAAGCTGCTGCGGCGGCACCCACATGTCTACCCCGATGGCAGCTTCGGCAGTTTTGGCTCCGATCAGCGGCTGAGCGAGACCGAGATTAAGCAGAGTTGGGAGAGGATCAAGGCCCGGGAGCGTGCGGAGAAGGCGACCGTCGAGGGAACGGCCGCGCAGGCTGCTCCCTCGGTCCTCGATGATCTGCCGACCGCCATGCCCGCGCTGATGCGCGCCCATAAGCTGCAACAGCGCGCCTCGTCTGTGGGTTTCGATTGGGGCCAGATCGAACCGGTACTGGATAATCTGGATGCCGAAATACTCGAACTCAGGCAAGCACTCGCGGGTGGTAATACCGCAGAGATCGCCGATGAGCTGGGTGATATTCTGTTTTCCAGTGTCAATCTGGTGCGCCACCTGCAGGCGGATTCAGAGCAGCTACTGCGGCAGTCCAACCACAAGTTCGAACAGCGCTTTCGCCGGGTGGAGCAGCTGGCGGCAGAGCAGGGGAGGGTTATGGCCGATAGCGATGAGGCCAGTCTGGATCGGCTCTGGCAGCAAGCCAAGCGGGACCTCAAGCAGCCCAAGGGCTGAAACAGAAACGGGACCGTAGGCTGGGATGCAATCCCAGCAATACCCCTCTGGCCTCAATCGCAAAGGATGCCCCTGCTTCATCACATGACGTGCTCGGTGATGCATCGATGTGTCGGGTAAGTAGGGAATGAGCATGGCGCTCGGCCAAATTCACCGTGAACAAGCAATGATAGCTGGGATTACATCCCAGCCTATCTCGCTGCTGGTCGCCGTAGCGGTTAAGAAAATAAATCTGTCCCATTAACGCATTAACGGTCGGTCCCCATCAACGTCACCGAATAACGAGGAATATTTTTGTTTGAACTGCTGGCCGCGGTGGCGGTGTTTTTGCTTAGCCATATGCTTCCGATGCGGCCACGATTCCGTCAGCCGCTGGAGCGGCGGCTGGGACGCAGGAGATTCCTACTGGGCTACAGCCTGTTATCTCTGGCGATCATCTATTGGCTGGCGCGGGCGTTTGTCGATGCCCCCTATATTGAACTCTGGCCCTGGACACGGCTAGCTGCCTGGCTGCCGGTGCTGCTGATGCCACTGGCCTGCGTGCTGATTGTCGCCGGCGCCAGTTCCAGCAACCCCTTCTCTCTCGGCCCGGGTGCCAGGGGTTATGATCCCGACCACCCCGGAATCGTTTCGGTGACCCGCCACCCGCTGCTATGGGGGCTGATAATCTGGGCCGGAGCGCATATCCCGGTGAATGGTGATGCCGCCGGCCTGATCCTGTTTGGGTTGCTGCTGATGCTGAGTCTAGTGGGCACGCAGACGCTGGAGCGGGCGCGACGGCGCAAGCTGCCGCAGTGTCTCTGCCGCGGCACGGTATTTATCCCCTTTAGCGGCTTTGCCCGAATTGACTGGCGCGGTATCGGCGGGTGGCGGTTGCTCGGCGGGGTGCTGCTGTATCTGCTGCTGCTGTTCGCACATCAGTCGGTGATAGGCATAGCGCCCCCGGTATTTTATTGAGTCAGGGTCCGCTATGCAGGGGTGGTGGGTCTGCAGGGATAGGCGTTCCTTGTCGGACGTGTCGACCCGAAGGTTTTTTTGTAGGTTTAGGCCTCTTCGTCCGGTTTGCTGATGCTGATGCTGAGTGTTTTGGAAGCGCCCGCGTACCATTTCTGCACGTAGATAGACCCTATGACCGGGGCGCGGCCCTCCTCCACGATCTCTTTGAAACGAACGCTGTGCTTGACCTCTTTTTCGAGTTCAAATTTTACTGTAATGGGCATTGATCGTTCCTTATGAGGGCTGGGGGAGAGCTGAGGGGCAAGTTGAGGAGTGGTTGAGGAGGAGCTGGAGGGCGTTAACCGTGTAGCTTTCTGGCCAGTTCCAGCACCCACTGGTCTTCAAATTGGTGCGGTTCGAGAATGGTTGCCAGCGGTACGGCCGTGATCTCGTTTCGCTGCACCGCGAGCATAACATCTGAAATCCCGGCCTGCAGGTGACTGATCGCCATCGCTCCCAGGCAGGATGCCAGTACCCGGTCGTGTCCGCTAGGCGCGCCGCCGCGTTGGGTATGCCCGAGTATACAGACTCGCGGTTCGAAACCCTGCACCTGGAGTTTAGAGGCCAGTCGCTGGGTACGCCCGGGCTCACCCTCGGCAATAACGATGATACTGCTCATGCGGCCATTAAGCCTGCTTTGAATGAGGCTATCGCAGAGAGTCTGAAACTCGATCGGGCTGTCGGGTATCAGGATCAGCTCGGCACCGCCGGCAATACCCGCGTGGGCGGCGATAAGGCCTGAGCTGCGTCCCATCACCTCGACCAGAAACAGGCGATCGTGGGAGCTTGCGGTATCGCGGATGCGGTCGATCGCGTCCAGCGCGGTATTTACGGCGGTATCGAAGCCGATGCTGTCCTCGGTGCCGGTAATATCATTATCGATGGTGCCCGGTATCCCTATGACCGGAAAACCGGTCTCTTGATGTAGCAGATGTGCGCCGGTCAGGGAGCCGTCACCACCGATCACCACTAGTGCCTCGATCGCCATTTCCCGCAACGTTGCGGCGGCCTGTAACCGTCCGGAGGGTTGCTGAAACGCGGGACAGCGGTCACTCTTAAGGCAGGTGCCGCCGCGATGCAGAATATTAGCGACAGCGACCGAATTCAGCGGCCAGATATCAGCCTCGACAAGACCGCTAAAGCCGCGGTAGATACCGAACACCTCGATACCCTCACTGTTTCCCGCCCTTACTACTGCCCGGATAGCGGCATTCATCCCCGGGGCATCCCCGCCGCTGGTGAGTACCGCGATTCGGGACAGTCTTTTTTCTGATTTGAGCTGAGGAAAATGGTACATAAGAGCACTCCCTGTTGAGGTAGACACGCCGTCAAGACTCTGACGGACGTCGTCTACTTTACGATGTTCTCCCTCTTTAGAATACAGTGCAACTCGGCCTCTGGTGCGCGTTCAGGCACCGCTGCTGCCCAGCAGAAAGTCGTTAAACTCTGCGATGGGGACAGGTCGGCTGAACAGGTAGCCCTGATAGGCATGGCACTCATTGTCGGCCAGGAAATCGCGTTGTGCTGCGGTTTCCACCCCCTCGGCTATCACGGACAGGCCGAGGCTGTGTGCCAGCGTCACTATGGTGCGGGCAATGGCCGCATCGTTGGGATCGCTCAGCACATCGCGCACAAAAGACTGATCGATCTTCAGCTGCTCCAGCGGCAGCCGCTTGAGATAGGCAAGCGATGAATAACCTGTACCGAAATCATCGAGCGAAAAGCCGATCCCCTCGGACCGCAGGTGGAGCATCTTGGCGATGCAGTCTTCGATATTATGGAGTAGCTGACTTTCGGTCAGTTCGAGTTTAAGTCTGCGGGGGCTGGCACCGGTGCGTTGGAGCACCGCCATGACCTGGGTAACAAAGTCAGGTTGATGCAGCTGCTTGGCGCTGATATTAACGGCCAGGGTCAGGGTTGCTGTGGCGGGATCTGCGGCCCATAGGGTCAGCTGCCGGCATGCGGTCGCCAGTACCCAGATCCCCAGCGGTAAAATTATACCGGTGCTTTCGGCCAGCGGGATAAAGCTGACGGGGGGGACGAGGCCACGCTGCGGATGCCGCCAGCGAATCAACGCCTCGGCACCGGTAACCTGTCCGCTACTATCAAGCTGGGGTTGGTAATAGAGGACGAACTGCTCAAGCCGCAGGGCATCGCGCAGGTCCGTTTCGAGGGCGACACGGGCGTTGATATCTGCCTGCATGCTGGGGTCAAAAAACCTCAGGTTATTACGGCCCGCTTCCTTGGCGGTATACATCGCCAGATCGGCCCGCTTCATCAGCTCTTCGCTGCTGTTGATGCCTAAGGAAAACAGGGTGATACCTATGCTGGCGCTGCCGAGGTACTCCTGCCCGCTTAGGTTGCAGGGCGTGTTGATGGCCGCGAGAACTTTTTCAGCAACCACCCGCGTTTGGTTGGCGGCATCGATAGAGCAGGCACTCAGATCTTCCAGCATCACCACAAACTCATCGCCGCCCAGACGGGCAACGCTGTCCTTCTTGCGAACAGACTCTCTGATGCATTTGGCGACCAGTTGCAGCAAGAGGTCGCCCTTATCATGACCGAGGGTATCGTTAAGGGTTTTGAAATGGTCCAGATCGATAAGCAGCAGGGCGCCTTCGCGGCCGAGGCGCATGCTCGATGCCAGGGCCAGTTGCAGGCGGTCGGCGAGCAAGCGGCGATTGGGCAGCGACGTAAGGGGGTCGTAGAAGGCCAGATTGACTATCTCCGCCTCTGCCGCCTTGCGCTCGGTGATATCATGGGCGATCCCCAGGATCCCCAGGATCTCTCCCTGGGCGTTGCGCACGGGGGTCTTGGTGGTTTCCACTAGGACAGGGATGTCATTCTCGGCAAAGCTGAGCAGGTCTTCGTTGCGGCTGGGTTGGTCTGCGTTCAGAGCTTCAAGATCCTGAGCACGGAAGGTATCAGCCAGTTGCGGGTCGATAAAATCGTAATCGCTCCTGCCGATAATATCCGCCTCCAGGGCGCCGTAATAGCGCTCGAATATCGGGTTGCAGAAACGAAATGCCCCCTCGCAATCCTTCATCCATACCAGATCGGGAATAGCGTGGAGCAGAACCTGTAATTGGGTCTGTTGGGCAAGCAGTTCGGCGGTGCGGCGCTTGACCTGGCGGCGTAGTGTGGCGCCCCAGAGCACTAGCAGGACGGCGACCAGAGCCGCAATAAGCAGGGCATAGGCTAGGTAGTGCGCATAGCCGGACAGGTTGCGGGGTGTTCCCAGCCATTTGTCATGCAGCGCCTGCTTCTCTGCGGCGGTGATGGCGGAAAAACCGCGATTGACCAGCCGCAGGGTTAGCGCATCGCCCTTATGCACGGCACGATGAAATTCACCTCTGCTGAGTTCAAAGGCCTTGCGGAATTGGCCGGAGGCGTCTGCTTTATAGAGCAGGTAATTGGCTGGAGGTTCGTCAAGGCAAAAGGTATGCACCGCACCCTCGATGGCGGCCTGCACCAGGGTCTCATAACTGGCATAGGTTTTTAGCGTGGCGACGCCTGCTTGTTGCAGGCTGTGGATGCAGGCATCGCCGGCTTTGACGCCGACTAGAAAACCCTTAAGATCGATGGGTTTGGTGATGCCTCCGATCTTGCTGTTACTGTAGACGGCGACCGGAACTTGGGCGTAGGCGGGGCTGAAATCGAACGTCTCCAGGCGCTTCGGCGTCTTAAACATAGTGTCGATCACGTTGGCCCGGCGGGCCTGCATGTTACTCTGGGCGGTGTCCCAATCGCTCGCTTTTAGCTCGACTATCACACCGGTACGCTCTTGCCATAGGGCCCAGAGATCAACCAGGTAGCCGGTTATCGCACCCGAACTATCACGAAATATATAGGGAGGGTAGTTGTCATCGATCGCCACAATCAGCCCGGGAGGCGCAGTGGCCATGCCGATCGAAGGCGGAACCGATTGTGGAGCGCCCAGGGCCGTGCCGGCAATCAAAAACAGCAGCAGCATACGGCAGTAAAAGTATCCTGAGCGGATGCTTAGGCCTAATCTATTTTTTATTATCAATTCTATCTCATCGCTTTTTGCACTACTGCGTGAGAAAAGCAGTACCCATAGAATTCTAAGCCGGAGCTCGAGGTTAAGATCGTCCTTTCATGCACTTTACACGATCGTGGCTAAGGATGGGAGCGCGAGCGTCTATAGATCGTAACCTTTTATGGCCGTTCAGGTGACCTGCCCGCGCTGCTCGTCCAGCCCCATCGACAGTATGTAGGGATCGTCCTGTTGGGCACGGATAAAGTCCTGCTTCGATGCCCAGCCTCGCCAGCGGATGTCGATCAGCGCCTGCGCTACCGCTCCGCCCAAACTGGTGCCCGGGCCGAGGATAATCAGTTTATCGGGCGCGTATTCGCGTACCGCCACCTGCAGAGCGCGGGTGAAATCGTAGGCTTGGGTGACCTGGTGGCCGAGGGTGTAGGCGTGCAGGGCAGCCGGATCGGTGGCGTGCGGGCGCCACTGGGCACCGCGACCATCGATCAGCGGTAGTTGCGGTTGCTGGAACAGGCTGGTCGGCAGCTGGTTGCGACCCTGGGCGGCGATAGGCTGCTGCAGCGGGGTGTGGAAAGCGGCGTGATTGAACAGCCGCATCGGGAAACGCTCCTGCTCAGGGGGTAGGGCCAGCTCCAGAGCCCTGAGCCCGGCCTCGTTACCGCCGAATACCCGCATCCCGCCGAGTTCGATGGAGGGGTACAGCTCGGCACCGGGCTGCGCATTGATCTGGGCCAGCAGCGCGAGCAGTTGCTGATGACGGCCGGGAACAGGGCGCCAGTCTTCGTCCACCAGCGGGTAGATCAGTTGACCACCGAGCAATGATTGCTGCATCAGCGTGCCCATGCTGTTGATCAGTCGCAGGGCGTTGGCTGGATTCAGCGCCCCGGCGCAGCCCAGGGCGATATACCAGCCCATGGAGTTGCCGGTGAGCGCGCAGACCTGGTAGCGGTCGCGATCGATGCTCAGATAGTCGGCGTAGGCGCAGCTCCAGATCAGCGCCGAGGCGTTATCGCCACGGCTGTGCTCGCGTAGTTGATAGCGCTCGGCGCCATCCAGGGTGCTCACCGGGGTCTGTCCCTGCTCTATGCGATACTGGTCTATGGACGCGAGCAGCGCCGACTTATCGCCATGGTGGCGTTTAAGATAACCCAGCTCCCGGGCATTGTAGGTGCCACGGCCGGGGCAGATCACCAGCACTTTTTGTTTGTCGTTGCTTGATTTATCGTTGCCAGATTTGACGTCGGACATCATGTTTCTTCCGCGGTGGGGGTGATGGCTGGCTGGGTATTCCTGAGTGTCAGCGCGCTGGAGACGATCCCGGCACAGCTGGGTAGGGTGATCGTGGCAGTGCGCCCCAGCGGGATGAAGCTGTCTTCGGCGGTAACCCGTTTGAATCTGGGTGGCGAAGCCAGCTGCTCACAGATCAGGCTCACCAGCCCTTCGCCGATCGAGCCGCTGCGACGGCACTCATCGACGATCAGCAGCTGGTCGCAGGCAGAGACCTGGGCCAGAATCGCCGCTTCGTTGAGCGGCATCAGCCAGCGCAGGTCGATCACCCGCAGCTGGATGCCGTGCTCCTCCCGCAGGATCTTCGCCGCCTGGAGGCTGAGGTAGTAGCCGTTGCCGTAGCTGAGGATGCACAGCTCGGTGCCCTCGCCATACTGCCCCAGCTGACCCAGGGCAATCGGCTGCGCCTGCTGTGGCGGCCGATACAGATCGGTCCAGAGGCCATCGCCTTCGCTGTGCAGGTCACGGGCCATATACAGGGCGATAGGTTCGATAAAGACCACCACGCGCTGCTCTTCGCGCGCCAGGCGCACGCACTCGCGCATCATCTCTACCGCATCGGCGCCATTGCTGGGACAGGCGAGCACCAGCCCGGGGATATCGCGAAACAGGTTGAGGCTGTTGTCGTTGTGGAAGTGGCCGCCAAAGCCCTTCTGATAGCCGAGTCCGGCAATCCGAATCACCATGGGATTGGTGAACTGGCCGTCGGAGAAGAAGCTCAGGGTCGCCGCCTCGCCGCGAATCTGGTCCTCGGCGTTATGGACATAGGCCAGGAACTGAATCTCCGGGATAGGGATAAAGCCGTTGTGGGCCGCCCCGATCGCCAGTCCCAGAATGCTCTGTTCATCGAGCAGGGTATTGATCACCCTATGTGAACCGAATTTTTCCGACAACTTGCCGGTGACGTTGTAGACCCCGCCCTTGGGGCCTATATCTTCGCCCATCATCAGAATCTCGTCGTGGCTGAACATCAGATCGGCCAGCGCCCAGTTGAGCAGACGGGCGAAGTGCTGCGGCTGCTGCATAAACTGCGCCTCGCGGGTGAACAGCGTCTGACGTCGGGCCTCCGCCTCTTGTACCTGGGGAAGGGTCAGGGCCGGGGTCAGGGCGGGCAGTACTTTTTTGGGCGGTATAAGGCTTGCCATCACGGAGGCTGCAGAATCGAGTTTGGGGCGCTGGATCGCAAGTTCCGCGACTCGATTAACCCGCTCCCCGGTATCGCGATACAGGTCGATGATCTGATCTGGTCGCAGGATCCCCAGATCGATCAGCGTTCGGGCAGAGTGCAGCAGCGGATCGCGGGCCTCGGTCGTCTCTATCTGCTCGCGCGAGCGGTAGGCGATCTCGGCATCGGAGCCGGCGTGCCCCAGCAGGCGCACGCAGCGCATATGCAAAAATACCGGCTGCCGGTAGCGGCGTGCCAGGCGTTCGGCGGCAACGGCCGCACGGTGAGTGTCGAGCAGATTAAGGCCGTCACAGTAAATATAATGCAGCCCCGGGCGCTGGCTGAAGTTGGCGTGAATCCAGCCGGTGGGGGTAGTGGTGGAGATGCCGATACCGTTGTCCTCGCAGATAAACACCAGCGGCAGCGGGACGTTCTGATAGGCGGTCCAGGAGGCGCAGTTGATCGCGCCCAAGGCCGTGCTGTGGTTGGCCGAGGCATCGCCGAAGCTACAGAGCACCACCGCATCCAGCGGCATTCGGCTGTCCAGGCCGGAGCGTTTGGCCAGCGGAATGGAGTAGGCTGCACCCACCGCCTTGGGCAAGTGGGAGGCGATCGTGCTGGTCTGTGGCGGGATAAACAGCGCCTTGCTGCCGAGGACCTTGTGGCGACCGCCGGAGATCGGATCATCGCTGGAGGCGCTGAAGCTGAGTAGCAGATCCCAGAGCGGGGTTTCGCCCGGCGTCTGGCGGGCCCGTTGAATCATAAAAGCGGCATCGCGATAGTGCAGGAAGGCCATATCGGTGCTGCGAAAGACGGCAGCGATCGCCGCATTACCCTCGTGGCCGGCACTGCCGATGGTGTAGAAGGACTCCTTGCGCGCCTGCAAGCGGCGCGAGCAGAGATCCAGGTGGCGGCTCTGCAGCTGGGTCTCGAACAGCTGTACCAGCTTGTCGGGGGTTAATCCCGACTCCGGCAGAGAGACCCGTGTCTCGGGCAGCGGCAGTCGCCCCTCGGCGACCCGGTTCAAGAAGTTCTGTTCGACGATCTGGGCGCGGCTTTGCATAGGGGGTTCTCCGGAAACGTTTAGTAGAACGCCTGGATGCCGGTCTGGGCGCGACCGAGGATCAGCGCATGGATATCATGGGTGCCTTCGTAGGTATTGACAGCTTCCAGGTTCATCACATGACGAATGATATGAAACTCATCGCTGATGCCGTTGCCGCCGTGCATATCCCGAGCGGTGCGGGCTATATCGAGTGCCTTGCCGCAGGAGTTGCGCTTGATCAGTGAGATCAGCTCGGGTGCGCAGCGATCCTCATCCATCAACCGTCCGGCCTGCAGGCAACCCTGCAGCCCCAGGCTGATCTCGGTCTGCATATCGGCGAGTTTTTTCTGGACCAGTTGGTTGGCGGCCAGTGGACGGCCGAACTGACTGCGATCGAGCGTATATTGACGCGCGCCCTGCCAGCAGAACTCGGCGGCGCCCAGGGCGCCCCAGGCGATGCCATAACGGGCCTTATTGAGACAGCCGAACGGGCCTTTGAGCCCCTTGACGTTGGGGAGCAGATTCTCTTCGGGGACGATTACGCCCTCCATCACGATTTCGCCGGTGATCGAGGCCCGCAGGGAGAACTTGCCTTCGATCTTAGGTGCGCTGAGACCGGCCATCCCCTTCTCCAGAATAAAGCCACGGATCTCGCCGTCGAGCTTGGCCCAGACCACGAAAATATCGGCGATCGGGCTGTTGGTGATCCACATCTTCGTGCCGGTCAGCCGGTAGCCGTCGCTATGTTGCTCGGCGCGGGTCCGCATGCTGGCCGGATCGGAACCGGAGTCGGGCTCGGTCAGGCCGAAACAGCCGACCCATTCGCCGCTGGCCAGCTTGGGCAGATACTTGAGGCGCTGCTCCTCGGAGCCATAGCTGTAGATCGGATGCATCACCAGGGAGGACTGCACGCTCATGGCCGAGCGATAGCCGCTATCGACGCGTTCGACCTCGCGGGCGACCAGACCGTAGCTGACATAGTTGACACCGGAACCGCCGTATTGCTCGGGAAGAGTGGCGCCGAGGAGTCCCCGTTGACCCAGTTCGGTCATGATCTGGCGATCGAAATGCTCGTGGCGGTTGGCCTCCAGAATCCGTGGCAGCAGCTCTTGCTGGCAGTAAGCGCGTGCGGCATCGCGGATCATCCGCTCTTCACTGTCGAGCTGAGAGTCGATATCGAAGGGGTCGATCCAGTCGAAGGCGGCCTTGGTATTCAGGGGTGCTGTAGGTATGGCGCTGCTGTTCATAGAAGATCCGCTTGTTTGGGTTGCGATAATCCGGATGCGGTAACGCTGATGGAGATAAGGATAGGCGTTTCCTTGATAAAGGAATAATATTCTTTTGCTGTATCAGATATAGTCTGTTCCTATGTATAGCCCCATAAACTGGTAGGAGTAAAACGGATGGATCTCAGGGCTCTCAAGTATTTCGAGGCGGTGTACGAGAAGCAGAGTATCAGCGCTGCCGCGCGCCTATGCTATATCGCTCAGCCATCTATATCGGCGGCGATTAAGCAGCTGGAGGAGACGCTGGGCGTGCCGCTGTTCGTGCGTCATCCCAGGGGGGTGAGCCCGACCGAGGAGGGTAAGCGTCTTTATCCGTTGTCGAAAAAGCTCAGCGGTGAGGCGCGGGCGATCCAGAAGCTGTTTGCCGACCGTCCCATCGCTGAGCCCTTTCGGCTGGGGTTGATGCGCTCGCTGGGGGTGGAGCGGATGAGCCTGCTGCTCAAAGAGTTCTCCACCGCTCAGGAGCAGCTGGAGCTGACCCTGGTCAATCCGGAGGAGCCTTGCGACGCCCGTATTATCGATGCGGCGGAGCGGGTCGAAGGCGAACTGTTCCAGCCGCTGTGGCGGGATCGCTACCGGTTGGCGCTACACCGGGGTCATCCGCTGAGTTTGCGCGAACAGCTAAATCTCGACGATCTGCAGGGGTTGCCGTTTATTAATCGCCAGCCCTGCAATACCCTTAAGCGACTGAAGGGGATGATGGATAAACGCGGTATCCGTTTTGTCGCCAGGGCCAATATCCGCACCCTGGAATATGCGCTGGGATTGGTCAGCGCCGGTGTCGGTGCCGCCCTGGTACCGGACTGGGAGAGCACCCTGGCGCGCGAAGACCTAGTGCTGCGTCCCTTCGCCGATATAGAGCTGGAGCAGCAGATCGGCCTGGCTTACTCCTCTCAGGCGGGGCTCGCTCCAGCACTGCAGGCAATGATAGCGCTATGTCAGCAGCGTTGGCAGGCGTATCAGCCGTCGCGACGCTAGTATCGGCCAGCTGCCGTTGGCGCTATGCTTAGGCTAAAGAACTGATCTTCACAGGAGTAAGGCGATGTTTATCTGGATTTTGGTCGTTGTCGTGTTAACGGCGTTTTTAGTTTATAGCTGGGCGGAGCTGGGGACTCATCTGAAGGGGCGTAATCTATGGTTATTATTGGGCTGGTCGGTGGCGGCGCTGGTCGCGTTCCAGGTCGCTTTGAGTACCCTGGGATTAAGCCAGTTGCTCTGTTTTATAATCTTCTTGCTGGTGCTGGCCGCCGGCCACTATCAGCTGCGCACCAGCAACCCCCAAATCGAGTCGCCTCATAAAAAAAGTCACCCCAATAAATATAGGCCCAAAAAGCTGCGTTAACGGCGGTGGGGAAGCTGTCTGCGTCAGGCTGAAGCCTAACCTACAAAAGAAGCGATTCCCTGTGGGTTGGCATTTTGTGGGCAGGCGCTGCCCGTTCCCTACGGGCTTAGCGCACTTCCTACATCCCTGTAGGTCGAAAGTAGTCCGACAAGGCTGGTATGCAATCCCAGCAATATCCCTTCTCAGCTCAACGCTCCAGCACATAGCGCCCCGGCGCATCACCGAGTACCGGATACTGATCGCTGCCGAGCGCGGGGGGTGCTTGTAGTGGGCCGCACTGGGGGCGCAGCCAGGTGACCCAGTCTTCCCACCAGGATCCGGGAATCTTGTCAGTCCCTTGGCACCAGTGTTCGGGTGAACACTCAGCGTTAATATCACCGGCCCAGTAACGGCGTTTGGGCGGGGTCACCGGCGGACTGATAATTCCCTGAATATGACCGGAGGTGGCCAGCACATAGCGCGCCGGTCCGCCGACCAGGCAGGTGGTCTTAAAGGTTTCCTTCCAGGGGGTGATGTGGTCCTGCTCTGCGCCCACCGCATACAGCGGCTGGGTAATGCGCTTGAGATCCAGGGTGCGTCCGCCCAGGCTCAGGCCGTCGGGCTGTGCCAGGCGGTTATTGAGATAGAGTTCGCGCAGATAAAAGGAGTGCATCTTAGCGGGCATCCGGGTGAAATCGGTATTCCAGTACAGGATGTCAAATTTTGGTGCTTTTTTCCCCAGCAGGTAGTTATGGATAAATTGATGCCAGATCAAACCGTTGGAGCGCAGGGCGCGAAAGGTGCCGGCCATATCCTTGCCCTCAAGGAAGCCGGTCTCCGCCATCCGCTGTTCCAAATATTCGACCCCAGGTTCGTCTATAAAGACGCCGATCTCACCCGGATTGGAAAAATCTACCAGGGTGGTAAGCAGTGACCAGTGGGCGACAGGCATCGCATCTCTAGGCTTCTCACCTTCAGGTATGGCATCGCTGTCGGCGGCATTCAACCAAGCCATCAGAGCGGCGACGACGGTACCGCCGATGCAATAGCCGGTGAGGTGTACCTGGGATCCGTTACAGATCTGGCGAGCGACCTCCACCGTTTGAAGGATGCCCCTGAGCATATAATCGTCCAGCGTCGTTTCACGCAGTTCGGGTCCCGGATTTTTCCAGCTGGTGACGAAGACGCTGAATCCCTGATCGCAGAGGTGTTTGACCAGGCTCTTGGCGGGGGTCAGGTCGAGGATGTAATACTTATTGATCCAGGGTGAGACCAGTACGATCGGGACTGGGTGTACCTGTTCGGTCGTCGGTGCGTACTGCAGCACCTCGAGCAGTTCGTTGCGATATACCACGGCTCCGGCCGTGGTCGCCAGGTTTTCTCCCACGTTAAACGCCGTCTCGTCGACCATGGAGACAGTGCCGCCCTGCGCGTCTCTGAGCAGATTGCTTATGCCATCAACCACGCTGGATCCTCCGGTTTCAACGCAGCGTTGCAGGGCGGCGGGATTGGTCCAGAAGAAGTTGCCCGGGGCGATGGCGTTAAGGATCTGCCGGGTCTGGAATCCGGCCTTGAGTCGCAGCGGTTCGGCGAGTTTTGGCGTGGTATAGATCGCATCTTCCAGCCAATGGGTGTACAGCAAGTAGACCTCTTTGAGGTGATCGAAGAATTGATTTTCTTCCCATATAGGGTCCTGGAAGCGTTCGTCGTAGCTGACCGCAGGGATCAGATCGCAGCTGCTGCCTCCGGCGAGCTGACAGGCACTCTGGAGCTGCAGGGTTGTCAGTCCGGAGCCCAGTTCGAACAGCTTCAGGGACAATGCCTGGGGTTGGTTAAGCCATGCCAGCTGCGCTTGTTGACAGGCATAGAACATATTAAAAGGGTCGGCGGCGGTAAGCTGTGACTGCGCCCCGCCAGGATTCTGGATACAGGGATCAGCAGTATGCATGTCGCTCTCCGGTGATTCGGCAAGGCGCCGCTCTTAAAGGGTTTGAATGGGTGGCTTTAGGATTGGCTGCAGTCGATTGGCTTCATTTGGCTAGCTTCTTTTGACTAGTTTCTTTTGGCTAAAGCCAACCGGCTGGCTTCAGCCGGAGGGGTTTAATGTTTAGACGCACCGCTGCTGAACTGCTCAAGAATCTGCTTAGGCACAACGCTTGTAAACTGCTCCAGGATTTCAGGGATGCAGATATTCTTTTCCAATACCCCGTTGATGGATGACTGCAGGCCTCGTGCCGCTTCTATTTCCTGCTCAGCCAGGTCGCACCATTTAGCATCCGCCTCCTTGATCAGTTCAAACTGCAGTTTAAGGGCTTCCTGGGGGTCCTTGGCCGTGCTTAGGGCCTTGCACTGCTTGAGATTCAGATCCAGCAGGTAGGAGACAAAGGTAGATTGCAGTTCGGTGATTTTTTGAGTGGCGGTAAAGTTGAACATCGCGATATCAACCAGCGGTTGCAAGGGAGCTGCCGAGTCGCTGCTCTGTTGTTGTTTCTCGGTCATGGTATGTTCCTCAGGTAGGGTGAAACCCATTACTGCAAAACAGCTGTTAGTTATTCAATGGGTGGAAATCGCATCCGCAGCCTCGTTAGTCAGGATGCGAAACAGGTATAGTGAGTGTAGGAAAAAATACTTTATTAGCAATTATGAATATTGTTTTTCATGGCCTTTCAAAATGAATTTTTATCAGCATTTACTACCCGTCGATTAATCTGAGGGCGGCTCTGCCCTGAAAGACCGATCAGCTCCCCTGAAGAGGATTACCGGCCCTATGCGTTTTATGTATAGGGTCCTGTCATAATTTCGATTGTGTCGGCCCCCGGCTATCACTTAGTCTCTGTAGGGACGAATCAGCACATATATAACAATAACCTGGGACTCTCTACTGAAACGGCGGTGTCGCGATCTATAGAGAGGCTTGCTTAAAAGGACAGTGTTTATGAAAAAAATCAGTTTTCTGATGGCGGGTGCCGCCTTAACTCTGGGACTTTCCCTGAGTGCGCAGGCGGCTACGCTGAAGATGGCCTATGATGCCGACCCCGTGTCGATGGATCCACACGAGCAGTTGTCTGGTGGTACCCTGCAGCAGTCTCACCTGAGCTTTGATCCGTTGGTTCGCTGGAACAAAGATCTGGGGTTTGATGCCCGCCTTGCCGAGAGCTGGGAGCGTATCGATACCAAGACCGTACGCTTCACCCTGCGAGACGGCGTGACCTTCCACTCCGGTAACACCCTAACCTCCGAAGATGTGCGCTGGACCTTTGAACGGTTGCAGAGCAGCCCAGACTTTAAAGGCGTCTTCAGTGCGTTCGAGGGTATCAGGGTAATCGATGACCTGACCTTTGACCTGGTCACCAATAAACCCTACCCGTTGGTCATGCACTCGGCGACCTATATCTTCCCTATGGACTCCAAGTTCTACACCGGTATGGATGCCAACGGCCAGCCTAAAGATACTCTCGTTAAGCATGGTGCCTCCTTTGCTTCCACCCACGTTTCAGGTACAGGTCCCTTTATCGTGACCAGTCGTGAGCAGGGCGTTAAGGTCGAGATGGAGCGCTTTGCAGACTATTGGGATAAGGCCTCCAAAGGCAACGTCGACAAGATCGAAATGACGCCGATCAAGGAAGCGCCGACTCGGGTTGCCGCACTGCTGTCAGGCGATGTGGACTTTATCGCCCCAGTGCCGCCTACCGATCATGCGCGTATTAACGAGAGCGACAATGTCGATCTCGTCACGCTGGGCGGTACCCGGATCATCACCTTCCAGATGAACCAGGAACGCCGTGAAGAGTTCAAAGATGTTCGAGTGCGCCAGGCGATCGTGCATGCGATCAATAATGAAGGCATCGTTCAGAAAATCATGAAGGGTTTTGCGACCACGGCAGCCCAGCAAGGGCCTGAGGGCTATGTGGGTTACAAGGACAGCCTGAAGCCTAGGTACGACGTCAAGAAAGCCAAGCAACTGATGAAGGATGCCGGTTACGAGCAGGGCTTCACTATCAGTATGATGGCGCCGAACAATCGTTACACCAACGATGACAAAATTGCTCAGGCAGTGGCGTCCATGCTGTCAAAAATCAACATCAAGGTCGAACTCAAGACCATGCCCAAGGCGCAGTACTGGCCCGAGTTTGATGCCCGTGCGGCCGATATGATGATGATCGGCTGGCATGCCGATACCGAAGATTCGGCTAACTTCACCGAGTTCCTGACCGCCTGTCCCAACACCGACACCGGTTCCGGTCAGTACAACAGCGGTAACTACTGTAATCCGAAGGTTGATGCGCTGATCGAGCAAAGCAGCACCGAGACCGATCCGGCTAAACGCGCCGCACAGCTGCAGCAGGTCGAGCAGATGTTGTTTGATGACGCAGCCTTCGTTCCACTGCACTGGCAGAACCTGGCCTGGGCCGTGAGCAAAAACGTCAAGGTCGCTCCCGTTATCAATGTGATGGACTTCCCGTATCTCGGTGACCTTGTCATTGAGGAATAGGCTGAGGAGTAAGCTGAGGAATAGGCTGAAGAAGAGAGTTTAGTAACCAACGCCGAGTAAGTGCCTGTCGTTGGCCACAGAGCGGGAAATCCCACTCTGTGGACTCTTTTTTAGAC
The DNA here is from genome assembly GCA_047633175.1 of Motiliproteus sp. Lineage (GTDB taxonomy): Bacteria > Pseudomonadota > Gammaproteobacteria > Pseudomonadales > Balneatricaceae > Motiliproteus. The sequence goes on along the minus strand of JBLIEQ010000008.1, from coordinate 33,558 downwards.
GTCTTAGGAAGCGGTCCTGGCATCAGGATCGAATCCTAAGGGGTCGTTATACAGCACTTCGAATTAATTCTTTTGCAGCGGCATCGCTAACAGGATACGTCCTCTTCAGAGCATCACTATCCGTGGCACAGCAACCCTGTGAACTCCCGGTTTAGGATCACGCTGTCTGCACACTAAGAGATCAATTGCCATGATCGCTTTTACGCTACGACGCCTGCTACAGGCTTTCGTCGTCATGTTTGTTATCAGTCTGCTGAGCTTTTCGATCCAGGATAATCTGGGTGATCCGCTGCGCGAGCTGGTGGGGCAGTCTGTGTCCGAAGCCGAGCGCCAGGAGCTGCGTGATGAGCTGGGTCTCAACGACCCCTTCCTGACGCAGTACCTGCGTTTCGCCGGTAACGCCCTTCAGGGTGATCTGGGCACCTCCTATTTCTTTAAGAAGCCGGCGCTGGAGGTGATCCTCAAGAAGCTCCCGGCAACGCTGGAATTGGTGTTCGGTGCGACCCTGATTATCGTCCTGCTGTCAGTCCCTATGGGGGTCTATGCGGCGATCAAGCCGCACAGTCTGCTGTCCAAGACGGTGATGGGGGTGAGTATTATCGGTATCTCGGTACCGGTTTTTCTGACGGCGATCCTATCGATCTACCTGTTTGCGGTGGAGCTTAACTGGCTGCCCTCCTTCGGCCGCGGCGATACGGTGGTGATCTGGGGTGGTTGGGAGAGCGGCTTCCTGAGTATGGATGGCCTGCGTCACCTGTTGCTGCCCTGTGTATCTCTGGCCTCGATCATGCTGCCGCTGTTTATCCGCCTGATCCGCTCCGAGATGATGGAGGTGCTCGAATCCGAGTACATCAAGTTTGCCCGGGCCAAGGGCCTGCCCCTCAAACGTATCTATTTTCTGCATGCCCTCAAGAACACCATGCTGCCGGTAATTACGGTCGGCGGGGTGCAGATCGGAACGATGGTCGCTTACACCATTCTGACCGAAACGGTGTTCCAGTGGCCGGGGATGGGGTTTCTGTTTCTCGAGGCGGTTCACAGGGTCGATACCCCGTTGATCGTGGCCTACCTGATCGTGGTGGGGCTAATCTTCGTGATCACCAATACACTGGTTGATCTGATCTACGGGCTGGTCAATCCGACGGTTAAACTGGCGGAGGGTAACTCATGAATAACAATGTCCTGGAGATCTACAAGCAGCCGACGCGCTGGCAGCGGTTTAAAGGTACCCATCTGTTTCACAGCTTCAGTCGTGACCGGGTGGCGATGCTCAGCTTCAGTGTCTTCGTCCTCTATCTGCTGCTGGCGCTGTTTGCGCCTTGGCTGGCACCCTTTAACCCCTACGATCTGTCCATGATCAGTATTATGGACTCGGAGATCCCGCCGATCTGGAGCGAGGGTGCGGTTGACGCGCGCTTCTGGCTCGGTACCGATGCCCAGGGCCGGGATATGCTCAGTACCATTCTGTACGGCACCCGGACCTCGTTGATGATCGGGCTCTGTGCGGTGGCATTGCAGTTACTGCTGGGGGTGATGATCGGCCTGAGTGCAGGCTACTTTGGCGGCAAGATCGACAGTTTCCTGATGCGGGTGGCCGATATTCAGCTGAGTTTCTCCACCATGATGGTCGCGATCGTGGTACTGGCGGTCTTTCAGGCCTCCTTCGGCGCCGAGCTCTACGCGGATCTGGCGATCATCATGCTGATCCTGGTGATAGGTATCGCCGAGTGGCCTCAGTATGCGCGCACCGTCCGGGCCTCGGTATTGGCCGAAAAACATAAAGAGTATGTCGATGCGGCGCGGGTTATGGGGTTTAAGAGCTCGCGCATTATGTGGCGCCATATACTGCCCAATACCCTGTCACCGATCCTGGTGATCTCCACGGTGCAGGTCGCCAACGCCATTATCAGCGAGGCCTCGTTGAGTTTCCTGGGGTTGGGGATGCCCGTATCGCAGCCGTCACTCGGCTCGCTGATCTCCAGCGGGTTCGAGTATATCTTCAGCGGCGCCTGGTGGATCACGGTGATTCCCGGGGTGGTGCTGGTGGTGCTGGTGCTGGTGATGAACCTGCTCGGCGACTGGTTGCGTGATGTATTAAATCCTAAGCTTTACAAGGGGTAAGCAACAATGGCGTTATTAGAAGTTAATAACCTCGAAGTGACCTTCGGCCTGCGTCAGGGTGACATGGTGGCGCTGCGAGATATCAGCTTCACCGTCGAGCGCGGTGAGCGGGTCGGGATCGTCGGCGAATCCGGTGCCGGTAAATCGGTCGCGGCGTTCTCGATCCTCAACCTAATCAGCCGCCCAGGCAAGATCACCGGCGGCGAGATCCTGTTCGAAGGCAAGGATCTGGCGACCCTCAGCGACAAGAAGATGCGGGAAATACGTGGCGACCGGATCGCGATGATCTTCCAGGATCCGATGATGACGCTCAATCCGGTGCTGACCCTGGGGCAGCAGATGATCGAGTGTCTTAAGGCGCACCGTAAGATCAGCACCAGCGATGCCCGTGCTATCGCGGTCGCCAAGTTGCGGCAGGTGCAGATACCCTCACCGGAGACCCGTATCGACCAGTACCCGCATGAGCTGTCCGGGGGGATGCGTCAGCGGATCATTATCGCCATCGCGCTGCTGCTCGATCCGGTACTGATCGTGGCGGATGAGCCGACTACCGCCCTGGATGTGACGATCCAGGCCGAGATTATGGCATTGCTGCTGGACCTGTGTGAATCCTACAATGTCGGTCTTATCCTGATTACCCACGATCTTGGGGTGGTCTCCCAGGTGACCGAGAAGGCGATCGTGATGTACGCAGGAAGGATCATCGAGCAGGGCCCGACCCGGGAGATTATCAATGATCCCCAGCACCCCTACACCCAGGGGCTGATCAATGCGCTGCCGCAACAGACGGTGCCGGGGCAGCGGCTCAATCAGATTCGCGGTTCGATGCCCGGACTGCAAAATATTCCGCAGGGTTGTTCGTTTAACCCCCGTTGCGATTTCGTGATGGATGCCTGCCTGACCCAGTTGCCCGAGTTTACAAACTCCGGTGGCTGTTCGGTGGCCTGTCATATGGTCAAGGCGATGAAACAGTCGGCAGCTGCCGAATCAACCCTGGAGCCGCATGCGGTCCAGGATGCGGCAACCTAATGCTGAGGAGCAGACCATGAATACTGCGCAACCGCTGTTGCAGGTCTCCAAGCTGGAGAAACATTTCAATATATCGGGCGATTTTCTCGATCAGCTTAAGTTTGAGGGCGGACGGATTGTTCGCAAACAGGAACATGTGCACGCCATCAACGGTGTCAGCTTCGAGGTGATGAAGGGCGAGGCGCTCTGTGTCGTGGGCGAGAGCGGCTGTGGTAAGTCCACCGTGGCACGCACCGTGATGGGGCTGCTCAAGCCCACCGGAGGCACGATTCACTACGCCGGTGAGCGAATCGACCAGTTGTCGGATAAAGAGCTGCTGCCGTACCGCAAGAAGATGCAGATGATCTTCCAGAACCCCTATGCCTCGCTAAATCCGCGCATGACCATCACCCAGGCGCTGGAGGAGCCGGTGCGGTTTCATAATCCGGGACTCTCGCAAGCCGAGATTCAGGACCGGATCAAGGCGGTGATGTTTGATGTCGGTATCGATCCCGCCTGGGGCGTGCGCTATCCGCACGAGTTTTCCGGTGGACAGCGGCAGCGGATCTCGATCGCCCGGGCGCTAACCCTGGAGCCTGAATTTATCATCGCCGACGAGCCGATCTCGGCGCTGGATGTGTCGATTCAGGCGCAGGTGCTCAACCTGATGATGAAGGCGCAGGAAGAGCACAACCTGACCTACCTGTTTATCACCCATGATCTGTCGGTGGTCGAGCATTTTGGCACCCGGGTGGCGGTGATGTATCTGGGCACGGTCTGCGAGCTGGCGACCACCAAGACCCTATTCAGTAGCCCCAAGCACCCCTATACCCAGGCGCTGCTGAGTGCGATTCCTCGGCTGCAGGATGATCGTCCCAGCCATATCCGTCTTCAGGGTGAGGTGCCGACCCCGGTTAACCTGCCCAGCGGCTGTGTATTCCACGGACGCTGCCCACACGCCAACGAACGCTGCCAGCAGCAGATACCCGAGCTGATCGTCCAGAGTGATGGCTCGCAGCTGGCCTGTCACGCGATGGAGGAGGGGCGGTTATGAGAAGCGCACTGATACTTTTTACCTGGGTGTTCACGGCATGATCGCGCCACACGCCAACGAACGCTGCCAGCAGCAGATACCCGAGCTGATCGTCCAGAGTGATGGCTCGCAGCTGGCCTGTCACGCGATGGAGGAGGGGCGGTTATGACGGGGCTACACATAAGCGCCGCCTTTGAGGGCGGCAATATCGAAACGGTCGCGTTGGACCGTGCCGATGATATCCAGTTGCGCATTCGGCCTGATAGCGGCGGCCAGTTTTACCAATGGTTCTATTACCGGCTGATCGGCGCCCAGGGGCGTGACTGTCGAATGCGGCTGTTAAATGCCGGTGGGGCCTCCTACCCGCAGGGGTGGGAGGATTATCAGGCAGTGGCCTCCTATGATCGTAAGAGCTGGTTCCGGGTGCCGACCCGGTACGAAGGGAAAGAGCAAGAGAACGAGGGCGAACTGATCATCGAGCATCGTCCCGAGCAAAACGCGGTCTATTACGCCTATTTTGCCCCCTATAGTTGGGAGCGGCATCAGGATCGGCTGGCCTTCATTCAGCAATATTCGCAGGTTGCCGTCGATTCTCTGGGCAGTAGTCTGGAGGGTCGCGATCTGGATCTGCTTCGGATCGGCACATCAACCGACAGTCCGCTGCGGATCTGGGTGACGGCGCGCCAGCACCCCGGCGAGACGATGGCGGAGTGGCTGATGGAGGGGTTGATCGACCGGCTGGTCGATAGTGCTGACCCGGTCTCCTGCGCACTGCTGGAGCGGGCGGTGTTCTATCTGGTTCCCAATATGAACCCCGATGGCAGCGTGCGTGGCCATCTGCGCACCAATGCGATGGGCGTCAACCTGAACCGGGAGTGGCAGACCCCCTCGATGGCGCGCAGCCCCGAGGTCTACCAGGTCTTGGAGCGGATGCAGCAAACCGGGGTAGACCTGTACCTGGATATTCACGGAGATGAGACGCTGCCCTATAATTTCGTCGCTGGCTGCGGCGCTAATCCTGGGTTTTCAGAACGGATCAGGACACTGGAAGCAGATTTCAGCGCGGCCCTGTTGCAGCGATCCCCCGATTTTCAGGTGCAGTACGGCTATACCCCCGACGAATTTGGCGAAGAGACCCTGACCCTGGCCAGTAATCAGGTCGGGCAACGCTTTGATTGTCTGTCGTTGACCCTGGAGCTGCCCTTCAAGGATAATGCCGAGCGTCCGGATACTCTTTTTGGCTGGTCGCCCAAACGCAGCCAGCATCTGGGCCGCGCACTCCTGGATGCGATTCAGCCGTTACTCGATCAACTGCGTTGAGGCGATGCCCTAAAAGAGGGGTCACTAGTCAGCACAGCTGTTTTCGCTATGTGATGGATTCAAATCGATGCCTGTGCTGAATAGTTAAAAAGAGGGTGGATATTGTGATTAGCCTGTGAGTTTACCCACCGATATGATTGCCGCTGACTACACGCCAGGGACTCTGCGTACTCCAAGCACTCCACGCCATTCGGGGAGTCACTGATGGAGGTCCGCTGGCTGGTCGATTTCTGCGTCCTGGCCCGGGTCAGACAGTTCTCCCGGGCAGCCGACGAGCAGAATGTTACTCAGCCGACCTTCAGTCGCCGCATCAAGATGCTGGAGGAGGAGATGGGGGTACAGCTGATCGACCGCAATACCCTGCCCCTGTCGCTGACGCCTGCGGGGGTTCTGTTTCTAGCGGCCTCAGAAAAGATTTTGCTGACCGTCGGCGAGGTGAAGGAGCAGTGCCTCAATCTGGAGCGGGCGGAGGCCGAGAAGCTGCGCTTTGCGACGAACCAAAGTCTCTATCTGAGCTTTTATTCGCACTGGGCCGCGCAGTTGACCGAAGGCACCGAGCTGACGCTCGATCTGAACGCCACCAGCTGGATGGGCAGTGATTTCGTGGCGGCACTGCAGCAGGGCGACTGTGATCTGATGCTCTGTTACTGGAACCCGGCGATCGATTTTCTGCGCCCGCTTGAGGGTGGGGACTTTATCTACGAGACCCTGGGTCAAGAGCAGCTGGTGCCGGTCACCGCGCTGAATGACCAGGGTCTGCCCAAGTACTCGTTACCCGGTCTCGAACATGCCCCCTTGCCGTACATCGGCTACAACAGCAACAGCTTTCTCAGTCCGGTGATCGCCGATCATCTGCGCCAGAGCGCAGAGACACCCCAGCTGCTCCAGGTTACCCAGAACTCACAAGCGATCAGTATTAAGGCGATGATCACCCAGGGGTATGGCGTGGGTTGGTTGCCGCAGCGGTTGTTGGAATACGGTGGCGAGCAGGGCCTGGTCAGGGCGGGTGATGCGTCCTGGTCGATCGACCTGGAGCTGCGTCTGTATCGATTGCGAGCCAACCCCTCGGCGCGTCTCGATGCGCTCTGGCAACAGATTATTACCGCAGAGCCGCTCCTGGAACACTAGTAACTATTCAGGACATGCATCGATTTAAAATTATGGAGTATTTGTTCCAAGAGACGCCATGCTTATATATATGGCCAGATCCCTGTAGGCTTCGCTTTGGCGTCCTCGGCAAAGAGACTCTTTCCACAAACACTCAATAATCCTTCACATAGCGAAAACAGATGTGCTGAATAATCACGAGCACTAATTCTTAACCCCTGCCTTCGGGCGGGTGGTCCACCTTGAGGTCATCTCCCTTGTCTTTAGAACAAATGTTCACTAACCATTTTGAATCCCGCTTAGCGTTGGCAGAGTCGTTGCTGATCGAGAACTCTCTACAACAGCTGTTGATCTTTAGCGGCAGCGCTAAGCGCCAGTTCAGGGATGACCAGCAGCTGCCTTTCGCCGCGAACCCCTATTTTCGGCGGATGCTGCCGTTGCCGGCGCATACCAACTGCGCGTTGCTGATCCGTCTGGGGCATAAGCCGCGGCTGTACTTCTTTAATCCGACCGACTTCTGGCATCTCAGCGCGGAACTCCCGCAGGGGTCCTGGCTCGACGGTGTCGAGGTCGTGGAGATAACCTCGGTGGAGCAGATCGGTGCTCAGCTAGAGCGGCCCGCAGAGATCGCCTTTATCGGTGAAGAGGCCGCGCTGGCCACGCGTTGGGGGATTACCCAGATCAATCCCCAGCCGTTGTTGGCGGCTTTTGACTGGGCGAGTGGCATTAAAACCGCGTACGAGCTGCAGTGCTTGCGTGACGCCAACCTCATCGCAGTCGAAGGGCACCTGTCCGCGGCCGATACCTTTGCCGAAGGTTTCAGCGAGTTTGGCATCAACCTCGCCTACCTGGCCGCGACCGGGCAGCGGGAGTCGGAGCTGCCGTACGGCAATATCGTGGGGCTCAATCAACATGCGGCCATTCTCCATTACCAGCAGCTGTCGAAACAGCGGCCGGAAAAGAGCTACAGCTTCCTGCTCGATGCGGGTGCGCAGGTACGCGGTTATGCCGCCGATATCACCCGCACCTATGTGGCTGAGGGCGCACGCAAGCATACGGCGGCGGGCGCGTTATTCGGGGAGTTGATCGATGCCATGGAAACGCTGCAGCAGCAGCTGTGTCAGCAGGCAGTACCGGGGCAGTGCTTCGTTGAGCTGCATCAGCAGTGTCATCAGTATCTGGCCGAGCTGCTGGCACGTTTTGAGCTGGTGCTTCTGAGTCCGGAGGCGATTCTGGAGCAGGGCATTACCCGTACTTTTATGCCCCATGGCCTGGGGCATCTGTTGGGCACCCAGGTGCACGATGCCGGTGGTCACCAGGCGGATGCCCAGGGAACGCTGATGGCGCCGCCTGCGGAGTATCCCTTGTTACGGCTGACCCGCACGCTGCAACCGGGGATGGCGATCACCATCGAACCGGGGCTCTATTTTATCGAACCTCTGTTGGCTGATTTGGCCGCCAGTCCTCAAGGCAAGGCGGTTAACTGGTCCAAAGTCGATACGCTACGCCCCTACGGCGGCATTCGAATAGAGGACAATATCCAGGTACTGGAACAGGGAATCGAAAATATAACCCGGGATGCCTTCGCCGCTGCCGAGGCGAGCTAGTCTGGTCCTCTGATCGCTTTCTCCCCTGTAGGTCGGGCTCGTAGGTCGGACTCGTAGGTCGGACTTTAGTCCGACAATGCCAGCAAGGCGCAGTCATTGTCATGCTAAAGCCCGACCCACAAAAGAAACGACGAAGCAGATGCACCCCTTTGTGATTGAGGCCAGGCTGGTATTGCTGGGATTACATCCCAGCCTACGGTCCTGTTCTGAGCGCCTGTTAATGCCAAGAGTCGGCCCATAGCCGGCTCTTGGCATCTGTGACCACGGCAACCTCCGGTCGATGCAAATATCATTTGTTGATTTATACGCGATCTGCTAAATTGCAGGCCAAAGGCAGGGATCATGTCGAGGTCTAAAAGTGAAGTAATAGAGCGCAGCCTCAAAGGCCCCAACTCCCTTTCCCAGCTCGCCCTGGAATATCGTGAACATTTCACGTGTTGTCAGACGCCTCGTGAAGTCACTTTTTTGCCCTCTATATATCAGCGGGTTACAAGTAATTAATAATTTCAGAGCCATTAAAAAGGCTATGTCCCAGTTAAGTGTTGCGACCGACAGCTGGTGCTAACCAAAAGATCGCCCGCAGGCAGGCAGCTGAAAGCTCCTGCAACAGCGGCACTTCCCACGTCCCTTTGGGTCGCCTCCCACGGTGCTAAGGCTGGGTTTTGTGAGTAATATTGTAGCTTTGTGAAAGGCTTGAAGCTGTAACAGCAACATCAGAATGACACCTAAAACCCCTTCTAAACCGATGAAATTCAGCCTGAAAAAGGCCCGAAGGGTCGAGTCAGGGACGGCGAGATTGACAGTCTGAGGCAGGATGCCGAATCTGTCAGCCTCAGGCTGGATTTCATAGCGCCGCAGGCGCGTACCCGCAGGGCGGTTTCGTTGGGGTGCGCTTTCTTTGCTTCGGTTTCTTTGTCGCGCACAAAGAAATGAAGCCGCCGGGAGGCGGAACCGGAGTTTGATTAAAAAGACAATAATTCAGAATTAACTTCTGCAACACTTAACTGGTACAGAGCCATTAAAAAGGCTTTCATGATAATAATTGTTATGAGGCCATCGGCCTCTTTAACAGGCTGTTAGGCATCAATCGAATTTATCAAGGAGGGGAAAATGTCAGTAAAAAATGGTAGTTGCGGGTGTGGAAATCTAAAATACTCTGTCGAAGGTGAGCTAATAAATTCGCTGTTTTGTTATTGCAAAGAATGCCAAATTCTTACTGGCTCGGATAAATGGTTTGGGGTATGGGTTCCAAAAGACAATTTTAAAATTGTTAGTGGTAGTCCCGTTATCTTTACTCGTAAGGGGGATTCAGGGAAAGACGTAAATTATCTATTCTGCGATAAATGCGGGGTAACAGTATGCGCAGAAGTTACAGTAGGTAATTTTTATTCAGTTGCCGTATCCACTTTTAATAATTCAAATGACTTTGTACCAGCAATGGCAGTTTATGCGGCTTCAGCTCCAAATTGGGCGGTGTTTCCTGAAGGAGTGCCTAAGTTTGAAATTTTACCCCCAAACTTAGGTTATTAAATGGAAAGTAAAGAGTATTGGGCTAGCCCAAAAATTTATAACAGAACCTTGTATTTTGGTCTGGCGTTTATCATTTTATTTCCAGCATATGGGGTGTATTCAGTAGGCACAAGCATTGCTGCTATAGGGTTCGTGCTACTTATCTCCATGCTTGTAGGGGGGGTATTTGTTAATCACATATAGAAAATATAAAAACGCTCCAGTTATTTATCACGACAATCATTCAATTACTATTCAAGACCCTTTATCAAAAAAACAAACTATTAATTTAAGATCCGTTAAATTCGTCAAGCAGGGCTCAAATGGCTCAATTATATTAAAACTTGATGGTTTTATGAAATCTGCTCGTATCAATGGAAAAGTGCTGCTTGAAAAAGACAAAAGCGAATTAATGGGCTTTCTCCATGCAAGTATCGAAATCTCCTGACAAGGTGTTCAACTTTCAGCCCAGCTTCGCTGGTTTTGGACTGTCGCTGCTACGCAGCGCCAGTCTGTTAGTGCGGCGATAGGACACATAACCATGAGATACCGGAATGCACATAAAGCAGAAATAAAACGAAGAATGTATCGGGCTACTGATAGGAAATGGGATATGCTCTTTACATTTTTTTCTAGTAGTATTTTATTCTTAGCTTACGGTATTGTTTTTTTGCTTACTAACATATCAGGAGGCGTTGTTTTCGGTGTATTAATGCTTATGCTGTCAGCACTGTTTTTTTTCTCATACCGGTGGTTGCTTGGTAAGTTACAAACCACAAAGGAAATACGAATATGGCTAAGTGGGTCAGATGAAGTCATTGTTACATTAGCTACACTAGTATCAGTAGCGCTATCTGAAGTTTATTCCGAAAACTGGTTGTTTTTGCTTGCTGTTGGTGGGGCTTATGGGACATATAAATTGTGGATCTATTCTAAGCCATATTGGCGTTTCCATTTTTTTCGGGCTGCACGCGAATATTTCCGAGAGTTGTCCACCTACCGCCCTAACAAACAAAGGCAGCATCGCCCTTCGGGGCGGACAGGCTAACGCGCGCCGCTGCTTTAAGCGTTAAGTGTCTCCCAAAGGTTAAGTAATGGAATTACTTTCAAGCATCACGAATTCCCAAGCCAGCATTGCATTGCTGATTTTTGCAATACTGTTTACTTATTTTGTATTTGCAAAGCGCTGGAGTGCCTGCACAGGAAGGTATGTCACTGAAGGTAAGGTGTTATGGTCTAGCTATGACTACCTTGCAGGCTCAAAAAGGCCCACTAAAGTCGGGATAATCGACTTCAATTATTGGGTTAACGGTGAACTCTTCCATTCAAACTATTACTGCCCAAAAGTGACGGGTGACTACTACGTTAAAAAATATCCTGGCGGTAGTGTTATCCCTGTTTTTTACTCAATAAAAAAACCTGGCTATTGTGTGATTGATAAGCCTCCATCAAGTTTCCAAGTTTTATTCGGCGCTATACGGAGCTTTATTATTACGCCATTAATTATTGCCAATACCGGGCTGTTTATATGGCATCTGTTCTAAGTTTATATAGATGCAAGCCTCTAACGAAGCAATTAATTGCCGCCAGCACGCTGGCGAAAAGGGGACCGAATAGGGGGCTGGAAAATAAATCTTTCCCCTTTTATTCCCTTTTTATTCCTTAACGACCCGCATGCTCTGCGGTGCCACTTCACGAAATACCTGGGCTAGCGTATCGTCTTCCAGCAGCGTCGCAAATCGCGATTCGTCCATCACCTCGAAAACGCCCCTCTGTACTCGTACGTAAACCTTGCCGGTGGATTCATCCACGAAGTTGATCTGGGGGATGCGAGCCAGGCACTGCTTGAGAAAGCTCATATTGTTTAGCACATCAAGCGTCCGACCCTGGGGATAGACCTCCTCGGGTGATTTGGCCTGGATATTAATTTTCTGATAGCGCTCGATATCGATAAAGGCGGAGACCTTGACGATGTTGAGTGCCGCCTGAGTGCCGTAGGCGATCGTTTTCGGATAGGTGCCCTTGGGCACGCTGTTGTCGAGGAATTCGTACTTCAGCAGCGGTTTGTCGTAGGCCAGCCATTTGAAGAGAATTTTTGGCATTCCCTCATAGGCTTCCACACTATGCCCGAGAAAATCCTCCACTGCCTTGTAGCGCCCTCTCTTTAACCCACGCTCCCAGCCCCGCTCAACGGTCGCCTCGGGTGGAGTGACGACAAAATACATATACATAGTGTCCGCAAATTTTGCATAGGTCCCGTGGAGGATGCGAGCGATCTTTTCACTGGCGAAGCTGTCGAAGCGAAAACGGTCCACCATCAGATTGGGAATAGAGCCATCGCGCTGTGCCTTATCCCGAATATATTGATCAAGCTTGGCATCGATCGCGATCACCTCGTGACTGGTGAGACGGCCGGCATATTTATAGGCCTCCCCCAAGGAGTCATAATCGAGCAACAGGCGTCGCCAGATATCGGGACTAATCGTATTATAGCCATCGGGGTTGATGCCCCGTTCGCCGAGCATCTGTTTAAGTATCGGACGAAGGGAGCTTTTGCCTGCCGCCGATGCACCCTTGAGGCTGATAATGATCGGTTTATCGGCAACATGGTAAGGTGTGTAGCCTTCCGCCTTAATGGCTGACGCCACTCGGGGGGCGATGGTTTCGCCGATCAGCCGACTGCCGTATAGATTGCAGACCCGATCCGTCACCAACGTAAGTAACAGCGACCGATCCACGCCGATAAAACCACTGGCACTGGCTATGGAGCCGAGTACTTTGTAGAGGCTTTTAAAGATGGCCGCGGTTAGCGGATCTTCAGCGGCCAGGCCTTTTTCTTTGTAAGCCGCAATCGCCCGATAGGTCCTTTCCTGAATCGACTCGGTACGGCCAGGCGCTTTGTTCCGTTTGGCGAACAGCCGCGTAACTGAAAAACCGGATGGCGCCGGCGCGGCTTCTGCGGGTTTAAATAAGGTAGCCGCCAGCTCCTGACACACCAGGGCGGATACCCGTTCGCGCAGATCGGCGTGGGCCAGCACAATATCCGTCATCAGGGGCTGAATATAGCGATCCAGAACCTGGTTGGCGATGGCGCGAAAATGCTTGCCAAGATCCTCCTCTTCCTCGCCCTCCGGTACCACGATATCGGTCGTCAGCCTGACGATCAGCTCATGCAGGGCCAGGCGTTCTGGCCTGAATACCACCAACTCTTCCGCTGGTAAACCGGTGTAGCGGGCAATTTCGACCACAGCCATCAGGCTGGACGTGACATGCTCTGGTCGGTGGATAGTCTCCAGCATTAATAAGGCCGCCGGCAGATCCGCCTCAAGACCAGGGGCCCAGGCTGAACAGCCCTGGTCGTCGATCGGTGTCTCCTGCGTCAATTCCATCCCCCTATCTTCCCTTTTTTTCGGCGTTATTTTTTTAAGCTCCAGTCAAGACCGGCGAACTACGTATCTAACCCGTCATCGCTCTGTCTTTCAAGCGTTAGTAAGCAGTAGGGGTGGTAATAGGGCTGTCTGTACAACTGGCAGGACTAGACGCGGCATCTCAATGATGTCCGCTGACGCAGGAAGGTTGGAATGCAATTCCAGCGAAGGGTTTTTGTCCTCCTGATAGGCGATGGAGCCACGAGGCGGACCATATATAACCCGGTTGTTCCCTGGCGATGTACTCGTTAGCTGTTGCGGAGATGTTTTTAATACTCCCTGTGGGTTGGCGCAGTTCTGTCCAGGGTGAAGTAGGCGGCTGTAGCTGGCGGTTTTTTTGGTTTCAGCCAGCGGCTCTGGTCGGCCCAAACGGGCCACTTGGGGCCCGTGGCTACGGTAACCGCCCTTGCTAGCCAGGAACATGGAAACGGACACTGATTTTACTGTTCTGAGCGTTCGGTAACGGCAAGAGCGCGATAAGCTAGCAGCTAGTTTCAATATTTAAAATTACTAATTTAGCATAAAAATCATATATTTAGTGCAGAGGTTCGTTGTGCTATCGTGACGTAGTTAATGTTAATTTTCTGATAAGTATATTTCATAAGGTTATGTCCCAGTTAACGGTTGTAGCTATGTAATTAGTTGATTTAGATGAACGGGGATTGTGACTCCTCTTTGTAAAAATCATGCGGTAACAGAGGCTAGAATCCGTTGCAACAACTGACTGGGTCATAGCCCTTCATAAACCCTATTGTTGCTTTTTACAGGATGACTATGGCCACTACGACTTTAAACAGTAGGAATAACACGTTTACTGCAGGTGCGGGCAACCATGCAATTAATGGCAACGGCGGAAATGATACGATCAGTGCAGGCGCAGGCAACAGCAAGATCACTGTATTAGGCGGTAACAGCACCATCACTGCCGGTGCCGGGAACAGCACGGTCATAGCGGGTCATGGCAATAACACTATCACTACCGGAGCCGGCGATAGCGGCATAACGGCGGGCAATGGCATTAACACTATCGCCACGGGTGCCGGCGTCAGCATCATAACGGTAGGCAATGGTATTAACACCATCGCCACTGGTGCCGGCAACAGCAAAATCTCAGCGGGAGCTGGTAACAACACCATCGCTACGGGTGCCGGCAACAACACAATCGAAGTAACGGATGGTAATAACACCATCGCTACGGGCGCCGGCGTCAGTACAATCACAGCACTTCATGGCAAGAACATTATTGCCACAGGTGCCGGAGACAGCGTCATCAGTGCGGGCAATGGCGGCAATATCGTTTCAACCGGTGCCGGCATCAACACGGTCACTACGGGCACTGGCGATGACATCATCTCCACGGCAGCTGGCGATGATGTGGTGAATTCAGGTGGCGGCTCCGACACCGTCAGTACCGCTGCTGGCAACGACGAGCTGATCTACTCAATAGAAGAAAATCGTGAGGACAGCACTGATTTTTACGACGGCGGCGCCGGTTACGACACCTTGAAACTGGAGCTAACGCGTGACGACTGGAGTAGCGCCGCGATCCAGACCGAGGTGGCGGAATACCTGGATTTTGTTGCCGCCAACACGGGGGCCAACGGCGAAGACAGCAGTGCAAGCTTCACATTTAAGGCCTTTGATCTGACCGTCAGCAAAGTGGAAAATCTGGAAGTGTATGTTGACGGTAATAAAATCGACCCGGCCCTATGGAGCGATCCGAGTATTGTGGTGTTTGATCTGGTCAACGGGGTATCGTCCGACCATAGCGATCGGCAGTTCGATGCTGATGTGCAGTACACTATTTATGTTTTAGTAGATGAACTGCCGACTGAGGGATCGGATTTTGCCGAAGGTTTTATGTGGGAGGGGGGATCCAATCTCGGCGCTGATGAAGTGTTTGTGTTCGTGGGGAGCGAAGGGTACGCCAACGGGCGGTCGTTGCCGATGTATATGTGGCAGGGCGTTGGTGTATATGCGTGGGCCGATACACAGGTCGATGGTAATGGGAATGCAACGACACATTACGCTGGGATCAGGATGAAGGGAGAGGTATCGGTGGGTAGATTAGGTTCATCGGTCTATAGTGCGGAGTTAGTAGGTGTTTGGACTGGGACCGCCGCCGCGTTCGATGTGGGTTCTGCCGACCGCTACACCCAGGTCATGCCGGCGGGAGTTTTGACCTCACAAGGGATGGTATAGATCGGGTCAGGCAGCAAGGGAACATAAATAACGGGGCCAGGTCCTGCGTTTTTTCATCCTTACCCCAAGTCATCATGACCGTTCTGTAGATACTCCTGCCGTGGGGTGTCCTCTATCAGGAACTCAGAGGTTTCATCAGCAATCCCTAAGGCAGGAGCTAAGCGATAGCAAAGCGTCGGCAGGCGCCTGGTTAGCAAATCTTAAACGATGGCAACGGGCACGCTGGAACCGCTTAGCTGACGGGTCACTACAACCGTTAGTTGGCCTTGGTTGATTATCGGGGTCGAAAGCAGATCTTGCCGGCCTTCTCGGGGTGCAGCCCCACTTTGTCGGCATAGAACGCCTGTATGTTGGCCAGATCCGCGTCCTGATCACCGCTCAGGTACAGGGTCGGGCCAAAGCCGATGCGCTTGCTCTGGTAGCAGACGTAGCTGAGCACCACCGGCACCTCGGCGGCAAGGGCCAGATGGTAAAAGCCGGAGCGCCAGTAAGGGGTATAGGCGCGAGTGCCTTCCGGGGCGATGACGACCGCCATTTCCGGACGTCGTTTGAAGGCGTCGGCAAGCTCTGCGGTAAACCCCTGACTGCGAGTACGATCAATACCCAAGCCGCCGAGTGCGCGCATCAGTCCGCCGAACGGCCAGATAAACAGGGTGTGTTTGGCGACCCAGTTGAAAGGCACCCCCCTGGCAAATTTGAACAGCATTGCCAGGATAAAATCCCAGTTGCTGGTGTGCGGGTAGCCGACCAGGACGTAGTGCTTCTCCTGGGGGAGTTGATCGACCAGAGTCCAGCCAAGAGATCGGGCGATCCAATAACAGAGTTTGCTCAGCATGTGATGTACGGCTTCCTAACGCAGAGAATTAGCCAGACTCACTCTCTGTGGCTCCCTAACGAAAATGCAGGGGGTAGATTTATTATTCGAGTTGTTATTTCGGCTGTTCGAAGAAGATGTAGGGGGTGGAGTAATCGCTGAATTCGAAATAGACCTTAGTTTCGCCCACGTCTTTGCGGCCATTGAGGTTGGCATCGAGAATGCCGTAGCCAAATCTATAGGCTCTCGGGGTGTCGTCATTGGTGCCTATAGCGGTGCTGAGCTTGTCGATCTCAAGAAACCGCTTTACGATCTTGTCACCGGCGAAGACCTCTAACACACCGTTGGTTCCGGTCCAGTTTTGCACCGCACGTCCGAGCTTGTTCTGGGTTTCCTGGGTACAGCCGGAGAGTGTAATGGCTGTCGCTAAGAGCACTAGATGGAACGAGTTGATGCTGGGCATGGGAGAGATCCTAAGAGGTAAAAAGCCATGGTAACGGATGCCAGGGGGTGCGCAAAGTATTGTATTCAGATCCGGGGCTGGCGAGGGTGGATTTTACGGGTTATCTGATCAGCAGCCATGCTGAAGTCATCTGTTAATAGGGTTTTTTCTGGGAAGTATCTGCGAAAATATCGGTGATAGATTTCAGAAATAACTCCTTGGCCCGGTTTTGAAAGATTGCTTTCTTGCGGATGACGGCAACGCCCAGCGGGAAAAACTTGATATCCCTGCGCAGCTCTTTCAGCTCTCCCGTTTCGACATAGGGCTTAGCCACGGTTTCTGGCAGAAAGCAAAGGTAGTGCCCGGAGAGTGCCATCGCGATGCGTGACTCGTAATGATAGGCAGAGCCAGCAAGGTGCATCTGGCGCAGATTCTTATAGGCCTCCTGGTGCGGTTTGAGGCCTGCATGAACGATGCGCGCGTTGTTGATCCGTGCCTCGGTCAGTTCCTCCTCGGCCAGCGCATACAGGGGGTGCTCCCGGCCGCCGTAAAGGTAGTTGTTGTCGCTGAACAGGTGGGTATAGGAGAGTCCTTCGAGCTGTCGGTGGTAGGGGATAAAACCGATGTCGCGCTCATCATTGAGTACCTTGCGCTCTATCTCGTTCATGTTCTCGACGAAGGTGGAAAGTTCGACCTCCGGAGCCTGTTGGCAAAACTGGTTGATAATCTGCGGTAATCGACAGCGGGGGTCTAGGCTGAGGGCGTCGCTGAGGACGATTTTAAGCTTCCCTGTGGGTTTCCGATTGAGGTTGTTTATGGTGCTGCGAAAGCCTTCGAGCGACGTCAGTAGCTTATTGGTCTGCTCGTAGATAACGGCACCCTCGTCGGTCAATGCAAACCCAGCCCGACCTCTTTTGCAGAGCACCAGGTCGAGCCGGGCTTCGAGATTGGCGATATGGATGCTGATCGTGGGGCGGCTGATATTGAGGGTCGTTTCTGCTGCGGCAAAGCCGCCACAGTCGACGACAGCCTTGAACACGCGGAGCTGCTTGAGCTCAAAATCGCTGATTTTTCCTAAGGTAGCTTTGGTTGTACCCATAGAGCGCTGCTTGGTTGCATGAATAAAAGTTGTTGCGCGTTTCTGTGGCCCGGCGATGCCCAGTATATACAGCCACAATACGTAACGAATTCTAAACCTTTACGTAAATTAGGTCGAATTTATCCACTCTATGGGTTATGTGACAATCTTCCAGCACGTATTATTTAAAAACCGCACTCTAAGGATAACAAGAAATAATGCTACATACTGTGAAGAAATTGAACCTCAGGATCTCTCGGTCAGCCCTGGTACTGGCTTTAGGGCTGAGCGTAGTCGCCGCGGATATCTCTGCTGCCGAATACAACTGGCGCTTTAGCAACCTGTACGGTCGCGGTACCGCCTTTGGCGAACTCTATGAAGGGCTGGGCAACAACATAGAGACGCTGTCCAAGGGTCGGATCAAGGTCCAGACACTGTATTCTGGCGAGGGAGTCGGTACCTCCGGATTGCTCGGTGCGGTTAAATCCGGGTTGATCACTATGGGGGCTCCGTTCCAGTCGATGCATGCCGGTGAGTTGCCAGCCGGAGTCGTAGAGATCGGCCTGCCCGGTGGTACCGATGATACGGATGAGCTGTACTCGCTGTTCCACGATAAAGGTTGGGACAAGGTGCTGGAAAAGGCTTACGGCGCCCAGGGTATGGTCTGGCTTGAACCCTATATTCAACCTCCTGTTTATATCATCACTAAGATGCCGATCAACTCGGTAGCCGATTTTGAGGGGATGAAGATTCGTGCGCCAGGGGCCTACGGTAAATTCCTCAGGAACCTGGGTGCCTCTCCGGTCTCTCTGGCCTGGAGCGAGATCTACACCAGTCTGGCGACCGGCGTTATCGATGGTTCTATCGGCAGTAATATGATTGACCACCGCGATGGTAACCACGTGGAAGTGGCCAAGTATATGTACCGCTTGCCGCTGGCCGGTGCTCAGGTGTTGCCGATCGTGGTCAACCGCAGTGCCTGGCGGAAGCTGCCCGAGGAACTCCAGGCAGCGGTTCGCGAAGCGACCGTTATCCATGCTGAAGAACAGCTCAACAAATCCAAGCAGTGGGAGAAGGAAGCTCTGGCGGAGATGGAAGCGGCCGGACTGCAGTGGAGTCCTGCGGCCAGCGATGCCGATAAGCAGGCCTGGGCTCAGGCGGGTGCAGGCCTGTGGGAGGAGTATGCCGCACAGGATAAATACAGCAAGCAGCTGATCGATATCCTCAAACAGGACCAGTAAACCGGTCTTGCTCACGAGAGGCGTCGGCATCTATCGCTGACGCCTCTACTCTCATTTGTAGGAATTCCCTATGTTTATCAAGTCCCTGAGGGGGTTTTGTCATGGCATTGATGTTGTTGTCATGCTGTCGGGCAAAGCCGCTGCTTATCTGATGCCGCTGCTGGCTGCCATCGTCGCGTATGAAGTCTTCTCCCGTTATTTTCTGGGCGCACCCACGATCTGGGCTTACGACCTGTCGTTGTTTCTGTTTGGTTATATCGCCGCCCTCGGGGGCGCGTATGCCCAGCAACAGCGAGCCCACATCAACGTGGATATTCTGTACCTGAGAGTGTCGCACAAGACCAAATGCGTCTTTAATCTGATCTCGTTTTCTCTGGGTGTCTTCTTCTTGTTGGTCATTATCGACCAAAGTGTCGATAAATATCTTGAAGCGATCGAGTTTGATTATCGCCGCCAGAGCGAATGGGCACCTCCCATGTATCACTTCTGGATCATGATGATGATCGCCTGCGGGCTTTTTGTGATGCAGCTGGGCAGGGATATGCTGGCCGAACTCTATTACCTGGTGACGGGCACCGCTCTGATTGAGCGCAAAGAGGTAACTACCGATGGGTATTGAACTGTTAACCGGAGCTCTGCTTCTGTGTATCCTGGTGTTTTTTGCGCTGGGCGCCCCCGTTGGCCTGGCGTTGGGCGGTATCGCCATGGCGGTGGGCTATATGACCTGGGGTGAGGGTATTTTTAATGTGATTCCGACCACCCTGGAATCGACCTATTTTAGTTTTATCCTGTTGGCGATTCCGCTCTATATCTACATGGGCCAGCTGCTGACCAAGTCTGGTATCGGTGATGCGATGTTTAACGCCAGTCAGATGCTGATCGGGCGGGTGCGCGGTTCGCTGGCGATCAGTGTGATCGGGGTCTGCTCGATGATCGGTGCCATGGTCGGCATTATCGGTGCAGGTATTATGACCTCGGGCAGTATCGCGCTTAAGCCGATGCTGGATCGCGGCTATGATAAGCGTCTGGCGCTAGGAGTGATTATGGCCGGAGGCGGGCTGGGAATTCTGATTCCGCCCAGTATTCCGATGATCATGTTTGCCGCCTCGACCCAGAACTCTATTGGCCGGATGTTCCTGGGCGCGATGGTGCCTGCCGCCATCATGATCGTTTTTCTGATTACCTATGTCGTGATCAGTTGCAAAATAAACCCTCATAAGGCGCCTCTGGAGTCGGATCTGGCCGATTTCGTGCAACCCACGCCGAGACAGAAGTTTCGCATCGCCCGCGACGGGCTGTTTGCCATCTTGCTGATCGTCGCGGTACTGGGTAGCATTATTACCGGGATAGCGACACCGACTGAATCGGGGGCTATTGGAGTTGTCGGGGCTCTCCTGTTGGCGATCGTCTTTAAGCGGTTTAAGTTAGAGATGTTCCAGGCTGCCGGTTTTCAGACCGCCACGCTGGTCAGTGTGGCCATGTGGATTATTTTCGGCGCCTCGGTGTTCAGTAACTTCCATCTGCTGATGGGGGTGCAAAACATGGTGGCTGATTTTGCCGCCGGTCTGGATATGCCGCCGATCATGATCATCATTATGTTTCAGCTGATCATGCTGCTGCTGGGATTTATCATCGATGAATTTATCATCGTACTGATGTGTGCGCCGCTATTTACGCCGATCGCCGTCTCTCTGGGCTATGATCCGATCTGGTTCGGGGTGCTGATGATTATCAATATTCTGATTGCGGTACAGACGCCCCCCTACGGTTTCGCGCTCTTCTATCTTAAAGGGATAGCACCGCCCGATGTGGGCATGGGCGATATCTACAAGTCGGTAACGCCCTTTATCTTGCTCAATCTTAGCGTGTTGATTCTGTGCATGGTTTTTCCAGAGATCGTGCTCTGGTTGCCAAATAAAGTGATGGGATAAAGGAGCTGCCGATGTTTACTCGTATTTTAGTGCCCGTGGATCTGGCTCATAAAGAGCAGCTGCCCAGACTGGTTGCAGCGGCAAGCCTGCTGGTTAATATAACGCAGGGAGAGATCTGTCTGCTTTATGTTGATCCGATCCTGATTCATAAAGCAGGCTCCCTCCAGCTTGATAAAAGCCTCTACAGAACGCATGAAAAACAAGCGCTGGCGCAGCTGAAAGCCCTGGTGGAGGAGCAGGAGCTGGCGCAGACGCCAGCACTGGCATCGGTGGCCTTGACCTATAGAACTTGCGAAGGATCCGCCCATGAGAAGATCCTGGAGGAAGCAGAACAGCGCAACGCGGATGCCATTGTGATGATGTCCAAGCGGCCTGGGCTTGCGAGCTATTTTATTGGCTCCACCGCCGAGCGGGTGGTGCGCCACGCAAGTTGTTCGGTGTTTGTGATTCGTAACAACGACTGAACCACGCGCCGATTTTGTAGGTTAGTCGTCAAATGCGCCTGCATAGGCGGCACGCCCCAAGTCCCTGTAGGCGTGCTTTTGTAGGTTAGGCTTCAGCCTGACGATCGCAGCCCTTCAATACCGGGGCACAGGCCCCGTTGTTGGCGCTCGTCGATCACAGCAGTGCGGCGAGGGTTTTGTCCAGCAGTTGCATGCTCTCGTCGACCAGCGCATCGGTGATCGTCAGCGCGGGCAACAAGCGAATCACGTTGCCACGAATGCCGCATGACAGCAGGATCAGGCCGTTGTGTGCGGCTTCCTTGACTATCGCCTTGGTCAGCTCGGCATCGGGACGCTCGGCATCACCCTCATGGACCAGTTCCATCGCGATCATGGCACCTAGGTTACGGACATTACCGATCTTGTGCGGGTAGCGGTGTTGTAGCGTGGTCAGATGTTCGACGATGCGGGCGCCGATGTCGGTGGCGCGCTGGCACAGTTGCTCCTCTTCGATCACCTCTAATACCGCCAGGGCGGCGACGCACCCTAGTGGCGAACCACCGTAGGTGCCACCCAAGCCGCCGGGTAGCGGCGCATCCATGATCTCGGCCTTACCGACGACGGCGGCAATAGGGAAACCACCGGCAATGCCCTTGGCCATCGTGATCAGATCGGGCTCGATAGCAGCGTATTCGCAGGCGAACATCTTGCCGGTACGGGCAAAGCCGGTCTGGATCTCGTCGGCGATCAGGACGATCCCGTGCTGGTCGCAGAGGGCGCGCAGGGCTTGCATAAATTCGGCGGGCGCCTGGTAGAAACCCCCTTCACCCTGAACGGGTTCGATGATGATCGCGGCCACACGAGCGGGTTCTATCTCGCAGGTAAATAACATGTTCAGCGCCGCCAGCGACTGCTCGACCGAAACCCCGTGGTAGGCGTTCGGGTAAGGCGCGTGGTAGATCTCGCCAGGGAAGGGTCCGAAGCCGGCCTTGTAGGGAGCGACCTTGCCGGTCAGCCCCATCGTCAGGTTGGTGCGGCCGTGAAAGCCGCCGTTGAAGGCGATTACGCCGCTGCGACCGGTATGGGCACGGGCGATCTTGACGCAGTTCTCGACCGCCTCGGCACCGGTGGTGACGAATATGGTCTTCTTGGGGGTATCGCCGGGGGCGGCGGCGTTGAGTTTCTCGGCCAGTTCGACGGCCGATACGTAGGGGGTCACCATGACGCAGGTATGGCTGAACTTCTCCAGCTGGGCCTGCACCGCGGCCTGTACCTTGGGATGGTTGTGGCCGGTGTTGACCACGGCGATACCGCTGCCCAGGTCGATATACCGCTTACCCTCGATATCCCAGAGCTCGGCGTTCTTGGCTCTTTCGATGTAAGCGTGGGTCAGGGTGCCCTGCCCACGGGCGAAAGCGGCGTCTTTACGTTGTTGCAGTGAAGCGTTGTTCATAGTCGTTCCCTCAGGTGCCCGGGTATAGCACTTAATCGTTTTGTAATTGAAAAGAATAGTTAAAAGGTTGCGTCGTCAGATGCCGCCCATACACAGATATTTGATCTCGACAAAGTCATCGATGCCGTATCTGGAGCCTTCGCGGCCGATGCCGGATTCCTTGATGCCGCCGAACGGGGCCACCTCGGTGGAGATGATCCCTTCGTTGATGCCGACCATGCCGTACTCCAAGGCTTCGCCGACCCGCCAGACCCGGCCGATATCGCGGGCGTAGAAATAGGCGGCCAGGCCGAACGGGGTGTCGTTAGCGAGCTGTATGGCCTCGGCTTCGTCCTGGAAGCGGAACACCGTAGCGACCGGCCCGAAGATCTCCTCGTTGGCGATTTCCATGCTGGGGGTCACCCCGGTCAGGATGGCGGGGGCATAAAAATTGTCGTTTAGCTGCTCGGTGGTGCCCTGCAGTATCAGCTGGGCGCCCTCTTTAACCGCGTTGGAGACCAGGCGCTTGACCTTGGTGACCGCCTTGGCATTGATCAGGGGGCCGGTGGTAATGCCGTCACTGAAGCCATCGCCCAGCTGCAAGGCCTTGACGGCGGTGGTGAGTTTGCTGATAAAGGCATCGTGGACGCTGTCCTGCACCAGGATGCGGTTGGTGCAGACACAGGTCTGACCGGCGTTACGAAACTTGGACGCCATAACACCCGTAACAGCGGCATCCAGGTCGGCATCATCGAAGACGATAAAGGGGGCGTTGCCGCCCAGCTCCAGCGAGACCTTCTTGACGGTGTCGGCGCATTGACGCATCAGCAACTTGCCGACCGGTGTGGAGCCGGTGAACGACAGCTTGCGGACCCGGCTGTCGTCGCACAGGGTCTTGCCGACTGCGGGGGAGTCCAGGGTGGTGATCACATTAAATACGCCTGCCGGAATACCCGCCTGCACACTCAGCTCGGCCAGCGCCAGCGCCGACAGGGGCGTGTCTTCGCCGGGCTTGACCACCACGGTGCAGCCGGCAGCTAGGGCAGGGGCGACCTTGCGGGTGATCATCGCGTTAGGGAAGTTCCAGGGGGTGATGGCCGCGACCACACCGATCGGCTGCTTGATGGTGATAAGCCGCTTATCGGGGCCGTGGGCCGGAATCACGTCACCATAGACCCGCTTGGCCTCCTCGGCGAACCATTCGATAAAGGAGGCTCCGTAAGCGATCTCGCCCCTGGCCTCGGCCAACGGCTTGCCCTGTTCGGTCGTCAGGATACGGGCCAGATCATCCTGGTTGGCCATGATCAGATCGTGCCAGGCGCGCAGGCGGTTGGCACGCTCTTTGGCGGTCAGCTTGCTCCAGCCTGCGAGCGCCTTGTCGGCCGCATCGATGGCGGCGAGCGTTTCTGTAGCACCCATATTCGGGACCTCGGCGATCTGCTCGAGATTGCTGGGGTTGGAGACGCTGAAACGGTTTCCGCTTGCCGCATCACACCAGTTGCCGTTGATAAAGGCCTGCTGCTTGAGTAGCGCGCTGTTGTTGAGGATTAGGGTCATAGGATCTCTACCGTTGATTGGGTTTCAATAATTATTGTTGTAACGCTGGATTATCTCCGTCGGCGTTAACTATTAACAGAGCCAGTCATGGATACTAAGTGAGCCAACATGTATGATAAACATTGCTGTTCGTGTCTTTATGTTGATGATCATCAAACAATGCCGGTGTCGCCGGTGCAGCCGTTTGAATCCATATGTGAGTGTTAAGATGGCCTGTGCTGAAGTAGTTCAAATTGAAATGATTTCGTTGGAATGGAGTTCAGGTGAAAAAATCATTGACAATTAAGCTCGGCCAGGTGGCCGATTATGAGATCCGATTGTTGAAGGTGTTTAAGTCGGTGGTGGAGTGCGGGGGTTTTGCGGCAGCGGAGACCGAGTTGAGCATCGGCCGCTCCACGATCAGTATCCATATCGCCAATCTGGAACAACGCCTGAACTTAACGCTTTGTCGTCGAGGTCGTGCCGGTTTTGCATTGACGGAGGAGGGGGCCGAGGTGTATGCGTTGATGAAGGGTTTGTTCTCGTCCCTGGAGTCCTTTCGTACCGGGGTCAACGCCCTGCATGTCGCGCTGACCGGCGAGCTGCGGATCATCGCCAGTGATACCATCTGCATGGATCCGCAGGCATGTATCCCCGAGGCGATCGCCCGTTTTTCGCTGGAGGCGCCCGATGTTAAGGTGCTTCTGGACGTCAAAGCCCTGACCGATATCGAGCGGATGGTGCTCAACGATGAGGCCGACATAGGTTTTATCCCGTTTCATCGCCAGTTCGATGGGCTGGAGTACAGCCCGCTCTATAGTGATGACTGCCACCTGTATTGCAGCCGCCACCACCCGCTGTTTAGCGCGGATGCGACCGAATTGGCAGCCCGGGTGCTGGCGAGCAAGGTGGTTCATGCTGGAGTGCAGACCAGCCCCGAGGTCGGCGAACAGCTGGCCGGCATGAATAAATCGGCCATCGCTTACTTCTATGAGGCCCGGTTGGCGATGATCCTGTCAGGTGCCTATATAGGCTTTATGCCCGATAAGTATGTGCAGGAACATGTCGCCGCAGGTGAGTTGAAAAGCTTGATTCCAGAGGAACGGCATTTTGCGCTCGGGGTTGCCGCGATCACCCGTAGTCACGCCCGCTCGAATCGGGCACGTGATCTGTTTGTCGATATTGTCCGCCAGTTCCACGGCGTGGAAGCGCAATAAACGATCGGGCAACCGGGTTTGGCTACCCTGTTTTATTTAAACCAGCGCCAGGCGTATACGCCGCACGGCCTCTTCCAGGGTGCTGCGGGTGCAGCCGAAGTTCATTCGCATAAAACGGCGGTCGCCAAAGTCAGCACCCGGCGACATGCCGACCCCGGCCTGCTCGAAGAACGCGGCTGGATTCTCCAGTTGCAGTGCCGAGACATCGATCCAGGCCAAGTAGGTGGCGTCGAAGGGGTCGAGCCTGAGGCCGTCGATCGCGTTGATTTCACGCAGCAGGTAGTCGCGGTTGTGACGCAGGTAGTCGCATTGCTGGCGATTCCATTCATCGCCATCGCGGTAAGCCGCGAGGGTGGCGGTATAGCCGAGCAGATTAACGTCCGGCACGATGCCGCGTTGCACCCGCTTAAACTGCTGGCGTAGCTGGGGATCGGGAATGATCGCTAACGAGCAGCCAAGGCCGGCAATATTGAAGGTCTTACTCGGTGCCATCAGGGTGATGCTCTGTTGTGCGGCCGGATGGTCGAGGGCTGCCGCAGGAAGGTGCTCGACGCCAGGTTCGAGCAGCAGGTCACAATGGACTTCGTCAGAGCAGAGCACCAGCTGATGGCGGTGGCAGATCGTCAGCAGCCGCTGCAGTTCGTCGCGCCGGTAGACGCTGCCTCCAGGGTTCTGCGGGTTACAAAACAACAGCAACCGAGTGTTGGCGGTGATGGCTGACTCCAGGGCATCAAAATCGATCACCCAGCGCAGCTCATCCTGACATAGAGGCACGCTGATCAGCGTCCGGTCGGATAACCCCGGCGCGGTCATGAAGGGCGGGTAGATCGGTTTGGGGGCGACCACTGCGGAACCCGATTCGCCGACGCTGCGACAGGCCAGATGCAGCCCGCAAACCAGTCCGGGCAGCCAGACCAGGGCTTCGGCCTCGACCTTCCAGCCATACAGGCGCTGCAGTCGCTCCAGCACGACCTCGGTCAGTTCGGCCGGTGTCTGAGTGTAGCCGAACACCCCGTGTTCGACCCGTTGCTGCAGGGCGTCGATGATGGCGGGCGGAGAGCTAAAATCGGTATCGGCCACCCACATCGGCAGGATATCGCGCGCGCCATACTTGTCCCATTTTTGACTGGACGTACGGGTGCGATCTACTTCGGTATCAAAGTCTGACAGGCTGGGGTTTGCTGGAATCATGGTCGGGCTCCGCTCTATACAAGATGAGGGCAGTGTATAGGCTTGCAATAGACTATTTAAGCGGTAATATTGAGCCCATTGTCGGTCAACCTCTCTTATTTTTGTCATTTATACCTCTGTTCCCCCTCAATTTATCGATTTCGGGCCTCAGTTTCAGGTCCGGCGGAGCCACAGCATGAGCACTAATCGCGTTATAATTTTTGATACCACCCTGCGTGACGGCGAGCAGAGCCCGGGTGCCTCCATGACCCGTGACGAAAAGCTACGGATCGCCAAGGCGCTGGAAAAGATGCGCGTCGATGTGATCGAAGCCGGTTTTGCGGTCGCCAGTCCCGGAGACTTCGCGGCGGTAAAGCTGATCGCCGATACCATCAAAGACAGCACCGTCTGCAGCCTGTCTCGTGCCCTGGATCTGGATATTGATCGTGCAGGCGAGGCGCTGGCCAACGCCAACTCTGGCCGAATCCACACCTTTATCGCCACCTCGCCGATCCATATGAAATACAAGCTGCAGATGCAGCCTGATCAGGTCGTGGAGCAGGCGGTCTATGCGGTTAAGCGGGCGCGTAATCTGATCGACGATGTCGAGTTTTCGCTCGAAGATGCCAGCCGTTCCGATCTGGATTTTATGTGCCGGATTATCGAACAGGTGATCGATGCCGGGGCGCGCACCATCAATATCCCCGATACCGTTGGCTACGCGGTACCCGAGGAGTTTGGACGTACCCTTGCCCAGCTGATTGCACGGGTTCCCAATGCGGACAAGGCGGTATTCTCGGTGCACTGCCATAACGATCTGGGTCTGGCCGTGGCCAACTCGCTGGCGGCCGTGAGTAATGGCGCACGACAGATAGAGTGTACGATCAATGGCCTGGGCGAACGGGCCGGTAATGCCTCACTGGAAGAGGTGGTCATGGCGCTGCGGACCCGCAAGGATATCCTCGGCCTGGAAACGGGCATCGATGCTACCCAGATCGTGCCCTGTTCGCGGTTGGTATCGGGGGTGACCGGCTTTCCGGTGCAGCCCAATAAGGCGATTGTCGGGGCTAATGCCTTTGCGCATGAGTCGGGTATCCACCAGGACGGAATGCTTAAGAACCGCGAAACCTACGAGATTATGACCGCCCAGGATGTGGGCTGGAATGCCAACAAGATGGTGCTGGGTAAACACTCCGGCCGGGCGGCCTTCCGTGCCCGTCTGGACGACCTGGGGATTAGTTTCGATACTGATGCCGAACTTAATGCCACCTTCGCCCGGTTTAAGGATCTGGCCGATAAGAAGCACGAGATCTTCGATGAAGATCTGCAGGCCCTGGTTTCGGGTGCCCGCAGCGAGGCGATTAATGAAAAGTTTCGCCTGAGTTCATTGAAGGTGACCTCACAGACCGGTGAAACACCGGTGGCTGAGGTCGTGGTGATGGTCGACAGCGTCGAGATCAGCGCCACCTCTACAGGCAGTGGTCCGGTCGATGCGGCTTATAAGGCGATCGAGAGTATCGTACACACCGACGCCAGCCTGTCGCTGTACTCGGTCAATGCGATCACCAGCGGTACCGACTCCCAGGGCGA
This sequence comes from Motiliproteus sp., assembly GCA_047633175.1. Classification (GTDB taxonomy): domain Bacteria; phylum Pseudomonadota; class Gammaproteobacteria; order Pseudomonadales; family Balneatricaceae; genus Motiliproteus. The sequence continues at coordinate 5,329 of JBLIEQ010000008.1, read as the reverse complement.
GGTCACCGTACGCCTGGAGAAAGGCGGACGGATTGTGAATGGCCTGGGTGCCGATACGGATATCGTGATCGCCTCGGCCAGGGCCTATCTCAATGCCGCGAATCTGTTGTTGTCGCATGTGAAAAAACCCCACCCGCAGGTTTAGGTTATTAAAGGATGATCCATACCCAGTCAGAACAGTTCCAGTCAGAACAGCACCAGTCAGAACAGCTACGACAGCAATATCTGGCGGCGATGGGGGTGACGCTCTGGTTGCCACGACAGGTGCTGCCGGGCGCCGCCGCCTCGCCAGCCTGGCACTGGCAGGCCGCGGCACCCGAGTCGTCCGGATCGAAGCCGGCAGTCGCTGCCGACCTGACCACGGCGTCGGTCCGTCCGGCCACGCATGGCGCGCCCTTACGGCAACTGGTGCAGGGGACAAGCGCGGCGGCCCCGGTTCAGCCCGCACAGTCGGCTGAACCACCGGTGTTACCCGCAGCGGCTGCGCCTGAGCACCAGGCGGCGGACGCTGTCGTCGAGGCTGCAGTCGATGCTGTGGTCGTCAAGCCTAGCGCCAGTCCCGCATTGGCGGTGGCTACGACAGCCACCGCCATCTCCACCGACCCAGCCGCATTGCCCTCGTCCAGATCCAAGGCCGTACCGCACTTCAGACTGGCGATGGTCAGTTACAGCGACTGCTTGGTGATAACCGATCTGCCGACCCGCAACGCGCAGGTCTGGAGCGCTGAGCATCAGCGGTTGCTGAATGCGATCGTCGCGGCAGTGGGTTTGGGTGGCAGCGCGCAGCTGTCCGGCGGTCTGCATGAATTCCAATGGCCGCTGGATCCCCGGGCTCGCTTCGATCAATCCGAAGCGATCGCCAGGCATGCCCTAGAAGTCGCGCTGGCAGGCGTGCTGCAGACCTCGCATCGCGTGCTGCTGTTGATGGGGGAAAGTACCCAGAGGTATCTGTTGCCCGCCGCGCAGCCGGCAGCTTCTGGGCAGTTGATCGAGCATCAGGGTCGATCCGCACTCTGCTGCCACGGCCTCAACGAGGTGTTGCGCCTGCCCGGTCTTAAGGCGGAGCTCTGGCGGCAGCTGCAGCCGCTGCGGAAGCTGCCGGTTGGACACTGAGAGGCCGCCGAGCATCAGGGTCGCGGTTGCTGCAGACCTGGAACAAATCGCGCTCCTTGAGAGCCGCTTATTCAACACCCCCTGGAGTCTGACGCAGCTGCAGAGCAGTCTGCTTGGCGACCGCTGGCTGTGGGTGGCGGTGCAGCAAGACACTCTGGTCGGTTATCTGGTCGCGAGTCAGGGAGGCGGTGTGGCCGATCTTTTGACCATCGGGGTCGACCCAAGCCGGCAAGGCCGCGGCATCGGTCGGCGATTGTTAGCGCCGTTGTTTGAGCGCTTGCATCGCGTGCAGGCCGAAGAGCTGTTTCTTGAAGTACGTGAGTCGAATGCCGCGGCCCGAGCGCTGTACCTCAAGTGCGGTTTTGAGTCGGTAGGGTTGCGCAAAAATTACTATCGCGATGGCGCCGTGCCCGAGCATGCGATCGTGATGCGGAACACTTTGTAGGTCGGACTTTAGTCCGACAAGGCTAGCAGAGCGCTTTCATCGTCAGGCTGAAGCCTATCCCACAAAAGAAGTCCCCCTTGTAGGTCGTTTTTGTAGGTAGAAAGCAGTCCGGCAAGGCTGTCAGGATGCTGTGGTCGTCAGGCTAAAGCCTAACCTACAAAAAACACGACAGTCTGCCCTGCTGCAGTCTGGCTGTTGACGCGTTATACTACAGGCCATTTTTTCGCGCTGGTGTTTTCAGCCGTTTTGTCAGGTCTAACGTAGAAGTTGCTATGTCTAAAGTTTCGAAGCAGGTCGCTCACAGGCGCACTTTCGCCATTATCTCCCACCCGGATGCCGGTAAGACCACCATTACTGAGAAGCTGCTGCTGCTCGGTCAGCTAATCCAGAAGGCCGGTACAGTAAAGGGGCGTAAGAGCGATCGTCATGCCACCTCGGACTGGATGTCGATGGAGCAGGAGCGGGGGATCTCGATCACCTCCTCGGTGATGCAATTCCCCTATAACGATCGCACCGTGAATCTGCTGGATACTCCCGGTCACGAAGACTTCTCTGAGGATACCTACCGGACGCTGACGGCGGTGGATTCGGCCTTGATGGTGGTCGATGGTGCCAAGGGCGTCGAGGCGCGCACGATCAAATTGATGGATGTCTGCCGGCTGCGGGATACGCCCATCTTCTCCTTCGTCAATAAGATGGACCGTGATATCCGTGACCCCATCGATCTGCTGGACGAGATCGAGGCGGTATTGAAGATACAGGCCGCGCCGATCAACTGGCCGATCGATATGGGCCGGCAGTTTCAGGGTGTCTATAACCTCTATACCGATGTGATCGTAAAGTATAAGCAGGGCCAGGGCAGCCTGCTGCATGATGATGAGCAGATCCAGGGATTGGACAGCGATGAGGCGCGCGCCTATCTGGGTGATCTGTATGAGCGTTTCTGTGAAGAGATCGAGTTGGTCCGCGGTGCCAGTCATACCTACGATCAGGCGGCGTTCCTGGCAGGCAAGATGACCCCGGTGTTCTTCGGAACCGCGCTGGGTAACTTTGGTGTGCGGGAGATGCTCAATGACTTCGTAGAGTGGGCGCCCGCGCCGATTGCCCGTGCCACCCAGGCGCGTGAAGTGGCGGCAGATGAGGACAAGTTTTCTGGGTTTATCTTTAAGATCCAGGCCAATATGGATCCCAAGCACCGTGACCGTATCGCCTTTATGCGGATCTGTTCGGGGAGCTATTCACAGGGGATGAAGATGCGCCATTGCCGGATCGGTAAAGATGTCAGGATCGCCGATGCGGTCACCTTCCTGGCAGGGGATCGCTCCAGTGTGGAGCAGGCCTGGTCTGGCGATATTATCGGCCTGCATAACCACGGTACCATCCAGATCGGCGATACCTTTACCGAGGGGGAAGTGCTCAAATATACCGGTATTCCTCACTTCGCACCGGAGATGTTTCAAGCGGTAAGGCCGCTCGATCCCTTGAAGATGAAGCAGCTGCAGAAAGGCCTGCAGCAGTTGTCCGAAGAGGGTGCGGTACAGCTGTTTATGCCGATGAAAAACAACAGCCTGGTACTGGGTGCCGTGGGTCAGCTGCAGTTTGAGGTGGTGGTGTTCCGGCTCAAAGATGAATACAAGGTAGACTGTCTCTATGAGCCGGTATCGGTACATACCGCGCGCTGGGTCGAGTGTGCTGATGACAAGATGCTCGAGGAGTTCAAGCGTAAGGGGCACGATAATCTCGCGCTGGATGGCGGTGGCCTGTTGACTTACCTGGCGCCGAGCCGGGTTAACTTATCCTTAACCGAAGAGCGCTGGCCCGATATCAAGTTTCGCGCGACCCGCGAACACTAATAAAGACTCTTTGTTAAAAAGCCCGCAATGTGCGGGCTTTTTTATGTCTAAAAAAAGGCTGTATCCCAGTTAGTCGTTGCTAGCCGTTAATCCTGCATTATTTTTTTTCAATCAAATGATGCGCCCCCGCCGGTCAGCTTTATTTGTGCACTACGACAAAGTAAAAACGCTAAGGCCGCTCCTGACCACTGCCTGCAGGGATGCCGTTGTTGTTGGGAACTGACAACGGCCCCGCCCAGGCACCTCAAACAGGCGACCATAGGTCTGGCCGTAACGTTTTAGATCAGGGTATGGCCTGAGCATTAAAGTGATAGTGATATATTGACAAGTAGACTTGCGATCGCTATGGTTATTTCGTCATTTCAGGGAGTTGGAATGACATTACGGACTAGGGCTTTAATTAAATGGATGTTGCTTTGCCCTCGAATTCAAATGAGAGGCCTGTCGATACAGGCCTGTCTTGTCTCATCATGGTGGCCCGCTTTTACCAGGTCGCGGCAGACTCCGCACAAATACAGCATCAGTTTGGTACCCACGATAAGCCGTTAGACGAAACGGCGCTGGTGCGAGCGGCGCGTCATCTGCGGTTAAAAGCGAAAGTCGTCACCACCTCCGTCGATAAACTCGAACAACTTGCCTTACCCGCCATCGCCGAAGATAAAAACGGCAGCTATTTTATTGTGGCGCGCGCTGGTGAAGGTAAGTTGTTAATTCAGGATCAGTCCAATAAACCCGAGGTGCTTACCGAAGACCAGTTTTCTGAACGCTGGAGTGGTCGCTTATTGATGCTGACTCGCCGTTCTGTGATACCGGGCATGAGCGGTAAGTTCGATATCAGCTGGTTTGTGCCCTCTATCATTAAGTACAAAAAAATTCTTATCCAGGTTCTGGTCGCCTCCTTTTTTATTCAGCTGTTTGCGTTAGTTACCCCGCTTTTTTTCCAGGTGATTATCGACAAAGTATTAGTGCATCAGGGGCTTACCACACTCGATGTGCTCTGTTTTGGTTTGATCGTGGTGTCCTTGTTTGATGTGATCTTAAACGGCTTGCGTACCTATGTGTTTTCACATACGACCAACCGGGTCGATGTGACCCTGGGTTCAAAGCTCTTTAGCCATCTGCTGCGCTTGCCGATCTCTTTTTATAACAGCCGGCAAGTCGGTAATACGGTCGCCCGGGTGCGGAGCACCAAGAGCACCAAGGGGTCAGGTCTAAATTCCAGCATTCTACACAAAACTACTGTTGTGATGTTAGACCTGCCCCTATGACCCGCTGTAAATAGCGATTTACCGTAATATAATATTTAAAATTTAAATGTTAATAATGGTTTAAACTTACAGGTAAATATTATGACTTTCCACTATATTATGTTGTTGTTATTCCTTGTTATTCCTGGATCAATGATATTTTTTAAAAAATACTACTTAGTAAAAAAAGGATATGTGGAGTGGGGGAGTAGCTTTTCCCTTACCTCAGACAGAATATGCACTGTTCTGATTATGATTTTTAATATTTATTTTATTATTAATTACTTAAAATAAAAGGAAATATTTATGGCTGTTAATTCTCAAACAATTGATGATATAGTTTCTGCTATTGAAACTACAGGTTCTATATCAAAAGCAGCTGCAACTATAGATTCTCCGAACTCATCAGCTTTAGCTGTATTTGGAGCAGTGAATACACTAGCTTCACAACTTTCAGCCCCTATGAGTGGTTTAGGAAACCAAGGGGTCAGGTCTAACATTCCAGGGAAACTACGGGGTCAGGTCTAACATTTCAGAATTCTATACAAAACCACTGTTGTGATGTTAGACCTAATGGGATGGTCCGCCTCACTCCAATCGGCTTCAAATGAGCCATGATGAATGAGCAAACAGACATCACAGGGGAGTAAGACGGACCATGACTAATCATA
>JBLIEQ010000007.1:0-138094 GCA_047633175.1 Motiliproteus sp. | reverse complement strand
AGGGTGGTTTGGTATCTCCGCCTAATCGGCGACACCGAGGGGCCCTCCCTCATCACTGGTACAGCATGACGAAACCGCTTCCTGCAACTTCGCCTTCTTGGCACACCGACAACTATCCTGACATAGAAGGAGCTGATCTCAGATTTCAATCTGCGTTATCGATACGCCAGCGAATAATTTGAATTTGTGAATATCGGTCATAGTCCCAGGGCATCGTCTTGATGACCCAGAGAGCAGCTACGAACCCGATTTTGAGAAGACCAGATTGTGTGAATTTTGGGCCTGGTCGAAATTACTAAACCGGAGTTGATATAACTACGTCTCTTCCTCCAGAATATACTTAAATGTATTACTCACTGTGTACTTATAACCTGGCTGAATTAACAGAGTAATGATGATGTTGCGTTCTACGAGCGCATTGGCGTTAACATGCCAGCTACTGGCGAAGCGCTAAAGGCCGCTCGAACCAAAAGAGGGATCTGCCAAGCTAAACTTGCTGCGCGGATTAACTCTAGACAAGCGACCATCAGCCATGCCGAAACAGGGCTTAGGTTACTTAAGGTACCGCATTTGCTACAGATTGCCGCAATCACTGAATCGAATCCGTTTTCTCTTATTGTCTGGCAAAATGGCATGGGGCTTTTTGAAAACACAGTATCAGCCGAATTGCCGGACGATTTCGGCTCGAAAGCTCTTTCTTTTGAAGAAGCGGCCATACTCATGGGTATTATTGAAAAGCTTCCAAGCAGCATCAGGAGCGCTCTCAACACCCAGCAATCTGCCAGTCTGATGCGCTACATAGCCGGTTTGCCTTGTGAGATGCAAAAGCCTGAGCTTATCTCGCACGCAGTCACTACGCTTCTCTGACGAATTGCTCCACGGTACCGCCCAGATCTAGACCCCACGGATAGCCCGTGGTGCGGCTCATTGACCATGAATGGAGCGTGTCGTCCCTGCAGGCAAGTCACAGTCTATCTCGGGCTAAAGCCCGACCCACAGAGAACAACAGCCGATCACGGTTTAGGCTTCAGCAGATCCATCAGATTGGCGAAGGGCTGACTGGTCGCAGCTTCTAGACGATCACCACCGGCCACCGTTTTGCTGTGCTCGGCGGTATCGACATAGCGGCTGTGTTCGTTATCGTGGCAGTACAGGCAGAGCAACTCCCAGTTACTGCCATCAGGCGCATTATTATCGTGATTGTGATCGCGGTGATGGACCGTCAACTCGCTTAGATTGCCCAGATTGAACTCACGGGCACAGCGGCCACAGATCCAGGGATACATCTTCAGCGATTTTTCGCGGTAACCGGCCTCACGCTGGGTTTGACTTTGATGCGACTGGCTAACCAGTTTTTTCAACGCATCACTGCTCGGACCAGAGCTGTATTTGGACATCTGAAGGCTCCTCTCTTGGATCAGGGTAGACAGATACAGCCCGGTAGATCCGGACTGGATATTAATAGGCAAACGTTGCCCGATTCTTCGACGCTTGTACAGCGCCGAAGCCCAGACGATTAAGCCTTGCTTATAAGCCTGCCAGTGAGGCGAACAGGCCGATCAAAGCACCGAACACCCCGCCCCACACCACCAGCCAGCCAAGATGCTTGCGGATCATGGTAGCGACTATTTCTTTGACCAGCTGCGGGGTCAACTCGTTCAGACGTTGCTCGACCACCTGCTCCACCTGCGTATTAATCTGCATCAGGCTGTCGGGCTGCTCCAGCTCTTCACGCAGCAGCTTCACGAAGGTTTCTTCCTCCGTCATCTCCTCGAGCTTAATTTTAGCCTTGGCAATAAAGGGATCCCTGAGTGGCTGCAGTGCTGCTACGCCACCGACCATGCTGAGCATCCCACCGAGTGAAGACTCTTCGATCGCCTTTACCAGGGCATCGAACAGCGGGCTCAGATCCAGCTTGTCGATCACCGGTGCCAGATGCAGGTTGGGCTGCATGCCATTCTCGGGCTTTAAGAAACGCTCGATATTTTCTGCGGTGAAAAACTGTTCCATGATCAGCGTCTTGAGTCCGAGCTTGAACTCTTCGAAGCGACAGGGGATCACCCCGGAGCCATAGAGCCCCGGAATTTTTTCGAACAACATATGCACCGCCAGCCAGTTGGTGATAGCGCCGGACAGCGCGAATAAACCCGCGGTCTGCAATAGTGGCAGTTGCAGCAGGTAACCGGCCAGCGCCGCGCTAAACGCTAGGAGGTTGGTGATCAGGCTTTTGTTCATTAGATTCTCGGAAGACTATGAAAATAGGAGGGAAAGGTCGGGCAGGAGTATACCAAGAGGCGGAGAGCGGTAAAGGGCTAAAAGAGCGCCTGCAGGCAGGTCGTTGAAGGCTCCTGCAACAACTGCACGCTCCTGTGGGTCGGAATTTATTCCGACAACTCGCGCTCTGCTGCAAATATGCTGTCAGGCTAAAGCCTGACCCACAAAAGAAGCCTGACCCCCTCACCCTTCCTAGCATTGCATTCCAGACTACCTAGCTCTCTTCAGGGAGGGATGATTCACTTTCTACGAGGGCATCTTCTGGCGCCAGGATTCTGCCTTAGCCGTATCCTGGAGTAATCCAAGCTCTGCATTAGCATAGCCATCGGCAAGCCGGGTAACGGCCAGCACATGCCCCTGTTCGGCAGCCTGCAGGTAGTAATCCAGAGCCTTGTCGAGGTTTATGCGGTCGTCTTTGCCGCCGCCATTTTCGGAGATGCGCCCCATCTGATACTGGGCTTTCATATCCCCCTGAGTGGCCGCGCGTTCAAGATAGACCGCGCCCTGGATCGTACTCTTAGGGCTATCGCCACGCAGGAATAACAGGTGACCGTAGACCGACAGTGCCTCTGTATGGCCGATATCGGCGGCGAGCCGAAAACTGCTCATCATCCAACGGTGTTTGCGCGCCGATCTCTTGAACCTTTTCGAGCGAAAGGCTCTGTAGGTGATCCAGAAGATCAGCGGAGCAAGCAGGCGTAACAGGCCGCGCATCAGAGGATACCACTTTGGTTAGAAGACTGATGAGAAGACTGGCTGGGACCCCGCTTAAGCGAGATTCGCTGCGGGGCAGGATATTGGCTGGCGATAAGGGTCTCCTTGAATGCGTGGTTATCGGCCCTTACCGGCCGAACAAGCCTCCTATAGTGCCTGAAACCGACCACCCAGCGCCAGCGGGTACTGCCTCAACGCTCCACAAAAGCGCGCTCGATAACGTAATGGCCCTGATCACCGTGGCGTGCTTCCTCAAAGCCCTGCGCATTCAAAATCGCGCAGGTATCTTTGAGCATCGAGGGGCTGCCACAGATCATAAAGCGGTCGTGTTCCGGGCTAAACGCGGGCAGTCCCAGATCCTTGCACAGCTTGCCGGTCTGCATCAGATCGGTCAGACGCCCCTGGTTACGGAAGGGTTCGCGCGTCACCGTGGGGTAATACAGCAACTTTTCACTGATCTCTTCACCCAGATATTCGTGATTAGGCAGCTCATTGCTGATCATATCGCTGTAGGCCAGCTCAGAGACATAGCGCACACCGTGGGTCAGGATGACATTATCGAAGCGCTCATAGATCTCGGGATCTTTGATCAGACTCATAAAGGGCGCCAATCCGGTGCCGGTACTGATCATATAGAGGTTACGCCCGGGCAGTAGATGATCGAGAATCAGTGTCCCTGTGGGTTTGCGGCTGATCAGGATCTCATCACCGACCTGAATCTTCTGCAACTTGGAGGTCAGAGGGCCGTCCGCCACCTTGATACTGAAAAACTCCAGCTCATCCTCATGGTTGGCGCTGGCGATACTGTAGGCACGCATCAGTGGCCGCCCTTCATGCTCTAGCCCGATCATGGTGAAATGACCGTTTTTGAACCTGAAACTCTGCGAACGACTGGTTTTAAAGCTGAATAGGGTATCGTTCCAGTGATGCACACTGAGAACCTGTTCCTGCAAAATAGCGCTCATGACTTGTCTCTACACATATAACCAAAAAGAATAAAAAGCGGCATATCTATGCCTTGCATCCACTTTAAAGCAGGACTAACCTATCTAACAAACAAGTAATATTAATTTATCTAATCGGTTTTATAGATTATGCGCTACAGCCTGCGCCAGCTAGAGGTCTTCCTCGAGACTGCACAACAACAGAACATCACTCGGGCCGCCAAAGCCCTGTCGATGTCTCAGAGTGCCGCTAGCAGCGCGCTCAAAGAGCTGGAGCAGCAGTTTGATATCCAACTGTTTGACCGGATCGGCAAGCGCCTGCAGCTCAATGAGCTGGGCCGCCTGCTGCAACCGCGCGCCCAGGCCCTGATGGAACAGGCCCGCGCACTGGAGACCGACCTCGACCGCCATGCGGATGCTGGGCCGCTTAAGGTGGGAGCGACCCTGACCATCGGTAACTATCTGATGGTGCCACTGATGGGGCGCTATATGGCACAGACTAACGCAGCCAAAGTCAGCCTGCATGTGGCCAACACCCGCGAGATCGTCGAGCGGGTGGTCAGTTTCGATCTCGATATCGGCTTGATCGAGGGTGAGATGCAGCACCCCGAGTTAGAGATCACCCCCTGGCGCGACGATGAGCTAGTGGTGTTCTGTGCGCCCGGCCATCCACTCGCACAACGCCAGCAGCTCAGCGATAAGGATCTGCTGAGTGCCCAGTGGATTCTTCGTGAAGCCGGTTCGGGAACAAGGCAGGTGTTCGAACGCGCGCTCCAGGGGTTGCTCCCTCAGCTGCAGATCAGCCTCGAGTTGCAGCATACCGAGGCGATCAAACGGGCGGTCGAATCAGGCATGGGAGTGGGCTGCTTGTCTGAAATAGCGCTCCGGGAAGCGTTCAAACATAAAACGCTGGTCCCCCTGTCGGTGCCGCAACGCGATTTCCGGCGCAAGTTCTACTTTATCCTCCATCGGCATAAATACCTTAGCGCCGGCATCCAGCGTTGGCTGGCGCTATGCACCGAGACCAGCTAATACCTTTAAGATCAGGTATCCTCCCTGTCATCCCCCCACCAGCATCCACCCACAAGAAGTCAACCGATGAATATCAACGACCCTTTCGGACGCATGCAGGGCAAGCAGCAACGTGATTATGAATCCCTGTGTGAGTCACTGCAGCGCTCCGGCCTAGACAGTCCGGAAGCCGCCCGGCTACTGCAGGGCAAGCTGGGCAAGCGCATGAAGGTTGGTCTGGCCATCATCATCCCCGCCACCCTGATGCTGGTGCTGTTGTTTCCCGACGCGCGAATCATCACCCTGGCCGTTGGCGGGCTCCTGAGCGTATGGATAGTCAACGCCTCTCGCCGTGGACAGCAGTATGTCGAGCGCTACATTCACGAAGAGCTGGAGAATAAGGACCCTTAAAGGGAGAAAAGATCGCCTGCAGGCAGGCTCCCACAAGGCGACTCCCACAAGGGAAACTCTCTCAAATGCGATCAATCCCGCAATCGAACCCAGTCCAGAAACTCAGTCGCCGGCAGCGGGGCTGAGAAGTAGTAACCCTGCAGCAGGTCGCAGTTTAAGGCTTGCAGGAAGGTGACCTGCTCGCTGGTCTCGACCCCTTCGGCGACCAGCTTGAGATCCAGACTCTTGGCCATCGCCACGATTGCTTTAACCAGCTTGGCACTACCCCGATTCGCAGGCATATCGACAATAAAGCTGCGATCAATCTTGAGGGTATTAAAGGGGAAGTATTGCAGGTAACTCAGTGACGAATAACCCGTGCCGAAATCATCGATCGAGAGTTTAACCCCCAGGCGACTGAGCTGATCCAGGCGGCTGGCCGCCTGCTCCCGATTTGCCACCAACACCCCTTCGGTCACCTCCAGCTCGAGTCGGGACGCGGGTAGCTGGTATTTCGCCAGCACCGCCTCCACAGCTTCGACAAAACCGCTGTGACACAGCTGCAGTGGAGAAACATTCACGGCGACAAACCAGGGCGCATCGGCCTCATCCATCCAGAGTTTGGCTTGCTGGCACGCCTGATCAAGACACCAGTTGCCGATCAGATGTATCATCCCGATCGCTTCGGCTAAGGGCACAAACTGTTCCGGTGCCACCAGCCCCATGCTGAGACTGTTCCAACGCATCACCGCTTCTGCGCCCTGCACCTCGGCATCCAGGCCGATCAGCGGCTGATAGTGTACCGAGAGTTCGCCGCGCTCGAGGGCAAAGCGAAATTCAGTTTCAAGATGCTGGCGCTGCAACGCTTGCTGCTCCAGTTCGGGGAAAAATACCGAGATCCTGTTCCGGCCCTGTTTTTTAGCCAGATAGAGTGCGGTATCCGCATGCCTGAACAGCTGTACGGGGTCGCGTCCATCATCGGGAAAAACGGCCACACCGATACTCAATCCGACGAAAATAGTATGCCCTTGGATACTAAAAGGCGCCGAAAACTCATCCCGCAGATCGGACGCCAACAAGCCTATCGCCCGTTTGTCCGCCTGGCCTGCAGCCAGCAATACAAATTGATCACCTCCCAGACGACACAGCTTGTCCTTAGCCTTAAGGCAGCATTTTAAACGCTCCGATATCGCGATCAGCAGCTGATCGGCAGTGCTGTGCCCCAGACTCTCGTTGAACTGTTTAAATCGGTAGATATCGATGCTGAGCAACCCGATACAGGGAGCCGCAACGGTCGTTAATGCGATCTGCTGATAGAGCAACTCATACACCTGAACTCGGGTCGGCAATCCCGTCAACGCATCGACCCCCGTACGCTTGAATAGCCACTGCTCATATTCGAGCCGCTCGACCAGATCTTCCATCAGCATCAGGGTATGGGGGGTCTTATGGGGGCCATTAAACAGAGATACATGCACCTGTTGCCAGCAGGGATGACCCTCAAGGCTACGACTACAGAGTTCACCACTCCAGTACCCGTCTAGGCATAACGCCTTATTGAGTGACTGATAGACAGGATCCGGGGTCAGTTCCGAGCGTAGCAGCTCGGAGTGATTGCCCAGCAGCTCTGATGCCGAGTAACCGAAGCCCTCGCAGCAGGCGACATTGACATAACAGATGATGCCATCCCTGTCGGCAACCAACACCGAGAGAGGAGACAGATCAAACAGGCTGTGCAGTTGATCGAGCCCCAGACTACGCCCGGTAAACAGAGATTCCTGAATCACAGTGGTCAGGGTTAACATGGGCGCTCTCCGTAGCAAAAGGTTAGATGGCGTCGGCCAATAAAGGAAATCGGCACAGACGCTGTAACGCTTATAATAGCCCGACCGCTGCCTTTTTGTATTGGCCACCCGCAAACAACAGTCAGGCAATATTTGGGTTGCTTGCATCAGAGCACTCTTTTAGAGTGATCTAGTGTTCAATACGTTAGAGAGCTATACCGATGTCAAAATATCCAGCATTAACCGAGATGGGCGTCCAGTCCGTCGGCGATATCGTCAAATACAGCCTCCGCCAGGAGGGTGACGGCGATGTCCTTAAGGTCTATTACCGCCGCGAGAAAGGCTCGTTGCTGCCAAGGAGTAAAAAGTTTAAATTCGGCCGCTCCTACAAGACCGTCCGCGTCGACAGCAGTCAGGACAAGTATCAGGAGATCACCGAGATGTCGGCTTTTCTGATGACGGCGGTCGATGAGTTACATGAACTGGTGAAGCACGAGCACGAGGTGGTAGATGTCAAAGCCAAACTCCGCAGTGACATCGACCACCTGGAAAAGGTGGTCACCAGTAAACTCAACGATATGCGCCGCGATATCGACAAAATCACCTGACCGGCTCTGTAGCGGAATCTAACAATTGGAGACCTCTATGTCTGTTATCGAAATTCGCCAGGCGACTGTTGAGGACGCGGCTCTTATCCTCAGATTCGTCACCGAACTTGCCATCTATGAAAAAGCAGAACATGAAGTCGTAGCGACAGAGTCTGATATTCAGAAATCTCTCTTTGGTGCTGACTCAAACACCAGGGCGGTTATCTGCAACATCAACGATGAGCCGATCGGTTTTGCCGTCTACTTTTTTAATTACTCAACATGGCTCGGTAAGCAGGGTCTTTATCTTGAAGACCTGTATGTTTCTCCAGAGTACAGAAGCGCAGGTGCGGGTAAGGCGCTGTTGAAAAATCTGGCCAAGATTGCACTTGCCAAGCAGTGCGGTCGCTTCGAGTGGAGTGTGCTCGACTGGAATGAGCCAGCAATACAGTTTTACCAATCTATGGGTGCAGAACCACAGGATGAATGGGTGGCTTACCGGTTAACGGGGAAAGCCCTTGAAGCCTTTGCAAACAGTTAAATGAGGCTATGTACCCGTTAACATCGTCAGGCTAAAGCCCGCGCTACAAGGATGTAGCTAGTGCCGTCCATGCAGGAGCGCTTAACGGCGAACCTACAAAAGAAGCCTAACCTACAGACGGCGAATCATGCGCCTGAGCAGGACCAACTGTTGCCCGGAATTCGGTCCTGGAGGCGCATACAGCAGGGGAATCAGCAACTGCTCGATCGGCTGTAGGGATCCCGCCAGATCCGGCCGTTCCCGGCGCAAGCGGGTCAAATATTCTGCCGGCGTTTCCGCAATGCTCAGGGCTAACCCGCGTCGGGCCATCTTGCGGCACAGCCATTGATAACTGCGCAGGCGGGGGTCTGGCTGGCGGCTATTACGCCCAGGCCTCAGCAACCAGAACGTGAGCGCCGCCATCACCAGACCGACCGCCACCAGCAACAGCAGCCCCAGCAAGCGCAGATCGACCCGCTCGAAAAATCGCGCTAACAGCTGCTGCTGGGTACGCGCATCATAGTCCACCACCCCCCGCTGCCAGGCATAGTTGACATAGTCCCAGCTCAGTCGTAATTGGCTCACCCAGGCGAGATGACGATAACGCAGCAGTGAAAACGGGCTGCCCTCGAGAAAGTGGGCATCATCTGCCAGCGCTTGCTCGATCCCCAGCGATACCCGTTCAGGCGCTACGGCGGCGGTGGGATCGACTCTGAACCAACCCTTGTCCGGTAGCCACACCTCAGCCCAGGCATGGGCATCAAACTGATGTACCAACAGATGGCCACCCAGCGGATTAACCTCACCGCCCTGGTAGCCAGCGACGATTCTGGCGGGCAACCCGGCGGCACGCATCAGGAACACGAAGGCGCCGGCGTAGTGGCTGCAAAAACCACTGCGGCTGGCAAACAGAAACTGATCGATACGATCACCCCTGAGTAACGGCGGGCGCAGAGTGTAATGAAACGACTGCTGCCTGAACCGTGCCAGCAACTGCGCTATATAGTCGTCCGCCGAGGCCGACTCAGCCATCAGCTGCCGTGCCAGCTGCCGTGCCCGGGGATTGCCTGTTTCGGGGAGCTGCAGGTTACGCTGCCGTAACCCTTGCGGCAGTCCCTGGCCATCCAGGGCGGTACCGGTAACAGACTCGACCTGGTAGCTAAAGGGCTGACTGATGGGCTTGCGGCTGAGCAACCGATGATCCCTGCTGCTGCCCACGCCGGGGGTGTCGCTGCGCGCCGAGGCCAGCGCAAACAGCCAGCGCTGTTCGGTCGGCTCCATCAGCACTCGATAGTGGTGCCGGGCCTGTTCTGGACGGATAACGGGGCTGATAACGGAGGAGAGTTCGGGCTGCCAGGGGTTAGCGCCCGTCCCCCAGTACACCTGAGGCACGGCATCCATATCGACCCCGGCGCGACTCCAGCTCTTGCCATCGTAGTGATTGAGCACCAGCGCCCGCCAATAGCGTTGCGCGGGGGGAGGAATCTCGGCACTGGTGAACTCCACTCGAAACGCCAATGCGGCAGAGCGGCTCAGCTGGGCGATATCGCCGGGGGTTATCTGCTCGCTCAAACCGGTCCTGGCGCCCGTGCCGCCTAGATCCAACGACCAGATAGGGCCGATCCTGGGCACCAGCACAAACAGCAACAGCATCACCGGCAGGCTCTGCCCGAGCAGCCGTACACTCGCCAACAGGGTGCGGCGCGGGTGCGTATGCAGGGGCGACTGATTAAGCCCCAGCAGGGCGGCGGTCACCAGGATGCAGACCAGCGCCATATAGCCGGTGGCGAGCAACGACTGGTCAAAAAAGAACGCTACCGCGATCACGAAATAGCCCAGAATCACGACGATAAAAGCATCGCGCAGCTGCTGGGTCTCCAGCAATTTAAAGCTAAAACCCAGTATTAACAACGCCGATCCGGCTTCGGGTCCCACCAGGGTGCCGTAGTGGGCAAACACCGCGGCACCGCTCGAGAACACCAACAGCGTTCGAACCGAGACCCCGGGCAGCCGCCAGCGGCCTCGATAGACCATCACCCGCCAACCCCCGCATAGCAGGCAGACCAGCGTCACCCAGATCGGGAGCCGGGCCATATGGGGCGCGATGGCGGCAAACATCGCTGCCAACAGCCAGATCAGACCATTGCGGGGGATCTGAAGCGGCTGCCGGGTATTCATCGCGATGGCTCCCCAGTCTCAGAGGGTGTGGCAGAAGGTGCAGCTGAGGGTGCTGCGGCTGTGAGTACGTCTTCCGAATCGGCCTCCAAACCGAAGAGCGCCAGTGCCTTGAGACAGCGTAACCGGTGCGCGTCGCCACTAGCGGGGAGCAGCTCCACCCCGGGGAGGCGCAGACCAAACCGCCGTTGCTGCCGATCGAGTCGCAACACCCAATAACACAGCCGGCTCAGGCGCGTCTCCTGCGCTAGGCCCGGATAGGCGTCCCACTCCAGCCACTGCTCCTGGGCGCAGTCGCTGGCAAAGCGTTTGCTGTACAGCCGCCCCTCCCGGGCATAGCTTTTCCAGGCGATACGGCGGGGGTTATCACCGGCCTGGTAACGTCGCAGGCCGTCGAAATCATCACTGCCCTCCCGTGCTAACGGCTCGCCGCGACCGTCCCCCCGGGCCTGATGTGACGGGTAGCGGTTCTCGATCGCCTTGGGGTAGACCAGACACTGGCTGTCCAGTGCGACCCAGCTCCAGGCGCGCAGCAGCCCCAGCGGATAGCGGCTCTCCACTCTTAAGCGCGGGGGTCGGCATAACCCCCGCCGCCGCACGGGCAGCATCAGACTGAGATCACAGCTAAGGCTGTCCAGCAGATCATGGCACTGCACAGGCGCTCCTGGCCAGCTCAGCTGAATCGACTCATGCGCACGACCGCAGCTACCTAGGCGGATGCCGACAGCGGCCTCGTCTCCTGCGAAGACGGGCCGGGTGCGACCCGCTTCCAGGGTTAATCCCGCGAGGTTGGCGAACGTATGGAGAATAGAGACCAGAAACAGGCTCACCAGCAGCAGCGCAACCAGCAGGATCAGGCTGTTACCGTAGTTGATCCCCCCAAAGAACAGCACGGCTGTCATCAGTAAAAAATAGAGACCATTACGGGTGGGCATAATAAAGATCCGCCGCTGATCCAGGGTAACGGAACGGCTTCGGGGCAGACGTTTACGCAACCAGGCGTCTACTCTCTGCCGCAGCCTGCGCCTCAAACCCGACAATAAGCCCGACACCCAACCCAACAACAAACCGCCGCTCTGGGCTACCATCGCCCTACGCCCCCACCCTACGCCACCACCTCGACCGCATCGAGCAGCAGTCGCGCCAAGCTCGTACCCCGCCCACTGGTGTTCCGCTCTCCGCACAAGCGGTGTTCTGCCACCGGCGCTAAGACCTGCTGCACATCTTCGGGGGTCACATAATCACGGCCCTCCAGCAACGCCCAGGCGCGTGCGCAGCGCACCAATGCCTGCGCCCCACGTGGCGACAGGCCGACCTCAAACGCATTACTCTGACGGCTGAAATCAACCAGGCGCTGCACATAGTCCAATAGCGGTTCTGACAGATGGATCTGATCGACGCTAAGTTGCAGACGCTGCAGCTGTGCTAACGGCAATTTGCAGGCCAGCTGCGCCAGCCGCAGGCGGGGATTCTGGCCACTGAGCAGTTTACGCTCGGCCTGATGATCGGGATAACCCAACTCTATACGCATCAAGAAGCGGTCGAGTTGCGATTCGGGCAGCGCAAAGGTGCCCATATGACTGAGGGGGTTTTGAGTGGCGATCACAAAAAAGGGCTCGGGCAGCCGCAGGGTTGCGCCCTCGACCGAGACCTGGCGCTCCTCCATCGCTTCCAGCAGCGCGCTCTGCGCCTTGGGCGTGGCTCGATTGATCTCATCGGCCAGAAGCAAGGGGGTAAAGATGGGGCCTGGCTGAAATTCAAAACGCTGTTCCAGGGCATTAAAGACGGAGGCCCCGATAATATCGGCCGGCAGCAGATCGCTGGTGAACTGCACCCGGTTACAGGCGATCCCCAGGACGCGCGCCAGGGCCTGAGCGAGGGTCGTCTTCCCCATGCCCGGCAGATCTTCGATCAGCAGGTGGCCGCGGGCAAGCACACAGGCCAGCGCTAACCGGACCTGATGAGTCTTGCCCAGGATGACCGTTTCGACCTCGGCCAGGGCATCATCAATCCCTTGCCGGGCAGCCGCATCGGCGTCTGAGGTAAGTTGCTCAAGGCTCATTTCGCCCTCCGTTAGACAGTGACAGTCGATACTTTAAACACCTCATCGAGTCCTTCCTGCAACGCCAGCGCCCGGGTTAACGTCTGTTGAGCATGGGTAACTTGCATGCTCTCTGCCTCCTTAAGCATCGCCAGCGATTTACGCACCTGAAGCAGCTGCCAGTGCAGCTCTTTAAGCAGGACGTTGATCTCTTCTACCTCGATATAATCCTCTTTAGCGACGCTGGTCATACTCTGCTCCAACCATTGCAGCAGGCTGGCGGCCAGCAGACCCGAAGAGGCGACCGTAAACCAACAACTCTGGATCTGAATAATCGCACTGCGAATCCCGTGCACCGGGCTCTGTGCAGGCAGTTTCCTGAGCACCCCTTCAAGGGGTTCGAAACAGCGGCTGAGCTGACGATGCGCCAAAATCAACACTCGAATTTGCGCGTCTATGTCGCCGTCAGCAAAGACCCGTCCCGGCGTCAGGCCTACCGATCGTATCAGACTAAACAATGCCTTATAACAATCGGGATCGTAGCTCTGCTCGTTGAACTGGATGATCGGTAACAGATTCGCCAGATTGCCATCGGGCCCTGATAATCTCAGCATCCGCATAGCGCCCAGACTGTCCGCTATCGCCAGGATCTGACCCAAGTTACTCAGCGATTCGGCGAACTTAGCGGCAGGATATCCGGTGCCATCCCGGCGTTCGTGATGTTCAAGCGTGGCCAGAGCCACCCCCGGCGACAAGCCGGGGATCTGTTTTAAGAACGACTCACCCATCAGGGTATGACCCTGAATCGTACGCCACTCATCGGGCGTCAACTGCCCTTCCTTATTGAGGATATCCAGAGAGATATGCAGCATACCGGCATCATGAAGCAGACCGGCCAGAAAAACATCGCCGAGCTGTTGCTGCGACAGATCCATTTTGTGCGCCAGAGCCAACGCTAGCCAGGCACAGAACAAGCTTTTTTCAAAATCCTGAGCCCGCTGTATCGACAGCACGGTCAGCTTCTGTTGCAACAGCTCATGCTTAGCATAGAGAGCGCACTGCTCGCGCAGCAGCAGAGATAAATTCTGTTTCTTATGTACCTTCTTGCAATCCGGATAGCGGCTAAAGAGCAGGGTAAAAGCTTTAAAAATCTCCCCGGCATCGATCATATTTTCAAGCCTTACTGACTGATCCAACGGCCTGAGCAACTTATGGTTAACAATCAGCCCCGCCGTCTTTTGATCGAAAGCAGCCCCTTTCCTGACCAACAGCACGCCGTCCTCGTTGAGGATATCCACACTCACCAGGACGACATTTGTCAGATTTACCTGGGCCAGATGATGCGCATACGCATCATCTCCATCAGCCGGAGACATGCCCTACCCCTCTTCTATAATTTTTCAGCCTGACGATTAAGGCCCTGGATACATTCGTGTGAAAAGAGCTATCCCATAGTTCAAGGGCTGTGTCGGCTCTGCCGGCTAGCAACCTCAACATCAGGGTTCGACCATCACCAGAGGCACATACAGCTCCTCTGCGCTCAGGCCGCCATGGACGGCTCGCTGACCGAACGGCCGCTCATGCAGCAGGCGATCCTTGATGATTGCCTGCTGTTTTGCCAACAGCGTAAAATCTCCGATCCGATCACGCAATCGTGGCGAAGGCTCACCCCGGCCAAACAGCTGTTGCTGTAGTAACTGCTCACTGGCGACCACCTCGAACAACGCCCCAAAATGCTCGGCAACGTACTGCTCGAAATCGTCTGCCGCACCGGGACGCAGATAACAGAAGGCGGCGCGCGGCTCACCACAGAGCGGGAGCCGCAGCAGCGCCTGCAGCTCGGGATGCTGCTCCAGTTGCACCTGCTGCTCAGCAGCCACATCGATCAGACCATGATCGGCCGTCACCAGGATCAGCGCATCCTTGCCCGCCAGCCCGGCTATCCACTGCTCGAAACGCCGGTCGATCTCGTTAAAGTGTGCGATCACCTCCTGACTCTGACTCCCGTATTCGTGAGCCAGGGCATCGAGTTCGGTCCAGTACCCCCAGACCAGAGGTGCGCCTCGCCGCTGAAGACCACTGCCCAGCTGTTCGAAGAACTGCGCGAGGTTCCTGTGCGGCGCCCGGGGGCTGCTACCGTATAACGCCCGGCTAAAGCTGGAGTCGGAGATGTAGCTAGGACTGCTCACCTGCACCGGTCGCTGCAGGTCCGGTAACAGTGGACCCGCATCGACTATCGCGCTGGCCGAAATCCCCAAATCCGTGTAATAGCTGCCACCCCCGCGTGGCATAAAGGGCAAGGGCGCCACCACCCCTCCCAATTCCCGCAGATAGGTAAACCAGCCGGTAATGCCATGTTGCTGTGCCGGAACACCGAGCGCCAACGCGGTCACGGCCGTCGCGGTCGTGGTCGGAAACACCGAGGTTAAACGCTGCACGCAATGACGCGCCAGGGCGCTTTCAGGAAACTGCTGCAAAAATTGATAACCCAGACCGTCGATCACCAGCAAGACCACCGGCCGCTGCTGGCAGCGGGCGGTGGTCAGCAGCGCCAGGGGAGGATAGAGATCGGCGGCCGGAGCCTGGGGCCCAGCCAGGGCGCTAATCAGGTTAACAATACTGCGATCATAGTCCGGGGTCAGCATGGCACCTCCTAGAAAAGTGTGAGCCTTACACACCCAACTCAGTAAACAGGGCCAGGAACTCCCGCGTCAGCTTGTGCCTGGGCGCATAGTAGATCAACGGCAGACTCTCATTATGCGACTCTTTCATTTTTATCGATGAGGAGATAAGGCTGTTCAGGACCGGTAGCTTATCCTCACGCAGGCTGTCGACGATCTGTCGCGACAGGTTCGCGCGCGGCTGGTATTGATTGACCACGATCCCTTCGACGATCAGCTCCGGATTGTGATCGACCCGAACCTCCTGCACGTTTTCCAGCAGCGCGTAGAGTGCCTGGCGAGAAAACTCATCACAATCAAACGGAATCAAACAGCCCTGGGCTGCAACCAGCGCCGAGAGGCTGTAAAAATTAAACGCAGGGGGTGTGTCTATATAGATAGCCTCATAATCGGTCAGTCCGGTCAGCGCCTCCCTCAGCTTATAGAGCTTGTGTTTGGCTTCGAGTTTGGCGTGCAGATCCCCCAGACGGGGGTTAGAGGCCACCAGATACAGATCAGGATGCGGAGTGGCGGTGATATAGTCCGAGAAATCGCTATTGCCGGTCCGAAATTCAAGCACCTGAGTAAAGAAATCCATGATGTCGCTGCCGACAGCATTCACGCCGTCACCCAACAGGTAGTGACTGGAATTACACTGTGGATCCAGGTCTACCAAGAGGGTCTTGATCCCTCTGCTGGCACTGATCGCGGCCAGGTTAGCCGCGATACTGGATTTACCCACACCGCCTTTCTGATTGAACACCACTCTACGCATCTAATTGTCTCCTTAGATCCCTGCGGTACTGCTTACTTCTGTCCTTGATTAATTCAGGTCCGGACTCAGTCGAGCAGACGGACACCAGGTTGCTTCTCGAGGCGCAGGTTGGCCCGAATGCGATACTCTTCGTGGCGTTTATTTAACTGCTGATAGACCCAGCGCCCCTGGCCATCTGTCGGCGCCTCTATCGTCACCCGCGTGTCCGCAGCCTTAATTCGATCGCCCAGGGGGCCCAGCACCACGACCAAATCCGCGCTTCTGCTCTTAAGCTGCTGCGGATCCAGTGGAATATAGCGCGCAGAGGCGCTGGTCCCCGGCCGACTCTCAGAGCCCGCCTGCCTGACCTTCTCAGAACCGGGATCGGCTCGACGCGCCAGCGCAAGATAGTGACGCGCCCGCTCTTCGTTCCCCTGCCACTGCGCCGCCAGGCGGTATTGAAGGTAACGGTCGACAATCTTATCCAGCCCCAGCAGCGCTTCTTCATAGCCGGGCTGCAGGTTCAGCACCTGATGATAATAGTCTGAGGCACTGTCGCCACGCGGCTTAGCCAGGCGGTTATTCAAGATAGCCCGATCCGCGCGCGCCAACAGCGCCAGGATCGACGTTATACGCTCTCGATCGGCCCGGCTAAGCGATTGCTTGCGGGAACTCAGCTGGGACTCTTGAGCCGAGAGCCCTTCTTGAGCTGAGGGCTCTGCCTGAGCCGCGCTCAACGCCGATACCGGAGTCCCTGCCGACTCCCACACCTCCGCACTCGAGGATGGCGTCCCGGCACACCCGGACAACATCAACAGCCAGAACGCTCTACATCTCATCTTTTACCCACCCAAGCAGCCTGTCGAACTCACCAGAGAGCATCATAACACGGCACCCCATGCAGTCATCCCCTCCGACTAGCCCCGCCGATCCAACCTGTAAAAACTGGCCAAAATGACGCTAAATACCATGAACTACAGAAAAAACACTTAACCATAGACAGCACCGGGGGATTACTGCAAACTACGACTTTTCGCCTGCACTAAGACGTCCAAGGGGTCTATTGATGGCACACATTCTGGTAATCAACGGTCCCAATCTGAATCTCCTGGGCAGCCGCGAACCGGATATTTATGGCGCCACCACCCTTGCCGATATTATCATCGACCTGCAACAACTGGCGACCCAACAGGGCCAGCGTCTGAGCGCATTCCAGAGCAATGCCGAGCACGAACTGATCGACCGCATCCATAGCGCCCGCGATGAGCAGGTCGACTTTATTCTGATCAACCCCGCCGCCTACACCCACAGCAGCATCGCCATTCGTGATGCGCTGGCCGGCGTGGCTATCCCCTTTATCGAAATACACCTGTCCAACGTCCACCAGCGCGAGCCCTTCAGACAGCACTCCTACTTCTCAGATCTGGCGATCGGAGTCATCTGTGGTCTGGGCGCACAGGGCTATGAGCTTGCACTGCAAGCGGCAATCCGCCATCTGCAGACACCCCTTACTCGTTAATTACCCTATAACTGCCAAGTATAGAGATACGCTATGGATATCCGTAAAGTTAAAAAACTGATCGAGCTACTCGAAGAATCAGACATCAACGAAATCGAAATCAAGGAGGGTGAAGAGTCGGTTCGTATCAGTCGCTCCTCCAGCCAGCAACCGACCTACGCGCCGATGCCGATGCCGATGGGCTACCCACCGCAAGGCTATGCGCCTCAACCACAGGCGCCTGCAGCTGCACCTGCGGCTGCTGAACCGGCAAAGACCGAGCCCGGGCTCACTGGCCATCAGGTACTCTCACCCATGGTCGGCACCTTCTACCGCTCCGTATCACCCTCCTCAGCCTCCTTTGTCGAGGTCGGTCAGCAGGTAAAAGCCGGCGATCCTATCTGCATCGTGGAAGCGATGAAGATGATGAACCAGATCGAAGCCGACAAGTCCGGCACTATTACCGCGATTCTGGTAGAAAATGGCCAGCCGGTCGAATTTGACCAGCCACTCGTTACTATCGGCTAACCTGGTAGAAAACGTCGAGTCACCGACCAAAGGGCATCATCCATGCTGGACAAAGTCATTATTGCCAACCGCGGCGAGATCGCGCTGCGTATCCTGCGCGCCTGCCGCGAACTGGGCATCAAAACCGTTGCCGTACATTCGGTGGTCGACCGTAATCTGATGCACGTGCGCATGGCCGACGAAGCGGTCTGTATCGGACCCAATTCATCGACCGAAAGCTACCTCAATATCCCCAGCATCATCAGCGCGGGCGAAGTCACCGACGCCGTGGGGATCCATCCCGGTTACGGATTTCTGGCCGAGAATGCCGGTTTTGCCGAGCAGGTCGAGAACAGCGGCTTCGTCTTTATCGGTCCCAAGGCTGACACCATCCGCCTGATGGGCGACAAGGTCTCCGCGATCAAGGCGATGAAAGCCGCAGGCGTTCCCACCGTGCCCGGCTCTGACGGCCCGTTGGACGACGACAACGAGCGCACCGCCAAGATCGCTCGCCGTATCGGCTACCCGGTCATTATCAAAGCCTCCTCCGGTGGCGGTGGCCGTGGCATGCGCGTCGTGCATACCGAGGCCGCGCTGATCAACTCGATCCACATCACCCAGGCCGAATCCAAAGCCGCCTTCGGTGACGATACCGTGTATATGGAGAAATTCCTCCAAAATCCACGCCACGTCGAGGTGCAGATCCTGGCCGATGGTCAGGGCAATGCGATCCATCTCTATGACCGTGACTGCTCGATGCAGCGCCGCCACCAGAAAGTGGTCGAAGAGGCACCTGCGCCCTTTATCGACGCAACCGCACGGGCCGCGGTGCTCAAGAGCTGTGTCGATGCCTGTATCAAGATCAACTACCGGGGCGCCGGCACCTTCGAGTTCCTGTACGAAGATGGCGGGTTCTATTTTATCGAGATGAACACCCGGGTTCAGGTCGAACACCCGGTCACCGAGATGATTACCGGCGTCGATATCGTCAAAGAGCAGCTCAAGATCGCCAGCGGCCTGCCCCTGTCGATCAAACAAGAGGATATCAAGATCACCGGTCACGCCTTCGAATGCCGCATCAACGCCGAAGATCCCAAGACCTTCCTGCCCTGCCCTGGCCTGGTCAGCCACTTCCATGCGCCCGGTGGCCTGGGGGTTCGGGTCGATTCGCACCTTTACAGTGGCTATACAGTGCCACCGTACTATGATTCGCTGATCGCCAAGCTGATCACCCACGGCGAAGACCGGGCCACCGCGCTGACCCGGATGCGCAACGCCCTGGAAGAGACAGTGATCGAAGGTATCAAGACCAATATCCCGCTACAGCAGGAGATAGTGCGCGACTCATATTTCCAGGAAGGCGGCGTCAATATCCACTATCTGGAGAAGAAGCTGGGCATGTAAGCCCGCTTTGACCCCAGCACCAGCCCTCTTACACAGAGGGCTTCATTTTCCCCTGCTATCAAGAGATAGCCATCGAGAGAGCGCCATGCCCTGGCTCCAGATCAAACTTGAGACACCCTCCCTACTAACCGAACACTACGAAGACCTGCTGCTCGAAGCAGGTGCCTGCGCAGTCACCCTCGAAGATGCTGCCGACCAGCCGCTGTTCGAGCCCGAGCGTGGCACGACGCCGTTATGGGACCGTACCCGCCTTATCGGCCTGTTCGATGCCGAGACCGATATGGCCTGGGTGCTGGAACAGCTCAAGCAGGCCCATCCGCAAATCGCGCCCGACACGCCCTTTCCCGCCTATAAGACCGAACTGGTCGAAGACAAAGACTGGGAACGCGAGTGGATGGATAACTACCATCCCATGCAGTTTGGCCAGCGACTCTGGGTCTGCCCGAGCTCCAAGCCGGTCCCTGATCCAACCGCCGTCAACCTGATGCTCGATCCCGGCCTGGCTTTTGGCACAGGGACCCACCCGACTACCGCGCTGTGCCTGAAATGGCTGGAGCAGCAGGATGTCGAGGGCAGATTGGTGATCGATTACGGCTGCGGCTCCGGTATCCTCGGCATCGCCGCACTCTTGCTGGGTGCCACTCGAATGATCGGCATCGACATCGACCCCCAGGCGCTGCAAGCCAGCCGTGACAATGCCCAGCGCAACCATATAGATGCAGATCGGGTCGAGCTCTACTACCCGCCGCAACTGACACGAGAGCATCCACAGCTGAGCGCTGATCTGCTGGTGGCCAACATCCTGGCCGGGCCTCTGGTCGAACTGGCGCCCACACTGCAAACACTGCTTAAACCCGGTGGCAGGCTGGCACTGTCCGGGGTCTTAGCGACCCAGATCGAACAGCTTATCGAGGCCTATACGCCCTGGTTTGAACTTGAGACTCCGGTCATCAGCGATGACTGGGTTCGCTTAACCGGCGTGCGTCGCTGATACGGGAGGCCGGCCACGGATGCGACAGCAGCTCATCACCCAATGCCCGGCCTGCAGGACCCGGTTTGATGTCAGCCGCGCACAGCTGAGCGCTGCCGCCGGCCAGGTGCGTTGCAGCCACTGCCAGCATATCTTTGTCGCGACCGAGCACTTGGAAAGCCGCGCCACGACCGCGGCCATTACCGCAACAAGGAGCGCAACAAGGAGCGCAACAAGCAACGCCATACCGCGCGAGCCGGTGCGCCTCTGCGGTCGCAGCCGCGCCACCGGCCCCGCCCGGTTAGCCTGGAGCCTGTTGCTGCTGATGGCACTCTCAGGCGCTGGCGCACAGATCCTCTGGTTCGAGCGCGACCAGCTATCGCAGCATGCCCTGCTGATGCCTGTCTACGTCTATGCCTGCCAGACCCTCGACTGCCGCCTGGCACCTCGCCAGAACCTACTGAGCATCCATAGTCAGAAACTGTTGATCCGCAAACACCCGGACCACCTTAATGCTGTGACCCTGGATCTACTGCTGACCAACCAAGCCCCCTTCGATCAGCCGTTCCCGGCACTCCGGCTCAGCTTCTCCGGCCTTGACAGCAGCCTGCGTGCTGCCCGCACCTTTCAACCCCACGAGTATATTGGCGGCGATTTCGGCCCGGGGGAGCTGATGCCCAGCAACCGCCAGATCCAGATTCATCTGGAACTACTCGATCCCGGCACCCTGGCACCCAGTTACCAGCTGCAACTCCAGCCCGCCAAAAGAGTTTTTTGAACAACAAACAACCAACAGCCCTTCCCCCCAAGGGGCTTCTGCGGGTACTATTACTCCCTTATCCGAGCACAGACTCTACGATTGATCTTCTTTAGATCGATGGCGCCTTACTATCGCCGGTTGAAACGTTTTCAGCCCCCCTAATCATCCATAAAATGAGTGTCGCTTGTTCAATATTGGCCCCTACAGCATCGATAGCCAGGTGGTACTTGCCCCTATGGCCGGCGTAACGGATCAACCGTTCCGCCATCTCTGCCGTCAGCAGGGTGCCGGACTGACGCCTTCAGAGATGATCACAGCAGACAAACGCCTCTGGAACAGCCGCAAATCTCGCCAACGCCTCGACCACAGCGGCGAACCCGAACCGCGTATTATCCAGATTGCCGGTGGCGACCCCGAGATGCTGGCCGAAGCGGCCTCTCTCAATGCCCAGACCGGTGCGCAGATCATCGACATCAATATGGGCTGCCCTGCCAAAAAAGTGTGCAACAAAGCCGCAGGATCTGCGCTGCTTAAGGATGAAGGCCTGGTCCAGGCGATCCTCGAAGCCGTGGTCTCGTCGGTGAGCATACCCGTCACGCTAAAGATTCGGACCGGCTGGGATACCGACAATCGTAATGGCATCCGCATCGCCCGCATCGCAGAACAGAGCGGTATAGCCGCGCTTGCCGTTCATGGCCGTACGCGCGCCTGCGGCTTCCGCGGCGATGCCGAGTACGCCACTATCGCCGCGATCCGTCAGGCCATCAGCATCCCCCTGATCGCCAATGGCGATATTAACACCCCGGAACAAGCCAGACAGGTGCTGGACGCCACCGGCGCGGATGCGGTGATGATCGGCCGTGCCGCCCAGGGACAGCCCTGGATTTTCGCCCAGATCGACCATTTTCTGAAGACGGGAGAACGTCTCGCCGCTCCCTCCAGCGATACCATCGAAGCCTTGATAGAGAGCCATCTTCTCGCGCTTCATGCATTTTATGGTGACTACCTGGGTGTAAGAATCGCCCGCAAACACGTCGGCTGGTACCTAGCGGCACTGCTTGGCGGTAGCGCCTCCAAAGCCCTTCGGGCTCAGTTTAATATCCTCGAACACCCCTACCAGCAACAGTCGGCTATTGGCGATTTTTTTGCCCACTACCGACTCAGCATTCAAGCGGCATAGATCCCATGACATTAGGCAGTACCCTCAACGTGACCGAACAAGACACCCCGCTACAGCTTTCTGCAACGGCAGCCAATGAGCAGATTCAACCCAAGCGCCTGCGCCAGAGCGTTGCAGAAGCGGTGGATCACTACTTTAAACAACTCGATGGTCAGTCTGCGACTAACGTGTATGACATGGTCCTGAGCGAGATAGAGGCACCCCTGCTCGAAGCCGTGATGCTCTACACCCGCGACAACCAGACCCGGGCTTCCGAGGTACTGGGACTTAATCGCGGTACCCTGCGTAAGAAGCTGAAGCAGTACGGGCTGCTCTAAGCGGTTCGACCCTAGTTTAGTACCCCCACATAGTACCCCCCACACATTTCCAGAAGAGACGTACCTTTCCATGTCTGAAACCATCAATCCGATCAAGATCCGTCGCGCCCTGATCAGCGTGTCTGATAAGAGTGGCATCGTCGAGTTCGCCCAGGCGCTTAGCGCTCAGGGTGTAGAGATCCTCTCTACCGGCGGCACCTACAAACTGTTGCGCGATAACGCGGTCGCCGCCGTCGAAGTCTCCGACTATACCCAGTTTCCGGAGATGATGGACGGCCGGGTCAAGACCCTGCACCCTAAAATACATGGCGGTATCCTCGGGCGTCGCGGCCAGGACGATGCGGTGATGGCCGAATACGATATCAAGCCGATCGACATGGTCGTGGTCAACCTCTACCCGTTCGAACAGACCATTGCCCGTGCCGATTGCACCCTGCCGATGGCAATCGAGAACATCGATATCGGCGGCCCCACCATGGTGCGCTCTGCCGCCAAGAACAACGCCTTTGTGGCGATCGTCGTGAATGCCGAGTCTTACGCCTGCGTACTCAAAGAGATGGCCGCTAATGACGGGCAGCTGTACCAGCACACCCGTTTCGACCTGGCCGTGCAGGCGTTTGAACAGACCGCGGCCTACGACGGCGCCATCGCCAACTATCTGGGCAACCGGGTCGATCGCGACAGCGATACCCCCTCCAGCTTTCCGCGTACCTTCAATACCCAGTTTATCAAGGCACAGGAGATGCGTTACGGCGAGAATCCACACCAGCGCGCCGCCTTCTACGTAGAAAAAAATCCCGCCGAACCTTCCGTCTCCACGGCCCACCAGCTGCAGGGCAAGGCGTTATCGTTTAACAATGTGGCCGATACCGATGCCGCATTGGAGTGCGTTAAGCCATTCCGTGAACCCGCCTGCGTGATCGTCAAGCACGCCAACCCCTGCGGTGTTGCCATCGGCGATAACATCCTCGAGGCCTATAACCTGGCCTATCAGACCGATCCGACCTCGGCATTTGGCGGCATCATCGCCTTTAACCGTGAGCTGGATGAAGCCACCGCCCAGGCGATAACCGCACGTCAGTTTGTCGAAGTAATCATCGCGCCCAGCGTCTCCCAGGCGGCATCCGATGTGATCGCCGCCAAGCCCAATGTTCGCCTGCTCGAATGTGGCGAATGGAGCGACGAACGCGCGACCTCATTCAACTTCAAACGCGTCAATGGCGGCTTACTGGTCCAGGACAACGATCTG
The DNA here is from genome assembly GCA_047633175.1 of Motiliproteus sp. Lineage (GTDB taxonomy): Bacteria > Pseudomonadota > Gammaproteobacteria > Pseudomonadales > Balneatricaceae > Motiliproteus. The sequence continues at coordinate 114,355 of JBLIEQ010000007.1, read as the reverse complement.
GGCATGGTGATCGCTGAAGAGCTAAAGGTGGTCACCGAGCGTGCGCCGACCGAACAGCAGCTGCGTGATCTACTGTTCGCCTGGCAGGTCGCCAAGTATGTGAAGTCCAACGCCATCGTCTATGTCAAAAACGGCCAGACCATCGGTGTCGGTGCCGGACAGATGAGCCGCGTTTACAGCGCTAGGATCGCCGGTATCAAAGCCGCCGATGAAGGCCTGGAAGTTCCCGGCTCGGTGATGGCATCTGATGCATTCTTTCCGTTCCGTGACGGCATCGATGCCGCTGCTGCTGCCGGCATCGTCGCGGTGATCCAGCCAGGAGGCTCGATGCGCGACAACGAAGTGATCGCCGCCGCCAATGAGGCGGGCATTGCCATGGTGTTTACAGGGATGCGACACTTCCGCCATTAAGCTTGTGCAAAGCTGCTGCGCTCGGTGATGCGTCGTTGAAAGCCCGCTCAGGATGCTCACCTACAAGAGTAGGCTGCGCTCCTTCGCGGACTTTCGCCTAGCCTGACCTTCGCTCGCGACGCTTTGCCCTAACCTTAAGTAAACGCTTAAAGACTGAGCGTCGCGTTGCATCACCATCAAACATAAAGATTTAGATGGGTGTAACTAGCTGGGATTGCATCCCAGCCTACGGGTCTTTTTTCGCCATGCGATTGATTATGGTGTGTTTGTGGAAAGAGTCTCTTTGGCAGGGAAGCCAAAGCGAAGCCTACATGGATGCATTCACGGCGTCTCTTGGAACACTATTGTAACAAACGTTCCATAGTTTCAAATCGGTGCTTGTGCTGAACTGTTACAACATTTAAAAACTGAGCCTAGCTCAGCCTGCTGATTTTAAGGAAAACCCATGAAAGTATTGGTACTCGGTAGTGGTGGTCGCGAACATGCTATAGCCTGGAAAGCGGCTCAAGATCCCGGTGTCAGCCAGGTATTTGTAGCCCCCGGTAATGCGGGTACCGCGCTGGAAAACAAGGTCGATAACGTCGCCATCGATATCCTGGATGTCGATGCCCAGATCGCCTTCGCCCAGGCCAACACGATCGGCCTGACCATCGTCGGTCCCGAAGCACCCCTAGTAGCGGGTGTCGTCGATCGCTTCCAGGCAGCAGGCCTGGCCGTGTTCGGCCCCAGCGCGGCTGCCGCCCAGCTGGAAGGCTCCAAAGCCTTTACCAAGGACTTTCTGGCACGTCATCAGATCCCGACCGGTTTCTACCAGAATTTCACCGAACTAGAACCCGCGCTGGCTTATCTGCGTGAGGTCGGCGCCCCTATAGTGGTCAAGGCTGACGGTCTGGCTGCCGGCAAAGGCGTGATCGTTGCGATGACCCTGGCGGAGGCCGAGACGGCAGTTCAGGATATGCTATCCGGCAACGCCTTCGGTAACGCGGGCTGCCGTGTGGTGATCGAGGAGTTTCTCGATGGCGAGGAAGCCAGCTATATCGTCATCGCCGACGGCAGCAACGTGCTGTCAATGGCCACAAGTCAGGATCACAAACGCGCTCTGGATGGCGATCAGGGCCCTAATACCGGCGGCATGGGGGCTTATTCCCCGGCACCGGTGGTTACCCCTGAGATCGACGCCCGGGTCATGGATGAGGTAATTATGCCGACCATCCGCGGTATGGCGGCCGAAGGCAATGACTACACCGGCTTCCTGTATGCCGGATTGATGATCATGGCCGATGGCACCCCAAAGGTGATTGAATACAACTGCCGTTTCGGCGATCCCGAAACCCAACCGATCCTGATGCGACTCAAATCCAGCCTGGTTGAACTCTGTAGCGCCGCACTGGCAAAAAATCTGCATCAGACCCACGCCGACTGGGATCCACGCCCGGCCGTCGGTGTGGTTCTGGCTGCCGCCAACTACCCGGCCGACTATCCTAAAGGAGACATCATCAGCCTGCCCGCATTCGAGACCGAAGGCTGCAAGCTGTTCCATGCCGGCACCGCAAACCGGGACGGGCAGGTAGTCACAGCGGGCGGCCGGGTACTCTGCGCCACCGCCCTGGGTAACACGGTCACCGACGCTCAGGCAAAGGCCTACGCGCTGCTCAAGCAGGTCAGCTGGAAAGGGGTTAACTACCGCACCGATATCGCCTACCGGGCTATCGCCCGCGAATCCGAGAGCCTCTAAACCGAGAGTCACTTAGCAGCGGCCTGCTAGGCGTCAAAAGACCTTCGACAGCAAGTTCTTGCACGACCTGACCAGAAAAAACCCCGCTAAGCGGGGTTTTTTCTTTAATGCAGCCTTCTCTCTCCAAACTCACCCCCTCTGATCCGACCCCTCTGATCCGACGTGATTCTGGCACTCTCGGACGACCCTATACTGATTTGAGGCCTATGCTTAACTTAGTCCTACCCCTGAGCTGCCTGGAGTCGATTATCATGCTTGATCAGTTAAAGCACCTCCCTCTACTGAGCATCGGCGATCCTCCCAGCTACAGCGTTATCAATCAAAGCTCTGCTACGCCGTTACTGCTGATCTGCGATCATGCGTCCAACTATATTCCCCCTCATCTTCATGGGCTGGGCCTGACGCCTGCGCAACTGCAACAGCACATCGCCTGGGATCGGGGCTCGGCAGATCTGGTGTTGTTACTCTCCGACCAACTGGATTGCAGGGCGGTGTTGGCCAATTACTCACGCCTGCTGATCGATGTTAATCGCGACCCTGACCTGAATACAAGTTCGCTTATTCCCGAGATAAGTGACAAGCACTGTATTCCAGGTAACCTGAACCTAAGTGCCCGTCAGCGCCATGAACGGGTGCTGCGGATCTCCTCCAGCTACCATACTGAGATCGAGCGTCAACTCGATGCCCTGACCGCTTACACCCCGGCTCCCTTGCTGTTCTCTATCCACACCTTTACCCCCCAAATGCAGACCTGTGATGAGCCCCGTCCCTGGCATGCAGGGATACTCTGGAACCTGGATCCGCGTATCGCCAAACCGCTAACCGCCTATCTCAGCCGCCACCAACACCTGCTGATCGGGGACAACGAACCCTATTCTGGCAAAGAGCACGCTTACAGCATCAACCGTCACGGTCATGATCGAGGGTTCCCAAACTGCGTCATCGAGATTCGTCAGGACCTGCTGCAGACCCACGATGCCTGCCTCTGGTGGGCAGAAGCACTGAGTGCAGGACTCAAAGAGATCATGCAACAGTGCTCTGTGCACCGGGTGCGATTTTTCGATACTTAACAGCAACCCTCTACCGGCAAGCAAGGAACAGGATAGGATGAAAAAGCCTCTCTGCGACAGCTTCACTCTAGGCATTGAGGAGGAGTACCTGCTGGTCAACAAGCTGACTCGCGAACTGGTTTCCAACCCTCCCGAAGCGCTTTTCGAGCGCTGTTCGAAAGCGCTACCCAAGCAGGTGACTCATGAATTTCTCAGGGCTCAGATAGAGGTTGCCACCCCGGTCTGTCACAGCATCGACGAAGCGCGACTGCATCTGGGAACATTGCGCCAGACCCTGTCCGAAATTTCCGCCGACTACGGGCTCGCGATTATCGCAGCTTCAACTCACCCCGGCGCGCGCTGGTTCAATCAGCAGCATACCCGCCTGGATCGCTACGACCTGCTGGCCGAAAATCTGCAAGCCGTCGGACGACGCCTGTTAATCTGCGGCATGCATGTTCACATCGGCATCAATGATCAAGATCAGCGCATCGAACTGATGAACCAGAGTCACTATTTTCTACCCTTTCTGCTAGCGCTGAGTACGTCATCGCCCTTTTGGGGCGGCGTCAATACAGGCCTCAAGTCCTATCGCCTTTCAGTGTTAAACCAGCTTCCCCGGACCGGCCTGCCCGACCATTTCAACTCCTGGTCTGAGTACCAGTACCATGTCGATCTGCTAGCCAACGCGGGCCTGATCAAAGACGCCTCGATGCTCTGGTGGGACCTGCGGCCCTCCTGCCGTTATCCGACCCTGGAGATGCGCATTACCGATGTCTGCACCCGACTCGAGGATGCCCTCAGCATCGCTGCACTCTTCATGGCCACGCTGAAGATGCTCTCCAACCTGAGTGACCGTAACCAGCGCTGGAGAACCTATGCTCCGATGCTAATTCAGGAACAGCGCTGGCGGGCCGAGCGTTATGGGATTGATGCAGGCATGATAGATTTCCAGAAGAGATCCGTAGTAAATTTTGACGCGTTGTTGCCGCAATGGCTGAAGACGATCGAACCAGCAGCTGACGAACTTAACTGTAGTCGAGAAACCCGAGACTCCCTGTGTATCCTGAACCGTGGTACCAGCGCACATCGACAAGTTCAGATCTATGATCAGGCGCTAAACCAGGGTTCCGGCAGTGAACAGGCGATAATCGAAGTGGTCGACTGGCTGATCGCCGAGACAATCCGCCGCCCCGTCTCCTGACAGACACGCTCGGCATTGCTCTGCATCCATGCAGTCGTGCGTAATTCGATTGCTTTAGTGAAGAGTGACAAGAGTGACAAGAGTGAAGAGGGATAAGATTACCGCTCATTTTTGTCAAACAGAGTCAGTATTTAAAAGCTGCGTCCCTGCAGCCTGAACTTCATGGGTCATCAGGAGATATTGATACCCGTGGCGCTGGAATCGAAAGCCCGTTGCGCTCCTGCCTTGCTAACACTCAGGATCGGTCTTGATTGAACAGCAACTTGGTACTCCCTACAGTATTCAACCCCTTCTCGAATCAGAGCAGCGAGATCCAACGAACCGAAATGACTCGGAATAACAAGCGGGTCTATGCCCATCGGATCATTAATATCGCCATCAATCTTAAATAAAAGACCGCTCTGATGACTTAACTTTTTGTCATCTTCATTCATTGACCAAAGATTTGCGATCGCCATGATAAAAACCTCATTTTATTTATAATAAAACCTACGCGATCGCTCAATAAAGCGGCTCGCGTTTATACAAAAATACAGACAAATATTAAACGCTAAGACAGTTACAGAGCATCTATCTTAATAATATCAACGACAGAGGTGTAAACAATATTTATCGATTAAAAAATACACAGATCAGACAAGGTACACATCAAAAAAATCGGGACATCCAGTACCGTATTCTGCAGCATCTAAAGAACCGATTTCATTAATTACAGTATCCGCTGCAACCTCAACAGAATTCGCTGATATATCATTAACAGAGATACAGGCCCTGCTATTAACCAGGCAGCCATTAATCAATACTGGACTATTCAACTCAAATATTAGCCTACTGTACAGCCTCACGACTGCTTGTGACTGCTTCTGATCTTTGACTAATATCCTGACGCGTCCAGAACCAAGGTACTCAACCAAATCACCAATATTCGAGTACTCTTTTATCCTCTCAACAAGCTCCTTTATTATTTTATTTTTAAACTCAAGAGCATTAGAACTTTGAGCATCAGCCAAACTAGCGAGGCTCACGTTTATCGCTGTCATATAGTTAGATTGGTTTATTGGTTCAAGCTCAGGACCTGAAAAGCCCTTCATATATGCTTTTCCATTCATCATTAGCCACCTATAAATACTACATTGTGTCAAACCACCTATAAAAAAATACTTTATAAGTAGCTACCGCCGCGTCAAATTAAAACACTCAGTGCATCTGCACTGCATGCTTGGCAAATGCCTTCTGTTTCGGTATAGATATTTCAAACACACTGGTGTATTTTCTTTACGGGCCATCATCATTTCCTCGCTATTACTTTAAACATCGAGTAACGCAGCACTTGCCATGAATGACTCGTTGTTTAAAAATATAATGATACTTATCGACTGCGCTGAACATCACCGTTTCCACGTTAAACATGTAGTGGTTTTGATGACTTTAGCGTCGGACTGACCAGGGGAGGAATTAATTCGACAGCGCTAGCAGGGAGCGACCTTCGAGGACGAGGGAAGTGAAGCTGTTGCAGGAGCCTCCAGCAGCCGACCCACAAATAACACCTGTGGGTCGGCTTTATGTGGGTAGAAAGCATTCCGACAGTGCTGTTGCAGGAGCCTTCAGCTGCCTATCCTCAGGACGATATTTATACAGACCCTTTTTCAGACTGGTGGAGTTCAAAAATAAGCCTGGGTATTTCACTCGGATGCAGCACCCTATGCTCAGGATTTACACCCAGTTCAGCATCCAGTGGTTGCTGATGCTGAATCCAGATAGAGGTGATACCGCTATTACGAGCGCCGACAATGTCTGCCGCTAGACTATCGCCCACATGAATGGCCTCATGTGCGCTACAGCCAGCCAATTGCAGCGCTTTATCGAAAATTGAACGTGCCGGCTTCTGCTCCGGTTCCTGGCCACCGATAATGATGTGGTCCACATGATCAGCCAGTCTTACCGCCTCAACCTTGGGGGTTTGTGAAAACGCCGGTCCATTGGTAATAACAACCAGGGTAAATAGCTTACGAGCCTCAGCAAGGAACTCAGGGATACCCGGATAGAAGTCGAACGCCTCCAGGCGATCTCGGTCGAAGCTATCTTGAAGTGCCTGAATCACCTTATCGCTCACCGGATCAATTCCCTGCTCGATCAGCAGGTCGCGGACGAGTAACAGGCGGAACGCGGCCTCTGTCTGCTGCTCAATAACAGGTAGATACCGAGCACGCTGAGGGTCAGTCCACTCGCGATAGATCCCGCAAACATAGGCGTTTGCAACAGCCTGAGCATCGCACTTACCGCCATACTGAGCGTCAAGCGATCGCTTCATCAACTGTTTCGCCTGCTCATTAGCACCCAGGGTGTCGCAAAGGGTTTCATCCAGATCAAGAAAGAGGGCTTTAAGCATAGGGACTCCTGTATCTATTCTCGGGCTAGGATAACATCGATCTTTAATCCTATCTTAGTAGTACATGACAATGCTTAAGCTATAACAACAGAGTGGGCGCGAATCTACTGCCTGAGACGGAGTCTCAGACTACAATATTTACCCCGAACCTGATTGGAGCCCCGATGTCTGAAGAACTCAACCGTTACCTGGAAATTTTGGTGGATCGAGAGGGTGCTGATCTGTTCCTGTCGACCAACGCCCGCCCCAGCGCAAAGATTCATGGCAAACTGCTCCCTATCGCAGACAAGGTCATGGAGCGCGGTCAGATTAAAGAGATCGCCTACTCCATCATGGACGAGAATCAGATTCGCGATTTCGAGCAGCGCCCGGAGATGAACCTGGCACTTTCAAAACCTGGTCTAGGTCGATTTCGGGTCAATATCTTTCGCCAGCGTTATGAATATTCGATGGTGATACGCGCTATCTCAACCGACATCCCTGATGTTAAAACCCTGGGGCTGCCCGACATCTTGACCAGGCTTATCATGGAGAAGAACGGCCTTATCCTGTTCGTAGGCGGTACTGGCTCGGGAAAGTCCACCTCGCTGGCATCACTGATCGACTACCGCAACACGCACAGTGCCGGACATATCATTACCATCGAAGATCCGGTTGAATTTGTGCATCGGCATAAGATGTCAATAATTAATCAGCGTGAAGTCGGTGTCGACACCCTCTCTTATCAGGATGCATTAGAGAATACCCTGCGCCAAGCACCTGATGTCATCCTGATCGGCGAGATCCGCAGCGCCGAAACGATGGAGCATGCACTGGCCTTTGCCGAAACCGGCCATCTGTGCCTCTCGACACTGCATGCCAATAATGCCAATCAGGCGCTGGGGCGGATCATCAACTTTTTCCCGGAGGAGCGTCACAGGCAACTACTTCTCGATATCTCACTGAATATGAAGGGTATTATCTCGCAACGCCTGATGCCAACGATTGACGGCAAGCGTGCTGCGGCGATCGAAGTCCTGCTGGGCTCGCCGAGAATAGCGGAACTGATCAAGAAGGGGCAGATCGACGAAATTAAAGAGACGATGGAGAAGTCGGCGGCCTCAGGGATGCAGACCTTCGACTTCGCCCTATTCGGCCTCTGGAAAGCGCGGCGGATCAGTGCGGAAGAGGCACTCAAAAACGCCGACTCCAAGACAAATCTGGCATTACGGATGCGTCTTCTCAGCAAGACGAAGGCCCAGACAGCGACCCAAACATCCAAAGAGACAACGCCAGACAAAAAATCCGCCAAGGTCTTCGAACAGGCTCCTCAAGCCGACACAGAAGAGGTCACAGCAACAGGCTTTTCACTGGAGCTGGAATCCGCTCCCGAGGAAGAACAAAGCAACGATGCCGGGGATGACGCCGCTAAGGGCCAGTTTTTTAGCAAGAAGCTCAGCAAAAAGCCGACCCCGTCGAGTTGAGAGTTGCGATGAATCCTGATCGCACACTGACTGAGTATTAAACATACCTGAGGAGAATGGGCTAAACTCAAGCGATTAAACTCAAGCTATTAAAGATAGGGGGCACAGCTCACTATGAAAGATCGGAATACATGGCTCCTTGACGTTCAGGACCTGCCTATCTCAATCCATAAGTGGCAGCAACATGTGGACTTACTGGCAACGCTGTTCCATGCCCCGTCTGCCTGCATCGTACAGACAATAAGCCAGGGTTCTCAAATCGTTGCGGCCAGCCATCGCAATGCTTATACCTACCCTGATGGCAGCTTTATTCCTCGTGATACTGAGTTTTTCGGGCATATTCTCGCCGATCTGAAACGTGAACTTTATATTCCTGATGCCCGCAATGATATTTGCTGGGCCAACCACCAAGAGGTGAAGCAGGTGGGATTTATCTCCTATCTGGGGATCCCGGTCTATTGGCCCAGCGGGTTATTGTTTGGTTCACTCTGCATCCAAGATCGTGTCCCCACTAGCTATCGGCCTGAGTTTTTCGAATTACTGCAAACATTTGGCACACTTATTGAGTCCGATCTTCATTTTCTGGTTCAGGACCAGCTTCTCGGTGAGCTGAGGCTGACTGACGAATTAACCGGGATCTACAACCGCCAGGGCTTCAAAACCCTTGCCGGGCATAAGCTCAGTGTTGCCAAGCGTTACGGTCACACCTATGCGTTGATCTACTTCGATCTCGACAATTTGCGCAGCATCAACGAACAGGTCGGGCAAAAGATCGGTGACCAGGCGCTGAGGGCGATGGCGAATGCTCTCAACAGCGAACTGAGAGACTCTGATATCGGAGCAAGAATCGGCAGCGATGAATTTGCCGCCCTGGTCTTTATCCGTCAGCAGGAGGATATGGAAAACCTGGCGATACGGGTTCAGCGCAAACTCAATCTATTTAAAGAACAGCGAGACAGTATGCCGCCATTAACTATCAGTGTAGGCGCCAAATGCTACCAGGCAAACACCAACACCTGTGTCGATAAGATACTCGACGAGGTAGACCGAATGATCTACAACATCAAACAGCAGAAACGCTTCGCCGGCAGTCCGGGTTACAGCGCCCACCATTGAGCGCTGGTGCTGCTGCACAACCCCTGTGGCAGAATCCTTGCCACAGGGCAGTAATGTAATAGTGGAATAAATTAGAGATAAATACGGATTCCCATTTGCACTTGATAACAATTATCATTACCATTCTCGCCTGTTGATACCTGTCACTGCCGCGAGAACATCATGCCCGACCGCCAGCCTGCACTCTCCGCTCGATTCAAATACCCACTGACCCTGCTGCTGTTTCCCGTTCTCAGCGCCTGCGGACTGTCAGAGCCCCTGCAGGCCCCACCACCCCTACTGCCGCTTGCAAAAGAGGCTCTGGGTAAACAGCTGTTCCACGATGAGCAGCTGTCAGAGCCCGCCGGGCAATCCTGCGCAAGCTGCCACAACGCTAAAACAGGTTTTGCAGATCGCGGCCTCAGGGTTTCACCCGGCGCTGATCCGACGCGCTACGGCAACCGTAATGCCCCCACCATCGCCTACAGTCATCTGGCACCTGACTGGCATTACAATGCAGAGGATGGCACCTGGATCGGCGGATTCTTCCTGGACGGTCGCGCCAGCAGCCTGAAAGAGCAGGCCAAAGGCCCTCTGTTCAACCCCCTGGAGATGAACAACTCTTCGGTGACGGCTCTGCGCGATAAACTGAGAACACGCCCCTATGCTCAGGAGATAGAGCGCCTCTATGGTGGGGCGATCTGGGATCAGCCGGAGCGGGCCCTGGATGCCATCGCTGATGCATTAGCGGCCTTCGAAGCCAGCAGCGAGGTCAACCCATTCAGCTCCAAATACGATGCTTACCTACGCGGTGAAACTGAACTTAGCGCCATAGAGAAGAAGGGATTACAGCTGTTTGACGCCGAGGATAAGGGTAACTGTGCGGCTTGCCATCCCAGTCAACCGGGTGCTGGTGGGCAGCCTCCGCTGTTTACCGATTTCAGCTATGACAACCTGGGTACGCCGGTACCTGTCGGCTTCCCTTTCCATGCCGTGACGGTATTTAATCCAGAGGGTGGCCTCCGGCGTGATCAAGGACTGGCTGACAACCCTCGAATACAGACCGATGAACGGGGTAAATTCAAGGTGCCTACTCTGCGCAACAGCGCCCTAACCGGCCCTTACATGCATAACGGCATCTTCGCCGATCTGGAGGAGGTGGTCGCCTTCTATAATAAAAGAGACAGCAGCGATCGCTGGGGAGCCCCCGAGGTTGAGGCCAATGTAAACTCTGAGGAGCTGGGAAATTTAAAACTCACCGCAGCCGAGGAGCGCGCCCTGGTAGCCTTCCTGCAGACGCTGAGCGACGGTTGGTCATCGACCGACCCGCTTGTCCGCTAAGCGGTGTCAGGATGCGGGTATCAAAACTTAAAATCACTATTGATAGTCTTCAGGGTTTGGGTTAACTGCTCAAAGACCAGCGTGCGTAACCAGCTATGCCCGGGGTCTTTGCTATGCCTCTCATGCCAGATGATGGAATACGTAAAGTCATCCTGAGGCATGGGAAAGGGTAGGATTTTCAGCTGATACTGGGCGGCACAGCTTATTGCTAACCCGTAAGGGACCGTCAACAGGAGGTCACTCTGAGCAACCAGCGCCAGTGCTGCAACAAAATGGGGCACTCTTAAGGCGATACGGCGCGTTAACCCCTGCTGCTCGAGCAGATAATCGATCGCGCCCTTACGCGCACCACCCATGGTGATCAAGGCATGTGGATTGCTGGCATAACTCTCAAGATCCAGCCCCTGGTCGATCAGCGGATGATCCTCACGTACGACACAGACAAATCGGTCGCTACCTACCCCGCGACCATGAATCGCGGCAGGAACATCGGCGACCGTACAGGTGGCCAGGTCTATCGCCTGTTGATCCAGCTGCTGCAACAGACTCTCTTGCCAGGGAACGATCTCCAGATTCACCTGCGGTGCCTCTACCCTCAGACGCTTGATCACCGAAGGTAATAATACCTGGGCGCCGTAGTCGGTCGTCGCCAATCTGAAGGTATTCGTCGCCTCTGCAGGAATAAAGGTCGCGGGTTCGATCAACTGGCTAAGATTATATAATGACTGCTGCAGATGAAGTGCCAGCGCTTCCGCTCGCGGGGTCGGTGCCAGGCCCTTAGGCGTGCGGGTAAATAGGGGGTCGTTAAACAGCTGACGCAACCGCGCCAGGTTCCGGCTGATGGCAGGCTGAGTTAAGTTTAAACGCCCTGCGGCGCGGGTAACGTTGCGCTCTTCCAGCAGCACCTGAAAAACCGGTAGCAGATTCAGGTCTGTAGAAGACAGACTGGTAAGATTCAAGGGCGTAGCTCTCATTTTATAATTTGAAGTCATGATAACTATAAGCGCAATGCATTGGACGCATATTAAGGCTCAGAATAGACTAACGCCCTGCTTAATGACAACGTTTACCAGAGGACTGAGAATGTACATCGAAAAAAACCAAGAGATTCACCTTAAGCGCCGTCCTGTGGGCCAGCCCGTGGCTGAAGACTTCAGTGTCGTTACGACAGCCATCAGTATGCTGAAAGACGGCGAGGTGCTCGTTAAAAACCTGTGGCTGTCAGTAGACCCCTATATGCGTGGCCGCATGATCGAGCGCGAGAGCTACATTGCGCCCTTTACTCTCAATAGCGTCCTCGAGGGTAGCGCCATTGGCGAAGTGGTTGAATCCAATAACCCGGCATTCAGCGTCGGAACCAAAGTCTCCAGCATGAAGGGCTGGCGCCAGTATTTCACCTCCGCAGGTGACGATCTGCAGCGGCTGCCAGACACCAAGATCCCCGAACAGGCGTATTTAGGGGTGCTGGGGATGCCGGGGATGACGGCCTTTACCGGGCTGATGAAAATTGCAGCACTTAAACCCGGCGACAGGGTCTTCGTATCGGCCGCATCCGGGGCTGTCGGGGCCATCGTTTGCCAGATAGCCAAACTCCAGGGCTGCTATGTGGCGGGCAGTGTCGGCTCTGATGCCAAATCCCGCTATCTCTTGGAAGAACTGGGTGTGGATGCTGTCGTTAATTACAAAACCAGCGACGACCTGCAGGCCGATATCGCCCGCGCCTGTCCCGAAGGCATCGATGTCTATTTTGAAAATGTGGGCGGCGCACACCTCGAAGCGGTCCTCAATCTGATGAATGCCAATGGTCGCATCGCAGTCTGCGGCATGATCGATCAATACAACGCGACAGCAGCCGCGCCGGGACCTGCCAACCTGGCACAAATTATTATCAAAAAGCTGACGCTGCAGGGCTTTATTGTGTTTGACCACTGGGATGGCTACCCCGCGTTTGTAGCGCAGATGGCCGCCTGGATAGAACAGGGAAAAGTCAGCTGGAAGGAGACCGTTTACAACGGCATAGAGCAGGCACCAGACGCCTTTATCGGCCTGTTTGAAGGTAAAAATACCGGCAAGATGCTGGTCAAGTTATAGACCCGAGCTATTCGAGTCGACTGAACCCTACTTACTGAGGAATGACCCTATGAATATCCTATTCGTTTTAACCTCGCACGACACTCTCGGCAATACTGGCAAAAAAACCGGTTTCTGGGTCGAGGAGTTTGCGGCACCCTATTACACCTTCGCCGATGCCGGAAGCACCATCACCCTGGCATCACCGGCGGGTGGACAGCCTCCAATAGACCCTACCAGCACCCTCGAGGATTTTCAGACCGATGCCACGCATCGTTTCGATGCCGATACTGAGCTACAGAAAAAGCTGGCTAACACGCTGCGGTTAACCGAGGTGAGTGCCGATGATTACGACGCTATCTTCTATCCGGGTGGGCATGGCCCGCTGTGGGACCTGACCACGGATGCTGATTCGATTCGCTTAATCGAAGCCTTTGCCCGGCAAAACAAACCGGTCTCTGCCGTCTGTCACGCCCCCAGCGCACTGCTGAATGCTAAAAACGCCCAGGGTGAGGCGTTGTTTCACGGCAAGCGGGTCACCGGCTTTACGAATACCGAAGAAGCCGGTGTTGGCCTGACCGAGGTCGTGCCTTTCTTGCTGGAAGATGAACTCAAGAGCAGGGGTGGACTGTACAGCCAGGGCCCTGACTGGGGGTCGTACACGGTCCAGGACGGTATGCTGTTCACCGGCCAAAATCCAGCCTCGTCGACTGCCGTCGCCGAAGCGGTGCTGGCCCAGCTTAAAGGCTGAACCAGGGGCTAAACCAGGGAAGGAAAGGAGCCGAGTCCCCTTCCCTTCCCACCTCCCCCCTCTTCGCTTACCATTCCTGATCCAGTTATACTAAACGACTTTCTGAGCTGTAGGGCCCTCTGTCACAGAATAGTTGTCTACAGGTTAAGACGATAACCCCCAGCCTGGATGCCCCTGTATGACCGATGTTTCCCGCAGCCTGCTTCAGGCGTTTGGCGCTTATCTTACCTGGGGCTGTTTTGCCCTGTTTTTTCATCAGTTACAGCATATCCCTGCCACCGAGGTGTTGCTGCACCGCCTGGTGTGGGCCTCCCTGTTCGTTGCGATAGTACTGACCCTCAGCCGCCGCTGGCATACGGTGCGGGCGGCGCTAAGAAAACCAAGGCTGGTACTCCAGCTGTTTGCCTCCTCGCTATTTATCGCCACCAACTGGGGCGTTTATATCTGGTCGGTCAGTATTGGGGACGCAGTCGGTGCCAGCCTGGGCTATTTTATCAGCCCGCTGATCGGGATCGCGCTTGGCGTCTGGGTGCTCAAGGAGCGTCTTCTTCCCTACCAAGCGCTCGCACTAAGCCTTGCGGTGATAGGCGTGGGTTACAAGATAGTGGGCGGTCATCAGATCCCCTGGGCAGCCCTGATCCTGGCGACCTCCTTTGGCCTCTATGGCCTTATCCGCAAACAGACCGCAGTGGATACGGTCACCGGACTAATGATAGAGAGCCTGCTCCTGCTCCCCTTCGCGCTGGCTTATTGGCTGTGGCTTGCGTGGCACGGAGAACAGCATTTCAGCCTATCCAGCGATGGTCTGTTACTGGTCTCGGCGGGAGTTCTGACGGCCCTGCCGCTGCTGGCCTTCGCCGCAGCTGCAAAACATATAAGCCTGGTCGTTCTCGGCTTTATGCTCTATATAGCCCCCTCATTGCAGCTTCTTACGGGTGTTTACATCCTCGGCGAACCCTTCGGTATCGATCAGCAAATCACCTTCGGTTTTATCTTTACCGGACTGCTCGTCATCACCGGCGGAGCCCTGCTCCAGAAACAAAGAGCAAGCAACAAAGAGCCAATCAAGAATTTGAGTATCAGTATCCGTGAATAGAGATGATCCGGGCCTGGTAGCGTCGCAAGATGCGCAGGTGACGTGACCTCCAATACTCGATCTCCACGCCTGTAAATGCCCAAGATCGAGATGCCCGAATGGATAATGCGATCAACGATATGCAGCCTTACCGCAGCTCGCTGGGGAAGATGGCAGGCAGCTAAACGTTCGGCGGCGGCAGTCGCCAGGGTGCAGGTATGTGCGGCCAGACCCGGTTCTGAGGTATCCACTGACAGCAGCGGGTTTGAGCAGACCAAGATTTCGGCGGACACGCGAGGGCTGCCAACAGCTAAAAGCAAGACGGTGATAGCCGCAACGGTGGACCGGTAGCCACACAGGGTCGCAGAAGGCCGCTGCGATAAAAAATCTTCCATGATGATGTCGCCTTATCAAACTGACTGCATCCTAGCCCTTCTAGCGCAACTCACATAGGGCCCAGAGTCTCACACTCGCCACTGAGTGCTATAATGATGGCACCGTTACACAGCCAAACACAGCTACCCGAAAAACCATCAATAAGATTGATATAATAAACAGAGACTGGATCTGAAAAAACGTTTAATAAGATTTATTTAATCTCTTTCAACCCCGCACGGGTCCCCTTTAATGAGATGGAAAGCTTTACCGGGGTATTCTTATTCACTGAAAAGACAACACTCAGCTCCTTTTCAGATTGTATTGCCTCTATGTTTTCAGCTGTCAGGACCGAGGTGGCTATACAGCCCTGCTGAGTACAGGATTTTAACATCATGGGTATGGCCACACCCCTTTCAGTATTGACAGTCACTCCAGCAGGCAGATAGATCCCTAACGGCATAATAGAAACCAACCTTAATCCCGTACCATCCTTAGAATTACTAATCGCTAACCGCAGCACGCGCTGCTTACTTTCATTATTTATCAATGTTTGAGAGAGCACGCAGTTGGTCTTATTGGCGGCCAATGCCTGGCACTCAAACAACCAGTCACCAAACTTATCACCTGAATTAGCAGCAGCAAAAGCAGTCGCGCAGGGTAATAGAAAACTCAGGCTGATAATAATAAAAAGACGCTTCATATATTTTCCATCTATATTAGAAAATAAGTTAAATAAAAAGCACCCGCAGGTGCTTTTATTGCTTAGGACGACTGAGCCTAAAACAGCGTTCTAACATTAACACTGACCGCTTGATCGGTGTAATCCTCACGTGCATTAAGCGTATAGTTTGCAGAGACTTCAGTGCCATTTTCCAGATTATAAGCAGCACCCACACTAGCGTTATAAACCCACTCATCAGGTTTAATGCCTGCCGTCGTAAAGTTGGCACCACCGCCTGTAAAGGAAGAGGTTAAGTTTGAAGACTCCGTCAGCACATCGTAACCCACGCCAGCATCCGCCATCAGCACGAGTTCATCGGATACTGCATGATTTGTCTTAACACCCGCTCCGAAAATCAAGCTGGCAGCGTTGTCAGCAGCGACATTAAGATTCAATGCCCCTGCGCCTGTCTCGGTGTAACTTTCGACATCCACGTAACTATAATCGGCATGCACATAGGGCGTCAGCAGGGTTTTTTCACCCGACTGAAAACTACGCTCTAAGGCTGCACTGAGCTGTGCATTCCAGCTGTCATACTTGGCCGCAGCAACATCGCCCGTATAGACGAGACGCCTGCTGTCGTAAGCCGAGGCACCCACACCCGCCTGCAGATTAACGGCGGTAACCTCATCCAGGCTGGCGGTGGCATACACCTTGGCCTCGTAGGTATCCATAGCTATATCATGCCTACCGGCACTGAGATTACTCTCTACGGCGCTGTTGATATAGGCTAAGGCAAAACCGACATTCCACATCGATGAGATATCGCCATCGGCACCGAAGGCTAAACCATAGCTATTAATGTCATACCCCGTGACACCCTGACGCTCATCCTGATCCGTCCAGCTACCGAAGGGTTTAAACCACAGATGACGGTCCGTCAGAAAGCCGTCACCCGATGCTAAGCCTCTTGCCGAGGCCTGGCGCGACGCAACAACCCGGGTCACGGCAGCCGAGGTAAAACCTGTTAACTGCGCAACACCCCCCGTGATGCCTGGCACGGTTGTTTCAACGGCATTGGCAACCTCTTGCTCCGTAGCCAGCAGGTTTAACTCAGCAGTGGCTGCCGCAAGACCAGAAGGTGCGGTATCAAAAACGGCTGCCGCTCCCTGGGTTGACGGTTTGCCGGCTATCCTTATCGCCTCAACGATTGTTTGACCCTTTTCTGCTTGTAACGCTACCGTATCTGCATCAAGGTCAATCAGGGCGCTAAAATTCAATAGCGCACTGTTATCGGTGACGGTAAAGGTTGTAGCCTCCAGCACGCCAGCACTGATCACAGCAAGCAATTCAGAATCAACGTCTAAGCTGTTGATGCCTGCCACATCCACATCGATCGTGGTACCCTCTGCGAAGTTTGCGGTGCCCCCGACGACAAGGGAACCATACAGAATGTCACTCACTGCGCCGATGCGCAGGGTGCCCGTAGCGGTTTGGCTATAATCGCCTGCTATCTCACCCTGATGGATCGAGGGCAAGAACAACGTTCCGGCATTCGTAACGGCCACACCCCCACCTATATCAATATCACCCTCAATCAGACCACCGTATAGGTTATTAAAGTCACCTGTACCGCCATAGATACCTATGGCTAAATCATACTCCCTCTCATCAATCGCTCTAATTGTACCGCTATTATTAAAGCCCCCATCTAGCGAACTGATTTTTACACCGTAAGCCTTGGCGTTGCTTATACCCGTGGCGACAATAGTACCGCTATTATTAAACTGCCCATCCAGCGTACCAATATCTACACCGTAAGCCCTCACGTTGCTCTCACCAGCAACGACAATATCACCACTATTATTTATCTCCCCGGTCCCTTCCAAGGTACCTACACTCATACCGTAGGCGTATACCCATCCGTCAGTACCTGAACCTGTGACTTCAATGCTGCCCTGATTGTCTAGCGTTCCCGTTAACGTACCTATGTCAATACCAACTACGCCAGAATGACTGGCTTCAGTGTCGGCTCCAATTGCGGCGTGTGATACTTCTATAGTTCCTGCGCTGGTATTTGTCAGCGTTCCGGACAGGGTATCTACACTGATACCAAAAAAAGAGGTTTGACTAGTGAAATCGACCGTTGACGTCAGGGTAATAAAGCCTTCGTTGCGAAGTTCACCCGCCATGTCACCGCCGACATAGATCCCTGCTCCCTCGCCCTCAGAATCCGCAGAAATATCGACAGAGATCAAACCTGAGTTTATAATTGAGCCTGACTGACTGACACCTGAGTTAACATAAATTCCTGTGGCGGCATCTACACTACTATTGGATGATTCCGCCTCAACAATAATGTCTCCATTATTATTAATAGCCCCGGAGACTGAACTCGCATAGATACCGATGGCTTGTGCATCAGAATCGGTAGTGATGGCACGTACTATGACATCGCCATTATTAGTGACAGTACCCGCCACATCAGCGCTGACATAAATACCTCTAACGGTAACAGAGCTAGATTCGCCTGAGGCGCTGATAATGCCCTCATTGATGATCGAAGTGCCTGCTACTATATCGCCAGCAACATACAGGGCTATTTGGGTGCTACCAGCATCCGTGTGATGATTTTGGATAGTGCCCGTATTAGTCAGAGTGGTAACACTTGCTCCTAAATTAATGACCAAGGCCGCATTAGCGGGATCCGTGGTTTCAATAGTGCCGGCGTTGTTGACCATCGTCATATCTTGCAGAATCACAAGATTATTCACAGCCGATCCGCTTGTAAGGCTGAGGCTAGTAGCACCAGGTGCGCCATCAACACCTCCCAGGCTGTACGTTGCCAAAGGGTCCGCCTGAACCAAGCTGGGCAGGCTTGTCAACGACAGCAATGCGGCGCTCATAGCTATATGGAGGGTCTTGCGCTTAAAGACGGTTTTCATTTTATATCCCTGATACTATTTGCATAGTTACAACTAGGAAGATCTTTGATCTTACCGTTGCCACAGACAGGAGTACATATCTTTATTCTCAATGAATTAGGAGGTACTAATTTAAAACATCAACCCTAAGCCGCCATCGTAATCTGAGACTTCCCATGCCATCGACACCGCCTTTTTCAGCCGATAAGACGTCCTCAGGTCAACAAATGACATTACCTGAGGCCATGCAGCTTGCTTTCCAGCATCAGTCTCAGGGCCGGCTCCCACAAGCCGAGAACTTGCTAACCCTTATCTTACAGGCGGCGCCTCAGCATGCTCAGGCCTTACATTTATTGGGGGTTGTTACTCATCAGGCGGGGAATACTGCAAAGGCGATCAATATCATCGCTCAGGCCATCGCCAATAAACCCGGGGAAGCTCAGTTTCATTCCAATATCGGTGAGATGTGTCGCAAGTTGGAGAGACTCGAGGAGGCTATTCGTTATGGAGAGCAGGCCGTCGCGCTGGAACCGGGTTCCGCGACGGCCCAGAGTAATTTAGGGATCGCCTATTACGACCATAAAGAGCTGGATAAAGCCTCGGCATGCCAACAGCGCGCCTTAGCGATTAATCCGCAATTGCTCTCCGCCATTAATAATACCGGCAGCATTGCGCGTGAACTAAAGGATAAGGAGACCGCGATAGCCACTTATCGCAAGGCGCTGGCTATCACACCGGATCACCTGGAATCTATCAATAATCTCGGAGCGACCCTGACCGAAGCAGAACAGCCTGAGCAGGCGATAGAGATATTATTGCGTGCCATTCAACTCAACCCGAATTATGCCGAGGCTCATTGTAATATCGCCACGGCCTTTCTAAGCTTAGAGCAGCTCAATAAAGCCGAGATAGGCTTTAAAAAAGCCCTGGCCATCAATCCTAACTACGCCGAAGCCTATCAGGGCTTAGCGACCCTGCATCAAGAACAAAAAGCCTTGCCCCAGGCCCGTGAAATGATCGATAAAGCCCTGACCATAGCCCCTGACAAGGCCTCGGCACTGAGCTTATCGGGCGGCATCTATTCTGAGTCAGGGTTCCCCGATAAGGCAGCGCAGGCCTATTCCGAGGCGTTGGCGCTGGATCCAGAGTTGATTACCGCTTATTTGGGTAAAGGCCATCTGTTTATGGAACAAGGGGAGATCTCCGACGCCGAAGCCTGCTTCAGCCATGCGCTGAGTTTGGATGACACTAATTTGGGTGCCCGCTTGTCCTTAGCGCAGGTCAAGAAAGTCAAGAAAGGCGACAACAACTTCAAGGCCCTTATTCAACAGGCTAAAGAACTCGACAGCATGATGGAAACCAAAGCCTTACCCCTGCACTTTGCTCTGGGAAAAAGTTATGACGATACCAAGCAGTATGATTTAGCCTTTAAGCATTATCTGCAAGGTTGCCGCTTAAAAAGAAAACGCGTGCAATACAGTCCCGAAAATAATGACAAGGCGATTAGCAAGATCAAGGAGTTTTTCTCCAAAGAAGCGCTTGAGGCTTTTCGGGGTGAGGGCTGTTCATCTGCAGTGCCTATTTTTGTACTCGGCATGCCCCGCTCAGGCACGACCCTGACCGAACAAATTCTCGCCAGCCACCCTGATGTCCAGGGTGCGGGTGAACTACCGGACTTGCTGCAATTAGCTAACCAGCCGAATGATTGGGAAACCTCGGGCTACCCTGAGGTATTAACCGGGTTCAGTCATACACAGTTTAAAACTCTGGGTGAGAAATACGTTAAAGGCTTGCTACAACGTCATCCTGACGCCATCCATATTACCGATAAGATGCCGGCCAACTTTAATGCGCTCGGCTTGATTCATCTGCTGCTGCCCCATGCCAAGATCGTGCATGTCAAACGCAGCCCCATCGATACCTGTTTATCAGGCTTCTCGAAGCTATTTAATAAGAGTCAGTACCAAAGCTATGATCTGGCTGAAATAGGCCGTTACTATCGCAATTATCATGCGCTAATGGCGCATTGGCATGCGGTATTGCCCGAGGGTAGTTTCTATGACATCCAGTATGAGGACCTGGTAGCTGACACCGAGAACCAGGCCAGGGCATTACTCGAGTATTGTGGTTTAGAATGGAACGAGGCCTGTTTAGACTTCCATAATACCAAACGCAATATCCGCACAGCCAGTATCACGCAGGTAAGGCAACCCATCTACAAGACCTCGGTGGAGCGCTGGCGCTCCTATGAAGCCCATCTGGGGCCGTTATTTGATGCCCTGGGTGATTTAGCGCCTGAGCGCTAACCTTGTACAAGGTACAGGGACAGGGACAGGAAAACGTAATGGCCTGCCATCGTCCAGGCCAACAGGGTGATGGGGCAGCCTAATTCACCGCTCGAACGGTGGCATTCAGGCGCCAGTCGTAGTCAAGAAACGCCACGTCCAACTGCCCGGCCAGCAACTGCTGCTGTTCGAACGCGCTTAACCCCAGCGCATCGGCGTAGCGCCCCAGAAACTGGGCCAGGGACGCGGTACCCTGCCAGCCGCTGGCAAAATCCTCGCCATACCAGTCGAAGATGGCAGAGAGCTGCAGCTCGCCGTCGCGCAGCCGGTTACGGCTGCGATCGGCCAAAAACAGCCGTGTCTGCGCCTCCAGCTGGGCGTCCAGCGTTGCCCCTCGATAGGCCTCGGCCCGGAGCGCCGGGCAACCGATGCTGGCGCAATTGACCGCGAAATGGATGCGCGGTTCCTGGTAGCGGCCCGATCCCCGAATCAAGTTGTGCTCAACCTCATCCAAGGAAAGCGTCTCCCCCAACAACGGGATAAAGGCCTTGCTCCAGGGCGAGCTGAACAGGCTGCCCTGCTCCTTGATCGACTCGATATCGGGCCAGGCACGCAGGATCAACTCGACCGTCCAGGCGTTATAGGCGTTGATCAGGAACGCCAGCTGCTCGGGATGCGGCCACTGATCGAACTCCGCGCGGGATACCTTTGATAACCGTTGCAGATAGGCGTTCAGAGGCGCGTGTTGCTGCGCCATACCGGCATAATCGAGCTGCGTCGCCTGACCGCCATCGATGACCCGTACGTTCGCCTTTAACAGCCGATCCCAACCCCCATGCTCAATCGCCGCTGCCCAGCTGGATTGGGCTGACAGCAGACTCAGCGTTAGCAATATCAGCAGTTTCTGTAGTTTCTGTAGCTTAACTAGGCGTGTCATTGGCCGTGTCCTTGGGAGTGTCATCCGTGGTTTGAGGTACATAGCGTGTTCCTCGTGTCCAGGCGTGATAGCGTTCCAGCAAGCCGAACACCCAGGCCGGTGCGTGAGCCCGCTTCCATTCCCCTGCGGCATATTTGTTGGCCTCGGCCCAGGT
This sequence comes from Motiliproteus sp., assembly GCA_047633175.1. Classification (GTDB taxonomy): domain Bacteria; phylum Pseudomonadota; class Gammaproteobacteria; order Pseudomonadales; family Balneatricaceae; genus Motiliproteus. The sequence goes on along the minus strand of JBLIEQ010000007.1, from coordinate 92,433 downwards.
AGGGTAGGCATGAATGGTGCCGAGTATCTTGTTTAATCCCAGCCCGTGCTTCATCGCCAGTACAAACTCGGGCAGCATCTCTCCGGCATGCGCCCCCACCAGAGTCACCCCCAGAATGCGGTCCTTGCCCGGTGCGGTCAGGACTTTGACGAAGCCCTGGGTCGCGCTTTCGGTAATGGCGCGATCCAGATCATCCAGATCATAGCGGGTAACCTCATAGGCGATCCCCTGCTCGATCGCCTCCTGCTCGTTGATCCCGACCCGCGCGACCTCAGGATCGATAAAGGTGACCCAGGGGATCACGCGGTAGTCGACCTTGAATTTACGCAGCTGGCCGAATAGGGCATTCACCGCCGCAAACCAGGCCTGGTGGGCGGCTGTGTGGGTGAACTGGTACGGCCCGGACACATCGCCTGCCGCGTAGATATTGGGATACAGGGTTTCCAGGTAGTCGTTGGTGGTGACGGTGCGCTGGGTTTCTATTCCCAGCTCCTCCAGCCAGTAGCCCTCGAGACGCGGTGCCCTGCCGACCGCACACAGCAGGTCGTCAAACTCGATGCGCTGCGTTTCACCCTGATGCTCGACCACCAGAAATTTCTGTTCGCCGTCACGCTCACAGCGCAGCGCACGGTGGCCGGTTAAGACCCGAACGCCATCCTGCTCGAGCGTGGCTGTCGCCAGTGCCGACACCTCCTCATCTTCGCGGATCATGATGCGCGGTCCCATCTCCACCTGGGTGACGCTGGATCCCAGCCGTGCAAAGCTCTGGGCCAGCTCGCAACCGATAGGGCCACCCCCGAGTACCAACAGACGGCCTGGCGCCTTATCGCGTTTGGCAAACTCATTCCACAGGGTATCGCTGGTGACATAACCCACCTCCTCCAGGCCCGGCAGTGGCGGTACGAAGGGGCGCGCCCCGGCGGCAATCACGATGCTGCGGGTGGTCAGCCGCTGAGTGCTGCCATCGGCGTACGAAATCTCCACCTCCCAGGGGGTGATAATCTTCGCGTAGCCTTGTTGCACATCGACCCCAAGGCCGGTGAAGCGCTCGACGCTGTCATGGGGTTCGATAGCCCGGATCACGTCATGCACCCGTGCCATGACCTTAGCAAAGGAGAATGATGGCTGCGCCGCATCCAGGCCGTAGCGGTCGGCGTGGCGCATCTGTTGCGCCAGTTTGGCGCTCTTGATCAGGGCCTTGCTGGGCACACAGCCGAAGTTCAGGCAATCGCCGCCCATCTTGTGCGCCTCGACCAGGGTCACCTTGGCTTTGACTGCCGCGGCGATATAGGCGGTGACCAGACCTCCGGCACCGGCACCGATCACGACCAGGTTACGGTCGAACTGGCGCGGACGCTGCCAGTTGGCATAGACACGACGGCGCTGCAGGATGCCGAGGAGTTTTTTCGCCAGCAGCGGAAACACGCCTAACAGCAGCAATGACAACATCAGTGGCACCGAGAGAATCCCGGTCAGGCTCTCCAGTTGTGCCAGTTGGGTGCCGGCGTTGACGTAGACCAGCGTGCCGACCAGCATCCCCACCTGGCTGACCGCGTAAAAGGTGAAGGCCCGAATCGGCGTCAGCCCCATCAACAGGTTGATCACAAAAAACGGCACCGCCGGCACCAGCCGCAGGGTAAAGAGGTAGAACGCGCCCTCCTTGGCTATCCCTTCGTTAAACGCCTTCAGCCGCTGACCGAAGCGCGCCTGGATGCTGTCACGCAGCAGGTAACGCGAGGCCAGAAACGCCAGCAGCGACCCCAGGCTGGAGGCGAAAGAGGCCAGCAGAGTTCCCAAGACTAGACCGAACAGCGCGCCCGCCGCCAGAGTCATGATGGCCGCACCGGGAAGAGAGAGGGCGGCCACCAGGAGATAGACCGCAAAAAAGCCGCCCGTCACCAGCAGTGGCGCGGCATCTCGCCAGCCACGAAACTCCTCAATCCCGCCCTTGAGTCCGTCTAGGGTCAGTAACAGCTGCAGATCGTAGTGGAAGAACAGCGCTGAGATCAGAGTGAAAGCAGTCAGTAACAGCAGCTTCTTCATGCGCGAATCCTCGGCTGCTGGAGCGCGAAGTGTGAAATCGGTCGTGATGCAGCGCCGGGTGGCTGCGCTATCGAGGCGGTCGTCGGCATAAAGGGTTCCTGCTGTTTGCTCGGGATGAATCGATTAACTCGTTATGTGGAGTCGCTGATAAACAGTCGTGCGCCGGGGCTATTTGTTACAGCCGCATGCAACTATTTCCTGATGACCAACAAGACTCAGCCAGACTGCACCGACCCACGTAGAGCGGTTATTTTACCGGTGGCATGCTAGCATCGCCGCCATGAATCTACTGCTGCTCACAGACGCCGACTTTATCGACCCCAACCGGGTCCGTATCGATGGCCGGCGCCATGCGCATATTCGCGACATCCACAAGGCAGCCCTCGGCGATCCGCTGCGGGTAGGGTTACTCGAGGGCCTGATCGGCCGGGGCGTGATCACCCGTCTCGACGACCAGTGTGTCGAACTGGAGATCCAGATGGATCAACCCCCTCCGCCACAACTCAGCCTGACCCTGTTGCTGGCGCTGCCTCGCCCGAAGATGCTCAGACGGATTTTTCAATCCTGTGCCACCCTGGGCGTTGCTGAGCTGATCCTGATCAACAGCTACAGGGTCGAAAAAAGCTACTGGCAAAGCCCACTGCTGGCCAAGGATAAAATACACGAGCAGCTGATCCTGGGGCTGGAACAGGGCATAGCCACCCAACTCCCCCGAATCACGTTGCGTAAACGCTTTAAGCCCTTTGTCGAAGATGAGCTTCCCGCCCTGATCAAAGGCAGCCGCGCGCTAGTCGCCCACCCCTACCAGGCTCAACCCTGCCCAAGGCAGAGCGACCAGCCCACCGTCCTGGCGATAGGCCCCGAGGGGGGGTTTATCCCCTACGAGATCGACAAACTGACGGACACCGGTTTTACCGCCATAGAGATCGGCCGGCGCATCCTTAGGGTCGAGACTGCGGTGACAACCCTCTGCGCCAAGCTGTTTTGATCGTAACTATTTAGCACATTTATTTTCACTATATGATTGATTATGTAGTGTTTGTGGAAAGAGTCTCTTTGGCAAGGATGCCAAAGCGAAGCCTACAGGGATCGGTCCCTGTATATAAGCACGGCGTCTCTTGGAACAAATACTCCATAGTTAAGCCGATGTATGTGCCAAATAGTTACTTTTTATCTAGCTCAGCTCATCCCACCTGCTAACCCCTACTCCAGACTGCAGCAGCAATCCCCCTACAACACACATGTTTTTACGCTTGGGGATTGACTTCATCCTTGTATTGAATGAGAATGTTTCGCATTAGCATTAGCATCTACAAATCACCACTCTTAACACTCTTAACACTCTTAACACTCTCAGCAAGGAAGACACCATGAACGCCCGCCTGAAAAAGATCGCCACTCTCTCACTCCTGCCTATCGCGGCCGCCATACTGACGCCGGCGCAGGCTGCCGAGGAAGTCAATATCTACTCCTACCGTCAGTCTTTTCTGATCGAGCCGATGCTGGAGGCCTTTACCGAGCAGACCGGTATCAAGGCCAATGTCCTCTTTGCCAAGAACGGTCTGATCGAACGCTTAAAGCATGAGGGTCGCAACAGTCCGGCGGATCTGGTGCTGACAGCCGATACCGGCACTCTGTTTGATGTGGTGAACCGAGAGCTGACGCAGCCGGTGCAGAGCGACCTGCTCGACAGCAATATTCCCGAACAGTATCGCGACCCTGAGCATAACTGGTACGCCCTGACCTCACGTTCACGCATCGTTTATGCCTCCAAAGAGCGGGTCCAGCCGGGTGAGCTGACAACCTACGAAGGTCTGGCGGATCCCAAATGGAAGGGCCGTATCTGCACCCGCAGCGGCAAGCACTCCTACAACCTGTCGCTGATCGGCTCTATGATCGCCCATCACGGCGAAGCAGGTGCTCAAACCTGGCTCGAAGGGGTTAAGGCTAACCTGGCGCGCAAGCCACAGGGCAATGATCGAGCCCAGGTCAAAGCCGTGAAAGAGGGGGTTTGTGACCTGGCGATAGGTAACACCTACTACTTTGGCAAGATGCTCAGCAACGTCGCCGAACCCGAACAGGTCGAATGGGCCAATGCCGTCAATCTGATCTTCCCCAATCAGGCCGATCGGGGCGCGCATATGAATATCACCGGGGCTGCGGTTACCCAATATGCACCTAACAAGGCCAATGCCGTGAAGCTGCTGGAGTTCCTCAGCGATTCCAAGGCTCAGAAGATGTACGCCCAGGTCAACTACGAATTCCCGGTCAAGCCCGGCACGCCAGTCACCGGTCTGGTCAAAAAATATATGAGCGACTTCAAGGCCGACAGCCTGAACCTGGCCATCATTGCAGAGAATCGCAGCAAGGCGGCCAGACTGGTTGATACGGTCCAGTTCGACAACTGATAGTCAAAAGCTGATAATCCATCCTTTATAATTAAAAGCCGCACTAAGGGCAGCCCCGCGCTGCCCTTGTTTTTTTGTTGCAGGAATAGAATCTAAAACCGCTATCAACCTATCAACCTACCGGCCACTAACTCGATGAACAGCGCAACCCAGGAGATCACCACCCCTCTCGCCAAACCCCGCGCCAGGCACCATAGCGGCTGGATAATATCGGCGCTCAGCGTTGCCGGCCTGGTCTGTCTGCCGATCGCCGCCGTATTTTGGCTGGCACTGTTTCCAACCGAAAATATCTGGGGCCATCTGGCCTCAACCGTACTGCCGCACTATGTTGCCACCACGCTCTGGCTGATGGGCGGCGTCGGCGCGCTCTCGGTGGTGCTCGGTGTTGGCAGCGCCTGGCTGGTGACCATGTGTCAGTTTCCCGGCCGCCGCCTGTTCGAATGGGCCCTGCTGCTGCCCTTTGCGGTACCCGCCTACGTGATCGCCTACGTGTATACCGATCTGCTGGAATATTCGGGGCCGGTTCAGATCTTGCTGCGAGAGCTTTTTGGCTGGAGCAGCGCTCAGGATTACTGGTTTCCGGACATCCGCACCCTCGGCGGCGCCATCCTGATGCTGGCGCTGGTGCTCTATCCCTATGTGTATATGCTGTCGCGGGCGGCCTTTCTGGAGCAATCGGCCAATATCCAAGCCGCCAGCCGCACCCTGGGCTGCACGCCCTGGCAGAGTTTCTACCGCGTATCTCTGCCGATGGCTCGACCCGGCATCGCGGTCGGGCTGTCGCTGGTCTCGATGGAAACCATCAACGATTTCGGCACCGTCGACTACTTTGCCGTCAAGAGCCTGAGCGCCGGTATCTACGATACCTGGCTGCATATGGGCAATCTCGGCGGGGCGGCGCAGATCGCCAGCATGCTGTTGATCTTCGTCGTGATCCTGATCGGCCTGGAAAGGGTCGGTCGTGCACAGCAGAAAAACTTCAGTGGCGCCGATCGCTACCGTGCACTAGAGACCTTTCAGCTTAAAGGCTGGAGTGCTGCCGGCGCGGTACTGGCCTGCGGACTGCCTTTCGTGGCCGGGTTTGTGGTGCCGGTTCTGGTGCTCAGCACCTATGCGCTGCGCCACTTCGAATCGTCCTGGACCCCCGAGTTCCTGATCATCGCCGGCAACAGCTTTGTGTTGTCCGCCATCGCGGCCCTGCTTTGCTGCCTGATAGGCCTGCTGCTGGCCTACAGCAAACGCCTGCACTCCAGCCGGGTACTGCTGACCGCCGTGCGTTCGGCAGGCCTGGGCTACGCCATGCCCGGTGCGGTGCTCGCGATAGGGGTTATCATCCCGTTTGCCGCCTTCGATAACAGCCTGGATGCTTTTATGCGGGAGCAGTTCGGCGTCTCGACTGGCCTGCTGCTGAGCGGAACGGCCTTTGCCATCGTCTTTGCTTATGTAGTGCGCTTCTTAACGGTCACCACCGGCTCGATCGAATCCAGCCTGGCCAAGGTCACCCCGACCATGGATATGGCCGCCCGTTCGCTGGGCCTTAACAGCCTGCAAACACTCACTCGGGTACACCTGCCGCTGATTCGCGGTGGCCTGCTTACCGGGGCACTGGTGGTGTTCGTCGATTGCATGAAAGAGCTGCCGGCAACGCTGATTCTGCGCCCGTTCAATTTTGACACCCTGGCGACCCAGGTATACCAATACGCCTCGGATGAGATGATCGAGCAGTCGGCACTCAGCGCGCTGTTGATCGTGCTGGTAGGCTTGATTCCGGTGATCCTGCTGAGCCGTTCTATTACTGCGTCGAGGAGTCGCTAAGGGTGTTCTGGTAGGTCGGACTTTAGTCCGACAATGCTAGCAAGGAGTCGCCTTCGTCGGACTACTTTCTACCCACAAACGCCGACCTACAAACTCAGGCAGAGACCTTAAAGGTCACCAGATTATCGGTTTCGACCCTCAGGCCGATCTGCTCTCCCACCTGGAAATCGAGATCCGAGCGGATAAACGAGGACTCTACCAGACTGCCGCTGGGCAATTTGAGGGTGTAGAGGGTCGAAGTGCCGAGAAACTCCTTCTTGACCAGTTCCCCCTGAACCGCGCAGTCGTGACAGCCAGGGACGATCTCGTGGGGGCGTAGAAACACATCCAGCCGCTCACCTTGCTGCCAGCTCACATTGGCACCCTTGATCAGCCCTATATCGGTCTCAATCAGGCCACCCTCGACCGCACGGCCACTGACGACGGTGCCCTCGCCGACGAAGTTCGCCACCTTCATATTAGCGGGGTGATGGTAGACCTGGAACGGCGTATCCCACTGCTGCAGCGTGCCATAGGCGAGTACGCCCAGTTTGTCGCTGACGGTAAAGGCCTCGTTCTGGTCATGGGTGACCATAATTGCGGTGATCCCCTCCTCCTTAAGGATAGCGCGCACCTCGACCGATAACTGCCGCCGCAGCTCAGAATCCAGATTAGAAAAGGGCTCATCCATCAACAGCAGCTTGGGCTTGGGGGCCAGTGCCCGTGCTAGCGCCACACGCTGCTGCTGACCGCCCGAAAGCTCATGCGGATAGCGGCTCGCCATCCCCTTTAATTCCACCAGCTGCAACAGATGATCGACCTGTAATTTACGCTGCGCGGCGGACTGCTCCCGCAGCCCAAAACAGATATTATCGCGTACGCTGAGATGCGGAAACAGGGCGTAATCCTGGAACACCATCCCTATATTGCGCTTTTCCGGTGGCACGCTGCGTTGCGGAGAGGCCATCAACTGGCCTCCCAGGTGCAGGCTACCCGTATGTATAGGATTAAACCCGGCTATCGCCCGAAGCACCGTAGTCTTACCGCAGCCACTGGGACCCAGCAGGCAGGCGATCTCCCCCTCCTTTACCTCGAAACTCAGCTGCTGCACCACAACCTGATGTTGATAACGGCACTCGATCTGTTCGACCGATAATAGCGGTGGCATGAAGACTCCAGGCAAAAGATAAAGGGGGGAGAGGTGGCGTAAAACCGCATCGACTAGGCGTTCTATAACGCACTAAGGCCGGCGCTGCCCGTCAGAGCGGGCAATACCCGCACGAACCGCACCGACAAACGCTAGCATAAATGCAAATCATTCTTATTACCAATATTTCTAATAGGGATACCGGACAACATACAGGCAGATATAAGGATTAAATAATTGATAGTAAACGATTTAGTTCATCCCAGTCAAAGGCGGGTCCAGGATCTGTTTTACGCCCTGGGGCGATATCGCTATGACCCACGATACGGCTCCTGTCGAGCGTCGGGTAGTGCCGCAACAGCTGGGAAATCAGTGCCGCCAGCTGCCGATACTGGATCTGGCTATAGGGGATTAGATCTGCACCTTCGAGCTCTATACCGATCGAAAAGTCATTACAGGCCTCGCGTCCCTGGTAACTCGACACCCCCGCATGCCAGGCGCGCCGGTCGAAACCGACAAACTGAGTCAGGTCGCCATCGCGCTCGAGCAGCAGATGCGCCGACACCTGCAAGCCTTCGATCTCGGTAAAATAGGGGTGTAACCCGGGATCCAGGCAGTTCTGAAACAGCGTCTGCACATGGCCTCCGCCAAACTGTCCCGGCGGCAGGCTGATATTATGTAGCACCAGTAGCTCTGGCAGACAGCCCGAGGGACGCGCATTGGCGTTGGGTGATTCGCAGTGGCGAGCATGATCCAGCCAGTGATGGGTAATAGAAAAACGGTCGCCCTTACTTTCAGAAGAGAGCGTAGTAGTGGGGGAACCACCAGTAGAGCGAGTAGTGGGAGCAGACAAGAGTATCACCAGGCATCAATATCCAGTCATCCAGTATACTCCCCCTGTTGCGGGGAAAGGAATCTGCTAAAATACTGCTTTTTTAGTCTTCTAAACCTAGCCTGCTAACACGAGAGCTGACCATGTCCGTACCGGCGCACCTGAGAGTCGACCTAGAGATCACCGTCAAACGCGCGCTGGAGGAGGATATCGGCAGTGGTGATATCACCGCCGCACTGATCCCCTCCACCCAGCAGGCCAGGGCAGAGGTAATCAGCCGCGATGCGGCCTCGATCTGTGGCCGCGAATGGGTCAACGAGGTGTTCCGTCAGGTAGATCCCCGCGTCAAGCTGCACTGGCAGGTCGCCGATGGCAACAGAGTCGCCCCCAACCAGCCGCTGTTTCAGGCCGAAGGCTCGGCGCGCTCACTGCTCACGGCCGAGCGCTGCGCCCTGAACCTGTTGCAGACCCTCTCGGGCACCGCCAGCCGCAGCCATGAGTACGCCGAACTGGTGCGCTCGACCTCGGTTAAACTGCTCGACACCCGCAAGACCCTGCCGGGGCTGCGCAACGCCCAGAAATACGCCGTCAGTTGCGGTGGTTGCTATAATCATCGGATTGGCCTCTTTGACGCCTTCCTGATTAAAGAGAACCATATCACGGCCTGTGGCGGGATCAAGAACGCCATCGCTCAGGCGCGTATCAATGAACCCGACAAGCCGGTAGAGGTCGAGGTGGAAACCCTGGAGGAGTTCCAGCTGGCGCTCGATAGCCGTGCCGATATCATCATGCTGGATAACTTCTCGCTGGCCGAGATGCGCATCGCCGTGCACCTAAATAAAGAGCAGAGCGGCACCACCACCAAGCTCGAAGCCTCTGGCGGCATCACCCAGGACACCCTGTTGAGTTATGCCGAGACCGGGGTGGATTATATCTCTATAGGAGCGCTGACCAAGGACTGCCAGTCAGTCGATCTGTCGATGCGTTTTATCGCCTAACCCGTACCAACAGCCCTATAAAGGGCTCAGCAGCCGCCCGGCATCGCGCTTGCCCCCCTGCCGGGCGGCTGCGAAGGCTGGCACGGGAATGCGCAGGCTAATTAATATCACAATCTATTGTGTTTTATCCTGATAGTGGCTTTCAGCATCCAGCATTTTATCACGCCCCCTGACCAGCAATTGCTGACCGTTACTTATTTCTAACTCACCCGCTGCTATATTTTCATTACCACGACGCACGATTTTTTTACCCTCCGCAATGGCGTCTTCACCCTCCTCCCAGTTTTTTGCTATTTTTTTCAATCTGGCGACCCTCTCTAAGGCCACCGTTCCTGAACCTATGCCTTGAGAGGCTTTAGATACTGACTGATACTCCTGACGGTTAGTTCGAACATCAACATTCCCTGAAGCGATGAGCCGCTCCCCTTCGCGTAAATAAGAACGGCCTTTATCAACGATACCCCTACCGTTCTTTATTTTTTTATCACCCTCTGTTGTTTCTTTTTTACCCTGCTCCCAAAGCCTCGATATCTCTATTTTTGACTCTCCATCGGCGAGCACCCGGTCACCGAATGTGGGTGCTGTGGTTGCACATCCGCTGATGTTTACCAACCCCAGCAGAACGATAATTGATATAATTCCTTTCATAGCAATGGCCTTATAAGCATTAACATTAACGAACGAGGGTATGACTCGACCCAGAGGCCGCTGATCTTGACAGGCACTTAAGACGAAGGCCTAAACCCTTCCCTCTTAACCACCTGACAAACAGCTTGGTAAGACTAGCAGTCTGTTGGACTTAACACTGATCTACTCGGCAACTACTCGGAGCACAGGGGTCTTCAGCGGGTGTGAGCGGCTGACCGACGATGTCGATGAGACCCTGCCCAAGGCCGAGGTAGCTGACCACAGATAGTCTTCAGAGCTGCACATTGCATTTAAGCCCTGCTGGAATTCGATTGTCGGGATTAGGGAGCGTCAGTCGCACTCTGAACGTCCCGGACGCCGCATCCAGTACCCGATCGACGATCTCAACCTGGGCGTCGTATGTCCCACCCAGAGGGGGTGCCAGCACCACCTGGGTCTGCATCCCCTGCTTGATGGATCCGTAGCGTTCAACCGGGAAGACCACTTCCACATGTAGCGGATTTAAGCGGGCCACCGAGAGTATAGGTTCTGCGCCCGCGTACTCTCCCGGGTCCAGAAACCTCTCGGTCACTATCCCGGTGACCGGAGTGCGTATCTGTTTTTGGTGCACGCGGGCCTGCGTCTGCTCCGCTTCCAGGGCGAACACCCGATTATTGATCTCGATCTCCTCCTTCTCCTGCTCGGAGATCAGCTTGCGCTCGTATAATTCACGGTTACGCTCGATGGTGCGTTCGCCATATTCGGCCTGGGCGGTATCCAGACGCAGTCTGGCGCGCTCTACCTCGGCGTACAGCTCAACCACGATATCGCCCTGGTGGACCGCATCCCCGCGTTTGACATAGATCTCCCGAATCACCCCCACCACGGGGCTGGCCAGCGCTACTTCCATGCTGGGTGTCAACAGGCAGTCCAGAGGACCCTCGACCATACGGGGATCCTGAGGAAGCGGCGCTAGGTCATCCAGCCCGCTGTAGCGCAGCGCTGAGGTGCGGATATCAACGGCCGCTGCCGCAGGCAGGCTCACACCTTCACTCACACCCCAGCTTACACTCCAGGGTAATAACAACAGCAGGCCTGTGGTCAGACGTTTTTTAACAAGAGTATTCATCAATCCAATCGCCCCGAAAATGCCAGTAGTTCATTCTGACGTTGATCATAGTGAAGGGTGGCCTTGCGAGCCCTGTGATTTTGCCGTTCAAGAAGATCCTGTTCACGCTTGAGCGCCGTCAACGCAAGATAACGGCCAGGACCGGAATCAACCCCCAGGACGGCGGCCGATCTGGCCAGAAAACGGCCTCCACGGCGGCAAAACTGCACCGCATCCAGGGCCAGTAACCCCTCAAAACTGCCCGGATCCCCCTGACGCGCCCCGCGTCCGGCCAGCTGCCGGTCGACACGTCCCGACTCATAATGCTCGGTAAGGATGACATGCAGACCGCCGGCCTCGGTCACTGAAGGCGCCAGCTTGATATCGGTTCCTCTGCCGGCCATATTGGTCGCCACGGTGACCCGTCCGGGTTGACCCGCCTGTTCGACGACCGCCGCCTCATACTCATCCTGCTTGGCATTGAGGATCTGATGGGCGATCCCCTGGCCCTGCAGGTGCTGACTCGCCAACTCTGAGGCTTCGACCGAGTGGGTCCCTATCAGCACCGCTCGGCCCTGCGTCGTCAATACGCGGGCCTGTTCGGCAACCGCCTGCCAACGCGCCTCGGAAGATTCGAACACGCGCGCCTGGTAACTCCGGCGCTGACAGGGGCGGTGGCTGGGAATGACCGATACGGCTAAGTGATACACATCCCAAAGTTCGGTCCGCACCTCCCGCGCGGTACCCGTCATGCCGGTGAGGTGCAGATAGCGACGGAAAAAACTCTGGTAACTAATACGCGCCAGGGTGGTGCGTTGGTCGGTCAGCTCACAGGACTCTTTGAGCTCCACCATCTGATGGAGGCCGCGCTCCCAGGACCGCCCCTCCATCACCCGCCCGGAAAGCGGGTCAATCAGTTCGATCTTGCCCTCACGCACTAGGTAGTCGCGGTCCCTACGAAACAGCAGCAGTGCCGACAGGGCCTGGTGGATCACCTCTTCGCGGCGCAAGGTGCCTCGCCATAGGGATCCCAGCGCCTGACTCAGATGCTCGATCTGCTCCTTACCGCTATCGAGCAGTTCAATCTTTCGGGCGTTCTCGTCGTGGTGATAATCGCTGTCGGGATCGAGTTCGGCAGCCAGAGCCCAGGCCTGGCGGATAAACTGCTGCTGCTCCGGATTCTGCTCGCTGCCGGAGATAATCAGCGGGGTCCGCGACTCATCGATCAAGACACTGTCGACCTCATCCACCAGTGCAAAATGCAACCCACGTAACTGCACCTCCGGTGCACTGTGGTCACCACTGAGTGCCGCAGCCTGGCGTCGCAACGGCTGATCATGGTCGAGTTTCATTCGGTCGCGCAGATAATCAAACACCAGTTCTTTGCCGGTGATATAGAGCACATCGGCATCATAGGCCGCGACGCGTTGGGCCGCCGGCACCTCGTGGGAGATCACCCCAACCTGGAGTCCGAACGCCTGGTAAAGCGGTCCCAGGATCTCGGCATCCCGTCCGGTCAGGTAGTCGTTCACGCTGATCACATGCACCGGCATGCCGGCCAGCGCCGCGGTGACAACCGCCAGGGTCGCGGTCAGGGTCTTGCCCTCCCCGGTCTGCATCTCGGCAACCTTGCCCTGCAGCATGATCCAGCCCCCGATCAGCTGGCAGTCAAAATGACGCATCTGCAAGGTACGCCCGGCCTGTTCGCAAATCAGCGCGAACATCCTAGCAACCGGGGCATCAGCAAAACCCTGCTGCCGGAGCACCCTGCCCAGCGTCCGCGCCTGCTCGACCAGCGCTGCGCTCTCCAGCCCACGAAGGTCTTTCTCATGGAACCTGACCTGGCGAATAAAGCGCTGCCGACGCCAGTAATGCAGCACTCCCTCGCCCTGCAACCGCCCCCACAGCCAATGCTGCAGCCGCTCCATCACCGAGCGCTCCGGGAGTGGGCGTTCAGGACAGAAGCGGCGGTTGGCGGGGGCGTGCCGAGCAATCTTAGTCACCATCAGAAGTCCAGTTCACGCAGCAAGACCCGGCGGATCGTACGGTACAGACGGTACCCCAGCGGCTCCGGGCTATGTTCAAAGCGGACATAGACCCGCTCGCCGATCCGGTGAGCGGGTGCCTGTTCGAGCTGGAGTTCGAACACGAAGAAGGAGTCAAAGGCTTTAGCTTCACCCCGACTCTTGGGGTCTAACGCAAACAGCCCTCCTCCATCTACACTCAGTGCCGCCCCGGGCAACATCTTCTGGGCGCTCGGCACCTCGGCCACCAGAGACGCCGCCAGCGACTCGCTAAAGCGCTCGGCGATACGAACCTCCAACGCCTGGGTATCTTCGCGCACATTCTGGACCGAGTCCTGGTCTACAGCCACCCGCACTAGGTACTTCCCCGGTTGCAGCACGTAACCGAGCAGTGTTCCCCGGGGCAGAAAACGTCCCAGTGGATCCTCAGGCAGCGTCAGCTGAAAAGTACCCTCGACAGGGCTGCGTATCGTCAGGGCATCCTGCTCCTCCAGGCTACGGTTAAGCTGGGCACGAACCTGCTCGACCGAAGCCCCGATCAGGCGGGCCTCCACCGCCCTGTCGCCCACGGCCGCCCGATAGCGCACCTGCAGTTCCTTAAGTTGGGCGCTCTGCTGCTGGATACGGGCATCGAGTTCGGGATTACTGCTGGCCAATAATGCGGTACCGCGCGTCACCTGAGAACCCTGCTCTACCAGCAGGTCGTCGATAAAACCATTAGTGCCGACCTGCAGACGGGACTCCTCAGGCGCCCAGAGCACGCCCTGAGCCGAGGTCATCTTTGGCAGCGGCAGCACCCACAGCAACCCCGTTAATAGCACTAAACCCAGCCCGCAGACCAGCATGACCCGGCCTCTTCTCTCTTGCATAGCAGCATCCATAATCAGGTAACGAACGACCGAATAGAGTGGTTTGATCAACACACTGAATAACGACCAACAGGCCAGCAACAGGCCGATAAAGAACAGTTTGCTGGCCACAAAGAGCGCGATGGTAACGGTTATAAACAGCCGATAACAGAAACTGGCGATCGAATACCCCAGCATCCAGCGCCCCTCGCCGGCACTGTACGCGGGGCTCTCCTGATCCTTAACCCCGAGCAGCTGTTTGCGCAACCACCACCCCAGCTGTTTATTACCCCGACCCGCCAGATTAGGGATCTCCAGCCAGTCGGCCAGCACGTAGTAGGCGTCGAAACGCAGCAGCGGATTGCCGTTAAACAACAGGGTTGAGACGCCGGCGATCATCATGACATTGAAGGCGATCGCCCGGGTGGCTCCCGGCTCGACCCGGACCCAGACTGCCATGGCGACCGCTGCCATCAACATCTCCAACAGAATACCCGCCGAGGCGACCAGCATACGGCGGTATTTACTCTCGAACGCGGTCGAAGCGCTGGCATCCACGTAAGGGATGGGCACAAAAATCAGGAACATCAGCCCCATCTCATGCACCTCACCGCCCCAGCGTTTGACCGCGTACGCATGGCCAAATTCGTGAATCAGCTTGACCACCGGGTAGACCAACCAGAGCAGCAGCAGGTTCTCCGTCGCCAACACCCGGTCAGCCAGATTTTCGGTCAGGGCATCCCAATGAATCGCCGTCTGCAGGAGTGCCCAACCGATGCACCAGAGCCAGAGCAGCATCACCAGGGGATTGAAGAGCAGGGATGCCAGCCACCGGGTGCGGTTCAAAAAAATTTCCGGATCCAGAAACGGGATCTTCACCGCCAGGGGGGATTTGAACACCGCAAAGAGTTTGGCCCGCCGCTCTCGGGTACTGCGCTTATAGAGTTCGGCGATATCGGGGGACACATCCGCCTGCACCACCCCTGCCTGGTGCAGCTGGCTGAGCAGCCTGACCACCTCGTCCTGAGAGGGCATGGCATCGCCCAGAGAGTGACCCGCCTGATGCCAGATCTGATCCAGCGTCAGGCAACCATCCATCAAGCCGATCAGGGTATAAGAGGCGGGCGAAAAGCGGTGCTGCTTACCGGTAGCCGCATCCTGAAGCACATACCACAACCGGTTACGGTAGTAGTGCCGGTAGATCCTGACATGGGAACGCAACCTGGGTTTAACCCCGGCGATGCGGTACCAGGAGGCGCTGAAGAGTGAGACCACCGACACTCAGGGCCACCAGGACCAGAGTTTGAGCTCCAGCCATTGCAGCAGCGGACGCGTCCAGATCCAGATCAGCTTGCGCTCATCGATCTCAATCTTACCGACCCCCTCAAGCCCGGGGCTCAGTAGTCCTCTGGGATCCTGCAGCATCGACTCGACCCGAAAGAAGTTGCCCCCATCACGGGCCTCGGTCACCGGCGTCACACGGGTGAGGGTGAATCTGAATCGGGTCTGAGGCAAGGCATTGAGCACCAGCTGGCCCTGCTGCCCCTGTTTCAGGTCGGTCAGCTGATGTTCATCGACCCAGAGGATAACCCGGTAAAGATCCAGAGGGGTCACTTCAAACAGCACCTCGCCCTGCTCGACAGCCCCCCCCAGTCGTTGACTCAGATCCCCGCTGACCACCAGGCCCGTAAAGGGCGCCAGCAGTTGGGTACGCTGCAGCCGGGACTCGATCAGCTCGAACTGCGCGCGATTCTGCTCCAGCTGCGCCTGGATAATACGCGCCTCGGCCCGCTCCCTGCCGGCTACCGCTTCGGTGTACTGGCGGTTTAGCTTGGCCAGTTCGCTCAGCGCGCCGAGACGCTCCAGGCGCAGGTCTCGGTCATCGAGGGTACTCATTACCTGTGCCTCGGTCACCCGATCGCCCGCCCTGACGGCGGCGGTCTGGATATACCCCTCGAAGGGCGCGACCACCACCCGTCGGTGTGCGCCTTCCAGGGTGCTATCGGCGGCGATTCGATAGGTTCCCGTGGCGACTGACAACAGGGCGATGCCCGCGATAAGACTCAGGACCACCAGTTTACGACCCAGATAGCCTGCGCCCAGCAACCGCCCCAACTGCCGCCAACAAGCCTTGCCGATCAGCACCAGCAGCGGCCGGTCAGACCGGCGCTTATCCAGCAGGGCTTCTCCGGCAAGGGCTGCGATCGCCTGAACCTGATCGGCCTCGGCCGGGGTAAAGGGGACGCCCTCGGGCCTCTCGAGTGTCAGGGCGCCAAAATAGTCCTCGCCGCTATGCAGCGGGATGGTCAGAATCTGTCCGCCGTCGGTTTCCCGGGCAAGGGCGCGGTGCTCGCGGGTAATCTTGCCCTGAGTCTCGTCGGCGGGCCAGTTGACGACCTCGCCCTGCAGCACCGCCTCCTCCATAACCGCGGCAAGGCTGCGCATCAAATTCATCTTGTGGCCGAACTGGGCATTATGGGAGAGCGCCTTGACCCTGGTGTAATGCCCCTCCCGAAGCCCAAAACTAACCCGTTCACAGGCCATATCGGTGGCTAGTTCATTGACGAGCGCCATGGCGGCAGGTTCGAAGCGGGACTCACACAAGACCGCGGCCAGGTAGCCTACGGCCTTATCCAACTCCGCCTGGCGCGCCAGGTGCTCTTTACCGAGCAGGCGACGTATCAACAGCTCGACCCAGGAGGCTCCCCACTGGAACTGTTCCATCACCTCGGGCAGCTCAGCGGCAGACAGGCTCATTCGGGCGGCGATCACGCCCACCAGCTGTTCATCCATGCGTACCGGCAGTGCAACCCCGTATTGCTTGAGGGGGAGTTTATGCACCAGCCCGGAACCTTCGGCAATCACCTCCTCGATCAGAGCGGTCAGCTCCTGACCGGCCTCGGCACCCTGAGGCCAGAGTGCCGCAGGCTTAATCCCCTCCTGAGAGATCAGCACCAGGGTCGCCAACTCGACGCCCGGAATCCGGCTGCACTGCAACGCCAGCCAGCCCTGACAGTACTGATCCCGACTCTCGGCGACGCTGAACTCGGCCCAGAGTTCACGAAGTTCCTGATTGGATAACTGATGACGGCCTGGCGATGGCGATTGAGGATCCTGCTGATGAGTTTCTTGCTGCTGCATTCCACATCCAAACGTTCAAATAGGGGGGTGTTCAAATAAGGGGTTTTCAAATAGGGAGCTTTTAAATAGGGAACTCTTAAATAGTAAGTACTAATAACAAACGCCCGGATTCTGGAATCCGGGCATTGTCACACGGTTCGCCGTATTAGTGCGTTGACTGAGCCTCGGCCTCTTCAGCAGCGGCTGCGACCGCTTCTGGCTGCGCTTCGGGTCTTTCTATATTGATCTCACCGAACTGAGCTTCATGCTTACTGACCACGTTGTTCAGCAGGGCCGCCAGACGCTTAGCCACGAAGGTATTCAGAATAATCCGGTCAGACAGGTCGATCGTTAACTGGCTCTGCTCGGGATTCCAGGACTGGTTCATACCAAACAGCAGGGTAAACTCCTCCTGGGTGCTGGAGACGTTGCAGACGTTCGCATAGGTGCTGTCCATGCGTGAGCCATCCCATTTGACCGTCGGTGCTGGCTTCTTCTCTTCATTGTTTTCCATGCTGTACTCCTGAATAGACGTTCTAAGGTTTTTCTTGGGTTTATAAATGTTTGGATTCAA
This sequence comes from Motiliproteus sp., assembly GCA_047633175.1. Lineage (GTDB taxonomy): Bacteria > Pseudomonadota > Gammaproteobacteria > Pseudomonadales > Balneatricaceae > Motiliproteus. The sequence continues at coordinate 74,910 of JBLIEQ010000007.1, read as the reverse complement.
ATAATAAGCAGCCTACTGACTGCTTAATGCAGCGTTGCGTTGTTGAGGGCCTTCTCCCATTCCGCCATTGCCGCGCCTGTCTGAGCCTCCGTCTCCAGGAAGCACTGACGCGTCTCATCCCAGCGACGCGTCTGGCGCTGACGCTTTTGAAGTTCGGCAAAGGCCGAGTTCGACAGGGATGAATGGGGTTTAGCCTGGGTCTCGCCCCTGGACAATTTCCAGCCAGCCAGTCCGACAATAAGGGCCGCCGTTTCGGCATCGACCGCGGATGCGTCTACCGACTCGGGCAAGGGCTCATCGAGCAGTTCAGTCTCGACCGAGAGCCCCTCGACTCCCTCACTATCCGGCTGTTCACCGGACGGTTCCACCGAGGCGTCAACCGGAAGCGCGCCTTCCAAGGGTTGGGCGGAATCAAGCTCACAGAGAACGCCTTCGGCATCGACGCAGCTCTGTATCTCCTGCTCGGCTTCTACGGCCGGCTCAGTGGTAGGAGTACGCGGCAGCGCGTTGTAGGCATCGATAATCGACTGCGGCAGCGCAGGCGCCTGAGGAGGCAGCTCCGCCGTCCGGGCATCGAACCGGGCCAGGCCGCTGATCTCATACTGCCCGTGGCTTCTCTGAGTCTCGGTCATCGATTCCGGCAGTTCGGCGTCCTGGTGGGGTTGTTCAGCCGTGCGTTTAAGACCGCTGATATCATACTGTCCCAGGCTGCTAAACCGGTTGTATAACGAGAACTGAGTGCTGGCCAGCAGATCCCGGTCTTGCTGAGTGAGACGCATGATATTGACGAGCTGGTTAGCCCCCTCCTGCTTAGGATCGAAGGTGCTCCAGGCATACTCGCCAACCAGCAGATCATCACCTAGGTTGCCGGCAAACAGATCCCCACCGAAGCCGCCGAACAGCATGTCAGGGCCCTCCCCGCCTTCCAGACGGTCATCGCCACCGATAAACAGCTCCGTGGTTTCGGCCCGCAGCAGACGCCCGCCGTCGAAGACCGCCAGGCCACCGTCGCCGGAGATAAAGTCCGCGCCATCGTCGCCGTACAGCTTATCCCCGGCTGCGCCGCCGATAATTACATCATCATCGTCGCCGCCGTTGATCGTATCACTGCCACCCAGCTCGGAATTCAGGCTGAAGACCCGGTCCAGGGTGGCAGGATCCTGATCGTCACCGTTGAAGTTGACCTGACCAATATCGCCTACCAGGGCATCATTGCCGGCACCACCATCAATCTTATCGTCACCGAGGCTGCCGAAGACGATGTCATCGCCTGCACCGCTGGTCAGCGTATCGTTTCCGGCGGTGGACAGGTCGCTGTCGGTCACCCGGAGGGTATCCTGCCGACCATTAAGATAATCTGCCACGCCGTTATCGCCGAAGATCACATCATCGTCCGCACCGGTGCTGACCTCGTCGTCACCGACCCCAGCCAGTACCAGGTTGTCGCCGCCGAGAGCGACAATCTCGTCGCCGCCGCCCAGGGCGCTGAGGGTACTGGCGATCTGCACCCGCCGGGTGCCGTCAGCACTCAACTGCACGACACCGTTATCGCCCAGCACGATATCATCGCCCTGGCCGGACATGAGCTGATCGCCATGGGTGCCGCCGAAGACGATATTATCGCCCTCACCAGCATCGACAGAATCGCTGCCGCCGGTGCTGGCATCGGTATCGGTGCTGTGCAGTTCGGTCAGGATACCGGCGCTGTAATTAAGTTCGCCGTTGTCGCCGAAGATCTGATCAGCCCCGTTCATGCTGTCGATAGCATCGCTACCGACGCCGCCGAGCAGCACATTATCGCCGTCCAGGGTATTGATGATGTCACCGCCGCCCAGGCTACTTAGGGTACTAGCGATCTGCACCCGCTGGGTGCCGTCAGCACTCAACTGCACGAAGCCGTTATCGCCCAGCACGATATCATCGCCCTTACCGGTGGTGATTCGATCACCGCCAGCCCCGCCGAACACGGTCTTATTGCCGGAACCGGTGGTCACCGTATCGTCACCACCGAAACCGGGCGCGGCACTCTCGGCACGCGTCAGGATCATGCGGGCATCCGTCGCAACACCGCTCAGGATACCCTGATCGCCAAACAGCAGATCCTGTCCGGTTCCGGTGGTCAGGGTATCTCCACCGGCCCCCCCGAAGGCGAAATCGTTATCATTGCCGACCTCGATAATGTCCGCACTACCCAACTGCGCATTGACCGTTTCGACCCTGCGTACCTGCCCGCTGGTCAGGAGCCGTTGGGTGCCCTCGGTCTGGGTGATGACGCCGTAGTCGCCGAAGATGATGTCATCCCCTGCGTCGCCATAAAGATGATCTGAGCCGCTGCTCAGGTCGTCGCGGGTTTCGAGGTGGTCCGAGGTGCTTGGCGTGTTAACCACGCTAAGCACCTGGCCGGCCCTTTCGAGTCGTGTCGAGGTGTCGAGGTTAAAACCGGCATCACCATAGATGTGGTCGTTGCCGGCCTGGCCATGGATCTCATCGCCACCCGAACCCCCGGCGATCTGATCATCGCCCTGGCTGCCGTAGATAGTGTCAGCGCCGCGACCGCCGTAAATGGTCACGCCCGCACTTGAGCCCCGGGCGTCGATAGTATCGTCGCCTGCGATCTCATACTCGCGTGCACCGCCGGTAACGTCCTCCGGGGTGGAGTTATAACGCTGACCCTCCTGGGTGGTATCGCCGAGCAGGATAAGGGGCGCATCGGCACCACCGCCGCCACTGGCGATCAGGTGATCGGCGCCGCCACCGCCGTGAATGCTGGTGATCGCGCCCTGAGCCGTGGCCGTCACGGTAAACTGGTCTATACCCCGGCCGAGCAGCACATCGACCACTTCAATACCGCTGTAGCGGATGCCGACAGCGTCCGCAGGGTCGGTACCCATACCCAGACCGCTGATTTTTTCGGCGCTCAGCGTACCGGTGGTGCCGACGACCGTTCCGTCATTAAAGACCGTCAAACGATCGGTCTGTTCGGATTCGTCGGTATCGATATCGATACCCACCAGCGCCGTATCGGTTTCCGTTGGCAGGGTCACCGCGGTCACTAAAGAGCGGTCCTTACCGGCGGGGATGCTACCTTCGATAATCAGCTCACCGTTAATCTGATCCACCGAATGCGCTTGTTGCATAAACGTCTGGATCGTCGCGTCGCTCTCGACACTCGGATTGGCTTCCAAGGTGATATCGACAGCCTGGTCCCAGTTAGCTGCGGTAAAGGTGACCGTCGTCGCCGCCTGATCGAAATTGGCCGCCGTACTGGAGAGCAGCGTCTTGCCATCGGGCAGCAGGGAGATCACCACATCTGCGGTCGGGGCCTTTAACAGCTTGATCGAATAGCTGCCCGGCTGACCCTCTGAAATCAGCTTAGAGTCGCTGTTCCAGTGTACGTCGACCAGACCGCCATCAACCGCTGCGGCCGGGTCATCTACCCGGCCGGCCTCGAACGGATCCGAGAAAAACTCGACGTTAGGAACCAGGAAGCCATCGAAGGCCGCATTCTCGCTGCGGATACTGTGGTTGATCACCACGTTATGCTCGATGTTGCTGGCCACCGATGCGTCGGTCCGCACGAAGATCGTCTGGTCAGCGTTCCAGTTGTGGAGCGAATCGAAGCTCAGGACCAACGATTCGGCATAGTTAACGCCGTCGACAGAGATCAGCACCTTATCTTTGCTCTCGCTCTGAGACGGACGCGATGCCGATACGGTCAGATACGCCAGGGTCGCGGCATCCGGAACCGCAGCGAGCATGCCCAGGCTATAGCTACCCTCCCATAAGCCACTCACAGGGTCCTCTTCAAGCACGGCTTCGGTGGTAGACAGCAGCAATTGGGTGTTCTTGTCGTTGGCCACCTTAAGGGACAGGCCATCGACAAAGATACCGCTGAACGAGGGATCGGCGCTCTCCGCACCGTGATTAATAAAGCTACTGACACCATTGGTGGACAGGCTAACAATCTTACCGGTGACATCGCCGCCGACACTAAAGGTATCACTCCCGAGCCCACCGATAACGGTGGTCACAACCTGCTCATCGGTGCTGAGGATATAGAAGCTATCATCCCCTTCCAGGCCATCGACTTCGGCTTCTTCGACATTCCTGAAGCTAATATTCAGGCCGGCCCCAAAGATGCCATCCTTGCTGACAACAAACTGGTCATTCGCCTCGGTCCCGAGGGCGACGACCTTGTCATTGCCAGAGCCGCCGTCGATACCCACAGGGGCATTAATGGTATAGAGGATATCGTCATTGCCTGCGCCACCGAACACCTGGGTATCGCCGCCACCCGCCAGTTCGGTGCTGCCTTTTTTCAGGAAAGCACGGACCACAAATTCGTCATCGTCCTGCTCGCCGAACAGTTTCAGCTGCCCTTTATTGCTGTAGACCCTGATCTTATCGTCACCGGTGCCGCCGTAGACGACCGTCGACTGGCTAACCCCGTTGCTCAGAAATCCGAGCGTCGTTTCAGTGGTTTCGACCTCATCACCCTGGCCAACAAAAGGCGCCAGCCGATCGGCGCCGAACATCTGTCCTATCTGGAAAGAGTCTTCTCCTGCGCCACCGTTGAGGGTGGTAATCACACTGTTATCGTCGGCGTAGAAATGATCGTCACCGGCAAGACCGTTAATTCTCAGGCGGGCGTTGATGCTCTCATCGTAATTGATCCTTTCGATATCGGCCGAGTAGCCGGACTCTTTGGTGCCATGCAGATTGGCGACGAAGTGCTTGCGGAGCAGGAAGCTGTCGTCGAGCGCAGTGCCATTGATGTCCAGGCGATCGCTACCGTCATTTTCAGCACCACTGTCGTGCACATTGATCACATAATCGCTGTCGCCCTTCACATCGATGAGATAGCTATCGGTTCCGCCCTGGCCATCGAGATCGAGGGTCTCTGAACGGCTATGCAGCTCGTCGACGAACATCAGGTCGTCGCCGGCGCCGGCGAAGACCTGAACGTGGCCGGTCAGCCGCTCTTCCGTGGTGGCCAGATCGATCTGGATACGATCATTTTCCGCGCCGCCATACACCAGGATCTCCGGAGCTGACATGCCGCCGTAGATCGTGATATCGGCGCCCTCGTCAGGCGCGCTGTCGAGGCTGTCGTAATCACCACGGAGTGTCAGAACCCCGGCGGCAGAAACCAGAGTGCCGTTATCCAGCAGCAGATTATCGCCTGCGCGCAGCGCCACATCACCCATCAGGGATACGATCTGCGCCCCTGCGGTCAGGGTAAAGTCATCCCCTGCCGCCACTGACTCATTCGCGGTCAACTGGATATGGTCGTTGGCGTCGATATCTTCGATGACGGTCACCGGACTGCTGGCACTGACACCGATGCTGCCACCGGCCGACATCCCCGCGATGGCGGTACCCGCCACGCCACCGATCGTCAGTCCGCCGCTGTTATCCAGCCAGACACTGCCGCCGGATAGCGTCTCAAGGTGACTGACCCGGGTGGCCAGCGCCCTGCCCGACTCCCCGATATCATCGCGCGCCTGCAGGAACGCCTGGGTAGCCGAGAGGTTCGCCGCACTGTTGCCGCGATTAACAATTGAACCGGCACGGGCAAAGAGGAACGCGGTCCCGGACGAGACCTCCTCGAGTCGCATATCACCCAGCACTTCATCCAGGTAGCTGTTCAACTCGCTCGATGCCGTCAGGGTTCCTGTTCCCCTGTTGGCCCGATCGCCGTCGAGTTCGAGGTGGGCAGCGGCCGTACCCAGCGCTCCGGTCTCAGAGGTCAGGATCAGGTTGTTGCCGATCACATCGAGACCATCAGCGTCACTGGCGTCGGCATCGATAATCGATGCGGTGGCATGCAGATAGACATCGCCCAGCAGTGATTTAATCTGCGCAAGCCGCAAAGGATCGCTGATCTGGTTGAGGTGGATGTCGTTGTTGGCGGTCGCTGTCAGCACGGCATCGCCACTGAGATCGACAAAATTATCCAGCGTACCTATAAAGGCACCCGCCCACAGATCCAGCGTCCCCTTCGCATGGAGATTGACCAGCGGCGCCGAAGCATCGTCAAAGGCGTCGAGAAGACTGCCCTGTGCCCTCAACGCGATATCAGCGCCAGAGAAGAGCTGGCCGATATGTAAATTGCCATTATCGACGCCGATACTGATATCACCGCCTGTGGTAGCCCGCGCCACGAACAGGTCAGCGGTCTGCCTGGATTCGCCAAGAATGGTCGCATCCTCGGCCACTTGCAGTACGTTAATGTCGCCCTCTGCCTGGGCATTAAAGCGTCCGAGCTGGGCATTCGCATCAAGCAGCACCTGCTGAATGCGCAACGGCTCAGCATTCTCCCCACCAATCGACGTGCCACTGTTGAGTGTCAGATGGCCGGTCGTTGCGATGGCCGCTTGCGCATGCAGGCCCAGGTCGTAGATCCCTTTTTCTGACTGCAGGTTGACACTGCCACCCGCTTCGATGCGTTCCAGCAGCAGATCGCCCTGGCTTTTGAGCGCTATATCGCCCTTCGCCTGGGCGCTGAGCTTCTCTGAAGCCTCCAGATCGATGTCATCCTGCAGCTGCAGAGTCAGACTCTCAAGCTGATGCTTGTCGGCAACCCAGTCACCCGACGACAGCGTCACCGGATCAGCCGCATCGGTCACGTGATCGGCACTCAGCTTCTGCCAACGATCGCTGTCGAGATAGTCTTGCGTACTGAGATTGATCTTCCCTGGATCGCCGAGATACTGATAGAGACCGTAATCGTCCTGGCTGTAACGCATCAGCACCGATTCGCCCGTCTTTTTTATAGTAACACTCTGCTTCTGGGTGCTATCCGTCGTGGTGATGTGATCGGCGTCAACCTTTTTCCAGAGGTTATCTCCTGCGGCGTCCTGTTCGGCAAAATCCTGCTGTGCCAGATTTCGCGCTGCACCTGCGCCAAGATACTGGTAGAGCGCGTAGCTTTTGCCGACGACATCCTCTGCCGTAGCAATCGAGAGCAGGTTTTTTTGTTCGCTGCTTAAGGCATCAAAGCCGGCGGTCAGATCAATAAACTCGGCGGCGGCACTGCGGCCAATCTGACCGCCGCTTCCGTCGGCCACCAGCTGGATACTGTTAGCCGTAATATTGGAGGTCTCGGCCGTAAAGGAGGTTTGCGTTTGTCCAAGAAAATCCGAGTGCGGATACAGGTACTGCATCAGCCCGGGCGAGAGGGAGAATTGCGAACCGCCTAACACGAGCGAAGAGTCGCCCTCTATCTGCGCTGCTTGCTCCACGGCTGTCAGTTCAGTCCAGACTCGCCCGTCGCTAAACGCTAAGCCATCGTTTCTGACAGCCTCCTGTTGCTCTGCAGACAGGTCGACGTACTTCAGGGTCGGAGCGCTGTCTGACGGACGGAATAACTCAACAATGCCGTCCAGAACAGCCCCGCTGGTCACTTCCAGACGCACATCGCCGAGGGTCGAATGGATCGCCGCGCTGTACTCAAAGGTCGTGGCCCCCACCAGTTTCAGATCGCCCGCCTGTTCGAGGATATTGATATTGCCCTGGGCCTTGGCGGCCAGCCCCCCGGTCTCGGCGCTGGCATCGATATCACTGTCAATCCGCAGCGCCCTGTTGTCGGTGCCGATAGAGCCCAGTGCTGCGTAAAGCTCGATCTGTTCACCGCTGATGATCGAATTGGCATCCAGGCCCTGGATGCCGTTCAGGGCCTGCAGGGTGACATTGCCGAGCCTCGAATCCAGCGTGCCTATCGTCAGGCTGCTGCTGCTGTTATCCAGCGAAATGGCATTGATGCGGATATCACCGGCGGCGGCAACATTCAACGTGCCCTTGTCACCTTCCACATTGACATTAACGACATCGCTAGCGTCCATGGCTACGTAGACACTTGTGGGATAGGCGATGGTGCCGAAAAAGTACGGCACAAAGGTCACACCCAGATAGCTTCCGGGAGGCTCTGGATAGACATTCGAGTTGTCGGGATCGCCCAGGCCGGCGCTGATGGTCGGGGTCGCACCGTAAATCGCCGCTGTATCGGTCGATGTGACCGAGCCATAGGCGGAGACTAACTCGATGGTGCCATGCTCGGGCGACTCTATATCGCCCTCAAGGAAGATATTGCCGACAGAGAAAACCTCGATAGAGGGCGTGTCCGGGCCCTTAATAAACTCAATATCGATCGCGTTATCGGCTTTTAACGCATAGGTATACACATCTTTAAGGCCTTTCACTTCGGTGAACGTCGTATGGACGGTTTTCGATCTGAGCCACCCACCCCCCGTGGTCCGCACATCGACATCGATTGACCGATTGCTAAAGCTGCTCTCGAACTGATTCAACGAAAGCTTGTTTAAACCTATATCCGCATCGGCATCTCTGACACCGGTGTAGGTCGTGTCAGGCACCCAGAGGGCCGTATCGCTATAGTCCTGGTCGGGCAGACTCAGGTTGGCGTTGTCGCCGATATATTCGTACCAGCTCGTCCCGTTGTCGGTGGTCACATGGGTGGTGTTTTTAAGCCCGGAGATATCGGTATCGCGTTGCTCTTCGTAACTGAGGCTGAAGAGATCGTTATTCGCCCAGATCGCCGCCGCTTCGGAGAGCAGCAAGGGTTGTTTATCGGTAAACTTAGTCTCCCGGCTCGTGTAACTTTCGTCGGCCTCCAGCATATCGGCGAAATCGTTATCACCAACTAGATTGAAGCTGTTTTTCTTGTACTTGGTGATAGTGGTCTCGGTCTTGTCCTGGCCGTCGACCCAGATGTATTTCAAACCCGCTCGCGGCTCATATTCCGACGTCATCCCGGCAATCGTCTCCGCATCGATCTCGGTATAGACAATCGTCGACGCCACGCCCTCGTCACTGACCGGCACCCTGCCGACACTCTTAAACCGGGTGTCCTCATCGGCGACGAAGTCATCAGCTATCTCGTTGGTGACCTCCCAGAGGGCCTCGTCGAAATAATCCTGTTCGGGCAGCAGCAGGTTGGCGTTGGGGCCGAGGTACCGATAGACAGTATCGATATGCATAACCAGGGTTACATCCTGTTCAACGGCGGAGATGCTGTTAAGCGAGATCAGCGCCCCCTGAGATACCTTGTGCTGTATTCCGCTGCCATCGAGGCTGTACTCATCTTTCTGCAGTCGGCTGGTGTCGATAATAACGATCTTGCCGACCCTGTTGGTGGTCGTATCTATATGTTCGAGCACCAGTTCATAGCTACTGTAATTGTTGATATCGACGCTGGTGTAGCCGTTGGCGACCCGCAGCCTGCCGTTGCCGGTACTCAGTACCTGTCCGGCAAGGACAATACTGCCCCCCTCGGGCACGATCTCCTCAACATAGATGGCACCTTTACCACCGGCAGCCGTGTGGTCAAAGAAGCCATCGACAGGGACACCATCAGTACCAAAGCTAATCCCGCTAAGGGTCCTAAGGGTCTTGGCATCGGTAAAGGTCACCGTCGAGTTACCGGGATTAAAGTCCTTATCTATGGTCAGCGTAATGGTATCGACACCACTCTGAATCAGGCCGTCGATGTTCAGGTAGCGTGCCGAGATAGCGATATCGCCCTGGGCGAGAATTTTGGAGTTATTCCTGGCAATCGCCACCTCCAACTGAGCCTCGATGGCGGCATCAACACTAGCATAAATACCTGATTTAGCTGCGCTATTGGCGGCATCATAGTCAATATACTGGCGTGGATCCTGATTGCTGTGGTACCAGCCGTCGGTATTGAGCGAGAAATCTTTGCCGGCCAGGATCGTCACCTCTTCGGCCCGCAGAGTGCCCGAAACGATGATACTCCCCTCAATATTGTTGACAGTCAGGTTGCCACTTTCGTTGATCACACTACCGGTAATATACAGATCCTGATCAAGATCAGGAAAATCCAGGGTGCCCAGATCGTACCTACCGGTCGGGAATGAATCCTGGATGATATTGATGGTCGGTTTCGTCAGATCCTCGGCATTGGTCAGTTTGGCAATGTTGAAATAGACATTGCCGGGAACAAAGGTGGTGTAGACGCCATCAATAATGTCCACCCGCTTGTTGTCACGGACGATGGCATCATTAATCGTCATCGTGAAAGGGGTCTGGTTAAAGATATCGATCTTAGCGCCGGCGCGTGCCAGCAGTTGGTTATTATCGACCAGCCTCTGATAGGCGGCCTTCGCAGCTTGTTCCTGACTCTCGCTTAGGCCATCACGCTCGATATAGACCGACCCGGGAGCCGCATAGACATCGGGCAGGTTCAGGAACAGGGCATCCAGCTCCGTATGGACGACATTAAAGGTCTCGCCACCCTGGGTAATCGTTTCCAGCAGCCCCAACTCTGACAAGGAGTCATTGATCTCATCCAGCTGCATCTGGTAGCGGGCAATCGCTTCGGCATCGGTAGAATGACTGAGCATCCATGACAGCACCTGATCGCGTTGTTCAAACAGCAGGGTGCCTATATTGACGTAGGTCAGCGTCACCGCCGCCATCTCTTTGGGCTTGACGACGTAGAATTTGCCTGCCAATTGCTCACTGAATACTTGGGTCACATCACTCTTATAAACCGTTAACGCATCCTGTTTCTCCTGAGACAGTGCGGTAAAGTTTATCGCCTGCCATCTGGAAGAAGCGTAGTTTTCCTCCGCCAGAATAATCTGATCGCTGCCCTCACCGGTTGCCGGCAGGTACTGGTAATATCCGTTTGCAACCCCACCGGCATTGACTCCGGCAACTACCTGAATAACCGTGCCCGTGGTGATATCGAACGTGATCTTGTCCAGATCAATGTCTTCGTAAACATACTTAAGCCCCTCATCCAGGCCCAGCGCCATCAGTTCAGCAGCCGTCAGCGCGGTGCCGATACGCGCACTGCTCAGCTTCGTTTGACCGTTGACGGTCATCGGCAAGATATGCACCAGACTCTTGTTGTTGAGTCCGGCCTCAAGCAGCGCCGTATCGGCGATATTGACGTTGTTACGGACGGTATCGGTCGCCCCGTCAGGGACGTCCATGCCGTAAGGGATCAACGACAGCGATAACGCTAGTCCGTCGGTGGTGGCACGCCCCGGTCCGTCGGCACCACTCCCCGGTCCGAGAATACCCGTATTAGCCACCAGGTTGACGTCTTGCAGCGACTGGAGCTTGGAGGTCCCGTTAACGGTAACGGTGTTGGTCTCGTTGATGGTCGCAGTGACCACCGGCACGACGATATTGGGACCCATAGAGATCGCCACAATTTCAGCATTGGCCGCGCTCTCCAGGCGGTCTGTTTCGCCATTGATATTACGCCCTGCATAGACGTAGAGATCGCTGGCCTTAATGGTCGAATCGGTGATGGTCACCGCGTTGTCGACATTATTAATCGCCGTCACATCCGCCTTGGCAACACCGCTGAGCGCCGATGCTGCGAACAGGTTATTACTCGGTGCTAAGTTCGAATTAGCTTTGGTGGCCAGATAGATATCGCCGGCCTGGAATTCGAGCGTTGAGCCTTGCAGGTTGATATGGGAGATGGGATTGGCGACGATCGATGACAGTCCCTTGGATAGGCTGAGGAGGGACACGCTCTCTATTCGCACCTTATCGATGGCGTTGATGTCGTTGGTCGCCTGGACCTGGAAGACATCCTTAGCGTCCTTGCTGCCTACGGCGCGCAGGACCGCGTTAGACAGATCGATCTGCGCCTGAGCATTGATCAGCGTCCGGCTCTCCAGAATACTCAAGGCAAGCCCACCGGCCGAACCGGCATCGAGGTTGTACTCACCGGCATCTGAGACTTTGGTCTTAGCTACGTTGTTTGACGCGCTGATTACGATGGAATCGGAAGTCACCCTGGCCGAGCCGATCTCGATATCCGCACTGCTGTTAATCGTATTCACAGCACCGGCACCCGCGCCAGCTGCCAGACCGAGCGCCACGCTATCGGCCTTGGTATCGAAATCCTGCGAATTTACCGACTGTATCGAGAACGTATCGACATCGATAATGGTCCCATCACCGATCGCTGCCAGGGTGTCATTGTTATTGGTAAAGGTTGAAATCGCGCCGGCAATACCGACCAGACCGGCGCTGGCGGCAACACTGTTAACAAACACATCATCCGCATTTTTCGCCGAGACCGTCAGAGAACCGGCCGTTACCTGGGTGTTCGCGCCAAGACGCGCCTGGATATCGTCGACACCGGCCGTTCCCAGGGCCACACTCGCGTCCATACCGCCTGCGGCGATCAGGCCAACCGTGCCGCCGATAGCATCTGCTCGCGCCTGGTGGGTTGCCGTGGCATTGACCGTTACATCGCCAACAGCCTCCAGGATGGCACCCTCAACCAAGGCATCCACCCGGCTCTGAATGGTCGCGCTGGCACTGTTGGTATTGATGGCCAGCAGACCACCGGCAATCCCCACTGCGGTCGTAACCGGGATCTCTGCGATGGACCCCGCCAGTACCGCGATATCCGGCGCGATTACCGTGGCGTCCAGAATACGTGACCGGACCGTACTGGCGATGTTGTTATTGACCCGCCCTACACCGGCGGCAACACCCAGACCGATGGCCACGCTGACGGCGCTCGAATCGCCGCTGATATAAGCATTTTCATAGGCCTGGACACTAACCCCATCCAGCTCGCCTGCCCCGAGCGGCGCGCCTCCTTGGGCGGTCACCCTCAGCGATCCGCGAATATCCGCCAGTACGCTGTTCATAATCAGGCTGTTGATATCCACACCGACGCCGCTGCCCGCCACCAAGCCACCGGAAACGGCGGCACCCACGGCATCGACATTGTTGACTCTCGCCTGTTCAACATCGGCCAACACCGACACCCGGCCGCCTGCCTCCACCGTATTCGCCGCACTGCCCGCCAGATACGCCTGTACATCGTTGGCGATAATGTTGTCCACCTGGGTAACGGCAACCGCCACCGCGCCACTGAAACCGACGGCGACAGAGACCGCACCCGCGATCGCCTTGGCATCCAGAATCTGACTATCGGCAAGGGCACTGATATAAACATCGTCTGCCGCAGTGACATCGCTGGTACTGATGTAACTCGCTACCTGGCCGCCGAGTTCATTGACGACCGAAACGCCGGCACCGGCTGCGGCAACGGCGACGTATCCACCGGCGAGAGCCACGGATCCGGCAAAGGCCGTCGCGCGGATTCTGTCATGGCTCTCCGCGAGGAGGATAATATCGCCGCCCGACACCAGGGTTGAATCGCTCACAAAGGCCGACACCACCTGCCCCGGCCCTGCGCCCAGAGAGCGCCAGATCGGGTTGCCGGCGTAATCCTGGGTATTGTCCGCGAGGTCCAGCATTAGCTGATCTACTTCGGCGCCGATAAACTCAAACACCTCACCCGATACCAGTCTGACACGGTCCCCCTGATGGATCTCATGGCTGCCCGACGCGGGAGGAGAAGCCGCGGTAAAGTCATAATCGACCCTCAGGGTGCCGATCAGATTACGCGCAAAGGAGGCGCCCACCGAACCCGCCGCACCGCCAACGCCGATACCGACGGCGCCCGAGACCGCACCCACCAGGGCGCTGATAGACGCCGTACTCTGTGACTCCACAATAACATCGTACGCCCGCGCCTGCGTCTGCAACGCTGTCACCGTACTGCCGTCGATAAAGGCTTGGACCTGATTGTTGATCAGGTTGGTCGAATCGGCACCGGCGCCGCTCAGGGCGACACCCGCGAGAAAGCTGAAGGCGACAGACAGGGAGGCTGCCACGGCATCGGCATCGATGCTGGCATTTTCGATCGCGTTGATGCTGACATTTCCGCGAGTACCGGTGACGCCGGTGTCTGCGTCGAGGATATACGCCAACACCTCGTTGCTGATGCTGTTCTCGGCCAGGGTCACGCCTATAGAGATAGAGAGCCCCAGCGTGCCGCCGAAGGTTGCGGCCAGGGATGCTGCGGCCCCCGTCGCCCTGATCGCAGACTGGTCTTGCGCCAGCAAGCCAATGCTAGCGGCAGTAATACCACTCGCATCGTCGCCCTCGATATAGGCCTTAACATCGGTAGCGATACGGTTGCTGGTCTCGACCCCGGAACCGCTGAGCCCGATGCCGGCAGCGCCGCCGATCGCAAGCGCGGCCGAAGCCGCCAGTACGACGGCATCGATCTTAGCGTCGGCCAGAGCATCCAGGCTCAGGTCGCCGCTGGCCTGGATGCTGGCATCCCGGATATACGCCTGAACCTGAGCGGCCTGTTCAGCACCCTTCTGATCGAAGCCGATGCGGTTATGGGCGATGGAAACCCCGATGGAAGCACCCACACCGACGGTACCCCCGCCGCCGAGCGCAACGGACGCTGCCGCGACCCCGGCGATGATCCGGGATGAATTCCGGGCGTCCAGATCCACATCAACTACGCCGGTAATAGCGCTGTCTGCGATATAGGCGTTGGTCTTGGTGAGGATGACGTTGTCGGCCACCGCACCGGCACCGCTCAGCGCGATGCCGGCGGTGCCGCCGAAGCTGGCGGCCACCGAGGCGGCCGCAACCCGCGCAGTAATAGTGCCATCGGCCAGTTCCCAGCGGGAGGTATCGGCATAGTTTTCGCCGGCTAAGATCACCGCATCAGGATTTGTGACTAAGACCCAACCTGGCGCTGTCGAGTACGCGAGTTCATCAAGCCTGAAGCTCTCGCTCTCTTTGGCGTCCTCGCTGTCGGTACCCGCGAAGCGGAAGATGCTTCCGTCGGCAAGCTCGACCGTATCGCCTTCGTAAAGCGTCTGCTCATCGTCATCATTAACGACCTTATTGCCATCGAAATCGGCGCCGGCCATCAGGCTATAATCCGCCACAAAAGCACGGTAGCGGTAGATGCGCTCCTCCTGCCCACCCACTGCGGCCCAGTTCGCTGAGTCATCGTAGTTCTGACTGGCCAAATCGACCGATCCGCCGGTACCCAGGTAGCGATAGACGCCGCCAACGGTGCCCTTGTCTTCGGTCGCATTGGTATTGAGGGCATAGTCGTTATAACCCTCCTCGACACGCACAAAATCACCGGTGACCAGGGTCACTGCTTTAGCAACCTCATCGCCTGACAGAAGGGTATCGTAGGTGGGGTCGGCGAAGTCGGTCCCAACCCTGACCGTGTCACCGTCGACCAACGTCTGGACGCTAAAGTTGTCGCTGTTGTGGGTGGTCGCATGCCGTGGGTCATCGCTGTTGCCGCCGCCCTCGGTACTAGCGCTTAGCAGCAGATTACCGCTGGCATCGACGCTGGCCATATCGGCGATAAAGGCTTCGACCTCGTTAGCGACCTCGTTGTAGGCGATAGCGATACCCACAGACAGCGAGACGCCCAGGGTCCCTCCGGCAGAGCCTGCCAGAGATGCCGCCAGGGCGTCGGCGGTGATGGTCGAATCGTCCAGCGCCCTGAGTTCGATATTATTGGCAGTCAGCGTATTGCTGGAATCACCGTCGATAAAGGCCTTCACATCGCTACGGATGCGGTTTTCGGTACTGACGCCGGAGCCGGAGAGTGCGATGCCCGCCGCACCGAAGCTAGCGCCGATCGCCACCGATCCGGCCAGGGTAAGCGCATCGATGCTGCCTTCGGCAAATGCATCGAGGGTCACGTCACCGGTGGCGGTGATATCGGAATCCTGAATATAGGCCCGCACCTGGGATGCATTTTCCCGGGCGATAACATCGGGCAGCACCAGCTTCCAGAGCCGGGTATCGGCGAAGTCGATCTCGTTGGTGCCGACGAACTCCCAGTCGCCGTCCTTGTCCTTAAATATAGCATCAGTCACCGAACTCAACGCAACGGCGCTGCCGGTATAACGATAGAGTCCACCGGACTCCGGCGCATAGACGACCTCGTCCTCAGCGACCAAGCCCCCATCCCCCACTTGATGCTGGTAGCGGGTCGTGTTGTCGCCCAGGTATTGATAGACATCGCCGTCACGAGCGCCCCCGCCAACCTGAACCTGATCGCCGCTCGTCAGGATTCGCAGGTCGTCGGTGCTCAGATAATGCCCACTGAGGCTGGCATTAAACGAGGCATCGTTCGGCTCCCAGCCGATGAAATTACGGGCGATCGCCACCCCCACAGAGGCGCCGACACCCACAGTACCACCGCCACCGATCGCGGCGCTGACGGCGGCGACGGTGGCATTGATCACCGAGGTACTGCTGGCATCCAGATCGATGCTGCCCGAACTGTCCAGGTTGCTGTCCTGAATGTAGGCGTTGGTCTTGGTCAGAATAATGTTCTGTGCCAGGGCACCGGCACCGCTGACCGCGATGCCGGCGGTGGAGCCACCGCCGAGAGCCACCGACGCAGCGGCAGAGATCGCATCGATGTTGGCATGGGTCGCAGCCTCGATAACCAGATCTCCGCTGTTGATCAGCGCCGCATTATCGATGGAGGCCTCGACCACATTGCTGATCCGGTTCTCGGCCAGGGCCACGGCCACCGACAGGGCAGCACCGGTTTGAAGGCTGAAGGCGGCCGCAACGGAGGCGGCGCCGGCGATGGCCTGGATCGACGACGTATCGGACGCGTGCAGCCCTATGTCGGTGGCGCTTATTCCAGATGCCATAGCACTCTGGTCATGATCGCCGTCGATAACCGCTTTGACATCGGTGGCGATGCGGTTGGTGGCCGAGACCCCGGCACCACTCAGACCCAGGGCGCCCTGGCCGCCACCCGCGATCGCTGCCGAACCGGCCAGCACGATAGAATCGATCTGCTGTTCGGCCACCGCATCGATGACAACCGTGCCGCTGGCCGCGATCGAGCTGTTATGGCTATAGGCCTGAACCTGAGAGTGAGAGGCCCCTGTTGCATCTGTGTTACTGCCGCCATCATCCCAGCCGATCCGGTTTTCGGCGATGGCCAGGCCGATGGAGGCGCCCACCCCGGTTTTTCCGCCCAGACCCAGCGCCACCGAAACAGCTGCCGTGGTGGCGTTGATAGCCGAGGTATTCTTGGCATCCAGATCCAGATGGGTGGCGCTGAGGATGCTGCTGTTATCGATAAAGGCGTTGGTCTTGCCGAGGATCGTATTGGTGGCGAAGGCGCCGGCACCGCTGATCCCGGCGCCGACCTTACCCGCCATCCCGGCCGCGATGGAGGCCGCGACAGCCCGGGCGCTGATATTGGCATCCGCCAGTTCCCAGCGTTTAGTATCGCTATAGTCGATCAGACCCAGATCCAAGGCGTTGGGATCGATCGACTTCCAGATGCTGGTGTCGGTATAGGTTTGTTCGCCGAGGTTCAGGTCTTGGTCTGTACCCAGGTAGCGGTAGACCTCGGTGCCCACCTGAACGCTGTTGCCGGTATGTATCAGAGAGTCTGCTGACTCCCAGTCATCTCCGGCATAATCCTGACTCGCTGCAGAGAGACGAATCCCCTCGCCCTCATTATCAGCACCGAGATAACGGAAGACCTGGGCACCCACCTTTACTGTATCGCCTTCTACGACCAGGGCCGTGCTGTCCGTCGACTGGATGTCAGCCTGATCGCTGAGGTCCGCGACAAAGTCACGGTACGCGTAGGTTCGCCCGGCTTCACCGCCGTTTGCGTAGCCGTCCGCCAGGGTAACCGTCTGGCCTGCCTTCAGGTTCTGGGTGCCAGCGCCGCTGAGGTAGTCCGGCGCCTCGAGATTGGGCGCAAGGGTCTGCGCCTGAATGCTGATATCGCCACTGACGGATACCTGATCGGCATTGCGAATACCGGCATCGACCCGGTTGGCGATCTCGTTATGCGCTATCGAGATACCGACTGAGATCGCTCCGCCATTCTTGCCACCCAGGCTGGCCGCCAACGATGCGGCCAGGGCGTCTGCATGGATGGTCGAGGTATCGGTTGCCGATAGCCTGATCTGCCCGGCGTCGATACCCTGAGTGCCATCGCCATCAATAGTGGCCTGTATCGAGGTACCGATAAAGTTCTCGGCAAAGACGCCGGCACCCGAGAGCGCCCCTGCGGTTTTCATCGAGGCCGAGACCGCCGCCGAGATCGCCTGGACCTGGGCATCGATGCTGGCCACCGAATCCGCCCGGGCATCGATGCTGCCGGCGGCGGTAATAGCCGAATCTGTGATCGAGGCGCGTACCCCGAGCAGATTCACCGCCGGCACCGCGACCTCCTGCCAACGACCCTGAGACGTTGTGCCCGAATAGTCTTCGCTGCCGATATCGACGACGGCCCCTACGCCAAGGTAGCGGTATAGTGCGCCGCCCTGGCCACCACCGGTGTAGTCGTCTGCCAAGAGCACAACCTCACCGGTTTTCAGGGTTTGTGGGTTCTTAATCAGCGTCCAGCCATTGTTTTCGTCGGCATACATTTGCGAGGAAAGGTCTACGCTGCCTGTCCCCCCGTCGATACCGGCACCTGAATACTGATAAATATCACCGTCTTGATTATCCTGCAAATCATAGTCGGCGGTTAACCGGACCCGATCGCCGTCGGTAATCTTGGCGGGCGTCTCGTTCGAACTGTAGTCGAATGTTTGGGTCGCAAAGCCGTCGCTGCTGTAGGCGTAATCCTCGGCGTAACCGATGAAATTACGGGCCACCGAAATACCGATGGACGCGCCCACGGCCTTGCCGGTACTGGCGGCAACACCTACCGACAAGGCCCGGATCGTCGCATCGATGTCGGCACTATTGTCCGCATCGACAACCAGGTTTCCTTCCGCCGGATCGGTACCTGCGGCCACCAGGGTACTGTTAAGGATATCGGCGTTAGCATGCCCGCCAATCACGTTGGTGGCGATGGCACCGCCGCCGCTGAAGGCGTTCGCGCCCTTGGACGCGCTGACCGCTACCGAGATCGATGACGCATTCGCGATCGCCTCGATGGTCGCATCCTCAGCCGCCGTCACCCGTATATTGCCGCTCTCGGCACTCAGGTTATCAGTATTACGAACAGCCGCATCTACGCTGTTGCTGATCTCATTGCGGGCGATCGCCAGCCCGGCAGCGACCGACAGGGCCTTCTTGCCTACCGACACCGACAGCGAGGGCGCCGAAACATCGGCGTGGATGCTCGACTCATCCTGGCTGTGCAATGTTATATCGCCATCCGTCGCAGCTACAGACGCCGATTCAGCGATAAAGGCGTTGGCATCGGTACTGATCTTATTCATCGCGATAATCGCGCCGACGCTGATCGCCTTGGATTTACCCAACCCCGGCCTTATGGAGGTGGTTCCGGTTTCAATGGTGGCATCGATGCTCGCACTGATATCTGCGTCTATAGCGATTCCGGCGGCCGCGCTGATGTCTGAATTAAGCACATAGGCATTGACGGCTGCCGGGTTCGCAGCGCCGATATCGGTACCCAGCAGGGCATCGATGGTGTTGAAGAGGAAGTTTTGCGAGTTCCAGCCGATGCTGTTGAACGCCAGCGTCACCCCGACCGAGGTGCCGTTAGAGCGGGTGTTGCTGGCGATGTCGGCGCTGATGGTCGAGCGGTTCTCGGCATCGATAACGACCTTTCCGGACGTCGTCACCTCGCTGTTGGCGATATAGGCATCGGCGCCGCTGAGCACCGCGTTGCTGGCGATGACGCCATTGTATGCGGTGGAGGTCCCCTTGCCGGTGATGCTGCCGCCATCGGAGGTGACCGTGCTGGTGTCGGTGGCGGTAATGGAGGCATTTTCCACTGCGGTGACACCCAGATCAGCCTCTGCCTGAACGACGGCGTTATCGATATAGCTATCGACGTCGCTACGGACATCATTGAGAACGAACAGCGCACCGATGGCCGACGAACTGGACTCGGACACATTGAGATTCAGCTCATCAACGATCGTGGAGTCGAGAATGGTGCTGATCGCACCCGTGACTTCGACCCAACGGTCGGCATCGCTGTAATCCTCGGCACCGAGATCGAGGGTGGCATCTTCGCCGACATAGCGATAGTCATGGCCGACCTCGCCTCCTGCTGCATGGCCCTCGGCCACGCGCACCAGGGTACCCAGCGGGGTTTCCAGCGGCGTCCAGGCCGCGTTATCTGCATAGAGCTGCACCCCGTCACTCAGGTCCGGCGTATCAAGCGACGCACCCGCATATTGATAGCGTGCGCCGGTCTTGAGCTTAACAATATCGTCTGATTCTACGGTGAAGGAGTCTGGCGCATCGCCTTCCACATAGTCGGAGGGCATAAAGAAATCAAGCACCACAGCAGGAATGATATCCAGCAGGGGAATGCCAGCGTCAACGTCCTTTGAGCCGGCATCACTGTTGAAGTCGACCGGATTCAGTTCGGTCCAGTCGCTGCTATTGAAATTAATACTGCTGTCAGACAGCTTGAGTTTTTCTACCAGCGCCCAACCGGCATTATGGGCATAGTCCTGTGCGGTATTACTCAGATCCGCACCAGACAGCGCGGTGGTTTTCTTTTTGTAGCGCTCCCCCGAGCTGAGCTCGACAAGCTGATCGACAGCAACATCGGTAGGAACAGAGGTCTCGGTAAAAGAAACCTGCGAATCCTGACCCGAGTAGCTAAAGATACTGCCGGCACGGCCGCCGCCGCTGTAATCAGTGCCCACGCGGACCTTCTGACCCGCATCGACATACTGCTCACCGGACTTAGTGCTGTACTGGTAGTCTTGGATCAGGGCATCGGCCAGATCGGCCATAATGCTGGCACCAAAATCGTTGGTTACCGTCGATTCGGACTTGAGCGAGGTATCGGCAAGGATCGTGGCGCGGTCTTCGGCTGCGATGGTTACCGCACCCGCTACCTCGATATCGGGCACTGAGGGATTGAGGCTAAGCCCGGCGTTATCGATATAGGCCTGGGCGCTGCTGTTGACCTTGTTGCTCGCCAGTACCACCGCCGCACTGGAGCCGCTCGCGCCCGTCAGGGCGGATGCCGCCGACGTAGCATCGTTACTCAGCGTGGCGCTAATCTTACTCGCGGCGAGCGCCTGGACGCTCAGGTCGCCCTCGGCCTTGACGGTCACATCGTTGAGGAACGCCTCGACCGCCCCCTCACCCGCACCGTCGAAGGCATCGGAGATCAGCGGATCGCCAAGCAGAGCATCCACCGTATTAAACAGTATATTGGACGCGTTCCAGCCGACCGAGTTGAACGCTAGGACCACGCCCACCGCCTCATCACCCGATTGGGTCGATCCCAGAGTGCTGGCCTCCAGAATCGAGCTGTTCATGGCATCGATCAGGACGTTGCCTAAACCTGCGACCGCACTTTCGGCGGTCAGGCTGTTGTCCCGCGCCCAGGCGCGCGCCGTACTCTGCACGACGTTTGTCGCTATGACGCCATTTTTGGCAACGGATTCCCCTTCGCCCAGGGCGCTGCCTCCGGAGGAGACTACCGTACCGTCGGTCGTGGCCTTGAGGGTGGCATTTTCGAGCGCGACAACCTCGATATCACCCGCCCTGGCGGTAACATCCACGCCATCTATATAGGCTTCCACGGCGGCACGCACATCGTTCATCACAATCAGGCCACCCAGGGCCTTGGAATCGGAGTCGGAGATGTTAAGCCCCTGAGGTACCAGGTTGGTCTCGAGTGCCTCTTTGAACAGATCCAGGTTGGTGTAATCGAGGTTTTTCAGATTAACCGCTGACGCCGTATCCCCCAGAAACTGGTAGATGCTGCCCGCGTTGCCCGCACCTCCTGAAGTATCCTCTGCGAAGCTGTCGCTTAAGCGGATCCGATCGCCAAAGGTCAGGTTAATCGTGTCAGACAGCAGCGGATTGCTGGTGTCGTAGTCGACCGGAACGAGGTCATTCAGGGTCTCCTGAATCACCGACGCACCGCCATCGTTGGTGGTGATCGAGGACGAGACGATCTTGCTGTTGGCATAGATACCGGTATTGTCCTGGGCGTTAACCCGCACGCCGGCACCGGCGTCAACCGCGGACGTACCCTCAATCCAGGCCTTGGCTTCGCCGCTGACTTTGTTGCTGGCGATGACCAGACCAAAGGCTGAACCGCCGGCACCGGTCAAAGCCGAGGCATTGGATTCTGCGGCATTGCTGAGGGTGGCGTTGATCTGGGCGTTATTCAAGGCGTCGACGTTCAGACTGCCGTCGGCATCGAGCGTGGAGTCCGTGATATACGCGTGCGCCCGGGTCAGGTGCTTGTCGTCTGCGTCGAGTTCGCCGTCAAAGGCCTTGGAGATCAGCGGATCGCCGAGGACCGCCTCAATCCTGTTGAACAGCAAGTTCTGCGGTTGCCAGCCAACCGTGTTGAACGCCAGGCTGATCGCGCCCGCTTCATCGCCGGTCTGAGTCGAGCTGCGCAGGGTGGCATCGAGCAACGCAGCATTGGTCGCCGTTACGCTGATATCGCCGTCACCACCCGCGTTAGTCGTGACCTGGCTAGCGCTGATATAGGCATCTGCACTGCCCATCACCAGGTTGGTAACGATCTGGCCCTGCAGGGCCTGCGAGGTGCCCTCTCCCAGGTTACTGCCGCCGGATGAACTGACGTTACTCTTGGCGATAGCACGGATCGAGGCATCTTCGATGGCGTCGATATCGATCCAGCCGTCGGCTGCAACTTCGGCGTCGCTGATATAGGCTTCGACCGTACCCCGTACCTCGTTCATCACCACCATACCGCCCATGGCGGTAGAATCGGAGTCGGTCAGGTTGCCGAGTTCAGGGAACAGCAGATCTTCAAAGTTCTGCTGGCCTAAGCGTTCCCATAGATCCTCATCACCATAGGCGGCAGCCGCCAGATCAACGTCTCCTGCCACGTCCTTATAGCGATAGATCCCCTCTTTTAAGGCGGTACCACTGGCATCTGTTAAGGTTTCGGCAACTATATGCGCCTGGGAGACCCAGACCCGGTCTCCACTCGCTGCACCTTCAGGGATCAGCGCCTTCGTGCCGGACGCGGTCGTATACTGGTAATCATCCAGACCCAGCTGAGCCGCTATTTCTTTGAGTGCATTGAGATTATTGGTCGTTGTTGAACTAACTTCCAGATTCAGCCGTGCCTCGATGCCCGCGCCCCGTAACAGTGCCCAATGAGTCGCATCGCTGTAGTCTGCCGTCGCCAGATCGATCTGCGTGTCATCGGCACCCAGGAAGCGGTAATAACCGCCTGCATCGCCCTGCCCCGTGAACGTATCGCTGAGCGTGACGATGGATCCGAATGCCAGTGTTGCGTCGCCTGTTACTTCGCTCTCCTGCGCCCAGTCATAAACGCCGTCGATAGCCACGTTAAAATCAGGATCGGCGGCCATAACATCGGCATCCCCCGCCGTATCACTGGCCGAGATACTGAGATTGCCACCCACACTGATCGCTGTGTCTGTGGTATCAACGATACCGCTGTTATCGATAAAGGCACGCGCCTCGCTGGCGACCTTGTTGCCGGCAAGCAGGCCACCTGCGGCCTGGCCGCCGACGCCATATTTAGCACTCACCGCAAAATTGTTTTTTGCGTCAGACTCACTGGTACTGCTCAGGTCCGCCTGCAGCTGCGCCGCCGAGATCGCACTAAGGGTCAAGTCCGCATCCGTAGTAACCGTTGAATCCAGAACAAGGGCCTGTGCGCGTGCCGGTGCCAACCCGCCAAAGACATCGAAATCCAGGACCTGGCGCCAGAGACTGGTATCGGTGTAGTCCTGGGCCTGGAGGTTTAAACCCTCGCCTTCCGCAGTGGTGCCCTGCCATTCGTAGAGTTTGCCTGCCACACCATCGCCGGAAAATCCGGGCGTCAGGAGATCATCCAGCTGGACGCTGTCACGGTACTCAAGATCCTGAGTACCGGCAGCCGTCGAAATAAGGTAATCAGGATCACCAACCTCAGCGAGGTAGGGCGCACCGATGAGGGCATCGATCCCCTGGCTCAGCAGATCCTGCGCCTCCCAACCGAGGGTATTGAACGCCAGCGTAAAGCCAAGCGACTTGCCTCCCGAGACCGAGCCGTGGGCCAGCGCATCGATGGTGGAGGTATTGCGGGCTTCGACCTCCAGGTGACCCGTGTCAGGTGCCAGAGGATCGGTGTCTGTCGCGCTCACCTCACTGCGGAGAATCTGCGTGTCGGCCTCGCTGAGCACCAGATTGTTGACGATAACACCGGCCTTGGCGTCAGCACCGGGGCCCTCCACGGTCACCACGCTGGTATCCCTGGCCAAGATCCCTGCTGTTACCAGCGCCCGAACGCTGAGGTCGCCGTTGTTGGCGGCGACTGTGGCGTCGACGATATAGGCGTCCACATCGCTGCGCACATCGTTGCGCGCCGCCAACCCCCCGAGCGCGCTCGCGCTGCCCAGGGCATCTTCGATGCCGGTTGCTTTGAGCACCGTCTTGGCGATCGCGCTAGGGATGACAGTGGTCTCGTTGAGCTTTTTCCACAGCGTCCGGTTGCTGTAATCCTCATCACCCAGCGGAGTCGACGTGCCGTCTTCTCCCATAAATTCATAGACCACACCCGGCTCACCGCCGCCGGTATAGTTGACACCGTCGTCGACGCCATCCCCATCAAAATCACCACCCGCCAGGCGGACCTTATCGCCGAAATTGAGCGTTTGAGTACCCGAGTTAGTGGTATAGCGGTAGCTGTCGAGCAGGGTCTTTGCCAGGCTGTTCAAAATGCCCGCACCGCCATCGTTAGACGATGAACTCAGCGCCTTAAGTGCGGTTTCGGCATCGATAATCGCCTTATCGGATGCCGTGATAGATAAATTTCCGCCAGCAACTATATCTGCCCCTGCCTTGGCATCGGCATTATCGATATAGGCTTTAGCGTTGCTGCTGATCCGGTTAGCCGCCAGAATGCCCGTATAGCTCGACGCCGAGGCTTTAAATAGGGCGGAAGCGGCGGCCGTTGACTCATTGCTGATAACCGAACGCAGGGCCGCGGCAGAGAGGGCGCTCAGAGAAACATCCCCGGCCGCATCGACATTCGAATCGGTGATAAAGGCGCTGACAGACGCGGGGGCTTGAGTGCCTAACGAGGTCCCCAGCAAGGCATCGATCGAATTCGAGAACAGATCCTGCCCTTCCCAACCCAGGGTGTTAAAGGCCAGCAAGACGCCCACTGCGGTATCGCCGGTGGATGTCGCCTGTTGGGTGGTGGCCGTCAACGTTGAGGTGTTGCTGGCACTGATATCGACATTGCCCAACCCATCGGTGCCCTTGTTTACAGTCAGGGTGCTGGCGGTGATATGCGCGCTGGCAGAGCTTTGCACGTTGTTGATCGCCAACACGCCATTGATAGCCAGTGAAGTCCCGGTTCCGAAGGCGCTGCCGCCCGAC
The DNA here is from genome assembly GCA_047633175.1 of Motiliproteus sp. GTDB lineage: Bacteria > Pseudomonadota > Gammaproteobacteria > Pseudomonadales > Balneatricaceae > Motiliproteus. Next base: position 49,722 of record JBLIEQ010000007.1, on the reverse strand, counting down.
GAGGAGACCGAACTGTCGGCGGTCGCGACCAGTGTCGCGTTCTCGACCGCCGTCACCCTCAGGTCAGTGGCTGCTACCTCGGCACCTTTGATATACGCCTCGACAGCGCCATGAACATCGTTAAGCACCACCATGCCGCCTATGGCGGCGGAATCCGAACCGCTGAGGTTATTGCCCTCAGGGATCAGCTGGGTTTCTTTGATCTGCTGCCAGTAATCCTTATTGCCGTAATCCTCGGCGGAGAGATCAAGGCTACTGGTACGATCGCTACCCAGATATTCATAAACGCTGCCTGCGTTGCCGCCGTTTTCATAGTCGCTGGTCAGCCTGACCTTATCGCCGAAGGCGAGATCGCTCACCGTCCCTTCGGAGGTTGAATATCGGTAATCAAACAGATAACCGAGCCCATCGTGTAGAACGTTGACGCCACCGTCACTGGTGGTGATCGAGGTGGACACCAGCTTAGCGTTGGAGAAAATACTCGAATGATCTGCGGCGCTGACGCTGAGATCGGCGCCAGCGATAATGCGGTCACCGCTCGCGGCCACGCTGTTGTCAATATAGGCGGTTGCCGAACTGCTGACCTTATTGCTGGCCAACACCCCGCTGGCGCCCAGTCCACTCGAGTCGTATAGCCCCTTAGCGTCTGAGGTAACGGCATTGCTGACCGTCGCATTGATCTGGGCCTTGGAGATCGCGGACAGATCTACCCTGCCAGCCGCTGAGATGTGGGCATTGGAGATATAGGCACTGACATCTGCTCCCCCGACATCGGCAGGCAACAGGGTGTCAAGCAAAGCATCGATGCCCTGACTGAGCAGAGAAGCATTGTCCCATCCCGGAATGGAGAAAGAGGGACCGTCCCAGCCGATCAGATTAAAGGCCGTCAGGGCGCCAAGGCTGACGGATTTACCCTCCAGGCTAGCGGCGCTGAGCGCAGAACTGACAATGACCTCGGTGGTCGCATCGACTGCCGAACGGTCCTCTGCAGCCAACAGAATATCTCCGGAAGTAGTCGTCGTGATACGACCACCGTCTATATAGGCCGATACATCGCCAAGAATCTGATTGGCGCTGAATGCACCGCCCAGGCTGCCCGCGGAAGTCCCCGCAGAAGTGCCCGGCAGGCCAGCGCTTTCCGCGACGGCTTTGGCGCTGGAACTCACCTGGCTACTCTTAGTGGCTGTCAGCGACACATCACCATCGGTGGCGTTAATGTGAGAGTCGCTTATCGACACGCTGACATCACGATTGAGCTTGTTCTTGGCCGCCGCACCTTCAATACCCACGGGCAAGGTAAGACTGCTTTGCCCCACTGACAGGGCGCCGAGTCTGACGCTGTCGATCGCGGAGAGCGCTAATGCATGGAGGCTATCAGCAACGCTATTCGAGTCGGTGATGGAGGCATTAGTCGCACCCGAAATATCATTAAAGGCCACCAACCCTGTAGCGCTATAGTCCGTCGAACTTTCGGCCTCCAGGGTCAGGCTGGCAACATCGATCGCAGTCCCGGTGAGGGTGATCGTGGCGTTGTCGATAAAGGTATTGGTTGCTGCACCCTCAGCACTCTGATTGCTAACCTCCCCTGCCGTCTGAGCGCGGATAGTGACCACCCCGGCATGTAACGCAGCCCCGGCGTTGATCGCAACACGGGCGTCTGATGTAGAGGTCAGTGCAGACACCAGGTCCGTGGTACTGATATCAATGTCACGACTGACCTCTGCGGTGAGGTTGATATTGTCAGTGGCTGTCAGGGTGCCTTCGATACTGATCGACGCTATTTTGTCTTCCAGCTGAGTGGAATCGGTGACCAGCGACTCGTCTTCGGCAAGAGCGGTCAGGGTGATCGATCCCGAAGCGGCGTCCAGCGTCGCGCCAGACAACACCGATATGGTTTCCGCTTCAAACTCAATATCACTGGCAGCGACCATGACATCCGTATTAACGGTGAGACTATCCGTGCCCAGACCACCAAACAGACTGAAGCTACCCGTGAACGCCGTGTCGAACCCCTGGACGAAGATGCTGTCATCACCCAGGCCGAGGTTAAACTCGAGATCATCGTTAGCTTGATTTGCAGTGCTGATCCAGTTATCACCGCTATTCCAGCTGTATTGCATCACGCCATCGTTCGCAGTGCCGTCATCGGCAAGCCACAGCGTATCGCTATCAGCAGTTCCTGCGATATCGATAGAACCCAACGTGCCCTGATACGCGCTTAGTTCAAAAATTTCAGCCTCAACGGCCCCCGCCTGAACCTCTAGATCCCAGTCACCACCCAGGCGTGCCGAGCCTGTCAGGTCGTCGGATGCGGCCACATCCGCGCCCGTATAATGGGCCATATTATCGACAAATTCGATCCCTGACTGGCCATCAGCCAGGTCACAGCCGTAGAGCAGCAGGTCGGCATCGCTGCTCAGCGCCTGTCCCCAGCGTCTGAGCTGGTCCTGACTTGCTTTGAGGGTCTGGTTGTTGATCTGGCTGTTACCCAGACGCAGGGATCCCGTGGCACCGTGACTGAGCAGGTGGACGGCGGCTACCTGTTCAAAATGCTCGAGAATAGCGCTGACCTGGGCCAGCCCCTCTTCGTTGGCATTGAGCACGAATACCTGGGTATCACGGCCGGCATTCAGTGCCAGCTGGGCATCAATCGATTGCCCTGCCAGCTCGGCATAGGGGCTGTGGCTAACCGGCTGGCTGTCGTCGGCAGCAGCAGCCAGTGGCTGTTCGGCGAGCTGACTGATATCGATGGCCGCATCGGGCTCCTCTGAAGTAGACCGGGCGTCGATCTGTTGGTACAGCGGTTCCAGCAGCTGTTCATAGCCCTCGATCTGGGCATCGATAATAATGATCTCACTGACCGCCAGCCGCTCGCTAAGAGACGGCAGTCCGGCGTCTGGCTGGACGGCCTCGGCCGCTTCAGATTCAGGTTCACCGGCCAATGGACTCACATCCTGCTCCCCTGGGATGTCGACCAGGGCAAGATCCTCGTTACTGATCGGCTGATCGGCAATGATCTCCGCCTGTTCGAGCAGCCGGGTTAGGCTGTCATCCACCCGTAGCGACGCGGGATCGATGTTGACGGGCTCAAATTCGGGCTCGGTGATCTGCTGCGATAGCACCGGCAGGTCGAACTGCTCCTGCGGCTGATTCAAATCATCGACAGTCACACCCAGATCGGCGGAGAGCAGGATACGATTCTCCAGCGCCTCGAAGATCAGGCTGCGTTTCATCTCGGGTGGAGCGACTTTAGTACGACGACCGATCTTAGTCTTACCCCTGGCCTGGTTGTTAGCCGGGGTACTCTTGTTATTCTTGCTGGTGTCTACCATGACAGCCGTCTCCTGGACGAAAGAACGCGCGTTGTTACATCTGAGTGCGGGAAAGGATCAATAAGATAATGCGGGCTAAACGATCAACCCTGCAGTAGGCGGTTGATCGCTTGCAGATCGTCTTCGATCAAGGCCCCGACCAGAGCCTTGAGGCGCAGACCATTAAGCAGGTAATCGTAGCGGGCCTTGGCGTAGTCTTTGCGGACTGAAGAGAGGTCCCGCTCGGCGTCCAACACCGTCAGCACGGTATTAAGACCCGATTCAAACCCCAGCTGCTTGAGCTTGAGGGTTTCCTGCTGGGCCCGTAGCGCCAACCCCAGCGAATCGACCCGTTTGATGGCACTGGTCACCCCCCAATAAGCATCGAGCGTCTGACGCTGAGACTCGCGGGCCAGACGGGTCAGCTCTTCCAGGGCGCTGCTATGCTTGGCGATGGCCTGGCGAGACTTGGAACTGACCGAGCCGCCCAGATAGAGCGGCAAGTTTAAACTCAGCATCAGCTCCTGGGTCTGAACATTGCTGCCACCACCAAACAGGGTGCTGCCGGTATCACGGTTGGAGTCTGTATAGACCAGATCCAGGGTCGGCATATGACCGGCATTCTGACGCTTGATATCGGCGCTGGCGACAGCCACGGCATGGCGTTGAAAGACTAGCCCCGGGTTCTGCTTGTTGGCCAGCTCCAGCCACTGGCGTTCATCGCTGGGGATGGGCGCTACAAGTTCCAGAGCGTTACCTAAAGAGGCCAACGTCTCAGGCACCTGGCCGGTAAGTTCAAAAACTGCCTGTTTCGCATCGCGCGCCGCGACGTCGGCGTAAGCCAGGTCGGCCTCGACAGTCGCCATGCGGGCCTCGGCGTCAAGCCGATCAACCAACCGGCCGGTGCGAGCATCCTCCTGCGCCCGGGCAAGCTCCAGCTGCTTTTCGACGGCCGAGCGCTCGGCCTCGATAAAGGTCACCGCATCCTCGGCCGTCAACACCGCCAGATAGACTTCTGCGGTACGAAGGAGGAGATCCTGCTGCGCCTTGACCTGCTCGGCATCGGCTTGCTCAAGCTCATCCTTGGCCTGCCCTATGCGCACATAGTTGGCATAACGGAAAAGCGGCTGGGTGACGGTCAGCGTCCAGGTGGAGGTGGGAAAGCTGGCATCCTCACCGACAGGAATCGAACTGTTCTCACTGCTGATAATATCCTGGGTGGTATCGATCTCGTCATAATCGAACGTGACTGCCGGCCGGTAATCAGCCCAGGCCTGAGTCAGCACTTCGCGCGAGGCCTGATGTTCGAAGCCGGCAGCCCTATAACTGGGGTCTGCACCGAGACTAAGGCGGTAGATCTCCATCAGATCCGCGCCTTCAACAGGGGGGAGCCACAGTACAGCGAATAACAGTGAGGCACTCATTAGCGGGTTGCTTAGCTTTTTCATTAGAATCAGTCCTTTGAACCTAAAAACTAGATATGCGACACACAGGTCGGCATCTAAAAACAGGCGGATCCCTTTGAATAGCCATCTTGAATACAGGAACCACTAACGAGGTATAAACATGCCGGCCAACCTAAGGCCAAGAGGCAATGTTCATCAAAAAAACAGCCCAACTGCTAACAACAAAAGTCATCGATATTTTTTATAGAGCCGCGGGTGACAGTATATATAATTAATGGTTAGTATCAATTAATTATATATATCATATAGTGGCAAATAGCCTTATCTGCACTAGATGCGCTAAATGCCGGGCAGGAGAGGGAAAGGAGGATGGAAGGAAAGAAGTGCGGGGGTTAGGGAGTTAGGGAGCGTTAACGAGCACCAGAAAGCCTGACAGCATCCTGCTTTTGAGTACTCGTTATTTTTATTGAAGGAAGTGCCGGGGGGACCTCAGCTCTTCGCGTTATTTTTGTAGCCCAGCTCGTAGCTCAGCGCATCAGCCGCAGCAAATTTGTCGGTTTCAGCCTGCTGCTCTTTTTCACAGAGATTCGGATCGTCACCGCATACCGGGCACAGATAATCAGTTTCACCCAACGCTGCTCCGACACCACCACAGGAGCCCTTGATGGGCTTGCGCCCCATAAGTACTCCGACAGAGCTCGCCGCTATGACCAGCATAAACACTGCAAATACGATAAAAAATGTTGCCATGACTGTCCTCTCTTTCAGGTCTCTAAGGTTGTTACGGGTTCAGCGGCTTTAAAAACTGGCCGAAGCCTGAGGTCTGCTTCTCGATAAAGCCTTCAGCATCTTTGACCAGAAACATAAAGGCCATGCAGTCCCAGCTTTTCGGCCAGCTCATTTTACCATTGCTAATTTTTATGGCTACAGCGGCTTTAAAAACTGGCCAAAGCCTGAGGTCTGCTTCTCGATAAAGCCTTCATTGCTTTTGACAAGAAAGAAGGCATGAAGTCCCAGTTTTTCGGCCATTGCTAACCCTTGGACATCACCCAGCACCATCAGTGCCGTCGCCATCGCATCGGCACGGGCACAGGAGGGATCGACCACGGTCACCGATGCCAGGCGATGGTTGATAGGCCGACCCGTGGCTGGATCCAGGGTATGCGAATAGCGCACCCCCGCCTCCTCAAAATAGTTACGGTAGTCTCCGGAGGTCGCTATCGCATTATTACCCACCTCGACTACCCGCTGTATTTTACGCGTCGAGGCATCAGGGGTTTCCACCGCGATACGCCAGGGTTCGGCGCCTGGCTTACTGCCATACAGGCGCAGCTCTCCACCGACCTCGATCATAAAACCGCTGAACTCAGGTATAAGCAATTCCGCGACCTGATCGACCGCATAGCCTTTGGCGATCGCCGACAGATCCAGATAGCGAGGTGCCTGCTTAAACAATGCGGGCGGCTCCGTCTGGACAGACACCGCCTGATAACCCACCTGTTGCAGCCCTGCGGCGATCACCTTCGAATCGGGCGTATGGGTGACACGCTTATCGGGCCCGAAGCCCCACAGATTAACCAGCGGCCCGACCGTCATATCGAAGGCGCCGCCACTGAGCCGGCTGACCTGCAATCCCAGCGCAACCACCGTGGCGGTCTCTGCCGACACGCTGAAGGGAGGGCCTGCGACCGACCGATTAAAGCGGCTCAACTCGGACTCTGCCTGATAGGTCGACATGCGTGACTCAATCCGATCGAGAACCGTTTTGATACGTTGATTGAGGAGCGCTGTATCCAGAGCTTGGGGGGCAACTACCTTGACGTGGTAGCTGGTCCCCATGGTGCTGCCGGTTAAAGCATGAACGGCGACCCGAGGGTCGCCGTTGCTGCAGCCGGTGAGCAGCACTGCGGCCAAAGCCAGCAGCGCTACTATCCGGTATGAGATGTTTGAGATCATCATCTGCGGAGTCGCTTAACCCCCGAAGTCATCAAGCAGTATGTTGTCATGCTCAACTCCCAGATCTTCGAGCAGCTTAACTACCGCAGCGTTCATCATCGGCGGCCCACACATGTAGAATTCGCAATCTTCGGGCGCTTCGTGGTCCTTCAGATAGTTCTCGAACAACACATTGTGGATAAAGCCGGTGTAACCGCTCCAGTTGTCCTCGGGAAGAGGATCAGATAGCGCCAGATGCCACTTAAAGTTGTCATTATCCGCGGCCAGCTGGTCGAAATCTTCGCCATAGAAGGCTTCACGCATCGAGCGCGCACCATACCAGAAAGAGATCTTACGGTTCGAGTGCAGACGCTTAAGCTGATCGAAGATATGTGAACGCATCGGCGCCATACCGGCACCGCCGCCGACAAAGATCATCTCTGCATCGGTATCCTTGGCGAAAAACTCACCGAAGGGACCGTACACCGTGACCTTGTCCCCTGGCTTGAGGCTGAAGGTATAGGAGGACATCTGACCGGGTGGCAGTTCGTCACGTCCGGGTGGCGAGGTCGCGACTCTGATATTGAACTTAACCACACCGACCTCATCGGGGTAGTTAGCCATCGAGTAGGCGCGGACAACGGTCTCGTCAACCTTGGACACATAGCGCCAGATGTTGAACTTATCCCAGTCAGCGTGATATTCCTCGTCGATGTCGAAGTCCTTGTAGGCGACAACATGCGGCGGGCATTCGAGCTGGACATAGCCACCGGCGCGGAAATCAACGCTCTCACCTTCGGGCAGACGCAGTGTCAACTCTTTGATAAAGGTGGCCACGTTGGGATTAGACTCGACGGTGCATTCCCACTTCTTCACGCCAAAGACTTCGTCTTCGACCTCGATCTTCATGTCCTGCTTTACGCCAACCTGACACGACAGCCGCCAGCCTTCACGCTTCTGGCCCTTATTGAAGTGACCCTCTTCGGTTGGCAGCATCTCGCCACCGCCCTCTTCGATGATACATTTACACTGAGCACAGGTACCGCCGCCACCGCACGCGGATGACAGGAAGATGCCCTGATTCGAAAGCGTCTGCAGCAGCTTATCGCCGGCAGGCACTTTGATCGTTTTTTCTGGATCCCCATTGATCTCAATAGTCACGTCTCCGGAGCTAACCATTTTGGAGCGGGCGAATAAGATCACCGCAACCAAGGCCAGAACCACAGTCGTAAACATGATTACACCGAGTATAATTTCCATGTTCGTTTAACCTTTGCTTGTTCGCGCAGGTGCAGCCTTACAGCTGCACTCCAGAGAAAGACATAAAGCCCATAGACATCAGACCCACGGTGATGAAGGTGATGCCCAAGCCACGAAGACCCTGAGGCACATCGCTATATTTGAGCTTTTCGCGGATACCCGCCAGAGCGGTGATCGCTAAAGCCCAGCCCACACCCGCGCCGACACCATAAACCACCGACTCACCAAAGTTGTAATCGCGCTCTACCATAAACAGTGAACCGGCCAGGATGGCGCAGTTAACGGTGATTAATGGCAGGAACACGCCCAGAGCGTTGTAGAGCGCCGGTACATACTTATCCAGGAACATCTCCAGGATCTGTACGACGGCCGCGATTACGCCTATATAGGAGATCAGGCCCAGGAAGCTCAGATCGACGTCAGGCAAACCGGCCCAGGCCAGCGCCCCGTCAGCCAACAGGTAGCTAAAGATCAGGTTGTTGATCGGTACTGTAATACCCAGTACGACTATAACCGCCACGCCCAGACCCATCGCGGTCTGCACCTTCTTGGAGATAGCGATAAAGGTACACATCCCCAGGAAGAAGGCCAGCGCCATGTTCTCGACGAAAATAGCCCGAACCAGCAAACTTATATAATGTTCCATCGTTTATTCGCCTCTGCTTACTTGGTGTTGGGGGCTATGGTGAAGTCAGCCGCTTCCACCTGATCGGACTTCCAGGTACGCAGACCCCAGATCATCAGACCTATGATGAAGAACGCAGACGGCGGCAACAGCATCAGACCGTTGGCCACGTACCAGCCATCGTTGTTAACCAGCGCGAAGATCTCGATGCCAAACAGTGAACCCGATCCCAGCAGCTCGCGTACCACACCGACAAACACCAATACGGCCGTGTAGCCTAGGCCGTTACCGATGCCGTCCATAAAGCTGATCCCTGGAGGGTTCTTCATGGCGAAAGCTTCGGCGCGCCCCATAACGATACAGTTGGTGATAATCAGACCGACGAATACCGACAGCTGCTTGGACAGCCCATAGGCATAGGCTTTGAGCACCTGATCGACCACGATAACCAGGGACGCAATAATCACCATCTGCACGATGATCCGGATAGCACCCGGAATATGGTTACGGATAGAGGCGATAAACAGGTTCGAAAACGCGGTGACGACGATTACCGCGATCCCCATAACCAGAGCCACTTTCAGCGAACTGGTTACCGCCAACGCCGAACAGATACCCAGGATCTGTAGAGCGATGGGGTTGTTCCGAACGATCGGTTCTAAGACGACCTCTTTAGTAGTGATTTTAGACATAATTACACCTCGCCCTTACGCAGTTTAGCCAGGAAGGGCGAATAGCCGTCCTCGCTCAGCCAGAACTCAACAAGATTGCTTACCCCGTTGGAGGTCAGAGTCGCGCCTGCAAGACCGTCGACCTGATTGATCGCCCCCTCGCTGGCAGGATTAACCTGACCCTTGATCAGGGTGAGAGCCGCGTGCTCAGTATTATCGCCAGCATAGACTTTCTTGCCTGGCCACAACGCCTTCCAGCGCGGGTTATCAACCTCACCGCCCAGCCCCGGTGTCTCGGCATGAGAATAAAAGCCCAGCCCGACCACTGTATTCAGGTCGCCTTCCAGCGCAATAAAACCATAGAGTGTCGACCACAGACCATAGCCATGAACCGGCAGAATCAGCGTTTCAATGGCATCGCCATTCTTGACCATATACAGGGTCTTGTAGCGAGCATGGCGTTTAATATCGGCCACATCTTCGTCAGGCGTCAGGATGACCGCCTGCGATGTATCTTTAACGGCCTTACGGGCATCGTATTTAGTCGGGTCGATGTCATCGGCCCAGGTATTGGTCTGCAGGTCCAGCACTCTGGCGACGACAGAGCTGTCGAACAGCGCGTTAATATCTTTGCCGACGACATCGATATGAGCCGCAGCCAGGACATTGGTTTTCTTATCCAATTCCTTGTTGGCAACTTGCAGTGGCTTAAGACCAACCGCTGCCACCGATACCAGCACCGCGCAGACAGCACAGAGCGAGATCGTAACGATCAGCGTCTTAGAGATAGAGTCGTTATTAGCTGACATTGCGTAACATCCTCCGCTTGATGTTGGCCTGGACCACGAAGTAGTCGATCAAGGGTGAAAACAGGTTGGCAAACAAAATGGCCAGCATCATGCCTTCGGGGAAGGCGGGATTTACCACCCGGATCAGCACAACCATCAGGCCTATCAGCCCACCATAGTACCATTTGCCGGTATTGGTCATCGAAGCCGACACAGGATCGGTCGCCATGAATATCATGCCGAAAGCGAAGCCACCCATAGAGAGATGCCACCAGAACGGCACAGCAAACATCGGGTTAGTATCCGAACCCAGCGTATTGAACAGCAGCGAGGTCGCCACCATGCCGACCATCACCCCGGCAACAATCCGCCAGGCCGCAATCTTGAAGAACAGCAGCGCCGCACCCCCGATCAGGATCGCCAGGGTACTCACCTCGCCGACAGAACCCGGAATATTACCGATAAAGGTATCCATCCAGGTGATATTGTTAGCCAGAACCTCTTCCACACCGCCTTTAGCCGCCAGACCCAAAGGCGTTGCGCCCGAATAGCCATCGACCGCAGTCCAGACCGAATCCCCTGATAGTTGTGCCGGATAGGCAAAATACAGAAAGGCACGACCCGCCAGTGCTGGGTTCATGAAGTTCTTACCGGTACCGCCGAAGATCTCTTTACCGATCACGACGCCGAAGCTGATGCCCAGAGCAACCTGCCAAAGCGGAATACTCGGGGGCAGAATCAACGCGAACAGGATAGAGGTCACGAAGAACCCTTCGTTGACTTCGTGGCCGCGCTTCATCGCGAACAGCACTTCCCAGGCACCACCCACAATGAAGGTGGTCAGGTAGATAGGCAACCAGTAGACGAAGCCGTAGATAAAGTTATCCCACAGGCTCTGAGGATTATGCCCGGCAAGGCTATCGATAATAGCGCCACGCCAGCCTTCGGCCTCGGTCAGCCCCATCTCCGCCATAGCCGTGTTCGCCTGATGGCCCATGAAGTAGGCACCGGCAAAAACGGCTGGGAAGGTACAGGCCCAGACCAGGATCATCATTCGTTTCAGGTCGACCATATCGCGGACATGAGATCCGGTCTTAGTCACATAACCCGGCGTATAAAAAATGGTATCGGCCGCTTCATAGAGCGCATACCAGTTTTCATATTTACCGCCCTTATGGAAATGCGGCTCCATCTTGTCGAGAATATTTCTGATGCTCACGAATTAGCCCTCCTTCAAGATGTTGGTCAGGTTATCCCGAAGGATCTCGCCATACTCGTACTTGCCGGTACAGGCATAGGTGCACAGAGCTAGGTCTTCCTCCTCCAGCTCCAGAGCACCCAGTGCGATCGCCGCATCCATATCACCGACCACCAAGGCACGCAGCAACTGCGTGGGCAGAATATCAAGCGGCATCACCGCTTCAAACTGCCCGACAGGTACCATGGCTCGCTGTGAGCCGTTGGTGCTGGTAGTAAAGTTAAACAGCTTACCGACGTTCAGCTTGCCGGTGACGATATTCAGTATCGAGTGCTTTTCACCGCCGGGAGCGATCCAACCCAGGAAGTCGCGCGAGCGACCTTCGAGCAGCACACTCACCTGAACGGCATAACGCGACAGATAGGCCAAAGGGCCTTCTGCAGTCCGGCCATTGAAGATCGAACCGGAGATAACTCGGTTATCCGCATCCCTGACCAGACCCGCAACCAGATGGTCGGTATTGGCACCCAGCCGGGTACGTATCAGCACGGGATCAGGAACCTGAGGACCGGCCAACGCTACGACGCGCTCCGTCCACAGAGTCCCGGTCTCAAACAGCTTGCCCACGGCAATCACATCCTGATAGCCGATGGTCCAGACCGTTTTATGCTCGCCCACCGGATCCAGGAAGTGGATATGAGTACCCGCATTACCTGCCGGATGCACACCACTGAACTCCTGCACCGTCGCTTCTGCCGCAGCAGGCACCTCAGCACCGGCAGCTTTACAGACAAACAGCTTGCCCTCCACCAGTTTGGAGAGGATCTGCTGGCCGGCAACGAAGGCTTGCTTCTGGTCGGCGATGATCACAGCAGGATCAGCGGCCAGCGGATTGGTATCCATGGCCGTAATAAAGATTGAGCTAGGCGCGCTTTCGGGCGACGGGACACGGCTGTACGGACGCGTGCGTAACGCGGTCCACAGGCCGGATTCAACCAGGTTTTCAACGACCTGTTCACGCGTCACCTGCGCGGCATCGTAGGTAGCAAACTCTACAGTCTCATCACCATCGATATCGATGACGACCGACTGCAAAGCACGTTTCTGACCACGGTTAATCGCCGACACCACTCCACTGGCAGGAGCGGTGAATTTGACACCGGGGGTTTTTTTATCGGTAAAAATCACCTGGCCGAGTTTAACTCGATCGCCTTCACGGACTGACATCGTCGGCTTCATGCCGATGTAATCAGATCCTATGATGGCCACTGAGTTCACCTGCGGACCATTAATAATGGTCTGCTTCGGTGCTCCGGCTATAGGTAGATCCAGACCCTTTGTGATCCTGATCATGCGCCTCACCCAATCAAAAGCTCTATATTTCAGAGTCTTATAGAGAAAAAAAGGAAGACCTACAACAGACTCCGCTTTTTTCTCTATCTGGACCCAATTAAAAAAATCGCGTAATTATAAAGACCAAGCCCCTAAATTTCTACTAACACTAAGGCTTATATCCTTCTACAAACTCAGTATTTTTACAGGAGCCCGGCATTGATCAACAACTAATCAACAACCAATCAACAACTAATCAACAACTACCGCCTGCGCCATCCCATAGCCAAAAAAAACCGCCCACTGGCGGCTTTTCAACCCTCGGTTATCTGACTAACCCTCGATCGGGAAAGCAGGCAGCGCCGTCTGAGTCATATTCTGTAGTAGACGAACCACCTGGCAGCTATAGCCAAACTCGTTGTCATACCAGACATAGAGCACGCAGGAGTCACCACTGACGATGGTCGCCAGACCATCGACGATACCTGCAGAGCGTGAACCGACGAAGTCCGAAGAGACCGCCTCAGGGGAGTTGCTGTAGTCGACCTGCTTCTGCAAGGGAGAGTGCAGTGCTATATGGCGCAGGTAGTCATTCATCTCTTCCTGGGTCGTCCCCTTTTCCAGGTTCAGGTTCAGGATCGCCATGGAGACGTTCGGCGTAGGTACTCGAATCGAATTACCCGTCAACTTGCCCTCCATCTCCGGCAACGCCTTGGAAACAGCCTTGGCCGCACCCGTCTCGGTCAGCACCATATTGAGCGCCGCCGAGCGTCCGCGGCGATCGCCTTTATGGTAGTTGTCGATCAGATTCTGATCATTGGTGTAGGCATGAACTGTTTCAACGTGGCCGTTTTTAACCCCAAACTTATCATTAACCGCCTTTAGAATGGGCGTGATCGCGTTGGTGGTACAGGACGCTGCAGACAGGATCTTGTCATCTAGGGCGATATCCTGGGTATTAACACCCATAACGATATTCTTAACACCCTTGCCTGGAGCGGTCAGGATGACCCGGGAGACTCCCTTGGCGCGCAAGTGCAGCGACAGGCCCTCTTCGTCACGCCACTTACCGGTGTTATCGATCACCACCGCATCATTGATGCCGTATGCGGTATAGTCGATCTTCTCGGGCGCATCAGCATAGATCACCTTGATCACATTGCCGTTAGCAATCAGGGTATTGTTCTGCTCGTCAACGATGATGGTCCCCAGAAAGGAGCCATGAACCGAGTCACGCCGCAGCAAGCTGGCACGCTTCTCGAGATCACCCGCATCACCCCCACGAACCACGATGGCGCGCAGACGCAGCGCATGACCACCACCGGTCTTTTCGATCAACAATCGCGCCAGCAGACGCCCGATACGGCCGAAACCGTACAGGACGACATCGGTCGGCTGGGTCTCCTTACCGTTCTTAAGGGCACCACCGAGCTCGCGCTGTAAAAAATCGTCAAGAGAGAGACTGCCTCCCTCTTTTCGAAATTTAACGGCCAGCTTGCCAATATCGACGTGGGCACGTCCGAGATCCATCTTGCTGATCGCCTGCACTAGCGGATAGGTCTCATGCACAGACAGCTCTTCACCCTCGACCTGGCGCACATATCGATGCGCCTTGAGGATATTAACGACAGAACGATTAACGATAATCTTGCCGTAGATGGAGGATTCAATTTCGCGGTCACGGTAGAGGCGACCGATAAGGGGGATCATGGATTCAGCAACAGCTTCACGTGCTTTCCAATCTGCAAAGACTTGTTCTTGACTCACAGGGGCTACTCCAATGGCGTCAGAAGGAAAATTTTGAGGTCATATTATGCACTTTTACCCCCTCTCGATCAAACCTATCACTGCAGGACTTTAGGTTCAAACCACTCGGCATATAGTGATATGCAGCGCGGCAATAGCGAACATCCACGACCGCAATTGCATGTAAGCAACACAGCCCCGTTGGCGATATCTCTGTCAGCCGCTACAATGCGGCTCCAAACCCAGTTACGGCCCGATATTTGATGAAACAGCTTCTGACTCCCAGGATGCCCGACGCATCGCCAGGCAAGACCCGCTACATCGACAACCTCTGTGGCGGCGCCAGCGGCTTACTGATCGCCGAACTGGCGGCAAGCCACGCGGATCTCACCCTGGTCGTCACCCGTAATGTCGAAACCGCCATGCAGCTGGAGGCGGAGGTCGGCTTTTACCTGCCCGACCTGGATCTGCTTAATTTTCCCGACTGGGAAACCCTGCCCTACGATACCTTCTCACCGCACCAAGATCTTACCTCACAGCGGCTGGCCTGCCTCAATCGGTTATTGCAACGCGTGCAGGGCGGACAGAGCAAGCAGGGGATCCTGATCGTCCCGGCAACAGCCCTGTTACAGCAACTGCCGCCACGGAGCTTTATCGCCGCCAACAGCCTGGTTATGGAGCAAGGTCAGCTGCTCGATCTGCAACAGCTGCGCACAGACATGACCGCTTACGGTTACCGCGCCGTAGATACGGTTTACGAACACGGTGAATTTGCGATTCGCGGCTCGATTATCGATATCTATCCCATGGGTTCGGAACTCCCCTACCGAATCGAGCTGCTCGATGACGAAATCGATACCCTGCGCAGCTTTGATCCGGACAGCCAGCGCCGAATCGATATCATCACGTCGATCCGGCTGCTTCCCGCGCGTGAGTTTCCGCTCGATAAAGAGGCGATCGCACGCTTTCGTCAGCAGTGGCGAGAGCGCTTCGATGTCGATCCGCGCAAGTGCTCGGTCTACCAGGATGTCAGCGACGGCATAGCGCCCGCCGGGATCGAATACTTCCTGCCGCTGTTTTTCGAGCAGACCGACTCGCTGTTAGATTACCTGCCCGACAGCACCCAGATCATCACCGAACAGGACCTTAATCAGAGCTGCCAGGAGTTCTGGGATGAGATTCAGAGCCGTTACGAAAGCCGCCGCTATGATATCCAGCGCCCCATACTGCCGCCTCACCAGGCCTTTATTCCGCTGGAGACCCTGTTCGGCCAGCTTAAAACCCTGGCCCGAACCGACTACAACAAACTCGGCAACAGCGAGCTGCGCAAAGGTGGCTTTGCACTGGCACTCACGCCACCCCCCGAGCTGCCGGTCAATGCCAAGGCGGATAATCCGCTCAGCGCCCTACAGCAGCATCTGGCGGACAGCCAGAACCGGATCCTGTTTATCGCCGAATCTGCAGGGCGCCGGGAGACACTGCTGGAACTGCTAGGCCGGATCAAGATCCATCCTAAAGCCGCCCGCAACTGGGCCGAGTTTGTCGAGGGTGACGCCCCCTACGGTATCCTGGTCGGGCCGATGAGCCGCGGTCTGATCCTGCACGATCAGCACCTGGAGGTAATTACCGAAACCCAGCTGTTCGGGCAACGGGTGATGCAGCACCGGCGACGCCAAAAAGCCACCGACAGCGCCGACCTGATCTTCCGTAACCTGACCGAACTGCAAACGGGCGCGCCGGTGGTTCACGATCAGCACGGCATCGGCCGCTACCTCGGCCTGCAGACCCTGGATCTGGACGGCCAGGCCAATGAGTTCCTGACCCTGGAATACGCCGACGGCGCCAAACTGTACGTCCCAGTATCCTCATTAGAGCTGATCTCACGCT
This sequence comes from Motiliproteus sp., assembly GCA_047633175.1. Classification (GTDB taxonomy): domain Bacteria; phylum Pseudomonadota; class Gammaproteobacteria; order Pseudomonadales; family Balneatricaceae; genus Motiliproteus. The sequence goes on along the minus strand of JBLIEQ010000007.1, from coordinate 33,563 downwards.
ACTCGGGGGCCTCCGATACGCAGGCACCGTTACATAAGTTGGGCAGCGAAACCTGGAGCCGCGCCCGCAGCAAGGCCCAGGAGAAGATCCGTGATACCGCCGCCGAATTGTTGGACATCTATGCCCGCCGGGCTGCCCGCAAAGGCCGCCGTTTCAACCTCAACGAGGCGGATTATGCGATCTTCGCCGATGATTTCCCGTTTGAAGAGACCCCGGATCAGGAGCAGGCGATCCTAGCGGTGATTCGCGATATGACCAGCAACACGCCGATGGACCGGCTGATCTGTGGTGACGTGGGTTTCGGCAAGACCGAAGTGGCGCTGCGTGCCGCCTTTATTGCGGCCCAGGATGGCCACCAGGTGGCTATTCTGGCGCCGACCACCCTGCTTGCCCAGCAGCACTACCAGACCTTCGCCGACCGTTTTGCCGACTGGGCCGTCACGGTCGAAGTGTTATCGCGGTTTCGCAGCACAGCCGAAACCAACAAGACCCTCAAGGGCCTGACCGAGGGCCGGGTGGATATCGTGATCGGCACCCACAAACTGCTCTCCAGCGGCATCGACTTTAAGTCGCTGGGACTGTTGATCATCGACGAAGAGCACCGCTTCGGCGTCACTCAGAAGGAAAAAATCAAGGCCCTGCGCGCCAATGTCGATATCCTCACCCTCACCGCCACCCCCATCCCCCGTACCCTGAATATGGCGATGGCCGGTATACGCGACCTGTCGATTATCGCCACCCCGCCGCCACGCCGACTGTCGGTCAAGACCTTTATTCGGGAAAAAGACCAGGCCCTGATCAAGGAGGCGATCCTGCGCGAACTGCTGCGTGGCGGTCAGGTCTACTACCTCCATAACGAAGTCAAGACTATCGACAACCTGGCGCGCGAACTGGCAGAGCTGGTCCCCGAGGCCCGGATCGCCATCGGCCACGGACAGATGCGCGAGCGCGAACTCGAACAGGTGATGTCTGACTTCTACCATAAGCGCTTTAATGTCCTGATCTGCACCACCATCATCGAGACCGGTATCGACATTCCCAATGCCAACACTATCATCATCGAACGGGCCGACAAGTTTGGCCTGGCGCAGCTGCACCAGCTCCGTGGCCGGGTAGGCCGCTCGCACCACCAGGCCTATGCCTACCTGCTGACACCACACCAGAAGGCGATGACCGGCGACGCCATCAAGCGTCTGGAGGCGGTCGAGGCCGCCAACACCCTCGGCGCCGGTTTTACCCTCGCCACCCATGATCTCGAGATCCGGGGCGCAGGCGAGCTGCTCGGGGATGAGCAGAGCGGACAGATGGAGGGGATAGGTTACTCCCTGTATATGGAGCTCTTAGAAGAGGCGATCGAATCGATCAAGGCCGGCAAGACGCCGGGGATGGATCGGCCATTGCGCCATGGCGCCGATATTAACCTGCACCTGGCCGCACTGATCCCGGACGACTATCTACCCGATGTGCATACCCGACTGGTACTGTACAAGCGAATCGCGGGTGCCAAGAACAAAAATCAACTCAAGGAGCTGCAGGTCGAGATGATCGATCGCTTCGGACTGCTGCCAGAACCGCTGAAAAACCTGTTCCGCCAGACTCAGCTCAAATTCAAGTCGCAGCAGCTGGGGATCAGTAAAATAGAGGCGGGGACCGATAGCGGCCGCTTTGAATTTGCACCCGAGACTCACGTAGATACCCTAGTCTTGGTCAAACTGGTCCAGACCCAGCCACAACACTATGGACTGGAAGGTGGCAACCGGTTTAAATTCAAACTCGACATGCAGACACCCGAACTACGTTTTCAGGCACTGGAGCGGTTGTTGCAGCAGATCTCACCCGGGAATAAAGCAACATGATCAGAGTTCAGAGAGCAGCCGTCATGACCTGGTTGCAGACGCGATGTAGAGTAACCCTCCGCCTGCTCGCGGCACGCCGTACAGCACGTGGCCAGACCCTATCCCGACTCGGTGCCGGACTGGGCTGCGTAGCGTTGCTCGGATTGACCGCGGCGGGGGCCGTTGCCGCGGAACCTGACAAAGAGTCCGGCAAGGAACCCAACTGGTATCGGATTGAACTGGTGGTCTTCACACAACCGCAACAGCCCCTCCAGGCCGAGTACTGGCAAGAGCAGCTGCAGCCGGCATTCACCCCCAACGCCGTCCAGCTCCGCCCCAGCGCCGGTTTTGGGTCACGACAACGCAACGTATCCGCTGCTGACAGCCCTACCGCCCCGAACCCCAGGCTGGTGCGAGAGCTCCCGCAACTGGGGTATCGAGCGTATAACGGTGGCGCTTTTACCCTGTTAAACAACCAACAGCGCAGTCAGCCGACCGAAGCCAAGGAACCGATTCGGCCGATCGACATCCGCCGGCTCGAACGCCAGGGCCACCGGATCCTGTTCCAGGGTCAGTGGCGCCAACCTGTTTACGAGAAAGGGAAGGCGCGCTCGATAGTGATCCGTGGCGGCGAACGCCTGGCACCTGATTACTTTGAACTCGAAGGGGATATCCAGCTCTCTCTGAGTCGTTATATTCATCTGCGACCCAATCTCTATCTCACCCTGGCCCTCCCTCCCGAGTGGCAACCACGCCACCCCAGAGCCATCGAAACCCTGGCCAGAGCCTCCGTAAACACGCAGCCCAAGCCTGGCGCCATCGAAGCCCTGGCCAGCGTCTCGGCAAACACGCAGCCCAAGCCTGGTGCCACTACAGCCACCCCGCCCGTAGCAACAGGACAGCTAGCGATCGATCCACTCCAGCCCTCCGTGCCCGAACCGCGGTACTTAACGCTGCCGCTGGATCAGCCCCGACGGATGAGCCGCAACGAACTGCACTATCTGGACCACCCGCTGCTCGGCATCCTGATTAGATTTACCGCGTACACCCCAGCATCCCAGGGTGGCTGAGACAGCGGCCTGAACCCACACCGCTAACGAGGAGACACTCATGAGTTTACTAGATATTTTCAAAGGATTTTTTAGTGGGGCTGCGGCAGCGCAACCGGAACCTGCGGCCGAAAAAGCCGAACCCCAAGACTATAAAGGCTTCCTGATCACCGCCGCGCCCATCAAGAAAGGCAACCTCTACCGCGTCGCGGCAACTATCACCAAGGGGGAACAGACCCACCAGCTGATCCGCGCCGACGAGATGAGTAATCTGCAGGAATGCACCCAGTCCAGCCTGCGCAAGGCACGGCTAATGATCGATCAGCAGGGAGAGAAGCTCTTCGGGAAATAAGGGACAGACCCCGTTTTATTGTGTAGGTCGGACTTTAGTCCGACGCAGCCAGCTCCTTGCCAGCCCTGTCGCAGTAAAACGGTGCAGTAAAACAGGGCCTGCCCCCTATTCTTGTTCCCCTTATTCTGCTGTCGGACTACTTTTTACCTACAAAACGCCGACCCACAGTTACAGCTTCTGCCAGAGCCGTAATTGGTTGTTGGCAGGCATCGTCAGATCGGTTAGCAGCTGCAGTCCCTGGGATGCGGCCAGACGATCGACCTCCTCTGCATCCCGAATACCGCTGCGCGGATCTCGCTGTCGCAACCACTGATCAAACTGGACATTGCTCGCGCTGGTATAGCTCCCCTGATAGCGAAAAGGCCCATAAACCGCGACCTTTCCACCCGCTCTCAACAGCTTTGCGGCACCGGTAAAAAAACTCTCTACCTCTTCCCAGCTGATAATATGCAGCGTATTGGCGCTAAAGACCGCGTCCGCCTGCACCACAGGCCACTCAGTGCTGCAGACGTTCAGACAGACAGGAGGCATCAGGTTGCCCGGGGGCACCTGAGACAGATTGTCCGCCAGGGGCGCGAGGTTGCCCGCGACCTCGCTGGGTTGCCATTGCAGATGGCCGAGGCCTGCCGCCAGATACAGGGCATGCTGGCCAGAACCACTGCCGATCTCGAGCACCGCTTTGCGATCAGCGAACACCGCCTGTAGCTGCTCGAGAATTACCGCCTTATTCCGTTCACAGGCTTCAGAATAATAACGCATCAGATGGCAGGTTAATCGAGCAGCTGTTCGGCAATCGCCTCAGGCTCAACTTCCAGACCTTCCATCTCGGCGTTCCAGTTAGGTCCGACTAGCACCCCATCCTCAGCCATCCCTGTCAGCCAGCGCTCCACGAAGACCGCCAGGCTGATCGATTTAACCTCATTCTCGGCCCACTCATCGGCGCACTGCGCCTGAGCATCCTCTGCATTGGACCAGAAAGGGATCACATCGGTCTCTTCATACTCTTCGGAATCACAGACGACCCAACCCTCAGGTGTAGTGACGCCCCAGACCTCTCCAGATGCCTTGATGCCTTCGATAAAGGCAAGATAGTTCTGTTGCAGGTCATTACTTAACTGGCTCATGCGGTGCACTCTTAACGTCATTCACAATAAAGGGTGAATGATACACGTCAACGGCCGGTGAGACCGCCTATTTCCACTCAGACGGTGCTGGTTAGAGTGCTGCAAAACCTTTAGGCTGACCAGCTTGATCGTGCAACTCAGCCACAGCCCCCCAACGAGCGCGCTTATGGTCCACTACAGCAAACAGAATCAACCCTCGGAAAAAATCCAAGCCGACTCACTGGCAGTCGCCCGCAGCACCCAGAAACCCGGGCAAACCAAAGCCCAGACCAAATTGATCGCCAAAGGAATCGAGAACGGCATCGAGGTTTACAAGAAGCAGCAAAAAGCCAAGGCTCGGGAGCAGGATAAACGCTCGAAAAAAGAGGCCGCCACACCGCCGCTATCCCCCGTCATCGGCGACAGCGAGACTACGACGCCTGCTGTATCCGACAGCACTAAGTCCAGCGCCTGCACCAAGCTGCCCTGGCTGCTCCTGGCCCTGTCCTGGGTGCTCTTTGGTAGTTATTGGGTGCTGGTCGCGGCCCGCTGAGTCATCCGCAGTCGACAGCACATCGAAGGCGGTCAGGCCTTACACTTAACACCTTTATGCCATTCCTTATATTTTTCATAGCCGTTAAGCGGCTTTTCCCGTCAGGCACCCTATAGTATTGAGTGTTGCTGAAACAGCTACGCTGTCGGGCTTGAGCCTCGACAAGGACGCTAAGGAGCTAAGGGATGAGCGGCAAGAATGCAGTAGTGCTCGGCGATATCGGCACAGATCATGGTGATTTCCCACCAACACCGGTTATAACGGGCTACTGGAATGTCCTTCTCAACGGTAAACCCGCGGTCACCCTGGATGATTCATTAGCGCCGCATTCAAAGCCAGACCACCCTCCGCACGGTCGAACGATCGTATCAGGCTCAGCGACGGTCTTTATAAACGGTAAGCCCGCGGCAATGACCGGTAGCTCGATCAGCTGCGGTGGCGTCGTTATCGGCAGCAGCAAGGTATTTATCGGTGACGGCCGACCCTAGCACCGTCTTCCGGGTCCCTTTTTTCTACGTCCCTTTTTCTAAGTTAATGCCGCAAGTAATAACAGGCAGCGGCAGTTATACACAGCCGGGTAGCAGCCGGGCGTTCACTGCAGGAGGAGCAGAATCGGGGGCGGAAGGTACACCGAATAACGCGGGTATGGGTACAGATCGCGGTACCCGTTCCACTTCATCATCAGCGACGACGACAGCCGATGTCGGATCAAGCCCACACGTTCAGGCACAAGCACAGCCACGAACTCAAACGCATGCGGCCTCCGCCAGATCCGTTACAGAGTCACCAGAACCGGCGTTTCATGTGGTTCGCAGGCCAACCCGCCGAACCGCCCTGATCGCAGAGTTATACGGTGATATAGGCGCTAAACCGGCCCACTTCGACAGTCTCAATCCGAATCTTGGCAGCTGGGCATTACCCGGTGAAATGATCGTACTGGGCGATCCTGAAGGGCTATCCTGTACACGACAGGAGTCTGACCTGATGCGAGTGGCCGAACAGGTCAATTCACAAGTTCGGGCTATAGATAAAGACGATGCTCAGTTCATCAGCGAAAATTACGATCTGTTGAGTGTGATGACCTCTAACACTCAGGTAGGTCTGGGTGTTGGCGCTGTGATGCTCGAAAAACAGATCTCCGGCATAGAAGACACCCTGCGCGACATCGAAAAACTGCATCAAGAGAGCTACCGTAAAGACGGCCACCTGAACGGCGCAGACTTTTTTAATAAACGGCAGACATTGTTGAAGCAACTGGACTTCATGCTGGAAAGCTTAGCGCGCCGAGGCATATCCCTCCATGACAATCCCAACCTCAAACGGGCCTTGGGCGTCTCCACCAAGAGCCTTGTCCATAATTAGGATCAGGCGGGTGTGGGTGAGTTGCCCGGCTATGCCAACCAGTATGGCAAACTCGCCACTGCGGCCAAGTATGCGAGAACCACCGAGTACCTAGCGATCGCGTTGGATGTGTCTATGTCAGGTGCCAATATCAAGGAAGCCTGTACAGCCGGCAATAGCGAAAACTGTGAAGTGGTCGCCTATAAAGAGAGCGGACGCGTTGTTGGTAGCGCTATTGGTGGATCTATTGGATCTTATGCAGCATTGGGTTGCGTGGCCTTGGGTATCAGCACTGGAATAGGCGGGATTGTCTGCGGGATACTCGTCGGTGGTGCCGGTGCGGCTGCAGGAGGTTATTTCGGTGGTCAAGGTGGCGAGGAGCTTGGTGATTCGATAAGAAGAGGCGTATCTGATGGTTGAAACAAGGGAGCTAGTTATCGCCTTTATTGCGGCTGGAGGGGCAGTCTTTGGGGTTGTTGGTGTGCTTATTACTATTACCATAGCCTTCAAATATATTGAAGAAGTAGAACGGCAAATTGCCACTCCGGGCAAGCAGCTGGATATGATACGTAGCTTCCATCGTGGTGGTATTGCTGGTCGCTGGATGCGAGCCCTGCATGTATTTGGTTTTTTTATGTTCAGGAAGATCCCAAGATATGGCCCTACTATTAGTTCGCGAATGGGTGATGAAGTCGTACCCATATCCAGGAGCTTAACATTATGGGCGACCCTGCCCGTGGGATTAGTTGGTTTATTCGGAATTATTTTTTTTGTTGCAGGCAGCCTGTTATGAGGCTGAATTAAGGAGCCGGCCCTGTGTCAATGACAATCCCAGCCTCAAGCGGGCCTTGGGCATCTCCACCAAGAGCCTTGTCCATGATTGGAATCAAGCAGGTGTGGCTGGACTGCAGAGATATGCCGGTCACTACGACAAGCTGGCCGCTGGCGCCAAATAGGCCAAGGCCGGCGGTATGCTGGCGATAGGGCTGCACGCATCACTCTCCACCATGAAGACTGAGGGCAACTTCTGGTGAAGAAGTTGGTATACATCCCAACCCTAGCAAAGCAAAGCAAAGCAAAACCATAACAAGATCCTGCTGAGAGTTCAGCCGCTGTTATCCGTGGCCAAAAGGATGCTAAGCTCCCCGCCCTCAAACCTTGAATAGATAAAACATGACGCTGCTTTTCTCCGCCTGGATCAAATTCTCAATCCTGTTCGCGCCCTTCTTTGTGGTCTCGATGTTTCTGTCCCTGACCCGGGACGAATCGACCGCCGTCAAGCGCACTATCGCTAACCGGGCGGTGTTTTCGGCCGCCTGTATCAGTCTGGTGCTGTTCTTCTTCGGCATGCCGATGTTCGAACTCTTGGGCATCACGCTCGATTCCTTTCGTATCGGTGCCGGAACGCTGCTGTTTTTGTCTGCCATCAGCCTGGTAAAAGACGGGGTTCGCTCGCACGCTGGAGTCCCCAACGAGACCCGCGATGATGTCTCTGTGGTCCCCCTGGCGATACCCACCATCGTGGGTCCGGCCACCATAGGTGCCATCCTGGTGTTCGGCGCAGAACTCAAAGGGCTGGAACTCGCCTACGGTATTATCGGGATGCTGCTGGCTCTGACAGGCCTGCTGGTGCTACTGCATCTGTCGGCGGCGCTGGAGCGGATTCTGGGCAAGACCGGCCTAAATATCCTCAGCAAGATCACCGGCCTGATCCTGGCCGCGATGGCTGCCGAGATCATCTTTACCGGCATCAAGTCCTTCCTGTTTACTAGTTAACTGAACCGTAGACTGACCCTCGAGACGATTCAGGCGCGCCGACTTACGTTCTAAATTACGTTCCGAAATAGCCTCAAGGATCTGACTTTTACGCCGATGATCCGCTGCACCCCAGTGCAAGATCTCGTCAAGCGTGCGCGAGCAGCCGATGCAGATATCCTGATCATCAAGACAGCAGTTTCTGATACAGGGTGAAGCAATGGTCGGCGCTTTTGTCGGCACTATTGTCGGCACTATTGTCGGCACTTTTGTTGGCACTAAAGACTCCGGACAGTTTTATTCATCAGGGTATGGGATGGTTCGGGCTTAGTTTAAACTGTCCGCTCGAAAGATCCAGCTAACGCTGACTCCCAGACCCCCTATCGGCATCCTAACCATGTCTCAACCCCCTTCGACCAGCTCCCTGCTAACCACCCTGCTACTGACCGCTGCCGCGCTAATCGCCCTAGCGGCCAACTCGGTACTCTGTCGTCTGGCGCTGAATATCGATGGCGATGCGCCCGGAATAGATGCGGCCAGTTTCACCCTGATTCGGCTCACCGCCGGGGCGATGATGCTGATGCTGTTGCTGACGCTGCGCGATCGCCGCCGCAGGCTTAACACTCAGCAAAACCCACCGCATGCAGCCCGCTCAACCCGCGCCTCATCCAGTGCTCCAACCAGCGCCTTACCCAAGCCCGGCAGCTGGCTGGCAGCCGTCTACCTGTTCAGCTACGCCATCGCCTTTACGTACGCCTACATCAGCCTCGATACCGGCATAGGCGCACTGATCCTGTTCGGTGCCGTGCAGCTGACGATGATCATCGTCACCCTGGTGGGCGGCACCCGCTTAAGCGGCAGCGAATGGCTGGGGCTAGGACTGGCCTTCAGCGGCTTTATCTATCTGGTGCTGCCAGACCTGAGTACGCCATCGCTGCTCGGTTTTGGACTGATGACACTGGCCGGCATGGCATGGGGCGGCTATACCCTCAAGGGCCGTGGTTCCAGCGACCCCCTGGCGGATACCGCCTTCAATTTTCTCCGCACCCTGCCACTCGCCGCGGTATTGCTGCTGGTCGGTCTCTATCAGGGGCATATGACCAGCAACGGGGTGATCCTGGCGATCGCCTCGGGCGCACTGACCTCGGGCATCGGCTACAGCATCTGGTATCGAGTGCTGGCCGATCTGAGCACGACTCAGGCCGCGGCCATCCAGCTGCTGGTGCCGGTCATCGCGACCGCTGGCGGGGTTGTTTTTGTAGCCGAGCCGGTCTCCTGGCGCCTGGTGATCGCGACCCTGATGATCCTCGGCGGCATCGCATTAACGATACTGGGACGCTACACCCAGACTCACAGGGCCGCTCCCGCACAGAGCTAACCTCAGACATGGCTTACCCCTGCCCCCATCAACCGCATCGAGACGAGCCTGGCGCTAAAATATGGAAATCCTGACCTCCCACGACCTCTGCCCCATTCACTACGTTTCTCTCGGTCCCGAGCAGTCTGACCCCGGACGGACGCTTATCTTCCTGCATGGCTGGACCGCCGATGTGCGTGAATGGCTACCCTTTGCCACGCCGCTGTCGGAACGTTTCCAGACCCTGTGCTGGGACGCTCGCGGTCACGGCAACCACCGCACCGACCCCAAAACGGATATGAGCCTGGAGGCCATGGCCGAGGATCTGCACCAGCTGATCGAGCAGCGCCAGCTGGTTCGCCCGGTGCTGGTCGGCCATTCGATGGGAGCACTGACCGGTTGGGAGTATATCCGCCGCCACGGCAGCGGTAATCTGGGCGGTTTCTGTATCGTCGATCAATCACCCAAACTGGTCACGGATACCGGCTGGGATCAGGGAATCTACGGCGATTTCGATGCCGAACGCAACCGCCGCTTTATTAACCGTCTCAGTGAAGACTTTGCCGAAGGGGTACTGGAGCTGGTCGCCAATGGTTTTAACCGCCGCAGCTTCGAGAACTTCCAGCGGAACTCGCCTGGCTTCCAGCAGATGCGCCAGGCCCTGCGAACCCTGCCGGGCGAGCTGCTAACGCGCTGCTGGCAAAGCCTGGCGGCTCAGGATTACCGCGACCTGCTACCCCGGATCGATATCCCCTGCCTGCTGATCTACGGTGACCAGAGCCAGTTTTATACCCAGACGCTAGCCCGCTGGGTAGCCGGGCAGATCCCCGACAGTCGGTTAAAGATCTACGCTAACGCCGATCACTCGCCGCACCTATGGCACCGGGAGCAATTTATCTACGATCTGGAGCAGTTCTGCAACAGCCTCAGCTAGCGTGCTGGCATTATCGGAATACACTCAGCCCAAAAAAAGCCGACCCACAGCAATAGCCAGAGCGGCACGGATGCAAAAAATAACGTAAAATCTTCCACTTGATCCCCAGGAGGCGACCCAGAACAGCCGACCTACTGCACAAAACCCGGCTCTCTTAAGAGAGCGGGATCATATTTTCATGATCATCATCGTTAAACAGCTCGCTGGAACGCCTTAAATGATTCGTATATCCAATGTTATATTGCCCATCGATCACGACGATGCGGCCTTGGCTAGCGCCATTCTCGATCGTCTTGCCATTACCGCCGAACAACTGCTGAGCTATGAGATCCGGCGGCGCGGCTACGATGCTCGTAATAAACGCAATATCACCCTGATCTACACCCTGGATGTTGATACCTGCGTGAATGAGCAACTGCTTGAGACATTCGCGGGCAACGGCTCGGTCAAAGTTGCGCCGGATATGATCTACAAATTCGTGGCTCAGGCACCCGCGGATCTGCAGGAGCGCCCACTGGTGATCGGCTTTGGCCCCTGCGGCCTGCTGGCTGGCCTGCTGCTGGCACAGATGGGCTACCGGCCGCTGATCATCGAGCGCGGCAAGGAGGTCAGAGAGCGCACCAAGGATACCTTCGGATTCTGGCGTGAGAAAAAACTGAACACCGAATCCAATGTGCAGTTTGGCGAAGGCGGTGCCGGCACCTTTTCGGATGGCAAACTCTGGACCCAGATTAAAGATCCCAAGCAATATGGCCGCAAAGTTCTCACCGAGTTTGTCGAAGCGGGTGCGCCTGAAGAGATCCTCTATGTCAGCAAGCCCCATATAGGCACCTTCCGCCTGGTCTCGATGGTGGAGAAGATGCGCGCCAGCATTATCGAGTTGGGCGGCGAGATCCGTTTCAGTTCGAGACTGGAGGATCTGCTGATCGACGACGGTCAGGTGACCGGCATCACCCTGGGCGACGGTGAAACCCTGCGCAGCCAGCATATCGCCCTGGCCATCGGCCACAGCGCTCGTGATACCTTCGAGATGCTCTACCACAAGAAGGTCCAGATGGAGTCCAAGCCGTTCTCGATCGGGTTTCGAATCGAGCATCCGCAGTCGCTGATCGATAAGGCCCGCTTTGGTAAATATACGGGCAACCCCATCCTCGGATCGGCCGATTACAAGCTCGTACATCACTGCAGCAATGGCCGCTCGGTATACAGCTTCTGCATGTGTCCGGGAGGCACCGTCGTCGCCTCTTCCTCCGAAGAACACCAGGTCGTCACCAACGGCATGAGCCAGTACTCTCGCCAGGAGCGCAATGCCAACAGTGCGATCGTGGTCGGCATCGATCCGACCGATTATCCGGGCGGCCCGCTGGCAGGGATAGCCCTGCAACGCCAGCTTGAGCGCAGTGCCTACCTGATGGGCGGTGAAAACTACGATGCTCCCGCACAGAAAGTGGGTGACTTCCTCAGAGGCAAGGGTTCGGAAAAGATCGGCAGTATCGCCCCCTCCTTCAAGCCGGGCATTAAGCTCACCGATCTGTCTGCCGCCCTGCCCGATTTCTGTATTGCCGCGCTTCGCGAAGCGATCCCTGCCTTTAATAAGCAGATCAAGGGCTTTGCCCAGGACGATGCCCTGCTGACCGGCGTCGAAACCCGCACCTCATCACCCCTGGTGATCAAACGCAGTCCCGACGACCTGCAAAGCCTCAACACCCGGGGGCTCTATCCCGGTGGCGAGGGTGCCGGCTATGCCGGCGGCATCATGTCGGCGGCAATCGACGGCATTAAGCTGGCCGAGGCGATCGCCCTGAGCATTAACAGCAAACATAAGCGCTAAGTAGATGACCACAGAGATCACCCCAAGCTTTGCCGCCCTGGGCCTTCAGCAACTGCTGATCGATGCCCTGGCCGAGCGCGGCTACAGCGCGCCCACGCCGATACAGAGCGCGTCCATTCCCGCCATCCTGGCAGGCCAGGATGTGATGGCCGGGGCACAGACCGGCACCGGCAAGACCGCCGCCTTCGCCCTGCCGATCCTACAATTACTGAGCGCCTCTACTGCGGCACACAGCAGTATGCGCCCGGTCCGCGCCCTGATCCTCACGCCAACCCGGGAGCTGGCCCAGCAGGTCTATCAAAGCCTGGTCCGCTACGGCGCCTTCAGCCCGCTGAAGACCGCGCTGGTCTATGGTGGTGCCAGCCTCAATACCCAGATAGCAACGCTGGTCGCCGGGGTCGATATCCTGGTGGCGACTCCCGGAAGGCTGCTGGATCTAATCCAACGCGGCGCGGTCGATCTGAGTCAGGTGCAACAGCTGGTATTCGATGAAGCCGATCGAATGCTCGATATGGGCTTTATCGACGAGATCAAACGGATTCTCAGTTCGGTGCCCAGCGAACGCCAGACCCTGCTGTTTTCTGCCACCTTCGATCAGGCCATATTTACCCTGAGCAAGACCCTGCTGCGCGCCTCACCGACCCTGATCGAGGTCGATGCCCGTAATACCGCCGCCCTTCAGGTCGAACAGCGGATCTACGCGGTCGACGCCGAGCGCAAACGAGAGTTGGTATCGCACCTGATCGGCGCTAAAAACTGGCATCAGGTACTGATCTTCACCCGCACCAAACAGAGCGCCGACCAGCTGGCCAGCGAGATGGTTAAAGATGGCCTCAAGGCCCTGTCGATCCACGGAGATAAGTCCCAGGGGGCACGGGAACGGGCCCTGGAGGCGTTTCGAGCGGGTGAATTACGCGCGCTGGTGGCCACCGATGTCGCCGCGCGCGGGCTGGATATCGATCAGCTCAAATATGTGATCAATTATGAGCTGCCCTTTAAGGCCGAAGACTATATCCACCGCATCGGTCGTACCGGTCGCGCCGGGGGTTCGGGAGTCGCCATCTCACTGCTCAGCAGCGAAGAAAACTACCTGCTCGAAGAGATCGAGGTGATCCTCCAGACCAGCCTGCTACCCCAGTGGCTGCCGGGCTACGAGCCGGATCTTAACCGGGAAGTGCCCACAACACGCAAAAACAGCGCGACCGCGCAGAAACACCGGGCCCGGGATCGCGCCCTGGGCAAGAAGCCGCGCAGGCGCTGATTTTTTTGAAGATGGGGAAGGAAGGGGCTGTGGGTCGGCGTTTTGTGGGTAGAAGGTAGTCCGATAATGCTGGCAAGGTGCAGCGATCGCCGGACTGAAGCCTAACCCACAAAAGAAACTCCCTGTAGGTCGGCGTTTTCTGGGTAGAAGGAGTCCGACAATTCTGGCAAGGAGCACCCTGCGTCGGACTAAAGTCCGACCTACAGTCCGACCTACAGGGTTAACCCTTCTTAGAAGACTTAACCGCCTTATTCCCAACGGTCCTAGTTCTGGCTTTTTCGGTACTGATCTTATTGCGAATAATTTTGGTCTGGCTTTCTCTGTTGGTGCGCCCCGGACGCGCCTGTTGCGCCAGGTTGGTAAAGATCTTCTCACGACTGGTGACGTCGAAGCCCTTCATATACACACGATCGATAGTGGCACCGATCAGGCGCTCGATATTATCCAGGGTACGCTCCTCTTCACGGCTCACAAACGAGATCGCCTTGCCCTGAGCGCCGGCGCGACCGGTACGGCCGACACGGTGGACATAGTCCTCCGCCAGATAGGGCAGATTGTAGTTAACCACGTGCTCCAGGCCCTGGATATCCAGCCCACGAGCGGCCACTTCGGTTGCCACCAGCACCTGGATATCACCGGCTTTAAAGTCGGCGATAGCGCGTCGGCGCGAACCCTGGCTCTTATCGCCATGACAGAGTGCCGCACTGATCTTAACCATCTTCAGGTTGCGCATTAACTCATCGGCCTGCGCCTTGGTGCTGGTAAATACCAGCACCTGAAACCAGTTGTGCTTTTCAATCAGGGTGATAAAGAGTTCGATCTTACGCCGCTCTTCGACCGGATAGACCACATGTTCGACGGTCTCGGCAATGGAGTTCTGCTTGGCGACGCGAATCACCTCATGGTTATGCAGCAGCTCCTTGGCCAGCAGATTAACCGCAGGCGATGCCGTGGCGGAGAACAGCAGGGTCTGACGTTTCTTGGGGGCCATCTTTAGCAGCCCATGCACATCGGCGATAAAGCCCATATCCAGCATCCGATCCGCCTCATCGAGCACCACAAACTCGACCTTGGACAGATTGATGTTGCACTGCTCAAGATGCTCCAGCAGACGCCCGGGGGTCGAGACGATGATATCGACGCCGGCTTTGAGCTTGCTGTGCTGGCCGCTCATCTTCACTCCGCCGTAAAGCGCCAGGACCGACAGGGGCAAAAACTGGGCATAACGGCTGATGGTTTCGGCCACCTGCTCGGCCAACTCCCGGGTCGGAGTCAGGATCAGTGCACGCGGAGCTCCAGAAACGGTAGCCGAGGGACGATCGTACATCTGTTGCAGGATAGGCAGCGCGAAGGCGGCGGTCTTTCCGGTACCTGTCTGGGCGTTAGCCAGCAGATCTTTACCGCGCCGCGCCGGAACGATGGCGCGCTCTTGAATAGCGGTCATCTGGCTGTAACCACAGGCATCAACGGCTTGTTGAAGCTCGGAAGCCAGGTCTAATGATGCAAATATCATGATAAATCCTTTGTAGATCGGCTACAGCCAAAAAAAACGGAGCGCGTATTGTACAGGATTTATCGCGACAGGGTGCGATAGATTATAGCCAAGACGCTTTTTAGAGAGTATAGCCGGCCTCTTTCTGATACAAGAGCCCGGCACCCACAAGGCCGATTAAAGCTCGGCGTTATGATAGATGTTCTGGACGTCATCGACATCATTGAGCATCTCTATAAACTTCTCGAACATCGGCAGATCCTCTTCAGAGATCGGGGCACTGCTCTGCGGCAGAAACTGGATCTCATCGAATTCATAATCGATATCAGCAAAAGCCTCGGCCAACGCCACCTTCGCCTTGGAGTATTCGGTATGAGGGGCAAAGACCGTGATCAAACCGTCTTCATTTTCGATATCACCGACATCGACATCAGCCATCATCAAGGCTTCCAGCACCGCCTCCTCATCATCGTGTTTAAAAGCCAGGATGGCGCTGTGATCAAACATATGACTGACACTGCCCTGAGTGCCGATCTTGCATTTAGTCTTGGTAAAACACAGCCGGACATCACCGAACGTTCGGTTTGGGTTGTCGGTCAGGCATTCAACGATGACCATACAGCTGCCGGGACCATAGCCCTCATAGCGCGCCACCGAAAAATCTTCACCGCCGCCGCCCTTGGCCTTATCGATCGCCTTCTCTATAACATGGGTGGGCACCTGATCTTTCTTCGCCCGCTCGATCAACCCCCGCAGTGCCAGGTTACCATCGGGCTCTACACCACCGGACTTGGCACAGACATAAATCTCGCGACCATATTTACTGTAAACTTTGGCTTTGGCATCGGCTGTCTTAGCCATCGATTCTTTACGGTTCTGGTAGGCTCTGCCCATGACACGGTCCCATTAAAGTGATAAAAAATAATTTTACTCGAGCGGCGAGGTCAGAACCCCGCCCAACACACTATAGATAGATAGATAAACTCAGTATTGCGCCAAATCCAAAGCTTCGACAAACTACGCACCGAATACAAGCGCGCTACTATCGCAGATATGCTCGGAGCATCAAAGCGCCATGTTCTTCACTCACATTCAGCACCCACATTCAGCCCCCTCACTCAGGACCTACCTATGAGCCAACAATCATGAGTCAACAACAGCCCGACAATCCACTGCACGGCGTGACTCTGGAAGCGATCATCAACAGCCTGGTTGATCAGTACGGCTGGGAGGCACTGGCCACCCGGATCAAGATCCGCTGCTTCAGCAGTGATCCCTCGGTCAAATCCAGTCTCACCTTTTTGCGCAAGACACCCTGGGCAAGAACCGCCGTCGAAGAGCTGTATATCGCCAGCCAGAACAAACCGGTGCGCAGATCGGTCTGGGATAAATAGGCTGACTGCCCCCTCAGGAGCGGGGCCGCGCCGAGGGGCGGCTCCAGATATAGAGCAACGCCAGCAGTACCGTAGCACCCGCACTAAGATCGACCCACAGCGGCAGCGACTTGAAAAACACCGGGTAACAGACCATCACCAGCATCATCGAGCTGGAGAACAGTTTGATTTTCAGTGGGATCACCCCGTAGCGCTCCCACTGACTGATGATCGGCCCGAACAACCGATGGTTCAGCAACAACGCATGCAGACGGGGCGAACTGCGCCCGAAGAAATAGGCGGCCAGCAGCACGAAGGGGGTCGTGGGGAGCAACGGCAGCAGCACCCCTATCGCCGCCAACAACAGACAGCCTAGACCGAAGGTCAGATAAAGCGATCGGCGTAACATCAAGACCCCCGGATTACGGGTACGGCGATTACCGCCCGGTGCGTGGCTGATGCCCGCGTGCGTTTTCGCCGGAGCGCTGACCATCACGATGCCCTACCCTGGGCTGCTTGGGCTTCTTGGCGCTGTGCGCACGCTGATTCAGGCGCGATTCAGGCACATCATGGACAGGCTTATAACCCTCAACCAGTTTGCGGGTTAACAGCGTCTGCGTCAGGCGTTCGATATCAAACAGCTGCTTGGTTTCATCTTCGCTGACCAAGGATACTGCCTGACCCGTCGAACCCGCTCGCCCGGTACGACCGATGCGGTGAATATAATCTTCGGGGACATTGGGCAATTCAAAATTGACCACCTGGGGCAACTGCTCGATATCCAGCCCGCGTGCCGCGATATCGGTCGCTACCAGCACTCGAACCTTGCCGCTTTTAAATTCGGCCAGGGCCTTGGTGCGTGCGCCCTGGCTTTTATTGCCATGGATCGCAGCGGCGTTAATACCCTGCGCCTCCAGCTGTTTGGTCAGCCGGTTCGCTCCATGCTTCGTACGGTTAAAGACCAGCACCTGCTGCCATTCGTTATCTAGGATCAGCTTGGTCAGCACCGCCGGCTTCTGATTCTTGTCGACGACACAGATCCACTGCTCAACCGTAGGCGCGGTGGTGTTCCTCGGGGTTACCGAGATCTCGACCGGATCATTGACCAGCCCTTTAGCAAGCTTGCGGATCTCACCGGAGAAGGTCGCCGAAAACATCAGGTTCTGGCGATTCTTAGGCAGCACTGCAAGAATCTTTTTAATATCATGAATAAAACCCATATCCAGCATGCGATCGGCTTCATCGAGAACCAGCACCTCGAGGTTATCAAACCGTACCGCGCGCTGGTTATACAGATCCATCAGGCGCCCGGGAGTCGCTACCAGGATATCGACGCCCTGACGCAGCTTCATCATCTGCGGGTTGATTTTGACGCCGCCAAAGACCACGGTGGAGCGCAGCGGCAGATTTTTCCCGTAGGTCTCAACACTCGCGGCGACCTGTGCGGCCAGCTCACGCGTCGGCGTCAATACCAGCGCACGCGCCTGGTTGGGCCGTGCCAACGCGCCCTCGGACAGCAGGTCCAGCAGCGGCAGGGTAAAGCCTGCGGTCTTACCGGTACCGGTCTGGGCCGCAGCCATCACATCCTTGCCCTCAAGAATGGCGGGGATCGCCTGTTCCTGTATCGGCGACGGCGTTTCGTAGCCTTTTTCTGTGACAGCGGCAAGGATAGGGGCGGACAAGCCCAGGGAAGCAAAACTCATAGGTAATTCTCTGGATACGACTAAGGACTGACGAGCGCTAGAAAGCGGGGATGAATAATACAGCATGTCAGGGCTGGGTACTATCGCGAGAGCAAAACGGGGTCAGGTCTTTCATCGTGCACAGGATAAAAGACCTGACCCCGTGACCATGGCATACTCGGTACTCTTCTAATTAGAGCGAGACGCGCATGATTAAATTAATTCTAATCCTGGGAGCCATCGCGGTGCTCTTCTATGGCTTTAAGCGCTTCAGCAACAACCCTCAGATCGCCGCGGACAATGTGCGTGAAGGCGCGGAGTTTCTGGAGACCAACACCACTCGGGAAGGAGTAGAGAGCCTCAGCTCCGGTTTGCAGTATCTCGTACTGGAACCCGGCAGCGGCGACGAGCACCCCGGCTCGGCCGACAGGGTCAGGGTGCATTACCACGGCACCCTGATCGACGGCACGGTGTTCGACAGCTCGGTCGATCGCGGCGAGCCGATCGAATTCGGCCTTAATCAGGTGATCAAGGGCTGGACCGAGGGCCTGCAACTAATGGTCGTCGGCGACAAAACCCGGCTCTTTATCCCCAGCGGCCTGGGCTATGGCAACAGCTCGGCAGGATCCATCCCCGCCGGCTCGCTGCTGATCTTCGATGTCGAGCTGATCGCTATCAACCCCTGACACCAACCTCTGAAGAGCTGTTTTGTGGGTTAGGCTTCAGCCTGACAGCTTATTTGCAGCAGAGCGCGAGTTGTCGGGTTACATTCCACCCACGAAACGCGACTCACAGGGAGGTGGGAAGTGCAAAAAGTCCGTCGGGTACGGACGCTGCCCGACCCACAGGAGCGCGCCTGCTGCAGGGACTTTCAGCTACCGACCGGTTTCTTAACGATCACCAGCGCTACCGCTAGCACCGTTAAGGCACCGCCCAGCATCGCCAGCAAGCCAAGACGCTCGTCAAATAACAAGTAGGCTTCCAGCGCCGTTACCGGTGGCACCAGATAAAACAGACTCGCCACCTGAGAGGCCGCGCCCCGGCGAATTAGCAACATCAGCAGCAGTATCGCCCCGATCGATAAGCCCAGCACCAGCCAGCCCATCGCCAGCATCAGCTGCATACTCCAGGTCACCGCACTCGTTTCCAATGCCCAGGCACCCAGGGCAAAAAACAGCGTTGCCGCGCAGTACTGAATAAAGGTGCCGGGCACCAGCTCCACCCCCTGCCCGAAACGTTTCTGATACACGGTACCTATAGATATCCCCAGCAGCGCGATCAGGGCCCAGATCAGCGGCCACAGTGGCAGACCTCCCACCTGTCCGGTGACACCCATCTTCTCCCACAACACCAGACCGACACCGACCAGCCCCAGCAGCAACCCCAGCCACTGGCGTACGACGACCCCCTCACGCAACACCAGCACCGCCGCTATCGCCGTAACCAGAGGCTGCAACCCGACAATCAGTGCCGCGACACCTGCGGGCATACCGCCCTCGATCGCGTAGAACACCCCGCCGAGATAGAAGCCATGCACCAGCAGGCCGGTAACGGCGGTATGCATCGCCGCAACAGGCGATGGCCAGTGCGATTTCAACCACCACGCCAGCAGCCCCAGCAGTCCCAGCGTAATCAGCATCCGATACAGCAGCAGGGTAAAAGGCTCGGCATAGGGCAGGCCATATTTTGCACCGATAAAACCGGTGCTCCATAGCCAGACAAACAGCACGGGGGTAAGGCGCGTCTCGAAACGCTGGAAGAGGTTGATCAAACGAGCAGACTCCTGCAGAGGTTAAAATATGCTGAAAGCCTGTCGGACTTGACCGATCGTTGCGAGGGGCCTCTTGATTTAAGCCAAAATCGATTTGAGGCAGTTTTTAAACTCTTTTGAGGCGAATAGTGGTTCTATTTAACGAAAAAAAGTTCAAAAAACGACCAAAGTCGGCTTTTCCGCAGTAGATCAGTGTTAATTCCGACAGGCTGCTAGGTACTGCTAGGTACTGCTAGACTACTGTAGTAGTGTAAACCGTTAAACAAAGAGGTATAGAGGACGATCTTTGACTCTCACTAACGTGAGACATCACCTTGAAACTGACGCCGCCTGATCCGAAAAACAGGTCGCTAAATATAGCATATTTACAGCCACTTAGCGCCTCTGCGCACAATGACTGACCTTATTTGCTCAGAGGGCTCAATCATACCGAGCCGGGGGGTGAATGTCCCGCACCAGGCCCTGGAGCCACTGTCGCTTATGCCCAGCATCTCTTGCCTCAACGAACCCTCCAGAGCGGCCCTGCTCTTGCTGCTCGGAGTACTGTTCACGGGTAACATTTTTGCGGCCCCCGACACCCCCTCTCTAGATAAGATAACGCTCCAGCTACGCTGGCTGCACCAGTTTCAGTTTGCCGGCTATTACGCCGCCAAGCAGCAAGGCTATTTTCGTGATGTCGGCATGGATGTGGAGATCCGGGCCGGCGCACCGGGGCGCGAACCGGTGCAGGAGGTCATCGCGGGGCGTGCTCAGTATGGAACCGCCAACAGCGAACTCCTGTACCAGCGCCTCAGGGGTGCACCCCTGGTCGCGTTAGCGGCGATCTTTCAGCATTCCGCATCGGTGCTTCTGGTCAAGCAGAGCTCCGGCATCAGCAGCCCGCAGGATCTGACGGGGCGCAGGGTGATGCTGGTCAGTCCTGAGGCCGATGTCGGCTTGATGGCGATGTTCATAAATGAGGGGGTCGATACCGCCAGCATCGACATCGTCAAGAGCAGCTATGACATCCAGGATCTGATCGAAGACCGCGTCGATGCGTTTAATGCCTACGTGACCAACGAACCCTTTTTTATGACCGAGCATCAGATACCGGTATCCTTGCTGCAGCCGAACACCTATGGGGTCGATTTTTACTCTGATATTTTATTTACGACTGCAGAGGAGCTCGCCCGGAATCCCGAACGGGTGAAAGCGTTTCGCCAGGCTTCATTGCGTGGCTGGAAATACGCCATGGACCATCCGGATGAGATCATCGCGCTGATTCTGAGTCAGTACTCACAGGCAAAGAGCCCCAAACACCTGGGCTATGAAGCCCGAAGCATGCATGCACTGATCCTGCCCAACTTGGTCGAACTCGGGCATATGAACCCCGGACGTTGGAAACATATGGCCGAGACCTTCGTCAAACAGGGGATGGTGCCACCCGGGTACAACCTGGACGGCTTTATCTATGACCCCGACCCGAAACAAAATCTTAGACACTGGTATATCCTGGCGCTATCGCTGTTAGCAGGACTGCTCCTTATCGCCGCCATCGCCTTAGCCCTGCTTAGCTATAATCGCAAACTCAAGGACGCGATCCAACAGGGGCAGCAGAGCCAGGAGCAGCTACAACAGCAGACCACACTCTTCGAGGCTATCTTCCGCAGCACCCCGGATGCCACAGTGATCACCAATATCCAGCGTGAAATCATGCTCTGCAACCCGGCTTTCAGCCAGACCTTTGGCTACCTGCCCGGGGAGATGACCACCCAGTCGAGCGCCTTACTGTACGAGACTGAGGCCGATTTTGAGTGCCAGCGAAAATCTCACTTCACTCTTAATCAGACATCACTGCTGCAATCCTATGAGATCAACTACCGACGCAAAGACGGCGCGCTATTTCCCAGCCAGTCACTGGGCGGCCCTATTATCAATACCCGGGGAGAGACTGTCGGTTTTATCGAGGTCGTACGCGATATTTCTGAACAGAAAAGATCGCAACAGGAGATGATCCGCCTGGCACTCACCGACCCACTCACGGGACTGGCCAACAGGCATCAATTTAACCGGCGGATCGAAGAAACACTCAAGCTGGCGCAACGGCAACAGCAGCTGCTGTCGCTGGCACTGATGGATCTTGATTATTTCAAACAGGTAAACGATCAGTTTGGTCACCCTACAGGCGACAAACTGCTGCAAAAAGCCGCCGACATCCTTCGAGAAAACTTTCGCGAAACCGATATCATCGCCCGAATCGGCGGCGATGAGTTTGCGATCATCATGATCGACCCGGAGAACGCCACCTCGATCTGCCGGCCCGCAGAGCTTGTCATCAAGGCTCTGTGCGACCACCTATTGATCGACAGCCATAAGATTAAGATCGGTGCCAGCTTCGGCATCGCCACCTACCCGCTGGATAGCGAACATCCCGAGCAGCTATACCAGCTGGCTGACAAGGCACTCTATCGATCCAAAGAATCGGGCAGAAACCGCTGCTCTGTCGCGCATCAGTCCGAGATAGCAACAGCCACGGCCGCTCCGTAAGCAGAGGCCCCGCCCCATCAGATCGCCCTACTTCACTCTGGGCAGATCCCCCCAGCGCGTGGTATAGGCGGGCGACAACCGCTCACGCGTCATACCCCAGCTCCTCTGGATGCCATCGCTCGCCAAAAACACCCCCCGGGGCACCCTGGCATTGATGGCATCCACCACCCCCATCAACTCCAGGCTCCTGGGGCTTTGCGGATCGCTGATCAGACTCAGCTGCTGCTGTCTTGCCGAGACGATCCCGATCAAGCCGACTCCGGCCTTACTGTAGGGCAGGCCCGCCTTAAACAGCTCAGCCACCGCCAAGCGAAGCGCGGCCACCAGCATTCGGGTATCGTTGGTCGGGTGCGGTAGCTGGACGATTCGGGAGCGGGCGTAATAATTATCGTCGAACCGACTGGTCTGGATAAAGACCAGCGCAGTGACGACCAGCGAATCCTGCCCGCGCAGCTTCTCCATCGCCTTACTGGCGTAGCTGCTCACAGCTTCCTGTAACGCCGCCAACTCAAAGATCCGCTCGCCAAAGGTTCGGGTACTGAAGATCTGCTGCTTAGGCTGCGGCTGCTGATCCAGACCCATGCACGCCTCGCCATTGAGCTCTCGCAGGGTGCGCTCCAGCGTTACGCCAAACTGTTTACGCACCAATGCCGGCTGCTGGCGCGCAAGATCCCAGGCCGAGATCACCCCCTGATCCCTGAGCCTGGCTGACAGGCGGCGGCCTACTCCCCAGACCCCCTCACAGGGAAACTGCTTAAGCGCGGCGATCCGCTGCCGCTCGGTGTAAATCGCGCAACATCCGCGCAGGTCGCGCTGCTGCTTGGCAAGGTGGTTGGCTAGCTTAGCCAGCGTCTTAGAGCGCGCGATACCGACCGACACCGGTATCCGCACATTACGCCAGACGCGGCGGCGCATCTGCCGACCATAATCCAGCAGGTCACCCCCAAAGCCCTCTAAGCCTAGGAAGGCCTCATCGATGGAGTAGACCTCCATATCCGGCGAATACTCGGCCAGGGTATCCATCACCCGCTGGGAGAGATCGCCGTAGAGCTCGTAGTTACTGCTGAACACCGCGACCCCGTGATGCCGGAGCAATCCTTCGATCTTGAAGTACGGTGAAAAGGGTGGGAAATTAAGCGCCTTGGCCTGACGATTCGCCGCGACGATACAGCCATCGTTATTCGACAACACTACCACCGGACGGCCGCGCAGATCCGGCCTGAACACCTGCTCGCAGCTGGCGTAGAACGCGTTGCAGTCGACTAAGGCGAACACTGGTGATACCGCACAGAGGCGATCACGACGCCCTCTATGCTAAAGGCCGATTCCTGGGTGATCGGTATCGAGGGGTAACGCGGATTCGCAGCCACCAAACAACGCCGCTCGGTGTCCAGAATCTTGCAGGTCAGCTCGCCATCGAGCGCCGCGATCACAATCTGGCCGCTCTTAGGCGTAATAGACCGGTCAACAACCA
Source organism: Motiliproteus sp. (assembly GCA_047633175.1). Classification (GTDB taxonomy): domain Bacteria; phylum Pseudomonadota; class Gammaproteobacteria; order Pseudomonadales; family Balneatricaceae; genus Motiliproteus. Next base: position 9,874 of record JBLIEQ010000007.1, on the reverse strand, counting down.
GCAGGTCTCCGCTAAAGATCCCCCGCCCCCGCATGCTGTCGCCCTCGGCTCTGACGAAGTAGGTCGAGCTAGGACTCTGAATCAGATGGGCGTTGAGATCTAAGCGCGCCTCCAGATAGTCGCTAGCAGGGCTTGGAAAGCCCGCCGAGATGCTATCGGCATAGAGTGGCGTGAGCAGGACAGGATAAGGGAGTTTAATCATACATCGAGTGTACTGTATATCTATACAGTATTCATAGCTCGTCAACGCAGATAGTTAAGCGGCGTGCAGCAGCCATCTGCTCAAGACTACACAATAAGCGAACATTCGCTCGACACAATAAGCGAATTACGATACAACATAATAAGCGAATTATGATACAACAGAATAAGCGAACTATCGTCCATGGCCAAGCCATCAGAAAAACTAGCAGAATCCCTTGAAATTCTGCACCAACGTCAAGAACAGGGCAGCGTCGCCATACGCTCTGGCGATCTGACACGCACCCATCGAGAGCGGCTATGCCGCAATGGTTTCCTGCAAGAGGTTATAAAGGGCTGGTATATCGCTACTCGCCCGAATGAAACAGCCGGAGAAAGCAGCGCATGGTACGCCTCATTCTGGCAATTCTGCGCAGCCTACCTTGATCACCTTAAAGGCAAAGACTGGTGCCTTTCACCAGAACAATCCTTATCTCTACACGCTGAGAACTGGACGGTGCCAAGACAACTTTTAGTACGAGCCACTAAAGCACGTAATAATATCACCGCATTACCTCAGGGCACCTCCTTGCTCGATATAGAATCCAGTTTGCCAGACGCCGAGAATATCGTCGAAAAAAACGGCTTACGCCTGTTCTCGCTACCCGCAGCTTTAATAGCCTGCCCCCCCCGAACATTTTTACAAAACCAAACAGATATACGCACCGCACTAGCAATCGTGAGTGATGCATCCATTGTGCTGAAACCCTTACTCGAAGGCGGACACAGCACCATCGCCGGACGACTGGCTGGCGCATTCAGAAATATTGGCCGTGATCGCATAGCTGATAACATCCTGAGTACGATGCGCTCAGCCGGATATGAAATCCGTGAAAACGATCCTTTTGAAACAAGAATGCAGCTAAATTTTTCGGCACGGGAACAATCCCCATACGCTAATCGCATCCGCTTAATGTGGCAAGAAATGCGCGGTCAAATCATCGATCGCTTTCCAGAAGCCCCCGGCATGCCTATAGATACCAAAGAATATCTCAAGAAAGTCGACGCCATGTACGTCACAGATGCCTATCACTCCTTATCGATTGAAGGCTACCGCGTAAGCCGGGAATTGATTGATAAAGTGCGAAGCGGTGACTGGAACCCTGACAGCATTGATAACGATAATGATAGAGATCAACAGGATGCTATGGCAGCACGCGGATACTGGCAAGCCTACCAAACCGTACAACATAGCATAGGAACCGTTCTGAGCAATGAGAATCCCGGCGTGGTAGCCGATAATGATCACAGTACCTGGTATCGTGAAATGTTTGCTCCCGGTGTCGCTGCAGGTCTATTGCGCCCGTCTGATCTGGCCGGTTATCGTAATGCACCCGTATTTATTCGACGATCGAGGCATGTACCCCCAAGCCGGGAGTCAGTACGAGATGCCATGCCCGTCTTGTTTGACTTACTGCGAGAAGAAACTGAACCCTCGGTTCGCGCTGTCCTTGGGCACTTTATATTCGTGTACATCCATCCCTATATCGATGGCAATGGCCGTATGGGACGATTTTTAATGAATGTTATGCTGGCAAGTGGCGGTTACCCCTGGATCATCGTTCCAGTAGAACAACGCGCCAACTATATGGCTGCATTGGAAGAAGCCAGCGTGAATAAGAATATTGTTCCCTTTGCTGATTTCTTGAGCACATTGATTAATAAAGAATAGATAATAAGGGAACGCAACCGAATGGCACTGACTTAAGCGATTTGAGTGCGAACTAACCCGTCCACTCCCTACAGAGAAAATTTCGAGACACGCCGTGAACCCGTCCCTGGGGGCTCGGATGCCGCGTCCCTGCTGGCATACGGTCTCGAAAATCTTCTCTGCAGGCCGCGGCCTCTTAAGTAAGTGCCATTCGATAACGTCCCCTTTATCCTCCCCTTCATCCGGCACATTATCGCCGAATGCCGCTTAACTATGGCCGAAAGTCAGCCATGTAAACCACATTGTCTCTTGAGGGGCGTGCCGACCTAGTCTCTTCTCTGTCCGGGTAGGGCTTGGGAAAATCCCCCAGCGGGGTCTCTGGATAAAGGCCATCAGCCAAGCCGCTGGCAAAACGGTATAGCCCGTCATCCAGCAGTCGTGCGACCGGGTAAAAACTCTGCGTCGATGACTGCCCCTGCTTGGCCCGTTTTCTCAATTTGTTGAGATGGTCTCCAAGCCCAAGCGCATCCTTCTCACTCAGGCGTGACGACCCTTTATCCGCCAGCATCTGCCTGAGCCACTGCTCGGCATCGCCGACATGACCGTTGACGCTCATATCGGTATTACGAAACCAGCTGAGGGTCTTTTTTTGCGCGTCAAACTGCTGCTTAACGCGTGCGAGCTGCGGCAGCTCCAGCGCCCCGCTTTCGAGCATCAGCTGTTGCACTTCAAACTCAAAGCGCTCCAGAAAATCTTTCTCAAACGCCTCGACGGTGGGTGCGATGCGATAGGGCAGCAACAGGGTATAGCGGCTATACGCCTCGGTGACGATAACCGTACGCTCTTTAGAGCGGTAGGAGTTGGGGACGACATGGCACTGCCAGCTCAGCTGCTGGGTATCGGTGACCAGTGGCTGGGTACCAATGCGCTTGCCGTCAGGGCTCGGTATTCTGGGCAGATCCAGCTTTAGCCATTTGTTCATTGCGTTGCTGGCGCTCAGCACGATGCTCAACATAAGATCTTTCCTGACAGACGGCACTTCAAAGGGTATTTACGACAAGACTATACAGGGGTCGTCCATTCCTCAAAACAGCCCTGGCGTCATTTTAGCGGTGTCGCATTGAAGATGCTATGAAGACGAGGAGCAGGATGCGAACCTGTGTCTTTCGCCCGGGGCTATAAAGAGCAAGCCCGAAGCTTTTTCACTTATCCTCTTGCTGCATCAGGCGTTGCTATTCTGTCTGATGCGGTTCGTGCCTCTACGCACGCTACGCGCTTTTTTAGCCTGCCCTTAAACGCAAAAATACAAATGTAGCCTGTGCGGAGGCACGAACCGCATCGGCAGGATTCGAACCTACGACCTTCGCCCGGGGTTATAAGGAGCGAGCCCGAAGCTTTTTTGAACCCACTTCAACATAAACTCAAGAGCAATGGTGATTGTAGCGTGCGCGGAGGCACGAACCGCATCGGCAGGATTCGAACCTACGACCTTCGCTGGGCTTATAAGGAGCGAGCCCGAAGCTTTTTTCACGGCCCTGAAACGCAAAAAACCAAATGAAATTAATCATTTGGCTTATAGTTACATTGGTAGCGGGGGCAGGATTCGAACCTACGACCTTCGCCCGGGGTTATAAGGAACGAGCCCGAAGCTTTTTTCATAGCCCTGAAACGCAAAAAACCAAATGAAATTAATCATTTGGTTTAGAGTTACATTGGTAGCGGGGGCAGGATTCGAACCTACGACCTTCGGGTTATGAGCCCGACGAGCTACCATACTGCTCCACCCCGCATCAACGTGGGGCGCATACTACAGGGCGAATCTAAACCTGTCCAGCCCTGCTGCTAAGATATCCTTGATAATCCGCGCATTCCGATCAGCGCTCAGGCTCGCTTGCCAACCAGCCTGTGAAGACCGATCGTCAGCGCCATCGGAACACCGGCGAACAGCAGCACTTTGATAAATGGCAGCAGGTACATCAGAGGGATCGCGAGCGCCTCAGACTCTTGTGGTGAATGACTCTGAGTGGCTTTATTAATCTGAAGTGCCCAGGCCGTTAATTCCAGGCCACTCATCAGAGTGGCGATCACGAGGGCTATGGCCACAATCAGCAGCGTACGCTGGAGCAGATGTTTATTTAATCGGCGCATATTGTCGCTCTTTGTTGGCTGGACCTTGTTGGCTGGACTGTTTTATCTGCTGACCAACTTGAGGGTCAGAGACTTTAACCATCGCCAATGCAGGCCCAGATGCACCCCCAGCATCGGGATGATCAAGTTGGCACTGGTATCATGAAGCTCACTCCAGAAGGGCTGAGACTGCCAATCAATGCCCAGACTGGGAACAAGTGCTTCAGAAACCAGAAATCCGGACAGGGTGACGAAGATCATCATCAGGTAGATCAACAGATCCCAGACCACATTAAACTTTATTTCGCCCTTAAGTTTACCGAACAGCTGCAACGGAACGCGGGTGATCCAATCCCAGTGCAGCAGCAGATGGATGGCGAAGGGCACCAGAAATACCGCACTCTCCCACTCATGAAACACCAGCCCCGTCGCCTGTGGCACACAGGCGAGCACAAACAAAAGCAGCAACAGCAGATCCATGCTGTAGGTAAAGTGAGCGGGCTTATCGATCCAACGCTGCATGGTTCTCTGATCCTTCACGTGCTTTAAATCTCATGATTAATGCTTATACCGACTGCGCGGTGATCTCAGCTCAACAGTCGGCTTTTCTCGACCTTATGCCGATCCTCGGTCATGCCGTACTGCCAGTAACTGCTGATATAGCGACGACTGGCTTCCACCCCGGGCTTGGATTTTAGCTGAGTACGGGCCTTCAGCACCTCTACCAACTCCCCGGCGACCCAGATGGCGGGAGCCCCATCAAGCCATGGCAACTGCTCCAGATAGTCAGCAAACAGACGATTCTTGCCAGGGTGCGGGTTGATCAACCAATGGAGCTGAAGCTGCGCGGGAAGCTGCTCCAGAGGCAGATCCAGCGCCAGCTTATCGGCTTCGGTAAGCACCTCCAGAACCAGATGGCCTCTGGCATCCAGGGGCAGACACGCCAGGTTGGCCCGAATCGCGGGCAGCGTGGTCATATCGCCGGCAATCAGGAACCAGTCGGCTTTCGGATCCAGCATTTTTTTGGGGCCGGGGCCGGCAACCTCGATACGATCACCGACACTGGCGCTTGCCGCCCATCTCGCCGCAGGTCCGCCCTCTGCATGAATCACGACGTCGATCTCCAGCTGCTGAAGCTGGGGATCGACGCGATTAACGGTGTAGGTCCTGAGCCGCGGCTTAGCGCGCCCCACGGAGGAAAAAATCAGCTTCACATAGGCACCGTCCTGATCAGGGGGGAAAACGGCCAGCGAAGGGCCGGACAGGGTGAGTCGCCGCATATGGGGGCTCAACAGGCGGCTATCGACAACAGTCAGCGACTGAGGGCTGGGTTTAGCCATAGTACAGATCCTTTATAAGGGGTGGCAGGCGGCAATACGCTATTGGTTAACACAGTATACCTGTGTTAAAAGATCAGTAAATTCACCATATCAACACTCTGAGTATGCAAAAATGCACAGCATGAGATGGGATGATCTGCAGTACGTATTGGCGGTCGCTAACGAAGGCTCGGTCGCCGCCGCTGCCAGAGCGATGGGGGTCAACCACAGCACCGTGCTGCGCCGCCTGGGTGCCTTCGAGCACCGCCACAAGCTATGCCTGTTTCACCGGCGACCCTCGGGGTACAAGCTGACGCCGGAGGGGCACCAGCTGCTCGATTCGGCACGCGCCATCGAGGGCACCGTCAAGGCACTGGAGCGCCGCATCTCCGGACAGGAGATGACGCTGGCGGGCACCCTGCGCCTGACCACCACCGACACCCTGCTCAGCGGTATTCTCAACCGCCACCTAGCCGCCTTCCACCGGGCCTATCCGCGAATTCAGCTGGAACTCAATATCACCACCCGACTGCTGGACCTGTCTCGACTCGACGCCGATGTCGCGATCCGCCCGGCCACATCGCTGCCAGATAACCTGACGGGAGTCCGCATCTGTGACCTGGTGTTCGGTATCTATGGCGCACCCGAATACCTGAACAGCCTGCGCGGGCGTCGCCCACTCGAGGATGCCCATTGGCTGGGATTCACGCCGATGCTGGCTCAGCAGCAGTCAGGAAAGAATATGGGGGAGCTGACGTTACCCGAGGGGATGGGACGGCGCGTGGAAGAGCTGATGTCGCCCGACCGGGTGGTGCTCAAAGCAGACTCCTTCGAGGCGCTGCGACTGGCCGCCGAACAGGGGCTGGGACTGGCGCTGCTGCCCTGTTTTGTGGGCGAAGCCTCTGAAAAACTGCAGCGGGTCGATATATCGATGGAGCTCGATACCACCAGCCTGTGGCTGATGACCCATAAGGATATGGCAGGTTCTGCCAGGGTGCAGGCCTTTACGGATTTTATGGAAGCGGCACTCCAGAGCGAACATAGTCGCCTGGCGGGAGTGAGTGATTAATTTCGCGGCTGCCGACCACAGACTCGCGCTACAACCGCCCCAGCAGGTCCGCGATCAGGCTCCGGTGTTCGCCATGCAGGCTATAGGCCGCATAGGCCTTCATCTCGATCATCGGCGCTCCGGCCACCCGATGGATCCGCCCCCGATAAGACGCTGACTCCAGAGTGGATTCCGGAAGATAGGCCGCACCGCCGCAGTTAAGAATCAGGTTCAACGCCACCCGGCCGCTGTTGACCCGCACCGGCGCTAGAAGTCGCTGAGGGAAATGCGCTTCGTGCAGGGTTCCGAAGGTGGTGCCCCACTCCACCCGGACATAGCCTTCGGACACGGCCTGCTCCACCGCGACCCCTTTCATACTGGAGACCAACACCAGGGGAACTCTGGCCACCTCCTGCACGGCCATCCCCTGAATTCGAGGCTGCTCATACATAAAACCGACATCGATCATCCCCTGCTCCAGCTTCTCCACCACTCGAAGGGGTGTACTCTCTTCGGCCCGCAGGCCCAGATTGGGGATCGTACGGTAGATCTCGTTGAGCCAATCCTGCAGAAATATATCCCAAAGGCTGGCCACTCCGGCGATCACTAGCCGGCGCTGATGTCGCTCGCTCAGGGCGGTGTCCTCATAGGCCCGCTCCCAGGCGCTGAGGATAAAGCGGGCGTGACGCTCCATCCGCTCCCCCGCAGGGGTCAGGCTTATCTCATGATGACGACGGATAAACACGGACAGGCCCAGGAGTTCTTCCAACTGTTTTATTCGAGCGCTGATGGTCGATGAGGAGACATTGAGGTTCTCAGAGGCCCTGTTGAAATTGCGGGTGCGGGTCACTTCCAGAAAGGTTTCCAGCAAGACGGTATCCATAGCCAACATCCTGTTTATTTGGTCGTTAGGGCCATTTTATATCGTTTTTCAGGACAATAAAAAGACCTTAAGATACAAGGCTTCGAACGCATGCCCGCATCAAGGTAGCTGCCATGGCACGAGAGACCCTGTCTCTCCCCTTCACAAACACACCGGCTGGATGATCTGTTGAATACCAAACGCACCACCCTCGCGGGCAGATCCCGCCTGAAATTGACCAAACTCCTACCCTTTCTTGCTTGGGGAGCACAGATTAACCCCAGATCGCTGTGGGCGGATCTGATGGCAGGCCTCACCGGCGCCATTATAGGGCTGCCTCAGGGTATCGCTTACGCTCTGATCGCGGGACTCCCCCCCGAATACGGGCTCTATAGCGCCATTATTACGCCGATCGTGGCGGCTCTGTTCGGATCATCGAGACACCTGGTCTCAGGTCCGGCGGCGGCTATCTCAATAGTGATCCTCAGCGTCGTCAGTGCCGTGGTGCCACCGGACAGCATCGAATTTATTCCGGCGGTCCTGTGCCTGACGTTGTTGACCGGCCTGTTTCAACTGGGGTTAGGCCTCGCCCGCCTCGGCACCCTGGTAAATTTTATCTCGCATACCGTGGTTATCGGCTTTACCGCCGGGGCGGCGGTGCTGATTGCGACCAGTCAGTTTAAGTACGCCCTGGGCGTCCAAGTCCCGTCAGGCTCGTCATTCTTTGAATCCTGGGCGGCGCTTGTCAGCCAGATCGACGCGACCAACCCCTACACCCTGACGATCGCCGTCATCACCATCCTGGCCACTCTGCTAGTGAAGCGCATCAATCCCAAGCTGCCCGCGATGCTGATCGGGATGGTGGCGGGCAGCCTTGGCTGCTGGCTGATCGGTGGGGCTGACCATAACGTCGCCCTGGTCGGCGCGCTGTCGGGCCAGCTCCCCAGTTTCTCCCTACCCGCCTTGTCCGGAGAGACCCTGAGCGCGCTGATACCCGGAGCGCTGGCGGTAGCCATCCTGGGGCTGGTCGAAGCGGTGTCGATCGCCCGCGCCGTCGCTATCCGCTCGGGCCAGCGCATCCACAGCGACCAGGAGTTTATTGGTCAGGGCCTGTCCAATATTATCGGCAGCCTGTTCTCCTGTTTCGCCGGCTCCGGCTCGTTCACCCGCACGGGCATCAACTATGATTCCGGCGCGCAGACACCCCTGGCGGCCATCTTCGCCGCACTGACGCTGGTGCTGATCTTGCTGCTGGCGCCCGATATCACCGTCTATTTACCCCTGCCCGCAATGGGCGGCGCTATCCTGCTGATTGCCTGGAGGCTGATCGATACTCAGCACATCGCCCAGATTTTACGCAGCAATAAACAAGAAACCGCGGTATTGCTGGTCACCTTTTTCGCCACCCTGATCGTCCAGCTCGAATTTGCTATTTATCTGGGCGTTTGTCTGTCGCTGATCCTCTACCTGCGCAAGACATCCCGCCCGCGCATCATGGAAGTGGCACCCAAATCCCTCGATGAGGGTACCGATATGCGCAGCATCGAACGCTTCGATCTCAGCGCCTGTCCGCAGTTGACGATACTGCGCATTGACGGGTCGATCTTCTTTGGTGCTGTCGACCATATTCAGCAGCATCTGCAGCAGTTTATTCAGGATTCGGATAATAACCGCCACCTGCTGATCCTCTGCTCCGGGGTCAATTTTATCGATCTGGCTGGCGCCGAGATGCTGGCTCAGGAGTCACAAAAAATGGAAAACGCCGGAAACCGTATGAGCTTCTGCGCCCTGAAGAACACCGTCAAAGACGAGCTAATTGAGCAGCGTTTCTTCGATATGCTCGGGGCCGATAACTTCTACGCGACGGTCGATGATGCCCTTGAAGCGCTGGTTGAAAACACCCTGGTTCGAAACAGATGCGCCAGCTGCCCGAAATCGGTGTTTAAACAGTGCCCGACAATAGCAGCGGGATGAAATGGCTCGCCGCAGAGTCGCGAACCGCATCGTCCAGGATTCGAACCTGTGATCTTCGCCCGGGGCTATAAAGAGTGATAGAGAGCGAGCCTGAGTAATTTGATTCTTTTCAAAAGATCGCCTGCAGGCCTGAGATCAGAATGGAGTTCCCTGAATACTCTAGACTGGGTTTTGTGGAAGCCGGGCTCCCGGCGATCTTTTAGTCTTTTAATTCTGTGCAAAAGATCGCCTGCAGGCAGGCTCCCACGGTGCCATGGGCTAGTGATGTAGCGTGCGCAGAGGCACGAACCGCATCGGCAGAATTCGAACCTACGACCTTCGCTGGGCTTATAAGGAGCGAGCCCGAAGCTTTTTTCACGGCCGTAAACGCAAAAAGCCAAATAAAATCAATTATTTGGCTTAGGATTACATTGGTAGCGGGGGCAGGATTCGAACCTACGACCTTCGCTGGGCTTATAAGGAGCGAGCCCGAAGCTTTTTTCATAGCCCTGAAACGAAAAAAACCAAATGAAATCAATTATTTGGCCTAGGGTTACATTGGTAGCGGGGGCAGAATTCGAACCTACGACCTTCGCTGGGCTTATAAGGAGCGAGCCCGAAGCTTTTTTCATAGCCCTGAAACGAAAAAAACCAAATGAAATCAATTATTTGGC